>NZ_JALNTT010000010.1:0-95166 GCF_023161695.1 Vibrio sp. 1CM2L
TTTGACCTGCTGGTTCGTTTTGGTTTCTGTTGAAGCCATCCCGTGTCAGCGAGGTGGCATTATAGAGATTTCGATCACACTGGCAAGCCCTTTTTTAAGTTTTTCTTACTTTTTTGATTGTTCGAGCGTTTTTTGTTCAAAACACTCCATTTTCACTAGTATTCCCCTTAATTAAGGGCTTAAGGTGCCTATATAAAGGAGGATTTATGAGTTCAATACGCAGTTATAAAGGAATATCCCCTCAGATTGGGCAAGGTGTCTATATAGATACAAGTTCGGTACTGGTTGGTGATATCAAAATAGGTAACGACTCTAGCGTGTGGCCTTTGGTTGCAGCTCGAGGGGATGTGAACCACATTCATATTGGAGAGAGAACGAATATCCAAGATGGTAGTGTCTTGCACGTCACCCATAAGAATGTAGAAAACCCTGACGGTTATCCTCTCTTAATAGGTAATGATGTCACTATCGGGCATAAAGTAATGCTGCATGGCTGCACTATTGAGGATCGTGTACTTGTTGGTATGGGAGCGATCGTGTTGGATGGCGTGATTATCCAAAAAGAAGTGATGATTGGTGCTGGTAGCTTAGTACCACCGAACAAGGTACTTGAAAGTGGTTATCTCTATGTAGGAAGCCCAGTAAAACAAGCACGCCCATTAAATGATAAAGAGCGTGCCTTTTTACAGAAGTCTGCAGACAACTATGTTCAGAATAAAAATGACTATCTAGACTCTGTACTTCCAGTCTAAAGCGCTTTGATCTGAATCCGATTAGAGGAGTCATACTCCTCTTCTTCTATTAACTCTTCCGCTAGCTCTTCAATATCGAAACGTAACTCTGAAAAGATAACTAAAGCTTGATCGCCTTCTTTTATATCTCTTCCTGCCAATTGTGATAATTCCTCAATAGACATGACACATTCAATCAATGCGCCCGACTGTTGTGCTGGGAACGTGATTGTTCGGCTCTCTTCATCCCAATCTTGGATATCAGGAAATAGAATTGATTGATTCATTTTTTATAAATACCTCATTACATCTCTAGGTTTTTACGTAATTCTCTTAAAATCTGTTTTGTTCCCGGACGAAGACCACGCCAAAGCATAAAGCTCTCTGCTGCCTGCCCCACTAACATACCCAGACCATCATAAGCAGCATGAACACCATTATCTAATGCCCATTGATTGAATACCGTGGTTCCCGATCCATAAACCATGTCATAAACGGCGCTATTAGAGTTGAAAATCACCTCAGATACTTCAGGAAGCTGCCCGCTTAGACCAGATGAGGTAGAGTTAATAATGACATCAAAGCCTTTATTAACATCACTTAGCCCCATCCCCTTGATGTTGCCATGCGACGAAAACATCTCAGCCAGAAGTTCAGCCTTGGAGCTGGTTCGATTAGCGACCACCAGCTGTTGTGGCTTTTGGTCGAGAAGAGGTTGAATCACTCCTCTCGCAGCACCACCAGCGCCAAGAAGAAGAACACGTGCTCCTTTTAGCGTGACTTGATGTTGAAGCAGGTCTTGAACTAAACCCTCACCATCGGTGTTATCACCAATGATCTCTCCATCATCTAACTTCTTAAGGGTATTTACGGCACCGGCCAGTTCAGCCCTCTCTGTTAGGCGATTGGCAAACTGATACGCATCTTCTTTAAAAGGTGCTGTGACGTTACATCCTCGACCACCTTCACTGAAAAAGGTTTTGGCAGCAGTGATAAATTCACCATGATCTGGCTGTAATGCTGTATAGGTAAGTTGTTGGCTGGTTTGGCGAGCAAATAATGTGTGAATGAATGGCGATTTGCTTTGCCCAATAGGGTTACCGAAAACGGCATAACGATCTACTTGCTGTGTCATATCCTTACCTAACAGAAAAAAAGGGTCATCTATATAGATGACCCTATCACTATCCCTATAAGGAAGGAAGAACTACCAAACTCGAGGCTTTAGGTAGTCGCTATAAAGCAGAGCTTCTGGTGAACCCGCTTGTGGTTCGTAGCGGTATTCCCAGCGAGCCAATGGCGGCATCGACATCAATATAGACTCTGTGCGACCACCGCTTTGTAGACCAAATAGGGTGCCACGGTCATACACTAGGTTAAATTCAACATAGCGGCCACGACGGTATAGTTGGAAGTCACGCTCACGTTCGCCATAAGGTGTCTGTTTGCGTCGTTCTACAATTGGTAAGTACGCCGCAGCAAAGCCCTCACCGACCGCCTGCATGTAAGCAAAGCTCTTATCGAAGCCCCACTCATTTAAGTCATCAAAGAACAAACCACCCACACCACGTGTTTCATCTCTATGTGGAAGATAGAAGTACTTATCACACCATTCTTTGTGCTCTTGATAAACATCGTCACCAAATGGCGCACAAAGATCTTTGGCTGTTTGATGCCAAGATTGGCAGTCTTCGTCGACAGGATAAAATGGCGTTAAGTCAAAACCACCACCAAACCACCAAATCGGGTCTTCCCCTTCTTTTTCCGCAATGAAGAATCGAACGTTCGCGTGTGAGGTTGGGATATATGGGTTTTTAGGGTGGATAACTAATGAAACCCCCATAGCCTCAAACTTACGTCCGGCCAATTCAGAGCGATGAGCTGTAGCTGAGGCAGGCATAGCCTTACCCGCTACGTGAGAGAAGTTAACCCCACCTTGCTCAAATACCGCACCGTTGGTCATCACTCGAGTTCGACCACCGCCACCCAGGCGCTCGCCAGGTTCACGCTGCCACGCATCTTCTTCAAACAGTGCTGTGCCATCAGCTTGTTCAAGCTGCTGGCAAATCGAATCTTGTAGGCTCAGTAAAAACTGCTTTACTGCTTCTTTATCAATTGCTGACATCTTTCTTCCTCTGCAGGGTTTAACCCTGTCTTAATATTTTCGACGTTTTTGCATCTCTAATTTCGCTTGGCTTCTCACGGCCACCCGTTTGACCTTCTAAAATAGCCACCAAATGTTGGCCAAGTTGCAGCTGAACTTCTTCAGTTGTCATACAAGGCGGCTTGCCGGTCAGGTTAGCACTGGTAGAGGTTAACGGCTTACCAAACTCATTACACATTCTTTGAACCAAAGGGTGATCAGTCACTCGTACCGCGATGGAATCAAATTGGCCACTTACCCAGTCAGTGACTTTGCTGCTGGTTGGCATGATCCAAGTGACTGGACCTGGCCATGTCGCTTTCACTGTTGCCAACTGTTCTTCCGTCAATTGGCTTTCATCAATGTAAGGTAACAGTTGCTCGTAACGTGCAGCAATTAAGATCAACCCTTTCTCGATCGGTCGTTGTTTTAAGTCGAGTAATTTCTTGATGGCTTGTGGATTATCGGGATCACAACCGACCCCAAAAACGCCTTCGGTCGGGTAAGCAATGACTTCACCTTGTTGTAATGCCTGCAAAGTATGTTGAAAGTTATCCACGGGTTGCCTCATTAATTCAGTTATCTAACTCACTAAGTGTACAAATTATCATTCACTGTGACTAAAGCTATTTGTTTATAAAATGTATCAATTAACAACTTAGACTGACGCAAACGTTTTCCTTAAGCAATTTTACCCGTATAATGCGCGCAAAATATCTAATCACTAATTAAATCGTACCTGAAGGAGTTTGAGATGACTGTCGGTATTATCATGGGTTCTAAATCTGATTGGCCAACAATGAAGCTAGCTGCAGAAATGTTGGATCAGTTTGGCGTGGCGTACGAAACAAAAGTGGTTTCCGCTCACCGCACACCTCAGTTGCTTGCAGACTACGCAACCAGTGCGAAAGAGCGCGGTATTAAAGTGATTATTGCTGGTGCTGGCGGTGCAGCACACCTTCCGGGCATGGCTGCTGCTTTCACAAGCGTACCAGTTCTGGGTGTTCCAGTTCAGTCTAAAGCACTGAAGGGCATGGACTCTCTGCTTTCTATCGTGCAGATGCCAAAAGGTATCGCGGTAGGTACTCTGGCTATCGGTGAAGCAGGCGCTGCCAATGCAGGCATCCTAGCGGCTCAAATCATTGGTACACACAATGAAGAAGTAATGGCAAAAGTAGAAGCATTCCGCTCTGAGCAAACAGAAACGGTTCTGGCTAATCCAAACCCTGCAGAGGACTAATTTCCATGCATGTTCTTGTGTTAGGCGCGGGCCAACTTGCTCGCATGATGTCCCTAGCTGGGGCACCGCTGAATATTGAAATTTCTGCTTTTGATGTTGGCAGCAAAAATATTGTTCACCCATTAACGCAAGCGATTCTAGGTAACGGCTTAGAAAATGCGATTGAGCGTGCGGACGTCATTACTGCTGAATTCGAACATATTCCTCACGATGTACTTGAGGTGTGTGAACGCAGCGGTAAGTTTTTACCGACAACAGAAGCAATTAAAGCCGGCGGTGACCGTCGTCTTGAAAAAGCCCTGTTAGACGAAGCGAACGTGAAAAATGCCAAATACTACGTGATCAACTCTCGCGAAGACTTTGACGCTGCGCTCGCTCACGTTGGCTTACCAATGGTATTGAAGAGCACACTGGGCGGTTACGATGGCAAAGGTCAATGGCGCTTAAAGACATTAGACAATGTTGACGCGACTTGGACAGAAATGGCTGAGTGCATTGCCGCAACAAACAACCAAGCGATTGTGGCTGAAGAGTTTGTTCCGTTTGACCGCGAAGTATCACTGGTTGGTGCTCGTGGTACCAATGGCGAGATTCAGGTGTATCCACTGGCTGAGAATGTTCACACCGACGGCGTGTTGAGCTTGTCAACAGCCATTGATGACATTGAACTGCAAGAGCAAGCGAAAACCATGTTCACCGCAGTTGCAGAACGTTTGGACTACGTTGGCGTGCTTGCACTTGAGTTCTTTGATGTTCAAGGTTCACTGCTGGTTAATGAGATTGCACCACGTGTTCATAACTCTGGCCACTGGACGCAACAAGGCGCAGAGACTTGTCAGTTTGAAAACCACCTGCGTGCCGTATGTGGTATGCCACTAGGCAGTACTAAACTAATTCGCCCAACCGCAATGATCAACATTCTTGGTGAAGATACCCTACCAGAGGCTATTCTGGCTCAAGGTGGTTGTCATGTTCATTGGTATGGCAAAGAGAAGCGTGCAGGTCGTAAGATGGGCCACATTAACGTGAGCGCTGACTACAACGCAGAGCTACAAAGAGCATTGTGCTCATTGGCTGACATTCTTGATAAGCAAGCCTACCCAGCTGTGCATGAGTTTGCTGAGCAGATGAAGTAAGCCGACATTGGCTTATTGATATAAAAAGTTCATTGGATATACAAACGGCGCTCATTGAGCGCCGTTTTTTTATTTCTGGTCATCCACTTACTGTGATTAGTATTACTACTGAGATTGAATGTGATGACACTTGCGATCAGCACATTGCTTCTTAGTGCCACTGGCCGTTTTCTTCTCCAGTAACAATGGGAACTGGCACTGTTCACAGCGACCGATAGCAGGTGGCTGATTAACAGCGAACTTACACTTAGGATAGTTATCACACGCATAAAAGGTTTTGCCATAGCGAGATTTACGCTCCACCAAGTGGCCTCGACCACACTCAGGGCAGGCAACAAGTGGCTGCTCTTCAGGTTGTTCTTTCGGTTGATCCAAAGATTCAATGTGATTACACGTTGGGTAACTACTACAACCAATGAACATCCCAAAGCGACCTTGCCTTAATACCAATTCGTTTTGGCATTTAGGACACGGAACGCCCAGCTCTTTCACCACATGACCATCATTTTGATGAAGAGGCTTGATGTAATCACAGCTCGGATACTGCTTACAGCCTAAAAATGGGCCGTGCTTACCATGGCGAAGCTGAAGCTCCCCACCGCACTGCGGACATGGTTCATGCTCTAACGCATGTTCATGTGCTGAAAAAAGCTGATTATCAATCTTACTACTCATGACAAGCCTGTATTAATGCAAGATACCTTGCTCTTTGGTGTACAACAGCTCTTCCATTTGCGTGTAAGCACTTTCATTACCCGGCACATTAAATAGCACCATTAAGATAATCCATTTCAGATCATCCAATTCAAATTCGTTGGTCTCAAGCCCCATCACACGATCAATCACCATTTCACGAATCTCTGTTGTAAGCACGTTGATCTGCTCAAGGAACAATAAGAAGCCTCGACACTCCATATTAATACGTGAAATCTCTCGACTGGTATAAACACGCATCGAGGTATTGGAGCACATAGTAATCGCCGCTTGGTTGTCGGTATCTTGCAGTGCAGCAAGATCTTCTAACCAATGGAGGGCCTTATAAATATCATCTTGGTGAAACCCTGCTCGAAGAAGCTCATCTTCCAGTTCGTCTTGATCCACCTGCAATTCAGAATCGCTATGGATGTAGGTTTCAAACAAGTACATCAGTATGTCCATCATCATAGCTAGCCTCTCCCCTTTCGAATATAGCCACCGGAAACTGCAACAACATGCCCTGAGAGCTCAAGCTCTAAAAGCTGCATCATGACCTCATGCACAGGTATATGGGTTCTCTGTGCCAAAATATCAACGGGTGTCGCCTCTAATCCTACGTTAGCTAACAGCTGTGGAAATGGCAATTGTTCATTTTCACTCTTGTTCGGCGTAGGTTCGAACAAACTGGGTTGCTGATCTATAGACCAGTCTAACAGACTCTTTATTTCAATTAGAACATCTTGAGCGCTCTGTACCAAACATGCGCCAGCTTTGATTAGACTGTTGCCTCCACGACTGGTTGGGTTATGAATCGAACCGGGAAGCGCAAACACTTCACGGCCTTGCTCCATCGCATAACGCGCCGTAATCAGAGAACCGCTTTTCTCAGCCGCCTCAACAACAAGAGTCCCCAAAGACAACCCACTTATAATGCGGTTACGGCGAGGGAAATGTTCAGGTCGAGGCTTAGCGCTTGGGCGGAATTCTGAGATCAGCGCGCCATTCTCACAGATCCTATCGGCTAAATTTCGGTGTCGCGCAGGGTAAATAGAATCCAAGCCAGAACCCAACACCGCAAAAGTTTCCCCTCCTTTATCTAGAGCACCATCATGAGCGTAACCATCAATACCAAGCGCTAAGCCACTGGTGACAATCAAACCGTTTTGGACAAACTCTTTAGCAAAGGACTTCGCGGTTTGCAGCCCTTCGAGACTGGCGTTTCGACTGCCAACCATAGCGATTTGAGGCTCAATCAGCTTTTCGACATGACCTTTAACGAAAAGCACACTTGGTGCGGAGGCGGTCTCGTTCAGCAGTTTGGGATAATGCGGACAATTAGGGGTAATGATGTGATGGTTGGGCTGCCTTGCTTGCCACGCCAGGCAAGCCTCCACTTCTCTAGGGGCTTGCTGTCTTAAGTAGGATATTTGCTTGGCTGACAAACCAATCGCTTGCAACTGTTGGCTGGAGTAACCAACAATATTCGATGGGGAATCAGCACTCAGCAGACGAGAAAGACGCTTACCACCCAGTTGTGGAACAAAGCTCAGCGAGAGCCAAGCGATCAGTTGTTGCTCATTCACTCGGTGCCCTTAACCTCTTCCGTCAACGCAAGGTCTAAAGGCGATACCGCCAGAATGTCATTACTAACCGGCTTGGAGCTTTGAGTGATCAACGCCAAGCTAAAATACTCGTAAGGGCGAATAACCATCAAACTACCGAGTGAGGTACTTGGCAACTGCACCTTATCGCTCGCCGCTGACTCTTTATAGCTGTATTCACCTTGCTTACCAAACACCACTGCACCGCTTTCGCTAAGCGTAAACATAGAGCCTTGGCGAAGATTGTCCTGTGAGCCTTTGTTGATAACAACGACCTGATTCTTTGCGCTGTATTGGCTGCCATCTAATGAACCCAAGATATTAGCAAACTGACCAGCAGCACTAGGCGCTGGATAAAATGTGGTTGAGAGCTTCACCTGATCAACACCAAGCTCCGGTAACACGAGATCGTTAAGCAGTACTTCTTGCAGCTGAGTCTCTATCTGCAAGCTACTGAACTCCGCATCCACTTCTTTTAAGCGTGCCGTGGCGACCAAGCGTAATGAGGTGATACTCGCTTGAGGTTGATCTCTCTGGTAGGTCTCAACGGCGCGGTAGATGCCCCACTTTTGATGTTGTTGGTTGCCCGAGATAAACAACCGGTCTTCTCCCGATAAGAATCTCTTTCCATCACTGGTCCCTAACACTCGATGAGCCGATTGAATATCTTGCTGTTCAACCAAGCGATCAGATTGTAGATAAGGCAGAACCAGCCCCTCATTGACGGTTGGCACCGCTTTCTTCTCCGAGACACGAATCTTAGGGCTCAGCTTGATGACGGGTTTAAGACTCAATACCGGCTCACCATTAATCCAAACCAAAGACAGTTTATCTCCGGGGTATATAAGATGAGGGTTTTCTATCTCAGGGTTTACCTGCCACAACCTTGGCCATAACCACGGGCTATCAAGATACATCGCAGATATATCCCATAAGGTATCGCCCTTTACCACCACATACGCCTCAGGTGCGCCCTGCTTAATGGTTAAAGGTTGAGCACTATTTTCAGCCGTAGCGGCGAACGAAAGCGAGGCACAAACAAGAGAAAAAATGGGAGAAAAATGACGCATGACCTAGGTTCCTTGGTCTGAATATATGACATCTGATTTGAGAATTACCTTCAGGATGCTGTCATTTGACCTCTAAAATGTCTAGAATTGAGCCAACAAGGTTTAAGCTGTTTCGGCACAGTTCAATATTTCGAGTGTATATGTCTGTATTACAAGTATTAACATTACCAGATGATCGTCTACGTACCGTGGCGAAACCGGTAAAAGAAGTTACCCCAGAGATTCAAAAGTTCGTTGATGACATGATTGAAACCATGTACGACGAAGAAGGTATCGGCCTTGCGGCAACGCAAGTAGATTTCCACCAACGCATCGTTGTTATCGATATTTCAGAAACACGTGATGAGCCAATGGTGCTTATCAACCCTGAAATTACTGAGAAACGCGGCGAAGATGGAATCGAAGAAGGCTGCCTATCTGTACCAGGCGCTCGAGCTCTAGTACCTCGCGCTGCAGAAGTAACGGTTAAAGCACTAGACCGTGACGGCAACGAGTTCACATTCGACGCTGATGACCTTCTGGCTATCTGTGTTCAGCACGAACTTGACCACCTAGAAGGCAAGTTGTTTGTTGATTACCTATCGCCACTAAAGCGTAAACGTATCCAAGATAAGCTAGCGAAGATTAAACGTTTCAACGAGAAACAAGGTTAATAACCGCTGCTATTACTAAATTAGAAGGAAGCCTACCTTGAGTCAGTCTTTAAGAATTGTCTTTGCAGGTACTCCGGATTTCGCCGCCCGTCACTTGGCGGCGTTGTTGTCTTCGGAGCATGAAGTTGTTGCTGTTTACACACAGCCAGATCGCCCAGCAGGCCGAGGTAAAAAACTCACTGCGAGCCCAGTAAAAAACATCGCACTTGAAAACAATATTCCGGTTTACCAACCAGAAAACTTCAAGTCAGATGAGGCTAAGCAAGAGCTAGCTGAATTGAACGCTGACATCATGGTTGTTGTCGCTTACGGCTTATTGCTTCCGCAAGTTGTATTAGATATGCCTCGCTTAGGTTGTATCAACGTACATGGCTCTATCCTACCGCGCTGGCGTGGTGCTGCTCCGATTCAACGCTCTATTTGGGCGGGTGATAAAGAGACAGGCGTGACGATCATGCAGATGGATATCGGCCTAGATACTGGCGACATGCTAAGTATCGCGACGCTGCCTATCGAAACGACAGATACTAGCGCATCAATGTACGAGAAGTTAGCGGGTCTTGGCCCTGATGCGCTTGTTGAGTGTTTAGCGGACATCGCTTCTGGTAAAACGGTTGCAGAAAAGCAAGACGATGAGCTTGCTAACTACGCGAAGAAGCTAAGCAAAGAAGAAGCTCGTATCAACTGGAGTGATGAAGCTGCGCATATTGAGCGCTGCGTTCGTGCCTTCAATCCATGGCCAATGAGCCACTTTGAAGCCGCTGAGAACAGCATCAAAGTATGGCAAAGCCGTGTGGCAGAGCAAACTTCTGATAAGCCTGCAGGTACCATTCTGCAAGCGGATAAAACTGGTATCTACGTAGCGACAGGACAAGGCGTACTTGTTCTTGAACAGCTACAAGTTCCAGGTAAAAAAGCTATGTCAGTTCAGGATATCTTGAACTCACGTGCAAGCTGGTTTGAAGTTGGTACTCAACTTTCTTAATCCGCTTTTAAAGCTGTTAATTACACAGCTTAGAAAACCTTTACGAGGGCAGAGATGCCCTCATGTATTCAAATAAATATTCGGTACCCCTCATGAATGTTCGCGCTGCTGCTGCAAATGTCCTATTCCAAGTTGTCGATAAAGGCCACTCTCTTTCACACGCTCTCCCTGCGGCTCAAAAAACGATCCGTCCGCGAGACCATGCTCTACTGCAAGAGATTTGCTACGGCGCACTTCGTTACCTGCCTCGTTTAGAGTCAATCGCTAACGAACTGATGGAAAACCCGCTTAAAGGTAAAAAGCGTGTATTCCACCACCTAATCTTGGTGGGCATTTATCAACTAAGCTTCATGCGTATCCCTTCGCATGCCGCGGTTGCTGAAACGGTTGAGGGCACTAAAACACTGCGTGGTCCAAGCCTGAGTGGTTTGATCAACGCTGTACTACGTAGCTACCTACGTGACCAAGAAGAACTAGACGAGAAAGCCGTTAGCCACAATGCAGGCAAATACGGCCACCCAAGCTGGATTCTAAAAATGCTTCAAGAGAGCTACCCAGATCAATGGGAGCAACTGGTTGAAGCAAACAACAGCAAGGCACCAATGTGGCTGCGCGTTAACCGCCAACACCACACTCGTGACGAGTATGTTGAACTGCTTAAAAACGAAAACATTGAATACACATTGCACCCTGAAGCAGCCGATGCCATAAAATTAGCTGCACCTTGTGATGTTACTTTGCTTCCTGGCTTCGACAGAGGTTGGGTATCAGTGCAAGACGCTGCCGCTCAGCTTTCGGTTGATTACCTAACACCAAAAGATGGTGAGCTGATCCTAGATTGTTGTGCTGCACCAGGTGGTAAAACGGCACACATTCTTGAGCACACTCAAGATACTGAAGTGGTTGCGATTGACTGCGACATCAAACGTCTAGACCGCGTTTACGATAACCTTGAGCGTCTACAACTGCGTGCCGACGTAATTTGTGGTGATGCTCGCTACCCTGAAGAGTGGTGGATGGGTGATAAGTTCGACCGTATCCTACTTGATGCACCTTGTTCAGCGACCGGCGTAATTCGTCGCCACCCTGACATCAAGTGGCTACGTCGTGCATCTGACATTGATGCACTGGCTGAACTGCAAAGCGAGATTATGGATGCAATGTGGCGTCAGCTGAAAGAAGGCGGCACCATGGTTTATGCGACATGTTCTATCACGCCACAAGAAAACGTGCTGCAAGTGAAGGCATTCCTAGCACGTACTGAGAACGCAACGTTGGTTGGGTCTGATATCGAAAATCCGGGTCGTCAAATACTACCTGGAGAAGAAGATATGGATGGCTTCTACTACGCAGTTCTAGTAAAGCAGGCATAACAACTAAACAGCGGCTAAGAATTTATTTCTTAGCCGCTGTTTCTTTCTAGTACATTATCAAAATAAAGTTAGATAACTAGAATTACCACGGTAAAGAAAAGAGAAAGGCTATGAAGATCATTATCCTAGGTGCTGGACAAGTTGGCGGTACCCTTGCTGAAAACCTGGTTGGTGAAAACAACGACATCACCATTGTCGACCGTAATGCTGACCGACTTCGTGAACTTCAGGATAAGTACGACCTTAGGGTTGTAAACGGTTATGCCAGTCACCCAAACACACTACGTGAAGCGGGTGCGCAAGATGCCGACATGTTGGTTGCCGTAACCAACATGGATGAAACCAACATGGCTGCGTGTCAGGTTGCTTTCTCTCTTTTCAATACGCCGAACCGAATTGCCCGTATTCGTTCTCCTCAATACCTAGAAGAGAAAGAAGCGCTATTCAAATCAGGTGCTATCCCAGTCGATCACCTGATCGCACCCGAAGAGCTAGTGACCAGCTACATCGAGCGCCTGATTCAATACCCAGGTGCACTGCAGGTTGTGAGCTTTGCTGAACAGAAGGTTAGCTTAGTCGCAGTAAAAGCCTACTACGGTGGTCCACTGGTCGGTAATGCACTGTCTGCCTTGCGTGAGCACATGCCGCACATCGATACTCGTGTTGCCGCGATTTTCCGTCAAGGCCGCCCGATTCGCCCACAAGGCACCACCATCATTGAAGCCGATGATGAGGTTTTCTTTGTGGCAGCGAGTAACCACATCCGCTCAGTAATGAGTGAGCTGCAGCGCCTAGAGAAACCGTACCGCCGCATCATGATTGTCGGTGGTGGTAACATTGGTGCAAGCTTGGCAAAACGCCTTGAGCAGAGCTACAGCATCAAGCTTATTGAGCGCAGTTACACTCGTGCCGAGAAGCTGTCTGAAGAATTAGAAAACACCATCGTCTTCTGTGGCGATGCGGCAGACCAAGAGCTGCTAACCGAAGAGAACATCGATCAAGTTGATGTGTTCATCGCTCTAACCAATGAAGATGAAACCAACATCATGTCCGCAATGCTGGCTAAGCGCATGGGTGCCAAGAAAGTAATGGTGCTGATTCAACGTGGCGCTTATGTCGACCTTGTTCAGGGTGGCGTGATTGATATTGCTATCTCGCCACAACAAGCGACGATTTCTGCGCTGCTTACTCACGTTCGTCGTGCTGATATTGTAAACGTATCATCTCTACGTCGCGGCGCTGCTGAAGCGATCGAAGCCATTGCTCACGGTGACGAAACCACATCGAAAGTGGTTGGCCGAGCGATTGGCGACATCAAACTACCACCGGGCACCACTATTGGTGCGATTGTTCGCGGAGAAGAAGTACTTATCGCGCACGATAGAACCGTAATCGAACAAGATGACCACGTAGTGATGTTCCTAGTGGACAAGAAATACGTACCTGATGTTGAGTCTCTATTCCAACCGAGCCCGTTCTTCTTATAGCCTTGTTCTCGTAAGCTTGTTCTCACAACCTTCTTCTGGTGAGAACGATGCTCCGGCTCAAAGCGATGGTCTATTAAGCTATGGTCAACTTTCGTCCGATATTATTAGTGATAGGGTTAGTGTTATCAAAACTCGCCCTTTTCATGTACATCCCTACATTGGTTGCCTTTTTCACAGGCACCGGTGGCTTCCTCGAGTTTGGTCAGTCGGTAGTGATCACGCACATTGTGGCGTTCATCTGCTTGAGCTTAGGCCGTTCAGCTAAGTTCCGACTTGGGGTGCGGGACATGTTCCTGATCACCTCTCTGGTATGGACGATAGCCAGTGCCTTTGCTGCACTGCCGTTTGTCTTCATCAACCACATCAGCTTCACTGACGCCTATTTTGAAACCATGTCTGGTATCACCACGACAGGCTCAACCGTATTAAGCGGCTTAGACAGCATGGCACCAAGCATTCTGTTGTGGCGTTCTATACTGCAATGGTTAGGTGGCATCGGCTTTATCGTTATGGCGGTAGCGGTTCTGCCAATGCTCAACGTCGGTGGTATGCGACTGTTCCAAACCGAATCATCCGATTGGTCAGATAAAAGCAGCCCACGAGCAAAAACTGTCGCCAAGAACATCGTGGCGGTTTATCTGGTTCTGACTGGCTTGTGCATCATTAGCTATCTGTTTGCAGGCATGGGCATCTTTGACGCGATCAATCATGCCTTCACAACACTGTCTACGGGTGGTTACTCAACATCAGATGGCTCAATGAACCACTTCTCTAACAGTGCTCACTGGGTAGGAACCCTGTTCATGTTCCTTGGCGGTCTGCCATTCCTACTGTTTGTTAGCGCACTGCGAGGCCGAAAACTCTCAATCCTCTACAAAGATGCGCAAGTGAGAGGCTTCACCTATCTATTCTTAGTCACCAGTGCCGTGATCTCGACATGGTTGGTGGTTAGAGATGGCTACACAGTTATGGATGCGATGCGTGTTTCGATGTTCAATATTGTGTCAGTCGTAACCACAACCGGTTTTGGCTTAGAAGACTTCACCGCGTGGGGCGCTTTGCCTACAACGCTGTTTGCCTTTTTAATGATGGCGGGCGCATGCTCAGGTTCAACCTCTGGCGGTATTAAAATCTTCCGCTTTCAGATCGCGATGACCATGCTCCATAAGCAAATGATGAAACTGATTCACCCGTCGGGTGTCTTTGTTCAACGCTATAACCAACGCCCTGTAAATGACGACATTGTGCGTTCACTGGTCGCATTTGGTTTGATGTTCTTTATTACGATTATCTTAATTGCAGGCGGCTTGAGCGCGATGGGACTTGATCCCGTAACCAGTATATCTGGCGCTATCACAGCCGTTGCCAACGTTGGTCCAGGCATGGGCAGCGTGATCGGTCCAACCGGGAACTTTGCTCCACTGCCCGACGCCGCTAAATGGTTACTAAGCTTAGGAATGCTGATGGGACGACTTGAGATATTGACGCTCATTGTTCTATTTTTCCCAGCCTTTTGGCGACGCTAACCAAGCACAAAATCAAGGAAACACAGATGAAACCATACGTACTTCTCGCTGGCGCATTGCTCGCAAACTCAGTATTCGTAAGTTCTGCCTTTGCTGATCAAATGGTCACATTGCCTGATGGCAAACAAGTGTTACTCAAAGATGATTTTACTTGGCAATACGTGGCACCGAAGCAAACGGAAGCAGCAGCGACAACATCAGAGATTGCAGCGCCTATTGCAGCAGCCCCTGTCGTAGCCGTACCTGTCGCAACGAACACGCGTGGCACTACGATTGTGGTTAATAGTAAAAAGCCAAGCTTACAGCTGTCTCAGTCAGGAGTGGATGTTGTACTGGGTGCCAGTCGCTATGAAGATGGTGAGCTTATCATTCCGACAGCCATCACCAACCAAGGCACTCAAGCGGTCATTTTGGTATCACTTAACATCAGCGTGTTTACTGCAGAAGGTGAGTTGTTGGCAGAAGAAGAAGTTGCTGTGTGGAAATCAATCAAACGAATGGCCGACACATACCTACGACCAAAGACGGGTGAAGAAGGCAAGCTAATCAAGCTCGACCTAGAACAACACCCTGAATATCAGATTAAAGCTGAGATTACTGAGGTACTGGCTCGCTAAACCGGAGTCACGTACAGATAGATAGCGAAGAAATGGCAAGCGCAGCCCGCCAACACAAACAAGTGCCAGATGGCGTGGTTGTAAGGGATGCGTTTAGCCACATAGAAAATAACACCCAACGAGTAGATCACGCCGCCGAGCGCCAATAATACCAAGCCGCCCATCTCAATATTCATCGCCAGTTGATACACCACAATCAACGACAGCCAGCCCATAGCTAAATAAATGAACAGAGATAGACGCTTAAATCGGTAGACGAAGGCAATCTTCATGATGATACCGACCAGCGCAATTCCCCAAATAACCGCCATCAAGCCCATCGCTAATGGGGTTCTTAAGCCAACCAATAAAAACGGGGTGTAGCTACCTGCGATGAGTAAGTAAATTGCACAGTGATCGAGGGTTTTCAATAAACGCTTGGTTTTTTCTGTGGTGATCGAGTGATAAAGCGTGGAAGCAAGAAAGAGCAGGATAATGCTGCTGCCATAGATTGCCATACTGGCAACCGTCAACATGTCGGCTTGGTAATCAAACGCGCGAATCAACAACAAGATCAGACCAACCACGCCAAGCACGACGCCCAAGCCATGGGTTATCGCGTTAGCGCGTTCTTCGATGTCGCTGTATTCGCTAGCTGATGATGCAGACATGAGTATCCTACTAGAGTAAATGTTCAATTGACCTAGTATTGCATATTAAGCTTACACGTGTAAGCTTAAATTTTTATGACATCTTTTATGACATTAATAACGCCTAAACTGTGTGATGAGGCTAGGCTCTCTAAAACTAAAGAACCAAAAAGCTGACTAAGAGGCGCTATCTAGATACTCAAGCACCATCTTGCCAGCTTCTTCCGGTGAGGTATCCAATGGCACACTTAATTGACGCTGTAGCTGACCCACTCCCAATAAGCTCGCCAACATGCCTTTGGCACCGTCGCGATTGCGGTCTATCTCAAACCACAACTTAAGCTCAGTTTCATCACGATGAGCAACAACCTCAAGCTCACGCCAGCGTCCATGATAAGGACCCGTCGTCGGGACAAACTCGAACTCTTGTACAAATGGCAGTTCAAAGCCTTCTACCGCTTCACATTCCACTTGGCGGATACGTAAGCCTTGAGCTTCAAGCTCGTTGAAAATACCATCGAGGAGTGCGTCAGGGCGCACCGTTAAGATGTCTTTATCCGAAGGGTCAATCGCCATCGCAATATCGAGCCCGGTTTCTAGCCACACCTTTGAATCACCAATCGTGACCGGTGTGTTCAGCGGGACATCAAACTCACATTCAAAATCACGGGTTTCACCCGGCTGAATAACAAAGGCATACGGCAGGCTCCATTTGGCCAACGAGTATGTCTGGTGCATTCGACGTGTTTGGCCACCCTCTTGCCTTTGCGAGTTCATGGTAACTTCTTTGACGTAACGACAGCACAAGTTGAGATCGATATTGTCGATCTCTTGTGGCTGAGCGCCACCATAGACATGCACAATAATGCTCGCCTTCTTGCCTGGATAAAGCACTTCCTGCTGCAATACAGAATCCACCTTGGCAGATCCAATTCCAAAACTTGCTAACGTTTTCTTTAAGAACGACATATGCACCTCCTTTAAAGCATCATCTTAAGCCTGAAAGAGGTTCAAACTCAAATATACTGCTCACACTATTTTAGCTCTAATATCGTCTATTTATCACTCAGGCGTCGATCGATAACTTAGATAGTGATAATCTAAGCCTTGATATGCATGCATATCATTATCCTGATTTATTCTTCGGATTGGCGAAAGCCAGACGAGTGACGCTTCAAGCAATTGAGGTGGAGCTCATGGTAAATCAGGCCATTAGATTGGCAATGGATATGCCTGACCGTTAGGTAAATTAATGCGCCCAACAGCTGTCAGGTTCTCGCACACCAACCGTAGTGCGATGCGTCGTCGTAGTGGCTTTGTTGCTGCTCCAACGGCTAAGAAATTGGCTCCTACAATGACTCTAGTTGAGAAGACTGCTTTATTAGCACCGACTACAACAAAAGTGATTAAAGCCGCTTAACAAAAAGCGCAGTTTTTACTGCGCTTTTTTCTTGCCCGCTCCCATCTTGAAATGTGTTTACACATTGGTATTCCCTACCCGATTTGATACCTTAGCCACAAATCATTATAAAATTTGTGGAGAAATAAAGTATGAAGTGTCACCGCATTGAAGAACTGCTTGAACTGATGGAGCCTGAGTGGCAGAAAGATCAAGAGCTTAACCTATTAGAGTTCATCATTAAGCTATCAAAAGAAGCGGGCTACCAAGGCAAGCTTGAAGAACTGACTGACGATGTTCTTATCTACCACCTAAAAATGCGCAACAGCGAAAAAGATGAAATGATCCCAGGTCTGAAAAAAGACCAAGAAGATGATTTCAAAACCGCAATTCTAAAAGCGCGTGGCCTTCTTTAGTCGCCCATTTGTTTAGAGCTCAATTGCCGTATAGATAAAACACTCAATTTTAAAAAGCGACCACCAGGTCGCTTTTTTGTTTCTGTTCGCTATTTTTTCGTCACAACTGTTATGACTTTTGTTGTTAAAGGTTGATAGCGTTAAAGAAATGAGAACAAGATTGTCGCTATAATCGCCATCCATAAGAATCTTCTAAAATAATAAGAATGAGTGCGATAACAACAAATGCACCAAGCTCAATTTCAACAGGTTCTCTAAACCATACTTTCAAGTAATGTCGTCATGCCCGACTTAACCGGGCAAACAAGCCACAAAAAGGATAGTCCATGAGTCAGGATAAAATCGATATCAAAGATGTGACTCCTAAAACCTTTAACCCGAAAACACATAAAGGTAATGGAGATCGATTTAACCCAAGTAACCGAATCTATGTTCGAGAAAGCAAAGGTAAATTCCAACAACTGCGTCGCTATGGCGGTTGGTTCTTACTTTTACTTTTTGCGCTTATTCCATGGATTCCATTTGGTGAACGCCAAGCGATTTTGCTCGATATCGGCAGCCAACAGTTCAACTTCTTTGGCACCACCTTATACCCACAAGATCTGACCCTACTCGCGATCCTATTTATGATTGCCGCGTTTGGCTTATTCTTCATAACCACCTTCTTAGGCCGTGTCTGGTGTGGCTATTTATGCCCGCAAACCGTCTGGACCTTCATGTATATCTGGTTCGAAGAGAAGCTAGAAGGCGCTGCCAATAAGCGAAGAAAACAAGACTCGGGCAAACTGACGAGCAATTTAATCCTCAGAAAAACCCTCAAACACATTGCGTGGTGGGCGATTGCCATTGCGACGGGCTTAACCTTTGTTGGTTACTTCATCCCAATCAAAGAGTTAGTGGTTGGCTTCTTTACCTTTAACTCGTCTTTCTGGCCAGTGTTTTGGGTACTGTTCTTTGCTGGGTGTACTTATGCCAATGCGGGTTGGATGCGTTCAATTGTTTGTCTGCACATGTGTCCTTACGCGCGTTTCCAATCGGCAATGTTCGATAAAGACACCTTCATTGTTGGTTACAACACAGAACGTGGTGAAAGCCGTGGCCCTCGCTCTCGTAAAGCTGATCCAAAAGAGCTTGGTCTAGGCGACTGTATTGACTGTAACCTGTGTGTTCAAGTGTGCCCAACGGGGATTGATATCCGTGACGGCCTGCAATACGAGTGTATTAACTGCGGCGCGTGTATTGATGCCTGTGACAACACCATGGAGCGCATGGGCTACGAGAAAGGCCTGATCAATTACACCACCGAGCACAGACTTGAAGGTCACTCGACCAAGGTAATGCGTCCTAAGCTATTGGGCTATGGCGCCATCTTGATCGTGATGTTGGGCTTGTTCTTCGCCCAAATCGCGAGCGTTGATCCTGCCGGCCTAAGTGTTCTACGCGATAGAAACCAGCTGTTCAGAGTCAATAACCAAGGCTTGGTTGAAAATACCTACACCTTGAAAGTGATCAACAAGACTCAACAAGAGCAAGAGTACAAACTCGATGTTAGCGGACTACCCGATTCTATCTGGTATGGCAAACAGACGATTACTGTCGATCCAGGCGAGGTTTTGAACCTACCTATCAGTTTAGGCGCCGACCCAGAAAAACTGAGCTCACCAGTTTCGACAATTCAGTTTATACTCTCGGATAATGAAGAGTTTACGATGGAAGTCGAAAGCCGCTTTATCAAGAAGCTCTGATACCCGCACCTTAATGCTTGGTATAACAACCCAATAAATGGAAAAAGGCTCAGTAATGAGCCTTTTTTATTCTATGACGATGCAAGCCTTTAACTTTGATAACCTGACTCCTGACTTCATGTGGTACGCACTGGAGAGCATCGGAGTTCGCGCTGAATCCGGGCTTCTCGCTCTCAACAGTTACGAAAACCGTGTCTATCAGTTCACCGATGAAGACCGTAAGCGCTACGTCGTTAAGTTTTATCGTCCGCAACGCTGGAACAAAGCACAGATCCAAGAAGAGCATGACTTCGCACTCGAGCTTATCGAACAAGAGATGCCAGTTGCTCCTCCAATGCGAGTTAACGGTGCAACCTTGCATGAATACCAAGGCTACCTATTTGCACTATTTGAAAGTGTTGGCGGCAGACAGTATGAAGTGGATAACCTAGACCAGCTGGAAGGCGTAGGGCGTTTTCTTGGTCGTATTCATAAAGCCAGCGCAGGAAGAACATTCCAACATCGCCCGACCATCAGCTTAGATGAATACCTTTATCAGCCACGTAAGATTCTAGAGAACTCTCAGTTTATCCCGACGCACCTAGAAAACGCCTTCTTCAATGACGTTGACCTTCTGATCAAAGAACTAGAGAGCCAGTGGCCGAGCAACATTGAGAATATCCGCCTGCATGGTGACTGCCACCCTGGCAATATCTTGTGGCGCGATGGGCCAATGTTCGTCGATCTTGATGACGCTCGTAACGGCCCTGCGATACAAGATTTGTGGATGCTGCTTAATGGCGAACGCCAAGATAAGCTGATGCAACTGGATATTTTGCTCGAGAGTTACCAAGAATTTTGCGATTTTAATACCGCACAACTGAAACTAATCGAACCACTACGCGGTCTACGTATGGTGCATTACATGGCATGGTTGGCGAAACGATGGCACGATCCAGCGTTTCCTCTGGCCTTCCCGTGGTTTAATGATCCGAAATATTGGGAGCAACAAGTACTTGCTTGTAAAGAGCAAATTGCTACCCTGCAAGAGCCACCACTTTCGTTAATGCCTCAGTGGTAACAGCAATCGCAACATACAACTAGATAAAAATTCAAACATAATGGAGATTGGATAAATGAAAAAGCTATTCGCATTTTTCTCATTGATCATGTTGAGCCTTTCAGCTCACGCTGCGAAATTTAACGAAGGTGAACACTACAAAGTTCTCGACCTAGAAGCATCAAAAAAACCAATGGTGACAGAGTTCTTCTCTTTTTACTGCCCACACTGTAATAGCTTTGAGCCAATCATCCAGCAGCTAAAACAACAGCTACCTAAAGACGCTAAGCTTCAGAAGAACCATGTTTCATTCATGGGTGGCAACATGGGTCTGCCAATGAGCAAAGCTTATGCGACCATGATTGCACTGAAAGTTGAAGACAAAATGGTGCCAGTGATGTTTAACCGCATCCACACAATGAACAAGCCACCACGTGATGAAGAAGAACTGCGTCAAATCTTCCTAGACGAAGGCGTTGATGCGAAGAAATTCGATGCTGCGTATAACGGCTTTGCCGTAGATTCTATGGTTCGTCGCTTCGACAAAGCATTCAAAGACAGCGGCCTTTCAGGTGTACCCGCTGTTGTGGTTAACAACCGCTACCTAGTAGAAGCTCAGGGTATCAACTCTCTTGATGAGTACTTCGAGCTCGTGAACTTCTTATTAAAGAAGTAAGCCATTGATGAAAGGAAGCTTCGGCTTCCTTTTTTTTGGCTAGTTCAAAAATCATTATTGATAAATAATCAGCCAGAAAACGCAGTGCTTTGCTGATATTAATAACCCGTCCTAAGAATCGGTGGGCAAGGAGCCCTTAAATGAAAATAAAAATAACTCTCTTGGCATTGAGCGTTGCGGCTTCTCCTGCTTTTGCCAAGCTTGCAGACCAACAAGGTTTCAGTGGTGAAATCTCTATCAATACCGGGGTTGCCTCTTCCACCTCGAACTTTAATACCGATGCTGATAGCAATCTTTCATCCACAGATCAGAAGGCTTCTTCGGAAAGCTCTTTTCTGGTTGCTCCTTTAGGCAGCGTTGCTTATACCTTTGGTGAAAAGCTAAACCATCAGGTTTACACGGGTACCGCTCGTGATGACATAGCAACGGGTACTGTTGTTCTAGAGGTTGGTTATAAATACCAGCTTGAGTCTGGCATGGTGATCGACGCTTCACTGCTGCCAACCATTATGTCAGGTGATACCTGGGCTGATCCGTACAACGCCACATCAGCTCGCACAAAGACCGATGAGACTGGCAATGCCTTTCGTTTGAAGCTAAGCAGTATTGCGGGCTCAGCTTTCTCGCTAGACATGGCCTATGCAACCAAAGATGTTGAGCAAGATGATGTGCCCGATGAACTAAAGCGTGATGCGGATACCTTCTACCTTAAAGGCCAGTATCGACAGCCTCTGAGTCGTACCATGATGCTTATCCCATCTATCATCTACCAAACACGTGATGCAGATGGTAAAGCTGAGTCTTACGACCAAATTGGTGCAGAAGTGAGCCTATTCGGCACCGCAGGTCGCCACCAATATGCACTAACCGCTGGTTACAACCAACGAGATTACGATGCGGGTAGCTCTTTGTTCAACAATACGAAACGTAGCGACGACAACATCAATCTATTCGCCGCCTATGAATATGATCAATTCATGGATTGGGAAAACTGGTCGTTTATTTCACTGGCGGGCTACGGCACCAGCGACTCGAACATTACCTTCTACGACGAATCGCAATACATCGTTTCAGTTGGCTTGAACTACAAGTTCTAACCTTAGCGAGTATGAACTGCAATCCAACGAAAGCCTGCATCTAAGCAGGCTTTTTTCTGCTTGCTAGACAGCTTGAGCCGTGAGTTGTTTCAGCAAGCGATCCATCGCGCGATAGCCTAGCGCTTCCGATAGATGTTTCTTTTCGATCTGCTCGTTACCGTCAAGGTCGGCAATGGTTCGTGCCACCTTAATGATTCGATGATAAGCACGAATCGATAAACCCAATCTGTGCAACGCCGTTTCCAGAAACTCCGCATCCTCACGCCTTAATGGGCAATACTTCTCAATTTCTCGGCTACCTAATAGTGCATTCGATTTATGGTTGCGAGATAGCATCAACTCTCGCGCCAGCCTAACCCTTTGCTTAACTACTTGAGTGGTTTCACCGCGGTCACCGCCTTCGGCTAACATTCCTTTTGGCAGCAGAGGGATCTCCAATGACATATCAAACCTATCCAGCAAAGGGCCAGATAAACGATTGAGGTAACGCAGTATGATCTGTGGGTTGGCGCGTGCTTGGTTACCTTCGTAGTAGCCCGTTGGACTGGGGTTGAGTGCACCCACTAACTGAAAACGAGCAGGGAAACGAGTCTTTCCCGCAACACGGGAGATAATGATCTCACCAGACTCAAGTGGCTCTCGCAATGAATCAAGCACCTTGCGCTCAAACTCCGGCATCTCATCCAAGAACAATAAGCCGTTATGCGCCAAAGAGATCTCTCCGGGGCGAGGCACCGAGCCTCCACCGACCAATGCCGCCATTGAACTGGAATGGTGAGGGGATCGAAAAGGTCGTTGCTTCCAGTTGTATTGATTGATCTCTTGTTGCGTTAACGAGGCCACCGACGCGGTTTCCATCGCCTCGTCATCACTCATTTCAGGTAGCAAGTCACGCAGTCGAGAAGCGAGCATGGTCTTGCCGGTTCCGGGCGGGCCAAGAAACAATAAGTTGTGATTCCCAGCAGCAGCGATCTCCAGAGCTCGCTTGCCTTGTTGTTGGCCGATAATATCTTGTAGGTCGCGAAGTTCTGAAACATCAGCCTGATGATGTTCTGTTCTATATAACCCAAGCTGCGCCTGTCCACACATGTCAGCGCAAACCTCCAACAAGGTTTGTGCAGATTTATGCGCTCCCTTACCCACCAGCGCAGCCTGATCACCGTTATGGTGCGGGACAACTAAACATCGCTCGACACTATCGGCGGCTAACGTCGCTGGCAACACGCCCTTTACTGAGCGTAATTCTCCTGACAACGCCAACTCACCGATGAATTCATGCTGAGCTATTTTTGATGTCGGAAGCTGATCCGATGCGACTAAAATCCCAAGCGCGATTGGCAGGTCAAAACGGCCTCCTTCTTTAGGCAAATCGGCTGGGGCGAGGTTGACCGTGATTCTTTTTGATGGAAACTCAAAGCGAGAATTGATGATCGCACTTCTCACTCGATCTTTAGATTCCTTGACCGTTGTTTCAGGCAGACCCACCAGCGTAAAGCCAGGCATTCCGTTGCTTATATGCACTTCAACGGTCACTTCTGGTGCCTCTACACCCACACTAGCTCGGCTATGAATTATCGCGAGTCCCATAACTTTCCTTTGTCTTTGATTTAAAAGTATTCGCTCTGGATATTCGTTGCTCACCAAAGCTATAAGGTTGTTATATAGCTTGGTGGAATGGTGTTTTAATGTGAAAAAAGAATGACATTTTCCTTGTCATGCGGCAGATTTGTGTGATAACACTAGAGATGTAGACATTTACTGAAGACAATAAACGAGAAAACTCGAATATTATGATTTTTAACGCTCGCATTTACGCACTGATTAACCTGATTATCGTAGTCATTATTAAGACTGCGCGGGGGCGAGTGGGAAGAAAGTAACCACGAATTAGAAAAAACCCCCGCACTGACAAGTCCGGGGGTTTTTTCTAATTTAAACATTCGATTTTTATATTTTTGAGCATTTTCGGCTTTGCCGATTTACAGGAAGAATGGGAGCACAAGATGTGCAGAGACAAAGGAAACAGTTACCAAAATAAAGGTAATACGGGAGAATTCCGATGAAAGGCGCAGAACTAGTCGTATCCGCACTCAAGCAACAAGGAATTGAGACCGTATTTGGTTACCCAGGTGGTGCCATCATGCCAATCTACGATGCACTCTATGACGGCGGGGTTGAACATATCCTATGTCGCCATGAGCAAGGCGCAGCTATGGCCGCGATCGGCATGGCTCGTGCAACACAAGATGTTGCTGTTTGTATGGCAACGTCTGGCCCAGGTGCTACCAACCTAGTCACTGGCCTTGCTGATGCCTTTATGGACTCTATCCCAATGGTTGCCATCACTGGTCAGGTTGCAAGTTCCCACATTGGTACCGATGCATTCCAAGAAATGGATGTGATTGGTATGTCTCTGTCATGTACTAAACACAGCTACCTAGTAACTGATATTGAAGATCTTGCTCCAACGCTCGCTGAAGCGTTTGTGGTAGCAAAGTCTGGCCGTCCTGGCCCGGTTATCGTCGATATCGCGAAAGATGTTCAACTAGCAGAAGCACCTGTTAACGCTCTTCCTGAATTTACTCCACCCGCAATTCCTGTTGCGACAACTGATGCCATTGAACAGGCACAGTACTTTTTGTCTCAAGCAACCCGTCCTGTTTTATACGTAGGTGGTGGTGTTCAACTTGCTAAAGCAACCGATGCGGTTCGTGAGTTTTTACGCCTAAACCCAATGCCAGCCGTAAGCACACTGAAAGGCTTGGGAACTATCGAACGTGACGACCCACACTACCTTGGTATGTTGGGTATGCACGGCACTAAAGCCGCTAACCTTGTGGTTCAAGAGAGTGACCTATTGATTGTTGTCGGTGCTCGTTTTGATGACCGAGTAACAGGCAAACTCGATACCTTCGCGCCGCATGCTAAGGTTATCCATATCGATATCGATGCCGCTGAGTTCAGTAAACTGCGTCTTGCCAATGCGCCAATTCGCGGTGACATCAACAAGATCATGCCTCAACTAGAGCTAAGCCAAGACATTTCCTCTTGGGTTCACCACTCTGAAGGCCTTCGTAGCTCATTCAAATGGCGTTACGACCACCCTGGCGATCTGATCTTTGCTCCACTGTTGTTGAAGCAACTTTCAGACATGATGCCAGCAAGCTCTATCGTATCGACTGATGTGGGCCAACACCAAATGTGGGCAGCTCAACACATTCAGCCGCGCGATCCACAGAACTTCATTACCTCAGCCGGTTTAGGCACCATGGGCTTTGGCTTGCCAGCTGCAATGGGTGCATCGGTTGGGCGTCCTGATGACCAATCTATACTTATCTCTGGTGACGGCTCGTTCATGATGAACATTCAAGAGCTTGGTACATTGAAGCGTCGTCAGATCCCAGTGAAGATGGTACTGCTTAATAACTCTCGTTTGGGCATGGTTCGCCAATGGCAATCGCTGTTCTTTGATGGCCGCCACAGTGAAACTATCTTGGATGACAACCCAGATTTCGTGATGCTCGCGAAAGCGTTCGATATCCCGGGCAAAACCATCACTCGTAAAGAGGAAGTAGAACCCGCATTGAAAGAGATGCTAGAGAGCAAAACCGCTTACCTACTTCATGTTCTTATCGATGAAGAAGAAAACGTATGGCCACTAGTACCGCCAGGTGCTTCAAACAGTGAGATGTTGGAGAACACATAACATGAAAAGATACCTATTAGACATCAAAGCCGATGATAAGCCTGTACTACTAGAGCGTGTTCTTCGTGTTATCCGCCACCGTGGTTTCATTGTTAAGCAAGTTGCGGGCACTCAAAACCACGAAAGCAAAGTGGCGAGTGTTGAGATCATCGTAGACAGCGACCGTCCGATCTCGTTCTTGGTAAACCAAATCGAAAAGCTGTGGGACGTGCGTACCGTTGACGTTATTTCTATCAGCCGTAATGAATTGCCAAACAACAACTTACAACAAAAGATAAACGCATAAGGAACCGCAAACATGACAGCTAAAACAGCAGACTATATTTGGTTTAACGGTGAGATGGTTCCTTGGGCAGAGGCGAACGTTCACGTCCTGACTCACGCAATGCACTACGGTACTTCAGTGTTTGAAGGTGTTCGTTGTTACAACACACCAAAGGGGCCGGTTATCTTCCGTCACCCTGAACATGCTAAGCGCCTAAAAGATTCAGCAAAAATCTACCGCTTCCCTATTCCTTACACAGAGGAAGAAATTATGGAAGCGACTCGCGAAACGCTACGCCAAAATAAGCTAGAGTCAGCGTACATTCGCCCTCTAGGTTTCGTTGGCAACGTTGGTTTGGGTGTCTGCCCGCCAGAAAATACCGAGATGGAACTGATCATCGCAGCTTTCCCTTGGGGTTCTTATCTAGGCGAAGAAGCGCTAGAAAACGGCGTTGATGCAATGATTTCTAGCTGGAACCGTGCCGCTCCAAACACGATCCCAACCGCAGCAAAAGCCGGTGGTAACTACCTATCTTCACTATTAGTTGGTGGCGAAGCTCGCCGTCATGGTTACGATGAAGGCATCGCACTGAGTGTTGATGGTTACCTTTCTGAAGGGGCTGGTGAGAACATCTTTGTGGTACGTAACGGCGTGCTATCAACGCCACCAGCGACCAGCGCAATTCTGCCGGGTATCACTCGTGATTCGATCATGACACTAGCAAAAGACATGGGTTATGAGATCCGTGAAGAGAACATTGCTCGTGAAGCGCTCTACCTTGCCGATGAAGTCTTCATGACAGGCACAGCTGCCGAGATCGTTCCGGTTCGCAGCGTAGACAAAATTACAGTAGGTGAAGGCAAACGAGGTTCTATCACTGAAAAAGTTCAAGCGGCTTACTTTGGTCTATTCAATGGCACCACTGAAGATAAGTGGGGCTGGTTAGATTATGTTTACCCAGCAGACCAAACTTCAGAAAACCAAACGCAAACAACTAAGTAAGCAACAGCCAAATATTTTATAAGGATTTAAGCAATGCCAATCTATCGTTCAGCAACGACTACCCACGGACGCAACATGGCTGGTGCGCGCGCTTTATGGCGTGCAACTGGCGTTAAAGATGATGACTTCGGTAAGCCAATCATCGCGGTTGTAAACTCGTTCACTCAATTTGTACCAGGCCACGTTCACCTTAAAGACATGGGTCAACTGGTTGCGGGTGAAATCGAGAAAGCGGGCGGCATCGCTAAAGAGTTCAACACCATCGCAGTTGATGATGGTATCGCAATGGGTCACGGCGGCATGCTGTACTCACTGCCATCACGTGAGCTTATCGCAGATTCAGTAGAATACATGGTCAATGCGCACTGTGCAGATGCGATGGTGTGTATCTCTAACTGTGACAAAATCACTCCGGGAATGATGATGGCAGCAATGCGTCTTAACATCCCAGTGATCTTTGTGTCTGGTGGCCCAATGGAAGCGGGTAAAACCAAACTTTCAGATCAAATCATCAAGCTAGACCTTGTTGACGCGATGATTCAGGGTGCCGATCCAACCATTTCTGATGAGCAAAGTGAGCAAGTGGAGCGTTCTGCATGTCCAACATGTGGTTCATGTTCAGGTATGTTCACAGCGAACTCAATGAACTGTCTAACAGAAGCGCTTGGCCTATCTCAGCCAGGTAACGGTTCTATGCTAGCAACGCACGCAGACCGTGAAGAGCTGTTCATCAATGCCGGTAAACGTATCGTTGACCTAACTAAGCGTTACTACGAGCAAGATGACGAATCAGCACTGCCACGCAACATCGCTAACCGCGCAGCCTTTGATAATGCAATGGCGCTAGATATCGCGATGGGCGGTTCAAGTAACACAGTACTTCACCTTTTAGCGGCAGCTCAAGAAGGTGAGATTGATTTTGATATGGGTGATATCGACGAGATGTCTCGCCGCGTCCCACACTTATGTAAGGTTGCGCCTTCAACACCTAAATATCACATGGAAGATGTTCACCGTGCTGGTGGTGTAATGGCTATCCTAGGTGAGCTTGATCGTGCAGGTCTATTGAACAACCAAACTCGCACCGTTCTTGGTCTAAGCATGCAAGAGCAACTTGCTCAATATGACATCATGCAGACAGAAGACGAAGCCGTGCTTAAGTTCTTCCGCGCAGGCCCTGCTGGTATCCGTACTACCAAAGCTTTCTCACAAGATTGTCGTTGGGATCGCCTTGATGATGACCGCGTCGATGGTTGTATTCGTACCAAAGAGAACGCATTCAGCCAAGAAGGTGGCCTAGCGGTACTTTCAGGTAACATCGCCGTTGATGGTTGTATCGTTAAGACCGCGGGTGTTGATGAAGAAAACCTTAAGTTCCAAGGCCCTGCAATCGTATTCGAAAGCCAAGACACAGCAGTAGACGGTATCTTAGCGGGTAAAGTAAAAGCAGGCGAAGTGGTTGTTATCCGTTACGAAGGTCCTAAAGGTGGTCCGGGCATGCAAGAAATGCTCTACCCAACCACTTACCTAAAATCTATGGGTCTAGGTAAGTCTTGTGCTCTTCTAACTGACGGACGTTTCTCTGGTGGTACAT
Organism: Vibrio sp. 1CM2L; assembly: GCF_023161695.1. Lineage (NCBI taxonomy): Bacteria > Pseudomonadati > Pseudomonadota > Gammaproteobacteria > Vibrionales > Vibrionaceae > Vibrio > Vibrio sp. 1CM2L. Next base: position 28,827 of record NZ_JALNTT010000010.1, read on the forward strand.
CAGGTCTGTCTATCGGCCACGCTTCTCCAGAAGCAGCAAGTGGCGGTGTGATTGGTCTAGTGAACACGGGCGATATTATCACTATCGACATCCCTAGCCGCTCAATCACACTTGATGTGCCTGAAGCAGAGCTTGAAGCACGTCGTGTTAAGCAAGATGCACTAGGCTGGAAACCAGAAAACCGTCAGCGTGAAGTGTCTTTTGCACTGAAGGCTTACGCAAGCATGGCGACCAGTGCCGACAAAGGCGCAGTACGTGATAAGTCTAAACTTGAGGGCTAACTATGAGTGATGACACCTCCAGTCCCCAGAAACAAACTGGCGCAGATTACCTGCGTCAGATCCTGAGAGCGCCGGTTTACGAAGCGGCAATCGTGACACCTCTACAGGATATGCCGCGTTTAAGCGCGCGCATTGGTAATCAGGTTCAGCTTAAACGAGAAGACCGTCAGCCGGTGCACTCGTTCAAGCTACGCGGCGCCTACAACATGGTATCAAGCCTTTCTGAGCAGCAAAAAGCCGCAGGTGTGATTGCTGCATCGGCGGGTAACCATGCTCAAGGTATGGCGCTGTCTGGTTCTAAGTTGGGAATTCAGACCACGATTGTGATGCCAAAAACCACGCCAGACATCAAGGTTGATGCGGTACGTGGCTTTGGCGGTAACGTGGTTTTGCACGGCAGCAACTTTGATGAAGCCAAGGCAGAAGCCGAGCGTCTTTCTGCTGAACATGGCTTTACCTTTGTGCCTCCTTTCGATCACCCACTGGTGATTGCAGGGCAAGGTACGATGGGTATGGAGATGCTGCAGCAAAACGGTCACATGGATTATATCTTTGTGCCGGTTGGCGGTGGTGGCTTAGCTGCGGGTGTTGCTGTATTAGTAAAACAGCTGATGCCAGAGATTAAAGTCATTGCAGTAGAACCAGAAGATTCGTCGTGCTTAAAAGCGGCTCTCGATGCTGGTGAACCTGTGGTACTGGATCAGGTCAGCATGTTTGCTGATGGTGTGGCGGTTAAACGCATTGGTGAAGAAACCTTCCGTCTTTGCCAACAGTACATTGACGGTCACATTGCAGTCTCTAGTGATGAGATCTGCTCTGCGGTGAAAGACATCTTTGAAGACACTCGAGCGATAGCTGAACCTTCAGGAGCGCTTGCTCTGGCTGGCTTGAAGAAGTTTGCTGAACAGAACCAACTGCAAGACAAGCAATTAGCAACGGTACTGTCTGGTGCTAACACCAACTTCCACGGCCTGCGATATGTCTCTGAACGTTGTGAGCTGGGTGAGAAGCGAGAAGGTCTACTTGCGGTTACTATTCCAGAGCGACAAGGGGCATTCCTAGAGTTCTGTAATATCATTGGTGGCCGAGCGGTGACTGAGTTTAACTACCGCCACAACGACGAAAGCCTAGCGAATATCTTCGTTGGTGTACGCCTACAAGGTGGTCAAGAAGAACTCGAACACATCATCAATGACTTACGTGAGGGCGGCTACCCGGTTGTCGATCTCTCTGATGATGAGATGGCAAAACTGCACATTCGCTACATGATTGGCGGTAAACCATCGAAACCACTGAAAGAACGCCTATACAGCTTTGAGTTCCCAGAGTACCCAGGTGCATTGATTAAATTCCTTGATACCTTAGGGACACACTGGAATATCAGCCTATTCAATTACCGTAACCACGGTGCCGACTACGGCCGTGTATTGTGTGGCTTTGAACTTGATGACGATGATTTGGCTCAGTTCTCAACACACCTACGAGAGCTTGGCTATCAGTGTAAAGATGAAACCGATAACCCTTCCTACAAATTCTTCTTGTCTTAAGAGTTAACGACCGAATCAAAAAAGAGCGAGTATTTACTCGCTCTTTTTATTGGTGCTGATTCAGCTCAAGCTTGAAAAGGATCTTCTTGTAAACAGATCATTAGATCGCCTTGCGATGATCCAACCAATCTTGGTGAAGTTGCTCACTCGATCCTAGGTACTTCACCATCCATTCGATCAGTTTATGGTTATCGTCTTTTCGCCATACCAAACAACAATGACTCTGCGGGCTCGGTTCAGGCAGTATTTTCTCCACCAGCAGGCCTTGTTCGATAATTGGTGCGGCAATGTGCCTCGGCATATAACCCACCCCTACCCCATTTTTAAGGCATTCAATTGCGCTATACCAATTAGGCAACAACAGGCGTCTTTGATTTGAGTAGTGGCCTGTGTGTCGCTTAGGGAGCACGCTAGAGGTATCGTCCAAACATATCGCGGGATACTGGCTAACAAACTCTTCATTGAGGTTTTGCTCTCGCACACACGGGTGGCTTGGCGACATCACAAACGCCCAATCTAGGCGTCCCATATCTTTAACCTCAAAGTCGCCACCGACCGGTATCGCTGAGGTTGCGCCAATCACAATATCCGCTCGGCCCTGTGCAATCGCCTCCCAAGAGCCATTAAACACCTCCATGTTGATCTGAAGCTCTGCAAACTCAAAGGTTTGGTAGAACTCTTCAATCATCGGCTTCATTTTGTCGAGCTTAACCACGTTATCGAGCGTTAGGCGCAAGGTTTTCTTCCAGCCACGCGCCGCTCGGCGAGTCTGGGCACTGACTTCTTCCATCTGTCTCAGTAACGCACGTGCCTCTTCAATGAACAATTCACCTGCCGGTGTCAGCTCTACTTTTCTTGGTAAACGTCTGAAAAGTAGAACATCCAGTTCTTGCTCAACCTGCCTAACACCGTAGCTGATCGCCGATGGTACTTTGTGCAATTGTTCTGCCGCCGCAGTAAAACTGCCTAGGCGAGCTACCGTATCGAGCATTTCTAAAGAGGATTTAGAGAACATAAGCCTTCAAATTTTTTGATTGATAACCACATATTTTAGCGTTTTATTTTATCAGGTTCGAAAAATAGAATGTCAGCATAAATAAACAGGGGCTTTCACTTCTGTATATCAAACAATTTTTTTGATGATAAAAACATCACTACCTTTAGCTTAATGGCATCTTATGAATATTTCTAAATTTCAATTGGTCTACCTTGCAGTTCTTTCAATGCTTGGCTTTATTGCGACCGATATGTACCTTCCTGCATTTAAGGCAATGGAAGTTGATTTCGCAACCGGCCCAGAGCAAATTGCTCTGTCTCTAACGGTATTCCTTGGCGGTATGGCAATGGGTCAGCTTCTTTGGGGCCTAGCGAGTGACAAGTATGGTCACCGTAATACGTTGGCGGTTGGTCTTGTTATCTTTACCGCAGCTTCATTCGGCTTAGCATTCAGCACCGAGGTATGGCACCTACTGACCCTGCGATTCATTCAAGCGATCGGCGTATGTGCTCCAGCGGTAATCTGGCAAGCAATGGTTATCAAGCGTTACTCGCAAAGCAGTAGCCAGCAAATTTTTGCAACCATCATGCCTTTGGTCGCGCTATCTCCAGCACTAGCACCTCAGCTAGGTGTGTTACTGGCAGATAACTTTGGCTGGCACAGTATCTTCATCACATTAACCTTGATGGGTGCACTGCTAGTGGCGACAACAATGGCTCAACCAAAAGAAGCGCCTGAAGTAAAACAGACATCGATTAAGACAGACATCAAGATGTTGCTTAAATCAAAGCCTTACATGGGTAATGTTTTAATGTTTGCATCAGCATCTGCAGCGTTCTTCGCTTACCTAACGGGTATGCCAGAGATCATGGCTCAACTAGGTTATGAAGCAAAAGACATCGGCCTAAGCTTCATCCCACAAACAATCGCGTTCATGGCGGGTGGTTACTTCGGTAAGCAAGCGGTGAAGAAATATGGCGATGGCGTTGTCCTAAGAAACCTTATCGGTTTGTTCAGCGTAGCGGCGATGCTTATCTTCATCGCATCACAGTGGGAATTGACGTCAATCTGGCCTCTACTTGCGCCTTTCTGTTTGATTGCTGTCGCAAACGGCGCACTTTACCCAATCGTAGTAAACCGTGCCCTATCAAGCGCTAAACAGAGCCCAGCAACAGCTGCTGGTCTACAAAACAGCCTACAAATCAGTATCAGTGGCCTATCAAGTGCATTGGTCGCTGCAATGGCTAGCCAAGCACTAAGCGCAACGGGTATCGCGGTTGTGATTTGCTTGGGTGCATTGTGGGTTGGCTATATTGTTTCGAACAAAGAGCTTTCTGAACACTTCGCGACACCTGATAACTCTCGAGTAGTAGCAGACGAGAAACAAGACTAGTTTCTGGATTAACGAAAACAAAAAAGAGCGAGATTACTCGCTCTTTTTTTATATCTAAACTCAGCCTCTGCTTATGACTATTTCGAAGCCGCTTCACCGTCAACAATTTCTAACGCTGGCGCTTTATGACGGCTGTATTCATCATAGTTAACCACTCGGCTGCGGCCCATATCTTTCGCCATGTACAAAGCATTATCGGCCATCTTAACCAGAGACTCGGTATCAGAGGCTGGCTTAGGGTATGTGGCCACACCAATTGAAACTCCAAGCTGCCCTAGCGATAGGCCTTTGTGCTCAAGGTGCATTGAACGCACCGCATCACACAAGGTTTGACCAAACTCCGTCGCTTCTTGCATTGAATAATGTGGAAGCAGTACCGCTAACTCCTCACCACCGAGTCGGCAAGCAATCTCGTCTTCGCTGACACTCTGTTTGAGTAGCGCACTGATCTCTTTCAATACGAAGTCACCCGCATCATGACCAAAGTTGTCATTGAAGCGTTTGAAGTGATCCAAATCGAGCATCAATAGCGATAATGGCTGCTCGCTGGTGGCCGAATTCATTGAGTGCTCTTCCAGTTTTTGTTCGAAGAAACGACGGTTGAATAAGCCAGTCAGCGGATCGCTCAATGCTTGCGAGCGAAGCTTCTCTTGCAGGCTCAAGTTAGCCAATGCTAAGCCTAAGTGCTCTGACACACTGAAAGCTAGTTGCTCAGTAATCGGGTCAATCTTGATGTCGCCGACACCAAAATAAAGGTGCATGATGCCGATGGTGTTGCCGTGTGCCGTCAACGGTATACACAGGGTTTGGTTGTTTTCCATCTCATGCATGTGACCACAGGTTAACGAATGGAAATCATCATTCGATTGATGTGCACGCCCCTTCCGCAGTGACCAGCACTCTTCTGGAGCAAAGCTCGCACTTCCCGGCCAAGTCTCTCCCCAATCGAGCTGAGTGATCAACTGATTACGCGATGCACGCATCAAAGAAACACTGCCGTTCACGTTACCAAGAATTCTCGGCAAGATATCCGACACGATCTGTTGGGCTTCCACCATGTTGTTACACGCCGCAAGCATATTCGCGAGGCGGTGCATCAACTCAATTTCGTGGGTTCGTTGGCGAATGCGTTCATCTTGCTTCTTCTGTTCTTCCTCCACTCGATGAACAATTTGGCGATTGCTCACGTAAGAGGTACCAATCAAGAAGCTCAAACTCAGCAACACCATACCAACCAGAATCCCCATCAATTGGAAGTTCATCTGTTTCAGTTGATGCATTGGCGAAGAGATCACGATAACGAAGTCTTGCCCGTTAATGCTCTCTTTCATTGAATAGTAGATTCGGTCGATGGAGGTCACGGTACTAAAACGAACATCGCTGCCGGTACCTTGTTGAAGGGCTTGCTTGAATTCGGGGCGCTTACCGTGATTTTCAACTCTAGCTAGTGCATGGTCTGAAAGATCCGTATCACCTATTACGACACCATCGGGACTGATCACTTGGATTCGGAGTCGAGTGTTGGCTTGCGTTAAGTCTCCGATGTAATCATCGACATCCATATCAGCCGTAAATAATTCACTATCTTCACGAATTTCGTAGATAACGTCTGACATCAAAGAGACAAGATGATCACGCTCATTCTCAACAACCAGCTTTTCCAACGTTACATAAAAGCCATAGAGACCTATTAACATTGAAAAAGACAAAATAATGATCGGCAATGTTTGCCATTTCTTTTCAACCAATATCACCGTACATCAACCCATTTATACCGAACTACTGCCCGAATACTAACAATCTATTAAAAAAATACAATTGCCAAATTGATTATTTTGTTAGCAGTGAGTGACCGATACAAAAAAGCCAGTAGCGATGCTACTGGCTTTCGTAAGAATATCTTTTGAACGTTAGAGATTATTTCTTAGTTGGACGTTTCCAATCAGCAATCTTACGTTCTTTCGCACGGCTGATAACCAGCTCATTTTCAGAAACATCGCGTGTTACGGTAGAGCCAGCTCCAACGGTAGCACCATTACCAATCGTAACAGGCGCTATTAATTGGCTATCTGAACCAACGAACACGTCGTCGCCGATGATGGTCTTAAACTTATTCGCACCATCGTAGTTACAAGTAATTGCACCCGCACCCACGTTTACGCGCTGACCAATTTCAGCATCGCCTAGATACGTTAAGTGGTTCGCTTTAGAACCTTCACCAAGGCGAGTGTTCTTCACTTCGACAAAGTTACCAACGTGCGAGTTATTGCGCATGTCAGCACCAGGACGTAGACGAGTGAAAGGACCAACCGTACAGTCTTCACCGACCGTTGCACCTTCGATCACGCTGTATGGGCGAACAATGGTGTTGTCATCAATCTCACAGTCTTTCAATACACAACCAGTGCCGATAATCACGTTATCACCAATGCTTACGCTGCCTTCGATGATAACGTTAGTGTCAATCTCAACGTCCATACCGCACTGCAGTTCACCACGTAGATCAAAGCGGCTTGGGTCGCGTAGCATTACGCCTTGCTTCAATAACTTGTCTGCTTGCTCAGCTTGGTAAGCGCGCTCTAGACGAGCCAGTTGAGAGCGGTCATTCACGCCTTCCACTTCAATCGGGCTTACTGGGTGTACCGCTTCAACTGCACGACCTTCGTCGTGAGCCGCTGCGATAACGTCAGTCAGGTAGTATTCACCCTGTGCGTTGTCGTTACTTAGACCAGACAGCCAACGCTTCAGGTCACCACCAGTCGCAACCATAACGCCAGTGTTGATCTCTTTGATAAGCTTCTGCTCATCCGTTGCATCTTTCTGCTCAACGATAGCCACAACAGGGCCATTACGACGAATAATACGTCCGTAACCCATTGGGTTGTCTAATACGACAGTAAGTAGCGCGATGCCACCGTTTGGTTGAGCGTCTAATAGGTTTTCAATGGTTTCAGGTGAGATTAGTGGAACATCACCGTATAGCACCAATACTTTTTCATCATCAGCGAAATGTGCAGATGCTTGATCCACAGCGTGGCCTGTGCCGAGTTGTTCAGCTTGCAGTGCCCAGTTTACAGATTCTTCAGCTAAGGTAGCCTTCATCTGATCACCACCGTGGCCATAAACCAGGTTGATGTTTTGAGCACCTAGACCATTACAGGTATCGATAACATGCTTCACCATTGGCTTACCCGCAAGTGTGTGCAGAACCTTTGGTGTGTTTGAATACATGCGAGTGCCTTTGCCCGCCGCGAGAATTACCGCGCTAAACTTCATTGTAAACCTATCCAACGTTATTTTTATTAAGCCGATATTGTAACCGTTTTTGGCCGAAAAATTAAATCGCAATAACCATTTAACCAGTAGTGATACGTAAAAGAAGCATTTTTGAGAACATCAAAAATGCAAAAAGGCGACCCTTAGGTCGCCTTTATCTCAGAGTCTATAATCTTAAAAAGATTAACGACGCTGTTTTGTCAGTTCGATAACTCGTAACTGAGCAATGGCTTTAGCCAGTTCACCGGCCGCTTGTGCGAAGTCTATGTCGCCATGCTGATTTTGGATATTCTCCACAGCCTTGCGTTTAGCTTCTTCCGCCTTTGCTGCGTCTAGCTCTTCACCACGGATAGCTGTATCAGCCAGTACAGTCGCTGTACCAGGCTGAACTTCTACCATACCACCAGAAACATAAATAATTTCTTCGTGGCCGTGCTGCTTAACAATACGCACCATACCAGGCTTGATAGCGGTCAGCAGTGGAGTATGACCATGGAAAATACCAAGCTCACCCTCACTACCGGTCACCTGAAACGTCTCAACAAGGCCTGAGAAAATTTGTTTCTCTGCACTTACAACGTCTAGGTGAAAGGTTATTGCTGCCATATCGCCTCCTAGTTAGCCTTATAGCTTCTTAGCATTCTCGATAGCTTCGTCAATTGCACCACAGTACATGAACGCTTGCTCTGGAATGTCATCGTATTCACCAGATAGAAGACCTTGGAAGCCACGTAGAGTCTCTTTAAGAGGTACGTAAACGCCTGGGTCACCTGTAAATACTTCCGCTACGTGGTAAGGCTGAGTTAGGAACTTCTCAATCTTACGAGCACGAGATACAACTTGCTTATCTTCTTCAGATAGCTCGTCCATACCTAGGATAGCAATGATATCTTTCAGCTCTTTATAGCGCTGAAGAGTAGACTGAACGCCACGAGCGATGTCGTAGTGCTCTTGTCCAACTACCAATGGATCCAGTTGACGTGAAGTAGAATCTAGCGGGTCGATCGCTGGGTATAGACCCATAGATGCGATGTTACGGTTAAGTACAACCGTTGCATCCAAGTGAGCGAACGTTGTTGCTGGAGACGGGTCAGTCAAGTCATCCGCTGGTACGTATACCGCCTGTACAGACGTGATAGAACCAGATTTAGTTGACGTGATACGCTCTTGTAGAACACCCATTTCTTCAGCTAGTGTAGGTTGGTAACCTACCGCAGAAGGCATACGACCTAGAAGTGCTGATACTTCAGTACCTGCTAGTGTGTAACGGTAGATGTTATCAACGAACAGTAGAACGTCACGACCTTCGTCACGGAAGCGCTCTGCCATTGTTAGACCAGTCAGTGCAACACGTAGACGGTTACCTGGTGGCTCGTTCATCTGACCGTAAACCATCGCTACTTTTGATTCTTCAGGTTTTTCGATGTTTACAACACCTGCTTCCTGCATCTCAAAGTAGAAATCGTTACCTTCACGAGTACGCTCACCTACACCTGCAAATACAGATAGGCCTGAGTGTTGAAGTGCGATGTTGTTGATAAGTTCCATCATGTTAACGGTCTTACCTACACCAGCACCACCGAATAGACCGATTTTACCACCCTTAGCGAATGGACAAATCAAGTCGATTACTTTAACACCAGTTTCTAGAAGAGCGGTCTCGTTAGACTGCTCTTCGTAGCTTGGAGCTTCACGGTGAATGGCGTAATGCTCTTCAGCACCAATCTCGCCACACTCATCAATCGCGTCACCTAGGACGTTCATGATACGACCCAATGTCTTAGTACCTACTGGTACTGAGATTGGAGCGCCAGTATTTTCAACTGTCAAACCACGACGTAAACCATCAGAGCTACCCATTACGATTGCGCGAACTACGCCACCGCCAAGTTGTTGCTGAACTTCAAGAACTAGACGTTCTTGTACTTCATTAACATTCAGAGCGTCGTATACACGAGGTACTTCACCCTGTGGGAACTCTACGTCGACTACCGCACCGATGATCTGTACGATCTTACCTGTAGCCATCGTTAATCCTCTAACTATTTAGTTTTACCTAAGCTTAAACCGCAGCTGCGCCTGAAACGATCTCAGAAAGTTCTTGTGTAATCGCCGCTTGACGCGCTTTGTTATACACAAGTTCTAAGTCATCAATAATGTCACCAGCGTTATCTGTTGCTGATTTCATTGCAATCATTCGAGCCGCTTGCTCACAAGCAAGGTTCTCAACCACACCTTGGTACACTTGAGATTCGACATAGCGAACCAATAGTGCATCTAGTAGTGGTTTTGGCTCGGGCTCATAAATGTAGTCCCAAGAATGACTGCGTTTCATTTCTTCGCTGTCTGATTTAGGCAAAGGAAGTAATTGATCGATCGTTGGTTCTTGAACCATAGTGTTTTCAAACTTGTTGAACACTACGAACAGGCGATCTAATTCGCCTTCATCATATTTCTTCAGCATAACGCTTACAGAGCCAATCAAATCTTCAAGGCTTGGACGATCGCCCAGACCAGAAACTTGAGCTGCTACTTTCGCGCCGCTGTTGTTGAAAAATGCTGTCGCTTTTGAACCTACAATTGCAAGTTCAACGTCAGCACCTTTCTCAGACCAATCTTTCATGTCGTTCATGGCTTTTTTGAACAAGTTAATGTTCAAACCACCACAAAGACCACGGTCTGTAGAAACGATGATGTAACCAACACGTTTGGCTTCACGTTCCTCAAGATAAGGATGCTTATACTCGAGGCTACCATTAGCCAAATGACCGATCACTTTACGCATTGTTTCTGCATATGGACGAGTAGCTTCCATTGCGTCTTGAGAACGACGCATTTTTGAAGCTGCTACCATTTCCATTGCTTTCGTAATCTTCTGTGTGCTTTTAACACTACCGATTTTATTACGTATCTCTTTTGCGCCGGCCATCGTTACTCTCCGTTAATGGTATGAGGTGGCCCTAAGACCACCTACCAATTACCAGGTCTGGGTTGCCTTGAAATCGTCAACAAGCTTCTTCAGCTCAGCTTCGATTTCTTTATTGAAAGCACCCGTTGTGTCGATCTGTGTTGCTAGATCGGCATATTGACCACGAGCAAACGACAGTAAAGCAGCTTCAAAGTCTAGAACTTTAGAAAGTTCAACGTCTTGAAGGTATCCACGCTCTGCAGCGAAGATTACTAGAGCTTGGTCAAATACAGACATAGGAGCGTATTGCTTCTGCTTCATCAGTTCTGTAACTTTTTGACCGTGGTCTAGCTGCTTCTTAGTCGCTTCATCAAGATCCGAAGAGAACTGAGCAAATGCTGCAAGTTCACGGTATTGAGCTAGAGCAGTACGGATACCGCCAGATAGCTTCTTGATGATTTTAGTCTGCGCCGAACCACCTACACGAGAAACTGAGATACCTGGGTCAACAGCTGGACGTACGCCCGCGTTGAATAGCTCAGTTTGTAGGAAGATCTGACCATCAGTAATCGAGATTACGTTCGTTGGTACGAATGCAGATACGTCACCAGCTTGCGTTTCGATGATAGGTAGAGCGGTTAAAGAACCAGTCTTGCCTGTCACTTCACCGTTAGTGAATTTTTCTACGTATGCTTCGCTTACACGAGCAGCACGCTCTAGTAGACGAGAGTGAAGGTAGAAAACATCACCTGGGAACGCTTCACGACCTGGTGGACGCTTAAGTAGTAGCGAGATTTGACGGTAAGCTACAGCTTGCTTAGATAGATCATCATAAACAATCAGTGCATCTTCACCGCGATCACGGAAGTATTCGCCCATCGCACAACCAGCATACGGTGCAAGGTATTGCAGCGCTGCAGATTCAGAAGCAGATGCAACAACAACAACAGTGTTTGCTAGTGCGCCGTGCTCTTCTAGTTTGCGAACTACGTTAGCAATAGTCGACGCTTTTTGGCCGATAGCTACGTAGATAGAGAAAATACCAGAATCTTTTTGGTTAATAATCGCATCGATCGCCATTGCTGTTTTACCAGTCTGACGGTCACCGATTACTAGTTCACGTTGACCACGACCGATAGGGATCATTGAGTCAACAGACTTGTAACCAGTTTGAACAGGTTGATCTACCGATTTACGGTCGATTACACCTGGTGCGATAATTTCTACAGGCGAAGTCAATTTAGCTTCGATTGGACCTTTACCATCAATTGGCTCACCTAGCGTGTTTACAACACGACCAAGCATTTCAGGACCTACTGGTACTTCTAGAATACGACCAGTACCTGTAACTTTCATGCCTTCCTGTAGGTCAGCATACGGGCCCATTACAACAGCACCAACCGAATCACGGTTCAAGTTTAGTGCTAGAGCGTAACGGCCACCCGGTAGTTCGATCATTTCACCTTGCATCACGTCCGCTAGGCCGTGGATGCTAAGGATGCCATCGCTTACAGAAACGATAGTACCTTCATTGCGAGCTTCACTAACAACGTCGAAAGATTCAATACGTTGTTTAATTAGATCGCTAATTTCAGTGGAATTAAGTTGCATGCTCCAATCCCCATTAAGACTGCAATGCATCGCTCAGGCGGTCTAAACGACTGCGCGCTGAGTTATCGATGACTAGGTCTCCGGCTCGAATAATAACTCCACTAAGTAGAGTCTCATCTATACTGCAATTCAGCTGAACTTTGCGCGCTAAGCGCTGTTCCAATTTGCTGCTGATCTCTGCGCGTTGTTCTTCAGAAAGTTCAACCGCTGAAGTTACTTCAACGTCGATCTCTTTCTCATACTCTTTTTTGAGTATAAAGAACTCTTTACAAACATCAGGAAAAGCCATTAAGCGGCCATTCTCTGCCATCACTTTAATTAAGTTCTGACCGAATTCATCAAATTGTTCGCCACAAATTACAATGAATACTTCAGCTAATTTTTCAGCAGTCATAGAACCGCTTAATAAATTATGAACATCATCATTTTGTGCCACTTCGGCAGCAAAAGTAAGCATCTGACCCCATTGGTCTAGCTCACCTTTATCTACCGCAAAGTCAAACGCTGCTTTAGCATAGGGGCGTGCGATTGTAGTCAAATCAGACATATACAGCCCCTTGCTTTAAAGTTTTGCAGTAATGTTGTTAAGAAGATCATCGTGTACATCTTTATCGATTGTACGCTCAAGGATTTTCTCAGCACCAGCTATAGCCAGAGTTGCGACTTGTTTGCGCAGGTCATCACGGGCACGTGTACGCTCTGCTTCAATTTCTGCTTCAGCTTGCGCTAAGATTTTCTGGCGTTCTGCCTGAGCTTCTTCGCGTGCTTCATCAATAATCTGAGCTTTACGTTTGTTTGCCTGATCAATAACCTCAGTTGCAGTGCGCTTTGCTTCTTTCATTTGCTCAGAAGCGTTGGCTTGTGCCAGGTTCAAGTCTTTAGCAGCGCGTTCAGCGGCTACTAGACCGTCAGCAATTTTTTTCTGACGTTCTTCAATTGCTTGCATGATTGGTGGCCATACATATTTCATGCAGAACCAAACAAACAATGAAAAAGCAATTGCTTGACCTAACAGAGTTGCGTTCATATTCACAACAGCTACCCCTCGTTAAGAATCAACTACAAAAATTTAATTAACTATTGAGAGTTAATTAGCCTGCTAGTTGACCAACAAATGGGTTAGCAAACGTGAATAGTAGTGCGATTACGATACCGATCATTGGAACAGCATCCAGTAGACCAGCGATGATGAACATCTTAACTTGTAGCATTGGAGCCATTTCAGGTTGACGCGCAGCGCCTTCTAGGAATTTACCACCAAGAATAGCAAAACCAATTGCAGTACCTACGGCACAAAGACCAACAATAATAGCAACAGCGATTGCTGAAAAACTTAGTACAGTTTCCATTTACGTTCTCCGATTAACATTAATAGTTAGAATAAAGCTTAAAAATTTTTTTTAGTGATCACTATCTTCATGAGCCATTGATAAGTAAACGATTGTCAACATCATGAAAACAAACGCTTGAATCAAAATAACCAAGATATGGAAGATAGCCCAAGGTAGTGCACCTACCCATTGTAAGTACCACGGTAGCATTGCCGCGATAAGAATAAACACCACCTCACCCGCAAACATATTACCAAATAAACGCATACCTAGAGATAGTGGCTTCGCTAATAACGAAATTACCTCAAGTACCAAGTTAAATGGAATCATGATTGGGTGATTAAATGGATGCAGTGCCAATTCTTTAGCAAATCCGCCTAGACCTTTCACTTTGATGCTGTAGTAGATCATCAGAGCAAAAACACCTAAAGCCATTGCCATTGTTATATTTACATCAGCTGTAGGAACCACTTTCAAGTAAGGGATACCTAGCCAATGCTCTGCAGGATATGGTAAGAAATCGATAGGCACTAAGTCCATCAAGTTCATAATGATAATCCAGCAGAATATAGTCAGTGCTAGTGGGGCAATCAGAGGGTTGCGGCCATGGAAAGTTTCTTTAACGTTGTCACCAACGAATTCCACTACCATTTCAACAAAACACTGAAGCTTACCAGGTACACCTACTGTTGCTTTCTTTGCGACTGAGCGAAAAACCCAAAGGAATAACATCCCTGTCAACACCGAAAAAAACAGACTGTCTATATGTACGTTCCAGAAACTTGTCTCCTCTACAAGACCAAACTTAGCTAAAGAAAGGTTTTGTAAGTGGTGCTCAATGTATCCGGATGCTGTTGGCGCAGCCATAACTCATCCTATTTTTTATTGTTAATGAAAAGCACTGGCGCAAAGATATTAATACCTAGAACCAGTAAATAGGTCAGTTTGAGGGGAACTAATTCCACCTGCATATACATGTAGACAATAGAGAATAGTAGAACTGTGATAAGGATTTTTAGCGCTTCGCCTGCATAGAACGACGCCGCAACTAACTTAGTTGCGCGAGCTCCACTAAAAAGGAAAGCACACACACAAAAAACTGCATTTGCGATGACAAAAATACCGCCACCGATTAATGCAGCAAAACCCCAATCAGGATTAACAGCTAAACCTAACCCTATCGCCACTAATATAACCGCGCTAAGCTCGATCAATAACATTTGCTTTGCAAGCACTCGTCCTGGTCTTGCTAACGCCGCTACCATGTATTCGTTCCTCTTTTAAGCCTTCTTTACTACTCGCTTAAAAGCGTGCTGAGAAATTGGCGAAAATTATACGTTCAGCCAAATTGATTGCAATAACAACGCAGCAATCATTTACATTTTTGCATACAAACCGACAACTTTTGTACGAAATTACTTGTTTATTACATAATTGACCTAAATCAATTATCTCATCTAGTACTCTAGTTTAGCAATAAGTTGCTCTAATTTGTGAGGCTCATCAAGAGTAATTGTCACTTTTGACTTACCGCTAACAGAACGAGTAACTGAAACGTTTGCTTGCAATTTTTCCGTGAGTCTTCGTGAAAGTTCGATAGCTTCTGTGTCTTCAGGCTTCGATTCACCTTCAACGTCTGGTTTTAAGCACTTTTTGACAAGTTGCTCAGTTTGACGCACGGTCATTTTTTTGGTTGCCGCAGTGTTTGCTGCTTCAACCTGGGTATCACCTTCAAGCGCAAGCAGTGCTCGAGCATGCCCCATTTCCAGTTGTTTATTGGAAACTAAACCTTTTACTTCATTTTCGAGCTGATTTAGACGTAATAAGTTACTCACCGTTGCTCTCGATTTACCGATAACATCAGCGACTTGTTGGTGTGTCAGCTCAAATTCGTTCTGTAGGCGCTCTAGCGCTTGTGCTTCTTCGATAACATTCAGGTCTTCACGCTGAATATTCTCAATCAATGCCATCGCGATAGCGGCCTTGTCTTCAACTCTCTTGATCAGGCATGGCACTTGTTTAAGGCCAGCTTGACGAGCCGCTCTCCAACGACGTTCACCAGCAATAATCTCGAACTGGTCATGCGCCAATGGGCGAACTACGATCGGTTGGATAATGCCTTGAGATTGAATTGATGCAGCCAGTTCTTCTAGCGCTTCAGGCGCAATATCCTTACGCGGTTGATACACACCAGGCTTCAAGCAACCAACAGCCAGTTCGATAAGCTCACCATCAGCCGACAACGCCTGACTATGAGAAGCAACTTGCTGTTTTTCACGAGCCAATGAGCTAGTTGCAAGCAATGCATCTAGCCCTTTTCCTAAACCACGCTTAGACATTGAGCGAATTCCTTTGGTTGGACCTATACTGGGACTTCTTCACGACGCAACATTTCGCCTGCAAGAGCAAGATAAGCCTTAGCTCCTGCGGAATATTTGTCGTAGTACATTGCTGGCTTGCCGTGACTCGGGGCTTCTGCCAGACGCACATTTCTAGGGATCACAGTTCGGTAGACTTTGCTACCAAAGTGTTTTTTGAGTTGATCAGATACTTCGTTCGATAAGCGGTTGCGAGGATCGTACATAGTACGCAGAAGACCTTCGATCTTCAGGTTCTCATTTACAACAGCCGCTAGCTTACTGATGGTATCCATCAATGCAGTCAAACCTTCCAAAGCAAAGTATTCACATTGCATAGGAACCAATACGGAGTCGGCCGCAGCCATCGCGTTGATTGTAAGAAGGTTTAATGAGGGTGGGCAATCAATAAAGATGAAATCATAGTTATTGCGAATGGATTCGAGTGCGTTTTTTAAACGAACTTCTCGAGCAAACACTTCCATCAGCTTGATTTCTGCCGCAGTAACGTCGCCGTTCGCGGCGATGAGGTCATAATTACCAGATGTACTCCGGCAAACCACCTCATCAAATGGGGTGTCTTCAACCAACAAATCGTAAGCAGTTGCTTCAACTTGATACTTGTCGACACCGCTCGCCATAGTGGCATTACCTTGAGGATCGAGGTCAACAACCAATATCTTGCGTTTTGTTGCCGCCATTGATGCTGCTAAATTAATGCAAGTTGTTGTTTTTCCTACGCCACCCTTCTGGTTGGCAATTGCTACGATTCTACCCACTATGGCCTCGCTGATTATCCCTGACGCGATAAAGTAACTAGATGACGCTCTCCATCAAGCTCTGGCACTTGCAAAGCTTTAATGTCTGTCACTGAACACCATTCAGGTAACAGGTCGATTTCGTCTCTAGGATGTTGTCCCTTAAGAGCCAAAAATACACCGGATTGCTCTTTAGGTAAATGGTGACACCACTCTACCATGTCTGTCATTGACGCAAATGCACGACTGAGCACTGCATCAAACTTTTCTTCTGGTTGAAATTCTTCAACGCGACTTTGAACCGGTACCACGTTGTCGATACCCAGCTCATGAATCACCTGTTTGATAAAACGAATACGCTTACCTAGGCTGTCTAGCAAGTAAAACTCGCAGTCTGGATTCATGATTGAGAGCGGAATCCCAGGAAGACCAGGTCCCGTGCCCACATCGATAAAGCGCTTACCTTGTAAGTGAGTGCTAACAATGATGCTATCTAGGATATGTTTCACCATCATTTCTTGCGGGTCACGAACTGACGTTAGGTTATAAGCTTTGTTCCACTTGTTCAGTAGCTCAACGTAGCCAACCAACTGGCCACGTTGTTTTTCAGATACTTCAAGTTCAGTCTGGCCAATAAGGTGATCCAGTTTTTCGCGTAATGCGCTCATTATGCTTCCTCACCTTTTTTCAACAGGCCGTGTTTTTTCAAGTAAACCAACAGAATTGAGATTGCTGCAGGTGTGATACCTGAAATTCGCGAAGCAATACCAATTGAGTCAGGCTTAGCTGTCGTTAGTTTAAGAACCACTTCGTTAGAAAGTCCTTTTACCTTGCTGTAATCGATATCAGCAGGCAGTTTGGTGTTTTCATGACGCAGTGATTTTTCAATTTCGTCTTGTTGACGCTGAATGTAACCATCGTACTTCACTTGGATCTCAACTTGCTCAGACGCTTGTTGATCTTCCAGTGCAGGACCAAAACGATCCAATGCGGTTAGCTGTGAATAAGTCATTTCAGGGCGACGAAGAAGATCTTCACCACTCGCTTCACGAGACATTGGTGTTTTCAGAATTTGGTTCAGTTGATCAATATCTTCAGATTTTGGATTAATCCAAGTCTCTTTCAGACGTTGACGCTCCTTCTCCATGTTTTCCATCTTCTCGTTGAAACGAGCCCAACGAGCGTCATCAACAAGGCCAAGTTCACGCGACTTTTCAGTCAAGCGGATATCGGCGTTGTCTTCACGAAGCAGCAAACGGTATTCCGCGCGAGATGTAAACATGCGGTAAGGTTCTTTGGTACCCATGGTCGATAGGTCGTCAATAAGCACGCCCATGTAAGCTTGGTCACGACGTGGACTCCAGCCTTCTTTGCCTTGAGTAAACAAACTTGCATTCAGACCGGCCATCAAGCCTTGTGCAGCCGCTTCTTCATAGCCAGTGGTACCGTTGATTTGACCGGCAAAGAATAGACCTTTAATAAACTTAGTTTCGTAAGTCAGCTTAAGGTCGCGAGGATCAAAGAAATCGTACTCAATCGCATAGCCAGGGCGAACGATATGAGCATTTTCAAAGCCCTTCATCGAACGAACAATTTGAACCTGTACATCAAACGGCAGACTGGTAGAGATACCATTAGGGTATAGCTCGTGAGTCGTTAGACCTTCAGGCTCAATAAAAATTTGGTGACTGTTCTTGTCAGCAAAACGCATTACTTTGTCTTCAATCGAAGGACAGTAACGAGGGCCAATGCCTTCAATCACACCCGCGTACATAGGGCTGCGATCAAGGTTGGCACGAATTACGTCATGCGTATTTTCATTGGTATGCGTGATGTAACATGGAATCTGACGAGGTTGTTGAGCTCGGCTACCCATGAACGAGAAAACAGGCGTCGGGTTATCGCCGTGCTGAACCTCAAGCTCAGAAAAATCAACGCTACGTGCATCGATACGAGGAGGTGTACCTGTTTTCAGGCGATCAACTCGGAATGGAAGATCACGAAGACGGTCAGCCAGTGCGATCGATGGTGGATCACCAGCACGGCCACCTGAAGAACTTTCCATGCCAATATGGATCTTGCCGCCTAGGAATGTGCCCACAGTCAGAACCACAGCGCTTGCGCGGAACTTAAGGCCCATCTGCGTTACCACACCCACCACTTGATCCTGTTCAACGATCAAGTCATCAACCGACTGTTGGAACAAAGTTAGGTTTGGCGTGTTTTCAAGAACGTTACGAACAAAGGCTTTGTACAGTGCGCGGTCAGCTTGTGCACGAGTAGCACGAACCGCAGGGCCTTTTGATGCGTTCAATGTTCTGAACTGAATACCTGCATGATCAATAGCTTGCGCCATTAATCCACCCATTGCATCGACCTCTTTTACCAAGTGGCCCTTACCGATCCCGCCAATGGCTGGGTTACAAGACATTTGTCCTAGTGTATCGATATTATGAGTAAGTAATAACGTACTTTGACCAGTACGTGCAGATGCGAGTGCGGCTTCCGTTCCTGCATGGCCACCACCAACAACGATGACGTCAAATTTTTCGTGATAAAGCATGAACCGACCTCAGGTATTCAAACGTTTTCTAGATTGATAAAAAGGAGCGATATTCTACCTGTTTTCATAGCCTGAGAAAACGTTTTTGGGATTTTTCGAAAAAGCTGTTTTTAATTAATATAGATAAGATCTTTAAGGAGATCTTTTATTAGATCTATTATTAGGATCGAGGGTATCTGTGGATAAGTCGAAAATGATCAACGAGATCATGGATCTTTTTTGGATCAAATGATGTGATCTAACTTTGATCAGGATGAGGATTAGCTGGGATCAAAATGGCTACTTATTCACAGGAGGAAATTAGCCTAAAACTTGTTATTTGGATAACTATAGGTTAATCACCGTATATGTATGATCTTATCCACAGCAGAAATTGAAAATAGATCGCTAATTTTCGATGTTTTTGAAAAAAAGTTATTCACAATCGCGATGTTCAGAGACAAAAAAAGCGGCATAAGCCGCTTTTTGAGAGAAGAGAGAGGTTAAAACTGGTCGCTATGATCGTTGAACCAAGCTTCTGCTGCGTCTTCTGGTACCGGAGTTTCCAATACATCGATGGTAAAACAGTCAGAAATAGGCTGAGCACCGAGCTCTTTCATCTGGCTGTGGATTGATTTTCCCGCTAAACAGAAGGTATCGTAACTCGAATCACCAAGCGCCACGACAGCAAAGCGAACCTGGCTTAAATCTGGAGATTGCTGGGTCAATGCGTCGATAAACGGCTTAATATTATCTGGAAATTCACCCGCACCATGAGTTGAAGTCACCAGCAACCAAAAGCCTTGTTGGGGAATATCATCGAATTCAGGCTGATTATGAAGAGTGATCTCGTGGCCTTGCTCTTCAAGAAGATCATTAAGGTGATCGCCAACGTACTCTGCACCACCTAAGGTGCTGCCTGTAATAATGTGGATCATTAAGCTGTCCTTACTAAAGAAAAAGGCCAGCATGAGCCGGCCTTTAAAGGTTATTTACCAATACAGAAAGAGGTGAAGATACGGCCGAGTAGGTCATCGGAACTGAACTCACCAGTAATCTCGTTGAGGTGTTGCTGCGTTATACGTAGCTCCTCTGCCAAGATTTCACCTGCCATATAGCCTTCGAGCTGTTGCTGACCAATATCTAGGTGCTCAGATGCGCGTTCTAGGGCATCTAAGTGGCGACGACGTGCCATGAAGCCACCTTCATTGCCACCAGCAAAGCCCATGCAATCTTTTAAATGATTACGCAGTGCATCAACGCCTTGTCCCGTCTTTGCTGATAGTCGAATCAGAGTTGGATCATTAACATGGCAAATCCCGAGATCTTCACCAGTTTGATCGGCTTTGTTACGAATCACGGTCATTCCGATGTTATTCGGCAGACGATCAACGAAATCTGGCCAGATATCTTTCGGGTCGGTTGCGTCAGTAGTGGTGCCATCGACCATAAATAAAACGCGATCGGCTTGAGCAATTTCTTCCCAAGCGCGTTCAATACCGATTTTTTCGACTTCATCCGAGGCTTCACGCAGGCCTGCGGTATCAATAATGTGCAGTGGCATACCATCAATATGGATATGTTCACGCAGTACATCACGGGTGGTACCAGCAATATCAGTCACAATCGCGGAGTCTTTACCCGATAATGCATTCAGTAAGCTCGACTTACCGGCATTAGGACGACCTGCAATCACCACCTTCATACCTTCACGCATGATGGCACCTTGATTGGCTTCTTGGCGAACCGCTTCGAGGTTGTCGATGATAGCTTGTAAGTCAGCACTTACTTTACCGTCAGCAAGGAAATCAATCTCTTCTTCTGGGAAGTCGATAGCGGCTTCAACATAGATGCGTAAGTGAATCAGAGAGTCCACCAGCGTATTAATGCGTTTTGAGAACTCACCTTGCAACGATTGCAGAGCTGATTTCGCCGCTTCTTCTGAACTGGCATCAATGAGGTCAGCAATCGCTTCTGCTTGGGTTAAATCCATTTTGTCGTTTAAGAAGGCACGCTCCGAGAACTCACCTGGGCGTGCTGCGCGTAGCCCTGGAATCGCGAGGATACGCTTGATGAGCATATCCATTACCACAGGACCACCGTGGCCTTGTAGCTCTAATACGTCTTCACCGGTAAACGAGTGCGGGTTAGGAAAGTAAAGCGCGATGCCTTGGTCTAACTCTAAACCATCGTGAGATTTAAAAGGGGTGTACTCAGCGTAACGTGGTTTCAGTACTTTGCCGGTAACTTCAAGCGCAACTTGGGCTGCTTGTGGGCCTGAAACGCGAATAATACCGACGCCGCCACGGCCGGGTGCAGTCGCTTGAGCAACAATCGTATCTGTAGTCATAGTTGTGCCTGCTAGCATGTGAAAGCCAAAAAGGGGCGCTCACGATTAATCAATTAGCTGAATTGTAATCAGCTAAAAACAAAAAGGCGACCTTTTGGTCGCCTTTCTTTATCTCTTTCTATTATCGAACTTACTTAGAATGTAAGCCTTTCTTTTCCAGCGCGCGGTAGATAAGCGTTTGCTGAATCAGAGTTACGATGTTCGATACTAGCCAGTATAGAACCAGACCTGAAGGGAAGAACAGGAAGAAGAATGTGAACATAACCGGCATAAAGGTCATGATCTTCTGCTGCATAGGATCCGTTACAGTTGTCGGGCTCATCTTCTGGATTAAGAACATTGAAGCACCCATCAGAAGTGGCAAGATGTAGTATGGGTCTTGTGCTGAAAGGTCAGTAATCCAACCGAAGAACGGTGAGTGACGCAGTTCAACAGACTCCATTAGTGCCCAGTATAGCGAAATGAAGATAGGCATTTGCAGAAGGATAGGTAAACAGCCACCTAGTGGGTTTACTTTCTCTTTCTTGTAAAGCTCCATCATTTCTTGGCTCATGCGTTGACGGTCGTCGCCAATACGCTCACGCATTGCAGTCAGCTTAGGCTGAAGCATACGCATTTTCGCCATAGACGTGTACTGAGCTTTCGTTAGTGGGTACATAGCACCACGAACGATGAAAGTTAGACAGATGATTGCCAGACCCCAGTTCACAACGATGCCTTGAATGAACGAAAGCAGAGTATGAAGTGGTTTAGCAATGAACCATAACCAACCGTAGTCAACTACTAGGTCTAGGTTCGGTGCAACAGCAGCCATTTGATCTTGAAGTTTAGGACCAACCCAAAGCGTTGCTTTGAAGCTTGCTTCGTCGCCAGTAGCAATGGTCTTGTTCGGCATACGAACACCGATATCGCCAAGGTTACCTATTACACGAGTGTAAAGGTTGCTGCCTGCTTCGTCGCGTGGAATCCAAGCACTTGCAAAGTAGTGCTGAATCATCGCTGCCCACCCTTGACCGTTTGCTAGGTTAAGAGACAGGTTG
Organism: Vibrio sp. 1CM2L; assembly: GCF_023161695.1. Taxonomy (NCBI): domain Bacteria; kingdom Pseudomonadati; phylum Pseudomonadota; class Gammaproteobacteria; order Vibrionales; family Vibrionaceae; genus Vibrio; species Vibrio sp. 1CM2L. Next base: position 51,218 of record NZ_JALNTT010000010.1, read on the forward strand.
CGATCTTGCATATCGTCGAAGCTGTATTTTTTGTAACGCGTATCTTCCGTAGAGTAAGCACCACCACGGTAAGTTGGCATTGTTAGGCTACCGCCGTCATCCATTACGTTCTGACGTAGGTGAGCGTACATGCCGAATGTCGCGTTGTTACCAGAGTTGTTGACTACATCGTATTCAACATCCATTGCGTAGCTGCCACGCTTAAGGATGAATGTTTTCGTGTAATCAAGGCCGTTCGCTTGGTAAGTCATCGGGATGCGTAGTTCATCCTGACCATCAGCAAGCGTGAAGCTGTCTGCTGAAACTGTGTAGCTTGGGCGGTTTGTGCTGCTTAAATCGATACCTTGAGGACCCACTAGACCGCTTTGTGCGATAAATTGGTGACCTGGTTCGTTTTTAAGAAGAACAAACGTATCTTCAGAATCGAACTCAGCAGAGTAATCGTTTAGGTTTGCTTTAACGACATCACCACCAACCGTATCAATTGACAGAGTCAGTACATCAGTTGTTACTGTGATAGTTTTAGCAGAAGAAGCAACTTGACCAGGAGCCGGGTCTAGATCATCTGCATAAGATGGCGCTGGTAGGGTGCTGCCAGATTGTGCCTGCTCAACCGCTTGTGGTGCTGGATTCTGAGCTACGTTCCATTGTTGGAACAGTAGGAAAGAAACCAAAGCCAATGCGATTAACAGGATATTACGTTGAGAATCCATCGTTATTTATCTCTGTCTTGTTTTTGGACTGGTGGAACGGGGTCAAAGCCCCCTTCGTTCAAAGGATGGCATTTTAATAGACGTTTGCCTGATAACCAACACCCTTTTACAAAACCGTGAGCTTTCAACGCTTCTATCGCATATAAAGAGCAGGTTGGAGTAAATCGGCAGCGTGGGCCGATGAGTGGACTAATAAACCATCTATAAAAATAGATGGGTATTAGCGCTATCCACGCGAAGGGCGAGACAGGCGAAGCCATAATTTGTCGAGTAGCTTGAACATTTCTTCATTGCTTAAATCTTGCGCGCTCTTCTTTGCGATTACAACAAAATCTTTGTTAGGAAGTTTGTGTTGAGTGTTACGAAAGCTTTCACGAGTAAGACGCTTGAATCGGTTACGACCCACGGCGGTTTTAATCTGCTTTTTCGGAACGGCTAATCCAAGGCGAGGATTTGAAAGAGAGTTATTTCGGGCAATGATGGTGAAATGAGGGGAGCCAGCTCGATGAGCTTGCTTGAAGACATTTTGATAATGTTCGGGAGTTAACAAGCGTAACTCCCGACCGAAGGCTAGCTTATTCAAAATAATCAAAGATTACTTAGAAAGACGCTTACGGCCTTTTGCACGACGTGCATTGATTGTTGCGCGACCGTTCTTAGTAGCCATGCGAGCACGGAAACCGTGAGTACGCTTACGCTTTAGAACTGTAGGTTGAAAAGTGCGTTTCATTGTAATTACCTTACTGATCAGTAGTTTTAGGTTTTTGTTAAACCCGGCGTGGGCATTTTTTCTCTTCTTTATATAAGAAAGGAAAACCGACGCCTCTCAACAAAGAGGCGGAATTGTAATCACTGTCACAAAAAGTGTCAATGATTGGGTTAACTAAAATTCCGGTCGGGGGATTATACGTAGAATAACTAAAATCACAAGGATCCTTAGTCGATCCCAACCTTATTTAAGAATTTTTTTAATTTAGGATCCTGTGGATTACCAAAAATATCCTGTGGAGATCCCTGCTCGACAATATGGCCGTCAGCCATGAAGATCACTCGGTCTGCGACCTCTCTAGCGAACTGCATTTCATGGGTAACCACCAGCATGGTTTGATGCTGATTTGCCAGTTTTTTCATTAGGTTAAGCACTTCGCCAACCCACTCAGGATCTAGCGCTGAAGTCGGCTCATCAAACAGTAAAAGCTCGGGTTGTAGTGCCATTGCACGGCCAATACCCACCCGTTGTTGCTGGCCACCAGAGAGCGCGGCTGGGTAGCTATCACCTTTGTCACCTAAGCCAATATCATCAAGTATTTGTTGTGCTTTTTCATGGGCTTGCTGCTTTTTCCAACCACGAACGGTAATTAAACCTTCAGCAATATTCTGTCTCGCGGTTTGGTGAGCAAACAGTGCATAGTTTTGGAACACAAAACCGGTCTTACGACGCAGTGCAAGCACCTCTGCCTTAGTGTGTTTCTGAGTATCAACCTTGATATCATCAATCGAAATTGTACCTTGATCGGCTTGCTCTAGAAAATTCACACTACGCAGTAGGGTAGACTTACCCGTACCACTTGAACCTATGATGACAATTATCTCACCTTGTTTGATTTCTAGGTCGATCCCTTTCAAAACTTCGGTGTCACCAAACTGCTTGTGGATATTTTGTAATTTGATCATCGTACATACGCCTTATTCAGTTTCACTTCGGCCCAAATTTGAATGCGAGTGAGGATAACCACCACGCCCCAGTAAATCAGCGCTACCGCTAAGAAAGCCTCGAAGAAGCGGAAACTTGAAGAAGCCTCCATCTGAGCTTTAGCCATGATTTCGGCGACACCTAAGGTGAAAGCAAGTGAAGTCGATTTGATCATGTCGATGAAGTAGTTCATCAATGACGGCAGTGCCACGCGAGTTGCTTGCGGCAAGATCACTCGGCGCATCGCTTGGCTGGTTGTCATACCGACCGAAAGGCTGGCTTCCATCTGGCTGCGATCAATACCGATAATCGCGGCACGAATACTTTCTGCCATATACGCGGCAAAGTGCAGGGTTAAGCCAATCACAGCGGCGCTGAAGGCATCCAACCCAACCATCCACGGGAAGACTTGTGGTAAGCCGTAATAAAGGAGGAACAGCTGCACCAACAGTGGGGTGCCTCGGAAGAAGCTAATGTACAGCTGGCTCAGTTGGTCGAGTACTGGGATTTTGAATACACGAATATTCGCCAGTATCAGAGACAGAATTAGAGCAAAGAACAAGCCCCAAGTCGCCATCTCCATCGTGGTGCCTAAATACTTCAGTAGTATCGGCAACAGCTCTAGCATGTAATTAAAGTCAAATCCCATAATCTATCTCGTATTTTTATTGGCAGTGTTGTTCTATATGTAAGTACTGTTCTATCAGGTTTTTTAATCAGTGCACAAAAGCAAAAAGCCCACCGCTGTATAAAGCAGTGGGCCTTGAATGGAGAAAGTGAGTAATTACTTCTGAGTAATGTCCGCACCAAACCATTTCTGAGAGATACTTTCTAGCGTACCATCTGCGCGCATTGCTGCTAATGCTTCATTTACTTCTGCTTGCAGTTTTTTGCCGTTATCGTTGTCGACGAAAGGCCAAGCGTTTTCAATTGTTTCGAATGGCTGACCCGCCAGTTGTAATGGTAGACCAGTCTTCTTGATAAGCTCTAGTGCTGAAAGGCGATCCATTACGAATGCATCCGCACGACCCAGTGCCACATCATGTTCAATACCCGTATCGTAGGTTTTTACATTGATCTTGCCATCTTTGTCGTAGCTGCGAAGCAGTTGTTCAAAGTTTGAGCCTAAGTTTACCGCAACCGTCTTGCCATCAAGGTCTTCGATACCTTTAATGCTGTCATTACCTTTACGAACGGTAATTTGTGCGCCGTCTACTACGTATGGGTCTGCGAATAGGTATTTCGCTTTACGTGCATCCGTCATTGTAATTTGGTTTGAAATGGTATCGATGCGACCCGTTTCAAGAAGACCAAACAGACCAGAGAAGTTTGCCGTTACGTATTCAACCTTGTAATCGTTACGCTTACCGATCTCATCCCATAAATCCACTTCAAAACCCTGTAATTGGTCTTGTTTAACGAACGTAAACGGGAAATAGCGACCAGACATGCCGACTTTAACTTCAGTCGCAGCTTGAACAGTAGCAGCAGAGAGTGCGATAGCCGCAATTGCAGCCTTAATCCAGTTATTCATTTGGTAACTCCTTATATTTATGGGTTTGGATGTTACTGGGAAAATGCTCACTAGAATAAATAACCAGATGTTATTAACCATAACCAGATTGAATTCCCGATTTGGGGATAACTAGCAAGGATCCGGGCATAAGTGGATCATTGTGTGAGTAAATTAGGGGCAAGATGTGTGGATCCACCGATAAATTACAAATTTATTGTGAATAACTTGGATCTTATTCACTGGATCTGTGATCAATTGCTGGTGATCTGACTTATCAACAGGTAAAATTAGCGGTCATTTCATATTACTTTAAATAGAGTGAGGGCACCGTGTCATCTTCGCTTTGGTTGCAGTGTTTGCAACAGCTTCAAGAAGAGTTACCAGCTACAGAATTCAGTATGTGGGTTCGTCCGTTACAAGCGGAACTCAATGACAATACTCTAACTCTATTTGCACCGAACCGTTTCGTACTCGATTGGGTTCGTGATAAGTATCTAAATAGCATTAACCGTCTGCTGCAAGAATATTGCGGTAACGATATCCCACATCTTCATTTTGAAGTGGGAAGCAAGCGTGTGATTGCACCAAAGCCTGCGACACCGGCACCAACTCAGACTCGTACTGCAGCTGATGTGGCCGCTGAGTCATCAGCACCTGCGCAATTACAAGCTCGCAAGCCTGTCCATAATATCTGGCGTGATGAAGAGCCTGTCGCGGTTGACTTGAATCACCGCTCAAACGTGAACCCAAAACATAAGTTCAATAACTTTGTTGAAGGTAAGTCGAACCAACTCGGTTTGGCTGCGGCACGTCAGGTTTCTGATAACCCAGGTACAGCCTACAACCCGTTGTTCCTATACGGCGGCACTGGTTTAGGTAAAACGCACTTGTTGCATGCGGTGGGTAACGCCATTGTTGATAATAAGCCGAATGCTAAAGTGGTTTACATGCACTCAGAGCGTTTTGTTCAGGATATGGTAAAGGCCCTACAAAACAACGCGATCGAAGAATTTAAGCGCTACTACCGTAGTGTTGATGCATTGCTTATCGATGACATCCAATTCTTTGCTAATAAAGAGCGTTCTCAAGAAGAGTTCTTCCATACCTTTAACGCGCTGCTTGAAGGCAACCAGCAGATCATCCTAACGTCTGACCGTTATCCAAAAGAGATCAACGGGGTAGAGGATCGTCTTAAATCTCGCTTCGGCTGGGGTTTGACGGTCGCGATTGAGCCACCAGAGCTTGAGACGCGTGTTGCGATCTTAATGAAGAAAGCCGAAGACCACCAAATTCACCTTGCGGATGAAGTAGCGTTCTTTATTGCGAAGCGTCTACGCTCTAATGTTCGTGAGCTGGAAGGCGCATTGAACCGTGTAATTGCGAATGCAAACTTCACTGGCCGCCCGATCACGATCGACTTCGTGCGTGAAGCACTGCGTGACCTGCTTGCACTGCAAGAAAAACTGGTCACTATTGATAACATTCAAAAGACAGTAGCCGAGTACTACAAAATCAAAGTCGCTGATCTATTGTCTAAGCGTCGTTCTCGTTCTGTTGCTCGTCCACGTCAATTGGCGATGGCACTGGCGAAAGAGCTAACAAACCACAGCTTGCCTGAGATTGGCGATGCATTCGGTGGTCGTGACCACACGACGGTACTGCATGCTTGTCGTAAGATTGCTCAGCTGCGTGAAGAGAGCCACGACATTAAAGAAGATTATTCGAACTTGATTCGTACCCTTTCTTCTTAATACACAGTATTCTTAACCTTAATAAGCAGAATCTTGGCCACGTACTATTACGCAGTGCCATTTAGACCGTAAGAGCAAGATATGAAATTTACCATTGAACGTAGTCATCTGATTAAGCCATTACAACAAGTATCTGGCGCACTCGGTGGCAGGCCAACGCTTCCAATTCTAGGAAACCTACTGATTAAAGTAGAAGATAACGTGTTGTCGATGACAGCGACGGATCTAGAAGTTGAACTGATCAGCCGTGTAACGCTTGAAGGTGATTTCGAAGCGGGCAGCATTACCGTACCTTCACGTAAATTCCTAGATATCTGCCGTGGATTGCCAGATAACTCAGTGATCACTGTGGTATTGGATGGTGATCGTATTCAGGTTCGCTCTGGTCGTAGCCGCTTCTCATTAGCAACATTACCTGCGGCAGATTTTCCAAATATTGAAGACTGGAGCAGTGAAGTTGAAGTGTCAGTGACACAAGCTGAACTTCGCGGTCTTATCGAGAAAACACAATTCTCAATGGCGAACCAAGATGTTCGTTACTACCTCAACGGTATGTTGTTTGAGATTGAAGGTTCTATCCTGCGCAGCGTGGCGACCGATGGTCACCGTATGGCAGTATCTCAAGCACAACTGGGTGCGGATTTTGCTCAGAAGCAGATCATTGTTCCTCGTAAAGGTGTTCAAGAGCTAGTGAAGCTATTGGATGCACCTGAACAGCCAGTAACACTGCAAATTGGTAACTCTAACGTGCGAGCTGAAGTGAACAACTATGTCTTCACTTCTAAGCTGGTTGATGGTCGTTTCCCTGATTATCGCCGCGTAATGCCGCAAAATACCACCAAGACACTTGAAGCTGGCTGTGATGAATTACGTTCAGCATTTTCTCGAGCTGCGATTCTGTCGAACGAAAAATTCCGTGGTGTTCGCGTTAACCTTGCGGATAGCGAGATGCGTATTACCGCGAACAACCCAGAGCAAGAAGAAGCGGAAGAAGTACTCGATGTTAACTTCGACGGTGACGCATTAGAGATTGGCTTCAACGTAAGCTATGTATTGGATGTTCTGAACACACTGCGTTGTGAACAAGTTCGCATCTCAATGTCAGACGCCAATGCGAGTGCTCTTATTGAGAATGCACAAGATGACAGCGCGATGTACGTTGTTATGCCAATTCGCTTATAAGCTGCCCTATGTTGACCTACCGAGTCGTGATTGAAGATTAATATGAAGACGTTATGCCTTTATCGCGCTTAATCGTTAAGCAATTTAGAAATATTGAAGCCTGTGACATTCAACCGTCATCAGGCTTTAACTTTCTTATAGGGGCTAACGGAAGCGGCAAAACCAGCGTCCTTGAAGCGGTGTATCTGCTCGGACACGGTCGCTCATTCAAGAGTTCACTTACCGGTCGTATCATACAAAACGAGTGTAGTGAGCTGTTTGTACATGGCCGTTTTATGACCTCGGATCAATTTGAGCTGCCAATTGGCATTAATAAGCAGCGCGATGGCACGACAGAGGTTAAAATAAGCGGTCAAACTGGGCAAAAGTTGGCTCAGTTAGCTCAAGTATTACCTTTGCAGTTGATTCACCCTGAAGGGTTTGATTTACTAACCGATGGACCTAAGCATCGCCGATCATTCATTGATTGGGGAGTCTTCCACAGTGAGTCGGGCTTTTATGATGCGTGGGGCAGGGTAAAGCGCCTCAATAAGCAGCGAAACGCCTTATTGAAAACGGCAACGCACTATCGAGAGCTGAGCTATTGGGACCAAGAATTGGCCCGTTTAGCAGAAAGCATCAGTCAGTGGCGTGCCACCTACGTTGATCAGCTCAAAGAAGTCGCCGAAGAAATATGTGCGACCTTCCTTCCTGAGTTTGAGATAAAGATTAACTACTATCGTGGCTGGGACAAAGACACTCCGTACGCCGAGATATTAGAAAAGAATTTTGAAAGGGATCAGCAGCTTGGTTACACCTTTAGTGGGCCAAACAAAGCGGATCTGAAGATAAAAGTGAACGGCACTCCAGTGGAAGATGTCTTGTCACGAGGTCAATTGAAGTTGATGGTGTGCGCGCTACGAGTAGCACAAGGGCAACACCTCACTCAAATGACAGGTAAGCAGTGCATCTATTTGATAGATGACTTCGCTTCCGAATTAGATAGCCAACGCCGAGCACGTCTTGCTGAGTGTTTAAAGGCGACCCAGGCTCAAGTTTTTGTAAGCTCTATTACCGCTGATCAGATTGCAGATATGCATGACGAAAATAGCAGGATGTTTCATGTGGAACATGGCAAAATAGAGCAAGGATAATTAGTCAGAGAGTAACTATGTCAGATAATTACGATTCATCGAGTATTAAAGTACTGAAGGGTCTGGATGCGGTACGTAAGCGTCCTGGAATGTACATTGGCGACACGGATGATGGTACCGGTCTGCACCACATGGTTTTTGAGGTGGTAGATAACTCTATTGATGAAGCGCTAGCTGGTCACTGTAATGACATCATTGTAACTATCCATGAAGATAGTTCTGTGTCTGTAAGCGATGACGGCCGTGGTATTCCAACAGAATTGCACCCAGAAGAAAACGTATCAGCAGCAGAAGTAATCATGACGGTTCTTCACGCTGGTGGTAAGTTCGATGATAACTCGTACAAGGTATCTGGTGGTCTGCACGGTGTTGGTGTTTCAGTAGTTAACGCACTTTCTAAGCAAGTTACTCTTACTATCCACCGCGGTGGCAAAATCCACACTCAAACCTACAGCCACGGTGAGCCTCAAGCGCCACTAGCGGTTATCGGTGACACGGATAAAACAGGTACAGAGATTCGTTTCTGGCCGAGTGAAGAAACCTTCACTAACATCGAGTTCCATTACGATATTTTAGCTAAGCGTCTACGCGAGCTATCATTCTTGAACTCAGGTGTGTCAATTAAGCTAATTGACGAGCGCGAAGAAGACAAAATGGATCACTTCGAATACGAAGGCGGTATCCAAGCGTTTGTTGAACACCTTAATACCAACAAAACGCCAATCATCCAAAAAATCTTCCACTTTAACTCTGAGCGCGAAGACGGTATTACCGTTGAAGTTGCGATGCAGTGGAATGATGGCTACCAAGAAAACATCTACTGTTTCACCAACAACATCCCTCAACGCGATGGTGGTGCTCACTTAGCTGGTTTCCGTGCGGCGCTAACGCGTACTCTGAACAGCTTCATGGACAAGGAAGGCTTCTCTAAGAAAGCGAAGACTGCGACCTCTGGTGATGATGCTCGTGAAGGTCTGACGGCAATTGTTTCTGTTAAAGTGCCTGATCCTAAGTTCTCAAGCCAAACTAAAGATAAGCTGGTTTCTTCAGAAGTGAAGTCTGCCGTTGAATCTACAATGGGTGAGAAGCTGTCTGAGTTCCTTATTGAGAACCCAGGTGAAGCGAAAACAGTTTGTTCTAAAATTATTGATGCAGCACGTGCTCGTGATGCAGCGCGTAAAGCTCGTGAAATGACTCGTCGTAAAGGCGCATTAGATTTAGCGGGTCTTCCTGGTAAGCTTGCTGACTGTCAGGAAAAAGATCCTGCACTGTCTGAACTATATATTGTGGAAGGAGACTCTGCTGGCGGTTCAGCTAAGCAGGGGCGTAACCGTAAGAACCAAGCAATCCTACCGCTGAAAGGTAAAATCCTTAACGTAGAGAAAGCACGTTTCGATAAAATGCTGTCTTCTCAAGAAGTCGCAACGCTAATCACAGCTCTTGGTTGTGGTATTGGCCGTGACGAATACAACCCAGATAAACTGCGTTACCACAACATCATCATCATGACCGATGCCGATGTCGATGGTTCTCACATCCGTACTCTTCTACTGACGTTCTTCTACCGTCAAATGCCAGAGCTGATTGAACGTGGTTACATCTACATTGCTCAACCGCCACTTTACAAAGTGAAGAAAGGTAAGCAAGAGCAGTACATTAAAGATGAAGATGCGATGAACCAGTATCAAGTATCTTTGGCTTTAGACAATGCAGAACTGCACGTAAACCCTGAAGCGCCAGCATTTGCAGGTGAAGGTTTAGAGAAGCTTGTTCAGCAATACAATGCAGGCATCAAGCTTGTTGATCGTATGAGCCGCCGTTACCCACGCGCATTGGTTCACGAACTGATTTACGTTCCTCGTCTAACGGCTGAGCAGTGTCACGATGACGCGGCAGTTGAAGCTTGGGGTAAGCAGCTTGTTGAGCAGCTAAACGCGAAAGAAGTAGGTGCGAGCCAATACAGCCTTGAAGTTGAAAAACACGAAGAGCTAGGCTTAAGCGTTCCTAAGATTGTGGTTCGTACTCATGGTGTGACTCATGAGCACCTTCTGAGCATCGATCTTATTAACTCTAAAGAGTTTGGTAAGCTAGCGGACCTTTCTGAAGCACTTGATGGCTTGATTGAAGAAGGCGCTTACATTAAGCGTGGTGAGCGTACTCAAGAAGTTTCTAGCTTCGTCGATGCTCTGAACTGGTTAGTGAAAGAGTCTCGTCGTGGTCTAAGCCTACAGCGATACAAAGGTCTAGGTGAGATGAACCCTGATCAACTTTGGGAAACCACAATGGATCCTGAAACTCGCCGTATGATGCAAGTAACAATTGAAGATGCTGTTGGTGCTGATCTGTTGTTTACGACGCTAATGGGTGACCAAGTTGAACCTCGCCGTAACTTCATCGAAGAGAACGCATTGAAGGTTGCTAACCTTGATGTATAGATTTCTTTAGTAATAAAGAAACTCAAAATGATAAAGCACTGCCCACAGGCGGTGCTTTTTTATGCCTGTTCGATATGGCGACCAGCCGTTGCGAGGAAGTACTTTCCGGATAAAAGTCCTACTTCGTAGTCATGTTCAAGTGCATGCTGTGGACTTCCCAGCAATGTAGAGTGCAGCGCTTTGTCTGGGTGAATCTCATAGATAGTGGCGTCTTCTGGCGGGTTACTCAGAAAGTCTTGTGTCGCGCGGTAATGGGCTTCGTGTTTGAGTAACAGCTCAATCATCGCTTTAGCTTTTGTTTTCCCTAACAACTTACTGTATTTGCACATCCAGCGGTGATCAAAAGACGTTGAGATAGGTACTGTCCGAATCACCACAATATGTTTATAACCCCGCTTATAGGCTTCTTGTGCTGGGATCGGAGCAGCAATGCCACCATCAAGCCACTCTTCATCATTTGCTTGAATTGCCTTTGGGCTGATAAAGGGAACGGCACATGAGGCTTTGAGAGCGTCCTGCCAAGCGTGTGAGTCTAAGTCAAAATAGGCTGGCTCGTGACGAGTCGCGTGGGACGCACAGGCAAGCACCTGACAACTTTTCATATTGTCATGACCTAACTGCCAGTTGAGCGGCAAGCTTGTTTCGGTTTGCTCAAGTAACCAATCTAGGTCTAATCCTTTCTTTTGCAGTAAGAACTTATAGGTATCAAAGAATTCAGGGCTGGCTGTTGCTTCTGTGATGACGCGATAAGCATGGCGATGTTGGCCGCATATATAGGATGCTAGGTTAAGAGAACCCGCTGATGTGCCAATCATCAATGAAAACGGATTAAAGCCTTGTTCGAGAAAGGCATCCAACACGCCCGCTGTGAAAATTCCGCGCTGGCCGCCGCCTTCCGTTACCAGAGCCACCTTATCGATGTGGATATCTAGGTGCGCCAAGGCATCGTAGGAGTGGAGTGCGTAAGAAATATGCGTAGAAGACATCAGAATTGCCACCAAAAGCGATAAAAAAGGATTCAACCTGATTAGGATATGACCAATGGTGGTTAATTAAAATTAAGTAATATTTATACAGCGTTTGGTTTTTCTTAACTAAAAGTTGAATCAAGCTGCTTGAAAAGCGCTTTGTGGCACCACATATCTATTTATGAAGAGGATGACTGTCTTGCTCAAAAGAGAAGAAACAGAACCTTCATTACCGCTAACGAAGTATCGCTCAATAGAGGATAGCTTTGGCAGCACACAACTTAAAAATTGATTCATTGCCATGTCCCAGCGTTGTCGCCAATAGAGGTGAAACCCGAGGAATGCGAATTGAATCTCTTAGCTGTTTACTGGATCACACACAGGTTCGATCTAAGTAAAATTCGCAGCTAAGACTATTGCTTACTAAAAGGATAGCATTATGAGAACTGTAGATTTCACTCCACTTTACCGCAACGCAATCGGCTTCGATCGTCTATTCAACATGATGGAAGCGAACACATCGAAGAACTCTTCTGGCGGTTACCCTCCATACAACATCGAGCAAAAAGACGAGAACAACTACCGTATTACTATGGCAGTCGCTGGTTTTGCTGATGACCAATTAGACCTGACTCAGAAAGAGAACATGCTAATTGTGAAAGGTGAGCGTAAAGCTGAAGCAGAGAAAACCTTCGTATACCAAGGTATCGCAGAGCGCGATTTCGAGCGTAAATTCCAACTGGCTGACTACGTAAAAGTGGTAGGCGCAAGCATGGAAAATGGTCTTCTTCACATCGACCTAGAACGCGAAATCCCAGAAGCGATGCAACCACGTAAGATTGCTATTAATGGTAATAGTCTACTAGAAGGCTAATACCCGTCATACTTGAAGCTACAGCGTTGTTGACGTCGTAAATCCCCCCTAATCACATAGGTTCCCTATGCTCATAGGGCTGAATTTTCTAGTCGCCTAGCTGAACCCTCAATTATTTAGGGTATTCAAGTGACAAACATCATCGGGAAGTAAAAGTGAAAGAGCACCTCATGAGGTGCTCTTTTTGTATTTGACCTACGGTAAGCTAAAAGCTCTTATTACTGCTCTGAGTAAGCCTTTTTCACTTCTTCAGCAATGATAGCAATACCTTTCTGCATCGCTTCATCGTCTTGTACGTAGTTCATACGCAAGCACTGGTGAGCATGATCCCACTCGTCTTCTTGACCGATAAAGAAGTATTCACCCGGAACAATCAATACGCCGCGAGCTTTAAGGCGGTCGTACAATTCCATTGTGGTGATCGGCAACTCATCAAACCATAGCCATAAGAAGATAGCGCCTTCAGGTTTGTGAATGCGGAAGCGTGGGTCATCGATAGCCTCTTGTAGCAGTTCAACTGCACGTAGCGATTTTTCTTTGTAGAAAGGTTTGATCACCTCACTGCTCAAGCGTAGTAAATCGCCTTTTTCAATCATGTGATTGGCAATCGCAGGGCCGACGCTGTTTGGCGCTAAGCTGATGATGCCATTCATGTTGGTCAATGCTTGTGTTACTTCTTCACTCGCAATTACGATACCGCAACGCACACCCGGCAAACCAAGCTTAGAAAGGCTCATGCACAGAATCGTATTTTCATTCCAGAACGGTTCGACATCTTCAAAGATGATATTTGGAAACGGCAGGCCGTAAGCATTGTCGATCAGCAGTGGGATGTTGTTTTCACGCGCCAGTTTATCCAATTTACGTACTTCTTCGTCGGTCAGTACGTTACCCGTTGGGTTGGTTGGACGAGATGCACAGATAGCCGCGACTGAGTCATCAACCTTGAGTTGTTCAAAATCGACGTGATATTTGAACTGGCGGTTTTCTAGCAGCTCGATCTCTGGGTGGTAAGAGATAAAGATATCGTCATTAATACCCGCGTCGCCGTAGCCGATGTATTCAGGTGCGATCGGCAGTAGGATCTTCTTGTGTGAGCCGTCAGGCTGTTGGCCTGCTAGCAGGTTGAATAGGTAGAAGAAGCCACTTTGACTGCCATTAGTCAGGCTGATGTTCTTCTCGCTGATGTCCCAACCATAGGTCTCTTTCAGCATTGCCGCTAACGATTTGATGAAGCTGTCTTTACCTTGCGGACCATCGTAGTTGGCGAGGGCGGCGATGAGTTCTCCACTGGCGAGCATGTCGGCACTGGCTTGGTTAAAGTAATCGAGCATGGTAGGGATAGCGGCTGGGTTGCCACCACCGAGCATGATAGCGCCAGGAGTGCGCAGGCCATCATTCAAATCATCCATTAAACGAGTGATTCCAGAGTATCGATTAAACTTTTCGCCAAACTTAGAGAACTGCATTACTAATTTTACCTAATTCATTGTGATTGCTTGTTACGTGTCATTAAGGCAGACCTTATGTCTGCCATCAGTGTATTCCTTGAACATACCGCAATGTTTTTGCGACGCATAGCGCCAAATGCTCTAACACGTAAAAAACTTTTCTTGTCTCCTGGGTCAATAACCATCTCAAACTGAACTCAAACTGAATAGAACGGCAGTAAACGGGAAAGCAACGTGAAGTTGGTCACTCTTTTATTGCTCAAAAATAGCGCAATGAATATTCTCTTTCCCGAAGACAAAACAACCTATTTATCTTTTTGGAGAAAGTAATGATTACTCAACTATTTGTTAAAGCTCAAATGTTTGCTGTTGAATTTAAAAATGACCAACGTGGTGTAACCGCTATCGAATACGCAATTCTTGGTGTGTGCATGTCTGCGATTGTGCTTGCTGTATTCAATGGAACTTTACGTGATGCACTATCCGGCGCGATAGATACCATCTCGGGCAATATCGACTCAGCAAACTCTGTGAACACACAAGGTTAGACCATGCAGTACAAACTATGGTGGCTATTACCTATAGCCACCATGGCCTTAATTGTCAGCTACCAAGATATTCGATACAGAAAAATACCCAATGGAGTGGTGTTCATCGTTGCTCTATTAGGTGTTTTTTTTGTTTTAGATACTGGGCGACTTGAGCAGTTAACGTTACCCGTTGTCGTGTTAGCGTTGGGCGCAGTTTTGTTCCAATTCAACATATTGGCTGCTGGTGACAGTAAGTTATTTGCGGCATTCAGTTTAATGGTATCGCCAGAGATGATGTTGCTGGTGGTAAATGTGATTATTTTTGCAGGTGGACTCCTAGCTATTGCTCAGTGTGTATTAAGTCGAATGACAAATAACCTTGAGTGGACAAATAGAGGGGTGCCTTATGGGGTGCCAATTTGTTTAGGAAGCTTACTAGGTATAGCTGCATCGTTATAGGTTAATCAATGAATTCTAAAATCATTCTTGGCTTAGCGTTCGTCGCTATATCTATTGGGCTTTATGGAGTCGTGAATGCTCCAGGTGAAGTGCAGCCTTCTTTGCCTAACCCCTCTGAACGTACGGTGACTTTCAAGGTTTGGCGACTGACTCAGCCTGTTTTGAAAGGGCAGCAGTTAACGCGCAGTGATCTTACTATTGAGTATTTATCTGAAGATCGGGCTGCACTATTAGGTATCGATCAAAATACTGAATTTGATTGGCGTACTCCAGAGTTTGTCCTTCTAGATATCGAAGCTGGTGAGTTGGTGGATCACAGTATGTTGACCTCTCCGGGTGAAAGCCAGTATTTACAAGCGGTGATTGACCCAGGTTACGTGCCTTATAACGTTACGGTCCCTGGTAAAGATGTGCTTGGCGGCACTATTGCAGTTGGGGATCTCGTTGATATATCGGTACTTTCAGCACCAGAGCAAAACTTATCAAGTGAAGATACGGTTTCGGACATCCAACACCTCACCATGATGCCTCTATTAGCTCAGGTTGAAGTTTTGGATATGGTCTCTTCTGAAAAAGCCGTGAGTACATTAACGCTGGAAAGAGGAACCCAAGTCACGTTGATTTTGCAGGTAACGAACCAGCAATTAGCACAATTGACAGTGGCACAACGCATTGCTGAAATTGCCGTGCATAAATCACTGGGGGAAGAGTTTTCTGATGATTTGGAAGCCGACTCTTCAGACATTATTCCAACCAGTGGCAGTGCGGATGGTATTCGTGAATATCGTTTTGAGTAGGACATTGATGATGAAATTAACCATATTTAGCTTGTTATTGATACTGCTATTGCCGGTTGGGGTTTGGGCTCAAGGAACAACTAACCTAACTCAAGGAGAAGCAAAAACCTTCTTGATCAAAGGAGAAGTTGCGTCGGTATTCATCTCAGGGAAAAACGTCGCAGATTATCAGATGATCGACTCAAATAAAGTGGTGGTGTTCGGTAAGAACATTGGTTCTGCCTCATTTATTGCATTTGATGATAAAGGTCGAGAGTTGCTTAATCGCTTACTGGTGGTCAATAAAAGTTATCGGCTTATTGAGCAACAAATTAATGTGCAATTCCCCAATGCTCAAGTATCGGTGGCTGGAATTGGCGACAACATTGTGCTGAGTGGTGTCGTCGCGACTGAGCAAGAGAAAGACAATATTTACCAATTGGTGGGTGAGCTTTTAGGGAAAACGGCGAACTCAACGGTTTTTGACATGAGTGATGAAGAAAATGACGATATAGACGTTGGTTTCATGACTCAGTTGGATTATCCCGGTGTAGTGAACAACATGGAGACTTCTGAAACCAAACAAGTAAACGTGAAATTGACGATAGCTGAGGTCTCCCATTCTTTTATGCAAGATTTCGGCATTCAAATGGGCAGCAATGGTAGTGCCGGTATTTTTGTTGATCAGCTGACTCATTTTAGTGCTAGCGACATCGTATCTGTGATATCTGCATTAGGGGCTGACAGTGTCGGTCAGGTGCTGGCGGAGCCAAACTTATCCGTGATTTCAGGTGAGAAAGCGAGCTTTCTTGTGGGTGGAGAGCTGCCCGTAGTGACGGTGGTTGATGGTTCAACCAATGTCGAATACAAAGAGTTTGGTGTTCGCTTGGCGTTGCTGGCAAAGGTTCTTAGAGACGACAAAATTAAACTGGCGCTGACGCCTGAAGTCAGCTCATTAGATGGCTCATACAGCAGTGACAATTTTGATTTACCCGCGCTGAAAACACGACGAGCCCAAACCACCGTTGAATTGGGTGACGGGCAAAGTTTTGTTCTGGGTGGATTGCTCAATAGTGAAGAAAAAGAATCACTGACGAGAATTCCTTTTGTAGGAGACATTCCAATCTTAGGGGCGCTGTTTCGTCATACAGGAACCGAACGAAGTAAAACAGAATTAGTCATTGTTGCGACAGTTAACTTAGTTCAGCCAGTAAAAGCAGAGCAGATACAGCTGCCCACGATGAAAAAGACCAGCACTCTTAAGCGTTTTTTTGCATTAGACAGTGAGTTCGAAACATCACAAGAAAAATGGGCGGATGAAGTGTTATCTGCTGGAGGATTCAGTCAATGAAATCAATAGCGATGGCCGGTTTGGTTACCTTCATTCTTTCAGGGTGTGTAGACCATATCTCTGAATCTCGTGGTACTCAGATAGAGATAGTGCCAGTGACTTATCAGCTTAGGTTACGCACAGATGAAGTCAGTACAGCTACTAGCAGAGTGGATACCTTTATTAACAAGCACTCTGAAGGGACAAAAAAATCACGTTGGAATATAAAAAGTAAAGGTGAACAAGGCCAAGTGCTATCTCAAATGGTGGTGACTAAGCTGACTGAAAGAGGTGTGGAGCCAAGTCGACAAGATAAAAGTGAGTTAGCTTCTCAGTCACGGTTTGACCTTGAAGTGTCCGTGACAATATTACGAACCAAGTTAGAGGTCTGCCACCAGGAACAAGTGGGTGAATACGGGTATGGAAGCATAGGGTGCAATGTGGATACGAGTCGTTGGCAGTCAATGGTTAATCCGCACAAAGCAATCTAATTACAGTTTATTAGAGAGTCTGAAATGTTTGATTTAGTGAATACACTCAGCAGTGCGGAACCAAAAAAATCTGAAAAGCAGAGTCGTTGTGCTTTGTTTTTTCAAACTCAATCATGCCGCGACTTAATCCAAAAAGCGTTTCGATTTGAAGGTTTTATTGAACCCATTACATTTGAAAATCAAGAAGCTTACTACGCAAAGTTGGACCAAGATTTAGAGTCTGATGTGGTTTTTGTCGAGTTAAACCAAAGCCAAGATGTGGTGTCGGAAGCGCAAATGCTTAGTCACATGCTGCCTCCTCATGTTTCAGTCGTCATCATTGGCAGTGAAGATACGATTTCGATCATTCGCGCACTTAGAAAACTGGGATTTTATTACTTGTTTTGGCCGGCAAGTGAAACGGAAGTCATCGACTTCTATCAAAACGTATCTCGTAACCATATTGAAAACCAAGGTGTGGCTCGTAATAGAAAAGCCAAACAAATAGCGGTGATGGGAGTAAAAGGGGGAGTTGGCACATCATTAGTCGCTTGTGAAATTTCTCGTCGTTTAGCCAAGCATCAAAATGCCAGTACTTTGCTGGTGGATTACACCTACACAGGCAGCAATATTGACGTCATGTTAGGGCTAAAAAAATTCACTAAACGCAGCGTCCTAAAAGGCACTTTTGCTGCAGGCGTCGATAACGATATTGCTTCAAGTATGGTTCAGCACATTGAAAAGAACTTATCTTTACTCGCGGTGGAGTCAGATGAATTCGGGCGTGACGACTTATATCAATACACCCAATCGCTTAAACAGCAGATGATTCAAAACCATGTATTTGTTGTTGAAGATTATTCTCATACAGCGACGACCAATGAAGAATTTAGACAGGCTGTCGAAAAGCTAGATGCATTAGTCTTGGTATTTGACGCCACGGTTTCTTCTTTAAGAGAGCTCAATCGCATTCGTTCTGAAATTGAAATGAAGCACCCGTCGCTAGTGGTGTTCACATTGATGAATCGTTCTCGTCCCCATAATGCTGCTTCAATCAGTGAAGCTGATGTGGTGAAGCACTTTGGGCGTAAAGCCGATGCGCAATTGGTGTTTGATTTCAAAGCCAATCAATACCTACTGCAAGGTGAGCTTCTGAGTGAATCTCGGTCTGAAATGAGGCTTGGTTTACAGACGCTAGTCGCTTTATTAGTGGGTGAAAAAATCGAATCTAAAAAGCGTTTTTCTCTGTCTCACTGGTTTAAAAAGTAAGGGGTTGAAATGGAACATTCACAGCGTGTTTATTTACAGCTTCGCCAACAAATATTTGATGCACTTGATGCCGGTGTGATTGAAAGCTTGCCGCGCCATGAGCTTGAAGCCCAACTTGCGAGTGCTGTGGATATGCTGGTTAACCGAGAGCAACTGCCGGTTTCATCTCTTGCTAAGTCCGAATATGTAACCAGCATGGTGCATGAGCTGGTTGGGCTCGGACCTTTACAAGTCTTGATGGACGATGAGTCGATCACCGACATTATGATTAACGGTCCTCAACAAGTTTATATTGAGCGCCATGGTCTTGTAGAAAAAGCACCAATCCGATTCATTGATGAAAAACAGTTACTTGATATTGCTAAACGTATCGCGAGCCGTGTTGGTCGCCGTGTTGATGAGTCTTCACCGACTTGTGATGCTCGGTTAGAAGATGGCAGTCGCGTCAATATTGTGATTCCTCCAATCACCCTGGAAGGCACATCGATTTCAATTCGTAAATTTCAAAAGCAGAGTATTGGATTTAAAGAGTTGGTGGAGTTTGGGTCATTGACCAATGAAATGGCTGGATTGCTGCAGTTAGCGGCGCGATGTCGTTTAAATATCTTGGTTTCAGGTGGTACTGGCTCTGGTAAAACTACCTTGTTGAATGCGTTGTCCCAACATATCTCTGAAGGTGAGCGAACGGTCACTATTGAAGATACCGCAGAGCTGAGATTACAGCAGACACATGTTGTAAGAATGGAAACGCGTAATGAAGGAATAGAAGGCACCGGTGCCATTACTGCTCGTGATTTGGTGATTAACTCACTACGAATGCGACCAGACCGAATTATTGTTGGTGAATGTCGTGGTGGAGAAGCGTTTGAAATGCTGCAAGCCATGAATACTGGGCATGATGGT
Organism: Vibrio sp. 1CM2L; assembly: GCF_023161695.1. Taxonomy (NCBI): domain Bacteria; kingdom Pseudomonadati; phylum Pseudomonadota; class Gammaproteobacteria; order Vibrionales; family Vibrionaceae; genus Vibrio; species Vibrio sp. 1CM2L. The sequence continues at coordinate 70,671 of NZ_JALNTT010000010.1, forward strand.
TCGATGTCGACATTGCACGCAAACACGCCCAGAGATGCATTATCTCGGGTTGAATCTATGGTGATGATGGCGACCAATAATTTGCCTTTAGAAGCGATTCGCCGCTCGATTGTTAGCGCTGTTGATCTAGTGGTTCAGGTTAGCCGTTTACATGATGGTTCCCGAAAAATAATGAACATTACCGAAGTTGTGGGAATAGAAGGGACGAATGTCGTCTTGGAAGAGTTGTTTTCATTTCAAGCTTCCCCGCATAGTCCTGATGGGCGAATTCGAGGTCGTTATGTGACGTCTGGGGTTATGGCTCGCTCGGCGTTGTATGAAAAAGCTCGGTTCTTTGGCGTAGAACAACAGTTGAGCCAAGTGATTGAGTCCATCACTCTAGCTAGGGGATAAGCATGTATTGGCTGATTATTTTTGGCGGAGCAATATTACTGATTGTGGCATTTAAATCTAACCAATCTATTTCCATTGATGAGTATTTATCGCAACACGAGAAAGATAACGCTTCAAAAGGGCTGAACTTTACGCAGCAAGCGATAAATTTTTCCAGTTTGTCCGATCGAAACTTGAAGCAAAGAATGTTACTGCGTTGGGATAACTTACAACGTCAACTAGGGGATCGATCTGTCGTTAAAGTTGGGACCTTTTCTGCATTGATATTGTGTGCATCTGCCATGGTTAACCAAACCACATTTCGCTTTCCTTGGTTTGAAGTGTTGCCATTAGCTCTTATAGCGGCTTGGTTTTTGGGTTATGCCTATCTACAGAAACGAGAAAGAAAACGCTTCGAAGAAACCTTCCCTGATGCACTGAACATGCTCGCCAGTTCACTTAGTGCTGGTGAGAGTATCGGACGTGGCATTGGTTATGTCGGAAGCAAACTAGAAGGCGAAGTCGGCAGAGAATTCAAATTGATGAGCGAGCGCCTTAATGTTGGGGAGCCGATTGATGATGTTTTTCGTAAATCTTGTCGCCGATTTCCTTATCCGTCGTTTCATTTTTTTGTGATTACTTTACGGGCAAACATGCAACGCGGTGGTCAGCTTCAAGAAGTGATGTCGCGATTGAATCGACAAATGTTTGAAGCAAGAGCAGTGGAAAGAAAAAAATTCGCACTGACATCTGAAGCTCGAATCTCAGCAAAAATTGTAGGGGCAACCCCGTTTTTCTTTTTGTTTATTTTACAGTTTTTAAGCCGAGAAAATTTTGAATTTGTCATGTACCACCCTGAAGGTCGACCGATTCTCTACTATCTGATCATCAGTGAAAGTATCGGCATGTTGATCATCTGGGCGTTAATGAAAAAGGTGAAGTAATGACAAGTGAAATGACAATACCTCAAGTAGGCGTGTTTTTTTCTTGGGCTGGCATCGCGTTTGGAATGTTGGTGTTGGTGTATTGGTTGGTCATGCTGGTGCAACAAAAGCGACGCATTACTGATTTAACGAAAACTCATCGTGTTTCGGAACGAACCGCTCAATCGGATAAAACGATGAGTCGCTGGTTGCAGCCCATGTCTAATGTGTTTGTCACGACTCAAAGTGACATGGAAAAACGTTTTGCTAATGCCGGTTTGAGTGATGCTCGCTGGGCTAAGTGGTTTATGCCCGTGAAATATGGCGCGTTATTGATTGGTCAAATAGTCATTGCGGCGCTCTTCTGGTTCATGGGCGTTTCAACAAGTCATTGGATTGCGGTTGGAGCTACTTGGGCAATGGTTGTGATTATTTTGCCTGACTTTGTTTTAGATTCGATGGCAAAGAGCAGACAACAGCGTATTTCACGTCAGATGCCGTATCTCATCGACCTCATGGCGATTTGTGTGCAAACAGGTATGACGATAGAAGCGTCGATGAAGTATCTCTCTATCGAAATGAGAAGCTTTGATAGTGAGCTTTCAGACTTATTAGAGCACACCAATAATCGTGCTCGTTTAGTCGGTATGGAAAATGCGTTAGAAGAATTGTATCGCAAGGTGCCTTCGCCTGAAGTGCGTAGTTTTGTGATGACACTAACTCAGAGCATTCAGCATGGTTCATCAATTTATAGCGTGTTGACCACGTTATCGGGTGATATCCGAGAAGTTCAAATGTTAGAACTGGAAGAAGAAATAGGGAAGTTAGCCGCCAAGATGTCGATCCCACTGATCGTGTTCATCTTGATCCCTATTGTATTCGTAATTGCCGCTCCTGGGGTAATGAGGATGATGCTTAATGTTTAAGAAAATAATCACGGCTTTGTTGGTATCTATATTAGCGGCTTGCAGTTCAACTCAAACGGCTTGGCAGCAAGACGAGTCGAAAGAAACGATTTACCAGCAAACCAATAACCATGTTCAATTAACTCAGCTGTATAAAAATCAACTTCAGCAGCATGACTCCATTGAGGTAAGAGAGAAACTTTCCAGCGCTTATTTGGCTCTGGGAGATGCCGAATCCGCGCTGTTTTATCTTTCTCCTGTGACTCAGCAACGTGATCCAAGTGTTCGCAGTTTGCTGTTACAAGCCAAAGCTTATGGTGAGTTAGGGCAATACTCAGCAGCAATCAGCAGCGCGAAACTGGTGTTAGAGCAAGACTCAAAACAGGCAGAAGCTGAAAATTTACTCGGGACATTTTACGGTTATAACTATCAATTTGACTTAGCTAAGCGTTACTTCGAGCGGGCAAGGGAGCATTTTTATGATTCGGTATCGGTCAGTAATAACCTTGCAGTTCTCGACATTGCGCAAGACGATTATCAGTCGGCTATGGAGCGCTTGTTACCCTTGTATAAACGTGGGCAAATGAATGAGCAGATGATGGCTAACCTAACATTGAGTATGGCGAAGTTGGGTCAGTATCATTTTGTTGAAAGTGTCATGAGTGAACATTACAGCAAACACCAAATTCAAAAGATTTATCACGCATTACGCCATCATTCCCCCTATACCGCAGAGAATCAAGTATTAACATTGAGTGGGGTGACCATTTCAGGGCTTGCTGATGAAATCTAAGCAGCGAGGCGTTGCCAGTATTGAATTCGCGATAGGTTTTTTTGCTTTTTGGTTGATGTGTATGGCGTGGGTTGAGATGAGTTATATCTCGTATATTTCAGGCATTAACGACTTGGCGATATCTGAAGTAGCACGCACAGCGAAAAAAGGGACGGGTCACTATCTTGATACGGTTCAAGAGGTGTTACATCGCGAACGCAGTATTTGGAACCTAGTGGCTGACGGAGACAAATTTCAGGTCACCATTCATTACGCTGAGACCCTTGAAGGTCTAGCCAATATTACCGATCAGTGTGTGATTTCGGGGGATCAAAAAGTAAAGGAATGCGGCGATGCTCAACACTCAGCCCTAGCGATTTATCGTATTGACTATCGTTTTACGCCAGTTTTTAGCTATTTCTTTACAGCCAATAACTTAATGGTTCGAGAAATGATTGTGGTGCAAGAGTATGAAAGGTCTAAGTTTGAAATATAAACAACGTGGCTCATTCAGTATTGAACTTGCGATAGTTGCTGTGTTTTTCAGTGTGCTTATCGCGTTCAGTGGCGACGTAATCATCAAGCTCTCTGTAAAAGGTAAGCTCGACCGTCTCTCTTACTCTTTAGTGAATGTTATTAAAGAGCGAACCCAACTCTATGAGGCTGACTATCAGCTTACAGTAAGAGAAGTCGATGATATCGACACTATTGCACAGCATTCTTTGCAGAGAACGTTTGGGCGTTTTAACCCAAATAAATATGGGCTATTGGTTGAAGAGTTGAGCTTTAAGCAAGTCGGTGTCGCCAGCCCTGCCGTGCGTGAAAAGCGAGGAACAATTGAATGTCATCTTCAGCAAACTATCGAAGACTTAGAGTCGATGACAGTGGTCAGTAACCGTGGTCGAGAGTTGCCGTTATACCGCGTTACGGTTTGCTACCAAACCGATAATTGGGTTGGCAATATTTTGGGGCGAGAGTTTACTCATGTGATGTCTGACTCTGTAGTGATTGGTCGATAGTATGAAGGAGAAATTATGAAATATGCAATGCGTAAGCAATCTGGTCATGCTGCCATGTTATTTGCCATCATGATTCCCGCTTTGTTTGGAGTATTTATACTCGGCTCTGATGGGGCTAGAGCTCTACAAACAAAAGCTCGCCTAGAAGAAGCTTCAGAAGCCGCCGTTCTCGCTGTGTCAGCGAAAGATGAACAAGATCACCAATTGGCAGAACGGTACATTCAGCATTATTTATATGACACGGTTTCAGTAACAGACATCAAGGTGCAGAAACTGGCTTGTGATGATATGCCGGAATGTATTGCTGCGACGGAAAGAGGAGAAGCTCGCTACTTTGAGTATAGAGTGGCAGGCAGAACCCTGCACCAATCTTGGTTTCCTGGGACGGATGTCATCTCAGGTTTTGGTGAGAGCTTTCATACTACGGGTTCTTCGAAAGCAAGACGTTATCAGAGCCAGCCGATCGACATTACTTTTGTTGTCGATTTTTCAGAGTCAATGAATGATAAGTGGAGTGGTGGGCGACACTCGAAACTTCGAGATTTGAAAGACATCATTCAAGATGTGACTAATGAACTTGGTGCTTATAACGAGCTTTATCCTGAGCACCCACACCGAGTTGCACTTACCGGTTATAACCGCCGGACCACCAATAAAGATGAAGATGGAAAACCTGTGGTGCGTGATCAGCGAATCATTTCCAGCATGGGGGATATAGATAAAGAAGATAAAGTGAATTTCAACAAAACAATTGATCAGCAATTTGTTGTGAAAGGGAAAGCGGGGCGAATTCCTAACGCCAATGAAGATGCCTCTTTCTATGATATTTACTTCACTACAAAGTTCTCATCATTTACCAGTCAAATGCGTCAATTTAAAGCGGGCGGTGGTACTGCATCACTGCAAGGTATTATCCGTGCGGGGCAGATTGTGACAAAGTTGGCAAAGAACCAAAAACAGTTGATCATCATTTTATCGGACGGGGAAGACTGGAACCATTATGCCGGGCAGACTAAGAAACTAGTCGATAAAGGGATGTGTTCCAATATCCTTAATATGGTAAATGGTGGCGCGGTGACCGCTGATAATAAGGGAGATAATATTTCGGTTGTTGGTGGAGTGAGCCAAGGGATGAAAACCCCTAAAGGTGAGCCGATGAATGCTCGAATGGCAGTGATTGGCTTTGATTATGAACTGAATCAGAACGTGGGGCTGAGAAACTGCGTGGGGCGAGATAACGTTTATAAGGCTGAGAATAAGGACGATATTCTCAACAAAATTTTAGGCTTAATTACAGAAGAAGTCGGACACTTAGCTCAATAGCTCAATAGCTCAATAGCTCAATAGCTCACGCGAATCACGAAATGAAGTGATAGTCCTCTAGTACCAATGATAATTCATACCCACTAAAGAAGTTTAAGAGATTAAAAATGAAAGCGTTTATCTTTGCAGTATCCCTATGCACCTTGTCATTTACTACCTTGGCGGCACCAGTAAAGCTAGGAACGAACGAATTGATTTACCAATATTGTCATATAGATAACTCTGAGTTTGAAGAAGCGGTGACTCTTGGCCAAAGTATGAAGGTGATGCACCACCAAGGCGCTTTTATGGTAGTGACTAGTCGCAACTTTCCTCAAGCGATTGATTCGTTTATTGAAGACAAACTGACACAAGTATCTGGTAACGCTAACTGCGCACAATTTTTATTAAGTCGTGCTGTATTGGAAGGTAAAAACCTAAATAATAAAGTGATTGCCCGTGTATTGTTTGACTTTGATGAGGGCGAGCTAAACAAACAGTCTCGTTATTTATTGCTTCAATTGGCTGCGAGACTTGAACAAGATCCTGACCTTTCCATCACAGGTCATACAGATTCAAAAGGAAGCCATGAATATAACTTTAAGCTAGGTTTACGCCGCTCTCAAGTGGTTATGAATTACCTACAGGTAAATGGGATTAAGGCTTCGTCGTGGAATGTAGACTCTCAAGGCGAAGGGACCCCGATAAAAACCAATGATACGGCGGTTGGGCGTCATGAAAATCGCCGAGCGGACATTCAATCATAGAGAAGTTAAGTATTAGCTTTTTCACACTCATATCTTCTTAATAATTTTTCTAGTTTCTAGTTTCTAGTTTCTAGTTGCTGGCAATAAAACCTTTAGTGAGACGCCCATGGATGGGTCTTCTGGAGTATCAAACCAAATGGCACCTTTATAACTGTGAATAATCTCATCACATAATGCTAAACCTAAGCCAGTTCCCGGATGTTGTTGATCTGCTCTCACTCCTCGTTGGAATAAGTTTTGTCTAATCTCATCCTCAATTTTTGGTCCATCATTCACTATTTCGATTAATAGCTCAGATTCACGTGTAGTGACACGGATGATGATTTGTTTAGATGCAAATCGGAACGTGTTTTCAAGGATATTGCCGAATACCTCCATCAAGTCACTTTCATTGAGTGGTAGGGTTTGATTTTCTGGAAAGTGGCTAGTGACATTGATATTTTTATCTAAATAAATCTTAGAAAACATACTAATTAAGCTTTCTAACACGGGTTTTAGTAAGGTGGTCTTGGTCGTGATGCCTTTCACCCCTAGTGATGCTCGCTTGAGTTGAGCTTGAATGAGGCTATCCATTTCTAGCAGTTGTTGATTGATCTGCAGGTTCTTGGTGGGAGACTTATCTTCAAGAAGAGCTTGGGATACTGTCACTCGTGTTTTTAAACTATGAGCGAGATCGTTAAGTGAACGCTTATAGCGTTCTTGGCTTTCTTTTTGTTGGAAGAGCAATTCGTTCAATGCACTGGTCACATTGTGCAAATCTTCTGGGTAGTGTTCTGCTAGTTGAGCTTGCTTGCCCTGTTTTATGTCATGCAGCTCTTTTTCTAAGCGAGAGAATGGTGCAAAACTGATGCGATAGAAAACTAAGAGTAGAGCGCTGATCAGTGCTAAGGCGATTACTAAGATACCTACTGTTGTGTACTTTAGTTGTCTCATTGGCTCCATTTTATGCTCAACTTTTTGAGTTAAAATGACCTTGCCATCTTCTTGCTCTTTAAAACCCTTCCACAGCATTGTGTGGACGATAAACGCGGCTCCACTTGGTTTCTCGACTAAACGAATGGTATCCATTGGAAAGTCGAGATCAGTACACAGGTTGTCTATTTCAGGGCGAGAAATCCCTAACTTTGCCAGTTGCTTCGTTCTTCGCTCAACGTCGATTGAAGTCCAAACTTGCTGATTTTTGTGATCACATAAGATGATGCTGGTGTTTGGTGACTCTTTGGCATAAAAGCGATTCCATTCGGAGAGTGGTGGGATTTCACCAGAGGAGAGGAGTTCGTTGATAATTGAGGGTAATTCCCGGAGCGTGTTTTTAGAGTAGTCTTCAAATAGTTGGTGCTTTTGGGTGTTGTAATAAAACCAAGTACTGCTAAGTACCATAGCAAAAAGAATGGAAGCTGCAGCGGTAAAGATACGTCGTCTAAATTGGGTCTTATACAATCTTTTCATATCATTTCGCTTCTATTTCGAATCGATAGCCCTGTCCTCTAACCGTGCTGATAAGCTTGTCTTCGGTATGTTGAGCGAGCTTTTTACGCAGTCGTGAAACGATTACCTCAATGTTATTAAGTTGAACGCCTTCTCCTTGATCGTAAAGCGAGTCCAAGATTTGTTGTTTGGAGACGATCTGCAAGCTATGACGAATTAGATACTCGAATATTTGGTATTCGAGTGCCGTTAGGTCGAGCAGAATTTCATTGTAGGTAATACTTTTTGCTTGAGTATCAAGAGTCAGTGATCGCGCCTTGATTTGAGAGGCAGCAAACCCTTGATTACGACGTACAAGCGCTTCAAGTCGGGCGAGCAATTCTTCAAATTGAAATGGCTTGGTTAGGTAATCGTCCGCGCCGCAGTTGAGCCCTTCCACTTTATCCTGCCAGTCACCGCGAGCGGTTAAAATCAAAATCGGGACGTTAATCTCTTTGCGGCGTATTTGTTTGATCAGTGTAAAGCCATCGAAATCAGGCAGACCAAGGTCGATGATCATGACATCGGTATTTGGTTGTTTTTGAATGGTTTGTAGACAGGCTGATGCCGTTTTCTCTGCGTAAACAGTATGACCAAGGTCACCAAGTTGAGAAGAGAGGTGATGATTTAATATCTCATTATCTTCAACCAAAACAACCAGCATTCAATTTCCCTATATACAATAAAATTCAACTACATAGAGCTTACACTAGCTTAGGATAAAAAAAAGGAGAAGCCTAAGCTTCTCCTTGAGTTTCTGGTGTTTATGTTAATGAAGGTTTACTTCGAACCGGTATAAACGACTAGTACCTTGTCATCTTGGTATTGGCGTTCGAACGCATAGTAGCCCTTGCTGTTACGGATGATGTGCTTACCCTGAGCAACGGCTGGGTGGCGTTGGCGGAATTGGCCAAGCGCTTGCCAGTGTTCTAGCAACTCTGCACGTTCGCCGGTGATTTGATCCCAAGGCATGTCAGAGCGTGTGCCTTGCATTGGGTCTGAGCCTGTTGGGCCAAAATCTCGTGCAATTTCGTCCCCGTAATAGATCTGTACTGCACCGGGAGCCAGCATCAATGCGTTTGCTGCCTTGGTCTGTTTGGCAAAGTCGCTGCCGTGTAGTGTCCAGAATAGTGAGGTGTCGTGAGACGACAGGTAACTCAACACGTTGAACTCGCTGTCACCGTTGATCTTCTCTGCGTATCGAAGGTAATCAGCATCAAGATCGGATAGGCACTTGAGCGCCTTTGGTGCGATATCGCTCTGGAATTCAAAATTGATGATCGAATCAAATCCGTTAGCGAAGTAATCTGATTTGACCACGCTGTGTGCCCATACTTCGCCAGTCATCCAGAAGGGTAAGTCATCCAAGGCCTTGTCTGGGTTGTTCTGTTTCCACTCGGCAAGTGCTTGGTTAGTGCTCTCTTTCAGTTCTGCCCATGCTTCGAGTTCAACGTGTTTAGCGGTATCGACCCTGAAACCATCGACACCATATTCGCGCACCCAATCCGATAACCAAGTGATTAAATGGTCACGAGGTGTTTTGAGTTCATCGGTCGCGCTGGTGGATTTATTGCGATAGAAGTTAGGCAGTCCGGTTATCTCGGTCGATTCTGTTTTAAAATCGGGCAGGTGCGCCAAAGACATGGTGAGGTTATTGTAGCCCGGAGAGTCATAGGCGCCGATATCGCTGCGTAGCCAAGCTTTGCCCCACCACTTTTCCCACGCTTCTTTGTCGCTGTAAGAGATGTAGTTGTTGAAGTAGTGCCAGTTCTGACCTTTAGCAGGTTGCCAATCTGTCCAGTTTTCGCCAAGTGTTTGTTTGGCTTTTTCGTCAGTTAGGTTGAGCTTACCAAAATCAAACTCCTGCATGTCGGCAAGCGTCGCATAGCCGGTGTGGTTCATTACCACATCCCAAACAACGCGAATACCTTTGCTGTGCGCGGTATCGATGAAGGTTTTCAGCTCGTCTTCGGTGCCCATATTGTCATCGAGCTTAGTCCAGTCTTGATGGTAGTAGCCGTGGTAGCCGTAATGTTTGAAGTCACCGCGATCACCACCGCCAACCCAGCCGTGGATTTGCTCTAACGGAGACGTTATCCAGATAGCATTGGCACCGAGTGATTCTATGTAGTCGAGTTTTTCGGTTAACCCGGCCAAGTCACCACCGTGGAAGGTGCCGATTTCGTCTTGTCCATCTTGGCTGCGCCCGTAACTGTTGTCGTTATCAGGATTACCATTGTGGAAACGGTCTGTCATTACGAAGTAAACCGTGGCGTTATCCCAACTAAAGTCAGCTTTCGTTTCTGGTTCTACCTTCTCAAGCAGCAGAACACCTTGGCTGTTTTCTGCAGGCTGCATGGTGACGCTGCCATTCGTTACTGTGACTTGTTTGCCTGAAAGAGCGTCTCTTACCACGGTGCCATCATCAAAGGTTTGAGTAACATCGATGGTGGTTGGTTGGTCACTGGGTACAGGGCAGGCAAAGCTTTGAACTTGTTGTTGCTTCGGCTTTATCTGAACCGTGAGTTCATTGGTCTGTGGGTTGAGCGTGAATTGATAGGTGTTAGCGCGAAAGACTTTAATGGCGATCTCTGATTTCTCGGCACAGTCGTCTAGGCGAAGGGGTTTATTGAACTTGATGCGACTCTCTTCGGCCAGCGCATAGTTGGTGCCACAGGTATTTTGAGTATCGCTGATAGAGAAGGTATAGCTACCTTTCTCGAGTTCCTGTTCTGCAATCACGGTGCCTTTACCGGATGATTCGAATACGACAGTGTCGTTATCAATCGTGAGCAGTAGGTAGTTGTCACTGGTTTGGCTGCATGCGCTGAGTGCGAGCATTGAAAGTGCGAGTACTGTTTTTTTCATTGTTCCCTTCCCCTGAATAAACAGGTCAGTTATAGCAAACAATGCCCTCTACAGTCTGAGTGCTGATTCATTCAGTTAATCAATAACACCTCTACAAACAAATGCTTGGTTCACAAAAACAAAAAGGGAAGCTTTCGCTTCCCTTTGGGTGTTTACCGTTAATTACTCAGAGTATGACTTAGAGTAACTGTCTCACTTGTGCTTATTTTTGCAGAAGAGAGATGTCAGCAATCTGTAGGAACAGGTTACGTAGGTTATTCAGTAGCGTTAGACGGTTCTTCTTAAGTGCTTCGTCATCAGCCATAACCATTACGTTATCGAAGAATGCATCAACAGGTTCACGTAGATCAGCAAGCTTGCTTAGGGCTTCTTGGTAGTTGCCTGTTGCGAATGCTGGTTCTAGTGCTTCTGTCATTACTTCAACGTTTTCAGCCAGTGCTTTCTCTGCGTCTTCTTGAAGAAGAGCAAGATCGATTTCAGCAGGTAGCTCGCCATCGAATTTAGCAAGGATGTTACCTACACGCTTGTTCGCTGCTGCTAGTGCTTCTGCTGCTTCCAGTTCACGGAAGTGAGAAACCGCTTTAACACGTTGGTCAAAGTCAGCTGGCTTAGTTGGACGACGTGCTAGTACCGCTTGGATGATATCAACACTGAAACCAGCATCTTGGTACCATGCGCGGAAACGACCTAGCATGAAGTCGATAACGTCAGCTTCTACATTGTCGTTGGTTAGCTTGTCGCCTAGTAGCTCTTTCGCTTTACCGATAAGGTCTGTTAGGTCTAGGTTGTAGCCGTTTTCAACGATGATACGTAGCACGCCGAGTGATGCACGACGTAGAGCAAATGGATCAGAACCTTTTGGTGCTTGGCCAATACCGAAGATACCTACGATAGTGTCTAGCTTGTCTGCCATTGATACCGCTGAAGAGATACCAGTGCTTGGTAGATCGTCACCCGCGAAACGAGGCATGTATTGCTCGTAAAGTGCCAGTGCAACTTGCTTATCTTCACCATCGTGAGTTGCGTAGTGCATGCCCATTACACCTTGAGTATCCGTAAATTCGAATACCATAGAGGTCATTAGGTCACACTTAGCCAGTAGGCCAGCACGCTTAGACTTTTCAACGTCAGCATCGATTTGCTCCGCGATGTAGCCAGCAAGTTCTGTGATGCGGTCTGTTTTGTCTTTGATCGTACCTAATTGCTTCTGGAAGATAGCTTGGTCTAGTTCAGCAAGACGGTCGATAAGCGGACGCTTACGGTCTGTGTTGAAGAAGAATTCAGCATCAGCAAGACGTGGGCGTACCACTTTCTCGTTACCTTCGATAACGTGGCGAGGCTCTTTAGACTCGATGTTCGATACGAAGATGAAGTTCGGTAGTAGTTTCTTGTTGTCATCGTAAACAGGGAAGTACTTTTGGTCACCTTTCATGGTGTAAACCAAAGCTTCAGAAGGGACTTTTAGGAACTCTTCTTCGAACTTCGCTGTCAGTACTACTGGCCATTCAACCAGAGACGTTACTTCTTCAACAAGGTCATCTTCTAGGTCAGCTGTACCGCCAACCGCAGCTGCCGCTTTTTGCGAATCAGCAAGGATGATCGCTTTACGCGCTTCGTAATCTGCCATTACTTTACCGCGCTCTTCTAGGATTGCAGGGTATTGGTCAGCAGAGTCGATTGTGAACTCTTGTTCGCCCATGAAACGGTGGCCACGGATAGTACGAGCAGATGCTACGCCTAGGATTTCGCCTTCAACAAGCTCATCACCTAGTAGTACTGTCAGTGTTTTCACTGGACGGATAAATTGAATGTCTGAGTTACCCCAGCGCATTGCTTTAGGAATTGGTAGGCCAGCCAGTGCTTTCGCAGCGATGTCGATCACCAATTCTTGAACTGGTTTGCCAGCTACTTCTTGTTTGAAAAGAAGCCACTCGCCTTTGTCTGTTTTCAGACGGTCAGCTTGTTCAACAGTAATACCGTTACCACGAGCCCAACCTTGTGCCGCTTTGGTCGCGTTGCCTTCAGCATCGAATGCCACAGAAACAGCAGGACCGCGTTTCTCAACCACTTTGTCTGCTTGGCCTTCAGCCAATGCAGTTACTTTAAGTGCTAGACGACGAGGTGCTGCGTACCACTTGATGCCTTCGTGAGAAAGTTCAGCCGTTTTAAGACCCGCTTCAAAGTTAGAAGCAAATGCTTCAGCTAGAGAACGAAGTGCTGTTGGTGGAAGCTCTTCCGTACCCAGTTCAATTAGAAAATTCTTCGCCATGATTATTTGTCCTTCTTACACATTGGGAAGCCAAGCGCTTCACGTGACGCGTAGTACGCCTCAGCAACTGATTTAGTCAGGTTGCGGATACGAAGGATGTAACGTTGACGCTCTGTTACAGAGATAGCTTTGCGCGCATCAAGGATGTTGAATGCGTGACCTGCTTTTAGAATGCGTTCGTAAGCTGGAAGCGGCAGCGGCTTCTCAAGCTCAAGTAGCTCTTTACACTCTTTCTCGCACTGGTCGAAGAAAGTGAATAGGAAATCTACGTCTGCGTGCTCGAAGTTGTACGTTGATTGCTCAACTTCGTTTTGGTGGAAGATGTCACCGTAAGTCACGTTAGAACCGTCTGGTGCAACGTTCCAAACTAGGTCGTAAACTGAATCTACTTCCTGGATGTACATTGCTAGACGCTCGATACCGTAAGTGATCTCGCCAGTTACTGGCTTACACTCAAGGCCGCCAACCTGTTGGAAGTAAGTAAACTGAGTTACTTCCATGCCATTTAGCCATACTTCCCAACCAAGGCCCCATGCGCCTAGTGTTGGGTTTTCCCAGTTATCTTCAACGAAGCGAATGTCGTGAACAAGTGGGTCAACACCAAGAACCTCTAGGGAGCCTAGGTACAACTCTTGGATATTGTCTGGCGATGGTTTTAGCGCTACTTGGAATTGGTAGTAGTGCTGCAGACGGTTAGGGTTTTCACCGTAACGGCCATCGGTCGGACGACGAGAAGGTTGAACGTAAGCTGTAGACATTGGCTCTGGGCCAAGTGCTCGTAGACATGTCATAGGATGAGAGGTGCCTGCACCTACTTCCATATCTAGAGGTTGAACAATGGTACAACCATTTTGAGCCCAGTAATCCTGCAGCGCGAGGATCATTCCCTGGAAGGTTTTGATATCGTATTTTTGCATAGTCAGGTTCGCGCGATTCTTTTAAATGAATGAGAAAAATAACCTCTGAGTATACCGAGATATTCGTAAAGCGAGTAGGGGTAATCTTGTTTAATTAGTGGTCTAAAATGTCGTTTAGTGGATTTTTTTGCCTTTAATGTTTGTTTTTCGGCACAAGTGGATATTTTGATAAGTTTGACACTTGTGTTTGAAAGCGTGGGTGATTAAAATCTCGCGGTCTTTGGGGAGTAGCTTACTTATTCATATCCTATTGAATGAGTTCGTTCGTCAACATAATTGATGCAAAATCATCATGGCGTTCGAGGCAACCACCACCTTGGTGGCGCTTAGCAAGACCTTAGACAAGCATCGTGAACCGGGATGGGGCGCGAGGTTTGTCTTTGGTTAAATATAATAATCTCCATCCCAAATGAGCATGTCGTGAGCGTTTTAGCAATTTCAATTACAACTGTCGCCTTAGCCGAGATCGGTGATAAGACCCAGTTGCTATCCCTTTTATTAGCCAGTCGATATCGAAAACCGATACCTATCATTGCGGCTATTTTCTTTGCCACCATTGCCAATCATGCCCTTGCTGCATGGCTCGGGGTTGTGGTCGCCGACTATCTTTCACCTGAAGTATTAAAGTGGGTGCTGGTGGTCAGTTTCATCGCTATGGCGGGCTGGATTCTGATTCCGGATAAGTTGGATGACGATGAGCAGATCTCGAATCGAGGCCCGTTTGTCGCCAGTTTCATCGCCTTCTTCATTGCTGAGATCGGTGATAAAACCCAAATTGCGACCTCTATTCTAGGGGCTCAATACTCTGATGCATTAACGTGGGTGATTCTGGGTACTACGATCGGTATGCTGCTGGCGAATGTGCCTGTGGTGATCATCGGTAAGCTCTCTGCGGATAAGATGCCTCTTGATCTGATTCGTAAGATCACAGCCTTGTTATTCGTGGGTTTAGCTATCGCTGCGGCTTTCTATTAACAGCTGGTATTGAGTCTTATTATACTCAATCAGTGGAGTAATGTGTTGTAGGTCATACTCTTACAGTATTGTGGGTTTATCGAGCGAATGGACATATAACTGTCATACTTGTCATGATATTTTAATCTTGTGAGTTAAGAACACGAGGGCATGATTATGTTGACGCGTTATATGGGTATTACTCCACAAAGCCAAAGTTATCTTTTTACCTTTGGTCTTGCACTTACACTATTAGGCATGGTGTTGACGGACATGTGGCTGCCAATGGTCGCGGGTGCCATCATCATGACTGCACTTGCGGTAGAGGCTTGGATTCGGGTCGCGCATATTATTCCGATGCGCAAAGATATCCGAGAAATTCAGCATCAGCTCGAGCATCTGCAAAACAAGTCTAGAAGCGAATAAACAAAAAGCCGCTCGTACTCTGAGTTCTGTTTAAGAACAGTAAGGTACGAGCGGCTTTTTTGATACTTGATAGTCGGTGGGGCGTTACGCCTCCAATCCCTTTCTGATCAAATACTGGTAAGGCAACGTTTCTGTTGCTTGGCCTACCAACTGGTGATCCATGAATCGACAAAAACTCGGAATATCTCGAGTTGTCGAAGGATCGTCAGCTTTTACCAGTAACACATCGCCATCCTGCATGTTTCTAATTGTCTTCCTGACCATCATTACTGGTTCCGGGCAACGCAGGCCTTCAGCTTCTAAAGTATGGGTTGCCAGTTCAGGTTTGAATGTCATGGTTTGTATCTCTATATCTATCTAACGAGTGAATAATACGTCTGCAGAAAAAATATGCAATAAGTGCTTGGCAAACCGAATCATTTCCTATAACTTAGTTAACAAGTTGATAACAACTTGAAACAAAGGCAACTAGCTAAGGAGTGGCGATGTTGACAGGATTAGATAGATTAACAATTTATTCGGTTCTCTGTTTTATTTCTTTTTGTGCGTTAGTACTACGCTCATCGACAGAGACCTCACTGATGCCTATTTTTGGCATAGTAGCAACGATTATTGGTATTTGGGTAGAGATGCGCCGTTGGCAAGGCATAGCCGAAGAGCAAGAGCACTAACCCGAATACAGCAAGCGAATTCCGATACGACAACATTCCGACACTATCCCCAAATTTTCTTGGGCTTCCCCGCGTAATTGCGGGATTTTTTTTATCTAAAGCATGCTATAAACAACTTAGTGACTAATGGCAATCGTATACAGCTAGGTAAGTGGCGTGGAATTAGAAGACATCTATCGTAGAGACCTTAATTTATTGGTCGCTTTAAAGGTATTGATTGAAGAGGGCAGCGTTAGCCAGGCTGCGCTTCGTCTTAACTTGAGCCAATCGGCAACCAGCCGTGTATTAGGGCGTTTAAGAGAATTACTAAACGATCCGTTGTTTACACGCCAAGGTCAGCACCTTATTCCTACCAAGAAAGCACTCGAGATCAGCCAGCGTATTGATCAGCCTTTGGAGTCTTTTCGCCAATTGTTGAGTCCTAGTGACTTTGACCCTTACTATTGCAGCGAACGTTTTCTGATCGCTACCACCGATTATGCGATGCAAACCATCTTGCCTTATGCGTTGCCTAAGATTTATGAACAAGCACCCAATATCTCTTTGGAGTTTGCTCCGTTGCAGCATGAGCATTTGTTTAAACAACTCAGCACCGAACGCGTTGATATGGCGATCTGTCGTCCGAGTGGCAGCATTGCACCACTTCATCAAGAAGTCTTGGGGCCAGTTGGTGTGTCGTGCCTGTTATCTAAAAACCACCCGTTGGCGGATCAACCTTTAAGCCTTGAAGACTATGTTTCACTCCCGCATGCGATGATTGCGATCAGTGATGGTGTTAAGGCTTTATTGGACAACGCGTTAGCCAATCAACAGCCTCGTAAAATGGTGTTGCGTGCTTATCATCTTGAAGCCGCATTGGCGATTGTCGATAGAATGCCATTAGTGATTACGGTTCCTGCTGATTTGGCGTACTTAGTTGCAGAGCGTTATGACTTGGTTGTTAAGCCATTACCATTTGAATTTATGCCGTTTGATTACTCATTGATCTGGCACTCGCGTTGCGATTCTTCTGCTTCACAACAGTGGTTAAGAAGAGTGGTAAAAGAAGAGTGTGGTGAGCTGATTCAAAAGCGGATTGCGGATGTAGGTTTGGGTTAACCGGGGCTGAGTCTGGGTCCACTGACCCGAATGACAAAAACGCAAAAGGGCTGATACAAATCAGCCCTCTGTTGTTTTGGGTTATCCAAGCCTAAAGCCGTTGCTTAAGGTTTGATAACTTTATGTTTGAGAATCTATAGTTTAATGACTACGCGACCAGTGATTTGACCGTTAGTGATGTCTTCTGCTGCTTGAATTGCACCGTCTAAAGACACTTCTTTAGTTGCTTGAGCGTAGAAAGATTCTGGTAGTAGCTCAGCCAGTTGTTCCCACGCTTTAATACGTTTTTCACGAGGGCACATTACAGAATCAACACCTTGTAGGCGAACGTTACGCAGAATGAATGGCATTACCGTAGTTGGTAAGTCAAAACCGCCTGCTAGGCCACACATTGCAACCGCACCGTTGTAATCAATTTGCGCCAATACTTTCGCGAGCACTTTGCTGCCTACCGTATCGATAGCGCCAGCCCACAGTTGTTTCTCTAGTGGCTTAGCTGGTTCTTCTAGTTCAGCACGCTCTACAATGCGTGTTGCGCCTAGTGATTTAAGTAGTTCACCGTTTACAGAAGCACGACCAGTCACTGCTGCCACTTTGTAGCCCAGTTGGTTTAGTAGAGTGATAGATACGCTACCTACGCCGCCACTTGCACCTGTTACTAGGATTTCACCGTCTTCTGGCTTGATGCCTGCATCTACGATAGCTTGCACACAAAGCATTGCTGTGAAGCCTGCTGTACCGATTGCCATTACCTTTTTAGCATCTAGACCAGCAGGCATTGGCACTAACCAATCACCGTTTAGGCTCGCTTTTTCAGCCATGCCGCCCCAGTGACCTTCACCAACACCCCAACCCGTTAGAACAACTTCGTCGCCTGCTTTGTAGCGTGGGTCATCAGATTGTGAAACCACACCTGAAAGGTCGATACCAGGAACCATAGGGAAGTTACGAATAATGCGCCCTTTGCCTGTAATCGCCAAACCATCTTTGTAGTTCAAAGAAGAGTAGCTAACATCAATCTTCACGTTACCTTCTGGTAATTGAGACTCTTCAATTTGAGAAACTGACGCGATAGTTTTTTTGTCTTCTTGGTTTAGTACAAGTGCTTTAAACATGATCTGCTCCGTGGAGGAATATTAGGAAACTGAAGTAACTTTAGTTGAATCATCCGAGAAAAAATAATGAAACATCAACATTGAATATATGCGTTTTGTGCATAGATGTCAGGGTTGGTTTTTCTTTCGTTGAGTTCGCTGAACGCAACCGATTCATTGTTGGATGCCAAGTAATAAAAAGTGCAGCTATATAAATATAGCTGCACAAAAGATTACCCTTCAAGTATTACAGTCAGTAAACGCTATGGGCGTTCAAATACCGTTGCAATACCTTGGCCTAAACCAATACACATAGTCGCCAAGCCGTATTTCACGTCTTGTGCTTCCATCAGGTTGATTAGCGTTGTCGAGATACGAGAACCAGAACAGCCTAGTGGGTGACCAAGAGCAATCGCACCGCCGTTAAGGTTTACTTTCTCGTCAACCACATCCAGTAGACCTAGGTCTTTCGCACATGGAAGAGATTGAGCAGCAAACGCTTCGTTTAACTCAATCACACCCATGTCTTCAATGGTTAGGCCTGCACGCTTAAGTGCTTTTTGGGTTGCTGGTACTGGGCCGTAACCCATGATTGAAGGATCGCAGCCAGCGATAGCCATAGACTTCACGCGAGCGCGAATCTTAAGGCCAAGTGCGTTAGCTTTCTCTTCGCTCATGATAAGCATTGCAGAAGCGCCATCAGACAGAGCTGATGAAGTACCTGCTGTTACCGTGCCGTTTGCTGGGTCAAACACCGGGCGAAGTTGAGATAAGCCTTCAACTGTTGTCTCTGGGCGAATGACTTCGTCGTAATCCAGAGTGAACAGAGAACCGTCTGCAGCGTGAGCTTCGGTTGGCAGGATTTCATTTTTGAAACGACCTTCAACTGTTGCTGCTTGAGCGCGAGCATGTGAGCGTGCTGCGAATGCATCTTGGTCTTCACGGCTAATACCGTGCATCTTACCTAGCATCTCAGCGGTTAGGCCCATCATGCCGGCCGCTTTTGCTACGTGTTTTGACATGCCAGGGTGAAAATCAACACCGTGGTTCATTGGTACGTGGCCCATGTGCTCCACACCACCAATCAGGCAGATTTCAGCATCACCAACCATGATAGAGCGGGTTGCATCATGCAGAGCTTGCATAGATGAGCCACATAAACGGTTGACCGTCACCGCACCAATCTCAATCGGTAGACCAGCAAGCAAGGCAGCGTTACGTGCAACGTTGAAGCCTTGCTCTAGCGTTTGTTGTACACAGCCCCAGTAAATATCTTCAATTTCGACAGGGTTTACTTCTGGGTTGCGCTCTAAAATGCCTTTCATCAAATGTGCAGACAGATCTTCAGCACGAGTGTGACGGAAAGCTCCACCTTTGGAACGTCCCATTGGGGTACGAAGGCAATCAACAACAACTACATTTTTCATTTTGCTATTCCTTTTCCAAATGTGGGTTACAGAGAACTGGCTTGTTGGCTGTCGTAAAAGCTTTCGCCCTTCGCTGCCATATCAAGCAATAGTTGAGGAACTTGGTACATTGCACCTAAGTCTTGGTAGCCTTTCGCCATTTCAACGAAGTTACCAATACCCACACTGTCTAAGTAGCGGAATACGCCGCCTCGGAATGGAGGAAAGCCTAAACCGTAAACCAGTGCCATATCCGCTTCTTGCGGTGTCGCGATAATGCCTTCTTCTAGACAAAGTACTACTTCGTTGATCATTGGAATCATCACACGTTGGATAATTGTCTGGTCATCAAAGTCTTGTGGCTGTTGGCATACGTCAGCCAAGATAGGAAGAATGTCTTCAGAGAAGGCTTTCTTAGGACGACCACGTTTGTCTACGCTGTATGTGTAGAAACCGCTGCCGTTCTTCTGGCCGTATTTTTCAGCGACATAAAGCGCGTCAATCGCATCACGACCTTCTTTACCCATACGCTCTGGGAAACCTTGCGCCATTACTGCTTGTGCGTGGTGCGCTGTATCTAGGCCCACAACGTCTAGCAAGTATGCTGGGCCCATTGGCCAGCCGAACTTACGTTCCATCACTTTATCGATCTTGGTGAAGTCAGCGCCGTCACGTAGCAACATGCTGAAACCGCCAAAGTAAGGGAACAGTACACGGTTAACGAAGAAGCCTGGGCAGTCGTTAACAACGATAGGGGATTTGCCCATCTTCGCTGCGTAAGCGACTACGCGATTAATTGTTTCTTCTGAAGTATGCTCGCCACGGATGATCTCAACCAAAGGCATGCGGTGTACTGGGTTAAAGAAGTGCATGCCACAGAAGTTTTCTGGGCGTTTTAGAGATTTTGCTAGCAGGTTGATCGGAATCGTTGAGGTGTTTGATGTAAGAACTGTGTCTTCACCCACGAGACCTTCCACTTCACTCAGTACTGCTGCTTTTACTTTAGGATTTTCTACAACCGCTTCCACAATCACATCTGATTGCTCAACACCTGCATAATGTAGACTTGGAGTAATAGAAGACAGAATACCTGCCATCTTGAATCCATCTAGGCGACCGCGTGATAAGCGTTTATTCAACAACTTAGAAGCTTCGTTCATACCAAGATCAAGAGACGCCTGTGCGATGTCTTTCATCATCACTGGCACGCCCTTCAATGCTGACTGGTAAGCAATACCGCCGCCCATGATGCCAGCACCAAGTACCGCAGCTCGTTCAGTCGCTTTGTTGGCAGATTTACCAGCCTGTTTTGCTAAGCCTTTAATGTATTGGTCATTTAAGAACAGGCCAACCAGTGCTTTCGCTTCTTCAGATTTTGCTAGCTTAACGAAGTGTTTACGTTCGATGTCTAGTGCTGCATCGCGATCGCTACGTGCTGCTTCTTCAATCGCAATCACAGAAGTAATCGGAGCAGGGTAGTGAGGCCCTGCTTTTTGAGCCACTAAGCCTTTAGCCATAGTAAAGCTCATCATCGCTTCGAGTTTGCTTAGTGAAAGCGCTGATGTTTTTTGTTTACGGCGTAATTGCCAGTCTAATTTTTCATTAGCAGCCAGAGAAACGGTGTTGATTGCCGATTCTAGTAACTGGTCTGTTTCAACAATCGCATCTAACAAGCCAACTTTAAGCGCTTCATCTGCACGGCATGCTTTGCCTTGCGTGATAATTTCCATTGCGCTGTCAGCACCGATAACACGAGGTAGGCGCACACAACCACCAAAACCAGGCATGATGCCAAGTTTGGTTTCAGGTAGGCCAATGCTGGTGGTCTTGTCACCGATACGGAAATCAGTAGCGAGTACACATTCACAGCCGCCGCCAAGGGCATGGCCACGCATCATTGAAAGAGTTGGGACAGGAAGGTCTTCGAGCTTGCTGAAGATTGAATTAGCGAATCTTAACCATTCATCAAGTTCTGCTTCTGGCTTAGCAAATAGGCCAAGAAATTCAGTGATGTCTGCGCCTACAATGAACGCGTCTTTGTTTGAAGTTAAGATTAAACCACGTAATCCTGCGTGAGCATTAAGAGCATCTAACGCTTTGTCTAGTGATTCTAAAGTAGCAAGGTCGAGTTTGTTTACAGAGGCTGGTGCACAGAAGCTTAATTCCGCAATACCATCTTGTAATTCCTTTACCTGTAGGGTGTTAGCTTGGTAAATCATTGTCTATCTCCATGACATACAATCCACGATTGTTTGAGAGAATCTTGTTATCTTTCTATTATTGTAGAATACCTGGTAAGACCAGTTATCTTAGTCTGTACCTCTGCTTGATTAATTTCAATACATTTTTTAAACAATTGTTTAACATTGTGCGATGGCACAGATCCTCTAACCCTTATTATTCACGCGTGATACACTTCGTCGCTCTTATTAACTAAGTTAACGATATGAATGAACAGCCCTATTTAATACCGTCTGCGTCGGCTCTGTTTGAAGAAGAGATAAAAAAGAGCGTCTTTATTACGCATCTTGCTCATACTCCAAGTGTAGAAGCTGCAAAACAGTTCGTAGAACAGGTGAAAAAAGAGCATTCTTCAGCACGACATAACTGTTGGGGTTTTGTTGCTGGTCGACCTGAAGACTCAATGCTTTGGGGGTTCAGTGATGATGGTGAACCTTCAGGTACAGCGGGTAAGCCGATTTTGGCGCAACTGTCTGGTTCTAGCGTCGGTGAATTAACGGCAGTGGTCACTCGTTATTCTGGCGGAATCAAGCTTGGTACCGGTGGTTTGGTTAAGGCTTATGGCGGTGGCGTACAACAAGCTCTCAAGCTGCTTCAAACTATCGAGAAAAAAATAACCACAAAATTACGGCTAGAGTTAGACTATGGCTTTGTGCCGATCGCACAATCCATCATGGCTCAGCATCAGGCTGTTGAGGTCCAAGCGGATTATGGTGTTCAAGTTGAGCTTATTATTGAAATAGAGCTCCTTCAGGTAGATTCGTTTACCCAAACCATGATCAATAAAAGCGGTGCTAAGGCACTGGTAACGAAAGTCAAAGACAACTAGGAAGTGTGAAGCATTTCGCTTCGTTCAATAGCTCATGCAATTTCGCTCAATTATTCGAATCGTCGGATTATTATTAGCACTTTTTAGTGTATCAATGCTTGCTCCTGCGCTCGTCGCACTGATCTATCGAGATGGTGCGGGTGTGCCATTTGTGACGACCTTCTTCGTTCTCTTATTCTGTGGAGCAACTTGCTGGTTTCCAAACCGACGCTATAAGCATGAATTGAAAGCGCGTGATGGCTTTTTGATTGTAGTTCTGTTTTGGACGGTAATCGGTAGTGCGGGTGCGCTGCCGTTTTTGATCGCCGATAACCCCAATGTGTCGGTAACCGATGCTTTCTTCGAATCCTTCTCTGCATTAACTACGACAGGTGCGACCGTAATTGTCGGCCTCGATGATCTGCCTAAGGCGATTCTTTTTTATCGTCAGTTCCTACAATGGTTTGGTGGTATGGGTATCATCGTATTGGCGGTAGCCATCCTCCCTGTTCTGGGTATCGGTGGTATGCAGCTATATCGTGCTGAAATCCCGGGTCCAGTAAAAGATAGCAAGATGACTCCGCGTATTGCTGAAACGGCAAAAGCGCTTTGGTACATCTACCTGAGCTTAACCATTGCTTGTGCAGTAGCTTTTTGGCTTGCTGGGATGAGCTTCTTTGATGCCATCAGTCATAGCTTCTCTACTATTGCGATTGGTGGCTTCTCGACTCACGATGCGAGCATGGGGTATTTCAATAGCCCTGCGATCAACATGATTACAGTCGTGTTCCTTCTTATATCCGCATGTAACTATTCGCTTCACTTTGCTGCGTTTGCTTCTGGTGGTGTGCATCCTAAGTATTACTGGAAAGATCCTGAATTCCGCGCCTTTATCTTTATTCAGGCGGTCTTGTTCTTGGTTTGTTTCTTATTACTGCTTAATCACCACTCTTATGACTCGTATTACGATGCCTTTGATCAAGCCTTGTTCCAAACAGTATCTATATCTACGACAGCAGGCTTTACCACCACCGGTTTCTCCGAGTGGCCATTGTTCTTACCTGTCCTGCTCCTGTTCTCTTCTTTTATAGGGGGCTGTGCAGGTTCAACGGGCGGTGGTATGAAAGTCATTCGAATCTTACTGCTTACTCTGCAAGGTGCTCGTGAAATGAAGCGTCTTGTTCACCCGCGTGCTGTCTATACCATCAAGGTTGGTGGTTCTGCGTTACCACAACGTGTCGTGGATGCGGTTTGGGGCTTCTTCTCTGCATATGCCTTGGTTTTTGTGGTTTGTATGTTGGCTCTTATTGCAACCGGTATGGATGAGCTGAGTGCTTTCTCTGCCGTAGCGGCAACATTGAATAACCTTGGCCCGGGCTTAGGTGAAGTGGCAATGCACTTCGGCGATGTGAATGACAAGGCTAAGTGGGTGTTGATCGTATCTATGCTGTTTGGTCGTTTAGAGATATTCACCTTATTAATTTTATTGACCCCTACGTTTTGGCGTAGCTAAGGACAACATTGTGGCAAAAGCTCTATTTTTGTATTCAAGCCGTGAAGGGCAAACCAAGAAGATCTTGAACTATATAAAAGAAGAAATGAATGAGTTCGAATGTGAGCTTCAAGATCTGCACACTATTAGTAATGTCGACTTTGCTCAATACGACAGAGTGTTGATTGGTGCATCTATTCGTTACGGCCACCTTAATAAGAAGCTATATAAGTTCATTGATGCCAACCTTGCTCAGTTGCAATCCAATAAGGTTGCCTTCTTCTGCGTTAACTTAACGGCTCGTAAAGAAGACCAAGGTAAAGACACCCCTGAAGGTAGTGCCTATATTAAGAAGTTTCTTCTTAAGTCACCATGGCAGCCGACTCTAATCGGTGTATTCGCGGGTGCTCTCTATTACCCTCGTTATAACTGGTTCGATAAAACCATGATTCGCTTCATTATGAATATGACAGGCGGAGAAACGGACACAACCAAGGAAGTTGAGTATACGAACTGGGAAAAAGTCTCTTTATTCTCTAAGAAATTACAAGAGATGTAAGAGAAAAGCCTACTTTTGAGGCGTTTTGAGTTCTTTTTAATCGAACGAATAAAAAAAACGAGAAAAACTTCAAAAAGGGCTTGCCAGTGTGATCGAAATCTCTATAATGCCACCTCGCTGACACGGGATGGCTTCGTAAGAAACCAAAACGAATCAGCAGGTCAAC
>NZ_JALNTT010000011.1:0-82208 GCF_023161695.1 Vibrio sp. 1CM2L
GTGGTGCCCGGAGGCGGAATCGAACCACCGACACGAGGATTTTCAATCCTCTGCTCTACCGACTGAGCTATCCGGGCAACGGAGCGCTATTAAACGGATTTTCTTCATAACCGTCAACACCTTTTTTAAAAATAATTAAAAAAAACGTTCGTTAGTTGTTTTTTTATTCAAAAGTGAGGCTTACGTTTTACCTTGGTTAAAATCTTTCTTGAATTTTGTTACTTTTTCTAAGTATCGGCGCGACTCTTTGTTTGGGTGCTTTTTAGTAAGTGCCCAGTACGCTTGGCTAGGTTGCAGCGAGTTTAGGTCTCGCATTGCTCGTTTTCTGTCCTTGCTGAAGGTATTGAGTACGCCACCCGTGCCGCCGTTGTATGCTGAAATCATGCTGTACTCGAGCGTTGTCGGGTGTTTCACATCTTTCAAATAACGATTTTTGAGTATGTAAAAGTATGCGGTGCCGGCATCAATATTGTTTTCTGGATTGAATAAATACTCAGGGCTGGGCTCTCCAGGCTTGTTCTTTACTAACTTAAACACATCTCGACCAGCGGTTTTAGGCACCACCTGCATAAGACCGTATGCATTCGCCCAGCTCACCGCGTAGGGGTTGAAACTACTCTCTGTTTTGATAATCGCGTAGATCAAGTCTTCAGGGATGTCGTAACGCTGAGATGCTCGTCGAACGATATCGGCATATTGATAACTACGTTGACTGGCGTGATCGGCCACCATTGGGATTTCAACGTAATAGGCTTTTTTAAAGTCGACTTCTTTGGTTTTTAGGTTATTGGCGATCAGGTAATCAGCGAACTGGTTAGCGCGCCAAGTCCATTGAATAGGCTTTTTCTCTTGGTCTACAACTTGATTGTAGAGGAAAGGCTTGCCTTCTAATTTAATGCTTTTGGAAGAGAATAGGTCGACATGCGCCGGATCATCTGGCGTCAAAAGCGTCGTCATGATCGCATTTTTGAGGTGTTTTTTAGGTTCAGTCGAGGAGACGGTTTCTACCGTTATGAGGCCTTCGCTAAAGTTTACTTCTGAACGGCTCAGGTAATTATCTATGTATTTCACATAGTTACTCTTACCTGCCATTTTTACTTCACTACTGCCCCAGCGTTTTTGGATATTGCCAGAAAAGCTATTAATCAAAGCATCTAGTGCTCCAGTGTCTTTTTCAAACTGACCAGGTAGCTCCGCTAAGTTGCTTACAAATCGGTTGGTCGGTTCGTAATTAACATCATAAATGCTTTCGACAAATTCACGGCTGCAGCCAGTTAATAACATGGCTGTTAGGAAGTAACTTAGCTTTTTCATAGTTCCTCATACAAAAATGACATCGCAGCGTTAACCATGATGTCATTAAAAATTGCTTAAATAAATGTCTTATTCGCTTGGTGGAGTATAGCCATCAATTACGACATCTTTACCTTCGAAAAGGAAGTTAACCATCTCAGTTTCAAGAAGTTTACGATGCTCAGGATCCATCATGTTTAACTTCTTTTCATTGATAAGCATAGTTTGCTTGCTTTGCCATTGTCCCCAAGCTTCTTTAGACACGTTGTCAAAGATACGCTTACCTAAGTCACCTGGGTAAAGTTGAAAATCTAGGCCTTCAGCATCTTTTTGAAGGCGAGCACAAAATACAGTGCGGCTCATAGTGGTTCCTCTTATCGCGTTCGTTGATTCAAACGTCGTCGTTCAGTTCAAAGGGTAGGCTCTCAATAAGCTGCTTCACAGGAGCGGCTAGGCCAATTTCTTCCGGTTTTGATAAGTTATACCAGAGACCTTTAGTCCCTTCCATTATCAAATCTGGTTGTTTATCTAATTTCACCAATACTGGCGTGATATCTAAGTGGTAGTGACTGAAAGTGTGTCTAAACGCAATCATGGTCTTGATCGAATTGGTTTTAGTGTCTTTGATCGAGCGAAGATCTAGTTGATGTTCGATCTCTGCGTTTTCATTTTGAGGGAAACAAAACAATCCGCCCCAGATACCAGATTGAGGGCGCTGTTCGAGCCACACTTGGTTATCGTGATACAGAATCACAAACCATGTTTCTTTTACTGGCTTTTCTTTCTTAGGCTTTTTGCCTGGGAAGTCGAGCTGTCTATCGAGCTTCTTGGCCTCACACATGCTTTCAATCGGGCACAAGATACATTTAGGCTTGCTACGGGTACAAACCATCGCACCCATGTCCATCATTGCTTGGTTGTACTTATCGACATCTTTCTTCGGAGTATGTGCTTCGGCGTGTTCCCAAAGCTGGTTTTCGACTTTCTTTTGCCCCGGCCAACCTTCAACGGCAAAACTTCTCGCAAGCGTTCGTTTTACATTGCCATCAAGAATCGCATGAGGAAGCTTATGAACCGATGATAAGACGGCTGCTGCTGTTGAGCGACCGATGCCCGGTAGCGCGTTCATCTCTTCGATAGAAAGCGGGAATTCACCACCATATTGCTCAGCAACGATCTTGGCTGCTTTATGTAGATTGCGAGCTCGTGCGTAATAACCAAGCCCTGTCCATAAGTGGAGTACCTCATCTTGTTCGGCGTTCGCTAGGTCGATAACCGTTGGAAAGCGTTCTAAGAAGCGTTGGTAGTATGGAATCACCGTAGCAACCTGAGTCTGCTGAAGCATGATTTCAGATAGCCAAACGGTGTAGGCGGTTTTGTTTTGTTGCCAAGGCAATTCTTTACGCCCGTAGGCGTCATACCACTTTAATATGGCGGTTGCGAAAGGAGTCACGACATGCTCTATGCTTTGCTATTATTAGAAGCGAAATTGCACCACACTTAACGTTGGATGTAAAACAGACAAATTGTGTGGGAATTTATCCACGGAAAGACTTGCACCGGAGGCAATTCTTTGGATAATCCCCGCTTTGATTAATCAATGTGCAGGCAAAAATCAATGAGTGAAGTGACCACTAACGAATATACTGAAGACGGCAAACTGGTTCGTAAGATCCGTAGTTTTGTTCGCCGCGAAGGCCGCTTAACGAAAGGCCAAGAGAACGCGATGAATGAATGTTGGCCAACAATGGGTATCGACTACAACCCAGAGCTTCTTAACTGGAAAGAAGTATTTGGCAACGATAACCCCGTTGTACTAGAGATTGGCTTCGGTATGGGTGCATCACTGGTTGAAATGGCAAAGAACGCACCTGAGAAAAACTTCTTAGGTATTGAAGTTCATAGCCCAGGTGTTGGTGCCTGTTTAGGTACAGCTCGCGATGCTGGCGTAACTAACCTGCGTGTAATGTGTCACGATGCAGTAGAAGTATTCGAACACATGATTCCAGATAGCAGCCTGCATACTCTGCAACTGTTCTTCCCTGACCCATGGCACAAAGCTCGCCACCATAAACGTCGTATCGTTAAGGCTGAGTTTGCAGAGATGGTTCGCGGCAAGCTTCAACTTGATACTGGTATTTTCCACATGGCAACAGACTGGGAAAACTACGCAGAACATATGATTGAAGTGATGAACGTAGCTCCAGGCTTCGAGAACATCGCTGAATATGGTGATTACATCCCTCGTCCGGATGAGCGCCCGCTAACTAAGTTTGAAGCTCGTGGCCACCGTTTAGGTCATGGTGTTTGGGACATTAAGTTCAAGCGTACTAAGTAACTTCGAATCAAATTAAGTGAAGGGTAATCCGACTTAGGATTTAACCCCTACACTTTATGGGATTGATTAAAGCCAACATTATTGTAATGTTGGCTTTTTTGTCCTTAGGCTTTTATTTTAGTAAAGGCTTAAGGACAGAAAGTAATACCAATCACAGTAAGTAAGTGATCAGAAATAGCGTAGGAAAAAGGCTTGAGAACAAGGCAGCATTTTTCGATAAGTAGTTACTCTACAATCAAAAATTCTAACGCAGTTATCGAGCATTTTAACAAGCTAGAGTGAGCAGTTATTTACTACGATTGGTATATGTTACACCCCTACAAAAATAACAATATAGAAGTAAGCACACATGAAACCAACTCAAGCTATTTTGGCCGAGATCTTAGACGAAGTTCGTCCTTTAATTGGACAGGGAAAGGTCGCTGATTATATCCCTGCACTGGCTCGCGTATCGAACCAGAAACTGGCGATCGCGGTATACACCAATGAAGGTGAGGTGATTAAAGCCGGCGATGCTGAAGAAGCATTTTCTGTGCAATCTATCTCTAAAGCCTTGAGCCTTACGCTAGCTATGGTGCTATATAAGCCTGAAGAGATTTGGCAAAGAGTAGGCAAAGAGCCTTCTGGTCAAGCCTTTAACTCGATGATTCAGCTTGAGATGGAGCAGGGGATTCCCCGAAACCCGTTTATCAACGCGGGTGCTATTGTCGTAGCAGACCTATTACAAAGCCGCCTGTCAGCGCCGAGACATCGCTTGTTAGAGTTTGTGCGCCAGTTGTCGGGTGATACTCATATTGTGTATGACAAGATAGTAGCGGCTTCAGAAATGATGCACAGCGATCGTAATGCGGCTATCGCGTACTTGATGCGTTCATTTGGTAACTTTGAAAATGATGTTATCCCTGTTCTGAATAACTACTTTCATGCCTGTGCGCTTAAAATGACGTGTGTTGATTTGGCCAAAACCTTTAGCTATTTGGCAAACAAAGGTGTCTCGGTTCAAACCAAGAAAGAGATCATCACGCCAGTCCAAACCAAGCAGTTGAATGCTTTGCTTGCGACATGTGGTTTGTACGATGGTGCGGGCGAGTTTGCCTACCGTGTTGGTATGCCAGGAAAGTCGGGTGTCGGTGGCGGTATTATTGCCATTGTTCCGGGTGATATGACAATCGCCGTGTGGTCCCCAGAGCTTGATCCTTCTGGTAACTCTTTAGCAGGTACTAAAGCACTAGAACTGCTTTCTGAGCGTATCGGTCGTTCTATTTTCTAAGAGAAAGGTGCGAGATTCGAGCACGGACGTTGTCCTATAGAACGCTTCGCTCCGAGGGGGGCTATAAAATAAAAAGGGTTGACCCTAAAGCCAACCCTTACACAATACTTCTCGAATCTATTCGTCTTCATCTGCCATGAAGGCTTCCAGCAAATCATTTAGGAATAGCTTCCCTTTTTCAGTGATCTGCCAATGAGTGTCGGTTTCATTCAAGTAGCCTAGCTCTTTTGCCCACTCTATTGTTGACTGAACTGCGTCAAAACCAAGCCCAGTCGTATCGATGAAATCTTGCTTTGGACATGCTTCCATTAACCTAAAGCGGTTCATGAAGAACTCAAAAGGGCGATCTTCATTCGGCACTTCAAACTCATCGGATAGATACGGTTTTACCATGTTCTGGTATGCCGCTAGGTAGCCTCTAGGATGCTTAACCTTAGTGGTGCGAACAATGCGTCCATCTGCAAAGCTCAGCTTGCCATGAGAGCCACAGCCAATACCTAAGTAGTCACCAAAGCGCCAGTAGTTGAGGTTATGTTGGCACTGATATCCCGGCTTGCTGTAGCCTGAGATTTCGTACTGTACATAACCTGCGTCAGAGAGCTTCTTATGGCCTAGGTCGAAGATATCCCAAAGGTCATCATCATCAGGCAGCGTTGGTGTTTTGTAATAGAACATGGTGTTAGGTTCTATTGTTAGCTGATACCAAGATAAATGTGGAGGATCGAGTTCGATCGCTTTGTCTAAATCAGCCAACGCTTGATCAATACTCTGATCGGGTAAGCCGTGCATTAAGTCTAAGTTGAAACTATTCAATCCAATCTTATGCGCTAAGTGAGCTGCGTTGACCGCTTCATCTTGACCATGAATACGCCCAAGCCTTTCCAGTTTCTCTTGCTCAAAACTTTGCACACCCACCGAGATTCGACTCACCCCTGCCTTTTGGTAACCCGCAAAACGCTCAGCTTCGATAGTTCCCGGGTTGGCTTCCATGGTGATTTCTATTTCAGGTTTGAACGGGATGCGTTGTTCAATGCCTTGTAGCAATCGGCCAATTCCTTCAGGAGAAAACAGGCTTGGGGTACCGCCACCAATAAAGATCGAATGCAGTGGGCGAGGTGCGCCATTGAGTTGGTACTTTTCGATATCAGTATCGAGATCCTCAAGTAGCGCATCGATGTACTCTTTTTCGGGAATCTCGGCTTTTAGAGCGTGAGAGTTGAAATCACAATACGGACACTTTTGTACACACCATGGGATGTGTACATAAAGGCTAAGAGCTGGTGGAACTAGTGCTGCATTGTGCATTACAGAGCTTGCTCTTTGATTGCTTCGAATAGTGCAGCAAGGGCTTTGCCGCGGTGTGAAAGCTGTTTTTTACGTGTAGATTCGAGTTCAGCAGATGCGCAGTTATCTTCTTGTACAAAGAATACAGGATCGTAGCCAAAGCCATTCTCACCGTGTTCTTCGGTAAGGATGCGACCTTCCCATTTACCGTGACACACTAGAGGTGTTGGATCGTTTTCGTGACGCATTAGCACCAACACACAGTGGAAACGCGCAGTACGCTTTTCAGTTTCGACACCTTGCATCGCGTTTAGCAATTTTTCGATGTTCTGCTTATCGGTTGCCCCTTCACCTGAGTAACGCGCTGAGTAGATGCCCGGAGCACCATTTAAGTAATCAACTTCTAAACCTGAGTCGTCAGCAATGGCTGGCAGCCCTGTTTCTTTCGCTGCATGGCGAGCTTTGATGATGGCATTTTCAATGAAAGTCGTTCCTGTTTCAGCGACTTCTGAAACGTTAAATTCATTTTGCGCGACAACGTCAAAACCAAACTCAGACAGAATATCTGCCATTTCGCGAACTTTACCTTGGTTGCCTGTTGCTAAAACAATCTTACTCATGGGAATGTAGCTCTAAATAAGTTAATAAATGAAAAGTAAGGTTTGAGCTTACTCTTCTATATAGAATTTCTGTGTGAAACGCAGTGGACCAGTGCCTTTTAGGCCTGCGTTCACATCGATGTCGAAGGTGATGTTTTCTTCGTGAGTTACGGGGAACTCAGCAAGGTAATAAATCGCATCGCCTTCTTTGATTTCTCGAAACTTCAAAGTACGGGTGTTTCCAACGAGGTTCTTCGCTGTTCCCGTAATTTTAGCCGTTGTCGCAGGCTTGCCTAGGGAAGCCTTGTCTAACACACTGATGTTGAGGATTGCTGAGTATCCATTTCGCTTTAGCTTGTATTGCTTAGCGACTTGCGCAGTTAAGAACGTGGAATTAAAAGCCGAGTAATGAACCTCGACATCCTTAATGTTCTTAAATTGCCCTGCAGAGCTTGGTAAGGCAACAAGAGCTGTGAGTAGTGCTGTTATCCATAAACGCATAATGACTCCAATAAATAGCAAAAAGCCATCATAGGATGGCTTTGACTTCAGTTGGGATTTGGCTTGGCGAGCATATTCGAACTTGCTTGTGCCTACCGAGCTCTCCCTTTTCTATCTTAATTTGCCCTTTTGCGACCTTAAACTGTTTCGCAAGGTATTTCGCTAAATGGGCATTGGCTTTGCCATCAACCGGTGGTGCAGTAATGGCAATTTTCAGTTCCTCACCGTGCAAGCCGACAATTTTGTCTCGGCTTGCTTTGGGTTGGATATAGAGCCTAAGAAGAATATCGTCTTCCTCGGCCCAAACCGCTTTTGGCATCGTCAAAGTACCTGATGTTCGTACTTGAATTATAGCTGATACCAAATAGGACCAATCATGTCGCCCATTAGGAAGTTCGCAAATTGTAGAACAATGAACAGAACCAGTACGCTTAAGTCGAAACCACCCATGTCCGGAAGGATACGGCGGATAGGCACTAGCATTGGTTCAGTCAGTTGATGGAATACGTACTCGATTGGGCTACGACCTTGGCTTACCCAGCTTAGGATTGCACGGATAAGTAGAACCCAGAAGATCAAGCCACCAGCCGCTTTGAGCAGAGACAGTGCACCAAAGATAAGGAAGCTAATATCGAAAACGGCAGCACCGCCAGAGATAATCAGGTTTAGGGCAACGAACTTAAGTACACACAGTACATAAGCGAAAACAACGGTCGCCAGATCAAGGCTGCCGATTGATGGAATAACTCGGCGTAGTGGGGCAACAACCGGTTGTGTCGCTTTTACGATGAATTGTGAGAATGGGTTGTAGAAATCTGCACGTGATGCTTGTAGCCAGATACGCAAGATCACAACCATGATGTAAAGATCAAAAACGGTCGAGATCAGAAAGCTCATCGAGTTCATATTGTTTCCTTTTTCGGATTTACTTGCCGCTTAGATATAACCCGAGCGGCAAAATGCTTAAAACAGTTTTTCCATCTCTTCAGCTCGAGCAACCGCTGCTTGCATGGCTTTTGCTACGATGTCTGATAGTTGATGTTCGTTAAACGTGCGTAGTGCTTCTGCGGTCGTGCCGCCTTTTGATGTCACTTGTTCACGCAGTGTTGATAATTCAGTCTCTGGGTTTGCTACGACCATCTCTGCTGCGCCTAACGCAGACTGCTGCACGAGCTTACGAGCGGTTTCTTGGTCAAAACCTTGGTTGATTGCTTCAGCTTGCATCGCTTCCATAAACAGGAAGAAGTAAGCCGGAGCACTACCCGCCGCCGCAATGATGTTGTTGATTCCAGACTCTTGCTCAACCCAGCTTACTTCACCTACAGCTTGCATCAGCTGAGAAGCAAAGTCTTTATCATCTTGGCTAACGGTTGAATCGGCATAAAGACCACTCATCCCTTTACCAAGCAGTGATGGCGTGTTTGGCATCACACGAACAAGGTTCAGCTGGCAGTTTAACATCTCATTGAGCCGATTCGCATTAATACCCGCGGCAATTGAGATAACCAGTTTGTTGCTGAAGTCGATATCTTGTAAGGGTTTACATACATCAGCCATCATTTGTGGCTTCACGGATAACACCACAACGTCTGCTTGCTCTGCTGCTGCAATATTATCGCTGGTGGTATTGATGCCGTATTCTTGTTCTAACGGTAGCCTTCTGGTTTCTGAAGGTGCTGTCGCAGTAATCTTTTGCGCTGGATAACCACTCGCGACTAAGCCCGCTACAATCGAGCGAACCATGTTTCCCGCCCCAATAAAGGCGATGTTCTTATGTTCCATATATAAAATCCTGAGCGTGTCGCTGCGCGGATAAGGCGAAGCGGTATCAATACTTGTACTTGTCGTTACTTACTACGGCTATTTCGCGTAATCACGAGCGCCGAAAATAGCCGTTCCAATACGAACCATTGTGCTACCAGCCTCAACTGCTGCATCCATATCACCACTCATCCCCATCGAAAGGGTATCAATGTCTGAATACTTCGCTGCTAACTTGTTTTTAAGCTCTGCCAGTTGAGAAAATGCATTAAGCTGAGATTGATAGTCAGATACGTTTGCAGGAATCGACATCAATCCTCTTAAGGTGAGGTTGGGTAGCGATGAAATCAACTCCGCGAGTGCAAAAACTGTCTCTTCTGAGGTTCCAGACTTGGACTCTTCACCACTGGTGTTTACCTGAATCAACACTTGCAAAGGTGGAAGTTCGCTTGGTCGTTGATCATTAAGCCTTTGTGCGATCTTATCGCGATCGACGGAATGCACCCATTGGAAGCTTTCCGCGATTGGGCGGGTTTTATTGGATTGAATTGGACCAATAAAATGCCACTCTAAATTTAGGTTAGAATGTTGTTCTGAAAAGTGTTTTACTTTATCTACACCTTCTTGAACATAGTTTTCACCAAAGGCAACTTGGCCTCCGAGTGCGGCTTCTAGAATCGCATCAATAGGTTTAGTTTTGCTGACGGCTAAAAGTTGCACGGACTCTGGAGCTCGTCCGCACTTTTGCTCAGCACTACGAATCTGTGAGGTGATTTGTTCGATATTTTGTTGAATACTACTCATAGCTGACTTTACTTAAGGGAAAATAAATGGATATCACTGAGTTACTAGATTTTAGTGTAAAGCATAACGCGTCAGATCTACATCTTTCTGCGGGTGTATCTCCAATGGTACGTATAGATGGTGAAGTAAGGAAGCTTGGAATCCCAGCTTTGAGTCATGCTGATGTGCATCGTTTGGTTTTTGAGATCATGAGCGATTCACAACGCGGCGAGTTTGAAGAAAAATTGGAAGTCGACTTCTCTTTTGAATTACCCAATGTTGGTCGCTTCCGTGTTAATGCGTTTAACCAAGCTCGTGGCTGCTCAGCTGTCTTTCGAACTATTCCCGTCGAGATCCCGACTTTAGATCAATTAGGTGCTCCTGAAATATTCGAAAGGATTGCTAACTACGAAAAAGGCTTAGTGCTCGTCACTGGTCCAACTGGCTCAGGTAAATCAACAACTCTTGCGGCGATGGTTGATTACGTAAATCGCAATCACAATAAGCATATTCTGACGATTGAAGACCCGATTGAATTCGTTCACACCAATAATAAATGCCTAGTCAACCAGCGTGAAGTTCACCGTGATACTCATAGCTTTAAAGCGGCACTGCGCAGTGCGTTACGTGAAGACCCAGACGTGATTCTGGTTGGGGAGCTTCGTGACCAAGAGACGATTAGCTTAGCGTTAACCGCAGCAGAAACCGGTCATTTAGTGTTTGGTACTCTGCATACTAGTTCTGCGGCTAAAACTATCGACCGTATTATCGACGTGTTCCCAGGTAGCGATAAAGATATGGTTCGTTCGATGTTGTCTGAATCACTGCGCTCGGTGATAGCCCAGAAGCTGCTAAAACGTGTTGGTGGTGGTCGTGTGGCGTGTCATGAAATCATGATGGCAACACCGGCGATCAGAAACTTGATTCGTGAAGACAAGGTTGCGCAGATGTATTCGATCATTCAAACGGGCGCAGCGCACGGCATGCAGACCATGGAACAAAATGCGAAACAGCTGATGGCGCAGGGCTTGGTTGATTCGGAAGAGGTCGAGAAAAAGATCGAAATTGAAACCTCAATGTTTTAATCAAGGTGGACACAATGGAATTGAATCAAATCCTTGAGGGAATGCTTTCTCAAAAGGCATCGGATCTTTATATCACGGTCGATGCGCCAATCCTGTTTCGTGTGGATGGTGAATTACGCCCCCAAGGAGAGAAGCTGAATGCGGCTCAGGTTGCTCAATTACTTGATGCGATGATGGAACAAGACCGACGTGATGAATATCAGCAAACGCGTGAGGCTAATTTTGCGATTGTGCGTGACTTTGGTCGTTTTCGTGTCAGTGCATTCTTTCAGCGAGAGCTGCCTGGAGCGGTCATTCGACGTATCGAGACTAACATCCCAACCTTTGAGCAACTAAAGCTTCCTGATGTACTGCAGGACCTTTCAATTGCTAAGCGCGGACTTGTGTTGGTGGTCGGTGCGACTGGCTCTGGTAAATCGACCTCAATGGCTGCAATGACTGGCTATCGCAACACCAATCGCTCGGGACATATCTTGACGGTTGAAGACCCGATTGAATTCGTACATGAGCACAAAAAGTGTATCGTGACTCAGCGTGAAGTAGGGCTAGATACCGAGAGCTATGAAGTCGCACTTAAGAACTCGCTACGCCAAGCACCAGATATGATTCTGATTGGTGAAATCCGTAGCCGTGAGACCATGGAATACGCGATGACTTTTGCTGAAACTGGTCACTTGTGTATGGCAACCTTGCACGCCA
Source organism: Vibrio sp. 1CM2L (assembly GCF_023161695.1). Lineage (NCBI taxonomy): Bacteria > Pseudomonadati > Pseudomonadota > Gammaproteobacteria > Vibrionales > Vibrionaceae > Vibrio > Vibrio sp. 1CM2L. The sequence goes on from NZ_JALNTT010000011.1 coordinate 11,614, forward strand.
ATAACGCTAACCAAGCGTTAGAACGTATTCTCCACTTGGTCCCTAAAGAGCAGAAAGAGCAGTTCTTGTTTGACCTATCGATGAACTTACGTGGTGTCGTCGCTCAGCAACTCATTCGCGACAAGAATGGCAGCGGGCGTCATGGGGTATTCGAGATTCTGCTGAATAGCCCTCGTGTTTCTGACTTGATTCGTCGTGGTGAACTACACGAACTGAAAGCAACCATGGCTAAATCGAAAGAGATAGGTATGCAGACCTTTGACCAAGCTTTGTATGATTTAGTGATAGCAGGCAAGATCAGCGAAGAGGATGCGTTCCACAGTGCCGATTCTGCTAATGACTTGCGCTTAATGCTCAAAACTAGACGTGGTGATGACGACTACGGAACTGGGGCGTTGGCTGGTGTGAAGATAGATATGGGTTAGAAGCTATCGGCTTTAACGAAGAACGCCTGAGTTGTGAAACTCAGGCGTTTGAAGATACTTAATTATTATTCAGCGAACCGTGTTCTCGACGGCTGTCATCGTAATATTTGTTGCCGCTAGTGAAGCTAGAATTGGTTTTACCATCATTCATATACCCAGCACTGCTAGACCCTGTTGAGCTGCATGCTGAAATGGTTAGAGCGGCGAAGATTGCTAGAAAAATTTTCATGTGAACTCCCACTTACCTATTAATGAATTGCTTCGACATTACGTCGTAATATCATTATAGGATCACAACGGAGTTTAATCTTTGAGCTCTTAATTTTAGTTATGAATATTGTGCTTCAAACCAGCTCTCTAAAATGACGACTGCAGACTGGTTATCGACATTGCCTTTGCTTAGCGCTTTATAGCCGCCCATTTCAAAAAGGTCGGCCCTTGCTTCTGTGGTCGAGAGTCTTTCATCATGTAGCTCAACATCCACACCAAAACGTCCTTTAAGGCGGTTAGCGAACTTCTTCGCTCTAGGTGTGATGGTTGCTAAGTCTTTACCATGAAGGTCGGTAGGAAGGCCAACCACAATCAGGTTAGGCTGCCATTCCTTAATTTGCTTTTCGATATCGTCCCAATTTGGGATGCCATCTTTGGCTTTAAAAGCTTTTAGAGGGCTTGCGGTGCCCGTGATTTCTTGTCCTATCGCACTGCCGATACTTTTTGTACCGTAGTCAAATGCCATAATTGTTCGTGACATGGGGTTTCCAAATTTATCTGTGTTTGAGAGTGTCTGTTTATTTTATTTCGCTGATTTGAACTAGGCGTGGCCAGCGTCTGCTGAAAGCTGAGCCGCATTTATTCCTAACATCTGCACGGCGACTTTCCAGCGGTCAGAAATCGGTGTATCGAAGATGACCTTCGGGTCGGCTTCAACGGTTAACCATGAGTTCTCGGTCAGTTCGGTTTCCAGTTGTCCCGGTTCCCATCCTGAATACCCAAGTGCGACTAAATAATTCATCGGCTCATCTTCTGTGCCCAACACCATCAAGATATCTTTTGAAGTCGTCACTGAGATTTGATCTGTCATGTTGATGCTGGATTGATAGCTGCCTTTAGGTTTGTGCAAAATAAACCCACGGTCTTCTGCGACCGGCCCACCGTTCAATACTGGCTTATCAAGACTTGCTTGGTTGGATTTCGGCTGCTCAGAATCAACCTCAACTTGTTTAAGCATGCTGCCGACAGTGACATCGATAGGGGCGTTGATCATTAAGCCCATCGCACCTTCGTCGTTGTGCTCACAAAGGTAAATTACCGAATTTTGAAAGTAGGGGTCTTTCATTCCGGGCATAGCAACCAGAAAGTGGTTCGTTAAATTCATAGAGCCTCCTGCCAGTGTGTTCCCAGTAAAGGAAAAAGAGCGGCGTGAAGCCGCTCATTGATTCTGTGCCGTTTGCGAATAGCTAAGGCTTTCTTTAGTTTAGGCTATTTAGCGTTAACGCGACGCTCGATTGCGTCCATTAATTTACCTGTTACCGAAATATCAAAAGCAGCTTCAATTTCACGGATACAAGTGGGGCTAGTAACGTTGATTTCTGTCAGCTTGTCACCGATAACGTCAAGTCCTACAAAGATTAAGCCTTTTTCTTTTAGTGAAGGAGCCACTGCTCGTGCGATAGCCCAGTCTGTTTCACTTAACGGACGAGCTTCACCCGTACCGCCGGCTGCTAGGTTGCCGCGTGTTTCCCCTTTAGCAGGAATACGAGCTAGGCAGTAAGGCATTGGCTCACCGTCAACCACAAGAATACGCTTATCACCATTGTTGATGTCAGGAACAAAAGTCTGTGCCATTGCGTAGTTTTGACCGTGGTTCGTCAGCGTTTCAATGATCACCGATACGTTTGGATCGCCTTCCTTCACGCGGAAGATAGATGCACCACCCATACCATCAAGTGGTTTAAGGATCACATCACCGTGCTTCTCGCGGAATTCTTTAATCTTTTCCGCTTTACGAGTCACGATGGTGGTCGGTGTTAGCTCTGGGAACCAAGCCGTGAACAACTTCTCGTTACAGTCACGAAGGCTTTGTGGTTTGTTTACGATCAGTGCACCGTTCTCTTCAGCACGCTCAAGAATGTAAGTCGCGTAAATGTATTCAGTATCAAACGGAGGATCTTTACGCATCAATACTGCATCTAAATCAGACAGCGCGATGGTCTGTACTGACTTGAATTCATACCAACCGTTTGGATCTTCTTTTAGTTCTACAACCTTAGTGTCAGCAATGGCTACGCCTTGATCTAAGTGTAGATCATCCATTTCCATGTAATGGATTTCGTAACCACGACGCTGAGCTTCAAGCATCATGGCAAAGCTAGAGTCTTTTTTGATGTTAATGGATGAAATTGGATCCATTACGATGCCAAGTTTGATCATTTTTTTCTCCTAGCCTAGATCGCCAAAACGGACTTGTAAGGCAGTAATTGCGGTTAGAGCTGCTGTCTCGGTACGAAGTACACGTGGGCCGAGTAGCGTCTCTTCAAATTTGTATTGTTCAGTCATGCCGATTTCTTCAGCTGACAAGCCACCTTCAGGACCAATCAATAGGCGCACCTTGCTGATAGGTTCTGGAAGGGTGTTAATTGAGTACTTTGCGCGAGGGTGTAGGTTTAGCTTTAGTGCTTCGCTTGGTTCGCTACACCACTCTTCAAGCTGCATAATTGGGCGAATTACTGGAACCGTATTGCGGCCACACTGCTCACACGCCGCGATAGCAATCTTTTGCCACTGTGCGAGTTTTTTCTCGAAGCGTTTTGTATCAAGCTTAACGCCACAGCGTTCTGAAATTAGAGGGGTAATGGTGTTTACACCAAGCTCAACCGATTTCTGAATCGTGAACTCCATTTTGTCGCCACGTGAAATCACTTGGCCTAAATGTAAGTCTAACGGAGATTCGCTGCTGCGCTCGATGCGTTCAGAAACATTAACGGTGACATTTTTCTTTGATACTTCAGCTATCGTCGCAGGGAATTCAGCGCCACTGCCATCAAATAGAAGGACATCTTGGCCTTCTTTCATGCGAAGGACACGACCAACATGACCCGCGGCATCTTCGCCTAAAGCGAGTGAACCTAACTGATGAATGCGTTCTGGGTGATGGATACGAGGGATTCTCATGCTGGTAAACCTATAAATATGTTCATTTGGGTATTTTGTCTCTGCCTAACATGGATGCTTTTAGTTGAAAAAACAAGGGTAGAGCAAGAGTTTCAGGGGCAATTCTGAAACTCTTGTTTGAGATAGTTAGGAATGTTGATTGTACGAGCGACGTTATTTACAAGCTGGGTAAACAAATGGGTTGTGATTACCTTGGATGGCATAGATTCGCTCATCACGAGTACATTCCCACTTGTCGACAGGAAATTGCTTGTTCCACGCCATCATCAGGTTGGTTTGTTGCTTAGATAGCTTGAAACCATACTCTTGGCTCATGTAAAGGTAAGTACGCGCGATAGAGCCTTTTGCTCTGTCTGGCGGCATAACTTTACGCTGCTTGAAGTTGACCTGCATTTCACACTGACCATAGCTCACACCATCCATGCCATTCCATTGACTGAAATTGTAGTTGGAGCGATCACCGTTAACCTCGCCAATGGCCGGAGTTAGGTTGTGAAGATCGGCTTCCATGGATTTGAATACTTTGTCATTGCGAGTGCAGTTCTTGCGCCCACCATCTTGCCAACACTGACGCTGGTGGCCGAATTGCCAAGCTGGAACCACGTGTTCCCACTCAATTCGACTCGCCCGCTTTTGTTGTTTTCGGACTTGATAACCACAGCCGTCAAGATCGGGAATACCTTTCTTTTTGTCCTTCCATGTAATGTCACAGCCACAATAAAATGAAGTCGGATGGTCGAGATAAATCTTCACCGCTTCTCTTTTTGCTTTGGAAAATGAGCTCGGTGGTGCGGCGAAAACGCTTTGGGTTACCAGTAGGCCAAATACTATCGTTAAGTAAAAAGACACAGGTAGGCCAAATGCTTTGAAGGTGAGTTTTTGCATAGAAAAAGACTGATAAAAGTATGATAAACATCAGTCTAGCACTCAAATGTTAGATCTCTCTATTAGATTTGTTCTACCGAGTAAATCAACCTCTCACTAGCTTAGCTGAGTTCCCGTAAAAGCTAAGGTTTGCTGGCATAATTGGCAGCGGTAGGTCGATTGATTTCGAAGTACTTTGTTGTGTCGTCTGATTGATAATGGATAAGTGGTGCACTCACATCGATATTCAAAGGTTTTCCCTTGAACTGACGCGATTTCAAAGCTGTGAGTTGTTCTGGCTGGCACGTTGAATACTTTTTCCATCACGTATTTCCACTCGTTTCCGTGAGGCCTAACACGTCCGAAAACCTGATGGGTGATTAGGTGTGCGAGTTCATGCGGCACAACCTCGTTGATGAATGCGTCTTCATTTTCAGAGAATAGTACGTGGTTGAGCTTAATTTCGTTGAGCTGAAGGTAGGCCTTTCCTGCCGCTTTACCTCTTAACTTGAAGGTGATAGTTGGGTGCGGAAAATCACGAGAGAAATGTTGATTTGCGATAGCTAGGCACTCGGCCAATTTCTTATTTGCTCGATGTTGTTGCGGGGTGTAAGACAAACGTTGTTAACTCCAAATAAAAGGCCTCAGCGTTTAAGCTAAGGCCTCATCATAACATTGCTGGTTAATATGGCGATTATTTATAGATGGTGATTCTTCTTAATGATCTCGTGATAAGCGTGCCATGTACCATAGCCAAGCAGCGGCATAGTGACGATCATTCCGATGCCGTAGGTAGCAAACCCCACCAGAATACCGGCACAAATAATACTCGCCCATACCACCATCGCAGGGATGTTCGATTTCACGGCATTAAAGCTAGTGAAAATCGCACTCATCACATCGACGCGTCTCTCCATCATTAACGGAATTGAAAATGCTGAGATGCTAAATATGAGGCTTGCGATAACAAAACCAATCACAGAACCCGTAATCAAGAAGGGAGCGAACTCTGCCAGTGGCGCGCCTTGCACTGAAGGGTAGAGTGCGTGCAATAACGCAGCGATACGCATCCAGAATATCATCGCAACCATCAATACAATCGCAAAGGCCCATTGGTGGGTGGAGTTGCGAGTGATGGCTTTCATCGAGTGCAGTAGGCTGGCGTTGTGGCCTTTTTCTCTTTCCCAAGCTGCGTCATACAAGCCCAGAGCAAGAAACGGTCCTATCAGCATGTACACGATCAGGCTGGGCATCACGACCAAGTGTGTTCCTTGCCATTGGACAAGTTGAACAATGGCGATTGCTGCTCCCATAAAGCACAAACCGTAGAATGCGCTGATTAATGGCATTCTTACTAAGTCATGCAGAGCAAGCGACAACCAATGAAAGGGTGCGGAAATACTGATTTGGTTACAAGGAATGGTGCGAGCGTAATCCTTATCGCTGACCTTGTGTTTTTTATCGTTCAGTTCGGATGGGTGCGCGGTACGAGGCATAGATCCTCCTAGTTAAATAACGTCCTAGTTATAATTCCATAAGGCTCATCGATGTGGCTTGTGTGAGAGTTATGGTGTTGAGCTAAATTGCTCTTTGTCATCCCAGTTTTTGTTCTAGCGTGCATTTAACGAGCGTTATCAGACTGAATTAATTTAAGTTAAATGTGAGCTTGATCGCTTAGGAGTTACCTTAACTATTGTCAGTAGTGTTAGAAAACACAAATTATCAGCGGTTTTTTATACTAAGTGGTTAACGGTAAAGAAGGGCATTAGAGAAGGGGATGGCGAGTGAGAGTTCGGTAAGTATATAAAAATAAAGCCCTTACTAAGAAGTAAGGGCTTTAAAGAAACAAATCGCAGTGGCTAAATTATTTTAGGCCAGCGAAGTCCGCAAGGATTGCTGCTTTGTCAGTCGCTTCCCAAGGGAACTCTTCACGACCGAAGTGGCCGTATGCAGCAGTCTGCTTGTAGATAGGCTGAAGAAGGTTCAGCATCTCTTGAAGACCGTATGGACGTAGGTCGAAGTTTTGACGAACTGCTTCGATGATGATTTCGTGAGCTACTTTTTCAGTACCAAACGTTTCAACCATGATAGATGTTGGATCAGCAACACCGATAGCGTAAGACAGTTGAATCTCACAACGATCAGCCATGCCAGCAGCAACGATGTTTTTCGCAACGTAACGAGCCGCGTAAGCTGCAGAACGGTCAACTTTTGATGGATCTTTACCAGAGAATGCACCGCCACCGTGACGAGCTGCACCGCCGTAGGTATCAACGATGATCTTACGACCTGTTAGACCACAGTCACCCATTGGGCCACCGATTACGAAACGACCTGTTGGGTTGATGAAGAAGTTAGTGTCTTTGTTGATCCACTCAGCAGGAAGTACTGGCTTGATGATCTCTTCCATTACTGCTTCACGTAGGTCAGGTGTTGTTACTGAATCGCAGTGTTGAGTCGAAAGAACAACAGCGTCGATACCAACGATCTTACCTTGGTCGTATTGGAACGTAACTTGAGATTTCGCATCTGGGCGAAGGAAGTCAAGCTTACCGCTCTTACGTACTTCAGCTTGCTTCTTAACAAGAAGGTGAGAGTAAGTAATTGGAGCTGGCATTAGGATAGGTGTTTCGTTAGTCGCGTAACCAAACATGATGCCTTGGTCGCCTGCGCCTTGCTCTTTAGGGTCTTCTTTATCAACACCTTGGTTGATGTCTGGAGACTGCTTACCAATGGTGTTTAGAACAGCACAAGAGTCAGCGTCAAAGCCCATATCAGAATGAACGTAACCAATTTCACGTACTGTTTCACGAGTGATTTCTTCGATATCAACCCATGCAGACGTTGTTACTTCACCGCCAACCATAACCATGCCGGTTTTAACGTAAGTCTCACAAGCAACACGTGCTTTTGGATCTTGTTCCAAGATGGCATCAAGAACAGCATCAGAGATTTGGTCTGCAATTTTATCTGGATGGCCTTCTGAAACAGATTCAGAAGTGAATAGGTGCTTAGCCATGAGAGCTCCACTTTTAGTTTTTGGTGTAAATAGTTTATGGCGTCGCAAGCTAGGAAGCGCCGCCATTAAATACAGTATATTTTGTAGGTGTTTCTACATCTAGACGGCTATTCTAAATTCCAGCGGTCGAATTACAAGCTCTTTTTTATGATATGTCATAACTAATCGTTTGCGTATCGATTGAGATAAGCCACTGCCAAGTGATGTAAATGTTCGAAAATTGCGAAAAATGACCGTTAAAATGCCAGTAAAACGTTTGCAGTCGCAATAGTCGTTTGAGAGAATACCCGCGCTAATAAAAATGAAAACTTTAGCAATTATCTCTTTTTTAAATCGCTTATGTACTCAGGAGCAGACATGCCTTCTCGTAAAGATCTAGCCAATGCAATCCGCGCACTTAGCATGGACGGTGTTCAACAAGCAAATTCAGGCCACCCAGGCGCACCTATGGGCATGGCTGACATCGCTGAAGTTCTTTGGCGTGGCCACTTGAACCACAACCCAGCAAACCCAGAGTGGGCTGACCGCGACCGTTTTATCTTGTCTAACGGCCATGGTTCAATGTTGATTTACTCTCTGCTTCACCTTGCAGGTTACGAGCTTTCAATTGAAGACCTGAAAAACTTCCGTCAACTGCACTCTAAGACTCCAGGTCACCCAGAGTACGGTTACGCTCCTGGTATCGAGACAACGACTGGTCCTCTAGGTCAAGGCATCACTAACGCTGTTGGTATGGCAATGGCTGAGAAAGCGCTTGCTGCCCAGTTCAACAAAGAAGGCCACGACATCGTAGACCACTACACTTATGCATTCATGGGTGATGGCTGTCTGATGGAAGGTATCTCTCACGAAGCATGTTCTCTAGCAGGTACGCTTGGTCTTGGTAAGTTGGTTGCTTTCTGGGATGACAACGGTATCTCTATCGATGGTGAAGTTGAAGGTTGGTTCTCTGACGATACACCTAAGCGTTTTGAAGCTTACGGCTGGCATGTAATCCCAGCGGTAGATGGTCACGACTCTGACGCTATCAACGCAGCAATTGAAGCGGCTAAAGCGGATCCTCGTCCAACACTTATCTGTACTAAAACTATCATCGGTTTTGGTTCTCCAAACAAAGCAGGTACGCACGACTGTCACGGTGCTCCACTAGGTGCTGATGAAATCACAGCAACTAAAGCGGCACTGGGTTGGGAACACGGTCCTTTCGAAATCCCAGCGGATATTGCAGCTGAGTGGAATGCAAAAGAAGCAGGCGCAGCGAAAGAAGCAGCGTGGAATGCTAAGTTTGACGCATACGCAGCGGCTTACCCTGAGCTAGCAGCAGAATTCAAACGTCGTACTAACGGCGAACTACCAGCTGAGTGGGAAGAGAAAGCAAACGCAATCATTGCTGCTCTTCAAGCTAACCCAGCAAACATCGCTTCACGTAAAGCATCTCAAAACGCACTAGAAGCGTTTGGTCAAATGCTTCCAGAATTCATGGGCGGCTCTGCTGACCTTGCGCCTTCTAACCTAACTATGTGGTCTGGTTCTAAGTCTCTTGAAGCGACTGACTTCTCTGGTAACTACATCCACTACGGTGTACGTGAATTCGGTATGACGGCTATCATGAACGGTATCGCTCTGCACGGTGGTTTCGTACCATACGGCGCAACGTTCCTAATGTTCATGGAATACGCGCGTAACGCAATGCGTATGGCTGCTCTGATGAAAGTTCAGAACATCCAAGTTTACACGCACGACTCTATCGGTCTAGGCGAAGATGGTCCGACTCACCAACCGGTTGAGCAGATCGCTTCTCTACGTTTAACTCCAAACATGAGCACATGGCGCCCATGCGACCAAGTTGAATCAGCAGTGGCTTGGAAACTGGCTATTGAGCGTAAAGATGGTCCTTCATCTTTAATCTTCTCTCGTCAAAACCTTGCACAACAAGATCGTAACGCTGAGCAAGTAGCTAACATCGCTAAGGGTGGTTACATCCTGAAAGATTGTGAAGGCAAGCCAGAGTTAATCATCATTGCAACTGGTTCTGAAGTTGAGCTTGCAGTTGAAGCTGCTGCACAACTAACCGCTGAAGGTAAAGCAGTACGCGTAGTGTCTATGCCTGCAACTGACGCGTTCGACAAGCAAGATGCTGAGTACCGCGAGTCTGTACTTCCATCTGACGTTACAGCACGTATTGCAGTAGAAGCTGGCATCGCTGACTTCTGGTACAAGTACGTTGGTTTCGGTGGCAAGATCATCGGTATGACAACATTCGGCGAATCTGCACCAGCAGGCGAACTATTCAAGATGTTCGGTTTCACTACTGAAAACGTAGTAAACACAGCGAAAGAGCTTCTTGCTTAATCATTGATTGCTAGCTTTGTGCTAACAATGAAATGAATAAAAAAACCGAGCGCTGAGCTCGGTTTTTTTGTATTTGGGATTTGTTTTATTCTAGGCTTATCTCTACTAGCAACAGATCAACCTGTCATGAGCAAGCTGAGTTATTCAAGTAATGCCTTTTGGGTAGGATTCAGTTATCATCTGTTGCACGAAATTTTGGTTAGATGTACGGAACTATGCTAAAAGTCGCGATAAACGGATTTGGACGAATAGGGCGTAACGTATTACGCGCTGTCTATGAAAGTGGCAAAAGCCAACAAATCAAAGTAGTAGCGGTCAATGAGCTTGCTCAGCCTGACGCTATGGCTCACCTATTGCAGTACGACACCAGTCACGGCCGCTTCGGTAAGAAAATCTCTAACGATCAAGAGCACATCTATGTCCATCATGGCATTGGTGCTGAAGACAAGGGCGAGTTTGATACCATTCGTATCTTACATCTTGCTGATATTGATCTGTTGCCTTGGCGTGACCTTGAGGTGGATATTGTTCTCGACTGTACCGGTGTTTATGGTTGCCGAGATGACGGCCTCGCGCACATCGCTGCAGGGGCAAAAAAGGTACTGTTCTCTCACCCAGGTGCCAATGACCTCGATAACACCATTATCTATGGTGTGAATCACGATACCATCGAAGCGGACCACCGAATCGTTTCCAATGGTTCATGCACCACCAACTGTATTGTCCCTATCATTAAGGTTCTTGATGACGCCTTTGGCATTGAGTCCGGTACGATTACGACTATTCACTCTTCAATGAATGATCAACAAGTTATCGATGCGTATCACAGCGACTTGCGTCGTACTCGAGCAGCAAGCCAATCGATCATTCCTGTCGATACCAAGTTGCATAAAGGTATTGAAAGAATCTTCCCGAAATTTTCCAACAAATTTGAAGCTATATCTGTGCGTGTGCCGACGGTAAACGTAACAGCGATGGATTTAAGTGTCACAATTAATGCAAATGTGAAAGTTAATGACGTAAATCAAACCATTGTTAATGCATCCCAGTGTACATTACACAATATAGTTGACTATACTGAAGCGCCGCTCGTTTCCATCGACTTTAATCACGATCCCCATAGCGCAATCGTTGATGGTTCACAAACGCGAGTGAGCAACGGCCACTTAGTTAAAATGCTAGTGTGGTGTGATAATGAATGGGGCTTTGCGAACCGAATGCTGGATACGGTTCTTGCAATGCAAGCTTCTGAAGGCAAGAAGTAAGACCTAGAAGCAAATGTGCGGATTATTTATTTTTTAGCTTGAAATAAATATTAAGAGTCCACATATTATTAGTAGTGAAAGAATTACCAGTTGAATAATTTATAGGCTTAGCAGGGTTGCTGAGTTTCCAAAACTTTATATTTATTTAAATTTGAGAGGACAAATCATGTCTGTGATCAAGATGACTGACCTGGAACTTGCAGGTAAACGCGTATTTATCCGTGCTGACCTAAACGTACCAGTAAAAGACGGTAAAGTAACTTCAGATGCACGTATCCTTGCATCTCTACCAACTATCAAACTTTGCCTAGAAGCTGGCGCAAAGGTAATGGTTACTTCTCACCTTGGTCGTCCTACTGAAGGCGAATACAACGAAGAGTTCTCTCTAGCTCCTGTAGTTAACTACCTAAACGACGCACTAGACTGCGAAGTTAAACTAGCTAAAGATTACGTAAACGGCCTAGAGCTAAACGCTGGTGAACTTGTTGTTCTTGAAAACGTTCGCTTTAACAAAGGCGAGAAGAAGAACGAAGAAGCACTTTCTAAGCAATACGCTGCACTATGTGACATCTTCGTAATGGATGCATTCGGTACAGCTCACCGTGCTCAAGCTTCTACACACGGCGTTGGTACTTACGCTCCTGTAGCATGTGCTGGCCCTCTTCTAGCTGCTGAGCTTGAAGCGCTTGGTAAAGCAATGGACAACCCAGCTCGCCCACTAGTGGCTATCGTTGGTGGTTCTAAAGTTTCTACTAAACTAACCGTTCTAGAATCTCTTTCTAAAATTGCTGACCAGCTTGTTGTTGGTGGTGGTATCGCGAACACATTCATCGCTGCTGAAGGTCACAACGTAGGTAAGTCTCTATACGAAGCTGACCTAGTTGAAACGGCTCAAAAGCTAATGAAAGAGTGTGCTATCCCAGTAGCAACTGACGTTGCATGTGCTAAAGCATTCGACGAAAACGCAGAAGCTGAAATCAAGCACGTTTCTGAAGTTCAAGACGACGACATGATCTTCGACCTTGGTCCAGATTCAACTGCGGCACTAGCTGAAATCATCGGTAACGCGAAAACTATCCTTTGGAACGGCCCTGTAGGCGTATTCGAATTCAAGAACTTCGAAGCGGGTACAGCTGGTATCTCTAAAGCAATCGCTGAGTCTGCAGGTTTCTCTGTAGCAGGTGGTGGTGACACGCTAGCAGCTATCGACAAGTTCGGTATCAAAGCTGACGTTTCTTACATCTCTACTGGCGGTGGCGCTTTCCTTGAATTCGTTGAAGGTAAAGTACTTCCTGCAGTAGCAATGCTTGAAGAGCGTGCTAAAGCATAATTGATTTAGAAAGGCGAGATGTGAATCTCGCCTTTTAACGTTTGCTGCATATCACACTTTTTTGCTAGAATGGCATAAGTTGTGAGCAAACGATTGCAAGTTTTTAAACTTAAGTTTTTTAATCTTAAAACGATAGAATAAATAGGACTATTTCCATGTCTAAGATCTTCGATTTTGTAAAACCTGGTGTGATTTCTGGCGATGACGTACAGAAAGTATTTGAAGTAGCAAAAGAAAACAAATTTGCTCTTCCTGCTGTAAACGTTGTTGGTACTGACTCTGTAAACGCAGTACTAGAAGCAGCTGCTAAAGTTAAAGCTCCAGTAGTTGTTCAGTTCTCTAACGGCGGCGCTGCATTCTTCGCAGGTAAAGGCGTTAAACTTGAAGGTCAAGGCGCACAAGTTCTTGGCGCTGTAGCTGGTGCAAAATACGTACACGCTGTAGCTGAAGCTTACGGTGTTCCAGTTATCCTGCACACTGACCACGCTGCTAAGAAACTTCTTCCATGGATCGACGGTCTACTAGACGCTGGTGAAGAGTTCTTCGCACAAACTGGTAAGCCTCTATTCTCTTCTCACATGCTAGACCTTTCTGAAGAGTCTCTAGAAGAGAACATCGAAACATGTGCTAAGTACCTAGAGCGCATGGCTAAAATGAACATGACAATCGAGATCGAACTTGGTTGTACTGGTGGTGAAGAAGACGGCGTTGATAACTCTGATATGGACGCATCTGAGCTTTACACTTCTCCAGAAGACGTAGCATACGCTTACGAGAAACTAATGGCTGTTAGCCCACGTTTCACTATCGCTGCATCTTTCGGTAACGTACACGGTGTTTACCAAGCTGGTAACGTTGTACTTACTCCAACTATCCTACGTGACTCTCAAGCATACTGTGCAGAGAAGTTCGGTATCGCACCTAACGCTCTAAACTTCGTATTCCACGGTGGTTCTGGTTCTTCTGAAGCAGAAATCCAAGAGTCTATCGGCTACGGTGTTATCAAAATGAACATCGATACTGATACACAGTGGGCAACTTGGGACGGTATCCGTCAGTACTCTGCTGACAACTTCGATTTCCTACAAGGTCAAATCGGTAACCCAACTGGCGAAGCTGCTCCAAACAAGAAGTACTACGATCCACGCGTATGGCTACGTGCTGGTCAAGCTTCAATGGTTGCTCGTCTAGAGAAAGCATTTGCTGACCTTAACGCTGTAGACGTACTATAATTCTTTGAATTAAGTACTCTTTAAGTTTTAAAAACCCGCTCATCGAGCGGGTTTTTTTATGTCTGATAAAAACTTGTATTAAATATGTGAAAAACCTAGCCTACGGTGAATAAATTTCGTAGTCTTTTAGTTATCGGTATTTGTGTTTATCGGTAAGTTTTAGTAATTCAAAAGCTTACATAAATATGACTTTGCAATCTGTCAAAGATAGGATATCGTGCCGAAAAACTGAACTTGGTTCAGTTTATAAAAAGGACTTGGCTTTAATTTACTTTTAACACAATGACTTAACGGTAATTAGACTGTTTATTATATTGCAGAGTAAATTAGGCTTAAGGCAGTTTAGCCCATAGCATATTATATAGAGGATGCACATTATGGCTGATAGTTCGACAGCGATTGAGACTCCACTTGTGGATGGTTTGTCTCAAGCAGAGCAGTGGTTAACAAATAATTCAGATTTATTTATCCAATATGGCGTAAATATCATTTCAGCACTGATAATTCTATTTATTGGTAACCTTATTGTTAAAGCAGTAGCGAATAGCGTGTCTAAGGTTCTTCAGAAGAAGAAAATGGACCGAGCTGTTGTGGAATTTATTCACGGCTTAGTTCGCTACCTATTGTTTGTTATTGTTTTAATTGCTGCACTTGGTCGTTTAGGTGTTCAAACGGCATCTGTAGTTGCTGTTATTGGTGCGGCTGGTTTAGCCGTTGGTCTTGCACTACAAGGCTCACTCTCTAACTTTGCTGCTGGTGTACTTATCGTTGCATTCCGTCCATTCAAGTCTGGTGACTATGTGGAAATTGGTGGTGTAGCAGGTTCAGTTGATTCAATTCAGATCTTCCAAACTGTTCTAACAACGCCAGATAACAAAATGGTAGTGGTACCAAACGGTAGCGTTATCGGTAGCCCAATTACTAACTACTCTCGTCATAATACTCGTCGTATTGATTTGATGATTGGTGTTTCTTACAACGCTGATCTTCAAAAGACAAAAGCGCTACTGACTAAGATCTGTGAATCTGATGAGCGTGTACTGAAAGAGCCTGGTGTTCAAGTTGGTGTTCATACACTTGCTGATTCTTCAGTTAACTTTGTTGTTCGCCCATGGGTTAACACAGCAGAGTACTGGGATGTGTATTTTGACCTTATGCAAGCAATCAAAGAAGGCTTGGATAACGAAGGTATCGAAATTCCATTCCCGCAAATGGATGTACACATGAATAAAGTAGAAGCTTAATTTCTAGTTAGTTTTTATAACTATAAGCTTTTATAAGGAAAGGCGGATAACTTAGGTTATCCGCCTTTTTTGTTGGTTTTCTAAGAAAAACAGATTTACCAGTATTGTTCAATAAGCCCATTGGTAAGCACAGCTGCTATGGCGAACATCATGGTTGCTACCGCGATATCGATGCCTTTCTTAACCTTAGGTTTAGATAGCGTCGGGCCTAGCTTTGCCGCACCCAGTGATAAGGAGTAAAACCAGACGAACGAAGCCAATATAGTCCCCATAGCAAACGCAATTCTGTCGTTGCCTTCAAATTGCCCACCAATGGATCCAAGAATTACCACGGTATCCAAGTAGAGGTGTGGGTTTAATACTGTTACTGCCAATGCTCCCAAAATAACGGTGCGCTTGCCACGCGCCAATATCTCACCTTTCGATTCATCACTGGTGCGCACTTTGAATGCACTGCGTAGTGATAGCAAACCATACACAGTCAGAAAAGCGATGCCACCTAATGTCACGGAGGTAAGCAGTAATTCATTTTGCGACAATATTGCTCCGCCGCCAAAAATACCCAATGAGATAAACAGAGTATCGAGCAGGCTACAAATCGTTGCTGTCGTTAAATGATGATTGCGTTTTATCCCTTGATTTAGGACGTACGCATTCTGCGCGCCAATAGGGATGATCATGCTTGCCCCTAGACCAAAACCTTGTAATAAAACCCAAAAACTCATTTTAACCTCCACTTATTTAACGATATTTACGTGCTATATGGCGAAGATACTCCGACCCTTTAAATAAGTATAATTAATGATTTTAATCTATTATTAGAGTTGCTAATGTGGCGGTCAGGTAGCTTAAAAAGGAAGCAAGTTGATGCGCGGATTGGATTATAAATGGATAGAAGCACTGGATGCCGTAGTAAAACAACGTAGCTTCGAAAGGGCTGCTGAGCAGTTATATATCTCCCAGTCGGCGGTATCTCAGCGCATCAAACAGCTGGAAAAGTGGTTAGCTCAGCCTGCCTTAGTGAGAGAAAGCCCGCCTAGGCCAACGCCTGCGGGTAAAAAACTACTGGGCTTATATCGCCGTGTTCGTTTGTTAGAGCACGAGCTTGTGCCTGAGTTGATGAATGAAGAGGGTAATCAACCACTATCGATATCCATAGCGACCAACGCTGATAGTTTGGCGACATGGTTGCTACCAGCATTGTCGGATGTGATGAAGTCTCGCCAAGTCGAGTTGAACCTCGCGATTCATGGTGAGTCGAGAACCATTGAAAAGATTAAAAGTGGCGAGGTGGCCGGTGCAATCAGTTTGGAGTCTCAAGCGATTCCTGGCTGCAGTGCTGACTATCTCGGTAGGATGGATTATGTGTGTGTGGCTAGCCCTGACTTTCATCAGCGTTACTTCGCAGAGGGCGTAAACTACGCCACCTTAAGCAAAGCGCCTGCGGTTTCCTATGATCAATACGATGATCTGCATAAGAAGTTTCTGCATGATCATTTTAACGTCCCGAGAGACAGTGTGATCAACCATACTGTCGGCAGTTCAGAAGCGTTTGTGCGCTTGGCATTATCGGGTGTCGCCTATTGCTTGATTCCTCGATTACAGATTATCGATGAGCTCGAGTCTGGTGCTCTGATTGATATTACCCCTGGCTTTCTGCTCTCTTATCGCATCTATTGGCACCATTGGCAGCTTGAGAGTGGGGTATTAAAAGAGGTATCCCAAGCGATATTAAGTTTTGCTCACAATCACTTACCTCAGTAAACTGTTGGTTTTTTCAGCGTCAAAGTTCTGTTAGAAGTGCGTGCTCTGGATTGGCTAAACGATAAATTGCTCTATGATGAAAGTACATTTGTTTAGCATAGGTCATACCTAATGAAGCTTGTACCAAAGATGTTAGCAACGTCTCTTACTCTTACTGCGGCGTTGAGTGCTGTGAGTTTTCCATCATTGGCTGACTCTCCATCCTTTCCTCATATTTCAACGACAGGCTATGGTGAAGTGATCGCGACACCTGATATGGCGACATTCTCTGTGAGAGTCGTGGAATCGACGATGACTGCTGAACAGGCTAAAAATACCGTTGATAAAGTCGTGACAGGCTTTCTAAATAAGCTGCATCAAGCAGGTGTTGATGAGGCGAGTGTTCACAGCTCGAACCTGTATTTATCTCCTCAATATCATTACCCGAAAGATGGCAAACCGGAACTGGTTGGCTACCGCGCCTCACGTAATGTGACCGTTCAAGTCAATGAACTCGCTAATCTGAACGAGTACATGGATATTGCTATCGGGCAGGGCATTAATCAGATCGACAACATCCAGCTGCAAGTTCGCGACCAAGCTAAATATCAAGAGCAAGCGCGTTTAGAAGCCATTAAAGATGCGACATCAAAAGCTAAATCATTAGCGAGTGGTTTTGAACGCGAGTTGGGTGATGTATGGCGCGTGGACTACAACGCCCAATCTTCTCAGCCAGTACTCATGCGTTCAATGGCAATGGATGCAAGAACAGAATCGAACTCTTATGAAGACTCAACGATCACCATTCGTGATCGAGTGAATGTGATCTACCAGATCGAAGAGTAATGATAACGCTATAAAAGGTTTTAGATCATAGTGATCTAATTACCTACGATAGGCCAAATACTAAAAAGGCTCTCATAATGAGAGCCTTTTTTATGCATTTTGAGTGCGATGATTAGTGAAGAAGACGAGCACGGATTGTGCCTTCAATCTCTTTCAGTTTAAGCAGCGCTTCTTCAGAGCGATCGGCTTCTACATCAATAACGACATAACCCATATCAGCCGCAGTCTGTAGGTATTGACCCGCGATGTTGATCCCTTCTTCAGCGAAGATGGTGTTGATCTGAGTTAGGATGCCTGGGCGGTTTTCGTGAATGTGTAATAAACGAGACGTTCCAGTATGCAGTGGCAGTGATACCTCTGGGAAGTTAACACTTGATAGCGTAGAGCCGTTATCAGAGTATTTCGCTAGCTTACCAGCCACTTCAACACCAATGTTCTCTTGTGCTTCTTGAGTTGAACCACCCACGTGAGGCGTTAGGATCACGTTATCGAACTGCATTAATGGAGACTCAAACGGGTCTGCATTGGTTTTTGGTTCTGTTGGAAAAACATCAATCGCCGCACCTGCAAGGTGACCAGATTCCAGAGCGCCACACAGAGCAGGAATATCGACTACCGTGCCACGAGCTGCGTTGATAAAGATAGAACCAGGCTTCATGCGCTCGAATTCTTCTTTACCCATCATGTCTTTTGTTTCGTTGGTTTCAGGTACATGCAAAGAGATTACGTCACATTTGTTCAGTAATTCCGTCATTGTATGAACTTGCGTTGCATTACCTAGAGACAGCTTGTTTTCAATGTCGTAGAAGTAAACACGCATGCCAAGGTTTTCAGCAATAATACCCAGCTGAGTACCGATGTGACCGTAGCCAATAATACCTAAACGTTTACCACGAGCTTCGTAAGAGTTGTCGGCACTCTTTTTCCAGATGCCACGGTGAGCAAGAGCGTTCTTTTCTGGAATGCCACGTAGTAGCAATAGAATCTGACCTAGAACGAGCTCAGCAACGCTTCGAGTGTTTGAGAACGGTGCATTGAACACAGGGATACCGCGTTTTGCTGCTGCTTGAAGGTTGACTTGGTTTGTACCAATACAGAAACAACCAACGGCAACCAGCTTTTCAGCTGCATCAATAACTTCTTGGGAGATGTTAGTGCGAGAACGAATACCAATGAAGTGAGCATCTTTTACTGCTTCAAGAAGTTCATCTTCCGGTAGCGAGCCTTTGTGGTACTCAATGTTTGTGTAACCAGCGGCTTGCAGTACTTCTACAGAAGAAGGGTGAAGACCTTCTAGAAGTAGAATTTTTATTTTTTCTTTTTCCAGTGAAACTTTGGCCATTGTTCTCGTCCTTAAAATGGAAAGGTTGGGCAAATGCGGCGCACGTGCTACAAAATGGCTGAAAGGGGAACAAATTCACCACTTTGTTAGGAGACAAACGTTTTCCCTGTGCGTCTTCTGAACAATAAAGTAACAAAAAAAAAATGTTTTGGGTAAGAAAATTACGGAATAAGACATAATTTTACAGCAATAAAGCAAAAAAAACGGCGCCCTAGGGCACCGTATGTAATGAAGTAACAGAAAAACTCAATCTTCTATTATTTATTCTTCGATTTTTGCACCTTCAGGCGTGCCGGTGATAACCACATCAGCGCCACGGTGAGCGAACAGACCAACCGTCACCACACCAGCAATACCATTGATGATATCTTCTAGTTGTTTCGGGTTTTCGATCGCCATGCCGTACACATCTAGGATCACGTTGCCGTTATCGGTTGTGCAGCCTTCGCGGTACACTGGGTCACCACCAAGCTTAACCAGTTCACGTGCCACGTATGAACGTGCCATTGGGATTACTTCAACAGGCAGTGGGAATTTGCCCAACACATCAACTGCTTTAGTGCCGTCAACAATACACACAAACTTATTAGAGATAGCCGCTACGATTTTTTCACGAGTCAAAGCCGCACCGCCGCCTTTGATCATATCGCGTGAAGCGTTAATCTCGTCTGCGCCATCAACATAGATGTCTAGTTTGAATACGTCGTTGCACTCAAATACTTTGATTTCTAGTGCTTCTAGTTTTTCAGTAGAGGCTACAGAGCTTGAAACCGCACCTTTGATTTTGTCTTTCATTGTGCCAAGTGCGTCGATGAAGTGATTTACTGTAGAGCCAGTACCTACACCTACAATGCTGCCTTCTTCAACATATTGAAGTGCTGCCCAGCCCGCTGCTTTTTTCATTTCATCTTGAGTCATGCCATTCTCCTGAATAAGGTCTTGCGCTTTGAATTAATCGTTCGCGTATTGAAGTTAACGTTTATATATCGAGGTTAACGTTTGCGGCGCGATTATAGCGCTTTAATGGTTGTTTTCCCATTGCCAAGTTTTACTCGGAGTCACGATTTTAGGTAACGGAATGTCCCATTCTTCAATCGGTAGGGTATCAACATGTTGGCAATCATGAGCCAAACCAATAGGAGTTGCGCCTTCCCCCGTCTCGAACCACTTCGCCAAGGTGCGATCGTAATATCCGCCGCCCATACCTAAACGATGGCCATGAGAGTCAAAGCCGACAAGGGGCGTAAGAATAAGGTCGAGTTGCTGACAAGGTTTAACCAGCATTTGATTGAGCTGAGGTTCGACAATGCCGTACTTATTCAAGACCGTCGGTGTGGTTGGCGAGTAGTGCAAAAACAGCAGGTGTCCGGCAGAGAAGGGGTGCAATACTGGTAAATAAGTTTGCTTACCTTGCGCCCATAACCATTCGATTAAAGGCTGAGTATCGAGTTCGCCATCGATAGAGATATAGAGGGCAATATGCTGAGCAGACTGAATCTCATCAAGCTGCATGCACTGCTTAACTAAGTCTATACCGGATTGAGTTTGTTGGTCGCCAGATAAGGCATTGCGCTTGATACGGATCTGTTTGCGAAATTCGCTGCGTGTGAGCGTCTTCATAAGAAGGGATACCCCAAAGTGCCGTTGAGAATAGATGGCCCTTGAACCAGCGAGTTCAAGGCGGATCAGCAATGATTACCGTAGGCTTCTCGGTCGGGCCGAGCATGCTCAATAGCACTCAAGTACTAACCCTTAGGGATTGCTTATCGGCTCGGGGACGTGAATCCTCTGACAAACACTCCAGGGTAAATTTTGTGTACGCTATTGCTGTCCGTGCTTAACTTTACTGAGGACATCTGAAAGTGATGTCGTGAGCTGTTCCATTCGCTCGGTCAGTGCGTTTTGTTCATCATTTGCTTCAAACTTCTTGGTTTGTAATTCGTAGCAAATATTCAGAGCTGCGATAGTCAGCAGCTTCACTTCATTGGTTACCTTAGTACGTTCAGCCATCTCTTTCAATCGATTATCAAGATCGGCCGCCGCTGCAATCAATGACTCTTCTTGCCCTGGTGGACAATTCACTCGAGTCAGTTTTCCTAATATTTCAACGTCTACCGCTTGATTACTCATGATGGATGAACTCTTTAACGCGCTATTTTAAGGCTGTTGCCCTTCGCCATTTTTTGAGAAAGAAAAAGTGCAAGTACCGATGAGGAAGCAATCTCCTCTGAGGGAGAAACTATAGGTAAACCGCTATTAAGATTCAAGCTTTTCAGAGTGACTGTTTGTAAATGAGAGCTTGAGCACACAGTAATTCAGCAAATTGAACAATTGGTAGTCAGTCATCCTTCAATTGCTGGGGATCGATGCTTACCAGAATTGGGGTGAAGTGGTACGATTATACAATCGATATAAAGAATAACTGAGCGAGCTATCTGATGAGCGAAACTACTTTACCTGACTACCTAACGGTTGCGACTGAACTTCAATCGGCAAGTCTAGCCGTAACCCCTGCTGAGATGCACGGTTTATTAACGGGTATGTTAAGCGGAGGCTTAAGCCTTGCAGATAAAAGCTGGCAACCACTGATCTTCGATTACACCAATGAAGGCATGGGTTGGCCAGATCGCGCATTAACGCTAGCGGAAGCGACACTGAAAGTCACGACCAGTGAAATCACAGGCTCAGGTATGGAATTGTCTATGTTGCTGCCTGATGAAGACGCAAGCGCAAGCCTGTTTGACTTGGCTGATGGTGTGTCTGATTGGATTAACCATTTCATTTCTGGTTTAGGCTTGGTTGGCGCTCAATTGAACAAAGCGTCTGACAGTGCAAAAGAAGCATTAGCTGATCTAGAAGAGATGGCTAAGCTAGGCATTGACGAAGAAGATGATATGGAAGAGCAAGCGCAGCTTCTAGAACACGTTATTGAGCACGTAAAAGCGTGCGCACTAACGATTCATGCTGAATTTGGTGCTCGCCCATCTGAAGATGCGGCGCCTACCATTCATTAATTCGTTGGCCGGTTTGAGGTTATGATGGCTCAGTATGATGTTGTAATTGCTGGTGGCGCAATGGCAGGGGCAACCTTAGCCCTTGCTTTGAATCACCTAAGCCAAGGTTCACTGTCGATTGCGGTAGTGGAGCCTTATCAGGTTGATCATCAAGCTCACCCAGGGTTTGATTCTCGTTCGATCGCTTTGTCCTATGGCACGGTGCAGATCCTGGATTCTTTGCGCTTGTGGCAATCTATCGCTCCGGTCGCGACCCCGATTAAAGATATCCATGTTTCGGATCGCGGGCATGCCGGAATGACAGACATCTACAGTGAAGAGCTTGCTGTAGATGCGCTTGGCTACGTGGTCGAGTTAGCAGATGTGGGTCGAATCTATCAGCAGAAACTTGAATCAGAAGCGGCAATTACCATGCTTTGTCCTGAGTCTGTTAGTAAAGTTGAACGTGAAGAAGCTTTGACGACGATTGAACTGACAAGTGGGCAAACAGTAACCACTAAGTTATTGGTTGCTGCTGACGGTGCAATCTCAACCTGTTGCCAACAGTTCAATATCTCATTGAGTGAGCACGACTTTGAGCAAGTTGCTGTGATTGCCAATATCGTGGCGAGTGAACCCCACCAAGGTCGCGCATTTGAGCGTTTTACCCATCATGGGCCAGTTGCTCTATTACCAATGAGTGACAACCGTTTATCGCTGGTTTGGTGTTTAACACCAGAACAAGCACAAAAAGTGATGACGCTAAACGACAATGAATTTCTTGAGCAGCTGCAGAATGACTTTGGCTGGCGACTTGGCCGATTAGAGAAAGTCGGCAAGCGTGCGAGCTACCCTCTGATTCTTCGTCACCGACAGCAAAACATCTCTCATCGATTTGCCATTGTTGGTAATGCCGCTCAAACGCTTCACCCAATTGCGGGGCAAGGCTTTAACCTAGGTATCCGAGATGTGGCTTCCTTGGCAGAAGAGTTGTGTACCCAGTTAGATGATGTGGGTCGTTACCGTGGTCTTGTTAACTTTAGAAAACGTAGAGAACAAGACAGAGACGCAACGATTACGTTGACTTCAAGCCTAGTTCACCTGTTCTCAAACGATTATATGACCGCTCGCATTGGGCGTAATCTTGGGTTAGCCGTAATAGATAACCTTCCACCACTTAAAGGTCCACTTTTGCGTCATACGCTTGGCCTAGTAGAAAGATAAGGTAATAAATAATGATGCAAAGTGTTGATATCGCGATTGTTGGTGGTGGCATGGTTGGCCTAGCGCTTGCTGCTGCCCTGAAAGATAGTGACCTAAGAATTGCTGTCATTGAAGGCAGGGCTCCCAGCGAAGGGCTGAGTGAGCTGCCTGATGTACGTGTATCCGCGTTGAGTCGTTCTAGTGAAGTGATTCTTCGTAACTTAGGCGCATGGCAAGGTATCGAACAAAGACGCGCTGCACCTTATCAAGCGATGGAAGTGTGGGAGCAAGACAGCTTTGCTCGTATTGAGTTTGACTCGACACGCTTGGCTCAGCCTAATCTTGGTCATATCGTTGAAAACCGCGTGATTCAACTAGCACTGCTTGATCAGGTTAAGAAGCAAGATAATGTCAGCCTGTATATGCCCGCAACGTGTAAAACGATGGCGATTGGTGAAAGTGAAGCTTGGTTAACATTGGACAATGGTCAAGCACTGACAGCTAAGTTGGTTGTTGGAGCAGACGGCGCAAATTCTTGGGTTCGTAAGCAGCAAGATATCCCACTAACACATTGGGATTACGGACACAGTGCGATTGTCGCGAACATCAAAACCACAGAGCCGCACTACAGCGTTGCTCGTCAAATATTCACGCCTCAAGGCCCATTGGCATTCCTACCAATGCAACCAAGCAACATGAGCTCGATTGTTTGGTCTACGGAACCAAACCGTGCCGAGAAGCTGGTATCTATGTCGGATGCTGATTTTAATAAGCAGCTAACGGCAGAGTTCGACTCGAAGCTTGGATTGTGCGAAGTGGTTGGTGACCGTTTTGCCTTCCCACTGCGCATGCGTTATGCGCGTGACTTTGCGGTAGAGCGTGTGGCTTTGGTTGGTGATGCTGCTCATACCATTCACCCATTAGCAGGGCAGGGCGTGAACCTTGGCCTATTAGACGCAGCAAGCTTAGCGCAAGAGCTGTTAAAGCTATGGTCTGCGGGTGAAGACATTGGCACCAAGCGTAATCTTCGCGGCTACGAGCGCTGGAGAAAAGCAGAGGCGGCGAAAATGATTGCTTCAATGCAGGGCTTTAAAGATCTGTTTGAAGGCGATAACCCAGCTAAGAAGCTGATTCGTGGCATTGGTATGAAGCTTGCGGGTCAATTGCCGGGTGCGAAAGATGAGATCATGAAGCGCGCACTGGGTTTGTCAGGCAATCTTCCTGACTTAGCTAAGCGTCCAGTGACTCATCGATAATGAAATAGTGTTCTGGTGATTTATCGAATCATCATTGATACGAAACTTGGTACGAAAAAAGGGTTGGCATAATGCCAACCCTTTTTGTTTTTAATTCTGTAGATAATCAGGTCATGCGTACGCGCAGCGCAGTTTCATGATTTCACTATTTATTTCTTTCACTGTTTGAAAGTGACGTTTTTCTGCTCGGTCTGGTAGCACTAGCTTACCGTTATCAAACTCAAATTTTCCTACG
Organism: Vibrio sp. 1CM2L; assembly: GCF_023161695.1. NCBI lineage: Bacteria > Pseudomonadati > Pseudomonadota > Gammaproteobacteria > Vibrionales > Vibrionaceae > Vibrio > Vibrio sp. 1CM2L. Next base: position 36,134 of record NZ_JALNTT010000011.1, read on the forward strand.
CCGTAAATGTAGATTCGTCCTTTGAAAAGTCGACTTACATGTTTAGCAATCATACTCGGTGTATAGCGCTTAAACAGTCTCATTCTTAATTATCCTTATATTTACCTAGCCTGCATATTATAGAAAAACTCCGAGATAATAATTGTGATAAGCATGGAGTAATATGCAGTAGAGTTGACGTTAATTAGATATTTGTGCTGTTCTAAGCACTTTCTTCAGTAAATATCTATTTTTACGTGAGCTCCTCCCCAAAATAATACTGAGTAGTGAACTGCCATGAACTTTCCTGTTCGGTATTAAGCAGTGATAATGTTACAAGTATAAGAATAGGCGGGATTTTTTTGTTTGTGTAATCAAATTGTAAATTTCGGACAAAAAAAAGCCCGTCTAAAACGGGCGAATAGTCACAGATGCATTACACAAAAGTGGATACTGATGTTACTCAGTGGATTCACTTGCACTGATTTGCTTAATAGCTAGTCAGTAAATTTACAATAACGCAAATTTAACTTTGTGACTACTTATGCTTTTATTTTGAGTAACTATTTATTAGTGGTGTGTTCTTCTTATGACGAAGTTCACACTAAAAATGTACTCAATGAAATATTCGAATGAAGTTTGCGAAGCATGATCTGATCGAAACGATCATCGACTGATGTCCGCGATGGTCGGTGCACATAGCGCCATAAGATCATTGAGATCCAACGCAACGCCAGCCATTCGATCACCCGAGCTAATGGTCACGGTCGAGTTGTTCTGAATGGAAGGATCAAAAATGATCGGCATGTGTCTCTTGAGAGCAAGCGGACCAACACAACCCACTTTAAATCCGGTGATTGTTTCAACATCAGCGAGCGACACGCAGGTCATTCGACGGCAATTCAGTACCGAGCGTACTTTTTTGGGGTCGACAGAGCGATCACCAGCAGTACAGGCTAACGCATACTGGTTACCCATATCCTTAAGCAGGATGCACTTCACCATTTGAGAGGCGTCGATGCCTCGCTCTTGTGCCGTTTCTTCAATGCTGGTGGTTGGCTTGCTTTGCGTCAGCAGGCGATAGTTCACCTGCTGTTGATCCAGCCATTGTGTAATCAGCGTTTCCACATGGTTACTCGTCGTCAAGGCTGTACGGCAGTGGCAGGATATTCCATGTTTGATCAGGCTGCGCGGTCAGTCGAAGCTGAACATCGTCATCAAGGTTGTTTGGCAGTACCATCAAACCCATTGCTTGGTTATCAGCAAATTGATAGACGTTTAATAGTCGGCCTGCGCCACGCCAGTTCTCACCTACGCTGCGCTCTAGTTCAATAGGGTTCTCTAGAGACAATACTTCTGCTGTTGTTCCTGAAACAATGCGCATTTCACGCTTGTTCATGCCACGGTACTTGGCACGAGCTACCGTTTCTTGACCTGTGTAGCAGCCTTTTGAAAAGCTGATACCGCCAATCGCTTGCAGGTTAAGCGCTTGAGGAATGTGTTCGTTTTGCTCTGCTTTCGATAGGTTAGGCTGAGCATCTAGAATTTCATGATATTGCCAAAGCGCCTCTGATACTTTTTCTGCTGAGCTACTTGATACTAAGGTTGCAGCAACATCTTCCGTAATAAGCAGCGCCCAACGATTGTCAGAGACTTTAACCGCTGTGCCACCAGAGATAGCACGCACGTTACCTTGGCCTTCTGAAATTGAATCAATGTATTGATCCGCAGATGCGCCCATCACACCGATAACAACATCTGTCGTTTGCTCGATATCAACCTTAGAGAACACGGCGTATTTTTTGATTTCGGCCAGCTCTACTTCAATCGCAGATTTAGGCTGCATGAGTGCGTAACCGCCATTGTGATGGAACAGGCGGAAGATACTCCATACCTTTCCTTTTGCATCACAGTGCGCACCTAACGTGGATTCATCATTAGGAAGAGTGACGACATCGCACGTTACTTGACCCTGTAGGTACGACTTTTTGTCATCGCCTATCATGGTGATTGCGCTCCAGTCTGACACGTGTGTCATCATCAGTTCTGGAAGCGATTCATTTTGCGTATGAGCGAGTGGCTGAAATGTGTTTTTCCAATCCATTTTATCTTTCCTAAGAATTTTTATTTGGCTCTATGTTAATCCGGTTCTGTTTCTTTGTCAGCCTAGGTTTTTTTGTGAGCTTAGATAGGGACTGTGACTCACATAGTAGTTGCAGGGCGTATGACTTGTTACACTCCGAGAAAGAAAAATTATAGGTGAGGATAGCCAATGTACACTGCAGAGCAGAAAGCACGAATTAAATGGGGTTGCCGTCGCGGCATGTTAGAACTTGATGTAGTCATCATGCCATTTTTCGAAGAGTGTTTTGATTCATTGCAAGAGCAGGAACAGCGCGAGTTTGTTTCTCTGTTAGAGTGTGATGACCCAGATTTGTTTACTTGGGTAATGGGACACGGACGCAGTGAAAACCTAGGCCATGCATCAATGGTTGATAAAATTGTCGCACACAACCTCAGCAAGGTTCGTTAAGCTTCAGCTTAACCCTTCGTATTCCGCATTATTTGCAAAAGGCACTATTTTTGGGTGCCTTTTGTTTTTCATCGTCCTGTCTTCTATCCCGCTTGCCGCCAGCCTTTATTGCTTAGCTTTAATGATCCGCTTGTTCAGAAATAATCATGTTATTCTAAATAGTGCCTATGGGCGTTTTGATTACAAAGAGGATGGTGATATTCGACTCAACGACCGAACTTACCGCCTCAAGTCCGTTGATAGAATCTGGGCGCAGTTCTTCGTTAAATTGCAGTTTGAATGCGGGTATTCGGTACTGCTTTGGCGGGACAGCTGTTGCGAGCGCGAATATCGTCACTTTCTGGCGAACTTACAACGAGCACGCTAGATAAGCCAAACTATTCGATGAAAGAAAGTATTAGATAAAAGAAAGCGTTAGACAAAAGAAAAGGGAGCACTCGGCTCCCTTCGTTTAATTATTTTTCGCTGACGACTAATTCGCTAATCGCGTTTAACCAATTATTATGCTTGGCGTTTCTCTGGCGTCAGAATCGTTGGGCCACTGTCTTCTGCAAGTTCAGGGTAATCCAACGTGTAGTGAAGGCCGCGGCTTTCTTTGCGTTGCATTGCACAACGAACCATCAGCTCTGCCACTTGTAGCAAGTTACGCAGTTCTAATAGGTTATTCGAAACCTTGAAGTAGCTGTAGTACTCGTGAGTTTCTTGTTGCAGCATCTGAATGCGACGCAATGCACGCTCTAGTCGTTTATCCGTTCGAACAATGCCCATGTAGTCCCACATGAACAGGCGCAGTTCGTGCCAGTTGTGTTGAATGATAACTTCTTCATCACTGTTGGTGACTTGGCTTTCATCCCATGCTGGTAGTTCAGCGCACAGTTGAGATTGGTCGATGTTCTCAACGATATCTTTTGCTGCTGCCCATGCGTAAACCACACACTCAAGCAGTGAGTTAGAAGCCATACGGTTTGCACCGTGTAAGCCGGTGTAGCTCACTTCGCCAATCGCATACAAGTTCGTTAGGTCGGTTTGACCTTGCTTATTCACCATGACACCACCACATGTGTAGTGAGCGGCCGGCACGATAGGGATCGGCTCTTTGGTCATATCGATGCCCAAGTCCATCAAGCGAGTATGGATCATTGGGAAGTGCGTTGTGATGAATTCTTCAGGCTTGTGGCTGATATCAACATACATACAGTCGGCACCCAAGCGCTTCATTTCGAAGTCAATTGCACGAGCAACCACATCACGTGGCGCCAGTTCACCGCGCTCATCGAAGTCCTTCATAAAGCGAGAACCATCTGGACGACGCAAGTAAGCACCTTCGCCACGCAGTGCTTCCGTTAGTAGGAAGTTACGCGCTTCTGGGTGGAATAAACACGTTGGGTGGAACTGGTTGAACTCAAGGTTTGCCACACGACAACCCGCACGCCAAGCGATAGCAATACCATCACCTGAAGAGACATCTGGGTTAGAGGTGTACTGGTAAACCTTTGAAGCGCCGCCTGTTGCTAGTACAACAAATTTAGCGCGCACGGTTTCAACGTGTTCTTGGTTACGGTTCCAAATGTAGGCACCGATCACCTTGTCTTTTGAACCACCAATCTTATCTTCAGTGATCAAATCCAGCGCATTGTGGCGCTCGAAGATCTCGATATTTGGGTGGTTGTTGACGTTATCTTGTAGTGAGGTTTGCATCGCCATGCCAGTTGCATCGGCAGCGTGCAGAATTCTGCGGTGACTGTGGCCACCCTCACGAGTGAGGTGATATTTTGGTTGGCCTTCTGTGCTGTTCTCATCTTTATCAAATGGAACACCACCATCAATCAGCCATTGCACACACTCTTTCGCATTTTCAGCAATGAATTGAACTGTATCTTCTTCGCATAACCCAGCCCCAGCTATTTGAGTATCCTCTACATGAGACTCAATACTGTCCGACTCATCGAACACCGCGGCGATACCACCTTGTGCGTAATACGTCGATCCTTCGCTGCGTGGTCCTTTGCTTAATACAATTACTTTTGCATGTTCTGCTACGCGTAAGGCTAATGACAAGCCTGCCGCACCACTTCCTACCACTAATACATCACACTGATGTTCACGGTTTGCGTTCATAAAACTTATTAAATCCCGGGCTATAGTCGAGTTGTCCACTCTCAATTGACTTTGTCTTGTTTTAGGAGTTTGGGTAAGACTGTTATAATCTCTCCAGAGTCATCCTTAAACGCTATGCAAAATCAATATATAGACAGCTATCTAGAAATATTTAATTGCTCAATACCATTGCTTTTGCTCAAGTTTCCCCAAATTGATAGGGATAGCTATTTTTATTACATCACATTGTGAAACAATAATGGCAAATAATTTTAAGAAAGTTGGAACTTTCGGTATTTGGCTTAGTCACAATAGTGCTCTTGTAGACGGTGGTGTCAATACTACATTTCGCATAATTAGTACCCATATCTGTGAAGGTGAGGGTTATAACAATAGGAGTACCCGCTCGAATGAACGAGCAGCTAACCGATCAAGTGTTGATTGAGCGAGTTCAGAGTGGAGATAAGCAGGCATTTAACTTACTAGTGGTTAAGTATCAAAACAAAGTTTGTAATCTTATCTCTCGATACGTGAATAATTCCGGTGATGTACCTGATGTAGCACAAGAAGCTTTTATTAAAGCTTACCGCGCGATACCTAACTTTCGTGGCGAGAGTGCCTTCTATACATGGTTATACCGAATTGCCGTGAACACCGCTAAAAATCATATCGTTGCCCAAAGCCGTAGGCCGCCAGCAACCGATGTAGATGCAGAAGATGCAGAATATTACGAAACAGGCAGCGCGTTAAAAGAAATATCGAACCCTGAGAACTTAACGCTGTCAAAAGAATTGAAACAAGTCGTTTTTGGAGCGATTGAAGCGCTACCAGAAGACTTAAAAACTGCAATGACGTTGCGAGAGCTCGAAGGTTTGAGCTACGAAGAGATTGCAGAAGTAATGGATTGCCCTGTAGGAACCGTACGTTCGCGTATTTTCCGAGCTCGTGAAGCGGTGGAAAAGAAAATTAAACCTCTTTTGCAACGCTAGAACTTGTAATAATTATGGTGAAAATAATGGCTGATAAAGAAAAGCTTTCGGCACTCATGGATGGTGAAACGATCGATAAAGCTCTCATTGTAGATCTTGAATCCGATCAAGAAAGCATGGATACCTGGCAGAGTTACCATTTAATTGGTGATGTTATGCGTGGGGATGCGCCAGAAACTCCAGAGTGGAACATTGCTAATAGTGTAGCGGCAGCGCTTGAGAACGAGCCTGCACATGGTTCAATGTCGAACCTGCACCAAGTGAATGTTGAACCTACTGTTGCTCCAATTGAAGAGCAACCTAAACCTCAGCAAGCGAAGCGTCAGCTTCCGGCGTGGTTACAACAGTTTGGACAAGTTGCCGTGGCAGCGTGTGTTTCATTAGCCGTTGTACTAGGTGTTCAACAATATGGTGGCAGCGACCCTGCAGCACCAGAGCAGTTGCCTGTACTCCAGACGATTCCATTTGCCGGTTCTGCGGAACCAGTAAGCTTAACGCGTGACTCTGTTGAGAAACCAGCATCTGAAGCTAACTTGCAAGAGCAGCGCAAACGCGTTCATGCAATGTTAGAAGATTATGAGCTGCAGCTAAGATTAAACAGTGATGCATCGCCAATGCAAGATGCACATCTAGAATCGGACATTGAATGAAGAAAATCCTGGTCAGTGCACTGACACTGTTCAGCTTGATGTCTCCAACAGCCTTTGCAGAGGAAACCACTGCAAAGGCGTTGTTGCATCAAATGAACGAGGCCAGTCAGCATCTAAATTACGAACTCTCCTACATCTTGATAAAGAAGAGCAGTATTGAGCCTCTTGTTTATCGCCATGCGGTTAACGACGACCAACAACTTGCACACCTTGTTTATCTAAGTGGCCCTGTTCGTGAAGTCATTCGACGTGGCAATGAAGTTAGCTACATCGAACCGGGTACAGAGCCATTTACGATTCAGTCTGGCAGCATGGTTGCACCTGTTATTCCGATGATTAATCGAGATATCGAATCTCTGAATCAGTACTACGACTTTGTGAAAGTTGGGCGCTCTCGTGAAGCGGGCAGCACCACTCAAGTGTTACGTGTCGTGCCGAAAGACGGCCTTCGCTACTCTTACGTGGTTTGGGTCGATGAAAAAACGAGTCTTCCTTTGCGTGCCGACCTTTTGGATCGTGATGGCGAAGTGCTTGAACAGTACCGCACTATCTCTTACGTGGTGAACGATAAGATTGCTGAGGCAATGGGTGGCTTGAACCAAGCTCAATTGCCGAAAGTTTTATCACTGCCGGAAGGCTTAGTGAGTGAAACTAACTGGCAAGCGTCGTGGATTCCTGAAGGGTTTAAGTCAAAAGAGCTTAGCCGCTATCAAATGGCTGCGACCGATAAAATGGTTGAAAGTCAGCTTTTCAGTGATGGATTGTTTAGCTTTTCGGTTTATATCGCTGAAAAAGACGAGCATTCATTGAAAGGGCAGCTAGTACGTCAAGGGCGTAGAACTTTGCACAGTTTAGTGATTGGCGACAAAGAGATCTCAGTGGTTGGTGACATTCCGCCGGCAACTGCAAAACGTATTGCTCAGTCAGTTACATTCAATAAATCGGTACAAGCGCAATGATGACCGCGCTGGCGACCGTTAGCTCGGTTGAACAAAAAGGTAAGCAATACTTTGTTCAACTGAGCTGCGAACAACAAACCAGTTGTAGTAGCTGTTCTTCTCAAAAAAGCTGTGGCACCGGTATTGTGACCAAGGCTGTTGGCAATAAATCTTTGTTTTGGCAGCTTAAAACCAAAAGCTTAGTCAAAGCAGGACAAATCGTAGAAATTGGCTTTCCAGAAAAAAGCCTACTTCAGTCGGCGGCGATTGTTTATCTCATCCCACTTTTCATGCTGATGATTGGTGCTGGTTTTGGACAACTCTTGTTACAACCCTTACTCCAAGGGGGCGAGGGCATTGTTATCTTAAGTGCAGCGCTGTTTACTGCTGGTGGGATTGCCTTAGCGAAGCGGTTAGCCAAACCCATGGAAGACAAATCCAAGCAAGAAGTCGTCTTGATTCGAATCCTAGGTGAGTCTCTCGTCTAATTTATGATGCTTCTTGCCCTTAAATTGGGTAGAATCTGCCAACTTGATTGAAATGCCGCCACCAATGCTGACTGTAGATTGGACGTGTCGCGGCTTTCTTATTATCCCTATTCAAAGAGTTTAGTCACACCAAGCCTATGAAGCACATTCGTAATTTTTCGATTATCGCCCACATCGACCACGGTAAGTCGACCCTTTCTGACCGCTTAATCCAAGTTTGTGGAGGATTAAGTGAACGTGAGATGGCAGCTCAAGTCCTCGATTCTATGGATATAGAACGCGAGCGTGGTATTACAATTAAAGCGCAGAGTGTGACTTTAGATTACAAAGCTAAAGATGGTGAAACTTACCAACTTAACTTTATCGACACTCCTGGACACGTAGACTTCTCTTACGAAGTATCTCGTTCTCTAGCGGCTTGTGAAGGCGCACTACTTGTAGTGGATGCTGGCCAAGGTGTTGAAGCACAAACTCTAGCAAACTGTTACACAGCAATCGAAATGGAACTGGAAGTAGTACCAATCTTGAACAAGATTGACTTACCTGCAGCTGAACCAGAACGTGTTGCTGAAGAAATCGAAGAGATCGTTGGCATCGATGCGATGGAAGCGACTCGCTGTTCTGCGAAAACAGGTTTGGGTGTTGATGATGTTCTAGAAAACATCGTAACGGCAATCCCGCCACCGGAAGGTGATCCTGAAGCGCCTCTGCAAGCGTTGATCATTGACTCTTGGTTCGATAACTACCTTGGCGTAGTTTCTTTGGTTCGTATCAAAAACGGTAAGCTGAAGAAGAATGACAAGATCAAAGTAATGTCGACAGACCAAGTTTGGGGTGTTGACCGTCTAGGTATCTTCACGCCTAAGCAAATCGATACTACAGAGCTAAATACTGGCGAAGTAGGTTGGGTTGTTTGTGGTATTAAAGACATCCTAGGTGCACCAGTTGGTGATACGTTGACGCTTGCAAAAGGCGGCAGCACTGAACGTCTACCTGGTTTCCAAAAAGTGAAGCCTCAGGTATACGCAGGTCTATTCCCTGTATCATCTGATGATTACGAAAACTTCCGTGACGCGTTAGGCAAACTAAGCCTGAACGATGCATCACTGTTCTTTGAACCAGAAAGTTCAGCAGCACTTGGTTTTGGTTTCCGTTGTGGCTTCTTAGGAATGCTTCATATGGAGATCATCCAAGAGCGTCTAGAGCGTGAATATGACCTAGACCTAATCACAACTGCACCAACAGTAGTGTATGAAGTTGTAAAAACAGATAAAACAGTTCTGTACGTTGATAGCCCGGCTAAACTGCCAGCGGTTAATGACCTAGAAGAAATTCGTGAACCAATTGCACGCTGTAATATTTTGGTACCTTCGGACTACCTAGGTAACGTAATTACACTGTGTGTTGAGAAGCGTGGCGTACAAGTAGACATGGTTTACCACGGTAACCAAGTTGCTGTAACGTACGACCTTCCTATGGCAGAAGTAGTTCTAGACTTCTTCGACCGTCTGAAGTCAACGTCTCGCGGTTACGCATCATTGGATTACAACTTCCAACGTTACGAGCCATCAAACATGGTACGTGTAGACGTACTGCTGAATGGCGAAACGGTTGATGCACTAGCGATCATTACGCACAAAGATATTGCTCAGTCTCGTGGTCGTCTACTGGTAGAGAAGATGAAAGAATTCATCCCTCGTCAGATGTTCGATATCGCGATTCAAGCAGCGATTGGTAACCACATCATTGCTCGTTCTACAGTGAAACAACTGCGTAAGAACGTAATCGCAAAATGTTACGGTGGTGATATCAGTCGTAAGAAGAAACTTCTTAAGAAACAAAAAGAAGGTAAGAAGCGTATGAAGCAGATCGGTAACGTTGAACTGCCTCAAGAAGCATTCTTAGCAATTCTTCATGTTGGTAAAGACTAGGTATCAATCGCACTAACTATCTGCTGAACATTACTGGTTAAAATCGTTTATTTCTTTGTTGCAAAGATTGCAATTAGGCCCACTAGTCACTGCACTTTGCGCCTCGAACTAAACGATTTTTCCTGCGAAATCTCCCCAGCATTTAGTCAGCATGATTGATACAGATTAGAAATATTAAGCAGAGTGAAAGGGTTATACTCTTTCACTTTCGTTATTTTTAAAGAAATGAAATTTAAGGGATATCAATGGCTAATACATTTTCGCTTATCTTAGTGATCGTAACTCTAGTGACCGGCATTGTATGGGCGTTGGAAAAGTTTGTGTGGGCGAAGAAGCGCCAGCAAAAACTTGCTGACGTTGAAGCACAATCGAATGGCCTAGACGCTGAAACCAGCGCAAAAGTTACGGCTCAGCCTTGGTGGGTTGAGAACAGTGTGTCCATTTTCCCGGTAATTGCATTTGTTTTGGTTCTGCGTTCATTTATTTATGAACCGTTTCAAATCCCTTCTGGCTCGATGATGCCAACCCTTTTGGTTGGTGATTTCATCTTGGTAGAGAAGTACGCGTACGGTCTAAAAGACCCAGTATGGCGCACTCAATTGGTAGAAACAGGCAAGCCAGAACGCGGTGATTCAATCGTATTTAAGTACCCACCTCAGCCAAACATCGACTACATTAAGCGTGTTGTTGGTATGCCTGGTGACACGATTCGCTACAGCAGTCGTAAAGAGATCTGCATTCAGGCGAAGGGTACAAGTAGCTGTGAACCAGTGAAACTAAGTAATGTTGAAGAGAGCCAATTTATTCAAGATGGTGTGCCTCTGATTCAGCTGAACGAACAGCTTGGAGACGTAGAGCACCAGATTTTAGTTAACCCATTACGCCGTGATCGTGTGCAAGCATATCAGCCTCGCAATGGTGTTAACGAATGGGTCGTTCCAGAAGGCCAGTACTTTGTGATGGGTGATAACCGTGACAACAGTGCAGATAGCCGTTACTGGGGCTTTGTCCCTGAAGCAAACCTTGTTGGTAAGGCCGTTGCTATTTGGATCAGCTTCGAATTCGAACGCGGTTCAGACAGTGTACTTCCAACATGGATTCCTACTGGTGTGCGTTTTAATCGCATCGGTGGGATTCATTAATCGATCACATAACACATCGAGAGAGCATGAATTCTCCAATTGATAAACTAGAGAGAAAGATTGGCTATCAGTTTAATGATGCCGATCTTATCCACTTGGCGCTGACTCACCGCAGCGCCGCAGGTAAACATAACGAACGTCTTGAGTTTCTGGGCGATTCAATTTTAAGTTTTGTTATCGCTGATGATCTTTACCACCGTTTTCCTAAGGTAAACGAAGGTGATATGAGCCGCATGCGCGCAACATTAGTACGTGGTCATACATTGGCAGAACTAGGTCGTGAATTCGAGCTAGGAGATTACTTAAAATTAGGTCCAGGTGAGTTGAAGAGTGGCGGTTTCCGTCGTGATTCTATTCTAGCGGATGCGGTTGAAGCGATCATCGGCGCTGTCTATTTAGACAGTGATACCGAGACGGTTCGCGGCATTATTTTAAGCTGGTACCAATCTCGCCTAGATGCTATTCAGCCTGGAGTATCTCAAAAAGATCCGAAAACTCGCCTACAAGAGTTTTTGCAAGGTCGAAGAAACCCTCTACCTGTCTACACAGTGACTAATATTAAAGGTGAAGCACACAACCAAGAGTTTACGGTTGAGTGTGAAGTGGCAGGTGTGGATAAACCTGTTATCGGTAAAGGCACTAGCCGCCGCAAGGCAGAACAAGCGGCTGCTGAAACAGCATTAGAGCAACTAAGCAATGTCTGATAACAACCAAGATTTCGATATCGATGCATTCTTTTCATCTGATAGCAAAAAAACAGGCCTACCGGAAAACCAACACTGTGGCTTCATCGCTATTGTCGGTCGCCCAAACGTAGGTAAGTCGACGCTTCTGAACCATATTCTGGGTCAGAAGATTTCTATTACATCACGTAAACCACAGACGACACGTCACCGTATTATGGGCGTTGAAACTGAGGGTGATTACCAAGCGATCTTTGTTGATACTCCTGGACTTCATATTGAAGAAAAGCGTGCCATCAACCGCTTGATGAACCGTGCGGCGAATAGCTCATTGAGTGATGTAAACCTAGTATTCTTCCTTGTCGATGGTACTCACTGGACTGACGACGATGAGATGGTTCTGAACAAACTGAAGAAGACTGACTTCCCAGTTGTACTTTGCATCAACAAAGTAGATAACGTTCAAGACCGTACTAACGTGATGCAGCACATGATGGAAGTCTCTAAGAAGATGGACTTCATTGATGTAGTGCCAATCTCAGCGAAGCAAGGTAAAAATATTGATGTACTGCGTAAGCACGTACGTGAACATTTACCTAAAGCGACACACCACTTCCCTGAAGAATACGTGACTGATCGCTCGCAACGTTTTATGGCCTCTGAAATTATCCGTGAAAAGCTGATGCGCTTTACGGGTGACGAGCTACCTTACTCAGTAACGGTTGAAATCGAACGTTTCGATTACAACCCAGATAACGATGGCTTCCACATCAATGCACTGATTCTTGTTGAGCGTACAGGCCAGAAGAAAATGGTGATTGGTAAAGCGGGCGAGAAGATCAAAACGATTGGTCGTGAAGCGCGTATCGATATGGAAGAGCTATTCGGCCGTAAGGTTTACCTAGAGACTTGGGTCAAGGTTAAATCTGGCTGGGCTGATGATGAGCGTGCACTTCGCTCGTTAGGCTACATCGACGATCTATAATATATTGAACGTCACTTTCTGAGATTAAGAAAGTTGAACTGAAGATAAATCCAAGAGAGAGTGCGAACTCTCTCTTTTTGTATCTGTAATAAGGGTAAGTGATTGAGCGAAGGGTTACAGCGATGCTTTGTGTTGCACCGTCGACCATACAGTGAGTCGAGCCTGATCTTGGACGTCTTCAGCGAAGAGTTCGGTCGGGTGACGTTGATGTCTAAAGGCGCTCGCAGCAAGCGTTCCAATTTGAAAGGTGCATTACAACCTTTTACGCCGCTACTGCTGAAGTGGTCTGGTAATGGTTCGATGAAAACCTTACGCCAAGCTGAACCGATTAGCTTGGGGCTTCCTCTCGCCGGTATTAATCTGTATTCAGGCATGTACGTGAACGAGCTTATCGGTCGCGTATTGATGGCAGAAGTACCGATGCCTGCACTTTTTCACGACTATCTTCATGCTTTAACAGAGCTGGCGCATAATGATAACCCTGAGCCAGCACTGCGTCGCTTTGAGCTGGCTCTATTATCCGCTATGGGTTATGGCGTCGACTTTTTACACTGCGCGGGCACTGGCGAAGCGATCGATCCGAGCATGACTTATCGCTATCGAGAGCAGAAAGGTTTCATCGCTTCGGTGCGTCGAGACAACCTGACTTTTATGGGCGATGAACTTATCGCAATCAGTGAACGTAGGTTTATCACTAAAGAGCAGTTAAAAGCGGCAAAACGCTTTACACGCATAGCCTTAAAGCCGTATCTTGGCGGCAAACCATTAAAAAGTAGAGAGCTATTTATGCCAACAATAGCCCTCTCTAGAGCACGGAGTATTGGAAAATGAGCTCAATCCTTTTAGGCGTTAATATCGACCATATTGCAACACTACGTAATGCACGTGGTACTAAATACCCAGATCCAGTACACGCAGCTGAAATTGCTGAACGTGCGGGTGCTGACGGCATTACTGTTCACCTGCGTGAAGACCGTCGTCATATCGTTGACCGCGATGTGCGTATTCTGGCTGAAACACTTCAAACTCGTATGAATTTGGAGATGGCAGTAACGGACGAGATGGTTCAAATTGCCCTCGATACTAATCCTGAGTTTGTTTGTCTGGTTCCAGAGAAGCGTGAAGAGCTAACCACTGAAGGTGGCTTGGACGTGGTTGGTCAACTTGAAAAGATCAAAGCGGCGACGGAAAAACTGTCTGCTGCTGGCATTAAGGTGTCTCTGTTTATCGATGCAGATCGTGAGCAAATCGACGCAGCAAAAGCGTGTGGCGCACCGTTCATTGAACTGCACACTGGCCATTACGCGGATGCTAAAACAGAAGAAGATCAACAAGACGAGCTGAAAAAGATTGCTGCAGGCGCAAGCTACGCGGACGATCTTGGTATCACTGTCAATGCGGGTCATGGTCTGACTTACCACAACGTTGCACCGATTGCGGCTCTTCCTGAGATCTACGAGCTGAACATCGGTCACTCGATCATGGGACGTGCAGTGTTTGATGGTTTGAACAAAGCCGTTGCAGACATGAAAGCCGTGATGGAAACAGCACGCAACAACGCTTAATTTCCTAAACCGTAAGCGTTAAGTCGTAAGCGACGAATTAGTAGAATTAATAGATAGAAGTTTAGTAGTAGGGTAAGCATGGCTGTTGTTGGATTAGGTACAGATATCGCAGAAATTGAACGTGTTGAAAAGGCATTGTCACGAAGTGGTGACGCTTTTGCTCAGCGTATTTTGACCGATTCTGAATTTGAAGTATTCCAGCAACTGAAGCAAAAAGGACGTTACCTTGCAAAACGTTTTGCTGCCAAAGAAGCGGCATCTAAGGCGTTGGGCACGGGGATCGCGCTGGGTGTGACTTTCCACGACTTTGAGATTTCAAACGATGAGCATGGCAAGCCAGTTCTGAGCCTGCATAAAAAAGCGCGTGAAATCGCAGAGGCGAACGGCACAACATCAATTCATCTTACGATCTCGGATGAGCGTCACTACGCAGTGGCAACGGTGTTACTCGAATCGTAAACAGATTATCGCTACTTTATATCTAGTGCTCTTGGCTCTAGACAGAAAAAAGCAGAGCTCATGAGCTCTGCTTTTTTATTAGCGGGTAAACCCTCTAACGAATACTGGTGAGTAACAAGTGCCCGCTAGGTCTTCGCCGGTTTCAAGTAATGAATCGCGGTTGCTTGAACCTTATCTAATTCATCCTGAAGCTCGAAAAGCTCCGGTTCAATGTCTTCAACAGAAGTGCCTGAACGCAGCTCTTTCTCTATCGTCGCACACACCGATTTTAGTCTTGGTACACCGCTGTACGAGCTGCTGCCATGCATCTTGTGGATGATGTGTATCAGCTCTTCAACTGGGTAGTCACTGTCTTCTATCGCTTTGTCTGCTGCCTCATACACCTCTGGAATAAAGTCTACGAGCATTTGCAGCATATCGCGTGCGAGGTCTTCTTTATTGGCGGCCTGCTTCATCGCAGCTTGCCAATCAATGATGATGTTTGTGTGTACGCTGGCTTCAGTTTCTGACACCGGACCGTTGTCGACTTCAGCAGAGACCGCTGGGTGGTCCGGATCTATTTTTTCGATGTGCTCAACCTCAGAGGTCGAGCTCCAATGAATCAGAACCTGCTGTAAAACATGCTCTTCAATAGGTTTGGTTAGGTAGTCATCCATGCCCGCTTCAAGCAGTCGGTCTCGTTCGCCAATCATTGCATGTGCGGTCACGGCAATTACAGGTGTATGCGCATTGTTCGCCAGTTTTTTGATGTTCTGACAAGCGGTCACACCGTCCATCTGTGGCATTTGAATATCCATGAAGACGATATCAAATGGCGTCTCTGTCGCTTTGTCTATCGCTTGCTGACCACTGGTACAACTGATGACGGTTTCTACTCGCTCTTTGAGCAGTGCGGTGATCAGTTTTAGGTTGGCTGGGTTGTCGTCGACCGCTAATACCGTAAGCGGAAGCTTCTCTTCTGAATGTGTTTCAATCGCTGGTGCAATCAAGGTTGGTGCCTGATTCGATACCAGAGTTTGCAGCAACTTCTTACGAGAAAGAGGTTTAGTGATGCACTGAACATCGACCTCTTTCATTAGTTGCTCACCTAACGCTAGCTCGGTACTTGGTGTACCAATAATCACGTTTTGAGCAATCTTCTTCGCACCTATCGCCCAACCACTCACGGTATCAAATTGATATTCTTGGTTGGCGGCTAGGTTAAGCAGAACGTAGTCATACGAGGTGGTCTCGTCTGGCATCACCGAACGATACGTTACCACTAAGCCTTCTTGAGTTAGGATTTGCTGAGTAATCGATGCCGCTTGCATGTTTGGCTCGATAAGCAGCAGTTGTTTGTCTTGCAGACACTGAGTCTCAATCAGCTCAGTCATCGGCATATCAGTCGTTGATAGCCTCAAGGTGAACCAGAAGGTGGAACCTTGGTGCAGACGACTGGTTAGGCTGATCTCTCCGCCCATTTGGCTGACCAGTTTTTGGGTGATAACCAGACCTAAGCCTGTACCGCCATAACGACGAGAGATACTTGCATCGGCTTGGCTGAAGGCTTGGAACAGTTGAGCTTGTTGACGCTCAGAAATACCAATACCCGTATCGCGAACCATGAACTGCAGCTCGATGTTGTCTTCACTTTGTGAACGAAGCTCAACGCTGATATCAATGTTGCCGCGCTCGGTAAACTTGATTGAGTTACCCACTAGGTTAGTTAGGATCTGCTGAATACGCAGTGGATCGCCTACCACGCCTGGCGGCACTTTAGGATCGATCTTCAGTGTCAGCTCTAGGCCTTTCTCATGAGCGTTGGTTGCTTGAAGGTTTACTACCTCTTCAAGGCTGGCTTGGAACTCAAATGGAATGTTCTCTAGCGCTAACTTACCGGCTTCAAGTTTCGAGAAGTCCAAGATATCGTTGATGATGCTAAGCAGGTTGTTTGCCGAGCGTTCAATGGTTTGCAGGTAATCGGTTTGACTGTTCGATAGGTGAGTCTTTAGCATCTGACGAGTAAAGCCAATCACACCGTTCAATGGGGTTCTCAGTTCGTGAGACATATTCGCCAAGAACTCCGATTTAACACGAGCTGCTTCTTGAGCGCGTTTCTTCGCGATGTCTAACTCAACGTTTTGAATCTCTAGCTGTTCAAGGGTTTCACGCAAATCTGATGTGGCTTGGTCGATACTGTGCTGCATCTCGACGTGGTATTCTGAAAGCGATACCGCCATCGCGTTGATACCGTTTTTCAGCGAATCTAGCTCACCATGCATCTTGCCTTCGATACGTACATCTAGGTGACCTCGACGAATTCGGTCGACCATATTTTTCATGTGCGTGATCGGTTGAGTCACATCGTGCATTAAGCGGAACGCAAACACGCCCGATAAACCAAGCCCGAGAATCAATACCAAGAAGGCAGAGAATACTTCTTGATATTGTTGCAATCGAAGTGATGACAGATCTAACTCAATCGCAATATAGCCGATCGCTTGATTGGCTTGAGATTGACCGTTGGCTGAGTTGATGTACTGGCCTTCGGCGATGATAGGTGTCCGCAGGATCAGCGTATTATCGAGCAGGTTCGATGAGCTTAAATGCGGGATCGGTTTATCTTTCGGATAGGTTAGGCTTTCAAAATCGGGGTGGAAGTTTGAGGTTACAAACAACTCATGACGTTCATCAAACACCGCGATACTGCGCACCAGCTTAGAGTTTTTTCGATGCGCATAGCTAATAAGCTGACGAACAGACTCTCGACTTTCGAGCTTCATGCCTGATTCACTCGCAATCGCAAGTGGTTCAATGATGCTAGTACCAGTGTTAACCACCTGACCCTCAAGGTCTTGATAGCGGTTAAATGAGAAAAATGCACTCAATAGCAGCCCAATAATCAGGGTTGGAGCTAGAGTTAAGGTAATTACACGGGCTCTTAAGCCATATCTGGTCATGTTCTTTAATTACATCGAGGTCTGGATATGGGAAAATAACGCACACAATGGCGGTTAAGTGAACGGTAAGCTTAATCAAAGCCGTGACGTTCGACAATGATTCCAAGACATAATAGTGAGTCCTGGATACCAATTACTTATTAAAAGATACATTAGGCACAAGCAATGGCACGTTTTTTCCAACCAAAAAAGAAAACTCAACTCGAGACCAAGCATCAATCGGTTTTGGTTGAACGAATGGATCACAATGGCGCTGGCATCGCTTATCAAAAGAATAAACCGGTTTTCATTGATGGCGCGTTGCCCGGTGAGCAGGTGGTTATTCAACTTACTGAGAGCAAAAGTAAGTTTTCGCGAGCTAAACTCATCAAGTTATTGAAGCCGAGCGAGCAACGTTTAAAGCCGTTTTGTAAGCACTTTAATCAGTGTGGTGGCTGTCACCTTCAACACCTTGGTTACTCTTCTCAGGTTGAGCATAAATCGCAATCTCTGACGCACCTGATGAGCCAATACCAAACGGCCAACACTGAAGTTGCACAACCTATTGTCGGTGATGAAACCGGTTATCGACGTCGCGCACGTATCAGCCTATTTGTTGATAAGAAGACACAGCTGCTTCAATTCGGTTTCCGTAAGAAGCAGAGTAAGCAGATTGAAAATATCACCGACTGTGCCGTGCTTGATCCTCGCCTCAATGTATTGCTGCCAAAACTGAAAAATTTACTGAACACTTTCAACAACCTTACGTCTTTAGGACACGTTGAATTGGTGTTGGGCGATACTGGCCCTGTAATGGTGCTACGTCACCTTAAGCCTTTGGTTGAAAAAGATGAGCAAGCGCTGATTGCGTTAGCAAAAGAAGAAGGCGCTACGCTGTACTCGATGCCTGAAACCGATAAGTTGGTTCGCTTAGTAGGCGGTGCACCTTCTTATAGTGAAACTGGCGTGACGTTACCGTTTGAGCCAAACCACTTTATCCAAGTCAATCAGAAAGTGAATCAGCAGATGGTGGCTCAAGCGATTGAGTGGCTAGAACCTCAAGCGGATGAGCGAGTGCTCGACCTGTTTTGCGGCTTAGGGAACTTCAGTCTGCCGATAGCGCAACAATCGGCGTTTGTGGTTGGCGTAGAAGGCGTTGATGAAATGGTTCAGCAAGCCGCATCTAACGCAGCGTTAAACCAGTTAAGCAATACGGAATTTTACCAAGCTAACCTTGAAGAAGACTTATCTTCACAGCCTTGGGCAAAAGAGAAATTCGATAAAGTATTGCTTGACCCGGCACGTGCGGGAGCGAGTGGGATCGTTGATCAAATTTCAGCGTTAGGAGCGAAGCGTGTGGTTTATGTTTCGTGTAATCCTGCTACTCTAGCTAGAGATTCTGAGAGCTTAGAAAAACAAGGCTATCAATTAGCCAAACTGGGTATGTTGGACATGTTCCCACACACCAGTCATCTCGAATCGATGGCTCTCTTTATCAAGGCTTAGAGGCCCTTAAACAAGGCTTCAAATGAATCACAAAGGCGCAGGGAAGCCTGCGCTGATATCAATATGGTCGAACTAACTTGGAACCAGTTAGTCATATTGAATTGGGTATAAAACATAATAACTAGGAAGGCATGATGGTTGCGGTACGAAGCGCACATTTAAACCCAAGCGAACAGTTTGAGCTAGAAAGTTGGATTGCGTCATTGAATCAAGACGCAAAAACCTCGAATAAACTGATCAAAGTTTATCGTCACTGTGAAGAGCTATTAAAAGATCACGAGCAAGCATCGCTCTTGCTTTGGCGTGGCCGCGAGATGATCGAAATCTTGGTTACGCTGTCCATGGACCGTGCCACTTTAATTGCAGCGCAACTTTTCCCCGTCGTCTCAAGCGGCGTTTTTGAGCGCGAAGCGTTTGAAGAAAGCTACGGTAAAGAAACCGTAAAGTTGATCGATGGCGTTGAAGAAATGGCGGCTTTAGGCCAGTTAAACGTGACTCTTGAAGGCAGTGCTGCCTCGGGTCAAGTTGATAACGTTCGCCGCATGCTACTGGCGATGGTTGACGACTTCCGCTGCGTAGTCATCAAACTCGCTGAACGAATCTGTAACCTTATTGAGGTGAAAAAAGCGCCTGATGCTGTGCGTCGCGCGGCAGCAAAAGAGTGTTCTAACATCTACGCTCCGCTCGCTAACCGTTTAGGTATTGGTCAGCTTAAGTGGGAAATCGAAGATTACGCATTCCGCTACCAACAGCCAGATACCTACAAGCAGATTGCTAAACAGCTGTCTGAGCGTCGCATCGTACGTGAACAATACATCACAGACTTCGTTGACGACTTAACGGCGGAAATGAACCGTTCAAGCATCAATGCTGAAGTCAGCGGTCGACCAAAACACATCTACAGCATCTGGCGTAAAATGCAGAAGAAAGGCTTGGACTTCGATGAGCTCTTTGACGTACGTGCGGTACGTATCATCGCCGACCAGCTCCAAGACTGCTATGCCGGCCTAGGTGTGGTTCATACCAAATACAAACATCTACCAAGTGAATTTGATGACTACGTGGCGAACCCTAAGCCAAATGGTTACCAGTCTATTCACACCGTGGTTCTGGGACCAGAAGGCAAGACCATTGAGATTCAGATCCGTACCAAGCAGATGCACGAAGACTCTGAGCTTGGTGTAGCTGCGCACTGGAAGTACAAAGAAGGTGCTTCAAGCGGACGCAGTGGTTACGACGAGAAAATCACTTGGTTGCGTAAACTTATCGATTGGCAAGAAGAGATGTCGGATTCTGGCGAGATGCTGGATGAAGTTCGTAGCCAAGTATTCGATGATCGCGTATATGCCTTTACACCGCGCGGTGATGTGGTCGATTTACCTATGGGTGCAACCCCACTGGACTTCGCTTACCACATCCACTCGATGGTTGGACACCGCTGTATCGGTGCCAAAGTAGCAGGCCGTATCGTACCGTTCACTCATAAATTATCGATGGGTGATCAGGTTGAAATCATTACTCAGAAAGAACCGAACCCATCACGTGATTGGTTAAACCCAACCACAGGCTTCGTTCACTCTGGTCGTGCTCGCGCGAAAATCAACGCATGGTTCCGCGCGCAAAGTCGTGAGAAGAATCTAGAGGCAGGCCGTGACATTCTTGAAGCGGAACTTGCGAAAGTGGGTGCAACCTTAAAAGATGCAGACCAATACGCTCTGAGACGCTTTAACGTCAATACGCCAGATGAGCTTTATGCTGGTATTGGCAGTGGTGACTTACGTATCAACCAAGTGGTTAATCACATCAATGCGTTGGTCAACAAGCCTACGGCGGAAGAAGAAGACAAGAAAGCGCTCGAGAAATTGCTTGAGTCGGAAAACAAGCCAGCACAACAGAGTCGTCCGAAGAAAGACGCAGTAGTGGTTGAGGGCGTTGATAACTTAATGACGCACCTAGCGCGTTGCTGTCAGCCAATCCCAGGTGATGTGATTAAAGGTTACATCACTCAAGGTCGTGGTATCTCAGTGCACCGCGCTGACTGTGAACAGCTAGGCGAGCTTAGTATGCATGCGCCAGAACGTATCATTGATACTGTTTGGGGCAATGGCTTTGTTGGTTCATACATCCTAACGCTGCGTGTTGAAGCGCTAGAGCGTAATGGCTTGTTGAAAGACATCACCTCACTGTTCTCGAATGAAAAGATCAGCGTGACCACAATGAAGAGCCGAATCGACTACAAACGTCAGCTATCGGTAATGGATTTCGATTTGGAAGTGACCAATATTGAAATTCTGAGTCGAGTGACCAGTCGAGTTGAGCAGATCAAAGATGTTATGAGTGTCAAGAGATTAGGATGATACTTGGTATCATCCTCGTCATTCCCTACAGTGAGGGACGAACGTGATAGGGAATCTCGCCAAGCGATTTAAGATTCCCAACTCGCTCATTCTTCGCTCTTGAGGATGACGGAAAGAATAGAAAGGTGAGTGGTTTTGACTGCTCACCTTTTTTAGTTTTAGAAGACGTTATAAATTTAAAAATCAAAGAGAGTGAATAGGAAGAAAACAATGAATCACCCGATTGAACAACTTGAACAGATCATGACTAAGCTGCGCGATCCAGAAGGTGGCTGTCCTTGGGATTTGAAACAAAATTTTGAAACAATTGTGCCGCATACTATCGAAGAAACCTACGAGGTGGTGGACGCGATTCACAACAAAGATTGGCCGAACCTACAAGAAGAACTGGGTGACCTGCTATTTCAGGTGATTTTTTACAGCCAGCTCGCCAAAGAGCAGGGGCTGTTTGAGTTCTCTGATGTGGTCGATGGCATCAATGAGAAGCTAACGCGCCGCCATCCGCATGTGTTTTCTGATACCGAGTTTGCGAGCGATGAAGAAATTAATGCCAACTGGGAAGCTGAAAAAGCCAAAGAAAAAGCTCAGGCAGGCAAAACTCAAGAAAGTATTCTAGACTCAATACCAAACTCTCTACCTGCGCTTTCACGTGCTACAAAGATTCAAAAACAGGTAGCGAAATATGGCTTTGATTGGGACTCTATTGGCCCTGTGGCGAATAAGGTTTTAGAGGAAGTTGATGAGGTGCTGGAAGAGGCACTTCAAGTGACGCCAAACGAAGATTTGGTTGAAGAAGAGTTGGGAGACTTGCTGTTTGCGACGGTCAATTTGGTGCGACATTTGGGTGAAAATCCAGAGTCTGCTCTCAATAAAGCCAATCTGAAGTTTTCACGTCGCTTTAAAGGGGTGGAACAAAAAGTTCGTCAGCAAGATAAAATTTTGACCGATTTTTCACTACAACAGCTTGATTCCATGTGGGATGAAGTCAAGGTGGCGGAGAAAAGATAACCAAAGCTTTTATCATGAATTGATTTGAAGCAAAAAATAAAAAATAGCAGTGTGATAGATTTCACGTTGTGGCGATAAGGGGCTTCTGGTATATTTTCATCCCGTCCAGAAGTAGTCCATTTCCCTCATTCAACCAATTTCAGGTTAAACATGACGACAAATTACATTTTTGTTACTGGCGGGGTTGTATCCTCTCTAGGTAAAGGTATTGCTGCAGCATCTCTTGCGGCTATTTTAGAAGCTCGTGGTCTTAAAGTGACTATGATGAAGCTTGACCCTTACATCAACGTTGATCCAGGCACTATGAGCCCGACTCAGCACGGTGAAGTGTTCGTTACGGAAGATGGCGCTGAAACAGACCTTGACCTTGGTCACTATGAGCGATTCATTCGCACCAAGATGACTAAGCGTAACAACTTCACTGCAGGTCGTGTTTACTCAGACGTACTCGCTAAAGAGCGTCGCGGTGATTACCTAGGTGCAACTATTCAGGTTATCCCACACATCACTAACTCTATCAAAGAGCGTGTAATTTCTGGCGCATCTGGCCACGATATCGCGATCGTTGAAGTTGGTGGTACGGTTGGTGATATCGAATCTCTACCATTCATGGAAGCGATTCGTCAGCTAGCAGTAGAACTAGGCCGTGAACGCGCAATGTTCATGCACCTTACTCTAGTGCCATACCTAGCAGCTGCAGGCGAAGTGAAAACTAAGCCAACGCAACACTCTGTAAAAGAGCTACTGTCTATCGGTATTCAGCCAGACATCTTAGTTTGTCGTTCAGACCGCAACATTCCTTCGAACGAGCGTAAGAAAATTGCTCTGTTCTGTAATGTGCAAGAAAATGCAGTTATTTCTATGCGCGATGTTGACTCTATCTACAAGATCCCTCAGCTTATTAAAGCTCAAGGCACTGATGAACTTGTATGTAAGCGTTTCGGCATCACAGCTCCAGAAGCAGACCTGTCTGAATGGGAACAAGTAATTTACGAAGAAGCTAACCCAACGGGTGAAGTGACGATTGGTATGGTTGGTAAGTACATTGAACTACCAGACG
Organism: Vibrio sp. 1CM2L; assembly: GCF_023161695.1. NCBI lineage: Bacteria > Pseudomonadati > Pseudomonadota > Gammaproteobacteria > Vibrionales > Vibrionaceae > Vibrio > Vibrio sp. 1CM2L. The sequence continues at coordinate 59,422 of NZ_JALNTT010000011.1, forward strand.
CATACAAATCAGTAAATGAAGCGCTAAAACACGCGGGCTTGAAAAATCGCCTAAGCGTTAATATTAAATACGTAGATTCACAAGACGTTGAGTCTCGTGGCGTAGAAGTTTTAGAAGGCCTAGATGCAATCCTAGTTCCTGGTGGCTTTGGTGACCGTGGTGTTGAAGGTAAGATTCTTGCTGCTCAATACGCTCGTGAAAACAAAGTACCGTACTTAGGTATCTGTCTAGGTATGCAAGTAGCACTTATCGAGTACGCTCGTAACGTTGCGAAAATGGAAGGGGCACACTCTTCTGAATTCTGTACTGAAACTAAGTACCCAGTTGTTGGTCTTATCACGGAGTGGACTGATGGCGAAGGTAAAGTTGAAGAGCGTACAGAAACATCTGACCTTGGCGGCACAATGCGTCTTGGTTCACAGCTTTGTCACCTAGCGAAAGGGACCAAAGCTTACGAATTATACGGTAGCGCGACGATCCATGAACGTCACCGTCACCGTTACGAAGTGAACAACAATCTTCGTCCACAAATCGAAAAAGCGGGCCTAAAAGTATCGGGTCTATCTGCGGACAAGAAACTGGTTGAAGTTATTGAGAACCCGAACCACCCATGGTTCGTTGCTGCTCAATTCCACCCAGAGTTCACTTCAACACCTCGCGATGGTCACCCATTGTTTGCAGGTTTCGTTAAAGCGGCTGGCGAGTTCCAGCGCGGCGAGTTAGAGAAGTAAAAAGGAATACAGGTAGCTGCGTAAGTTGTGCTGCTACCTTTAAATTTGACATTTATATATTCAACGAGAAGGAAACATTCAATGTCTAAGATCGTTAAAGTTCTAGGTCGTGAAATCATCGATTCACGTGGTAACCCAACTGTAGAAGCTGAAGTACACCTAGAAGGCGGTTTCGTAGGTATGGCTGCTGCTCCATCTGGCGCATCTACTGGTTCTCGCGAAGCTCTTGAGCTACGTGACGGCGACAAATCACGTTTCCTAGGTAAAGGTGTTCTTAAAGCTATTGAAGCTGTAAACGGCCCAATCGCTGAAGCTCTAGTTGGTACTGACGCTAAAGCACAAGCTGACGTTGACCAAATCATGCTTGACCTAGACGGTACTGATAACAAGTCTAAGTTCGGCGCGAACGCTATCCTAGCTGTATCTCTAGCTAACGCAAAAGCTGCTGCTGCTGCGAAAGGCATGCCTCTATACGAGCACATCGCTGAGCTAAACGGTACTGCTGGTCAGTTCTCTATGCCTCTACCAATGATGAACATCATCAACGGTGGTGAGCACGCAGATAACAACGTTGACATCCAAGAGTTCATGATCCAACCAGTTGGCGCTAAAACTCTTAAAGAAGGTCTACGTATCGGCGCTGAAGTATTCCACAACCTAGCTAAAGTTCTTAAGTCTAAAGGCTACAGCACTGCAGTTGGTGATGAAGGTGGTTTCGCTCCTAACCTTAAGTCTAACGCTGAAGCTCTAGAAGTTATCGCAGAAGCTGTTGCAGCTGCTGGTTACGAACTAGGTAAAGACGTTACTCTTGCTATGGACTGTGCAGCATCTGAGTTCTTCGACAAAGAAGCTGGCATCTACAACATGAAGGGCGAAGGTAAAACTTTCACTTCTGAAGAGTTCAACCACTACCTAGCTGAGCTAGCGAACAACTTCCCAATCGTTTCTATCGAAGACGGTCTTGACGAGTCAGATTGGGATGGCTTCAAGCACCAAACTGAACTTCTAGGCGACAAGCTTCAAATCGTTGGTGACGACCTGTTCGTTACAAACACTAAGATTCTTGCTGAAGGTATCGAGAAAGGCGTAGCTAACTCTATCCTTATCAAGTTCAACCAAATCGGTTCTCTAACAGAGACTCTAGCTGCTATCAAGATGGCTAAAGACGCTGGCTACACTGCAGTAATCTCTCACCGTTCTGGCGAAACTGAAGATGCAACTATCGCTGATCTAGCGGTAGGTACAGCTGCAGGTCAAATCAAAACTGGTTCTATGAGCCGTTCTGACCGTGTTGCTAAGTACAACCAACTTATCCGTATCGAAGAAGCTCTAGGTTCTAAAGCTCCTTACAACGGTCTTAAAGAAGTTAAAGGTCAATAATTCCTAGCGAATTATTCATCTAAGCTTTTTAAATGCCTCGCTTATGCGGGGCATTTTTTTGTCTGTAGGAAAGTGAGGTATAGAGGCTCTAGGTTCTAAAGCTCCTCCTTTTTACAACGAAAGCGGCCTTAAAGAAGTTAAAAGTTAATAATTCACTCTGAATTATTAACTTAAAGCTTTTGAAAACGCTCTACTTCGGTAGGGCGTTTTTTTTGCCTAAAATTCGTCATTCCCTAGACTGACGAAGGAAGGAATAGGGAATCTCTGATTTACCTTTGACGCGATATATCCCCAACTCAGTCGTTCCTCCTTCTTGGGAATGACGAGAGTATGTGGCTTAAGGAAGGTACTATCTCTTTGAGTTTTTTGCCTGCAGTGATTTGCATTACCCGTCATTCTCAAGACTGATGGAGGAGGGAGTCGGGAATCTCATTGTGGATTTTGAATAACAATAATTCCCGGACTTATTGATTCCCTGACACCACATATCTCGCACCAATAAGCTCATTATGGTATATATGTGCCTTATTCTAGTTCCTTCTTTTTCAACCGGCGAAAGGTGTTATGCGAATTTTTGCTTTAGTACTGCTCATAGTGTTTGGCTGGCTACAACACACACTGTGGCTCGGTAAAAATGGTATCTCTGATTACTACGGTGTTAACAACGAAATCCAAGTTCAACAGCAAGTAAATGAAAAGCTACATATTCGAAATGCAGAAATGTTTGCTGAAATTGACGATCTACGCCAAGGCTTAGACGCGATAGAAGAACGCGCACGTCATGAACTTGGAATGGTCAAAGAAGGCGAAACGTTTTATCGCATCATTGGTGAGGAATCCCATTAATGTCGACTCAACTTCAAAGCGTGATTGCCGTTGTACCTGCGGCGGGCGTCGGTAGCCGAATGAAGGCAGACCGCCCTAAGCAATATCTCAAGATTCACGGCAAAACAATTTTAGAGCACACCGTTGAGAAATTACTGTCTCACCCACAAGTCGCTCAAATTGTCGTTGCGATCAGCGATGATGACCCATACTACCCAGAGCTAGCTCTCAACCTGAACCCGCAAGTGATCAGAGTGTCTGGCGGAAGCGAGCGAGCAGACTCTGTACTCTCTGCGCTAAACTATATCGCTGAGCAGCAGCTTAGTGATTGGGTCATGGTTCACGATGCGGCAAGGCCGTGTGTTCAGCTAAGTGATATCGACAAGCTAATTTCCGGCGCGATGAGCCATGATGTGGGTGCTATTCTAGCGGCTCCAGTTCGTGACACGATGAAGCGAGGTGCCCAAGGGCAGATCGAGCATACCGTTGAGCGTGCCGATTTATGGCATGCACTTACGCCACAAATGTTCAGAGCAAAGCCTCTGTGGAAGGCATTAAGTGAGGCGTTGCAACAAGGCGCTTCAATTACTGATGAAGCCTCAGCCTTTGAATGGAAAGGTTTATCGCCCGCTTTAGTAGCAGGGCGTTCAGATAATTTTAAGATTACTCAGCCTGAAGATTTAGCGCTTGCTGAGTTCTATTTAAGTCAGAATAAGGAATAATGATGATTCGTATTGGCCATGGCTTTGATGTACATAAGTTTGGTGGTGAAGGCCCGGTAATTATTGGTGGTGTAAGCATCCCTTACGAGCAAGGTCTTATTGCACACTCAGACGGTGATGTTGCCCTTCATGCGTTGTGTGACGCTTTATTGGGTGCGATTGCTGCGGGTGATATTGGTCGTCATTTCCCTGATACCGATGACGAATGGAAAGGCGCGGATAGCCGTGAATTACTGAAAGATGTTTACCGTCGAGTAAAAGAACAAGGTTACGTGATTGGTAATGCCGATATTACTATCATGGCGCAAGCTCCAAAGATGGCACCTCATATAGACTCTATGTGCCAAGCTATTGCTCAAGACCTAGAAACCAGCATTAGCAATGTGAATGTAAAAGCGACGACTACTGAGCGTTTAGGCTTTACAGGTCGCAAAGAGGGCATCGCATGTGAAGCGGTGGTCCTAATTACTAAAAGTGCGTAAGCACCAACACGAAAAGAACAGCATGTCAGATATTTTATCTTCATTGGCTTATCTAAACGGTAAACCAACTGCGAAAGCAAAACTAAAAGCAAAAGCCGAACACTTTGTCGTTAATGAAGACTTGGGTTTTGAGTTTACTGGTGAAGGCGAGCACTTAATGGTTCGTATTCGTAAAACTGGTGAAAACACGAGCTTCGTAGCAAACGAGCTGGCTAAAGCTTGCGGTGTTAAGTCGAAAGACGTGAGCTGGGCAGGTTTAAAAGACCGTCACGCAGTAACTGAGCAGTGGTTGAGTGTGCACCTACCAAAAGGTGAACCTGACTTTTCAGCTTTCTTAGCACAGTACCCAAGCATTGAGATCTTGGCGACAGCACGACATAACAAAAAGTTACGTCCGGGTGATTTAGTTGGCAACCAATTCGAGCTGACTTTGTCTGAAGTAACAGACTGTGATGATGTCGTAAAACGTTTGGAAAAAGTCGCTCAAGTCGGCGTGCCTAATTACTTCGGTGCTCAGCGTTTTGGTAATGAAGGTAACAACTTATCTGAAGCTCGTCGTTGGGGCCGTGATAACGTTCGTACTCGTAACCAGAATAAGCGCAGCTTGTACCTTTCTGCGGCTCGCTCGTGGATTTACAACCTGATCCTGTCAGACCGTATTGAGCAAGATGCGTTTGCATCGGCATTGGTTGGCGATATTGTCATGAAAGAAGGCGCTCAACTAACGGTAACAGCGGACAATATCGAAGCAGTAAACCAAGACGTCGCGAATGGATCTGCATGGGTTACTGTTGCTTTGGCTGGCGATAATGCTTTGCCAACGACTGATGAGTCTCAAGCGTTAGAGCAAAAACATCTTGATTCTGAACCTGACCTAATGGCGCTGATTCGCGGTAACCGCATGCGCCATGACCGTCGTGAAGCATCGTTAAAACCAACCGATCTAACTTGGGAGGTGAACGAAGATAATGTCACTCTTAAGTTCTCTCTGGACGCAGGTTGTTTCGCAACCGCTATCGTTCGTGAGTTGGTTGAAGAAGTACACGTAGAAAGAACCTACGAGCAATAACGATTCTGCTTGGAGCTGGGTCACTTGATATTGGAATTTAAGTGACTTGGCTTAGTATGGGAACAAAAGAAAGGATACAAGATGAAGATTTTACTCAGCAATGATGATGGTGTGCACGCTCAAGGTATTCATGAGCTGGCAAATGAGCTACGTGATCTTGCTGAAGTTATCATTGTTGCCCCTGACCGTAATCGCTCGGGTGCGTCAAATTCATTAACTTTAGAACAGCCTCTGCGTGTTCAAGAGATTGCTGAAAATACCTATTCGGTACAAGGAACACCGACCGACTGTGTGCATTTTGCGTTAAACGAACTGCTAAAGAATGACATGCCAGATCTGGTATTAACGGGCATTAATCACGGTGCTAACCTGGGTGATGACGTGCTTTATTCAGGCACGGTGGCTGCAGCAATGGAAGGGCACTTTCTAGGCGTTCAATCGGTAGCGTTTTCTCTGGTGGGAAAAAAACATTTTAAGACAGCGGCAGCGATTGCTCGTCGTATTGTCGAACAACATTTAGCGAATCCAATCCCGACCAACCGCTTGTTGAACGTAAACGTTCCTGATTTAGCCTTAGAACAATTGTCTGGTACTCAGGTGACGCGCTTAGGTGCTCGTCATCACGCTGAAGATATGATCAAGCAAAAAGACCCGCGTGGTCACGATATCTATTGGCTTGGCCCTCCGGGTAAAGAGCAAGATGCCGGTGAAGGTACCGATTTTTACGCGATTGAGCATGGCTTTGTGTCGGTAACACCGTTACAAGTTGATCTAACGGCGCATGAGTCGTTGGGTGCGATGGCCACATGGTTAGGGGAGAAGTAAGTGAGTAATCCGCAAGCTGAGCGTTTAATTACTTTCCTGATTGAAAATGGTATTCAGGATCAAAAGGTTCTTGATGCGATTTACCAACTGCCGAGAGAGAGCTTTTTATCACAGGCGATGTATCACCAAGCCTATGATAATAATGCGCTGCCTATCGGTCAGGGTCAGACAATCTCACAGCCATACATTGTTGCTAAAATGACAGAGCTACTTGAATTACAACAAGATAGCCGTGTCTTGGAGATCGGAACGGGTTCTGGTTACCAAACTGCGGTATTGGCTCAACTTGTTGATCATGTGTATTCGGTTGAAAGAATAAAGTCGCTACAATGGGATGCGAAACGTAGGTTGAAGCAACTCGATTTCTACAATATCTCAACTAAGCATGGTGATGGTTGGCAAGGGTGGTCTTCAAAAGCCCCTTTTGATGCGATTATTGTAACCGCTGCTGCAGAGTCGATTCCTCAAGCGCTTCTGCAACAGCTGAAAGATGGCGGTCGTTTACTGATTCCAGTCGGTGATGACGAACAGCAACTATTGAAGATCGTTCGACACGGCGATGAGTTTTTATCGAGTGTTATCGAGATGGTGAGATTTGTACCTCTTGTTCCTGGTGAGCTAGCTTAATAAAAGACTAATGGTGTAGGTGGATAGAGAGTCGATGCGTTCGAAGTTGTTAAAAGGAAGTACTTTACTGCTTAGCTGTGCCCTTGTTGGGTGTGCAGCGAATTCGCCTGCGCCCGTTTCAAGCCTAAACAAGAATTACTCATCGATTGATCGTGGTAGTTATCGTGGCAGTTACTATGAAGTTAAAAAAGGCGACACCCTTTACTTCATTGCTTATGTCACCAATAAAGACGTTAAAGACCTCATCGGTTATAACAAGTTGTCTGCTCCTTACACTATCCACCCAGGGCAGAAGCTTAAGTTGTGGCGTCCTAGCTATAATGCGCCAGCGTATGGTAAGTCAACGGTAGCGGCAGCAGCAGTTGCTGCGCCTGTCGCCGCATCCACAACGTCATCTACGGCAAGTAAACCAAAAACCACATCACAAAAGAGCAAAAACTCTAAACCGGCTCCAGCTCAAACTACCACCAAAGTGGTGAAAAATGATCCACCAAAGAAGGTTGAACAATCCAAATCAAAGGAGTATGTTGGTTCTAAAGGTAAACAGAATGTTACACCGTCCACCAAACCAACAAGTGATAAAGTATCCAAATGGTTATGGCCAACTAAAGGGAGAGTAATCAAGAATTTCTCTGTAGGCGAACAAGGAAATAAAGGCATAGACATAGCAGGACAGCGAGGTCAGCCAATAGTATCTACTGCAGGGGGAACGGTTGTTTATTCGGGTAATGCACTACGAGGCTACGGCAATCTAGTGATTGTGAAGCACAATGATAATTACTTAAGTGCATACGCGCATAACGACCGACTATTAGTATCTGAAGGGCAAAGTGTGAAACCAGGGCAGAAGATTGCAACAATGGGAAGCTCTGGAGCCAGCAGTGTTAGGCTGCACTTTGAGATTCGTTACCAAGGTAAATCCGTTAATCCAAAACGATATTTACCTTAAATACAATATGCAAAAATTACGTATTGTATGGAGTGACATAGTTATTTAGCGACATATGAAGTTGTAATGTCATGCTAATTTCGCCAGGGGGAGGCGTTATGAGTATAAGCAATGCAGTAACCAAAGAAGAGTTCGATCTTGACCAAGCAACCACGGAACCGGAAGCTCTTGGAAAAGCAAAACGAACAGTCACTAAGAAAACCGAAGCAAAAGAAGAAGTTGAAGTTACGTCTAAAAGTTTAGATGCCACTCAACTCTACTTAGGCGAAATCGGTTTCTCACCACTACTAACCGCTGAAGAAGAAGTGCTATACGCACGTCGAGCTCTACGCGGTGATGAAGCAGCACGTAAACGCATGATCGAAAGTAACCTGCGTTTGGTGGTAAAAATTTCACGTCGTTATAGCAACCGCGGCCTTGCACTTCTCGATCTAATCGAAGAAGGCAACCTAGGTTTAATTCGCGCCGTAGAGAAGTTTGATCCAGAGCGTGGCTTCCGCTTCTCAACTTACGCGACATGGTGGATTCGTCAAACCATTGAACGTGCGTTAATGAATCAGACTCGCACTATCCGTTTGCCAATCCATGTTGTGAAAGAGCTGAACATCTACCTACGTACTGCAAGAGAGCTATCACAAAAGCTTGACCATGAACCAACGGCAGAAGAAATTGCTTCTAAGCTAGATAAACCGGTTGGTGATGTGAGCAAGATGCTTCGTCTAAACGAACGAGTGAGCTCTGTTGATACGCCAATTGGTGGTGACGGTGAGAAAGCGCTGTTGGATATTATTCCAGACATCAACAATTCAGATCCTGAGGTTTCAACTCAAGATAGCGATATCAAGAACTCGTTGATTTTCTGGCTTGATGAACTGAATCCTAAGCAGAAAGAGGTGCTTGCACGTCGCTTTGGACTACTGGGTTACGAACCGTCAACACTAGAAGAAGTAGGCCGTGAAATTAGCCTGACTCGTGAACGTGTTCGTCAAATCCAAGTTGAAGGTCTTCGCCGTCTACGTGAGATTCTTATCAAGCAAGGTCTGAATATGGAAAACCTGTTCAACGTAGAAAACGACTAATTGAACGGATGATGCTTCTCTAAATAGAAGACAAATAAAAACGCTGACTTTAAGTCAGCGTTTTTTTGTTTGTGGCTTTGGTATTTCATGCCGTCTAATGAAAATAGCAGTACGGCCATAACAAGCTACTTGGTAAGAAACTAAAGCAGCTTCTTCAAGCGGTAAAGTTCTTCTAATGCTTGGCGAGGAGTTAGATCATCAGGATCAACATTCGCCAGTGCTTGCTCTACTTCACTCGGTTCTGGGATCAGGCTCAGCTGATTTGCGATATCGACACCGCTTGGCTTCGATGTTGGCGACTCCATACTTAACGCTTCTAACTGAGTCAGCTTCGCACGAGCATTCTTAATCACCGCTTTCGGTACGCCAGCTAAACCTGCAACCGCTAGGCCGTAAGATTTACTTGCTGCACCTTCCTGAACTGCGTGCATAAAGGCAATGCTGTCACCATGCTCAACCGCATCTAAGTGTACGTTTGCTAGAGTTGGAAGTTGGTTAGGCAGTTCAGTTAGCTCAAAGTAGTGCGTTGCAAACAGTGTCATCGCATTGATTTGATTAGCTAGCCACTCTGCACTTGCCCAAGCCAGAGACAGACCATCGTAAGTACTGGTGCCACGACCGATTTCATCCATTAGCACTAGGCTATTTGGTGTCGCGTTGTGCAGGATATTTGCGGTTTCTGTCATCTCAACCATGAAGGTTGAACGACCAGAAGCCAAATCATCGGATGCGCCAATACGCGTAAAGATACGGTCGATAGAGCCGATGGTTGCGCTTTCTGCAGGAACATAACAACCGATATGAGCCATCAATGCGATGAGTGCCGTTTGGCGCATGTAGGTCGATTTACCACCCATGTTGGGACCCGTGATGATCAGCATCTTACGTTGATCATTCAGGTCGATAGGGTTAGCAATGAAAGGTTCGTCCATCACTTGTTCAACAACAGGGTGACGACCGGCCTGAATTTGTACGCCAGCAGACTCTGTCATGGTTGGACGACAGTAATCAAGGGTATCTGCACGCTCAGCCAAGTTCTGTAGAACATCAAGCTGAGATACTGAAGAGGCGATATTTTGTAGGCGCTCTAGATACGGCAGTAGTAAGTCAAACAACTCTTCCCACAGTTGTTTCTCGATAGCGAGTGCTTTCGACTTAGAGTTAAGTACTTTGTCTTCGTGCTCTTTTAGCTCAGGAATGATGTAACGCTCTGCATTTTTCAACGTTTGACGACGAACATAGTGTGGCGGCACAAGGTGGCTTTGCCCACGGCTTACCTGAATGAAGAAACCATGTACGTTGTTGTAGCCAACTTTAAGCGTGTCGATGCCATGGCGCTCACGCTCTTCTTGCTCAAGCTTATCAAGAAATTCGGTTGCGCCTGCTGCAAGGTCGCGCCATTCGTCTAACTCGGCATTGTAGCCTTCTGCAATCACACCACCGTCACGGATAACCACCGGTGGGTTCTCTTTGATTGCACGCTCAAGCAGTTCAGAAACCTCATTCACAGGAGAAGCATATTGAGCAAGTTGAGTTAGGTACGGATGCTTAAGTTGCGTCAGTGTCTCTGCAAGCTCTGGTAAATATTCCATCGCTTGGCGAAGTCGTGCCATATCGCGAGGGCGAGCAGAGCGAAGTGCTAATCGAGCAAGAATACGTTCGATATCACCAATCTGCTTTAAGGTTGGTTGTAGCTCTGTAAATAGAGCCAAATCTTTCATTTCACCAATCGCATCTAAGCGTTGATCAAGTGCAGAGATATTGCGCATTGGTTGATGTAACCAACGCTTCAACATACGACTGCCCATTGCCGTAGCAGTATGATCAAGTACTTCGGCAAGGGTGTTATCAGTACCACCACCAAGATTTTGCGTGATCTCTAGATTGCGTCGAGTCGCAGCATCAAGGATCACCGAGTGATCTTGCTTATCCATCGTTAAAGAACGGATATGTGGAAGGGCAGTTCGTTGGGTATCTTTTACGTATTGGATCAAACAACCAGCCGCACATAGGCCCAGTTTCGCACCTTCTACGCCAAAGCCAACCAGATCGCGAGTACCAAACTGCTTATTCAATTGCTGCTTAGCGGTGTCTAATTCAAATTCCCATACCGGGCGGCGGCGGTTGCCATTACGGGTTGCCATTAGATTGACTGGCTCGAAATCTTCAGGGAACAGTAGCTCACGTGGTGAGGTTCTCTGCAGTTCTGCGGCCATTGCTTCTTCGGTTTCTGGCTCGCAGAGTTGGAATCGACCGGAGGTAATATCCAGTGTCGCGTAACCAAACTTACCGTTGTGATGGTAGATGGCAGCAATCAGGTTATCAACGCGCTCAGAAAGCAATGCCTCATCGGTCACGGTACCGGGTGTAACGATACGTACAACAGCACGTTCAACAGGGCCTTTTGAAGTTGCTGGATTACCAATCTGTTCACAAATAGCTACGGATTCACCAAGTTGCACTAACTTTGCAAGGTACCCTTCAACGGCATGGTAAGGAACACCCGCCATAGGAATAGGTTCACCGTTTGATGAACCGCGTTTAGTCAGTGAAATATCGAGGAGTTGAGAAGCTTTTTTAGCATCATCGTAGAAAAGCTCGTAGAAATCGCCCATGCGGTAGAACAGCAGAATTTCTGGGTTTTCTGCTTTCAGTTTTAGGTACTGCTGCATCATGGGAGTATGTTTTTGATCGGCTTTCACAGTTAACTTCTTTCGTTTATTTCTATTGCGGCTTAGGATACGTGAAAGCGTTTCGTGCGAAAAGCAGCTCAAGCGAAAAGATGCAAAAGCCCTAACAAAAAACACCTCGTGAGAGGTGTTTTGTTTTTGTGCTGTCTGATTTTATCGGCTTATTTTACATGTATGTTCGCCATATATTCATCTTCAGCCCAGTACATTCGTTGTGCTACTTTGGCTTCTGGATTCAATTCAACACCGTCTAATACGCGTTCTTTGAATCTTAGGTAGCCACCTTGGTCAATGAGGTGACCCATATGTAAATACTTAGGAATACCTTTCAGCATTTCTTTCTCAAACTCAAATAGGTTTTCAATAACCTGATGAATCACTTCTTCGGTTACCCAATTTAAGAATAATTTACCCACACGTGGGGTTTTCTTCGACGTACGTCCACCTAGCTTAACCATGTACAACTGTTTTGGATTACGTTGCCATGCCAAAGTTGGGCAGGCAAGAACACACTCACCGCAACCGATGCACTTGCTTTCTTCTTTGGTTGCTTTGCCATCGACAATAGATAGGCAGTTCACAGCATGGTGGGAGCAAGCGTCAACACAAGCACCACAACCAATACAACGCTCTGATGTGAAATCAATCTTTGCTATGCCTAATATACCGAAGTCAGCCATGTTGGCTTTAGCGCAATCATTAGGGCAGCCCGCAGCGACAATCTTCAAGTGATATTTGCTTGGGTATACGTGATGCTCTAAGCGCTGTGCTAGTCCTGTTGTATCTGTATTGGCTTTTTGACAAATTTGGCTGCCTTGGCAAGCAACAATATTTCGTCCACCAATTGATTGGTAACCAGCCTCAAGATCTTCCACTTCAATGCCACAAATATCTTGAGTAATGTCTTCAATAAATGGGCGCAGTGCTTTATTTACTTCTGGAATATCTTCGTAGCGTATACCTGGCATCGCCAATTTTTGGCGAGTTGTGAGGTGGATAACACCGTTACCCCATTTCTCGGCAATCTCTTGCGCTGTTGCAAGTAGGTGAGCGGGCATGATGCCACCAGGGATTCGGACACTGATCATGCATTCGCCACGAACTTTCGATAGACGATAGTCCGCATCAGCACGCATCTTGATAATATCTACATCTAAACTCATCGTCGTCTCCCTAATCAACCATTGACTGTGCTTCGTCGTATTGGAATACAGGCCCGTCAACACACACGTACTTTTCACCAATACGGCAGTGCCCACATTTACCTACAGCACAAGCCATTTTTCGCTCGTAATCTACCCAGATTTGTTCTTCTTTAAGACCAAGATCTAGAAAAGCTTTTACAACGAACTTGATCATAATTGGAGGGCCAACAACAATCAGTTGCACGTCGTGTATATCTGATAAATCAAGCGTTTCGATGTATTTAGTCACAAGACCAGTTTGATAAAACTCGTTATTGGACTCTTCATCCAGCGTACAAATCAGGTTGATTGTGTCGTTCCAATGCTTCATTTCTTCTTTGTAAAGGACGGCTTGATCGTTTTTGTAACCGACAACCACGTCCATTGATTTTACTAACTGAGTCTCGTAACTGAAGTGGTTGATCAAACCTTTTACAGGCGCGACACCAGTACCACCAGCAATCACGATTAAGTGCTTACCGTGGTATTTTTCCATTGGGTAACCATTACCATGAACACCACGCATCCATACCATGTCACCAACATGTTTAGTAAATAGCTCATCGGTAACCTTACCGACTTTACGGATCAGTAGGTCGATATAGCCTTCACCAAAGTCTGAAATGGAGATAGGTGCTTCACCGAATAATGGTAATGAAACTTCAACAAATTGGCCGAACTTCACATCGAAGTCACACTCGACACGAAAGTTCCATTCGATCTCAGTATGCTTAGTGATGTCCAAGATCTTGTACGGTTGAGGTACTAATTGATTTTTACACTGGCACATTTTCGGCCTCATTCTTCAAAGTTAATTCAATTTGATCAGACATTTTATTGATGATGTTACTGAACGATATGTAATGCGGACAGCGGTCATCACAGCGACCACAGCCAACACACATATGGTGCTCACCTTGGCGTGCTTTGAAGTCATTAACTTTGTGCAGAGCGCGGTAACGAAGTCGTTCGCCCGTCTTCTGTCTGAATTGGTGTCCACCAGCCATATCGGTAAAGTTCCCTGTCATGCAGCTCGCATGCTGACGACGGCGCTCACCCACTTTAGCTTCTTGGTTGTAAACCACATCAAATACGCTGTAGCAGCTACAGGTAGGGCATGATGTTGTACAGCGACCACAGCCAATGCAGCGGCTGTCGTATTTATTCCAAACCGGGTTGCCTGTTAGGATCTCGCGAACCTTAATTGGGTCACCACATATTTGGTCAGGTGTGCGTACTTTTACGTGGTTTTCTTGAACAAAACCTGTTTTATGATTTGATTCAATGCCAACTTCAGCCAAGTATTTAGCAAAGACTTCATCTTGAGTTACCACATCAGCGCCGCCACCAAGAGAGAAGCGAATAGAGGCTGCAAAGTTAGTGGTCGTATTGGCATTCATTGATACGCAGAAGCAATTTTCAAAGCTTGATTCGCACTCAATTAAAACTAATTTGAGCTTTTCGCGTAGACGTTTGTAGTAGAAATCTTCATTTCCACCATTTTTTAAGAACATGTGATCCAAGCTTTTTAGGGCATTGATATCGCAAGCTCGCAAAAATAAAACAACAGGTCGAGGGTCGACTTTTGACTCTCTGAGTTCGTTTCCATCTAACCAAAACAGAGTTTCAGTGATAGGAAAAACCACTTCTTTTGGAGAGAAATGAGACTTTTCCTTCCAGACGATATCGCTAAAAGACTCTATTTCGTCGTAGATTAGGTTATCAGTATGAGCAAACCGACCGCCCATACGTTCGTACATCGGTGACATCACTCGGTAGGTTTCTTTCAAATCTGAAATGACACCTTGGAGTTCATCATTAGTTAAAAATTTAGACATGTTCTGCCTCTGGCATTTTTGTGAAAAATCTGCGTACGTAACCATCGAACGTTTCACGCTTGGTGAACCAGTCAATGGTTTCTGAAAGTTTGACGACGTGGCCTACGACGATGACGGCAGGCATGGGTGGATTACAGATATCGACAGCATCGGGGAGTTCACTTAACGAGCACCGAATGACGCGTTGGTCATGTCGCGTACCGTTGCTGATAATGGCTGTCGGAGTCTCTTTTCTTAGCCCATGGTCGATGAGGTTCTTTGAAATGTTGCCCGCTTTGTGTAGACCCATATAAAACACAATGGTGTGATTTACATTCGCGAGACCTTTCCAGTTAATGTGGTCTGAATCATGTTGGTCGCGTGCAGTGACAATCGTGACGCCGTTAGATATGCCGCGATGAGTGACGGGGATTCCAGCGTAACTGCAACAACCAACTGCAGCTGTGATCCCGGGGACTATGTCAAATGCTATGCCTGCATAGTCGAGAAAAAGCGCTTCTTCGCCACCACGCCCAAATACGAAAGGGTCTCCGTCTTTAAGGCGACAAACTGTCTTGCCTAGCTCTGCGTGTTTTAGGATCTTCTGGTTGATCTCAGATTGAAGTATGCACTTTGAATTGAAAACTTTGCCGACGTAGACCTTTTCAGTCTCTTCGGGGATAAATGCAAGAATGTCAGCGGATATCAGATTGTCGTAAATAACTACATCGGCTGTTGAAATGATGCGTAATGCCTTAACCGTAAGAAGGTCAGGGTCACCGGTTCCAGCACCAACAATATACACATGCCCTTTTTGTTTAATACTTGGGGTTAGTTTCATTTCATTACTCAAATTGTGGTTATATGAGAATGGTAAATGACGGAAGTGTTCAGGAAAATTAAGTTCTAATTAACATGCGTTAATCATTATTGAATATTTAGAGATAAAAGATGTTGCGTGTGAACTAGGCAATAGCGACAACATTGAGTTGGAATTCGTGGAAGTTATGAGAGGCTGTTTGTTATCGAGTTTAGGTTTTGCTCTTTCGTTTACTGTGGTTGAGTAATACGATGTTGTAAATCAATTTTAATGATCATTTCCATCGTTAGTCGTTAAACATGAGAAGGAGTATCGTTGTGCAAATAGAAAAGACACTATGTGAGAAGTTAGGTGTATTACTAGTGAAACACAAACACGTGTTAGTGACGGCTGAATCTTGCACTGGCGGAGGTGTCGCAAGTGCAGTCACCGATATTGCGGGCAGCTCTGGGTGGTTTGATCGCGCTTTTGTTACGTACAGCAATGAAGCCAAACAAGAGATGATCGGTGTACAGCTTAAAACCTTAATGGAGTTTGGCGCTGTTAGTGAGCCTGTCGTAATAGAAATGGCGAGCGGGGCATTGCAACATTCAAACGGGACGATCTCTGTATCAATCAGTGGCATTGCTGGCCCAGGTGGCGCGACCGAAGATAAGCCTGTTGGTACGGTATGCTTCGCGTGGAAAGCGTTAAATGGCTGGGATAAAGTAGAAACGCATGTATTTACAGGCGACAGATCACAAGTACGCCAACAAGCCACGCACCATGCCCTGCAAGTTATTTATGATTACCTATCAATGGAAGGTAAGTAACATTTGTACAAATTATTTTCATACAGGTATAGACACTGTATGAATCAACAGTATAATGAAAGCCAATTAGTCACCCCTATGTGGGTTAGAAATAGATTCTAGATCGCTTGTTGAGACAACCGATTATGTGGAGATAGAAATGGACGAGAATAAACAAAAAGCGTTAGCCGCAGCCCTTGGTCAGATTGAAAAGCAATTTGGTAAAGGTTCTATCATGCGTCTTGGTGATAACCGCACAATGGACGTAGAAACTATTTCTACAGGTTCTCTATCTCTAGATATCGCACTAGGTGCTGGTGGCCTGCCGATGGGACGTATCGTAGAAGTTTACGGTCCAGAATCATCAGGTAAAACAACGCTAACGCTTGAGCTTATTGCTGCAGCACAGAAAGTGGGTAAAACGTGTGCATTCGTTGATGCGGAGCACGCACTAGACCCTATCTACGCTCAAAAGCTTGGTGTTGATATCGATGCACTTCTTGTTTCTCAACCAGATACGGGTGAGCAAGCGCTTGAAATCTGTGATGCACTCGCTCGTTCAGGTGCAATCGACGTTCTTGTTATTGACTCAGTAGCAGCCCTAACACCAAAAGCAGAAATCGAAGGCGAAATGGGCGATAGCCACATGGGTCTTCAGGCTCGTATGCTTTCTCAAGCGATGCGTAAGCTGACGGGTAACCTTAAGCAGTCTAACTGTATGGCTATCTTCATTAACCAAATTCGTATGAAAATTGGTGTGATGTTCGGTAACCCTGAAACAACAACAGGTGGTAACGCACTTAAGTTCTACGCATCTGTTCGTCTTGATATTCGCCGTACTGGTGCGATTAAAGATGGTGATGAAGTTGTTGGTAACGAAACTCGTATCAAGGTCGTTAAGAACAAGATTGCTGCACCATTCAAACAAGCTGAAACTCAAATCCTTTACGGTAAAGGCTTCAACCGCGAAGGTGAGCTTATCGACTTAGGTGTTAAGAATAAGCTAGTAGAAAAAGCAGGCGCTTGGTACAGCTACAAAGGCGATAAGATCGGCCAAGGTAAAGCTAACGCTGGTAAATACCTACGTGAAAATCCAGAAGTTGCTCTAGAGATCGATACTAAACTTCGTGAGTTACTACTGACTCCTGCTGTTCTTGAAGAGAAAGACGTAGAGAAAGAAGAAGAAAACGAAGAGCTATAAGCTAACGTTTTATAGAGTGGATATTTGAAAGAATCATCCGCTTTGAAAGAACTTAAAGCCTCGCATATTTTATGCGGGGCTTTTTTATTGGAGCAGCTCCGTCGAGCATGTCTTTGGTCAACTCTCTTTCGTTGACTGAGTTTCTTCGGTATTAGGTCGTCAATTTAGTTCTGCTTTTCCACGGTTAGATATAGTGGAATATTCTTCATTTTATCGAATTCCCACTAAAATCCTGCCCAAGGGTGTCTTTTCTACAAGAAAACTAGTCGAAGCCTTAACCATGATCTACAATACGGCAAAATTCTAACTCGACTATTTTCAGGAAGAGCTGCATGTACATGAGCACTGATGAGGTTCGCAACGCGTTCCTTAAGTTCTTTGAGAGCAAAGAACACCAAATCGTAGACAGTTCATCGTTAGTTCCACATAACGATCCAACCCTGCTATTTACTAACGCAGGTATGAACCAATTCAAAGATTGCTTCTTAGGCGCCGAAAAGCGTGCCTACACTCGAGCAACTACGGCTCAGCGTTGTGTACGTGCGGGTGGTAAACACAATGACCTTGAAAACGTAGGTTTCACGGCTCGTCACCACACGTTCTTCGAAATGCTAGGCAACTTCAGCTTTGGCGACTACTTCAAAGAAGAAGCGATTGGTTTTGCTTGGGAATTCCTGACAGAAACTCTTCAACTGCCAAAAGATCGTCTACTGGTAACGGTATACGAGACAGATGATGAAGCATTCGATATCTGGAACAAAAAAGTAGGTGTTCCTGCTGACCGTATCGTTCGCATTGGCGACAAAGAAGGCGGTAAACAGTTCGAGTCTGATAACTTCTGGACGATGGGTGACACAGGTCCTTGTGGTCCATGTACTGAAATCTTCTACGATCACGGTGAGCACATCTGGGGCGGCCGTCCTGGCACACCTGAAGAAGATGGTGACCGTTTCATCGAGATCTGGAACAACGTATTCATGCAGTTCAACCGTCACGCTGACGGCACAATGGAACCGCTACCTAAGCCTGCTGTAGATACAGGTATGGGTATTGAGCGTATTTCTGCAATTATGCAGGGCGTTCACTCTAACTACGAAATTGATGTATTCCAAAAGCTAATCAAAGCGACAGCAGAAGTGGTTGGTCATGACGATCTATCTAACCAATCGCTACGCGTTATTGCTGACCACATCCGTTCTTGTTCATTCCTAATTGCTGACGGCGTGATGCCTTCAAACGAAGGTCGTGGCTACGTTCTACGTCGTATTATTCGTCGTGCAGTTCGTCACGGTAACAAGCTTGGCGCACAAGGCGTGTTCTTCCACAAACTTGTGGGTGTACTGGCTGAAGTGATGGGCTCTGCGGCAGATGAACTTAAGAAACAGCAAGAGCTTGTTGAAAAAGTACTTCGCATTGAAGAAGAGAACTTTGGTCGTACTCTAGAGCGCGGCATGGTTATTCTTAATGACGCACTAGATGCACTTGAAGGCAAAGAGCTTGACGGTGAAACAGTTTTCAAACTTTACGATACATACGGCTTCCCAGCTGACCTTACTAACGATGTAGCTCGTGAACGCGACTTTACTATCGATGAAGAAGGCTTTGAGAAGGCGATGGAAGCGCAGCGTAAGCGTGCACGTGAAGCGGGCCAATTCGGTACGGATTACAACGCGACGATCAAAGTAGACACCAACACTGAGTTCTGTGGTTACACAGCAACTGAAGGTGCTGGTGAAATCTCTGCGCTATTCGTTGACGGCGAAGAAGTATCTTCACTATCGGCTGGCGACAAAGCAATCATCATCCTTGAAGAGACACCATTCTACGCTGAGTCAGGCGGTCAATGTGGTGATGCTGGTACACTAAAAACAGCGTCGGGTCTTTTCAAAGTACAAGACACTCAGAAGCTAGGTAACGCATTTGCGCACCACGGTGAGCTAGTTGAGGGTGTATTTGCTAAGGGCGATAAAGTAGAAGCAACGGTTGACGCTGAGCGTCGTGCTGCTATCTCACTAAACCACTCTGCAACTCACTTACTTCACTCTGCACTGCGCGAAGTGTTAGGTGAGCACGTTGCTCAGAAAGGTTCTTTAGTTAAGCCAGACAATCTACGTTTTGACTTCTCTAACCTTGAAGCGGTAACACCGGCACAGATTAAAGAAGTAGAGCGTTTGGTTAACGCACAAGTTCGTAAGAACCACGTGATTGAAACCAACATCATGGACATCGAGTCAGCGAAAGAAAAAGGTGCAATGGCACTGTTTGGCGAGAAGTACGATGATGAAGTTCGCGTTCTATCTATGGGCGATTTCTCTACTGAACTTTGTGGCGGTATCCACGCAAGCAACACGGGTGATATCGGCCTATTCAAGATCACTTCTGAAGGTGGTATTGCTGCAGGTATTCGTCGTATTGAAGCGGTAACGGGTGAAGCTGCTCTAGATGCAGTAGAAGCTCAGGCTAACGCTTACGAAGAGAAACTTGCTGAATCAGCTAAGAAAGCTAAATCGCTAGAGAAAGAAATCCAACTGCTTAAAGAAAAGATGGCTGCTGCAGAAAGCGCAAACATCATGGGCAAAGTAGAAGACATCTCTGGTACTAAAGTTCTGGTTGCTGCAATTGAAGGCGCCGACAACAAGAACCTACGTACTATGGTTGATAACGCTAAAAACCAAGTGGGTAGCGGTATCATCCTGATCGCGAACGTAGCAGACGGTAAAGTTGGCTTGATTGCTGGTGTAACCAAAGACCTAATCGGCAAAGTAAAAGCGGGTGATCTCGTTAAGATGGTTGCTGAGCAAGTTGGCGGTAAAGGCGGCGGTCGTCCAGATATGGCTCAAGCGGGCGGTACAGATGTTGAAGCACTGCCAGAAGCGCTTAAATCTGTACGTACTTGGCTAGAAGAACGTCTTTAAGCTTAAGTGATTGATACAAAGATGCCCAATCAGTTGATTGGGCATCTTTTATTTGGCTTATTGGAAGTGTGTTTAAACAAGGTTTGATTGAGATTAACCAAGAAGTCTAATGGTGGCGTTAGACTCCTTGGTTAATTTTTTATTGCTTCGCCCTGACGCGGAGTATGTGTTTTTTTGTCATATATAGACATTGGTCTTGGGAAGGTGAGGACGGGTGAAAATGCCTCTTATCGTGCAGAAATTTGGTGGAACGTCGGTGGGTTCAATTGAACGAATCCATCATGTAGCAGAAAAAATCATTGAAGCGAAAAATGAAGGGAACCAGATTGTGGTTGTCGTTTCTGCTATGTCTGGTGAAACAAATCGGTTAGTTAACTTAGCCACACAAGTTGATAGCGTACCAAACGCTAGAGAACTGGATGTGTTGTTAACGACTGGCGAGCAAGTTTCCATGGCCTTGTTAGCAATGACGTTACACAAGTTAGGTTATGAAGCGACATCGATGACTGGCTACCAAGCCAAGATACACACGGATTCTAATCATAATAATGCAGCGATTGAGCGTATTGATACTGCTCCGATTCAAGCTCTGCTAGATGACAACCAGATTGTTATTGTTGCAGGCTTTCAAGGATTCAATGCGAAAGGTGATATCACAACATTAGGCCGCGGTGGTTCAGATACTACAGCGGTAGCGCTTGCAGGTGCCTTGCAGGCGAAAGAATGCCAGATCTATACTGATGTAGATGGTGTTTACTCTTGTGACCCTAGAGTCGTAAAGCAATCTCAAAAATTAGATACTTTAGACTTCCCTTCTATGGAAGAGATGGCTCGCCGAGGCGCTAAGGTATTGCACCTTCCTTGTGTTCAGTATGCATGGCAGCACAACGTGCCATTGCGAGTGCTTTCAAGCTTTGAACAAGGCGAGGGCACATTGATCGCGGGTAATCAGTGTTTGAATGATATTGCTGGCATCGCCATCCAAAGAGATATGGTGCGTATCGAGTGTTTGAATGAAGATTTACCGTCTTTCATTTCACATTGCCAACTGTTGGGGATTGAAGTCTGTAGTGTGATCGAGGAAACAGAA
The DNA here is from genome assembly GCF_023161695.1 of Vibrio sp. 1CM2L. Taxonomy (NCBI): domain Bacteria; kingdom Pseudomonadati; phylum Pseudomonadota; class Gammaproteobacteria; order Vibrionales; family Vibrionaceae; genus Vibrio; species Vibrio sp. 1CM2L. Next base: position 80,619 of record NZ_JALNTT010000011.1, read on the forward strand.
CGGGCAGCACTCATTATTAAACAAGACATAAGTGCCAAATTAAAACTAGTTTTTGATGAGAAAATCCGTAATAGTGAACAGGTTAGTTTGTTAACTGTGGTAGGAAGCCGAACACAAGAAATTGTGGTCAGTTCACATGGATTGTTGTCTGAAGGCGAAATTGATGTACAGCATCACTTATTGCAGCAGCAGTCTTTAACTTTGGTGATATCACCAACGCAAGTCGATATGGCTGCTAACATATTACACAATGCATACATCGTAGCGCGTGAAACACAGGGTTATCCTAAAAAAGAAGTGCATTTTGGTTAAATAAACTCAATCGATAGTTTACGAAAATATAACTTTTGTTGGATAATGCTCTCGTAGCTAGATAAATTTAGAGATTACTCAAGGAGCAAAGAATGCTAATTTTGACTCGCCGCGTTGGCGAAACACTGATGATTGGTGATGAAGTAACAGTTACTGTACTAGGCGTTAAAGGTAACCAAGTACGTATCGGTGTTAACGCACCTAAAGAAGTATCTGTTCACCGTGAAGAGATCTACATGCGCATTCAAGCTGAAAAAGGTAATGGTAACGTTGCATCTGGCAACTACTAATACTTTTGCGTAGAGAAGAGGCTAGCATTGTTGCTAGCCTTTTTTGATCTTGGGGAATCGAAACACTCATTGGGACATAGATGAGTTGGATAACGGTTCTGTCTCAAAGTGGTGAAGTGAATGCTTTGTGATGTTGTGAGATACAGACAAGGTAGAACAGAACGGTTGCTCTGTATTTTGTTTGGCAAAACTCAAGATTTATTCGCTTCCCCTATGGCGCAAATACGCATCCCGTAGTATTGTGCCATCAGCGGTAGCACTTGCTGCTGGAGAAATTAGATAATTGTTTTCGGCTGTTTATTATTGCCAATCTTTCACCTTAATTTTTAAGGGAAAAAGCGCGATTTGAATCTTATAAGTTCAATTTGCAAGCGCTTTGATTAAATAGCAAACGGTTGAGTGTTTTTGTCCAATTTTTTTCAATAAAGTGTTTGACATATTTTCGGTAAAACGTAATATGTGCCTCCGCAAGACGGTGAGGTGGCCGAGAGGCCGAAGGCGCTCCCCTGCTAAGGGAGTATGTGGTTTGTAGCTGCATCGAGGGTTCGAATCCCTCCCTCACCGCCATTTCTTGCGAGTCTAAAATTAGCAATTTAGACAATGTAAATGTGCGTCCTTAGCTCAGCTGGATAGAGTACCTGGCTACGAACCAGGCGGTCGGAGGTTCGAATCCTCCAGGACGCGCCATTCTCTCTTTTCTTACTTGTAAGTGATTTGAGAATAATGAATTAGGTGAGGTGGCCGAGTGGCCGAAGGCGCTCCCCTGCTAAGGGAGTATGTGGTTTGTAGCTGCATCGAGGGTTCGAATCCCTCCCTCACCGCCATTCATTACAGGCCGATGGCCTTTTTTTTTCTTCGTAGCAAGAAGAATGTGATATATTTCACAACTTCATTCTTAATGAATGAACACCGTGCGTCCTTAGCTCAGCTGGATAGAGTACCTGGCTACGAACCAGGCGGTCGGAGGTTCGAATCCTCCAGGACGCGC
>NZ_JALNTT010000012.1:0-57501 GCF_023161695.1 Vibrio sp. 1CM2L
GAATACCGGCCTGTCACGCCGGGGGTCGCGGGTTCGAGTCCCGTCCACTCCGCCACTTATTAGAGAAGCCCTGCTAGAAATAGCAGGGCTTTTTTACATTTGAAGAAAAGTGTTTTCTCCTCAATTAATGATGGTATTAAACGCTCTCACTACTTCGATACATATTAGAAAGCCTAGTCTGACGACTAGGCTTTCGTCGTTTCCAGCACCTGAGTTTATTATTCGTCTTCGAGTTTTGTACAAGCGTTTTTCGTTGTACACGAACTCTGATATTTCGACACTTATTATCAAGCTTTGCTCTCTCTAACAGCACTTGATTACGTTAGTTGATATTTGTCGGCTATTTATTCGATGATTAACTTTTCCAGAACGTCTCGAGAGCTCTATTTCCTACTACTTTGAACTGGCTGATAAAAGCTGCCTCGTTTTTAATAACAAGATTTTTTTGGTCGGTAACTCTGCTATATCCCTTCTACTTAATAGATGGATCTACAGGCAGTTACGTGAACTCCCCGGTTATAACGGTTTATAGTTGGAACATTGATGGCTATTTAATTGTTAATTCAGTGTGACTTTAAGTGGGTATCTGTCTGCGGGTAAATATCTTTAAACGCCTTCTCTCAAGGTGATCTCCATTTACTCTTGAGCTTCTAGGTGTCACTTTTCTCTATGACTCATCTCGAACCTCTTATAAGGACTTGTTTATAAGAATGGTAAAACTACGTACAGACACAATTAAAGTTGTTCTCCGTCTGTTTGAGAAGCTCAGTTGAGCAATTTCATGGTTAGTTGGTTTGTTAGCATTGGGTGGGTAAGGGTTTGAGGCGTTTGGTTTATAGCTATTGTAGAAGTTATCTATGGATAAGTAACAGATACAAAAAAGCCGATGCTAGGCATCGGCTTCGTTTGAATCGCTTAGACTTAAGCGGGTTGAACTAGAGCGAGCGCTTTACGAGAAACCTCGTGAGCTGCTTTCGTTAAGTTTTGCTTCTCTAGTGCGTCAGATAGGTATCCGTAATCTGAAACATTTGAACGAAGTGCTAGGGCTTTCTCAAAGTGGCTTTGTGCTTCCGCCCACTTCTGCTCTCTTAAGTAGAACTGAGCCAGCGCGCTGTGTGCTTCTGCATTACTACTGTCTTTACTGATTACACGTTCTAGCATGACCACTACTGGGTGGTGATCGGCTAGGTTCAGCTCTGGAAGCAACATGTAGAGTTCATTTGACCCACTCTTTGCAATGTTCTCTTTGATCACAGTGAAGGCTTCTGAATCAGCTTTACGCGCGATAAGTTGCTTCACAAAGCAGGATACAAGGTGCGAACTTTGTTTCTGTTTTCTTGAAAGCTTGTTCCAATGGCTGATTAAACCTTCGCTACCTTGCTGTTGTGCCACATCATGAAGTAGCCCACATTGTGCTTTCTGTTCTAATTCACGTTGCTCATCAGCTGTTAGAAGTTTGTTCTTAACTAATTTAGGCGTTAACTCTAGTAATGGCTGCCATAACTTCAGTTGCAAGTAAGTGGCTTTTAACAGGCCAAGTACAGCAGTGTTATTAGGGTATGTGCCTTTTAGGGTGGAAAGTGTATCGAATGCAGCTTCGTAGTTTGACTCACTGATTTGCTGTTTAGCTTTTGTTAGCTCAACCGCCAGTAGAGAGTCGTCCTGTTGGCTAGCAAGCTCGATGTACTTATCACGCTCACTCGTATTACCTTGCTCGTGTGCCGCTTGAGAAGCGACTAAATAACAAAGTAGAGGCATGTCGTGATGGTTAGCCCAACGCGTTACTTTCTTCTCAGCGCCTTTCCAGTCACCTTCAAGCAGCTTGATGATGCCTTCATTGGTATAACGACGAGAGCGTTTCAGTTTACGAACACTGAACCAATTCCAAGTTGTCGAGCTTGCGTACATAAGCTTTTTAAATAGGTACTCTAAGCCGAATAGAGCCGCTAGAAGAGCGATGACGAAGATAACCAGTGTTGTCACGCTCATCTCAATGGTCTTATTCGCAATTGAGATCAGAACGTAGCCTTGTTGACCTGAGAACTGAGTACCAACAATTAACCCAGCACCTAGAACGAGAAAAAGAAAAATCCAACGAATCATTATTTTTCCTCCGTGGTCATAACGGTGACTTCACGACGTAGGCGCTCACGTATCACATCTGACAACTCATTTTGAGATTCAAGCTTTACAGGGTATTTCACAGAGATGTTCTGTTCACTTAGCTGTTTAATCGCTTTCTCAAATTCAATCACTGAGTTGTTATCTTGGTTTAGATACGCTTTCGACCACTCGCTAGCGGTATTAAGAGCTGCGCTATAGAGTTCACCTTGTTCTTTGTAGACGGCGCGAATTGCGGTTTCTAATTTTCCTTTGATGTTTTCACGCAGGTAGAAGTGCTGTTCTGGTGATAGTAGAGGGATAACTTCGCCATCACGACTGCGGAATGTGATGAAGTTTTCTGAGAAGTCTTTCATCGACGTCATCAGGTTGTTCTGCCAATCATTAATATCTTGCGATACCGCTTTTTTCTCAACAGCCGCAGCTTCTGGAAGAATCGCATTGGCAAGCGGCAGTGTATCGACTTGCTGTTGGAGACTTGTGATACGTAGAACTAAGCCGTCACGGTCGATCAGAGGAATGGTACGAAGCTTGGTAATGTCATTGGTCATTGATTGACGCAGTGACACTAAGCTCGGGTCATTCAGTGCTGCGATACGTTGATCGGCACTTTCCATTAACTTGGTTGCACTAACGGCATCATGCTCTAGGAACAGTTTACGTCCTGCTAGTTTCACAAGGTAATCGGCTTCGGCAAGTAACCAGTCATTCGGGCGGCGACCTTTCACGTCAGCGACTGCTAACTGCAGGCTTTGAATACTCTTCTGCTGTTGAGACTGTACGACCTGAGTTTTCTCCACCGCGTGTGAGGCTTCTTGGATAGTCTCTTGCTTGATGGTTTGTAGGTCTTTATTTACTGCAGATTGGGTATTTTGCAGTTGAGCTTGAAGAGCGGCGATTTGAGCCGAGTACTCAGCGCTCTTTTGCTGCATTTGAAATGCGATACCACCACTGAAGATAATTGAAATAGCGATCGCAATAGCGCCTAGTTTGACACCGCGCTTACCTTGCTTTTCTGCTTTCTCTATTTGCTCTTTATGCTCAGCTTGAGGCTGCTCATTTTTAGTGGTGTTTGAGGCAGAGGCATCAAGCTTCTGTTCAGGCTGTTTTGTCTCTGTAGAGTCAGCTTTTTCGTTTTCAACAACTACTGGCTGAGTGTCTTGTTTGTTTTCAGGTTCAATATGCTCATTATTTTTTTTGCTTGTCATGCTTATTTCCTGTTTCTAGCTAGGGCCGGAGAGCAGCCAGTAATATTTGGTTCGTAGCACTGTGAGTATTGGTCACGTTCGAAAAGCCGAGTTGTTGTGCTCGTTCTACAATGCGCTGGCTTGGGACAAATAGATGTCTTGTTGAAAGCCAAGCCAAATACTCATCAGGGGTAATTGAGCAGATATACTCCAATTGTTCCTGACTAGTGATGACAACTTTGGACGTTTTTTTGTTTATCCATGTTTGATAGGTATTGTGATCGCTAATAGGAATATATTCTCTACGGTAGGTCTCACAATAAGAGACTTGTGCACCTCGATTGAGTAGAGAATCTCTAATGAGCTCACGCCCACCATTACCACGTAGTATCAAAATGGACTTATTTTCTACGCCATTAAGTTCAGTAAGTTTAAGAAGATGTTCACTATCACTAACTTGAGGGTAGTTTACTTTTTGTTTACAGACTTTGCTTAAAACGTGCGCAGTTTTTTGACCAACGCCAAGATAAAGCGGCGAAGTGGGCCAAATGGATGAGGTTTTCGAAAGGATGTTTTGGGCAGCTGTCACGGCGTGGTGACTGACTGCAATAATGATATCGCTGTTGTTAAGCTGGGTGCTTAAATCCGCAGAGTTTGGATTATCAACGATACGAATCAGCGGATGATGGATTGCTTGAATACCTTCATCCGCTAGTTGTTGGCAAAGCGATTGTCCCTCTGAACCGGGACGAGTCACCAACACTGTCATGATTATTCTTGGTCAGCGTAGAGCTTGGTTAGGATTTCTCTTGCACCATCATCCAGCAATTGATTTGCCAGAGTCACGCCAAGTGCTTCTGCATCTTTGCGAGGGCCTGAGATCTCACCACGAACCATCTTAGAACCGTCAGGTTCACCAACTAATGCACGTAGCCAGATGTTGTCGCCATCTAATAGTGAATAGCTACCGATAGGCACCTGGCAACCACCTTCTAGAGTAAGGTTCATTGCACGCTCGCAAAGTACGCGATCAGCCGTGTCTTTGTGGTTCAGCGGCTCAAGAAGCTTGATTAGACGTTCATCATCTAGACGGCACTCAATACCAACAGCGCCTTGGCCAACAGCAGGTAGAGACTGTTCTGGTTCGATGAAACTACGAATACGCTCTTCTAGCTCTAGGCGCTTAAGGCCTGCAGCAGCCAGCACGATCGCATCGTATTGACCATCATCGAGTTTACCTAGACGAGTACCAACGTTGCCGCGCAGCTCTTTGATGATGAGGTCAGGGCGGTATTCTAACAATTGGCATTGGCGACGCAGGCTACATGTACCTACGACAGCACCTTGTGGGAGTTCGTCGATGTTGTTGTAAGTGTTTGATACGAAAGCGTCACGCGGATCTTCACGCTCACAAATCGTTACCAGACCTAGACCTTCGGGGAAGTCGACAGGTACATCTTTCATTGAGTGAACGGCTAGGTCAGCACGACCTTCTAGCATTGCTACTTCAAGTTCTTTAACGAACAGTCCTTTACCACCCACTTTAGCAAGCGGAGTGTCGAGGATGATGTCACCTTTGGTCACCATAGTTACCAACTCAACCTCTAAACCAGGGTGAGCAGCTTGCAGTGCATCCCTTACAAAGTATGCCTGCCAAAGGGCAAGAGGGCTTTTTCTGGTCGCGATACGGATTGGTGCTGAATTTGTCATGGTGTTTCCGATATAGGTTCTGTAATAGCCTAATCCTACCATTATGAGGCGAGAATTCTTACTGTTTGATCATTCCATACTTTGATAGCTGAGAGATTTTCATGAGTTCACCAAAATAGTGTGATTGGTATCTCATTTGAAACATGGGCTATTATTAGAAATAGTCAATAAAGAGGACACTACGGCGCCGTGAGTTTAACTTTCTGTCATCAAGGAATTGACCAGTATGACGGGTTCCTTTGCTTTACCATTAAGGGTGAAAGTGTTAAATTGATCACGTTTTGTTGCTCCTTTCGTTCAGTAACTAAACAGAACTGCACTTAACCTCAAACCAAGGACTTACCTTGCAGGCTTACACTCAAACTTTGATTCAACGATTAGACAATCTAAATCAGCAGCGCATTGATCGTGCGTTGGCGTTGATGAATGTGCAAGGCCAGCGAGTATTCAACCTTATTCCCGCACTGCTTCACTTCAATCACCCGATGATGCCTGGCTATTATGACCAACAAGTTCCTTTTGGAATTCGTAGCTTCACGCTTAATCAATTCCAAAAGCAATTTGTCTCTGATACCGAATTAACGTTGGGTGGCAAACTCACCGAGACTGATGAACCTGCAATCCTTGGTTTGTACACCATGGGCAGTACTTCTTCTATTGGTCAAAGCACTTCAAGTGATCTTGATATCTGGGTGTGTGTTTCCCCGGATATGGATGGCGCATCTCGCGATAGCCTAACCAACAAGTGTTTGCTGATTACCGATTGGGCTGAAACCTTAGGGGTTGAAGCGAACTTCTTCTTGATGGATGAAGAGCGTTTCCGTTCGAATCATTCAGAAGAGATGACCGGCGATAACTGTGGTTCTTCACAGCATTTATTACTGCTTGATGAGTTCTATCGCTCTGCGGTTCGTTTGGCTGGTCAACGTTTGTTGTGGCAAATCATTCCGCCAGAAATGGAAGAGTGTTACGACGAGTATGTTCAAGGTTTGTGTCAGGATGGCTATCTTGATTGCTCGCAGTGGATCGATTTCGGCAAGCTGAATCGCATTCCCGCTGAAGAGTACTTTGGTTCAAACCTGTGGCAGCTCTATAAGAGTATCGACTCCCCGTATAAATCGGTTTTGAAGGCGATCCTGTTAGAAGCCTATTCATGGGAATACCCAAACACCCAACTGCTGAGTATTGATACCAAGCGTCGCTTCTTCGCGGATGAACCGGATCTGTATGGCATGGATAGCTACTATCTGATGCTTGAAAAGGTAACGCGCTATCTAGAACGCATTAACGACCACACTCGGTTGGACTTGGTGAGACGCTGTTTCTATCTTAAGACCCACGAGAAGTTGTCACGAGATGCGGGCATTGGCTCTGTTGCGTGGCGTCGTGAAGCCTTAACCGAGATGACTAAGTCTTGGAATTGGGGACATGAAACCATTGCTGAGCTCGATAACCGCCGTAACTGGAAGGTTGAGCAGGTTAAAGTGGTGCACCATGCATTACTTGATGCCTTGATGCTGAGCTACCGTAATCTGATTCAATTTGCGCGTCGTAACGACATCACTTCGGCAATCAGCCCACAAGATATCAGTATCTTGGCACGTAAGCTTTATGCCGCGTTTGAGGTATTGCCAGGTAAAGTGACACTACTGAACCCGCAAATCTCTCCGGATCTGCATGAGCCAGATTTGAGCTTTATCGAGGTTCGTCAGGGTCAGTCGAATAAAGCCGGTTGGTACTTGTATAAGCAGCCTCTGGTTGCACACCGAATTCTTGGCCAGCCTTCTCTTGAACACCATGAGTACTTGAGTAAGTTGGTAGCATGGTCGTTTTTTAATGGTTTGATTACTGAGTCGACGCGTTTGCACTCTGTGGTACGTGACGCTCACATTGATATCGATAAGTTCTATCAAATGGTGAGCGACCTGCGTAATACGTTTTCTTTGCGTAAGCGTCGCCCAAGTATGCAAGCACTGGCGAGCCCGTGTGAGATAAGCCAATTGGCAATGTTCATCAACTTTGAAAATGACCCGACGTCTGAATTAAGTGGTCGTGCATTAAAAGTGGATCTTAAGAACGCCGATATCTTCAGCTTTGGTGAAGAAGGTAAGAGCTTAGTCGGCAGTGTTGACTTGGTTTATCGTAACTCTTGGCATGAAGTACGTACGCTTCATTTCCAAGGTGATACGGCAATGCTGGATGCGCTGAAGACGGTACTTGGCAAAATGCACCAAGATGCGCTGCCACCAGAGTCGGTTGATGTGTTCTGTTACAGCAAAAACCTGCGTGGTGTGATGCGTAACATGGTGTATCAACTGCTTGCTGAGTGTATCGATTTACGATTGAAACCGATTGAACCTGAGAAGCGCCGCCGCTTTAAGGCTATTCGTTTAGCGAATAAGATGTTTGGTCTGTTCTTCGAGCGTCGTGGTGTATCGGTACAGATGTTGGAAAACTCGGTTGATTTCTACCGTAGTATCTCAACCAACAAGCTGAAGGGCTCACCTTTATTGATGCTCGACAAAGAGCAAGAGTATCAGCTGCCAGAAGTGGTTGATGGTTTTGCGAGTGAGGGCTTAATTCAGTTCTTTTTCGAAGATACCGACAAGGGCTTCAATATTTATGTATTGGACGAGTCGAATCAAGTTGAGGTGTATCACCAATACAGCGGTGAAAAAGATGAGATGATCGCGAGCGTGAATTCTTTCTACACGTCGGTAAAAGATGAGTCGAAGATGTCGTCTAAGTTGATTAACTTTAATCTACCTCAGTACTACCAAATCGTTCATCCTGAAGAAGGCAATTCCTACGTTGTGCCTTATCGTAACGATGCAACTTTAGCTTCTCGGAGCTCAAAGATAGTTAACATCTAGTCTTACTAAGACTGATTGATATTAAAAAAGGAGTGATTGATTCACTCCTTTTTAGTTTTGCTTACAAATGATTAGACCCAATCGATCTCTTCACCTGCGTGCTTCACGCATTCTTCTTTAACCATCTCAAACAGCTCCATGCCCGTCTTTGAACATGTCCACTTGTCGTCAACTAGCTTGAAGTGAAAGCCACCAGATTTAGACGCTAACCAGATTTCTTTCATTGGTTCTTGGCGGTTAATGATGATTTGGCTGCGGTTCTCAAACTCCAGCGTCATCACGTTACCAGTCACTTCGTAATCAATATCTGCTTCTGATTCATCGATAGCTTCTTCGATGTTTTGCATCTGTATATCGACCAGCTGATGAAATTCAGTCTCGTTCATCCTTTCTATCCTATTGCTTTTCCTGAGTGTGGTGCGATTATAGGGGGCATTGAGTTAATAATCACGATATGCAAAATGAAAAAATTAATTACTGCTCTATTTATGATGTCCGTTATTGGACTTTCTGGTTGTGGTCAAACGGGTCCTTTGTACGATCCTGATGAAGTTCAGCAAACCGAACAATCACAATAAGTGAAAACACGCAGAAATCGTTATTTATAAGGGATAAGAACTTTGGATTACTTCAACTATCAGGAAGATGGCCAGCTTTGGGCTGAGGACGTCGCACTTTCACAACTAGCAGAGCAATATGGTACACCGCTGTATGTATATTCTCGTGCAACATTAGAACGCCACTGGAATGCGTTTGATTCATCGGTTGGTGAGCATCCGCACTTGGTGTGTTATGCCGTTAAAGCTAACTCGAACCTTGGCGTATTGAATACTTTGGCGCGTTTGGGCTCAGGTTTCGATATCGTTTCTGGCGGTGAGCTAGAGCGTGTGGTTGCTGCCGGTGGCGATCCAGCAAAAGTTGTATTCTCTGGTGTCGGCAAAACAGCCGCTGAAATGAAGCGTGCGCTTGAGTTGAACATTAAGTGTTTCAACGTAGAGTCTGAACCAGAACTAGAGCGACTGAATAAAGTAGCTGGTGAGCTTGGTGTTAAAGCGCCGATTTCACTGCGTATCAACCCAGACGTTGATGCCAACACTCACCCTTATATCTCTACTGGTCTGCGTGATAACAAGTTTGGTATTGCTTTCGACCGTGCTCCTGCTGTCTATGAGTTTGCAAAAACACTCGATAACTTGTCTATCCATGGTATTGATTGCCACATTGGTTCTCAGCTAACGGATATCGAACCTTTCATCGATGCAACCGATCGTCTGCTTGCGCTGATCGACCAGCTACGTGCTAACGGTATCAACATCAAACACCTTGATGTCGGTGGCGGCTTGGGTGTGGTTTATCGTGATGAATTACCGCCACAGCCTTCTGACTACGCGAAAGCTTTATTGGCTCGCCTAGACAATCATTCTGATCTAGAGCTGATTTTCGAGCCTGGAAGAGCGATTGCTGCTAACGCTGGTGTATTATTAACGAAAGTCGAGTTCCTCAAGCCAACAGAGCACAAGAACTTTGCCATCATCGATGCAGCAATGAACGACCTAATGCGCCCAGCACTTTACCAAGCTTGGCAGGATATTGTTCCTGTGAGCCCTCGTCAGGGTGAAGCCGTGACTTACGATTTGGTTGGCCCAATTTGTGAGACAGGCGATTTCCTAGGTAAAGATCGTGACCTTGTTCTTGAAGAAGGTGATCTGCTAGCAGTTCGTTCAGCGGGCGCTTATGGCTTCGCGATGTCATCTAACTACAACACTCGTTCGCGTGCGGCTGAAGTGATGGTGGATGGCGATAAAACTCACTTGGTTCGTCAGCGTGAAGAGCTTACGAGTCTGTGGGAACTTGAAAACATTCTTCCGGAGTAATTTTAAGCGTTATGCACTTCCACTTTTCTAAAATGCATGGTTTGGGCAATGATTTCATGGTCGTGGACTGCATTACTCAAAATATTTTCTTTTCTCCAGATTTGATCCGTCGTTTGGCGGATCGTCACACTGGCGTGGGCTTTGATCAGCTACTTGTGGTTGAGGCTCCCTATGATCCAGAAACTGATTTCCATTACCGCATATTTAATGCGGATGGCAGTGAAGTGGAGCAGTGTGGCAATGGTGCACGTTGTTTTGCACGATTCGTTCGCATGAAAGGCTTAACGAATAAGTACAGCATCAACGTCAGCACCAAGAAAGGTAAAATGGTTCTCAAGATTGAAGAGAATGACCTGATCACGGTGAACATGGGTATTCCTGAATTCGAACCCGGTAAGATTCCATTCAAGGCCAAGCAGGCAGAGAAGACGTATATCCTAAGAACGGATGTACACACCTTATTCTGTGGTGCGGTAAGCATGGGTAACCCACATGTGGTGACTGTGGTTGATGACGTCGATACGGCTGATGTGGACACCTTAGGCCCACTACTTGAATCACACGAACGTTTCCCTGAGCGTGTTAATGCTGGCTTTATGCAGGTCGTTAACCGTGAAGAAGTTCGCTTGCGTGTTTACGAGCGCGGTGCGGGTGAAACTCAGGCATGTGGCAGCGGAGCGTGTGGCGCAGTTGCAGTGGGTATCACTCAAGGCTTACTGGCTGAGAATGTGAAGGTTCGTCTACCAGGCGGTGACTTACACATTAGCTGGCAAGGCCCGGGTAAACCTCTGTTTATGACCGGCCCTGCAACGCATGTGTTTGATGGTCAACTTTCTTGCTAATAACAACCCAAAACAAATAGATTCATAAAAATAAAGGATAGGTTTTGTCTTACGTTGAAGCCGACGCACTCACCGCAGAAGTGGTCGCGGAATATTTACGTGATAACCCAGATTTTTTCCAAGACCGAAAAGATTTGGTTGATCGCCTTGCTATCAATAACGTTGAGCAGGGCGCTGTTTCTCTGGTTGAGGTTCAGCTTAAACGCCAGCGTCATCGAATCGAAGAGCTTGAAGAAGAGATCACTGGCTTGATGTCATTGGCGGCAAATAACGATAAAACCTTCTATGAGTTTATGGATCTGCAAGCGCAAGTGCTGAAATGCAGTGACTTTATGCAGGTGATAAAATCCGTTGAACAAAAAGCGTTAGATCTTGGGCTTAAGGCTCATGTTCGAATTCTTTCGCAATCTGGCTTTTATCAGTTGAGTGCTGAGGGTTACTCTAAGTTTTCGCTTAACCATTTCAATGGCAAAGATGCTTATCTTGGGCGCTTGAGAAAAGCCGACAGACACGATTTGTTTGGTGATTATCCAGTTCCAGAGCTAGGCTCTTATGTAGTACTACCGCTTGCTAAGCAGTCTCCATTGGGTTTGCTCGCCTTTTCTAGTGAAGATGGCGGACATTTCCAACCCCATATGGATACGCTCTTTTTACGCCATTTAGCACTTGTTGTCGCTCATTTGGCGGACACCTTACCTTGGCAGATAAATAATGAGCCTAGAGCCCAAAATACCTCTTCCTAACAGCCTGCAAAAGCCACTTTCTCGCTTCTATGAATATCTCAGAAGCGAGAAGGGACTCAGCCTACACACCCAACGTAATTACAAACAACAACTTGAAACCATGGCCGGTCATTTAGTCACGCTCGGGCTAAAGGATTGGGGTCAAGTCGATGCGGCGTGGGTAAGACAACTTGCTAGTAAAGGCATGCGTGAGGGAATGAAGGCGAGCAGCATTGCAACGCGCTTATCTTCACTGCGCAGCTTCTTTGATTTCCTTGTGTTGCGTGGCGAAATGACCGCCAATCCAGCCAAAGGGGTCTCTGCACCTCGCAAACAACGTCCTTTGCCTAAAAACCTCGATGTCGATGAAGTGGGTCAACTGCTTGATGTGAATGAGGACGATCCATTGTCGATTCGTGATCGAGCGATGATGGAGGTGATGTATGGTGCTGGATTACGACTCGCGGAACTGGTCGGCATCAATCTGAAAGATGTGTTGGGTCGACAAGGCGAAATCCGAGTGATTGGTAAAGGCGACAAAGAACGCAAAGCGCCTTTTTCTGGTTTAGCTAAAGAGTGGGTCGATAAATGGCTCAAAGTTCGTGGTGAATTGGCTTCTCCGGGTGAAAGCGCGCTGTTTGTCTCTAAGCTCGGGACTCGTATCTCTCACCGCAGCGTGCAAAAGCGCATGGAAGAGTGGGGTAAGAAGCAATCCGTCGCGAGTCATATTAGCCCGCATAAACTGCGTCACTCCTTTGCAACGCATGTGCTTGAATCGAGCCAGAATCTTCGTGCTGTTCAAGAGTTGCTTGGACATGAAAACATCTCGACGACCCAAGTGTATACCCATTTAGATTTCCAACACTTAGCACAAGCTTATGATCAGGCTCATCCGAGAGCTCGTAAGAAGAATAAAGATTAGATTAAAGGGTTTACTATGCGAATTTATCGAGGGTTAAAGCCCATCAAAGCTATGACCTTTGACTTGGATGACACCCTGTATGACAACTGGCCTGTGATCATGAAGGTTGAGAAAGAGATGGCACAGTGGCTTTATCAAAAGCACCCAATGTCGGCTTCTTTATCGCTTGAAGAGTGGCAGGGCATTAAACAGCAAGTCGCATCTGAAAACCCAGCTTTGAAACATGATGTCACCGTGTGGCGTGAAACTCAGATTAAGAGTGGTTTGCTGCAATTGGGTTACTCTTTGCTGCAAGCAGAACAAGCGGCTCGAGAGGGCATTGAGCATGCCTTATGGCTGCGCAATCAAGTCGACGTTCCTCAAGAAACACATCGAGTGATGACTGAGCTTAGCCAAAGTATTCCTCTGGTTGCGATTACCAATGGCAATGTCGACCCACACAAAATTGGCTTAGGGCAGTATTTTCAATTAATCCTTAAAGCCGGCCCTGATGGCAGAGCAAAACCCTATCCAGATATGTTTGAAAAAGCTCAGCAACACCTAGGTTGTGACGCTGAGAATATTCTTCATGTTGGCGATCACCTCAAAACGGATGTCTATGGAGCCAAGCAAAATGGCTTCCAAGCGTGCTGGTTTAATGACACTGGTTCCAATTTATACCGCTCCCCGAAGGCGAGTGTGCTCCCTGATGTTGAAATAGACCAACTTAGCGATCTTATGCGACTAATTTAATGGCTCGGTAAGCTTATTGTGTCGCATTTATGATAGTGAATTGTTACATTAGTCGCCTATAAAAGCCTGATTAGGCTAGGATAATTGGCGACTACTTTTTATCGATTCATTTCAGTCATAGCAGTGGTTGCGGGTTGTTACTTCACTCGATTTTGAACAAGGGTTGGCATGCAAACATTTACATTTCTCGCAAATACTGAGGCGTTATTTAGAGCTCAATTTGATCAGCGAGAATGGTGTGACAGCAAACAGTACCTTATTCAAATTTTCTCAGCACAATCTTCAGATCTGGCTCGTCAAATCGCGGGTGTTGCCCTCAATCGTTTAAATAATGCGACGCTAATTGGCCAGAGTGCTCGTCATGTTATCTGTGATAATTGCCTTGAAAGTGCATGCACCTTAGTCATCATCAGTGAGTTCAACGAAACCCATCTAACCTCTGCGGTCCAGCCTTTTTCCGGCAATCCAAATCAAGACAGCCAAGACTTAGCTTTTCAGCTGCGCCTTACAGAAGACACCAAAACGGTCATCAGCTTGTGCGATCAGGTTGAAGGGCGTGATTATCCTATTTATAGCGCTTTTGAAAATTTGCCTTACGCCTTGCCGATAGCTGGTGGACTGTGCCATGAGAATGAATTTGGCCGTTGGGTTATGTATAACGAGCAAACCTACCAACACGCCTGTGTTGCTGTGGCTCTGACTAACCCAAGATTGAAGGTTTGGTCGGACGCGTACTCTGAGTGGAACCCGATTGGGATGAAGCTACGAGTCACACACGCAATCGGAAATCGCTTATACGCATTGAACGACAAGCCGGCTATCGAAGTATTCAAACATTACCTTGCGGATGGCAAAGACCTTCCTTTTAGCCAGCTGATGAGCTTTCCGCTTTATCGAGAACTTGGTAGAAAGAAGGGTATTTCGACGCCGCTGCGTATTAATGATGATGGCAGTATCGAGTTTGATAGCCCTTGGCATATCGGTGAAGAGGCGCAGTTTTGTTATAACCACCCCTCGTTGACTGCAGAAAAGGTGCGCCACGGGGCCGAGATGCTAGCCATGCATCAGCCTGAATCGGTGATCATTTATAACTGCGTATCTCGACTTGAATTTATCGACAGTAAACTTGAGCTCAAGCCATTTGAAGGGATAGTGAATACGTGCGGTGCCTACTGCATGGGTGAGCTATACCGTAATGAAGACCGCCAAGAGATACTGCACCACAGCCTGACTTATATCGCTATGCGCGAGTCTGACGAGATTAAAGAGTTTCATTGTGAAGACTTTCAGTGTGGCTCAACCGTCTCGCCATTGCTTAACCTTGTCAGAAATGCAGTCGCAGATCTCGACAGTATGAATACTCAGATGGAAAAGAAACTCCATCAACAAGCGCGTCGCTTAACCGAAAGCTATCGCATTGACTCGCGTACTGGTTTGCCGAACCGTATCGTATTGAAAGAACGCCTCAATACGATTCTGTTTAGTGAACACTTACTCACGTTAAAGCTCACGAATTTCCATCAAGTTAACGAAAAGTACGGCTATCAGGTGGGTGATCAGTTACTGCTTGATCTGTCTAATCACTTTATCGAACGATTGCAGCTTCGTGTCGTGAAAGAGCCTCGCGTGAAGGTAGAGTTATTCAGTATTGGTGTTGGAGAGTGGGCGATTATCTTTAATGCCAGTGTTGGTAGTGCGAAAATAAAAGAAGGGTTTGTTGAGTTCGCAGATGACATCGAACACATAAATTTTGAGCCGTATGGTTTGGCTGATATTGATTACCTGTCAGTTTCTCTGTGTGGAGGCTTTGCTAGTCGTTGTGATTTTTTAACCGACAGCGGTGACCAGATCTTATTGAAAGCGATCGAAGCTCGACGCTATGGAGTACGTAATAATACCCACATCACCAATGCCAAAGACATTCAGGTGAGCGAAGAGGACCGCAAAGAGCAACTCGGTTGGTTGAGCTGTGTCAGTCGTGCGATTCTAGATCAGAACATCATCACCTACTCACAGCCGATTGTCGCATCGGGTACGCACGAAATGATTGGCCAAGAGTGTTTGGTCAGAATCATGGAGTCGGATGGTACCATTGTGCCACCAGGAAAGTTCTTACCGATCATTGCTGACACCCATCTTTACACGCGCCTTAGTCGACACATGATTAAGAGCACTATCGGCTATATGGCGGATAAGCAGAGCTCGTTTTCTATCAATCTATCCCCACAAGATTTGTTGAGCGACAAGACGCTTGAGGTGCTCGAGGCTGCGATCAATGGTATGAACGATCCTACTCGACTTGGTTTAGAGGTTCTCGAGTCTGAACAGATTAAAGATTATGGCCGCATGATTGAGGTGTGTGATCACTTCCGTGCGCTTGGGGCGAGAATTATTGTTGATGACTTTGGCTCTGGTTACTCCAACATCGATGAAATCATTAAGTTAGAGCCGCAGATCATTAAGCTCGACGGTAGCTTGATCCGTAATATCGACAAAGACCAAAAACAAAGAAACATCGCTTCTCAGTTGGTTCGTTTGTGCCAAGTGTTCAATGCCAAAACGGTCGCTGAATTTGTCCATAACCAACAGGTTTGTGAGATAGCAGAGCAAATGGGTGTCGATTATCTGCAGGGTTACTACTTCGGTGAGCCTAAGCGACTGTTTTAGCTGTTAAAGCTTCCCGTATTGTGTAAATACTGGCTATAAAAGTACTGCGCCGCCATGAATGACTGCTTTTTGGCGGAATGAATGATGTCTAACTAAGGTCACATTATTCATAACACGATCGTAAGTATTCCGTGCAAGCCTTATCTATAATAAGCACAATAACAAATCATTAACGTAACGATTAATGTGAATATGCAGTCGACTTCTCTCCTGATACAAGACATTGAGCAAACCCAACGTGAATTGGAAAAGATAGATTTTCATCAACATGAAAGCCTTCTGATTCAGGTGTTTTCGTCTTTCGAGAAAGGTTCTGTTTTGGCTGCCTGCCAAGTGATTCAATCGACATTCCCCAATGCCAAGCTGATTGGTTGCAGTGCTAACCACTACATCAGCCAAGGCGTCATCCTACACCAAGGTCTTTATCTGATTGTTACCCGCTTTGACGCGACGTCTTATTCTTGTGGTGTTGTCGAATATAGCGATCAACCATTACTCGATAGCCACGCTATGTGGCAACAGCTTGAGTGCAATGATAATACTCAAAGCATCATCTGTTTCGCAGACCGTTTGCAGATAAATAACCGAGATCTATTTTCAGCGTTTGAGCAGTCGAGATATTCATTACCGATCTGCGGCGGTGCATCGACCATCACAGATAATGGACGTTGGGTGATGTTAGACGGCATTTGCTATGAAAATGCCTATGTGATGTTGGCACTGCACAGTGTCGAACTCTCCATCGCTAAGGGTTATTACACTGAATGGAATCCGATTGGTCGGACTTTTCGAGTGACAGGTGCTCAAGATAATCGGCTGTTGGAGTTGGATGGGATGCCTGTTCGTGAACTCTATAATCGTTACCTTGCTGATGGCCTCGAAGTACCTTTTGAGCAACTGCATAACTTTCCCTTGATGGTCGGTGACCCGAAAGAGCAAAACATTCATTTACCGCTCAAGGTAACGGAAAGTGGAGAGATAGAATTCAGCGGCCTGTTCCAAGTGGGCGATGAGGTCCGGTTTTGTTATGACCATCCATCATTAACCCTAGAGCAAATACGACTGGGCGTTCAACAGATCGCTTCTCATAGACCAGAACAGTTCTTCATTTACAACTGCACCTCTCGTATCGACTTTATCGATGGTAACCAAGAGGTTGAGGTTTTCCAAAAATTGGCCGACAGCTATGGCGTTTACTGCATGGGAGAACTTTATCAAGAGAATAGCCAACAGCGAATCTTGCACCATAGCCTCACTTACCTTGCGCTTAGAGAAGGAGAGGGTAAGGCGGTATTGCCATTAGAGACACAACCCGCGACCAACATATCCCCTCTGTTTTCATTGATCCGAAATGCACTGCTTGATGTCGATGACATGAACAACAGCATGGCGAGTAAGATTCAGCAGCAAGCCACTGCATTGACGGCAAGCTACCGAATTGATCACCGTACTGGCTTACCCAATCGAAGTGTGTTGCGTGAGAAGCTGTCGAAGATGAGCAGTGACAGCCACTTGTTAGCTTTGAAGGTCACGACCTTTGGTCAGATCAATGAGAAGTATGGCTATCGAGTGGGTGACAAGCTTCTACATGACTTGAGTGAGTACTTTCAAAAGGCGCTGTGGCAGTTCTTTGATGAAGGTTGTCAGCTCTACAGTATCGGTATTGGTGAGTGGGCGGTGGTGTTTGATAGTTGGGCGAGCCAAGAACATATTCACCAGCGATTCTCGGAATTTGCTGATCAAACCGAGCATGTGAATTTTGAGCCTACCGGTTTACCCGATATTGATTACTTGTCGGTGTCTATCTGTGCGGGTATTGCCAGCCGTCGAGATTTCCCGACTACCTCTATTGATGACTTATTGTTGAAGGCGATTGATGCGCGGCGCAGCGCCGTCAGCCAAAACAAACACCTAGTGAGCGCCAAGGCACTCATTCAATTGGAGAAGCATCGCCAAGAGCAACTTGGTTGGCTGTCGTGCGTGAGTCGCGCTGTGCTTAATCAGAATATTGTGGCGTGTTCTCAACCGATTGTTTCGGCGCATAGCCATCAGGTAGAGAGCTACGAGTGCTTGGTTCGAATTGAAGAGGACGGGCAGTTGATTGCGCCGGGTAAGTTCTTGCCAATTATTGAAGGAACCCATCTCTATACACGCCTCAGTCGTCAGATGATAACGCGCACCTTCGATTTTATGAGTCAGCGAACCGATTCGTTCTCAATTAATTTAGCGCCTCAAGATTTCAGCAATGAGAAAACCATTCTTCACCTTGAGCAAGCCATCAAGAAAATCAGTCACCCACAGCGTATTGGCTTAGAGGTGTTAGAGACGGAACAAATTCAGGATTACGGTCGCTTGATTGAGGTGTGTAATCACTTCCGCGATCTTGGTGTGAATATTATTGTTGATGACTTTGGTTCGGGCTATTCGAACATTGATGAGATATTGAAACTGGAACCACAGGTGATCAAGCTTGATGGCAGTTTGATTCGCAATATTGATAAAGATAAAAAGCAGCGCAAGATCGCTCAGCAGCTAGTGAGCTTATGCCAGATTCTGAATGCTAAGACGGTGGCGGAGTTCGTTCATAACGAACAGGTGTGTCGTATTGCTGAAGACATGGGCGTTGATTACCTGCAAGGGTATTATTTTGGTCAACCTCAGCGTTTGTTTTGATGGAGCGACCGTTTCACGTGAAACACTCGTTGATTCAACAACGAAAGTACGATGTAAAAAAGGTGAGCTTATGGCTCACCTTTTTTGTTTTTAGTATCTGTCCCGTCCTGAAATGTGTTTATTGCCTTCGCGCACGCCTGCTTGGTCTATTTGAGGGCGTGGCCACACTTGTCGGCGTGGAAGACTTTTAGATAATGCTGGTAGTAGTCATCAATGAGCTTGGCAGGTTCGCTTTCACCTAAAGATTTGAGTAACTCAATACCCACTTCACAAGTACACAAGTGGCCGCTGTCTTGATTGCGGCGCAAGGTGTATGAGGATTCGCTGGTGATGTCGAGGTGAACTTGCGGAACGGCTTGTAACCACGAGCTCTTATTAAGCATCTTCTTCGCTTCTTGCCATGTGCCATCCAAGATGATGAATAGCGGCTTACGACTCTGGGCTTGGGTCATCACGGCTTGCTGGCACTCGATGCTTTTATCACTTGGGAATAGCAGAAACGGTTGTCGTGTTTCATCGTCAAGTAGCGCGATGAGCTCCGCTGGTGGTGTTTTCCTTTGCCATACCAAGGACTGACACTGCTCAAGGGATTGCTGAAGTAGCTTTCCGGTATTGGTATCGCGCGACAGTTCATTCTCATGAGTGAGCAGTACAAGATCGATTTGGCTTTCGACACTAGGTATCAGGTGACAAATACATTGGTGAGTGAAGCCACAACCAGGGCAAGCTTGTTGGTTACTCATGTTTACAGCTTCACTCCACTTTGTGCGGGTGAGATACCATCAGCAAACAAAACCACGTCGCTGATATCAGCATCATCTGCAACTGGAGCGACACTTGGGTTTAGCGGGTAGCTGACTCCAGAGTATGACAGTGTGTGTTTCGCCGGTGTTGCACCGCCGCCACTGACGTTGAAGATCAGATCCTGCCAGCCATGGTTTTGCGATTTACCTAAGCGTATGTCGCCCTTAACCAGTGTCACTCGGCTATTGAAGCGCCAGTTATCTTGATGGTTTTCGAAAATTAGCAGTGTACAGCCACCAGAACCACACCAATCGAGTTGGGCGAACAGCTCTTCTTTACCGTCGCCGTTGAGGTCGTAGGTTAACCAGCGGTACTTGGTATCGTCAGGTGAGCTGTTGTTGATCTTAAAATACTCGCGGATCGCTTGGTCGACTTTGGGATCAAGTTGATCACTAGAGTTCACCTGTTTTGCGGTTAGATCAACGTTAGCGGTGGTGTTTACTTGCGCTTGCGCACTCTTAGCTTCGAATAGCACCAGACCGCCATTGGCAATCGGATACACCACGTTACCCACTTTCTCTTTTTCAGCGATTAGCTTGCCATTATCGAGTGTGAAGATGCGCTCGGAGATCAAATACTGTTGCTGGTGGCGAGTCATAACCACTTGTACCTGATTTTGGTTCAGTTGCTGCCAGAAACCCTGTTCAACAATAGAAGGGTCTCCATTGCTGTATGAATAAGTTGTGATAGCACTGTGGTCATCGCTGAGTTCAAGGTTGATAGAGAACCCTGAGTTTTGCGTTGAGCTAGCGAAGTAGAGCCCGCTCCAATCCAGTGTTGGATCTTGGTTAGAGACTGTCGCACAACCATTGTAGTCACTGTCATTGAGGTTAAGTTTGGCATGCCATCCATAGATAGAGTCGCTCATGCCGTCGCTGCAGCTCTCTTTCGTAAGGTTGAGTTTGCCTTGTGCTGCTTTACCTTCTAATTGGTAATCACGGCTGCTCGATGTGGTGCGGCTTGATTCAATATCGAGGGTCTGTGGCTGTTCGCCCATCTTAGTATATTTGAGCTGGTCTTTATCGAAGGTTGCTGACCAGAAGGGTTCATTACCAAATACTCGTGTTGAACGCAGTGGTTGGTCGCAGCGCTCTGGGTTCTCTGCGGTTAGGATGTTCACTTGATCAACCACGAAACGGGCTGTGAAGTCTGCATTATAACCCGTTTGGCTCGGCACGGTTAGGTGACCAATCAGCTCGCCATATAAAGCTTGGTAAGGTCTCGTTGAGAGCCCTTGTGCTTCTAGCGCTAACTCTGGAGATAAGTCTAACCAGTATTGTTGTTGGCTGCCGCAAGGCGTGAAGGTTCGACTTTCGTGACCAACCACCACCTGACCACGCATGATGAAGGTTTGTGGTTGAATGCTCAGTGGCTCATCCAAGGTTGCTGGGGGCTGTTCAGGTTGTTGCGGCGTATCAGGTGCCGTAACACAGCCTTGTAGAGCGAACGCGACTAGCCATGTCACTGGGTTTTTCATTACCTTCATGTTATATCTTCCTCGGAGCAACCGTTAATTGGATTTATTATGGCATATTGGTTATTTAAAACAGAACCCGACACCTTCTCTATTCAGACCCTGAGAGTACAAAAAACCTCTTGTTGGGAGGGTGTACGCAACTATCAGGCTCGAAATATGATGCGTGATGACGTCAAGCTTGGAGATTTGGTGATGATATACCACTCATCATGCAAAAAAGTTGGCGTAGCGGGGATCGCTAAAGTAACCAGAGAAGCCTACCCAGACCACTTTCAGTTCGACCCAGAGAGTGATTACTACGATCCTAAGTCTTCACCCGATAACCCGCGCTGGATTATGGTGGATGTCGAGTTTGTGCGAGTGACTGAGCGCTTGATTCCTTTGGCTACGCTTAAAGCCATGCCTGAACTCTCCGAAATGCCATTGGTGAAACGCGGTAATCGCTTATCCATCATGCCGGTTACCGAACAAGAGTGGCAGGCAATCTTAAGCAAAGAAGTGCTAGGTTCTCGATAGCGTTAGAGAGAGCTTTTTACGTAAGGTTCAAAAAAGGCAGCCCGTTGGCTGCCTTTTTATTTATTCCGATATCTTCAACGAGCGAGATTAGAGCAGGTGCTTTTCTAGGTAGTGAGCAACGGCATCGTCTGCGTTACTGCCAATCACTTCATTGTCTGGTAGTGCTTTCATCACTTTCTCATGTGATGTACCCATGATTAGACCTTTACCCGCCATAGCCAGCATTTCAGCGTCGTTCATGCCATCACCAAAGGCAACACAGTTATCCAGTGTCAGGTTTAGTGATTTTGCAACAGCGTCTAGAGCGTGGCCTTTAGAGACTTCAGCGGCCATCACTTCCAGACACCAAGGTGTAGAGAAGGCGATGTTCAGTTTGTCGCCAAAAGCATCTCTTAGCTTTTGTTCAAACGTGACGAGATATTCGTGGTCTTGTTCTGGGTGTGTGAAGAAGACTTTCGCGATGCCTTCGCTTGGTGCGTTTTCAGCTTCAAAGCGCTTGTAGCTAAAGCCAGATTCGCTGTGGAATTTAGCCAACATTTCATCTTCACGGTCTAGTAGCCAATCTTCATTCTGGTACATGTGAATAAAGAGGTTTGGATCTTGGCGAACAATATCAATAACCGGCTGAACGAGTTCCTGAGGTACGTTCTGGCTATACATTAGTTGATCATTCTGGTCATGCACGCGTGCACCGTTTGAAGTGATCATGTACGCCGGAATGCCTGCTATCTGACGAATACCCGCCACATCGACGTGGTGACGACCCGTTGCGAAGATGAAGGTATAACCTTGGTCGTGTAATTTCTTAAGCGTTAGCTTGGTAAAGTCGCTTAGCTGATGGTTGGGAGCCAAAAGCGTACCATCTAAATCAGAAGCAACAATTTTCACGGAATCTTTTAGTGCAGGAATACTCATTTAACCCTCATTGCAAAATGCTTAACCAATATTGACGCTAGCCAGCGCTAGAATCGTTTTAACTACAATATCTCTAGGTAGAAATTGTATGCCAAATTCATGCAAGAAAAGAGGGCAAAGCTCACTTACTTCTCTTCCTCTTTAGCGCTTATTTTTTTGGTAGGTTGCTTAGCCTATTAGCTTTAGGCGAAAAACTGGTTGATCGCATCCAGTGTTTGATTGCGATATTCATCTTGCTCAAACAACACCTCATGCCTAGAACCCTCAACCAACTTAAACTGACAATCAGAGTTGGTTTTCTTCAGCTTAGAGATGAACTTTACTTGAGCACTGTTACTGACAATCTTTTCGTCCCCAGCTTGAATCAATAGCAGAGGGATCTTGATTTGACGAGTTTGTTGAATCGCTTGCTTGGCGGCCATTAACCCTTGCCACACCCAACGCGTGCTTGGTCCACCCACCTGCAAAGATGGAGACTCGTCATATAAGCGACGGAACCACTGATAACGAACCTTGCTGTGGCTTAGTAAGTTGTTTTCAAAAGGCTTCGAATAATATGCTTGCTGGCCCGGCGCGTAAGTCGGCTTGGTATAAAAAGCGGTGAGCACTTGTCCAACGATCATCGCGATAGGTTTCAGGTACCACTCGGTATTGATACCAAACATCGGAGCGCACAGAGTCACCTTATCAAATGGGTGGCCTGGATGAGTTTGTAGGTAGCGGGTGGCTATGGTGCTGCCCATTGAGTGTGCGAGCAGGTAGCGATTGGAATACTTACTGAGATCGAAACTGGCAATGACGTCAGACATGTCAGATGCATAATCATCAAACTCATGAATGTGACCAATGTCAGAGTCTGTTACCATACGTTCAGACTGGCCTTGACCTTGGTGGTCAAATGAATAAACGTCATAGCCTTGTTGATAGAAGTCATAAAAGAGTTCTTGGTATTTTTGGCAGCACTCAATGCGGCCATTTGAAATAACAATCGCCTTGGTATGAGTCTCTGAAGTCAGGCTACACCAGTACAGCTTCTTTTTACCGGATGTTGTTACATACCCATCTTTTCGTTGTTGCCAAAGGGTGGAGATCGGGTGTTTAATCGCTTGCTCGAACTCAGGTTCTTGCGTGTATGAAAACAGGGTGGCACTGTGGTTTTCCATGGGAAATTACCTGAACTGATGCGTGTGAGAGCTTTATCGCTACTAATGTTGTTAGATTAAAGAACTAGTAAGGAAATGCAAATGGATACTCATGTTTGGCTTGCTTATGTCGTTACGGCGATATTGTTTAGTTTGGCTCCGGGCTCAGGTACCGTTAACTCAATCAGCAATGGGCTAAGTTATGGCACCAAGAAGTCACTCGCGTCGATCGCTGGCTTACAGCTCGGTCTTGCATTCCACATTATGCTGGTGGGCGCGGGCATTGGTGCATTAGTGGCTCAATCCGCGTTGGCATTCACCATCATCAAGTGGGTGGGCGTGGTTTACCTTCTTTGGTTGGGTATTCAAAAGTGGCGTGACAACTCTAGCTTAGTGGCTTCACAAGAAAACTCGACGCTATCGAGTGGCAAGCTGCTTAGAAATGCGGTGCTGATTAACCTTACCAACCCAAAATCTATTGTGTTTTTGGTGGCTCTTTTCCCTCAATTTATCGATCCGACACAGCCGCAAGCACCGCAATTATTAGTGTTAGGTGTTACAACGGTATTCATTGATAGCGTTGTTATGTTGGGCTACACCTCATTAGCTTCACAAATGGGACGTTTTATTCGTTCAGATCGCATAATGGGTAAGATAAATAAAATCTTTGGTGGTATGTTCATGGGCTGCGGCGCATTGCTGGCTGCTGCCAAAGCCTAATCAAAGCAATAGAGTTAAAGTTAAACCAATTAGAGTTATCAAGAAATGACCGCTACCTACGTTGCTCGACAACCTATCTTAAACCGTAAGAAGAACACGCTTGGTTATGAGCTGCTGTTTCGTGACGGAGAAAGGAATGCCTATCCAGCGCATATAGAGTCTAATCGAGCAACGTATCGTCTGATCGTTGAGAACTTCTTGTCGGTTGGGCTTAACCCATCGATCCCATCTTCACGCTGCTTTATTAACTTCCCTTACCAAAGCTTGATTCGTCGGTTGCCTTTGAGCTTGCCGAAAGACAAGGTGGTGGTTGAGATCCTTGAAACCTGCCAACCGACCGACGAATTATTAGAAGCCGTTAAAGAGCTTTATCAAGCGGGGTACATGATTGCCCTAGATGACTTTACTTCGACGCCAGAATGGGAACGTTTCCTCAAATACACGCATATTGTTAAGCTCGATATCATGCAGATGGGCTTGGATGAGGCGTGTGATTTGGTCAAAGCACATCAAGGGAAAAAGTTTAGCTTTCTTGCTGAACGAGTCGAAACCGAACAAGAATTCCAGCAAGCCAAAGAGGCGGGCTTTAAGTTCTTCCAAGGCTATTTCTTTAGCAAGCCGGAAATCATCAAGACTAAGTACATTAGCCCAGAGCAAGTGATTGCCATGGAGCTGTTCCAAGAAGTGTGTAAGCCCGATGTCGACTTTCAGCGTGTCGAGAGTATCGTCGCGAAAGATGTCGCCTTGTCTTATAAGCTACTGCGCTTTGTGAACACCATGTCGCCTCGTCTAGAAGTGACCATCTCTTCATTCCGTCAGGCCTTGGTGTACCTAGGGCAAGAAAAACTGAAAATGTTTGTCTCGCTGGCGGTGGCGTCTTACGTCTCGGATAAAAAACCGAAAGAGTTGTATGGCTTGTCTTTGCAGCGAGCACAGTTTTGTCAGCGTATGTCTCGCTATCAGGCATTTGAAGGACATACCGAGCAAGCCTTTATGATTGGTTTGTTCTCGTTGCTGGATGCATTGCTCGACCTATCGTTAGAGAATTTAGTTGAGCAACTGCCTTTGTGTAAAAGTATCAAGGTGGCTCTGCTTCGTAGAGAAGGGCCATATGGTACCTTGCTCGCACTTGAAGAGAGCTTTGAACATGCCGATTGGCAACAGATTGATGAGCACTGCGCTGATTTAGGATTAAGCGTGGATCAGGTCAAAACGGAGCTTACTGAAGCTCGCCGTTGGAGCCATACCGTGACTAACAAGCTCTGATATTTCTTCGTTAAACTTTTATGACAATTGAAACGCACGCCTTGACGTGCGTTTTTTTATAACTAATATATACGCACATCCATATATGAGTATATAGTTATGCTTCCTCACCAATTTTTTAAATTACTGTCTGATGAAACGCGAGTGCGTTGCTTAATGATGATTGTGCGCCAAGAGTGCCTTTCTGTTGGTGAGTTGACTCAGGCATTACAAGAAAGTCAGCCAAAGGTTTCACGCCACCTTGCGCAGTTGCGTTCAAACGGCATTTTGACTGACGTTCGCCAAGGGCAGTGGGTTTTTTACCGTCTGTCAAAAGATTTACCGGGTTGGATGCTAAAGTTAATTGATGACCTTATCGCATCGAACTGTTTGAAAACTGAATACCAGCAGGATATTGAGCGCTTAGAGTCGATGAACTCACGCCCAGTATGTTGCGTTTAAATACATTAAAACTTAATGCCGAAATAGTTGGAGTTGCAGCTAGGCGACAAGTGAACTTATCCCTATGAGCATAGTTGGCTCTATGTAATTAGGGCGGCCGGCGCTCCGGTAAGTGAACGTAGTCAACAACGCTGCGGCTTCAAATATGAAGGCAATTAACTGAGAGAACAGAAAATGACAGTCAAAGTAGGTATTAATGGTTTTGGTCGTATCGGCCGTCTAGCACTTCGCGCAGCATTCGATTGGGATGAGCTAGAATTTGTTCAAATTAACGATGTTGCTGGCGACACAACAACACTGGCCCACCTTCTAGAATTTGATTCAGTTCAAGGTCGCTTTCACCACGAAGTAACTGCAGAAGGCGATGAGATGATCATTAATGGCCAGCGCATCAAGACCACACAAGAGCGCGACATCGATGCGATCGACTGGTCTGGTTGTGATGTGGTTATCGAAGCGACAGGTGTTCACCGTAAGACCTCTTTCC
Organism: Vibrio sp. 1CM2L; assembly: GCF_023161695.1. Taxonomy (NCBI): domain Bacteria; kingdom Pseudomonadati; phylum Pseudomonadota; class Gammaproteobacteria; order Vibrionales; family Vibrionaceae; genus Vibrio; species Vibrio sp. 1CM2L. The sequence goes on from NZ_JALNTT010000012.1 coordinate 26,092, forward strand.
TAAACAAATACCTAGAGCAGGGCGTGAAACGTGTTGTGGTATCGGCGCCAGTGAAAGAAGAAGGCATCGCAAACATCGTTGTTGGTGTGAATGACAATATCTTCGACCCTGCGGTACACAAAATCGTAACGGCAGCGTCTTGTACAACGAACTGTATCGCGCCAGTGGTTAAGGTGATCAACGAGAAGCTTGGTATCGAGAACGCAGCCTTCACCACTATTCACGATTTAACTAACACGCAAACTATTCTTGATGCGCCGCACAAAGACTTACGCCGCGCACGTGCATGTGGCATGAGTCTTATCCCAACAACGACGGGCAGCGCCAAAGCGATTGTTGAGATCTTCCCTGAGCTAGAAAACCGCATCAACGGCCACGCAGTTCGTGTACCGCTAGCGAACGCTTCTCTGACAGACATCATCTTCGAAGTGAAGCAAGACACCACGGCAGAAGAAGTTAACGCGATGCTGAAAGAAGCGTCTCAGAATGAACTAAAAGGTATTCTTGGCTTTGAAGAGCGTCCACTGGTTTCTATCGATTACAAAGGCGACCAACGCTCAACAATCGTGGATGCACTATCAACGATGTTGGTCGGTAAGCGCATGGTTAAGATCTACGCTTGGTACGACAATGAGATGGGTTACGCAACACGTACCGCTGAGCTTGTTCGTACCGTTGGCCTTGCTTAATAAGAATCTGGAGAAGATATAATGATACATCCAACATGGCAACTAGACCTAGAGCAAGGTGCGCTAGTGCTTACTCCGTGCCCAGGCACAAAAGAAGCAACGCTTGATGCATCACTGGCTCAGCTAAAAGAGCAAGGCGTTGAAGCTATCGTGACAGCACTTGATGACCATGAGCTTGCAAGCAAAGACGTGGCGGCACTTGGTGAAAAAACACGTGCGTTAGGTATGCAATGGTTCCAGATCGAAATTGAAGACGACTGTGCACCGGGTGCTGGTTTTGCTGCGAAGTGGCAAGCAGCTAGCCCTGAGCTACATAACATCGTCGATAACGGCGGCAAGGTTGCAATGCATTGTATGGGCGGCTCTGGTCGCACTGGTTTGTTCGCAGCTCACCTACTGTTAGAAAAAGGCTGGGATTTGAGCAAGGTAGTTCAAGAGGTGCAGGCACTGCGTCCAGGTGCCTTCACTAAACCTATCCAGGTTGAATACATTAATGGCGTAGCGAATAGCTAATAGTCATCAGTGTTAGACAGGGAGCTTTTGGTATCTGGAGTGTTGAACTTATCATGATCCAAAAGCTCTTTTTGTTTTGGTTGCAGAGATAGCATTATGTTTTCAAATCTAAGTAAGAGCGTTCGCCAATACATGTTGGTGACCTTCAACTACTGGAACTTCACCATTACTGATGGTGCACTTCGTATGCTGGTGGTTTTGTATTTTTACGACCTTGGCTACAGTTCGTTAGAGATCGCCTCGCTGTTCCTTTTCTATGAATTCTTTGGTGTGGTGACGAACCTAATCGGTGGTTGGTTGGGCGCACGTCTTGGCCTCAATAAGACCATGAACATTGGTTTGGGGATGCAAGTTGTCGCCTTGGGTATGCTCGCGGTGCCAACGGCGATGTTGACTATTCCTTGGGTCATGGTGGCGCAGGCCTTGTCTGGTATCGCTAAAGACCTCAATAAGATGAGCGCCAAGAGCTCAATTAAGACCTTAGTGCCGGATGAACAGCAAGGCGCGCTGTATAAGTGGATTGCAATTCTGACAGGCTCTAAGAATGCCCTGAAAGGTGCAGGCTTCTTTATTGGCGGTTTACTGCTTTCAACGATTGGCTTCCAATATGCAGTGCTTGCGATGGCAGCCGTGTTGGCATTGGTCTTCGTTGGCAGTGTGTTGAGCTTAGAAGCGGACATGGGTAAAGCGAAAACTAAACCTAAGTTCAAACAGATCTTCTCTAAGTCTGAATCCATCAACATCCTATCCGCAGCACGTATGTTCCTGTTTGGCGCTCGTGATGTGTGGTTTGTGATTGCTTTGCCGATTTACCTAGGCAGTGTGTTTGGTTGGGATCACTCATGGGTTGGTGGTTTCTTAGCTGCTTGGACTATCGCTTATGGCTTTGTACAGGGCATAGCGCCGAAGATTACTGGTAAAGCTCAAGGCAAGGTGCCCGATGGGCATGCTGCGCTGTTATGGGCCGGTGCGCTGGCTATCGTGACCGCTGCTATCGCTTATGCAGTACAGATTGGTTGGCAACCAGAGCTCGTTATCGTGGGTGGTTTGATGGTATTTGGTGCCATCTTTGCGGTGAACTCATCACTTCACTCATATTTGATTGTGAGTTATGCGAAAGGTGATGGCGTTTCTCTTGATGTCGGTTTCTACTACATGGCAAACGCGATGGGCCGTTTGATTGGTACGATATTGTCGGGCTTGGTATTCCAAATGGCAGGTTTGTCTGCGTGTCTGTGGGTTTCCTTCGCATTTTTAGCGATAACGACGGTGATCTCTCTGCGTTTACCGAAAGTGCCGCAAATCTCAGCGGCATAAGCTTCAGCCGCATGATTGAGAGCCAAAGTCGCATAAGCTAGCGTCGTATCAGCTAAATTCGCGATAAGCATCTCCTTTAACACTAAGCTGACTTGGTATTTATTCCGGTCAGCTTTTTTATTGCTATAGTAGAATGATTGAATATTAATCAGGCATTTACATGAAGCAGCGAATTCTCTTTTTTGATTTAGCACGATGTGTCGCGGCCGTAGCGGTTATCGCGATTCATGTTTTGGCGCCTTATCGCAATGAATTGGGCACTATTCCTTTCGGTGAATGGCTTACTGCCATTACGGTAAACGGTTTCAGCCGCTGGGCAGTACCTGTGTTCATCTTGATTACTGGTGCACTGATGCTAAGTGATCAGCGCCCGTTTGACGCCAAATACTACCTCAAGCGTCGTCTGGGCAAGGTACTGATACCTTTCATTGTCTGGTCGCTTTTCTATACCTATCTGTCGGGTTGGTCGGCAATGGGTTTTGATGCCGACGTCAGTTGGGATGTGTTGCTTAATAGCTACCATCATTACACCTATTACCACCTTGGTTTCTTCTATTACTTCATCCCGCTCTACTTTGTGATTCCGTTCTTGCAGATCATGGTTAGAAAGTACGGTGATAGATCGGTCTATGCCTTTACAGCGGTATGGTTGTTCACAACGTTATTGTTCTTACTGAAAATCGATGGCCCTTGGAGCCACGAATTGTGGTTGTACACCGGTTACTTACCATTGGGTTACTTGCTGTATAAGATTGTGCCACTTAACAAGATGACAGTTGGCGTGAGTGTTTTACTGGGTGGGCTAGCGTTACTAACCACGGTTTACATGGTCGTTGATGCAAGCTTGGTGGCAGAAGAGTACACGGTAGGGCGCTGGTTATCTTACAAAACGTTGAATACCGTATTAGCCGCGAGCATGGTGTTCATGGTATGCCGTTACTATGGTGAAGGCCTTTCTGAGAAGAGTAACCAAGTGGTTGGCTTTATCAGTAAGCACAGCTTAGGTATTTACCTGCTGCACCCGATTTTCTTGTGGCCGATGAAAGAGTTTGGTTGGTACCAAGGACATCCGGCATGGGTTATTCCATTATGGATTGTGATCAGCGGAGCTGGCGCGTTATGGATGAGCTGGTTGGTGTCTAAGTCAGAGAAAACACGTTGGTTATTGCCTTAGCGGTGATTGCTAAGGCTTTCTGATGGATTACTTAGGGGAGACAGTTGAAGCGGCTGACGTTTAGCGCTTCAACGCAAAGTGTAAGAACTTATCGCCTTGGTAGGTTAAGGTTCCTTTGTCGCCAGGGTTCAGGGCGTGAAAGTAGTGGATGCCGACTTGGAATTCTCGCTTCGGACCTACCACACCACGTTGAACGTAAATCCAGTACTCTTGATCTTCTTGGCCAGGTTCTGCGTCAGGAAGGTCGATGGATTGTTTGTCTAACACAGTGACATTCACTTTCTTCTCTGGCGCATTTTCACCTTGCGAGTGTTTTCGATAGAAACCAATAAATACCCAAGCCGCTAGAGCAGCGAGTGCAAAGATGGCAAAAAAGAGTGAATTAGGCATATAACCTCCATGTAGTCGTGATGGTTATTCTAGTCTTTCAGGCAATAGGGATATGTGTTTAAAGCTGTTATTCGTGAACTGTTGTAAGCCAAGCTGAATATTTTTCGGCAGACATCACATTTAATGGCCAGTTTGGGATAAAGCATTGTTATTTATTGTCTCTTTCTCTCGTAAATAACAGTGATTTTGTATAAGAATAGGGAAATGCTCGACTAGAATTATAGTGTGGAGTGGGAGAGCCAAGATGACCGATATTGAAAAAGTGGTGACAAGAACTCGCAATATAGAGAAATTATTGAGGCTTCAATATCATGCCGAAGGCGAAGGATTGCATGAGCTTGTAACAAGCTGTGAAGAAAGGCTACCGCACGATATGGTGAGCAAGCTGCGCTACATCGCAACGTGTCGTAACAAGGTAGTCAATGAACATGAGGCTAAGTTGGAAGACCAACATAAGTTCATCATGATGTGTAACGACTGTGAGAAGGAGCTGACTCCACGTAGTGGTCGTTTTATCTGGCGAGTTGCGATCTTACTGATGATGGCAATGACTTTAGCTGCCGCAGGTTTCTATTATGCGAACTGGGATGTGCTAACACTGCATCTGTTTTCGAAGTAAAAAAATCGAACAAAAAAAGGGACGCTCATGGCGTCCCTTTTTTATCTGTAACTTGCTTAGTACATCATCGGTAGTGTCATTAGACCTACAACTACCGCGATCATTACAAGTCCTTGTCTTTGCGAAGATGAAATCATAACACTACTCCTAAATTTGGTTGTCTCTCGCTATGTTTTAAAGAATAGCACTACTTATGGCTTTAGATCAAGAATTACTTTCGAAAGCTTTAAAAGTAGTAGAAAACTATGAGTTTTTGGCTTGTTTGGCTGCATTTAACTGTGTTTTATGGTGTGTTCTTATTTTGTTCGTTGTGATTTATGTTTGCTCTAATTTGATTTAACCTATTGTTTTATAATGGTTGTTTTGTGTAATTTATATTGTTAAAGGTTGTTAAACTGCATTAATAAGGGCTGGTGGTGGCTAGGTTGGTTTTGGTTGGTTTTTTAAATTTTCGGCTTGGTTTTTGTGGCGATTTTTACCGGGGGCTTGAAATAACCTGACAAAACTGGGATTTAAAAAAGAAAACTGGCTACTTTGCAAGTCTAGGCTTGGTTGGTGTTTTTATTTTCCTATTAAGCCTGGGTTTGTTTATTTAAGTTATTGTTATTGTTTGCTTTAAATGTGGTTATTTTAATTTTTTAAGTGTGGTATTTGCCGGAATTTGGCCGGTTTTTGTGAGGCTGATAGGTTAGAATTGGCCAAAATTCAAGTATGGTGACTCTAAGGCTAGTTTGAATGGGTTTTGTGATGATTCGTTCTAGTTTTAAACGAATGGCCATTGTCATGGTGGTAATTGTTACGACTTCAATCTAAAGAGACTCTTTTTAGTGGAAGCGTAATCAAGATCCAATTTTGAGGGGCTGAGGCTTTACATCAACACTCGTGTGCCTAGACTGGCGACGATTTAAAGCAATAGGGCAAATGGTATGTGGAGTTGGTTGGCGGTTTCCTTGTCTGGTATCGGAGCAATAGCAGGAACGAAACATGGACATATCGGTCAGGCCTTATCGTATAAGGTTTTTACCTATGTATTATTAGCGACCATTGCTTTAACTCAATCTGTCGTTGCTGATTTTACCTATTGGGTCGTTGCTGGGTTGGCGGTCTCTGCGATCGCAGATGTCTTGCATACTGTTACTCAAAAACGTCCACTGCATTTTGTTTGCTTCTTGCTGGCTCAGCTCTGTTACAGCAAAGCATTTTGGCTACAGCTATCAGGAGAAATGGTCTGGTGGTTGTTCGCGCTGCTGTTGGCGGCTTGTGTCGTTGCTTTCTTCTTGCTTCTGCCTCGTTTAGACAAACTCGTCTTTCCTGTAGTTATCATGGGTATCGTGCTTATTCAGCTTGCATGGGCTTCTGGTGAGCTCTGGTTAATTGATCCTCAACTGTCGCATGCGGTCGGTTTTGCAGGTTGTGTCGTGTTGCTGCTTTCAGCATTGGCGTACGCGCTAAATTTCTATCGTAGCCCAATTAAGGGTGCCTACTTTTGGGTGACGGGCAGTTACTTTCTGGCTCACGCTCTCATTGTTGCTTCCCTTACCATTTAGGGTAGAGCTAACTTAACTCTGAGCTACATCAAGGCAGCTCAGATGAAAGTAGGTACTCTACGTCTAGTTCATTAAACATGAGATAGAGTTATGACTACCGAAATTCATGCACACAACGTTTTAAACCTACTGAGTGAAAAGCCACTGACTCGTGAAGAGTTGACGCAAGAACTCGCTCAAACTTATGGCGCAGAAGCGCGTTTTCATACGTGTAAGCTGAACGGCCTGGATTTAGATGGATTGCTGAAGTTTTTCCTGAAGATGGAAAAGGTCGTGGTTATTGATGACAAGCTTTGCACTAATCGCGAACGTGTGTGTAACCACTGATTCCCAGTGACTTGGTTTTTAGCGCCTTTTGGCCTTTATAGATAAGAAGAGTGGATGCGACGTTTCGGCTTCACTCTTTAAATTCTCTTTTTACTTTTCTTCTTTCTACCTTTCTATTTGCTCTCGCAAAATTCCCTTCTAATTACATAAGTTAATCCTTTTATTACTGCGTTCGAAAATCAATGTTGAGGCTGCTATACTCCGCGCACTTACGCTTTTCGAGACAAACTTATGGAAATTTTATCTGCAGCAACCATGCTGTTTCTTATTATGGATCCGCTTGGCAATCTACCAATCGTGCTCTCTATCCTTAAGCATATTGATCCGAAGCGTCGCCGTATTGTTCTTGTTCGTGAATTGATGTTTGCGCTGGTTATCCTGCTGTTGTTCTTGTTTGCTGGTCAAAGCATCATGAACTTCCTGCACGTGCAGCCTGAAACCTTGAGTATCTCTGGCGGTATTATTCTGTTCATCATCGCGATTAAGATGATTTTCCCAAGTGCGGGTAGTATTACTGGCCTCGCGGCGGGTGAAGAACCGTTTATTGTGCCGATGGCGATCCCAATGATTGCTGGCCCTTCAGTGATTGCGGCATTGATTCTGTTGTCGACACAGCACCCTGACAATATGTTAGAGCTTTCAGGTGCTGTGATGCTGGCTTGGGGTGCTACCTTCTTTATTCTGATGTTTAATGGCTTCTTCCTGCGAGTGCTGGGTGAGAGGGGCCTTAAAGCCATCGAACGCTTGATGGGCTTGTTGTTGGTTATGCTGTCGACTCAAATGTTCCTCGATGGTGTGAAAGGCTACATGGGCTAACATAAATATCATTGCTGAATAAAAAAACGCCGCTCAAATGAGCGGCGTTTTTGTCTTTACTGTTTCTGTCATGATGCTTTCTGTAGCTAAGCGTTTTATATCTGAGCTTAAGCTCGATTACATCATGTGTTTGCGTCGGATATCGAGTAAGGCGAAGACACCGAAAATCAATATTGACCACTTCTCCCAACGTGACATCTCGATCTTATCGCCGAATGCACCGATGAAAATCAGCATCTGCAGGCCGTGCATGAAGAACAAGAACGCTGTCATGATATAAAGCGCAATCGCAGCATTACCCGGGAACGGGTAGAAAATATTTACGATTAAGATAAACCACACAAAGGCGATGGCTGCTTTTGCTAATGGAAGCAAGAACTTCATTCAATAACTCCTATTCTTCAGTGATTCGATTGAACAGTCGGTAGCTTGACTGTCCGGTGGTCTTGTCGCGATGCAATTCCCAGTTCTCTGGCATCGCTTCGAGTTTCAGTTCTTTCTCGGTCTCGACGTAAATGATGGCATTGTCTGCAAGCCAACCATTACTCTCAAGCAGTTGTACTGTTTCTGCCAGTAAGCCTTGACGAAATGGTGGATCAAGGAAAACCATATCGTAAGGAGTGCCTGGTTTCTTAAGGAAAGAGATAGCATCAGTATTCACGACATTAATGTTGTCTGCCTTGAGCTCTTTCGCGTTATCAGAAAGCTGTTTAGCCGCCTTTTGATTCATTTCGAGCAGTGTCACCATTTTTGCTTGGCGAGAAGCTGCTTCAAAACCTAGACCACCAGAACCGGCAAATACATCCAAGCAAGTTGAATGTGGGATATCTTGAGCCACCCAGTTAAAGAGTGTCTCTTTTACTCGGTCAATGGTTGGGCGTAATCCTTCTAAATCATGAACAGGCAGCTTTCTACCTCTCCATGAGCCACTAATAATTCGAACAAAGCCTCCGGATGGCTTTTTTTGTGATGTGTTTTGCTGGCGACGTCTTACCATAGATTTTTTGACCGCTAATAAAGTGATACTATACCGAGCCCAATTTAAGTGGGTTCGTGTATTAAATAAATTTGCAATGACAAAGTGTATCAAGCTAAAAGCAAACTTATCACTGCTTTGTCATTTTTCTTTACTATTCGTTTGTACAAGCTTGTATTGTATAACAATAGCAAAGAGTCGACGTGTATTAAGTCAATACAGCTAATTAGTAGATCTAGGAAACTCCTCTGATGACGGAAAAAAAGAAGCGCGGATTATTATCGTGGCTTGGTTTTGGTGAAGAAGAACAAAGCCCAAAAACTCAGAATGAAGCGAACGTAGAAAGCGTTGAAGATCAAACTGAAGTTGAATCACAAGTTGAGGCTGAACAGGTCACGCCTGAAGCTGAACAAACTAAGCCAATTGAATCTAAATCAGTTGAATCTGACCAAGCGCTTGAAGAGACTCAACAAGAGCAGCAACCTGTCGCAGCAGAAGCAGAAGCAGAAGCAGAAGCAGAAGCAGAAGCAGAAGCAGAAGCAGAAGCAGAACAGGAACAAGTGGCTGCTCCGCAAGCCAAGGTTGAAGAAGTTCAAGAAAAGCCAACAGAAAGCTTCTTTGCTCGCCTCAAGCGCAGCCTAAGCCGCACTAAAGCAAACATCGGTGCGGGTTTCTTTGGTCTGTTCAAAGGCAAGCAAATCGATGAAGACCTGTTTGAAGAGCTAGAAGAGCAACTTCTGATCGCTGACGTGGGTATGAATACCACGGTTAAGATCATTGAAAACCTGACAGAAAAAGCATCTCGCAATGACCTAAAAGATGGTGAAGCGCTTTATGGTCTGCTCAAAGAAGAGATGGCAGACATCTTAAGCCAAGTGGAACAGCCACTGGTTGTTGATACCACTAAAACACCTTACGTTATCTTAATGGTGGGTGTGAACGGTGTAGGTAAGACAACTACGATCGGTAAGCTGGCGAAACAATTCCAAAATGAAGGCAAGAAAGTGATGCTAGCGGCGGGTGATACCTTCCGTGCAGCAGCCGTTGAACAGCTTCAGGTTTGGGGGCAGCGTAACGATGTGCCAGTTATCGCTCAGCACACTGGTGCGGACAGTGCGTCTGTGATCTACGATGCGATTGAAGCTGCGAAAGCGCGTGGCGTTGATGTTGTGATTGCCGATACGGCAGGCCGTTTGCAGAACAAGAGCAACCTGATGGAAGAGCTGCGTAAGATTGTTCGTGTAATGAAGAAGATTGATGACTCTGCACCACACGAAATCATGCTAACGCTCGATGCCGGTACAGGTCAGAATGCTATCAGCCAAGCGAAGCTGTTCAGTGAAGTGGCTCCAGTAACGGGTATTACACTGACTAAGCTAGATGGCACGGCGAAAGGTGGTGTCATTTTCTCAATTGCTGACCAGTTCCAGATTCCAATCCGCTACATTGGTGTGGGTGAAGGTATTGATGATCTGCGTCCATTTGAATCTAAAGACTTCATTGAAGCACTATTTAGCCGCGAAGAGTAACGCGAGTAGCAAAGTGGTTTATCCTTAATCTGCTACCGTTTTTAAATTTGATATTAGTGATCGTAAGAGGAATTTTCGGTGATCAAATTTCAGCAAGTGAGTAAAGCCTACCGAGGTGGAAGACAAGCGCTCCAAAAAGTGGACTTTCACCTGAAACGTGGAGAGATGGCTTTTTTGGGTGGGCACTCTGGGGCTGGTAAAAGTACCTTGCTGAAGCTGATCTGCGCGATAGAGCGTCCAACCGATGGACGTGTCTGGTTCAACGATCACGATATCACTCGTATCCCAGCCAAAGACATTCCTTTCTTACGCCGTAATATTGGAATTGTTTTTCAAGACCACCGCCTGCTGATGGACCGTTCGATTTTCGATAACGTCGCTCTGCCTATGCGTATTGAATCTATTTCTGAAAACGAAATAAAACGCCGAGTCAGTGCTGCGTTGGATAAAACCGGTTTATTAGATAAAGCCCGTTGCTTGCCAAGCCAACTTTCGGGTGGTGAACAACAACGCGTGGGTATTGCTCGCGCCGTGGTTAACCGTCCAACTCTGCTTTTAGCCGATGAGCCCACCGGTAACCTAGACCCTGAATTATCTAACCGTGTATTACGCTTGTTTGAAGAGTTCAACCGCGCAGGTGTGACGATCATCCTAGCGACGCACGATATCGGGTTAGTGAACACTCGCCCTCAGTACCGCCATCTTGAATTAAACCAAGGATTTTTGAGTGAGGTTGAAGATTATGGCCGCGAATAAGCGCATCAAAAAACCTCAATCTAATCGAGCAGCAAACCGCGCTTCAAGCGACGGCTTCTTTGTTGTTCACTGGAAACAAGCCAAGTCATCGTTCTCGCAAATGTGGCAGCGCCCGTTAGGCAACTTGCTGACCCTTGCGGTGATCTCAATGGCGTTGGCGATGCCAGCTTGTTTGTACCTATTAGGTAAAAATGTGGGTGAAGTAGCGCAAGATGTCACTAGCCCGTCACAAATAAGTGCTTATGTAGAGGATGGTATTCCTGAGCCACGAGTAATGGTGCTCAAGGATGAAATCGAAAGTTGGGATCAAGTTGAGCTGGTGGAGTACATTTCTCCGCAGCAAGGGCTTGCAGACCTCAGCCAGTATTCTGGTTTTGAAGACGCCCTAACCATCCTCGACGATTACTCACTGCCAGGTGTTCTGGTGATTACGCCAAGCGTACACAGCGATACCTTAATTAAAGAGCTGGCAGGCACAGTTAAACAACAAGAATTAGTCACCGATGTTCGCCTAGACGAAGATTGGTTAGCGCGATTAGATGCGATCAAAGCATTAGCAGCGGTCATCGTGATTACCTTAACGGTATTGATGTTGGGCGCGGTATTTCTGATTATCGGCAATACACTACGATTTAATGTGTTGGCGCATAAAGAAGAGATTCAAACCATGAAGCTGATTGGTGCGACCGACAGCTACATTCTTCGACCATACCTTTATGCAGGGATGTGGTTTGGCGTTTTAGGTTCGATTAGCGCTTGGGTAATGACGGCATTGATTACCGTATTGCTGAACAGCGCAGTGGATGACTTGGCTCAGCTATACGACAGCCACTTCCGTTTAATTGGTCTGAGTTGGGATGAATCTTTACTGCTTTTGATCGTCGGAACCCTGCTTGGTAGTGTGGCTGCGAAGCTTTCTGCACAGCGTCACCTAAAAGAAATTGAACCAGTCTAGGTGAATAGAGTCATATTTAGACGAAAAATAGGCACTTCTTAACCAGTTTTTGCCTTGTATAGACGAATTGATTATGCATAATTACTTCCCCCTCCTTGAAACCTGTTCATTTTAGGTTCAAGATTGTCGGGTTTTAATAGATGTATTACTCCAGATCAGAGATTGATGAGGAACCGAATGGCAAACCAAGCGTATCAAATGGCTTTAGTCACACAAGATAGTTTAGATAGCTATATCCGCTCAGCGAACAGCTACCCAATGCTGACACCTGAAGAGGAACGTGGACTTGCAGAGCGATTACATTACAAAGGTGAGATCGACGCTGCGAAAGGCTTGATCCTTTCCCACCTACGATTCGTGGTGCACGTTGCAAGGGGCTACTCTGGCTACGGGCTGCCAATGGCTGATCTCGTCCAAGAAGGTAACATCGGCTTGATGAAGGCTGTTAAGCGCTTCAATCCAGAAGTTGGTGTTCGTCTCGTCTCGTTTGCTGTTCACTGGATCAAAGCTGAAATCCATGAATACGTTCTACGTAACTGGCGTATCGTTAAAATTGCGACCACTAAGGCACAGCGTAAACTGTTCTTTAACCTTCGTAAGTCTAAAAAGCGTTTGGGTTGGTTCAATAACGGTGAAGTTGAGACGGTTGCTCGTGAACTGGGTGTTGAGCCTTCAGAAGTTCGTGAGATGGAATCTCGCTTAGCAGCACAAGATGCGACGTTTGAAGCGCCTATGGACGATGACGATGGCGGTTCTGCTTATACTGCTCCAGTTTACTACCTAGAAGACAAAGCGTCAGACGTTGCTGAGACGGTTGAAGCGGCTAACTGGGAGTCACACACCAATAATCGCCTAGGGCTAGCACTAGCAAGCTTAGACGAGCGTAGCCAACACATTGTTCGCTCACGTTGGTTAGACGACAACAAGGCAACACTGCAAGACTTAGCGGATACCTACAGTATCTCTGCTGAGCGTGTTCGCCAGTTAGAAAAGAATGCGATGAAGAAATTGAAACAAGCCGTTGGTGATTTCTAATAGCTTCTAGTTTCTATTAGCTTCTACTTTCTAGTAGAGCTAACAAATAGCTGAATTTTGAAAAGGCCGAGATCGAGAGATCTCGGCCTTTTTGTTTTGGATCGATTTCTCAACTTTTGCGATCGAAATTTGCAAAATGATTTTGTGGATAACTCTGTGAGAAGTTTATTCGTCAGCTGTCTAAAAGCAGGGTGTAGTAAGGCTTTGACGGGGTTTTTCGAGTGGGGATATGTTTCAGTTAACCCACAGTTAGATCAGGATCATTACTACATGTTGTGGATCTATTTTTGAAAAGGCACTTTATTCACGCAATTCACAGATTTATCCACAAATGGTGTAAAAGTGATCGCTGGTGGATAACCTTATTAAGTGGATGTGAATGTTAGCCTTGGGATAGGTTACAATGGCAGCAAAGTAAATCAGTATAAAAAGAGAAAGTCATGGACCAGTTTAAACATATCGATGTTAAAGGCGCTCAAGCCCTTATTGAACAAGGCGAAGCTCGACTTGTCGATATACGTGACCCGCAGTCTTTTGCGGTTGCCCACCCAAAAACAGCCTACCACCTGACTAACGATACGATGGTGTCGTTCATGGATGAGGTGGAGTTCGAACAACCTATCTTAGTGATGTGCTACCACGGCATCAGTAGCCAAGGTGCGGCACAATATTTAGTGAACCAAGGCTTTGAAGAGGTATATAGTGTTGATGGTGGTTTCGAAGCTTGGCATCGTGCTGAACTTCCAGTGATCGCAGGTTAATTACTTTCATCACCTGAACCGCTTCAAGTATCCCTCATAGAATGAATAGGAAGTAACAATGATTAGATTGATGGTGTTAGACAATCCACGTCTTGCTCAAGCATTTATTGATTATATGGCCTCTCGTCAGATCCCTATTCAGATGTCTCCAGAGGGAGAAGGGCGTTTTGCTCTTTGGCTTCTTGATGGCCAATTTCAGGTTGAAACCGAAGCTGAGCTCAATCGTTTTCTGACTGAACCCAATCATAAGCGCTATCAAGCGGCGTCTTGGGACATGGCAGAGACCAGAAAGAGCAACTTCCATTACCACACGCCAAGCTTTATGGGCATGATCAAAGCCAAAGCCGGCCCTGTGACACTAAGCCTGATGTTGGTGTGTGTGGTGATTTTTGCGCTTCAACAGATCGGTTTTGGCCAAGCAATTTTCAATGCCCTGCATTTCCCAGCGGTGGATGGACAGCAATGGCAGCTGTGGCGTTGGTTGAGTCATGCCGTTCTGCATTTCTCTGTTATGCACATCGCATTTAATATTTTGTGGTGGTGGCAGTTAGGTGGAGACATTGAGAAGAAACTAGGCAGCCTCAAGCTACTTCAGATCTTTGCTGTCTCTTCTGCGCTTTCAGGTGCTGGGCAGTATTGGGTTGAAGGGGCGAACTTCGGTGGTTTGTCTGGTGTTGTGTATGCCTTGGTTGGTTACTTATGGGTTGTCGGTGCGAAGGCGCCACAGCTTGGTTTGGGTATCCCAAGACAGATTGTCGGCTTTATGTTGGTGTGGTTGGTACTTGGGTACATGCAGCCATTTATGGCTATCGCCAATACGGCGCATTTAGCTGGCCTAGCCGCTGGTGTGATTATTGGCTTTATCGATGCGATGAAAGCACCAAGCTCGGCAAGAAGTTAACTCATCTCTTATAGTGAGTAGCCAAACGATAGAGACAAAAAAAAGCGGCCAGATGAGCCGCTTTTTTATTGGGATTCGTTCTACATCATTACTGATAAAGGTATTTGGTAAACAGTAAGTCAGCAATCAGGGTTTTACCTGTCTCTGGAAGCAAAATCTTGTTGAGGTGTTCAACTAAGGATTTTCTCAAGTCTTCACGGCCAGATAGCGACTTAATGGTTTCTTCGTTTTGTTTGCCAAGCAATTCAATCACCGCATCACGAATCAGTGGTTGGTGATGCTCAATAGCGGCCAAGTCGTTACTATTTGCCACCATGATGTCGAGGCGAACCTGAATGTAGCCCAGTTTTTTACCTTTAGTGTAAAAATTGGTGGTCAGGTCTGGCTCTAGCGTGAAGTAGGCGAGTTTAGCTGCCGACTCCTCTTCAGCGAAACTTGATGCTGAAAAGAGTAGGGTAATCGCAAGAAATATTTGGGCTACATAACGTTTGTGCATATTTGTGACTTTTCTTTAGTTTATTCGCGATATTCGAAACGCATTAGTCTTGTTACAATGAGCGGTCTAAATCTAAATACGTTTACAATTCGAAGAACGCTTTAATTTTGTTCGAAAGTTGAAGCTTTATTGTACGTGTAAAGTCACCTATTGAATACTAGTATGAATCAGCCAATATCGCTGTATCTTAATTCGTTAATGAATGTAGATTGGCAAAGTACAGAAACATTTGATTTTCCTAATGAAACCACCAAAGAGTGGCTGATGGAGCAAGGCTCTCTTTCCCGCAAGTTGGGGAAGTGCTGTCAGCACCTGTCTGTTGAGTTGCTTCACAATCAAGTTGTAGAACGCTCAATGCTACAACAGGACGAGGAACATCTTTTATCATCGTTTGATTGCTTACTGCGTAAAGTGATTTTAAAAGGTGATGACGAACCGTGGGTGTTAGGTCGAACCTTGATTCCCCGAGTCACATTAGAAGATCATCAGCACTCAGACCTTTCTCAACAAGGTAATGTCCCGCTTGGATTGACCGTTTTCAGTGCTGAGAACGTGGAGCGAGATGCGCTGCAAGTCGGTTGGGTTATTGCAGGCGATGAGCGATTACTCGCGCGCCGTTCTCGATTATGGATGAACCATAAACCGATGCTTGTGGCAGAACTGTTTTTACCAACATCACCCATTTACTCTAAGGAGAGTGTGTAAATGCTTGCCACCAAAGCGAAGGCGTATTGGCAATTAACGCGAATGAATCGCCCGATTGGTACCCTGTTACTCCTTTGGCCGACCTTGTGGTCACTGATTATCGCCGCACAAGGTATGCCTGATTTTGATGTCTTGGTTGTTTTCGTACTCGGCGTGGTGTTGATGCGTTCAGCTGGCTGTGTGATCAATGACTTTGCTGACCGTAAAGTGGATGGTCATGTTAAACGTACCAAGCAGCGTCCATTACCTTCTGGTTTAGTTTCCAGTAAGGAAGCGATTCTGCTCTTTTTAGTGCTAGCCGTGGTTTCATTCTTGCTGGTACTCACCATGAATCCACTGACCATTAAGCTCTCATTTATTGGTGTGGCCCTGGCGTTCATTTACCCTTTCATGAAGCGCTTTACGCATCTTCCACAGTTGTTTCTCGGTTTAGCGTTTAGTTGGGCAATACCAATGGCTTGGGCGGCACAAACCAATGAACTGCCAAGCATTGTGTGGTTTATCTTCGTGATTAATGCGTTGTGGACGATTGCTTACGACACGCAATATGCGATGGTTGACCGAGATGATGACTTGAAGATTGGTATTAAATCGACGGCTATTTTATTTGGTCGCTTCGATAAGCTGATTGTGGGCTCTTTGCAACTCGTCACCCTAGCGATGCTGATTGCGTTAGGCATGCATTACCAACTAGGTGATACCTTCTATTGGGCATTGTTGGTAGCGGGAAGCTTGTTTGTGTATCAACAACATCTAATGCGCCACCGTGATCGAGACCTTTGTTTCCAAGCCTTTCTAAACAACAACTATGTTGGAATGGCAGTGACAGCGGGCTTGTTCATTACTTTCTGGTAAGCATCAGCTTTTCGAGTTAACGAATGCTAAAGAAAAAGGCACCCAATGGGTGCCTTTTTTGATCGCGTTTTGGTCTCGCTATTCTAGAGACTCCAAGCTGATGATTACTCCGCTTGGTGGATACTCTCTTGAATCGTCAAACGTACTTCAGGGTAAAGCATTGAGTAGAGAAGCTTAGCGAATTGCTGAGTCTTTTCTAAATCACAGTTACCATCGTTATCCAGATATTGCTGCTGTTTCAGAGTGGCGAACATCGACGCAAACACGCCTTTATCGAAGAACTCTGGTGCATTGATGCCTTGTAGACGGCCAAGTCGCTGTGCAATGTCTTGGCTCTTCTGTTCAAGATCGGATTTATCCAGATCGGGATTCTCTGCCAACAGGTTCAGAGCAATAGAGTAGCGTTGTAGCGTCTCTGAAATCGTACGACCTAACAGCATCAGTGCTTGGCTGTTTGATTGGTTGATGGTGACTTCGTTATCAGAAACCACAAGCATACCTTGGTTAACCAGCTCTTCAATGATGTTAGAAACCACGCCTTCAAGCTTGTCTTCGTCGTAGCTTAGGAACAGCTCTTTCTTCAAGAACGGGTAGATAGCAGCAACGTTCTCTTGGATCGCGTCAATCGATAAACCGCGCTGACGAATGGTCATCTGTGCAATTAACGATGGCAGAGCAAACAAGTGAATAATGTTGTTTCGGTAGTAGGTCATCAGAATTGACTGGTGACGGTCTAGCGAAATGATGTCGCCCATTGAGTCTGATTCAATCAAGAACTTGTTCAGTGATTCAGCATGTTTGACCAAATCTTCAGCGCTGTCTTTTGGCACAGTGAACGTTGCAGAATATGGAACGTTCTTAAGTAGAGACAGGTAGCAATTGATCTGAGAAACCAAAGAGTCACGAGACAATGCGCGCTGTCTTGAAGCCAATAGTGCCGTTGCACAAAGGGTCAGGGCATTGGTCGCTGCCGCATCGTTAATGTGCGTCATCATTTTGGTCGCCAAGTCATTAACCACCGGATTCATCCATTGTGGTTTGCTGGTGCCCATTGGGTCGATGTCTTTGGTCCACTCAGGTGAGTGTTCGTTCAGATATTGGTTAAGCTGAATCGGCTCACCGAAGTTCACGTAGCCTTTACCAAAGTTACGCAGCTTACGAATGGTGCGAATCACTAGGCTCGCGTTTTCTTTCTCTTTACGCTTACCACGAAGTTCTTTCGCGTAAGTCGCCACTTCCATCACGTGCTCGTAGCCGATGTACACAGGAACCAAAGTCACCGGACGGTTCATACCGCGCAGCATTGCTTGGATTGTCATCGCTAGCATGCCCGTTTTCGCTTGCAGTAGACGACCTGTACGCGAACGACCACCTTCACTGAAGTACTCTACTGAGTAACCTTTAGCGAACAATTCCGCTAGGTATTCACGGAAAATCGTCGAGTACAGCTTGTTGCCTTTGAAGCTACGACGAATAAAGAACGCACCACCATGACGGAAAATAGGACCAGCAGGGAAGAAGTTCAGGTTTATACCTGCAGCGATGTGCGGAGGAACCATGCCTTCATGATAAAGCACATAAGAAAGCAGTAAGTAGTCCATGTGGCTACGGTGACAAGGCACGTAAACAATCTCGTGACCATCTTGAGCCAACTTACGAACCGTTGAAGCGTTACTGATATGCAGGCCTTGGTACAACTTATTCCACAGCCAACCAAGAATCTTCTCACCACGCTTGATCAGCGAGTAAGAGAAGTTCGCAGCAATCTCGTCCATGATGTCTTGAGCTTCTTTGCTCGCTTTCTCGATCGAGATGTTCTTTGCTTGTGCTTCGTCTTCAATCGCTTTCTTGATAGCTTCTGATTTTAATAGGCGATCAAAAAGAGCTTGGCGGCTTGGCAGGTTAGGACCTGATGCAGCAAGCTTTTGGCGAGAGAAGTGAATACGTGCCACGCGCGCCAGTTTGTGCGCGATGGTGTTGTCGGTGCCGTGTGAGTTAGCCATGTAGCGTAGAGAAACCACTGGGCTGAAACGAACCAGACAGTCACGACCTGCTAGCAATACAGCTTTCGATTTCTCTAAGCCGTTCATTGCCTGTAGGTAAGGCTTCTGGTTATTCTCTTTACCAGGTTTGCGTCCCCACAGCACTGTAGCAGGGATAACTTGAACATCGAGTTCAGAGTCGTCAGCGTGCAGTGAAAGCAATTCAGAGAACACTTCAATTGAAGAGCTTGGTACATAATCATCGTCTTGCAGCAGAGTTTTGCGAGAAGAGATGAAAACGTAGCGTTGCAGTGATTTGCCGTTGATTTCAAGCTTGCTCAACGGATCAGGTAGGCCTAATTCAAGTGCATGTTTTTGCAATGTAAGAATGTCTACACTTGAGCGAAACGGTAAGGCGTATACAATCGGTTTGCTCAAATCAATGTTCAAATCCTCAACGGGGTTTGAAGGAATTGATGTGCCCTTTACCAATACGGATAAAGGTAGCTTCATTAATGAACGTGAAAAAGATTGTCCAGAAGACATATAGGTTCACTGCCTCAATAGTTATTTCAATGTGCTGAAGCGTATCTCTATTTCTCTGATAAAAAGGATAAATCCTATGAGTGAAATAGGGATAAGCCTAGGCGTAAATTTAATCGATGCAAGAATACCAGAAACTGGTCTAACCTTTTAATGGAAATAGTCATATTGCCGTTAAGTTTGTGGAAAATCATTCATCGACTGATTGAGTATAGGGTTAAAAATGACCAAAAAATCAAACACCGGATTCAAACGCATCATCAAAGCTGCAGGCTTTTCATGGCAAGGCATTACGAGTTCGTTTAAAAACGAGGCTGCATTTCGACAAGAAGTGTTCATGGCGGCCGTGCTTATTCCGTTGGCATTTTACCTAGATGTAAGCCAAGTTGAACGAATCTTAATGATCTCATCGGTGGTATTGGTGATGGTTGTCGAGCTAATCAATACCGCGATTGAAGCGGTTGTCGACCGAATCGGCAGTGAGCATCATGAGTTATCTGGAATGGCGAAAGATGTCGGTTCGGCAGCGGTTTTCATCTGTTTGGCACTCGCAGGTTATGTGTGGCTAGAGATCTTGTTTTTGTAATTTGCTAAAAATGAACTAAAAACAACCAATTGCTTTGCTTTTGTTCAGTTACTGGATATACTCACAGTCAACTGTATAAAAAGACAGGTGAATCATGAAGCCGTTAACGCCCCGCCAGCAACAAGTCTTTGACCTTATCAAAGGTAAGATCGAGGATTCCGGTATGCCACCGACACGTGCAGAAATCGCGCGTGAACTAGGCTTCCGTTCTGCTAATGCTGCAGAAGAACATTTGAAAGCTCTTGCTCGTAAAGAAGCGATTGAGATTATCCCGGGTGCGTCTCGCGGTATTCGTATTTTGCTTGAAGATGCAGCAAACGAAGAGCAAGGTTTACCATTAATCGGTCAGGTTGCCGCTGGTGAGCCTATCTTGGCTCAAGAGCATGTAGAAATGCATTACCAAGTTGATCCAGGCATGTTTAAACCACAAGCTGACTTCTTACTTCGTGTAAATGGCGAAAGTATGAAAGACATCGGTATTATGGATGGTGATTTATTAGCTGTTCATAAAACACAAGATGTACGCGATGGTCAGGTTGTCGTGGCTCGTGTCGATGATGATGTAACGGTAAAACGCCTAGAACGTAAAGGTTCAACGGTTCTGTTACATGCTGAAAATGAAGAGTTTTCTCCAATCCATGTCGATCTAGAATCTCAACACTTGTCTATTGAAGGACTTGCGGTTGGTATTATTCGCAACACCGACTGGATGTAGTCAGTACAAATAGCTTATTGATATTTATTCTCAATAACTTGTTATTGTAATTGATATTCATTATCATCTTCTTTGTCGAGATACAAGGAAGATGATGATGCCAAACCCAACCAAACCTCAAATGAAGCCGCTTACTCGTAAGCCGCGCTCCTCTGTTCAAAAGGCTTCTTCTGAACAAGGGTCTGCACATCAAGAATTCCAAGTTCCGACGAACCTCGTTCAACACCTTTGGTTTCGTAGTCGCGAAAGCCTAGCCGATGATGGTCTCGTTTATGACCCCATCGCAGCTCAAGCCTGCAAGCGTTGCCAGCTCGCACCTGAATGTCTTACTGGTGAGCTTGACCAACAGCAACTCCTTTATGCGACACTGACTCAACTTTGTGACTCTCAAGTTCAACAATTTTTGTCTCACAACCCGGATGCTTGGATCATCAATGTTGGGGCAGGGCTCGACACCCGTTTCTACCGTTTAGATAATGGACGCTGCCATTGGGTTGAGTTGGATGTGACGGAAAACCTAGTGTGGCGCCAACGCCTGTTCCACAAAAATGAACGCTATCGCTTGGAGTGTGGTTCTGTCGATGACCTAACTTGGTTGGATGAACTTAATATTCCAGAACAAGCCTCGGTGATGGTGGTGTGTGAACATGCTCTGCTCGATTGCAATGAACAGCAGACGGCGAACTTCATTCAGTCTTTGAGCCGCTATTTTACTCATGCACATGCGTGTTTAGTGTTAGCTGGAGATAAAAGCTCAAGTACGTTGGGGCAAAAACTTGGTTCAGGAAAGTATGCGCATGGCCTATCTTCTCCAATAGACAGCGTTCTCAATTGGTTGCCATGGGCACAGTGGGTAAAAGCGTTTTCTCCACTAGACCAACAATGCAACCGTTGGAAATTGTGGCAGCGATTATTGTGTAAGATCTCTCAGGTCAAAAAGCGTTTAACGCCACAGTTAGTGCTCGTGAAATGGTAATCCTAGGTGTTTTGTATTTCGAGTAATTGAGTACATAGCCGGTATAAGTAAAATTCCACAACATAGTGAAAGCCCACTCACTAGGTTAAACTATCGCCTCTAATCTAAGAGGTGATCGTGAAGCTATTTAATCCCCAAACTATTTTTCAAACGCTATCCAATCAGGCGATGCACAAAAAAGTGCTGTTGCTCGCGATCCCGATGGTTCTCTCTAATATTACTGTTCCACTGCTGGGCTTAGTCGATGCGGCGGTTATCGGTCACCTCGAGCACTCTTGGTATTTAGGTGGTGTGGCACTGGGCGGCACAATGATCAGCGTGACCTTTTGGTTGCTCGGTTTCCTGCGTATGTCGACAACAGGGCTAGCCGCACAATCTTATGGTGCGAATGATGGCAAGCAACTTGGTTTAGTCTTCGTGCAAGGTGTGACCATGGCCTTAGGGTTTGCTGGTGTCTTTTTGCTTTTACACAGTCTAGTCGCCGATTTAGTTTTCTCATTGAGTAGCGCCAGTGATCAAGTTAAGCACTATGGTCAGCAATATTTCTCAATCCGTGCCTGGAGTGCACCTGCTGCGCTAACTAACTTTGTGATTCTAGGTTGGCTGCTCGGGACTCAAAATGCCAAAGCGCCAATGTGGATGGTGATCATCACCAATATCACCAATATCGTTTTGGATATCGTTTTTGTTATCGGCTTAGGATGGCAAGTGGAAGGTGCAGCATTGGCATCTGTTATGGCTGATTATGCCGGTCTAACATTTGGCTTGGTTTGTGTTTACCGAATCTGGGCGAAGAAACAGTTACCATCGGCATGGGCTCTGCTTAAGAAAACCAGCCAAGGTTTGAGTCGTTTCGTGAAATTGAATCGCGATATCTTTCTTCGTTCATTGTGTCTACAAGCGACTTTCACTTTCATGACCTTCCAAGGCGCAAGCTTTGGCGATGATGTTGTCGCGGCCAATGCCGTGTTGATGAGTTTCTTAATGATCATCTCTTATGGGATGGATGGCTTTGCCTACGCAATGGAAGCGATGGTAGGTAAAGCGATAGGCGCGAAAGACAAAGATGAACTGAACCAGTCATTGATTGGTACTTTCTTCTGGAGCTTCAATATTTGTTTGGTACTGACCATAGCGTTCGCACTCGCTGGCTCGAGTTTAATCAATATGATCACCACAATCCCAGACGTGAAGAGCCAAGCTGAGGTGTATTTACCGTGGTTAATCGCAATGCCATTGGTGTCTATGTGGTGCTTCTTATTAGATGGTATTTTTGTTGGAGCAACCAAGGGCAAGGATATGCGCAATAGTATGTTTGTTGCGACCTGCAGTTTTTTCGCGATTTTCTACTTAGCATCAGGTTTAGAGAACCATGCACTTTGGCTAGCGATGCTGAGCTTTATGGCAATGCGCGGAATTGGCCTTGGTGTGTTGTTTGTTTCTCAGTGGAAGAAGGGTGAGTTTCTCGCTTAGCTCTGAGGGCTCTTTTTGTGGAGAATAAATGAGGCTGTACAGGTAAAGAGGTATTTAGAACATCATGATCTAATTACTTTCAATACCCTACTATTCAATGTCTTAAATAAAAACAGCAAGCGCATGGCTTGCTGTTTATGTATTTGGCCTATGGGTGGTCAAATACTCCTATTGGTTCTTTATCTAGAATAAGCGGTTGAGCCCGTTGAGTGCTGCAACACGATAAGCTTCCGCCATCGTTGGATAGTTAAAGGTCGTATTCACAAAGTACTCGATGGTATTTGCTTCACCTTTCTGTTCCATAATCGCTTGTCCGATATGGATGATTTCAGCGGCACGCTCACCAAACACGTGGATACCTAAAATCTCTTTGGTTTCGCGATGGAACAGAATCTTTAAGCTACCAATATCTTTACCCGCAATTTGAGCTCGAGCTAGGTGTTTGAATGAAGAACGTCCTACTTCATACGGTACTTTAGCTGCAGTAAGTTCTTGCTCGGTTTTACCAACAGAGCTGATCTCCGGGATGGTGTAGATGCCGGTTGGAATGTCTTCGATAAGGTGGCGCTCAGCTTCACCTTTCACAATTGCCTGAGCCACAAATCGACCTTGGTCATAAGCAGCACTTGCTAGGCTAGGGTAGCCAATCACATCACCGACAGCGTAAACATGGTCAACATTGGTTTGGTAGTTGGTGTTTACTGATACTTGACCACGCGAGTCCGCTTCTAAGCCAACAGCACCAAGGTTAAGTTTATCGGTATTACCCGTTCGGCCATTAGCATACAGCAGGCAATCAGCACGCATCTTTTTACCTGACTCTAAGTGAATGATCACGCCATCATCAGTGCCTTCTATTTTCTCAAAGGTTTCATCGTTGCGAATCACGACGCCGCTGTTCCAGAAGTGGTAAGAAAGCGCATCTGAGGTTTCATTGTCTAGGAATGACAACAGACGGTCACGAGTATTGATAAGATCGGTTTTTACACCCAAACCGCGGAAAATCGATGCGTATTCACAACCAATAACGCCAGCACCATAGATGATGATGTGTTGCGGGTCGTGTTTAAGAGAAAGAATCGAGTCGCTGTCGTAGATACGTTCATGCAAGAAGTCGACGTTATCTGGTTGGTAAGGGCGAGAGCCTGTCGCGATAACAAATTTGTCTGCACTGTAATGTTCTTCAGTGCCATCGCTTTGCATTACCGAGACAGTGTTGGTATCGATAAAACGTGCAGTACCAAATACCAACGTGCACTGGTTGCGGTCGTAGAAGCCTTGACGTAATCGAGTCTGCTTGTCGATAACTGATTTGGCATGACCCAAAATGTTGGAAAACGTTGAGTGAATGCTTTTGTTGTTCTGACAAAACAGCGGATTACTGTTGAATTCGATAATACGACTTACGGCATGACGCAGTGCTTTTGAAGGAATGGTTCCCCAGTGAGTACAACCACCACCAACGCTGCTCTCTTTTTCAATGATTGCAACGTTCAACCCGGCTTTGGTTAATCCCATCGCTGCCCCTTCTCCTCCGGGGCCACTACCAATTACGATTACATCAAAGTGGTTGGAGTGCGGCATAGATATCTTCCTTGTTATATTTGATTAACATTGCTTTAGCGAGATTTTAACTGATTCTGTTCTCGGGTACATGAAAAGGGCATCAGAGAGTCGGTGGGATCACGCAGTGTTATCGAAAAAATAATATTTGGTATGTCGTATGTCTCCAAATGACAGTGTGGATATTGAAATTTTTTCTTCGAACGTATTTACTTCGGTACGTGAACAAAGAGGTATGTTTAGTGTCTTATATAACCAGAGTGCCTTATATAAATAAGCGATTCGCGTTATATTGAACAGAGTATTAGACATGCCTGTTTAGGCTGTAAAAGAAGAAATTGATAAAGTATGAAACCAATGGGCATTCGCGCACAGCAAAAAGAAAAAACTCGTCGCAGCTTAATCGATGCAGCATTTAGCCAACTCAGCGCCGATCGTAGTTTTTCCAATCTAAGCTTGAGAGAAGTCGCTCGTGAGGCTGGAATAGCACCGACTTCCTTTTATCGTCACTTCAAAGACATGGATGAGCTTGGCTTAACCATGGTTGATGAAGGTGGCTTACTGTTGCGCCAGTTAATGCGTCAAGCTAGACAACGCATAGTAAAAGAAGGCAGTGTGATTCGCACATCGGTTGAAACCTTTATGGAATTCATTGAAAGCAGCCCTAACGTATTCAGACTGTTATTGCGAGAGCGCTCAGGAACTTCATTTGAGTTTCGTGCAGCGGTAGCTCGTGAGATACAGCACTTCTCTGCTGAGTTAACCGAATATTTGATAACGACTGGCATGACAAGGGACGAAGCTTTCACTCAAGCGGAAGCCTCGGTCATCTTAGTCTTCAACTCAGGGGCAGAAGCATTAGATTTAGATCGACGTCAGCGAGATGAATTGGCTGAACGCTTGATCATGCAATTGCGAATGATGGCCAAAGGAGCTTTTTGGTATCGTAAAGAACGTGAACGTAACCGATTAAAAGGCGGGATTGAATAATGTCGAATGAAAATAATACTGTAAACCGTGGTTCTGAAAGAAAGACACTCGTACTTGCTGTTGTAGCCGGTGTGTGTGGTGATGCATTGTTATCTTGGGTAACAATGAGTGAAGTGGGCTTCTCTATTTTCCCGCTTATCGCTTTAGTTTTGGCTGTACAAGCGCTTTACCAAGAATATCTAACTAACCCAGTATCTGAAGATATCCCACTAGTCGGTCTAGCTTGTTTCTTTGTGGGTGCATTTGGCCACTCGGCTTTCGTGAAAGCACAACACCCTGATGCAGGTTCAAACTTCTTTGCGATTATAGTCGCGATGCTGCTTTTAGCCTGGGTAGGTAAGAAGCTAGGTTTTATCGGTAAAACCGCTTAAACCAATCTACAAAGAAAAAAAACGAGCCAATTGGCTCGTTTTTTTGTATCTGCTGTTTGTCTTAGGCCGAGAAAGCGAGATTTATGCTTTGCGCTCTAAGAACACACCCGCTTCCATGTGGTGGGTGTAAGGGAACTGGTCAAATAGAGCAAAACGAGTGATATCGTGTGTTTCGCTTAGAATGTCTAGGTTCTCTTTCAATGTTTCAGGGTTACAAGAGATGTACATGATGCGCTCGTAGCCTTGAACCATCTTACAAGTATCAACATCCATACCTGAACGCGGTGGATCAACAAAGATAGTGTTGCAGTTGTAGCTCTTAAGATCGATGTTCGCTTGCTGTAGACGACGGAACTCACGCTTACCTTCCATTGCTACGGTAAAATCTTCTGCAGACATGCGGATGATCTGAACATTTTCAATGTTGTTCGCCGCGATGTTGTATTGCGCAGATTCTACTGACGGCTTCGCCAGTTCTGTTGCCAGTACACGCTCGAAGTTTTGTGCCAGTGCTAATGAGAAGTTACCGTTACCACAGTAAAGCTCAAGCAAGTCGCCTTTGCTGTCTTGAGTACAGTCGACAGCCCATTCCAACATTTTCTCTGCTACTTTGCCGTTTGGTTGAGTAAAGCTGTTCTCTACTTGCTGGTAGATGTAGCTATCACCATTCACGTCTAGCTTTTCAATGACGTAATCGCGGTCCAGTACGATTTTCATTTTACGCGCACGACCAATCAGGTTTAGGTTAAAACCTTCATCGTTCAATTGCTGCTTCAGTGCTTTAGCATCTTGAATCCACTGTTCACCTAATTGACGGTGGTAAAGCAGTGACACCAAAATCTCGCCGCTTAATGTAGAAAGGAAATCTACTTGGAATAGCTTGTGGCGTAGAGAGTGGTTGTCCTTCATTGCATCTGTTAATAGAGGCATTAGGTCATTGATAAGACGGCTAGCTGCAGGGAACTGGTCTACGCGGTATTTTTCTTTAGTCTCTTGATTGAACATGACGTAATACATATCGTCACCTTCATGCCACACGCGG
Organism: Vibrio sp. 1CM2L; assembly: GCF_023161695.1. Lineage (NCBI taxonomy): Bacteria > Pseudomonadati > Pseudomonadota > Gammaproteobacteria > Vibrionales > Vibrionaceae > Vibrio > Vibrio sp. 1CM2L. The sequence continues at coordinate 52,694 of NZ_JALNTT010000012.1, forward strand.
AACTCAGCACGCATGCGGTAGTGTTGTTCTGGAGATTCATACACTTCCAGTTCAGGCACATCATATTCTGAGAACATTTCTGTAAGACGCTCTGTCTTTTCTGCCAGTTGTTCTTGGTAGCGTTGCGGGTTTACATCTAAATTCGCCATTGTTATGCCTTTTGCTGTCGTGCTTTTAAATCAAGAGCGCAGATTTTATTCAATCACAGGCGCTTGTCCAGTGTTGAGAGCCATTCAATGTAAATCGACCATGAAAACTATAGCTTATAACAATCTTAGACTAGACAAATGATTCAGAGGTCAATACTATCTTCGGCAAGCTGGTGTCATTTAGATGTATAGATGGCTGAAGAGGGAATCTGGTGTAAATCCAGAACTGACGCGCAGCGGTAAAAGAGAACGAGTATTCATAAGACACTGCAAATAGCTTTTTGTGGGAAGTCGAATATTAGGTAACCATAAGGGTTGTGCTCTTGAGTCCGAATACCTGCCAGCGGCCAAACCATAAGATGTGGTTTGGTAGGACTTTACGCGATTTAGGATCACAACATGAACAAATCCCTTTTAGCGGTTGCTGTAGCATCGCTGCTTTCACCTATCTCCAATTTACACGCCCAACAAGCATCTGCCGACGAAACCATGGTGGTGACGGCTAACCGTTTTGAGCAGCAAGTGAGCGACACTATTGCTCCTGTTGAAGTTATAACAAAACAAGAAATAGATGCTATTCAAGCGACTTCATTATCTGAGGTGTTACGCCGATTACCAGGGGTTCAAGTAACGAATCAAGGTGGCCTTGCTCAAGGGCAGGAGTTATATATACGTGGTCGCTCGACTAAAAATACTCTCATATTAGTAAATGGCATCCGAATTGGTAGTGCGACGTTAGGGTACGCCAATTTAGCCTCAATTCCGTTGAATGGTGTAGAGAGAGTTGAAGTTTTGAGAGGTGCTCGTGCAGCAGTATATGGTTCTGATGCTGTTAGTGGTGTGGTCAATATCATAACTACGCGCAGTGCTGATAATACCGCTACCGTTAAAGCGGGAGTGGGTAGTTTTGGTCTATATGATGTAAACGTATCAGGGTCAGTTGCTAACGATAATGGTTGGATGAATGTGGCAGCAACACATCAGCAGAGTGAAGGTTATAATGTCCAACCTACAAGCACTAATCCTATAGATGCTGATAAAGATGGCCACAGTACTCAATACCTAACTATCGATGGCGGCTTTTATGTCTCATCAAACTTGACCTTGAAAGCGAATGGTTATTATCAAAAGCACGACGTAGAGTTTGATAACCCATGGGGAGGAGTTGACGAAACTGACAGCGAGTTGTACGCGTTGGGTCTAGTGGGAGATTACAAGCGTGATTCCCTAAATAGTGTAATAACACTTGGAAGCAACCAAGATGAAGCTGAATCTTCAGGGCAAGGGACAACACCGAGTGCTATAACAACTAATCGTAATTCTGTGTCTTGGAATAATCAGTACAAATTAAGTGATAGCGCAGCGGTTACTGGTGGTTTCGATTGGTATCGAGATAAGGTGAAAAATGACTCTACATCAATGACTAAAGATAGTCGTGATAATACCGCACTTTATGCTGGTGGTGATGTATCTATGGGCAAATTGTCTGCGGAAGCGAATCTGCGTTGGGATGATAACAGTTCATTTGGAAACTTTACGACGTATCAATTAGGTGCAGGGTACAAGATTACTGAGTTTATTCGTCTAGTGGGTATGTATGGTACTGCATTTAAAGCTCCGACATTTAATGAGCTGTATTGGCCTTTAGAGTGTAGTTCATGGGGATGCTACTCAGGCAACCCAAATCTACAGCCGGAAGAATCAAAAACAGCAGAAGTAGCGCTGGAAGGTAGCTTTGACGTTCTTGAATTGCGAATCGCTGCACACAAGAGTGATGTAGAGAAGATGATTACAAGTAATGGTCTTACTCAAGTGAATATAGGCGAAGCAGAAATCAAAGGGTACGAAGTTGTCGGCTCTTTTTATACTGGACCATTATATCACTCAGCATCGTACGATTATCTTGATACCGAAGACAAATCTACAGGTAACGAACTTGCTCGTAGAGCGAAGCATAGTGGCAAATGGAACACTACTTATGAGTTGAGCAACTGGAGATTCGATTTGAGTTACCTATATCAAGGTAAGCGTTATGATGATCTAGGTAATACGACTGAGCTTGATGCGTACTCCTTATTTGATTTTGCAACGTCTTACCACTTTGATAATGATGTGACCGTTGCAGGTAAAGTTGCTAACTTATTTGATGAAGAGTATGAAACAGCTAAAGGTTATAAAACGCCTGAGCGTAACTATTACGTAAGTGTAGCTTACCAATTCTAATTATCACTTAACCGCCTTCGGGCGGTTTTTTCTTATTGGGTATATCAATGAAAAAGAAAGTCGTCATAAGTTGGTCGTCAGGCAAAGACTCTACATTAACCCTAGAACGTCTACTTGAAAGCACCGAGTATGAAGTTGTTGCTCTCTATACGACCTATGTTGGAGATGAGGTTCCCTTCCAAGTCACGCCAATCGAGGTTGTTGGAATGCAGGCGCAATTAGTCGGTTTGCCATTAATCACGATTGAGCTGCCGGAAGTCTTCCCAAGTAATGAGATCTATCAAAGTACGATTGTTACGGCGCTTAAAGGATCGGGTTTATCTATTGATGCTGTGGCATTCGGCGATATGTTTTGCAATGGTATTGCTGATTACCGAAGAAGTTATATAGAACCTGCGGGTTGGGAGTGTGTATTTCCTCTACTGGGAGAGAGTAGCCAAGCGCTGGCTCAAGAAATCGTAGATAGAGGAATCGAAACCTTTCTCGTCACAGTCGATAGCGATGCATTAGACATGGCCTATTGCGGGAAAGAATACACGCCTGAGCTAATTGACAGTTTGCCAAGTCACGTCGACCCATGTGGTGAAGATGGTGAGTTTCATACCTTAGTAACGTCAGCGCCATGCTTTAAAGGAAAGCTTAAGATAGAGCTAGAAAATGTAGAGCAGGGTGAGCGCTTTGTGCATCAACGCTATCGAGCTTGCATTATATAGAGTGATGATTGGCGAAAACTAAGTGAAGGGGTATCATTGCTGCGGAACTTCTTACAGGTAATGGTTGTGTCGGAAAGCATACAAAAAAACATATTGGTCTTTGATTCTGGTGTTGGCGGTCTCTCTGTATATAAAGAGATAAGCCAGTTACTACCCAATCACAACTATATCTATGTATTCGATAACGAGGCTTACCCATATGGTGAGCTCGATCAGCAAGTCCTCATTCAGCGAGTCCAAAATATCGTCGCCAGTTTTGTGGCGAGTCACGCTATTGATATTGTGGTGATAGCTTGTAATACGGCCAGTACTATAGTCCTGCCTACACTTCGCGCTAATAACCTTATCCCTATTGTCGGTGTTGTCCCGGCAATCAAACCTGCCTCGTTACTGGCAAATAAAGCGGTTGGCCTTATTGCGACTCCCGCGACGATTACTCGTGAATACACACACGAGCTCATCAAAAACTTCTCGAGTAATAAAAGAGTAGAGCTGTTGGGTTCTACTCGGCTGGTGGATATGGCCGAAGATAAACTCAGAGGTGAGGAGGTTAGCCTTGAAGAGTTACAGCAAATCCTTCAACCGATGATCAACACAATTGATGTAGCCGTATTAGGGTGTACGCATTTCCCACTGATCAAATCAGAGATTCAACAAGTACTAGGTGAAAGTGTAGTGCTGATAGATTCTGGTAAAGCGATAGCTAAACGGGTTCAAGATTTGTTGGGTTTGGAAAGCATCAATAAAGAAGGGGGAGTGCGTGAGGTTTTTTGTAGTGCACTTCCTAAAAAAGAAAGTGCACTAAATAGTATGTTAAAGCAGTTAGGGTTTAGCTCAGTTCAGATTCGTCCGCTTCAGGATGTTTAGGATCATTTGCAACACGTACTTTTAAAGTGCGTTGCATGTAATCTTTATCGTTAAGTGCAGAGATTGCATGATTCACATCATTACTTGCCATAACAACAAATCCAAAGCCTCTTCTTTTACCAGTACGTTTGTCTTTCATTAAACGTACTGCAAATACTTCACCATGCTCTGAGAATAATTCACGTACATGTGATTCGTTCGCTTTGTATGGAAGGTTACCCACATAAAGTGTTTTGGTTGAAGCCTTAGGTTCTGAATCTGATTTTGAGTCGGTGCTTGAAAAGTTAACAACAAAAGCGGAAGCCAAGACACCAAGGATAAAGGTAATTGCAGGCGATATATCTACCTGAGAGAAAACAATGCCGCCTAATACAGCCAGTGCGACAATTAACAACATCGATTTTTTTGAGTTCATATCGGAATACTACATATTAATAAACGAAATAGACGCATCTACCATTAACAAAATAGACACATGAATCTTACGTTCATGGCTTCCATTTTTCCAATGTATTGCTGTGATACGTCTCAAATGTTTAGTTTTTATTCGAAAAATGCGGATCTGGTGGCTTTTTAGGCGAACAAAACTTTTATTTCAAAAAGCCCTTGTGCTCCATCTCAATCTCTCTATAATGCCGCCTCACCGACACGGAGTGAGACGAAAGTCACACAGCGAAATCGGTAGAGAAAAAGAGTTTGAAAATAACCCTTGACTCTCAAAGTGGTGCAGGTATAGTACGCACCCCTAGCGACTGAGATGTGAATCACAAAACGCTAGCGCTCTTTAACAATTTAAACCTATCAATCTGTGTGGGCACTCGTTGATGAATATCAAAACGTTTTATCGTTAGATAAA
>NZ_JALNTT010000025.1:0-564 GCF_023161695.1 Vibrio sp. 1CM2L
GTATCGGTACCATCTGACACATCAAAGCCGAAGTTTACGTCGCCATTGAAGTTTTCATTCGGAGCAAAGGTGTACGTACCATTACCGTTATCGGTCAAGATACCGTCGCCACCATCGTAGGTCACACCTTCAACCGTTAGGTTATCGCCTTCAATGTCTGTAGCACCGGTTAACAGGTCTGCATCAGTAAAGAGGAGCGTGCCGTCTTCTTCAACGCTGAATTGTTGATCTTGAGGGACTGGCAGGTCATTAACTGGGTTAACGGTTAGGTCAGCTGATGCTTGAACCGTATTGGTACCATCTGAGATATCGAAGCTGATATCGATGTCACCATTGAAGTTCTCATCTGGCGTGATGGTGAAGCTGCCGTCATCATTAGCTACAACCGTCGCATCTCCACCAACCGTAAGGTCGCTAGCTGTTAGGTCGTCGCCTTCAACATCTGATGCTTGTGATAAAAGTTGCTCTTGGCTTAGACGAATCGAACCGTCTTCGTCGATTGAGTACGCTAGGTCACCAGACACTGGCGCATCATCAACGGCAGTTACGCTTACGTCGATGTTT
>NZ_JALNTT010000013.1:0-51006 GCF_023161695.1 Vibrio sp. 1CM2L
GTTTTGATATTCATCAACGAGTGCCCACACAGATTGATAGGTTTAAATTGTTAAAGAGCTTCTCTTCGTTGTGACTTACATCACTTCGGAAGAGGCGGCTATTCTAGCGATTTAATTCTCAGTGTCAAACACTTTTGAAAATTAATTTCTACTTTCTAAAAGTAGGAGCGAATTATCGCTTAAAGCTAGTTGCCTAACTAACATTCTGCGCTGAAGCCTTGTGGCGTCTGCCGTGTCAGTGAGGCGGCATTATAGAGATGTTCCTCACATTGGCAAGTGTTTATTAAAGAAAAATGCAAAAATAGCGATTACATGACGAATAAACACTCAAAGCCTTATTTATGCAACTTTAACTACAAAGTAACTACACAATAACCACAGACTTATCCACAATCACTCTAGTTTATCCCCTAGAAACTAAAAAAGCTGCCTAATGGCAGCTTTTTAAATAGCAATGAGTCTAAATCCCAGAACCATATTGCTCTCCATCATCTTCATGGAGACCACATTCTCGTTTCAGCCCATTAAAACGAGTTTCCTCTTCAGTCATACCCGGTTCCCACTTCTTAGTTGTATGTGTATCTCCAACAGAAAGGTAACCCTGCTCTCGAAGCGGGTGATAACCTAGACCATGCTCTTCTAGGTAATAGTGAACATCTTTATTCGTCCAATCGATTACCGGCAAAAATTTAAACACACCATTTTGGATAGATAAGATTGGCAAATTTGCACGCGATTGAGATTGCTCTCTTCTTAAACCGGAAAACCATGTCCCAGCCTCGAGCTCATCTAACGCTCTTCTCATCGGTTCAACTTTATTAAGCTTGTTGTACTTCTCTATCCCTTCTATACCTTGATCCCAAAGTTTTCCATATTGCGCTTCTTGCCAATTAGGGCTCTGTTGGGCGCGAAAGACTTGAAGGTTTAGAGTCAACTTCTTACTTAACTCATCGATAAAGCGATAGGTCTCCGGAAATAGATACCCTGTGTCCGTCAGAATAACCGGAATATCTGGTTTTGCTTGAGTCACTAAGTGCAGCATTAACGCGGCTTGAATGCCGAAACTTGAAGACACAACATGTGATCCTTCCAAGTTTTCTAATGCCCATTTAACTCTTTCTAATGCTGTTAGCTGTTCCAACTCAGCATTAATTTGCCCAAGACGAAGTATTTGCTCCGTCTTAGTCAATGCGAGTAGCTCTGCTAACTTCAATTTTGAAGCGACAGAATTATGCATGCAGATCCCTCTTGGAAATGATCACCTCTTCGATGATGCCTGCTCGGATTGTAAAATCACCGAACCCTTCATTGTCGCTGCGTTCTGTAGCCCAACGTCCCACCAGCGCATCAATCTCTTCTAAGATCTGAGCTGATGTGATGTTCTCTTTATACATCTTAGGGATACGAGTTCCGGCCTTGTTGCCACCTAGGTGCATGTTGTAACGCCCCGGAGCCTTACCCACTAAACCAAGTTCAGCCAACATTGCACGACCACAACCGTTTGGACAACCTGTGATTCGAAGGATGATGTTATCTTCTTCTGGTAATCCATGTTTTTTCAGAATGTCTTCAACATCCGTTACGAACTCAGGAAGAAAGCGCTCAGCTTCTGCCATTGCTAAAGGACATGTTGGGAAAGCCACACACGCCATTGAGTTTTTACGTTGCTCTGAAACAGCATCGTCCATCAAGCCATATTGACGCGCCAGTTTTTCAATCTTGGCCTTTTGACTCGTCGACACACCCGCAACAATTAGGTTTTGGTTTGCAGTCATGCGGAAGTCACCTTTGTGGATCTTCGCTATTTCAGCAACACCTGTTTTCAGAGCTTTACCCGGAAAATCAAGTAAACGACCATTCTCGATGAATAACGCTAAGTGGTGCTTACCATCAATGCCTTCCGCCCAACCAATGCGATCACCACGGCCAGTAAACTCATAAGGTCGGCTTTCAGAAAATTCTACGCCTGCACGCTTTTCTACTTCTGCTTTGAATACATCAATACCAACACGGTCTAGTGTGTATTTGGTTTTTGCATTCTTACGGTTTGAACGGTTACCCCAGTCACGCTGAGTCGTTACCACCGCAGCTGCTACATCTAACGTTTTATCTAATGGCACAAAACCAAAGTCGTCAGCTTTACGTGCATAAGTAGAGGTATCACCGTGTGTCATAGCAAGGCCGCCACCGACTAACACGTTAAAGCCCACCAGCTTTCCGTCTTCAGCAATTGCAACAAAGTTAAGATCATTAGCATGAACATCTACGTCATTCTGTGGAGGAATGACAACTGTCGTCTTGAACTTACGCGGTAGGTAGTTGCTACCTAGGATAGGTTCTTCATCCGTTGTTTCTAGTTTTTCACCATCTAACCAGATTTCTGCATAAGCACGAGTCTTCGGTAATAGATGTTCACTGATCTTTTTCGCCCACTCGTAAGCTTCTTGATGAAGTTCAGATTCAACTGGGTTTGTCGTACACAGAACATTTCGGTTTACATCACCCGCTGTCGCAATGGAATCAATGCCAATGTTATTGAGCGTTTGGTGCATCAACTTAATGTTCGGCTTCAACACACCGTGGAACTGAAACGTTTGACGTGTTGTTAGACGAATTGAACCGTAAGAGGTGCTTTCGTCTGCGAACTTATCAATCGCCAACCACTGCTTAGGGGTAATGATGCCACCCGGCATACGCGCACGCAGCATGACGTTATGTAAAGGTTCGAGCTTTTGCTTGGTACGTTCGTTGCGAATATCACGGTCGTCTTGTTGATACATACCGTGGAAACGAATCAACTGAAAGTTATCAGCAGTAAAGCCACCTGTTATACGGTCTTGGAGATCTTGTTCAATCGTACCGCGTAGGTTATTACTTTCACGCTTAAGACGCTCATTGTCAGCCAAAGGTCCAAGTACTTGACCTAGCACTTCTTGCTCTATTACTTGCTTGCTCATTAGTACACATCCCTTTGGTAACGTTTCGCTTTACGTAAATCATTAATATATTGTTCAGCTTGTTCGCGGTTCTGATTGCCATGTTTTTCCGCAATTGTAACTAACGCTTCATGGACATCTTTAGCCATTCGAGTCGCATCGCCACAGACATAGAGGTACGCGCCTTCTTGAAGCCATTGCCAAACCTGCTCTGCTTGTTCGATTAAACGGTCTTGAACATAAACCTTTTCTTTTTGGTCACGGCTAAAGGCAACATCTAGCTTAGTTAACGCGCCAGACTTGAGGTACTTTTGCCATTCAACTTGGTATAAGAAATCTTGAGTAAAGGTACGGTCACCAAAGAACAACCAGCTTTTGCCTTCAGCATCATTGTTTTCACGCTCTTGAACAAAACTGCGGAAAGGTGCGATACCTGTACCCGGGCCGACCATGATGATTGGTGTATTGTCGTCTTGTGGTAGCTTGAAGTTATTGTTGTTCTCTACAAACACCTTCACTTCTCCACCTTCTTCAAGGCGCTGAGCCAAGAAGCTTGATGCTCCACCTAAGCGAGACTCTTCACCTTTTTGGTATTCAACCAGACCAACCGTTAAGTGAACTTCTTCATCTACTTCGGCTTGGCTTGATGCAATAGAATAGAGGCGTGGAGTCAGCTTACGTAACAGGCCAATTAACTCATCAGCCGATAGCTTGGTTTTCTTTTCAGCGAGTACATCGATGATTTGTGTATTACCCGCATATTCACGAAGCTTGTCTTTATCTTCCACCAGCTTGATTAACTTCTTGCTGCCCGATAACTCAGCAAACTTAGTCACAAGTTGAGGGTTTGAAGTGGTAATCTCAAATTTACTCACTAACGCACTATGGATAGATAGATTGTTACCATCGACATCGACACTTTCGATACCCGATAACCCAACCTTAGAAAGAATCTGATTCGCGAGTTCTGAGCTGTTTTCATACCATACGCCTAGCGCATCGCCGGGTTGGTAGGTAATGCCAGATTCATCAAGATCGATCTCGATATGACGAACATCTTTACCCGAGTCACGACCCGTGATCTTTTGACTGGTTAATAGTGTCGCTGTATATGGATTTTGTTTGGTGTATTGCGAATGGCCGGCAGCTGCTTGGCCTACTGGTAACTGAACGATATCAGCCTCAGCACCTGTCGATAGCGTTTCTTGAACTTGTGATAACGCTTTAGCGCGCCATTCCGTTGCTAACTCTTCGTAATCAACATCACAATCAAGGCGATCGACAAACGATTTCGCACCAAGCTTAGCGAGGAAGTTATCGAAGTCTTTAGCCGTTTGGCAGAAGAACTCATAGCTTGAGTCACCTAAACCAATCACACCGTATTGTAGGTTTGATAATTTTGGCGCTTTCTTCGATTGAAGGAATTCATGCAACTCAATCGCGTTATCAGGGGCTTCGCCCTCACCATTGGTTGAAGCGACGAAAATGACGTGAGTCTCTTTGGCTAAGTTCTTACCTTTATAATCACTCGCATCGAAAAGCTCGACCGCGATTCCCAAGGCTTTAGCTTCTGCCTCGAGCGATTCAGCGACACCTTTAGCATTACCAGTTTGAGAAGCGAAGATAATGCTAAGCTTACCCGCAGGCTTAGCCGCTACTGCAGCGGCCGCTTGAGCGATTGGCGCAGCAGCACCGACAGGCTGAGCTTGGCTCACTCCCCAAAGGTAACCACTGACCCATGCCAGTTGCTGTGAAGACAGTTCAGAAACAGTTTGCTGAAGATGACCCAATTGTTGGTCATTAAGTGGTGCTGCTAGCCCAGGTAGCTCATTAGCCCCAGACTGTGCATTATTATTTTGTGAAGACTCTTTCTTATTTAAAGACATGGTCACGACATCCCTAATCATTGCGTGACGATAGATTAACCACTCCTTTTAATAACAAGAAAGAATAGAAAAGTATGTTTTATAACTTTTTGGAAGTAAAAACCGATTGAAACGCAAATTGTCTTACTGGTTTTCAATGCGTACTTGCTGAAAGCCAACCGCCATTGCCGACTTAGATGCTAGGTCTAAATCCGCGTAATGACACTCTTCACCATGAACATCAGTAAGCAGAACAAAGCCACCGCCCATATGACGAAACTCCACAACCCAAGACCCTTCTTGAATTGAGGGCTCTATGATGGCTTCAACCAGCATGTTTTCTCTATATAAATTTCGTAATTCATTGAGTGTCATATTCCATCCCTTGCTTTGACCTCACTACATAGACCTTATAAGAATAGACGCAAATTAGCTCTCTGTAATAAGGATGGTCGAAAGTGATGAATGTGCTAACTAATTCCAGAAAGATATATACCCAAGTAACCAATAGATATAAAAAAACGCCACTTAATAAAGTGGCGTTCTTAAAATTCGTTCTAAATTTGCTTTGTATGGCCTAGAAGCGCACTTCAGCACCAGCAAACCAACCATCGACCATGACAAAGCTCTTGCCTAGTTCTGAGCTAAAGAACTCATCCGAATCTAAATCGATAACACGGTAACCACCACGCAGGGCAATTTCAGATTCTGATACAGGGATTCGGTACTGAACACCCGCCATCAAGTCTGTGCTCTTAATACCACTGCTATCACCGAACTCCATCGTACCAATGATATCGAAGTTGGTGTCCGGCACATTGATCTCTGCGTTACCGTAGAAGCTCCACGTGAACTCATCAAACGTCGATGTTTTCGCACCTGTTGCTTTTGGCTCAATGTAATTAGAGTTTGAGTATTGAGTAAACGTCACACCAGCATCGAAGTTCATCAGCTTGTGCTCTAACAGTGTGTAGTAAAACGTGTAGTCGTATTTATCAAAAGCCAACGAGTCCGCATCAATAGAGGTATAACGGAAGCTAGCATTTGGGAGCATTGGGGCATTATGCTCAAATGCGAAATACAACGAAGGTGAGTTAGAGTCGTCATCTTGTCTAACTTCGTTTAGCTTTGTACTTCCCCACCACATATCGGCACCGACTTTAGCCGTGTAAGAAAACTCTTCGGCAGCAGACACTGCTGAACTTAAAGATAGCATTCCCACTAAAGCAATTAATGGCATTTTATTCATTTGAGATAGCTCCAATTCCATATCGTAGTGCTAATTGTATGCACATTCATAGATTATTGGGGAAAATTCTACCACACATCTTAAATTCTAAAACGATAAACCGCTGACGAGTAAAGATTTGACGGCACGATGACCTTAGTAACGTCTCTGATTAGAACTGTGTACAAAGTTTTTGAAAAACCACACACCGATTGCAATCACGATCAACCAAGGCAGTAACTTAAACACGACGCCCATCATACCTAAGACCAACATGACTAATAACGCCACTCCGGTTGCAGCCAATACCGTCATAAACGTAATACCAGTGACAAGTAGAGTTGCAACGAAAATAAGAACAAAGATTAATTCAAACATAATGGTCTCCCTAATGAGTTAATGACCTATCTTTCCTACTTTCTAACATTGCAGCTTCCATACCAAGTATGCCAAACCAATAAAAACCTTACTTATCATATAAATAAAAAGCCACACATCTTCATGCATGGCTTTTTAGAAACTTACGGTGGTAAATTTAGCCTCTAATGGCGAATTTAACCTTAAGTTTTTAACTTAGAGGGAGATTAAACATTTAGCTCTTTAGGGATCTTAGCCAATGCCGTCTGCATGACTTCGATACCTGCACCTTTCTTATGTGCGTTTTCACTGATGTAGCGACGCCATTGTCTTGCGCCCGGCATGCTTTGGAACAAACCAAGCATATGACGAGAGATATGTCCTAAGCTTGCGCCATTTGAAAGTTCACGTTCGATGTACGGGTACATTTCTTCAACCACTTGTGAGCGCTTCTTGATTGGTGTGTCTAAACCAAAGATCTGCTGATCGACTTCAGCCAAGATAAACGGGCTATGGTAAGCCTCACGACCGATCATCACGCCATCAAGGTGTTGCAAATGTTCTTTAGTTTGCTCAAGAGTAGTAATCCCACCATTCACAGCAATCACCAGATCAGAAAAGTCTTTCTTGATTTGATATGCACGATCGTAATCTAGCGGTGGGATCTCACGGTTCTCTTTCGGGCTAAGACCACTCAACCACGCTTTACGCGCATGGATAGTAAATTGCTCACAACCGCCTTTTTCAGACACCGTCGAAACAAACTTAGTTAAAAACTCATAAGAGTCTTGGTCATCGATACCGATACGCGTTTTCACGGTAATTGGAATATCAGTGACTTCTTTCATCGCCGACACACAATCTGCCACCAGCTCAGGCTCAGCCATTAGGCAAGCACCAAAGCGACCATTCTGAACTCGGTCTGAAGGACAACCTACGTTAAGGTTCACTTCATCGTAACCACGCTCACCAGCAAGTTTCGCACAAGCCGCAAGATCAACCGGGTTTGAACCACCGAGTTGAAGTGCAAGGGGATGTTCTTGCTCGTTATATTCTAGGAAGTCGCCCTTACCATGTAAGATCGCGCCCGTTGTTACCATTTCCGTGTACAGAAGAGTCTGCTGAGAAAGCAAACGGTGAAAGTAACGACAGTGGCGGTCAGTCCAATCGAGCATGGGTGCAACGGATAAGCGGTTAGCCGCGTATTTACTAGTATTGTCAGGTTTCATAAGGTGTTACTCGAAATCTATATACTGTATATATATACAGCAATTTGCTAGAGTTGCCCCAAACTCACCCTTTCAGTACGCATATAGTACGTATCGATGGAGTAGGACGAATGGCATCATTTAGCATTAAAAAAAGAACACTAAAAAGCGGTGAATCACGCTTCACAGTGGACATTGTAGTCAAAAAGAATTCGGCGATTATACACAGGGAATCGAAAACATTCAGGAAAAAAGAACTCGCTAGAACCTATGCAAACAAGCGGGTTCTGGAGCTAGAAAACCCTGACGAATCCGGACAGAAATCCGTACCGCTGTACGTACTTCTGGACAAGTTTATGGAAGAGCCTGATTTATGGGATAAAACAGGGCGAACGAAGCAATACGTTATCAAGCTTCTTCGTGACTGCGACATATCCAAGGTTGAAAGCGACAAGCTAAGAACTAGCGACTTAATCCAACACTGTAAAAACCGAAAAGGTGGAGGGGCTGGCGGTGCAACTGTCTATCACGATGTTGCTTACCTCCGCTCTGTCATGAAGAAAGCGAAACCTGTTTTCAATATTGCCGCCAACTTCCAGATATTTGATGAAGCAGTTCCGGTTCTCATTGATATGGGGCTAATCGGTAAAAGCCAGAAACGAACACGCCGCCCAACTTCCGAAGAACTAAAGCGCTTAAAGCTTGGATTAGAGCAACGTGAGTCATTCCGGCCAAACGGCAAAACTCGAATACCATTCACCGACATTCTTGAGTTCAGCATTCTCACTTGCATGCGAATTGGCGAAGTCTGCAAGCTACGTTGGGAAGACCTCAACCAAGAACATAAGACGATACTCGTTAGAGATAGAAAAGACCCAAGGAAGAAAGAGGGCAATCACATGATTGTTCCGTTACTTGGCGAGTCATTTGAGATCGCACTAAAACAACCAAACAAAGGTGAGCTTATTTTTCCATACAACTCACGAAGCGTTAGCGCAGGGTTTCAGCGAGTGAGAAACGAGTTAGGTATAGAGGATTTGAGATATCACGACTTACGAAGAGAGGGAGCGAGCAGACTTTTTGAGAAAGGTTACTCCATTGAAGAAGTAGCCCAAGTAACAGGACACCGAAACTTGAATATCTTGTGGCAAGTGTATACTCAATTATTTCCGCATAAGTTACATAACAAGGCTCAATTATGAAGCATATGAATCAGTTATGAAAACTGGCTTTAATGACCACACTTGATATGCTATCCCTTAAAATAAGTTAAATGACACAACTAATGGATAAATTGATTCAAGCTATTGAAGAGCTTAGTAAACTAGATGGAACAACACTGACCATCCTGAGCATCCTTGTATCTGTAGTGGGAGCCTTACTTAGTCTAGTTGTCGCAGCTCTAGGTGTATGGTTTGCAGTGGCTCAATATCGACTAAAACGCTCTATTAAAATTATAGGTTCGACTTCTTTTAGTAGCAGTGCATTTTACAATGACCACTATCCAAGCCATGTAACCCTTCAAAACCTGAAAGATAAATCTGAAGCTATCTTTGGTATTTGCATTTCTATCGGAAATAATTGCTACATAGAGCTAGAAGATTTAAATGATGACCCACTAGTTTTACAGCCGTTCGAAACTATAACTAGGAGTTACAAACCCGTTTCCTTTTATGGGTGCAGCCACTATAAAGTTAACATTAACCACTTAGTAAACAAAGTACCTGTGAAAGTTGTCCTCTCAACCAATAACGGCAAATATGTAACGAAGAAAAGAACCAAAGGCTGGATGCCTGTTTTTGAAACTTTAAGAAATGGCTACATAGCAACACTTAAACCTTGGCGAGTCTTTGATGAAAAGCCAGATGGTAAAGAGTTTGTCATTTCGAGCTTAAGCAAATACATAGTTAAATACACTGAGAATGGAATTGATAGTTCGGTTAATATCTACAAAAATGGGCATTGGTTTCACCATAATAAAGCCGAGTTTCAACTAACTCCAGAGCACCTCGAAAGTGTTGAGACTTTAGATTCACATCTAAAAAGTCTAAAAACTTTAGAAACTGAGCATGGGATTGAACTTGATTCTATAAATGTACTCGCGGTAAAAGAGTTACCTGAAGTCAAACGGTTAGATAGCTTCTATATAAACGATTTGAAACTAGAACATAGTTCATGGTTCACAGTCCATATACTCGGTGAGCTTTTTAGTAGACTTAGCTCATACACAATGCGACGAGACAACTTTGATCGTAACAATAAGAGTAACTTTTCATTCAATGAATTGTTAGGCATCAAATGGCTCTTCATTATCGTATTTTCTAGCCTTATTCTTTTAGTAGTAAGTAGTGAGCTTTGGGCGTTTTTAAGCTGATAACCTCCAAACTCAAAGATTTAACCAAAAATTATATTACTGTTCAAAAAAGCCCTATAAATTAGGGCTTTTACTTTCAAGTCGAGTCAAACGCTCGTCCATCTTTTCCATCATCAAGCGCAGCCACTTAACATCAGTTTTGAGTGTGATGCCTACACCAACCCCACTAGACAATGCACTAACAACGGCAACAATTATTGTTTGATACTCTGCCATTTACTTAAACTCATTACGCAGGGTTTCCCATAGGCCAAATACTATTGGAGCACTTGCGCCAATAATGCCACCGAATTGAACACCGTCTGCCGATACGCTCGCGGTGATAAGTTCAGGGTGACCAGCTACCAAAGCAGCCCCCGCGCCAAGTAACGCTAAACCCTTTTTTGTGGATGGTTGGTCAAGGTCGATTCCGATTTTTTCTAATAAGCTTTTCATAGTAATTTTCTCTTCCTTAAATACTTGATGGTGTAGGCGTCAGGTACGCCACCTATTATGAGTAATGTGCTTTATCGAGTTCGATATGAGGACCATCTTTAAAGCTGACCCAATCACCGCCCCATACAATCGGAATACCTAACTCATCCGCTGCCTGTTTGAATGCCCAACTCACTTGTTCGTAATAACTAAAGCCCCACGTCACTTTGCCGTTTTCGTCATACACCACAAAATCAACCGCGCAGCCTGATTGGTGACGGCTTTTTTTGTTGTATCCGTCTAACTGGCTTGCGCCTTGTTTGAATAGAACGTTCTGTTCCTCTGCGGTGCGCTTACCTGACGTAATGCCAAAATCAAACGGGGTTAGCTCAATAGCGCGGCGAACGACTCGCTTTAAATCGCCGCGCACACCCACCATGCGCATCTCACTTCTAGCTGATAGAGCAAAGCCACTCACTATTTTGATTATCTTGTCTTTTTTCATTAGGTACCCCCAAAACAGGATCAGGAAAAGCAGTACTAGCCAATACTTAATATTCATTACCACCAACCCCTTGTTAATCAGGCACCGGATAAACGGGTTCCTCAGCAATCCACGCCTTTTTGATATGGATAAGCCCAAACAAGTTTTCTAACGTTGCAGGTGCCTCTTCCAAGTAAACCATCACATCATTAGTCATATCTTCCACATCGAAAGAAATTTGAAGTTCTGATTCAGCAATACTGGCTACATCGCCCGCTTGAACATTAAGAACAACATCAGACGAGCCACCAAAGACCAATGACGAATCACTCGAAGAGTACGCAGCTGTCACACTGCAATACGCGCCTCTATATGATGGGGCGGCTTGAGTCTTAATTCCGATTACGCAAGAAATAGGAGTATCTAACGCGCTCACCTTCGCAGCCGTCGACGCATCAAGATTTATCTTCCCTTTGAGCGTGACCGACATCATTAACGATACAGAATCATAAGGCTCCGCTTTCGTTATCAAATCGACTGCTGACTTTAATTGCATTCTTCGACCCCACTCACCATTAATGCTTTCATTTCGATGATACAGAGCCGCGTTATGACTACGCTCAGGATCGTCATAAAGGTTATTTAAGATGGTCACGAAACCGGACGCACTCCCGCCATCTTGAGCACTTAGAGGAATACAGGCCAAGACATTAGCCCCGACTTCCCCAACTGAGCCCGAACTCGAAGAAGCTTGGGGTGGGTTTGAAAGTTGGAACATTAGATAAACTCCCCTACTTTGACGCTATCGCCTATGGCACCTTGCAGTGTCACGATGGCATCCGTTTGAATTAATGTATGACCGCCAGCTGTAAGATCAATTAAGCCTTGCACCAACACGGGACTGGCATTGTCGGTAGAAGCCTGAATAAAGAGCCCTTTACGCCCAGCTTTCCCATCAATAATTTGCTCATCGCTTGTTAAGTCCAATAACCCACTGCCGACCTTTTGCAAGGTGTACATATCAGCAAGCTTTTCCACCTTGAGGACGTCATTTTGAATGCGTGTTTTTACCTCGGTTTGGACTTCGCCCACCTTTATCGGGGATAGAACTTTATCAACGGTAATTGGCGTTAAAATCTCGCTAATCGCTACCGAATTACTGATATCAATTTTTTGCGCTTTGGTGATGATTGGAACATCTGCGATTTGATATTCAACCGTCACGGCATCCGCTTTGTGATTAAAAAGTTCAAGCTCATCAAAACGAGTGATATCAACCGTGTCACCACGTTCAATTTCTACAGGTCGCAGAGCATCACCGCGCAACATGACGGTATTACTGGCCTCACGCATGATGAGGTACTTACCAGCCTGACCTGCGTTAAATTTAATGGCTTCGCCAGTATTTAAGGTATGCAGTTGCTTCATTGTTTACGCCCCGCGAACATATAAGCCATCGTTAATACCGAGACGAGAATCCCGACCATAAGAGACACATTTTTCAGTAACTCGTTATTGCTTTCGTTCTCACCCGTTTGCTCTCGCGCTTTTGCTGCTCCTGCTATGGCAAGTGCAGCTTTGGTCGTTTCCGTTTGTTGGCCTGCCATGGATTTAATGGAATCTATCGCGTGCTCGCTAAGATTTG
Source organism: Vibrio sp. 1CM2L (assembly GCF_023161695.1). Classification (NCBI taxonomy): domain Bacteria; kingdom Pseudomonadati; phylum Pseudomonadota; class Gammaproteobacteria; order Vibrionales; family Vibrionaceae; genus Vibrio; species Vibrio sp. 1CM2L. The sequence goes on from NZ_JALNTT010000013.1 coordinate 12,512, forward strand.
CATTTGCATCCAATGCGCTCTCACCAAAACTGAACGCTCCGTCTAACGCTTTCTCACCAAAGCCCAAAGAAGCATCAACGGTATCCGCTGAAAAATCTAATGCGTCAGTTCCGAATTTAAACGCTTCTTCTGCCGTTCGACCTGCAACCGCCATTGCGCCATGGTCAGTCATGCTTAAATTAATGTCAGAGTTTTCTATCCCTGACAGCGCAAAGCCATTGTTATCGCCACCGATACCTTGGCTATTGCTTTTGTTTGTGGTTGTAGTGACGGTTTTCGCATCACTCTTTGAGCTACTTTTCCCGCCCATATCATCAAACCTTATCTGTAATACATGCTCATTCTTGTGAGTTTCAATCTCTCGAACAGGCAATCGTAATTTACGCTGAATATAGCGATAGGCTCCGCGTTTGCTAAAGTGGGCGCGAATGGAGTCAAACCCATTCGCTTTACCGTGATTAATGGCACTGAGCGTACCCGCGGCCATATCACCCGCTAACGCAACCACCACCAACTCCTTAGAGCCTGATTGTGATTGCTCACCGCGTAGTAACATGTAGGTATCTTCCACTCGATAAAGGGACTCTCGCCCCTCTTGAACTTCAATTTCTGCTTGTTTGAGGTAATCACCAAGGGCTTTACATAGCCTCGGCTTGGCATTGCCCCAAGTTTCAGGAATTAAGTTACTTTCGAGTGAGAACATACAGCGCAATCAGAGCAACAAGCGCAATTCCCCACCACGGTATGCCGTTGTTGCTGCCAAAATTCATTGCGCCAGCAGTAAAGCCACTGTTATTTGTGGTGTTAGACGTGTTACCTGATTTTGCTGGACCCGAAGACCCGCCCGTCAAGCCACCGCCACCCGTTAAAGACGTTAATGAACCTAGCATTAGCGAAACACTCCCGATTTGTAGGCAAGGTATAACAAGGCAATCAACGCGGTAGCAGTCAGAGCCTTATTGATACCCTGACTCACACCAAACCCAAGCGCAGAACCAAGACCAAGACCACCTAAACCAATGAAAAGTAATGGCATAACTATTTACCTTTCAGCATGACAACAAGCAGAACCAGCACTAACAGCGCAGCAATACCACCTCCGATATAAAGCAGGGTGTTATCTTTCGCTACAAGTGAGCCTTGAGGGGTTGTAACAGCGTTGCCGTTATTATCAACAACGGGCGCGTTAGGTTGCTGGGTAGTGTTTGGGTTAGATGAATTGTCATCATCACCAAACAGCCAATCGGCATTTTCACCCACGCTATCAAGCGCACCGCCCCCAAACTCTAAGAGGTCATCAAAAAAGCTCATATCGGCTCCTTAGCTTCGACCCGCGAGCATTTCAGGGCGAACCACTTTCACCGATTCAACCAAAATAGGGATTGAGCCAGCTACGTCACTCGTTGTTACTGAGAACTTCAAGTTAGAGCTGTGCTGTGTTGGAAATAGCTCATCGATAGAAAAACCACGCACAATAGGATCGAAGTGAAAGTAACCCGCTTGAGGTGTACGTTCGTTACGCTTGGCGTTCGCTTCATTGATAAACTTGTTGGCTTCATACTCTTTGACAAAGTCGCGCTCAACTTCAAGTTTAGTGATACCCGTGTGCATAAAGTGCGCACGACGTAAACTAATCAATGGGCTTGATACTAGGCTTGTGAATTCGTTCACCCCTGCCGCGTTCGCTGGCATGGTTTCACGCTTAACCATTGGCACGATGATTCGTGCAGGTTGCGCATTCGTCACCCACGCATGGACTTGAATCGATAGCGGGTCGCCACTGGCTTTCGCTTTGAACTGGATATCTAAGTGAATGTTGTCACCCGCTTCCGTCACCAGTCCCGTGTAACGAACACCATTTTTAGTACGTGCGGAAATATCACTAAATGGGATCACGTAGTGGCCTGTTGTATGAGCGCGTTGTTTGTAACGCTCAAGCATCAAAATCTCACTGCCCGTTAAGACATAGATTTCTTCTGCATTAAGCGTGATAGACAAACGCTCGATATCGGCAGCTTCGGCATTGGTCTCTAATACCAGTTCTTGATAAGTAGGACCAACAGGGATAGGTAACGTACCTTTTTGCCCCCAAGCAGCACCGACCATGGAATTAAGTTTGATTGGTTTTACTGACATGTTTAACTCTCCTTAAAACCAGCCACGCTTGCCGTTAATGAGTTCTTTGACTGCTTCTAGCGTTGATACGTTATTGATGATGGCAATCACCAGTAAGGTCAGTACTACAGCAATCAACATGTTTTTATGTTGAGCTTTCATGAGTTCCCCTGTCTCTCGACGTTGGATTGTGAATAATCAAATTGAGCGTTTATCAAATAGGAGTGAGGTTAAAAAAGGAAGGGAGAGTAACCTATAGGTTGAACGGGTAACCTATAGGTTAAAAAGGTCGATTAACGGTAGTTTAAATTAAGCTTTGAGCCGGACTGACAGTTAAATGCTTTGTGCTCGATATTGCCGATACCATCACCAATCAATAAGTATTCGGCTATCGGTTTACCAATGCGTTCTTTATTTACCTTGGCAGACTTTAGCCCCGCCACGATATTCACATCCAACCCACGTTTATCCGCTATCCAGTGAGCATCACTCATTGAGTTAACCGCGCCTACCCACCAAACACTTGATTGTTCAGTCACGGTTTTGGGTACTTCTTGCCCTCGTTGAAACACCGTATGCACCACCAGACCGTATTGACGACCTCCGCGCAAAAGCTCACCCGCACGACCTCGAAGCTTGCCCGAGGTTTCTACACATGACGCCAATTCTTCGATAACGGTATAGAGCTGGCTAGCCCGACCGTTACCCACCGACCACACCACCGACGCAAAGAACTCTAATTCGTCGGCCGTTGCCCCATTTGCTGGAATGTAGGCCAGCTTAAACGAGCCACCGCGACGACGCGCCATAATGAGCGTTTTGACAAAGGTTAAGCGTGATGAAGTGCCGTGGCACATTTGGCCTTGAAATTTACTCCCTGCGTAGTTGGTGTAGGGGTCAAAAAAGACCGCTTGAGCCGTTTTAGGGACTAGCCCCAAATGCTTAACGGCTGAGGTTTTACCTCCTCCTGTTCCCGCCACATAAATGGTGTGCTCGGCATCATGTGACGGGTTCGAGTTAACGGGGTTCGGTAGGGCTAGGGGCTTCGGTTTTTTCACCGTCCACCTCCTTTGATTGCTGCAACATGAGCAATTGCTTTTTAGAGGCATAAATCAAACCAAGAACCGCAAGCAATAAGGTGGCCTCTTCGATGTAATCCCCAAACACGCCCATAAGCGTACTACCGTGTTTTGCAAAGACAGGCTCAGCCGCATCCATCACCGCTTGCTTACCTTTACCGTCAAACTCAAATTCAACTCCCGAAATGATGGAGGTCGCTTGCTCGCTTAAGGCAAACAAAATATTCAGCAAGCCCGCCATAGCTTCAGTTTTATCTTCGGTTACCGTTTCGGCTGGCTCGGTTAAGCCAACCGAATCGTTCTCGGTTTTCTCTTGTTCTTCAAGTTGATGAATAACGGAGCCAAAATCCCCCCAATCATCCAGTTCAACTTGTTCAACTTGTTCACCTGGTAAGGCTTCGTTAGCTTGCTCCATGCTCACCCCCTTGCGGTTGTTCGGTTGGGGCTTTCGGTAGCAGTTGAGACACCGCCCAAATGATAAAGATAACCGACGCTAACCCCGTGATTACTCGTTTAAAGGGGAATTTATTTAGGGTCTTTTCTGTTTTTTCATCTGCTATCGTTTCGGTTACTTCTCGGTTGGAAACCACGTCTTTACTGACTTCATCCATTTGCACCGATTCGGTTAATTCAATTACATCGATAGGGTTAGGCTCGGTTATCAAATCCGATTCAATAACCGAACCTTTCTCGGTTGGGTTCGGTTTAAGTTCGGTTAACTCAGCAACGGAATTCGCTTTGATGAACTCCGTAACCTTTTTGCTATTCGAACTGTTACCGCACTCAGGGCAACGGTAATACATCAGCCCAATGTTACGGCTGTTTTTTGGTGGCTCACCAGAGGCGATCAATTGACCCTCACCCACTTGGTGAGTGGTGGCGGTAGACTGGCAAACAGGACAGGCGATATACCCACGAACAGGGTTTTCATATTTAGCCATGGTTCACCTCGATGCTTTCGACATCACCAAGTTGCTCTTGGTTGGCCACGACGATAGCACGGTACTTATTGCGCGCCACTCCATTGAGTTTTTCGAGTTGCTCTAATTGCTCAAATAGATTGACGGGAAGCCCTAACGCCTCCAGTGATAAGTTGCCACCCATCAACATTCCCATGGCTTTTTTCATGAGCTTACTGGTATCCATTTCTTTAAAGCGGTCAATTTCCACTTTCATGTTGCTGGTTAGTTTGTCAGCCGCGTCCAAAGCGGCTAAATCTCGCTGGCACTCTTCAAGCGATAGTATTTTCATTTCAATCCTCTGTCTCACGACGTTGTTTAGTGTTTAGCCCCTGATTCACATCGTTGGCAATGGTTTAATACACAATCAGACGATTGTTTCTAAAACTGATATTCGTGTATTTATCGATTTGGACTTTAGCCCCCCGCATTAGCGGTGAGATTAAGCATTGGACTCCCTCTACGCTCCATCCGGTCACGCGTTGAAGATGTTCAACTAAGGGAGAGTTACAGTTATTTTCAGTGCTCCAAGGTGAGACGCTCCGCGCCTCTTGAAGACGCTTCACGTCTTTTTTCTTAACGAGCGAATAGCACTCGCTAGATGTTTCGATAAGACGACCGAGCCAAGAAAAGCCGATCACCTTTTTGGTTGTTTCACCGTATTGGTTTTGTTTTGTTTGGTAGGCCACTTTTGCACTGTCAGCCAATTGGCAGAACAGCGACCACTTCGAAGAATCTGCCGCTTGGCGCAGTTCTTCGAGCTTTGGGTCTATCATGGTCTGTTCCGGTTTTGCCCTGCGTAGATTTCGCCAAAGGGAAACAGGCTTACCACCAAATTGCTGAAACTGGCGGATTCGATGAGTGGAAGCCCAAGCACGAGCACGATAGGCAGATTCTTCACCCTCGTTTTCTGGCATGTGCTTACCGTTAATGTTCTTCGATACATATTTAGCAATGTAGGCAGTCGCCCCGCCCTTTTTCGGATCAGCCTCTTTCACATCAAAACGAGGTGAAATATCAGAACCTAGTTCGTGCTTATCCTCAGAGATAGCGCACACCTTTAAGGTTTCGATAATGAAGTCTTTGTCGTCAGGCGAGCAAAACAGAAAGTAGTGAGCATGACTGGTCGCGTCTTTGTGTGGTTCAGCCACTCGAAAACCAAAGTAATGAATCTCTTCTTTGGCTATTAGCGCTCGGCCTAACGCCCATTGCTGCATGAGAACTTGGTGACCATCTTTGATACTCGCACCATTCCACTTTTTAGAGACTCGGTGATATTTACTCGGCAACGTCCAAGTAATAAAAAGCGCGGTATAACCTAAGTCTTGAGCCAACTCTTCAAACCCGCGAGAACGCACCATCATTTCAATACGACGATTTTCTGGGTTCGCGGTCGTTCGCTTAACCACATCCTCAAGATTAAAAGAATCGCCCGTCTCGTTATTCATCACGGCCATCGTTTCAAGGAATGCTTTAGCGTCACGCTGTTTCTGTTTCCAGTTGGCAAATGACAACGCACTGATCACCGGTGACTGATGTTTTCCCTCACCAACTCGCTCAAGCGTGATTTGTGAGTACTCAATGTACTGCGCTCGGAGGTGTAACAAGCGTCCCTCTATCCAAGATTCAGATTGCATCTTGAGTACGGCTACCTGTAGGTCTTGTTCTAACTCTTCCGGTTTCTTGTCGCGTTTTTTAAGGTTCACTTGTGGCGCATTAACATGAATCGTTTTTAGTTCAGCCTCCTGCAATTGGTAAACATGCTCTATCGCATCTAAAAAGCTTTTGAATACTTCGGGTTGGCTTTCTTCGGTAAGCAGTAACGCACACTTATCAGCGAACTTTTTTGCTAGTTCACTAACGGCATCATCACGCATCAAAATATCGTGGCTTAACGGTTGAGTTCGAGTCTTGGCGCGACTATCAACAAACGGGAATTTGTCTTCAATGAAGTGCGCTCTTTTCAGCCCAAATTTAACGGCATCTTCTGCCGCTAGTATCAGATTTTCTTTGGTAGGGTTTTGGCGTTGTTTACGCTTGGCTATTTTGCGCTTCACATCGTTACGCACGATTTTAGGCAAGCGAGGAAAGAAGCGTTTAGTGAACGCAGAGTAACGAGTGAGTTCCCCTGCGTCACTTTTAGCTTCCATGTTAGCAAGTGCGGCTATCATCGCTTGTTCGTTCATTACAGCCCCGTACACGAATGATTTGTGCAAACGTAATTCATCGGTCTAGCTTTGCGCTTTGAACGCTTCGACAAACCATGTTTTTCACGTAACTGCTCTATCAAATGAATAGAGCGTTCGCGTAGTTCCGGTTTTGGGTCAACCATGCCGAGCATATCGGGACAAGGTAAGTGGATCGGGTCAGAAACCTGCATGTCTATTCCTCCAAGCTTTCCAATAAAATGGTGGCTTCTAGGAACTGGTTATAAATCGGGTATAAAAATTCAAACTCAGGTGAAGACTCGCTTAAACAAGACAAGCGACCTTTGATAATCATGAAAAGCTCTCTGGCTTCACTCGAGTGAGAAAGGTCTACGTTAACGCTGTGAATCGGAGTCGCTACATTATTCATGCTCAATCCTCCTACCCGTTTACCGATAGCCAATCACACTTAGCTACTGAATGACGTTCATCAATATAAGCAGCTAGGTCTTCTATCTTGATTAACGACGGGCTGCGCTCTGAATCACGCAACTTGAAAGTAGGAACGGGAAAGTCACAAGCTTTCGCTCTTTGCTCTGCCGTCTTAGGGGTGATACCAAAAAACTCTTGGCTGACTTGTTTAAGTTCTACAGTAGGGCTTTCAAATCTAGCGAGTAATGCGAAGTTTGTGTTCATAAATCACCTATGCAATTATGGTGAGTTAACTAAGAGCAACTATAATTAACTCAAGAATGTCTCAATGTCGTCATGAGACATTATTGGATCATAATTTATACATTGCAACACCTTTGAGCACACTGGAGCATTCAATGAGCATCGTAGACGAACAAATATCTGAACTTAAGAAGTTAACCAAAACCTCAAAAAACACTGATTTATCAAAAGCTTTAGGGGTTTCAGCATCAACCATTCAAACGTGGAGAATGCGTGGGAAAATTCCTGAAGATATTTTTCTAAAAGCGAACGAGATCGCAAAAAGTGGCTCATTGACTCCAAAAGGCTATTTGGAATTGAAGTTCTTCGATATTGAGGTAAGTGCTGGGCATGGTGCGCTTGTTGAAAAAGAAGAAGAATCTAGCGCGATGGTTTTTAGTGAGCGATTCATTAGACAAGAGCTTGGCTTTAATCCAAACAACGTTTTCTTAATGCCTGTCCGTGGTGACAGCATGATTCCTACTCTTAAAAACCAGAGCATCGTAATGGTGAACCGCGTTGATGGTTTTTCTACTGATGGGATTTACGTATTCAGATATGACAATCGACTGATGGTGAAGAGACTTCAATTTCTACCAAACGGAATCAAGGTGGTCAGTGACAATAGTGCTTATGAAGCATGGGAACTTGGAAAAGAAGAGATTAAAGGCAATGACTTCGAGATCATCGGTGAGGTGGTTTGGTCAGGGCAAAGGATGTAATTGTAAAAATGTTCAGAAACTTGAGAAGAAAGATCAGAAACAAAGCACCAAGGCCTAGCTCGTCTACGATGATGGTTGGATCGTTTATATGCTTCAGCTTAACACTATCTTTTATGTACTGCGCTTATGAATACATGGCGATAGAAGACAGAGAAATGGAAAGCCTATTGAATGGATTTACTGCAACCTATGAAGATAAAGTGAAGAACGTCCAAAAGGAACGCCAAGAAATAATCAACATAGCTACTTTAATGTCCTTCACCGCCGCTATCTTTGCAGTGATTTTCACATCAATGTTAAACAAGCTTAAAAACACAACTTTCGTGACTTATGAGGTTGAACGAACTTTTCTTGGGAAAAATAAGACTAAAGGGAAAGTAATACTATGCAACGAAGGGGAATCAAACCTTTTGTTACGGGGAGTTTTTGTTCGAAATAGTTTAGGCTATCTATCACCTAACGAATTAAAAACCAGAGTGACTTTAACCCCTTTACAAGTACTTGAAATAGATTTGTATCCTCACCAGTTTAAATCTTACCAAGATAATCCTGAGCAATTTGACCTCATACTAGATTTGCATTTAGGAAAGCATTACGCAATTCCGGCTAAAGGTCAGTTAAAAGTTAAAGGAAAAACTAAACTAGTACGGACATAGTACGTATGACTTGCTTTTAACTACTGGTATTACTTAAAAGTGAGTCCAATCGAGCATTGGAGCGACAGACAACCTACATGAATGTGTCATGGCAAAGTACCCTAGTAGCGAGTCAAAAAAATATGCTGGAATACCCAGCAAAAGCAAGGTCGGCTATTGTAAATGCTATGCCCTATTTGTGCTATATGAACTTTACCTCATACTTTTTTATAAACCTATTCACCAGATCTCTAATTCAACCTCATTAATCAGTTATGCCTTGAGTCACACTGTCATTTTGAGTTACCTTGTCTTATTCAAAGTCGTGGGTCACAATACGCTCTGTACCTGACTTTAATAGAAATCATTGGCTCCCAAAACGTAGTAACCTAGAAATAAGGTTTGATTAGGGATGTCCGATTGAATGGTGAAAAATTTGGACCACACATTAATAGAGCAAGTTGAAGGGATATGCGCATCGCGAGGCGTTAGATTAACACCTCAAAGAAAGCGAGTGTTTGAGCTCATCCTCTCTAATAAGAAAGCCTCCAGTGCTTATGAATTATTAGAGCAGTTGAAAGTCAGTGAACCACAGGCCAAGCCTCCTACAGTTTATCGCGCTTTGGATTTCTTGTTGGAACAAGGTTTCATTCACCGAGTTGAGTCAACCAATAGCTTCATATGCTGCTGTTCTTGCAATGCCAACAAACATTTCTCCCAACTACTGATCTGCGATAAATGTGGCACTGTGATAGAACTACAAGACGATGCGCTTGTCACCCTACTCGCCAGTAACGCTGAGAAGCATGGCTTTCAATTGACGAATCATGTCATTGAATCGCATGGCATTTGCCAATCTTGCTCCTCTGAGATGAAAGAATAAGATTATAGAAGAACATTATGCGCGCTGAATTTGTAAACCCGTTTTTAGCTTCTTTGATGAACGTATTAAAAACGATGGCTTCTTTAGAATTGAAGCCACAAAAACCGAGAGTTAAGAAAGATGAAATCGCTCGTGGTGATGTATCCGGCCTAATTGGTATGGTTGGTACACAATCTCGTGGCTCAATGTCGATCACCTTTGATGAAGGTCTCGCTCTCGAAATCATGGAAAACATGCTCGGTGAACGACCAAACGGCCTCAACGAAGAAGTGACCGATATGGTGGGTGAAATCACTAACATGGTGACTGGCGGTGCAAAACGTATTCTTGCGGAAAGCGGTTTTGACTTCGATATGGCAACACCAATCGTGGTTTCCGGTAAAGGTCATACGATTCGTCACAAGTGTGATGGGGCAATCATCATCATGCCTTTCTCATCTCAATGGGGTAATGCTTTCATCGAGATCTGTTTCGAATAACAGCTGTTTATTTCTAGCAGTACTGAGTATCAAATCAAAGAAGGTTGGCATAATGCCAGCCTTTTTTATTACCTGCGATTTAACCATTGCTTGCTCTACAGATACAAAAACGCCAACCCGAAGGTTGGCGTTTTTTTGGTGCTATCAACTCAATTAAGCTTTAAGCGCTTTAAATGCGTTGATTAGACCGTTCGTTGAGCTGTCGTGAGACGTTACTTGACCATCATCAGCAAGCTCTGGAAGAATTTGGTTTGCTAGTTGCTTACCAAGTTCTACACCCCATTGGTCGAAGCTGAAGATGTTCCAGATAACGCCTTGAACGAAGATCTTGTGCTCGTACATCGCGATTAGGTTACCTAAAGAGCGAGGATTGATTTGCTTAACAAGAATTGAGTTCGTAGGGCGGTTACCTTCAAATACTTTGAAAGGTACTAGCTCAGCCACTTCTTCAGCTGTTTTGCCCGCAGCTAGGAATTCAGCTTCTACTGTTTCTTTTGTCTTACCGAAAGCGAGAGCTTCAGTTTGAGCAAAGAAGTTAGACATTAGCTTCTGGTGGTGATCAGATGCTGGGTTGTGACTGATAGCAGGCGCGATGAAGTCTGATGGGATCAGCTTAGTGCCTTGGTGAATCAGTTGGTAGAACGCGTGCTGGCCGTTTGTACCAGGTTCGCCCCAGATGATAGGACCTGTTTGGTACTCTACTGGGTTGCCTTCACGGTCAACAAACTTACCGTTCGATTCCATGTTGCCTTGCTGGAAGTAAGCAGCAAAACGGTGCATGTATTGATCGTAAGGAAGAATTGCTTCTGACTCAGCGCCGTGGAAGTTGTTGTACCAAATACCGATAAGCGCAAGGATTACTGGAATGTTGCTTTCAAACTCAGTTGAAGCAAAGTGGTTATCCATCTCGTGAGCACCTTCTAGCAGCTCTACGAAGTTATCGAAGCCAACAGATAGTGAGATAGAAAGACCGATTGCAGACCATAGTGAGTAACGACCACCAACCCAGTCCCAGAATTCGAACATGTTGTCAGTATCAATACCAAACTCAGCGACCGCAGTTGCGTTAGTTGATAGTGCTGCGAAGTGTTTAGCTACGTGTGCGTTATCACCCGCTTCAGCCAAGAACCAATCACGAGCAGAGTGCGCGTTAGTCATTGTTTCTTGAGTCGTGAATGTTTTAGATGCCACTAAGAATAGCGTTGTTTCTGGGTTCAGAGGCTTAAGTGTCTCAACAATGTGAGTGCCATCTACGTTAGAAACGAAGTGCATGTTTAGACGAGTTTTGTATGGCGTTAGAGCTTCAGTCACCATGTATGGACCAAGGTCCGAACCGCCGATACCGATGTTAACTACATCAGTGATCTCTTTACCAGTGTAACCTTTCCACTCTCCAGAAACGATGCGGTGTGTAAACAGTTCCATTTTTGCTAGTACTGCATTCACTGCTGGCATTACGTCTTTGCCATCAACCATTACTGGGTTGTCGCTACGGTTACGTAGAGCTGTGTGAAGTACTGAACGACCTTCAGTCTTGTTGATTGCATCACCACCGAACATTGCTTCGATTGCAGACTTAACTTCAGTCTCGTTCGCAAGAGCAAATAGGTGCTGCATAGTTTCAGCATCGATAAGGTTCTTAGAGTAATCCACTAAGATGTCAGAACCGAAACGAGTAGAAAAGCTCTCGAAACGCTTTGCATCTTGAGCAAACAGTTCTTTCATATCCATATCTTGAGCAGACTCAAAATGTGCAGTTAGAGCTTTCCACGCTTGTGTATGCGTTGGGTTGATATTTTTCAACATGGTATCTATCCCGATGTTACTGTAGGTTTTATTCTAAACGTCACCTGGGTGATGAATAGAACCCCCGATTAGGCGAAAGTTTATATTTTTCTGTGATGACCAAACCGCATCACCACTGAAAGATTCTTTGTAATTTTTTTTCACGACGTATTATGCCGCATATGAAGAGCTGTACCTTGAGATAAATCAGGATTAGATTTCCTGATACAAGAATCGGTACTGACTCTAGCTCTAACATAATTAAATGTGAGCGATACCTGATAAATTCAAGTTCAAAAGATAGCGTTAAACCACTTTTTTTCCAAATACATTATAAAGGATGGCGTATGTGGATTCAGAAGACTATACACCTAAATGCACGAAAGCGTGGATTTCATCTCATTACTGATGAAATTGAACAACAGATACACGATATCAATTCTTTATCTGTTGGTTTATTACATCTTTTTATCCAACATACCTCAGCCAGCCTCACATTAAACGAGAACGCAGATCCTACCGTCCGTACTGATATGGAGTCGCACTTCAATAAGTTTGTTCCCGAGCGAGCGCCCTACTACAGACACACCGATGAAGGCGATGATGACATGCCTGCCCACATTAAAGCATCGACACTTGGCACCAGTGTGACAATACCAATTAGCAATGGTCGTTTAGCTTTAGGAACATGGCAGGGCATTTACTTAGGAGAACACCGAGATTGTGGTGGCAGCCGTACTGTGATTGCGACTATTCAAGGTGAGTAATCATAACAACCCAAGAGTAATAAGCTCTTAATAAACATAATGATAAGAAACAAAAAAGGGTGACACGATTATGTATCACCCTTTAACAATAAGAAAAATTTAACGGCTAAAGCTTTGCTTAGTTTAGATAGGCTTAGAAAGGCTGGTTTATCATGACCCTAAAGGTCCCTTCGTCACCACCTCGAGCCAACTCAGCACGTACAACAATGCCTTCCACTTGGAAACGCACCGCGCCACCTAAGCTCCATTTCATGTCTGAGTGCAGTGTTTTGATGTCGTACTCATCCGCAACGCGCCCTAATTCAGCAAACGCTACCCATTGCCACCAAGGCAAGTCGTAGTAGTTAATCAGTGGGATATCACCAAGTGGTTGCCAATCTGGAAGTACTCGGTACTCAGCAGAGTAATGGACTGCAGAGCGACCGTGATAACGACCTCCGGTATAACCACGTAAACGATACAAGCCACCAAGTCGAGCTTGCTCCGTTTCTGGCGGGCGAGCACAATCTTGCCCAGAGCAGTTATCCCACGTTGGCGTGTCAGCCGTATAGAAATCGAATGCTAAAACTTGTTGATCGAATAAGTCCCCTAAAGGACCTAAAGCAAAGTACTGGCTATTTTGGAAGGTCCACTTGAGCCACAAATCATCGTTAGACCAACTCTCTGCGCCTGTTGTGAACTCAAGGTTAGTGTGAGAGCCTCTGGTTGGATTACGTGTGTTATCACGGTTATCCCAATCAAACGCCAAACTAAAGCCTGTCGCCTCCTCGGTATTATTTAAACCTTCCAACTCACGAGCAGTATAAAAAGGCGTAAATAGAATCGAACTGACACCCGATTCGACTGGCGAAGCAAAGCTCACATCTTTGATTGGCTGAAAAGCGCCGAGTAAGCCGTGTTCTGCAACGTTGCCCCAAGGTAGCAAATACTTAAACTCAAACTGATAGTTTTGCTCTAAGCCATCGGCAATGGTTTTGTCATCGATAGATGAATCGTTATCGCCTTGAGAGCCTATGTAATAAGGATTGTCGTTGAAGCGCGCTTGATACATCTGAGTGCTAAACAATACGTTCTCAGACAAGGCATAGTTAAAAGCCGATAGAAAACCGACGTAACTGTCTTTGTCTGAATAGAGTGCCATACCAAACAGAGCGGCTTGAGGTTGCCAAACACCCTTTGCGACACCCGCAACCCCAAAGGTGTTACCCATGGTTTCGGTGCTGAAGTAGAAAGGGACAAAGGCTGAATCTTTTTCTTCACTCGCAGCGGAAGAAGAAAAGCTGACACCGAGTAATGTCATTACAGACATTAGCCAGTTTCGAGTCGTTCGCTTGAACATAATTTACTTTTCAAGATCCATGATTACTTCACATACTCCATCGCAACACGCGAAGTCAGCTTAGTGACTAACTCGTAAGCGATAGTGCCGATATGTTCAGCCACTTCTTCAGAAGGTAAATCTTTACCCCACAGAGTCGCTTCATCGCCGACTTTATCTGCCGCATCAGGGCCTAGGTCAACCGTTAGCATGTCCATTGATACACGTCCTGCGATCGGTACTTTTCGACCGTTAACGAACACTGGAGTGCCATTAGGTGCAGTGCGAGGATAACCATCACCATAACCAATCGCGATAACACCAACCTTGGTATCACGTTCACTGGTCCAGTTTCCGCCATAACCCACACTTTCACCGGCTTTCACATCGCGAACTGCAATTAGGTGTGAGGTCAGGGTCATCACAGGCAAAAAACCAAGCTCTTGCGCTGATTTATCCACAAACGGAGAAACACCGTAAGAGATGATTCCCGGACGAACCCAATCAAGATGGCTGTCTGGCCAAGCGAGTAAACCCGCCGAGGCAGCAAGTGAACGCTCTCCTTCACAACCTTCTGTAAGAGACAAGAAAAGCTCTGTCTGTTCAACAGTGGTTGCTCTATCCAGTTCATCAGCACAACCGAAGTGGCTCATGTAACGTAGAGGTTTGGCAACATTCGCACATTGATGCAAACGCTCAACAAAGTTCTGATACTGTTCAGGGCGAACACCTAATCGGTGCATACCACTGTCGACTTTTAGCCATACCACAACGGGGGTTTCCAAATCCGCATTCTCTAGCGCGCTTAATTGCTCTTCACAATGCACTACAGTCTGAATGTTGTTGGTCACCAAGATTGGCAAATCGCCCGAAGAGTAAAATCCTTCCAGCAACAAAATAGGTTTAACAATGCCACCAGCACGAAGTTGTAACGCTTCTTCAATACGCGCTACACCAAAAGCATCAGAGCTTTTTGAATGCTTGGCGATATGCAGTAAGCCGTGTCCGTAGCCATTGGCTTTCACAACAGACATGACCTTGCACTGAGGAGCCTTCGACTTTATCTGGTTCAGGTTATGTTCGAGCGCGTTTAAGTCAATGCTCGCCGTCGCCGCTTTCATGTAAGTCATTAGCGATTACTCATCATCAAATGCAGGGCCTGCATAGTTATCAAATCGGGAGTGTTGACCTTGGAACGTAAGACGAACCGAACCGATCGGACCGTTACGTTGCTTACCAAGGATAATCTCAGCGATGCCTTTCAATGAACTATCTGGGTTATAAACCTCATCACGATAGATGAACATGATCAAATCGGCATCTTGCTCAATCGAACCTGATTCACGCAAGTCCGAGTTAACTGGGCGCTTATCAGCACGTTGCTCTAGGGAACGGTTAAGCTGAGAAAGTGCCACAACCGGAACGTTGAGCTCTTTTGCCAGCGCTTTCAATGAGCGAGAAATCTCGGCGATTTCAAGCGTACGGTTATCAGATAACGAAGGTACACGCATTAATTGAAGGTAATCTATCATGATCATAGAGATACCATCGTGTTCACGAGCAATACGTCGAGCACGAGAACGTACTTCAGTTGGCGTTAGACCCGAGCTGTCATCGATATACATATTCTTCTTATCCATAAGAATACCCATACTCGACGAGATACGAGCCCAATCTTCATCGTCTAACTGACCAGTACGAATCTTGGTTTGGTCTACGCGAGAAAGTGACGCAAGCATACGCATCATCAGCTGTTCGGCTGGCATCTCTAGCGAGAAGATTAAAACCGGTTTGTCTTGCTTCATCGCTGCGTTTTCACACAAGTTCATCGCAAACGTGGTTTTACCCATAGATGGACGAGCAGCAACAATAATTAAGTCAGAGCCTTGTAGACCTGCTGTTTTCTTATTGAGGTCGTTGAAACCCGTATCGACACCTGTCACACCATCTTGCGGCGTTTTGTACAGGATCTCGATACGTTCTAGTGTCTTCTCTAGAATGCTATCAACGTTTTGTGGACCTTCGTTTTCACTTGCACGGCCTTCAGCAATCGCGAAGACTTTACTCTCAGCCAGATCAACAAGTTCTTCCGATGTACGACCTTGAGGGTCATAACCAGAATCAGCAATCTCATTCGCGACACCAATCAGGCTACGAACAAGTGCACGTTGCGCCACGATATCCGCATACGCATTGATGTTTGCGGCACTTGGTGTGTTTTTCGCTAGGTCAGCTAGGTAAGCAAAGCCACCCACATCTTCAAGTTGCTCACGCAGCTCTAAATGTTCAGAGAGTGTAATAAGATCCAGAGGAGAACTTTCTTCAAGGATATCCTTTACCGCTTCAAAGATCAGACGGTGAGGACGGCTATAAAAGTCTTTGGCCACAACCTTTTCGGCAACCGTATCCCAGCGTTCGTTATCCAATAACAAACCGCCAATAACAGATTGCTCAGCTTCTAATGAATGTGGCGGGACCTTGATGGCGTCCACCTGATCGTTGGCTGATTTCTGACTTTTGGTATCCACTATGACTACACTCAATAACTAATAATGATCGTTCATTATACCCAAGAACATCCGTTTGTAATCCGATCCTATGAGTTTGTTTTATTCTTCAGGAAGAATTTACCTATTGCTGACGGAATTAACCAAGGGTAGCATTACGATCCTGCCATTCACTCACTGTATAACTAGAGGTATGCGTGTCCAAATTATTGGCTCTGAGCACTGGTCTTCTAAGCACTGGTCTCCTGAGCGCTCCGATGGCCTTAGCGGATGATGCTAAAGCCTCTGTTGATGCAATCCTCGACTCTATAGTAGTACCAGAACCTACTGCTGAGCCGATCGTCGTTGCACCAACACCTGAAGAAAAAGATATGGATATCGCACCGAGTGATACTAGTGATACAGAACTGCCGAGCCCGCTAAAAACGGAAGTCGAATTTGGATATCAGTCGCATACTGGTAATTCTGATTCACGATCGCTTAACGCACGCCTTAACGGTGAGTACACGGCTGGCCGTCATAGAACCAGTGGTGAATGGAAATACTACAACCTCTACAAAGATGGCGAAGAGGATAAAAGGCAATCGACTTACTCAGCTCAGAGTGACTACAAGTTAAGTCCTAAAACCTACCTTTACGGCAGTTTTAAAGGGGTCGACTCGCGATACAGTGCTTACTTTAAGGACTACACAATTTCGAGTGGTCTGGGTTACCAGTTTTCAAATACCGAAGAGTTTGTGTTGGAAGTCGAAGTGGGACCGGGTTTTCGTTACCAAGAGCCAAACCTTGATGAATTAGACGACGATGACATCATCTTCCCAGAGATTGTTGAAGAAGCAATTTTCCGTGGCAACGTGAATACGTCATGGCAGGTGTTGAAGAATTTGCAGCTCAAGGCCGACGTGACGCTTGTATCTGGTCACAGTAACCTAAAGTTTGATACTGAACTCGAAGCCATCAACGATATTACTGACAATATCGCGCTGAAGATCGCTCACTCTCGCCAGTACCACGATAAAGTGCCTGAAGGGTTAAGCAAAGAAGACTCTGTTCTATCTATCAACTTGCTCTTCCAGTTCTAATCTTAGGCCACCTCTAACCTTCAGAACGGCTTGTTCAGCAATAACAGCTTATGGATCACCGTAAGCTTTTTACCTACTGTAGCCCTCCCTTGTACTTTCCTATATTCCAGACATAAAAAAACACCAGCCGAAGCTGGTGTTTAAAACTTTCAAAAGAAAGAATTCGTCTTGGTACTGAAATTACTCAGCTGCAACGATAGCGATTTTCGCAGTAGCAAAAACTTCAGAGTGAAGTTGGATGCTTACTTCGAATTCGCCGATGTTACGTAGAGCGCCTTCAGGTAGGCGTACTTCGCTCTTAGCTACTGCAACACCTGCCGCTGTAATAGCGTCAGCGATGTCACGAGTACCGATAGAACCGAATAGTTTACCTTCGTCACCAGCTTTAGAAGCGATTGAAACGCCTTCTAGAGTGTTAACGTTCTCTGCACGAGCTTCAGCAGCAGCTAGTTGCTCAGCAACTTTAGCTTCTAGTTCAGCACGACGAGTTTCGAACATAGCAACGTTGTCTTTAGTTGCCATAACTGCTTTACCCTGTGGGATAAGGAAGTTACGAGCGTAACCAGATTTAACGTTTACTTGGTCGCCAAGGCCACCTAGGTTACCGATCTTATCAAGTAGAATAACTTGCATTATCTTAGTCCTCTTAAACTATTATTAACTATTACCGATTACTGATGCTTGTCAGTGTACGGTAGTAGAGCTAGGTAACGAGAACGCTTGATAGCGCGAGCTAGTTGACGCTGGTACTTAGCGCTTGTACCAGTGATACGGCTAGGTACGATTTTACCAGCTTCAGTGATGTAGTTTTTAAGAGTTGCTACGTCTTTGTAGTCAATCTCTTGTACGCCTTCTGCAGTGAAACGGCAGAATTTACGACGACGGAAGAAACGAGCCATGGGCTATCTCCTGATCTTAAATTTAGTAAAGCGGTCTTTCACAATTATCGAAATAACTATCAATGACCTAAAACAAGTTGAGAATTTTTTAAGGCGTTAAGCCAAAAAAGAATTACTCAGCAGCTGCTTCTGGTTTAGCTTCTGTACGCTCTTCGCGACGAGGAGCACGCTCTGCACGCTCTTCTTTTTGCTTAAGCATAATAGATTGCTCAGTCACAGCGCCTTTAGTGCGCATGATCATGTTACGTAGAACTGCATCGTTGAAACGGAAAGCAGTTTCTAGCTCGTCAATCACTTCTTGACCAGCTTCAACGTTCATAAGAACGTAGTGAGCTTTGTGAAGCTTGTTGATTGGGTAAGCCATTTGACGACGACCCCAGTCTTCTAGACGGTGGATAGTACCGCCAGCTTCAGTGATAGAACCAGTGTAACGCTCGATCATGCCAGCAACTTGCTCGCTTTGATCAGGGTGAACCATGAATACGATTTCGTAATGACGCATTTGGTTGCTCCTTACGGATTATTAGCTTCCACGAGTGGCCCGGTCGTCCAGAGGAAGCAAGGAACTAAAGATAAATGACCGAGTTTTAAGGACGGCAAATATTATAGAAAGAACCCTGTATTGGCAAGTGGTATTTGGCGAATAATGAAACAGTTTTTCTTTCGCCATCTAGCCATCCAACAAACCAATACGCCTGTCTACTATCACCAAAAAACAAACGCCCACCAACAAGTGGTGAGCGTTAATAAATTCATAGACTTAAAGTCGTTTTGCCTTTTGACTCAGCTTAACGCTATTGAGCTAGACGCTGACGTACCGCTTCGAACAGACAGATGCCTGATGCTACCGAAACGTTTAGGCTCGACACGCTGCCTGCCATTGGGATCTTAATTAGGTCATCACAGGTTTCACGCGTTAGACGACGCATACCGTCACCTTCAGCCCCCATAACAACCGCAAGAGGGCCTGTTAGCTTCGCTTGATAGATATCATGTGTTGCTTCACCTGCCGTACCCACAAACCATACGCCCTGCTCTTGCAGTGCACGCATTGTGCGAGCTAGGTTGGTTACGCGAACGAGAGGAACCGTTTCAGCTGCGCCACACGCAACCTTGCTTACCGTTGCTGTTAACGGCGAAGAGCGATCTTTCGGTACGATAACAGCAGCAACACCTGCGGCATCCGCGTTACGCAGACAAGCGCCTAGGTTATGAGGGTCTGTTACGCCATCTAGAACCAACAGCAAAGGCTGTTCGTGCTGTGCTAGGATATCGTCTAGGTGAGTTTCATTAAGCTGCTTAGCAGGCTTCACCTTAGCAATAAGACCTTGGTGATTCGCACCTTGTGCTTTTTCATCCAGCGGCTTACGACCCATCTGTTGAATCGACACACCAAACTGTTGCAGTTGGTTCAGTAATGGAAGAAGACGCTCATCTTGGCGACCTTTCAATACATACGCTTCGATAAAACGTGCAGGATCTTTTTCTAGTACGGCTTTCACCGCGTGAATACCGTAAATAAATTCGTTACTCATTGTCTCAAATTACTCTTATTGCTCAGAGAAGAATGACATCAATGCCGATGCATCCCTCTCTGTGTTGTTCATTTCGAGAGTATGTGTCTTGCGCCTGATACTCTCGCACTAAATTAAATCAGTTAGGCGCTAAACCTGATTAGCAGAGCGCCTTATTAACCTTAAGATTTATCAGTCTTAAGACTTATCAGCCTTTGGCTTACGGCTTGCAGCACGCTTTTTCTTTGCGCGAGCTTTCGCAGCACCGGTTTTATTCGCTGGCTTTTTCTTCTTAGCAGGGCCTTCACTGCTTCCATCAGGTCGCTTAGTTGGCTCAACCATAGGCTTCGCTGATACACCTGGCTTATTACTCTTCACTGCAGAGCGCTTCTTGCTTTTCGCCTTTTTCATCGCTTCTGCTGCACGCTTCTTGGCTGTTTTGCCTTTACCACGCGGCTGACGATCAGTGTCTTCTAAGTCAAAGTCGATTTGGCGAGTTTCTAAGTTAACCGCAGAAACCTTCACTTTAACCGAATCACCCAAGCGGTAGATATTACCTGAGCTTTCACCCACTAGACGCTGACCAACAGCATCAAATTGGTAGTAATCATTCGCTAGCGCTGAGATGTGTACCAAGCCATCAATGTGCAGTTCAGTTAGACGAACAAAGAAGCCAAAACCAGTCACGTTAGCAATTACGCCATCCATCACTTCGCCAACATGGTCTTGCATGTATTCACACTTCAACCAGTCGTTTACTTCACGCGTTGCGTCATCAGCACGACGCTCAGTCATTGAACACTGCTCGCCGTAGAAGTCCATATCATCGAAAGTGTAGTGGTAACCACCGGTTGGCGTCCAACGTTCGCTGTTACGACCGCCTTCTTTCGCAATAAGGTACTTAATCGCACGGTGCAATAGCAAGTCAGGGTAACGACGAATCGGCGAGGTAAAGTGAGCATAGCGTTTAAGGGCTAAACCAAAGTGACCCGCGTTATCCGCGTTGTAGACCGCTTGCTTCATTGAACGTAACAGCATGGTTTGGATTAACTCACGGTCTTCACGCTCGTTAATCTGCTGCATCAGTTGTGCGTAGTCTACTGGAGATGGTGACAGGCCACCTTCCAGTGTTAAACCTAATTCACTTAAGAAGCTCTTGAAGCCCATTAAGCGCTCTTCGCCCGGAGTTTCGTGAACACGGTACAGAGCAGGCTCTTTCGCTTTCTCTACGTAAGATGCCGATGCGATGTTCGCCAGAATCATACACTCTTCGATGATCTTGTGTGCATCGTTACGGATTACCGGTTCAATACGGTCGATCTTACGATCCGCATTGAAGATAAATTTGGTTTCTACCGTTTCAAACTCAATCGCGCCACGCTCATCACGCGTTTTCTTAAGCACTTTGTACATCTTGTGCAGTTCTTCAAGATGCGGTACTTCTGGCTCGTAACGCTCACGAAGCTCTTCATTACCATCTAAGATCGCGCCTACTTTGTTGTAAGTAAGACGAGCATGAGAGTTCATTACCGCTTCGTAGTGTTTGTAACCCGACAGCTTACCTTTGTCTGAGATAGTCATCTCACACACCATACATAAGCGGTCGACTTGAGGGTTCAAAGAACATAAGCCGTTAGAAAGCACTTCAGGCAGCATTGGTACAACTTGTGACGGGAAGTATACCGAGTTACCACGGTTAATCGCTTCTTTGTCTAGCGCTGTATCTGGACGAACGTAATAACTTACGTCAGCAATCGCTACCCATAGACGCCAGCCTCCGCCTTTCTTCGCTTCACAGTAAACCGCATCATCGAAGTCACGCGCATCTTCACCATCAATGGTAACTAATGGCAGTTTACGCAGGTCTACACGCCCTTCTTTTGCTTCTTCAGGAACATGCTCACCTAGGTTTTCAATTTGTTTATCTACCGCTTCAGGCCACTCTTGTGGGATCTGGTGAGTACGGATCGCAATCTGCGTTTCCATACCCGGAGCCATGTTTTCACCAAGAACTTCGGTTACTTTACCCATCATGTTACGAGAACGACCACCGCGATCCGTAATCTCAATCACAACCACATTACCCATTCGAGCACCGCCTTTATGCTCAGTAGGGATCTGGATGTCGTGACTAATACGCGAATCATCAGCAACAACGTAAGAATGGCCGTACTCTAGGAAGAAGCGACCAACAAGTGGCGTTTTACGCTCTTCAAGCACACGAACCAAGCGACCTTCACGACGGCCACGCTTACTGTTGTCAGTAGGCTGAACCAATACGTAATCACCGTGCATGATGGTTTTCATCTGATGATGCGGCAGCACGATATCATTGTCTTTACCCACACTGCCGTCTGGGCGAACCCAACCATGACCGTCTTTATGACCAATCACATAGCCTTTGATCAGTTCCATCTTCTCAGGCAATGCGTAGCACTGACGACGAGTAAAGATAAGCTGTCCATCACGCTCCATTGCACGTAAACGACGACGCAGCCCTTCATATTGTTCCTCTCCAGCCAGACCCAAAGCTTCGAATAGATCGTTGCGGTTCATCGGAATATTCGCGTCTGTTAGAAACGAAATAATGAACTCTCGGCTTGGTACTGGGTTATCGTAATTTTTCGACTCTCGGTCGGCAAAAGGATCAACAGTGGTTGTCGCTGTCGTGTTTTCTGACGTTGGTGTGTTTTTTGACATAGGCGGGCCTGCTTAAGCAAGGAAGGTATATACCCCTAGTATATCTGATGCTAGGGGTAAGCTACAGATATGCTTTAGAAAACACTCAAATAACCTTAGATTGATACATATCTTCACTTTGTGAAACATCGCTTCATAGACGTGGACTATCATCAAAATTTCAAGCAAACGATAAAACAAACGTTTGCGCCATGAATGAAATACACTATTATCCACGCACTTTACCAACTCCTGTTCTGAGTATGATATGAAACTAAAACGCACTTTATTGGCTTCAGCTATGGCGAGCCTAGCGCTGTTCCCATTCGCAAGTTCGGCAATGGAAAAAGCTGACCTGATGATTACCGATGCGATGGTTCTAACCATGAACCAAGACAAAACGGTTTATGAAAGCGGTACTGTTGTGGTCAAAGACAACAAAATCATTGCGGTTGGGGATGCTTCACTAGAGAAGCAGTACCAAGCTAAGCGAGTGTTAGACGTGGATGGCGATATCGTTATGCCAGGTCTCATCAATACTCATACCCACGTATCAATGACGGTTTTCCGTTCGTTGGCCGATGATGTGCCAGATCGCCTGCACCGTTACATCTTCCCGCTAGAGAAGAAGCTAGTATCGCGAGACATGGTACGCATTGGTGCCAACCTAGGTAACGTTGAAATGGTGAAAGGCGGTGTGACGACTTACGCCGACATGTACTACTTCGAAGATGAAGTCGCGAAAACCGTCGATAAGATCGGTATGCGTGCCATCCTAGGTGAAACGGTGATTAAGTTCCCTGTAGCCGATGCGGCTAACGCCGAAGAAGGCATTAAGTACGCGTTGAATTTTATTGAAGAGTACAAAGATCACCCACGCATCACACCAGCGTTTGCCCCGCATGCGCCTTACACCAACACCACAGAGATCCTTCAGAAAATATCTAAACTATCCCTAGAATTAGATGTTCCAGTAATGATTCACCTTGCAGAATCACACCGTGAAGAAGAGAAAATCGCAGAGCGTTCTGATGGGTTATCCCCGGTTCAATACATGGACAGCATTGGCGCACTCAACAAGAACTTGGTGGGTGCACACATGATCCTCGTTGACGATCATGATATCGAACTTGTGAAAAAATCGGATATGGGTGTGGCTCATAACATGAGTGCTAACATCAAGTCAGCAAAAGGTGTATCACCTGCCCTTAAGATGTATGACGAGAACGTGCGTATCGGTTTAGGTACTGATGGCCCAATGTCTGGTAACACACTGAGCACCATTGATGAGTTCAACCAAGTCGCTAAGGTTCACAAGCTAGTTAACAAAGATCGTGCTGCGATGCCGCCGATCAAAGTGATCGATATGGCGACAATGGGCGCAGCAAAAGCGCTGCATATGGAAGATAAGATCGGCTCTCTTGAAGCTGGCAAACTGGCCGACATCATAGTGATCGATACTAAAGCGCCAAACATGGTTCCGGTCTACAACCCATACTCAGCACTGGTGTACTCAGCTAATTCAGGCAATGTTCGTCACTCCATCGTTGATGGCAAGATCATCATGCAAGATCGCGACATGCTAACGGTAGACGAAGACAAGATTCGCCAAGAAGCACTCGATTTCACTAAGGTTGTTCGTGAAACGGTAATTGAGTCTGGTGAGGTTGTTCAATAAACTTGCTAACGAATAGCATGACCATCTAAACGTAAAAAGCCCCGCACTAACTAAATTAGGCGGGGCTTTTTAAGTCTTGTTTCCTGTAACAATGAGTGCAGGGATCATTACAGGTTTTTTGCACGGTATTACCAGAACACGTCTCGACGTTTTGCTCGAGCAATAATATTGTCTGGCATTCTCTGTTCCAGACCGCTACGAAGCACAGTGATACGTCTGTGTTGTCTTTGGTCTGCGGTTACCGAGTTATACAACCAACGGTAAGCATCTTCATAATCCAATGGGCTACCGTAGTCACGTAACAAGAGTTCCGCTAAGTGAATGCTCGCACTTAAGTTCCCCATAGAGGCCGCTTCACGTAGATACGGAATCGCACGCTCTTGATCTTGTTGTACCAAAGTACCACGAGAGTAATAACGACCTAACTGCTCTAAGGCAGCGGGTAAACCTTGATGTGCCGCGTTTTCCATATAGTAAAGGCCAAGCTCTACATCTTGTGGAACACACACACCCCAAGCCAACATATCACCGTATAAAAACTCATAAGAAGGCAAGCTAATACGCGTCGCACGAGCAACGATATCTTCAACTAACTGGCACTTATCAGCTTTCACTCGCTCTAGATGTTGATTATTTTCGATTAAATTAATCAGTTCAGCTTCTGTATATATTGGAACGGGCTCTCCCACATCAGCCAAATTTGCATGACTCAAGGGTGAGCTCAGCGCCATTATTAATGAAGCTGCCACAATTCGTAGCTTCATACCTGCACTCTATTATCTGTCGCTAAAGTTATCTATTGAGGAGTGCAGAGGATTTCTACACGCACAAAACAGGGTGAACTTCACTTTCCATGATATCTGTATCGGCAATAATCCTGACGGCTTTAGACAAAACTTGCCGCTAATGGGCAATATTTTGCCTGATGACGCTTAAAAGATCACCATCAAAGAGTGAGCGGCTAAATTACAGGCATTAAAAAGCCGACTTAATAAAGTCGGCTTTTAAAAACGATTTAATTATCAAAGCACTTTATGTGCTGTGGTAATCACTCAACGGGCATTACGCGCCGTATGGGTGAACCTTGATGATAGTTTCGTTACGATCTGGGCCAGTTGATACGATATCAATTGGAACGCCAGTTAGGTCTTCGATACGCTTGATGTAATCTAGAGCTGCTTGTGGAAGCGCGTCGATAGATTTAGCACCAAATGTGTTTTCAGACCAACCAGGCATTGTTTCGTAGATTGGCGTCGCTTCTTCGAATGACTCAGCAGCCATTGGAGAAACTTCTAGGATAGAACCATCTTTCATCTTGTAACCAGTACAGATTTTTAGTTCTTCTAGGCCATCTAGAACGTCTAGTTTAGTTAGACACATACCAGATAGAGAGTTGATTTGGATTGCACGACGCATAGCAACAGCATCGAACCAACCAGTACGACGTAGACGACCAGTTGTTGCGCCAAACTCGTGACCAACATCGCCTAGGTGTTTACCAACTGGGTCTTGCTTCTCAAGGCCATCG
The DNA here is from genome assembly GCF_023161695.1 of Vibrio sp. 1CM2L. Taxonomy (NCBI): domain Bacteria; kingdom Pseudomonadati; phylum Pseudomonadota; class Gammaproteobacteria; order Vibrionales; family Vibrionaceae; genus Vibrio; species Vibrio sp. 1CM2L. The sequence continues at coordinate 38,002 of NZ_JALNTT010000013.1, forward strand.
TATAGTTCAGTTGGGAATGGACCTGAACCAACACGAGTACAGTAAGCCTTAGTAATACCAAGGATGTAACCGATGTGACGAGGACCGAAACCAGAACCTGCAGCAACACCACCAGCAGTCGTGTTAGAAGACGTTACGTATGGGTAAGTACCGTGGTCGATATCTAGTAGCGTACCTTGAGCACCTTCGAACATGATCTTGTCGCCGCGCTTACGTGCTGCGTCTAGTTCGTCAGTTACGTCGATAACCATCGCAGTTAACATATCTGCGTAGCTCATCGCTTGCTCAAGAACTTCTTCGTAGCTTACTGTTTCAGCTTTGTAGAAGTGCTCTAGTTGGAAGTTGTGGAATTCCATCACTTCTTTTAGCTTCTCAGCAAATGCTTCTTTATCGAAAAGGTCGCCAACGCGTAGACCGCGACGAGCAACTTTATCTTCGTAAGCAGGACCGATACCACGACCCGTTGTACCGATAGCTTTAGCGCCACGAGCGATTTCACGCGCGTTGTCGATTGCAATGTGGTACGGAAGAATTAGAGGACAAGCTTCAGAGATGAAAAGACGTTCACGTACTGGAATACCGCGATCTTCAAGAGGCTTCATTTCTTTAAGAAGTGCGTCAGGCGATAATACTACACCGTTACCAATAACACATTTAACGTTATTACGTAGGATGCCTGATGGAATTAAGTGAAGAACGGTTTTTTCACCGTCAATTACAAGTGTGTGACCTGCATTGTGACCGCCTTGGTAGCGAACCACGTATTTTGCATCTTCAGTTAAAAGGTCAACGATTTTACCTTTACCTTCATCACCCCATTGGGTGCCTAGAACGACTACGTTATTTCCCATCTTTCCAATTTCTGTTGCTAATTAAAAATGGATTCTAGCACTGAATCACACTTCTTGCAGTCACTTTTTGTTCATAAACGTTAACGCTGTACAAAAATAAACCAGCCATAACTGGGGGCAGATGTGTAAAGATACTGATATCATTGCTTTTTTACAGACAAAAGGCAGAACCATGTCTCAATCAATTTGGCTCGCTATTGGGCTCGTACTTATTGTGGAAGGGCTCGGCCCCTTGATTGCACCCAATGGCTGGAGAAACATGGTCGCACAACTGAGCGAGCAACCAGACACGCAACTGCGCCGCATTGGAGGCTGTCTTGTGGTGGCTGGAGCGGTTATCGCTTTCATGACCTACCGCTAGTTTCTATAAGTAGAACGCTGTTGAGCGCCTTCACTCGTGCCTCAATAGTGAATCCGCAAACATGTCTCCTCCTGAAATAAGTCATAGAAAACAAAAAGGCTCCCACAATGGGAGCCTTTTAAGTTTTAACGTATTTTGCTTATTGAGCTAAGCATTCGCTAACGCATCAGCTTATTTTGCTGGAGCGCCGCTTGCTTGATTCATGTATTGGAAGAAGTCAGTCTTCGGATCCAGTACTAGAATGTCGCTCTTATCGCTAAATGATGTCTCATAAGCTTGCAGTGAACGCATGAAGCCGTAGAACTCAGGATCTTTGCTGAACGCATCAGAGTAGATCTTCGCTGCTTCTGCATCCGCATCACCACGAGTGATTCGAGCTGTACGGTCAGCTTCAGCAAGAACTGTTGCCACTTCTAGCTCAGCTTGAGCACGGATAACTTCCGCTTTCTCACGACCTTGAGAACGGTGTCTACGAGCAACCGACTCACGTTCTGCACGCATACGACGGTAGATAGATTCACTGATTTCGTCAGGAAGGTTAATCTTCTTCATACGGAAATCAACAACTTCAACACCTAAATCAGCCATCGCACTTTCTGCCGTTCCAGACAAAACGTTTTCCATGATCTTATCGCGTTCGCCATCAACTTCTAGTGCTTCTGCAGCCGCTACCGTTGTGACGACTTCGCTATCAGCAGAGTCTGGCAGGATGTCCTTATTACGAGGACCTGACACGATCTGCTTAATTTCACGAGAACCAATTTCAGAACGAAGAACATCTGTCACTTTACGCTCAAGAAGTGCTTCTGCCGTCATGATATTACCGCCGCCAGTACTCAGATAGAAACGTCCAAAATCAGCAATACGCCATTTTGCGTAAGTATCAATTAGAACGTCTTTTTTCTCTGATGTTACGAAACGGTCAGAACGACCATCCATCGTTTGAATACGAGCATCAAGTACTTTTACGCGATCAAACATAGGCAGTTTAAAGTGCAGGCCTGGTTCATAGATTCGTGATACGCCGTTGTCATCGAGAACTCGACCAAAACGAATTACCATGCCACGCTCGCCTTCTTGAATCACAAATAGTGACATCAATAGAAGGGCAATCGTCACAACTAATACAGGGATCATTAATTTACGCATTATTAGTATCTCCCTTGGCGTGAACTGTCTGAACGAGTTTGAGTGCTAGGCTTAGGATCCGCTTGAGTTTCTAACTCAATTTGATCGTAAGTTGATGATGCTTTTGCAGGGCGAGAGCCCGACTGAGAACCACCTTGTGCGCCTAGCTTATCAATTGGTAGGTATAGCAAGTTACCGCTTGATTCAGAATCAATCAGGACTTTCGATGTGCTTGAGTACACTTTTTCCATTGTATCTAGATACATACGGTTACGTGTTACTTCAGGAGCAGCTTGGTATTCAGGTAGCAGTTTCTCGAACTGAGCTACTTGACCTAGAGCACCATTAACTGTGCGCTCTGAGTAACCCACCGCTTCTTTCTTCAAACGCTCAGCTCGACCTGTTGCTTTTGGAAGAATGTCATTTCGGTAAGCTTCAGCTTCACGCTCGAAACGCTCTTCATCCTCACGAGCCGCGATAGCATCATCAAATGCATCTTTCACTTGCTCAGGTGGACGTGCTGACTGGAAGTTCACGTCAACAATCAGAATACCCATGTCGTAGCTATCAATAATACGGTTCAACGTTTCTTGAGTGCTTTGACGAATCTGTTGACGACCACTTGTCAGGATACTATCCATTAGTGAGTCACCAATTACCGCACGAAGCGCAGAATCGGTTGCTTGGCGTAAACTGTCGTCTGCATTCGTTACACGATACAAGTACTTGTATGGGTCAGAAACACGGTATTGAACACCCATTTCAACGGTCACAACGTTTTCATCTTTCGTTAGCATCGTGCCAGCAGCACGTAGAGAACGAATCGCTTGAACGTTGACTAGTTGCTCATCTTTGATTTCATCGATGAAGCGTGGGTGCCAGTTAAGACCAGGTTCTTCGATACGGTCGAACTGACCCAGTCGAAGTACTACTGCTCTTTCTGCTTCGCCAACGGTGTAGAAACCAGCGAAGAACCAGATAGCAATAGCAATAACGGCAATGACACCAAAGCCAATTGCACCGCCACCACCAATAGATGGCCCGTTACCGTTGCCACCCTTTTTACCAAACTTGCCACCTAACTTTTGACTTAGTTTACTAAACACTTCGTCTAGATCTGGCGGTCCTTGATCTCGGCCGCCGCGATTATTTTTATTACCCCAAGGGTCATTATCGCGGCCGTTATTATCGCCGTTGTTGTTATTTCCAGGCTCATTCCACGCCATTAGAAAGCTCCATCATTTGATATGACGTTATACTGTAGCAGTCTCTTTGGTAACGATAAAGTCACCTAAGAGCGCCCCTTCTCTTTTTTCAAGTTTAGACCAATCTATTTGTTGCATTCGGATATCTATCAACAAGTTACCATTTTCATCATACTCTTCCTGTTGAATACATTTCATCTCGAAGAATAAGCTGCGAATACGGCCCTGATGTTGATGTGGAATACACAACCGGAATTGAACCATCTGGCTAGCTAAACGCTCAGTTAAAGCTTCAAACAGCAGTTCAATACCTTCTCCTTCCATTGCAGAAACCCAAACAGCGCGAGGTGCGCCCTCTTCGTCTCTTTCAATTCGAGGTTTTTGGTCTTCCATGCAGTCAATTTTGTTCATGACTACAAGGGTTGGCACTTCATGAGCATCGATTTCTTCTAATACTTCATGAACAGCCTGAATGTTCTCACGAAAACGGTCATCACTGGCATCGACAACATGTAACAAAATGTCAGCTTCCTGCGTCTCTTGTAATGTTGCCTTGAACGCAGCGACCAAGTCGTGTGGTAGATGACGGATAAAACCTACGGTATCTGCGAGAATTGCAGGCCCGACATCTGCCAAATCAATCTTACGTAGTGTTGGGTCTAGGGTTGCAAACAGTTGGTCTGCCGCATAAACACCAGCACTTGTGATGCGATTGAAAAGTGTTGATTTCCCTGCGTTGGTATAACCAACCAAAGAAATTGTTGGGATTTCAGCTCGATTACGAGCACGTCGTCCTTGTTCACGCTGCTTAGCGACTTTCGCTAAACGACGTAGTATTGCCTTTATACGGTCACGCAACAAACGGCGATCGGTTTCCAGTTGAGTTTCACCTGGACCACGAAGACCAATACCACCTTTCTGCCTTTCAAGGTGAGTCCAACCACGAATCAATCGAGTAGAGATATGACGAAGCTGAGCGAGCTCAACTTGTAGCTTACCTTCATGAGTTCGCGCACGTTGTGCAAAGATATCTAAGATCAAACCCGTGCGATCAATCACACGACATTTACACAATTGCTCGAGATTTCGCTCTTGGGCAGGAGAGAGGGAGTGGTTAAAAATCACAATTTCAGCACCGGTTAGCTGAACAGCTTGTGCGATTTCTAGGGCTTTACCTTCTCCAACGTAGTATTTAGGGAGTGGGGATTGTCGGCTACCAGTAATCACTTGTAGCGTTTCTACCCCCGCTGAGGAGACCAGCATTTCACATTCGCTTAGGTCTTCCCATTCTCCCTCTTGCGTGAAGTTGATATGAACAAGTACGGCTCGCTCGCCGGATTCATAACGGTCAAACAAGCAACCAACTCCTTATTACAGCGCAAGCTGTATCAATTGAACGATTAATCTTCAGTCTTCTCTGGACGATCAGATGGCGTGCGTTGCTCGCCGCTGTGGTGACTAACTGCGCGAGCAGGTACCACAGTAGAAATCGCATGCTTGTAAACCATTTGGTTTACTGTGTTCTTCAATAAGATCACGAATTGATCGAAAGACTCGATCTGACCTTGCAGCTTAATGCCGTTAACAAGATAGATAGAGACTGGAATGCGCTCACGACGGAGTGCATTTAGGAATGGGTCTTGTAGCGATTGCCCCTTAGCCATTTTATTTTCCTTATTTGTATTTTGTTGTAATTATTTAGCTAGTGGTGCACAAAAAGGTGCGGCCTTTGCATCTGAGCTAAATGAATAAAAAAACTCCGTTGTTATTGAAAGGCTGTGATTTTTTAAAAGCCTCAATAACGGATCCTTTCCAGAGTATATTCACGCAAAAGCGATCACATTATACACAGCAATACTAATCAGATGCTATTGCATCTGAAAGAGTTTCTAACGCTTGATCAATGTTTTCGCTATCTAACCAAGTTAAATCATCCCAACTGCGCAACCAGGTGATTTGTCGCTTGGCCAACTGACGGGTTGCACAGACACCACGGAAAACCGCTTCGTCTAAATTACAATTACCGTCTAAATAATCCCACATCTGCCTATAACCAACGCATCGGATCGATGGCAGTTCAGGGTGAAGATCTTCTCTGGCGTACAACGCCTTCATTTCATCTTCAAATCCCGCTTCTATCATCTTCTCGAAACGCAGCTCAATGCGGCGATGGAGTTCAGTCCTTTCCTTGGGAGCTATTGCAAATTGTTTTACACGAAATGGCAGGCTATCGCCTTTCGTTTGAGTTAGCTCTGTTAATGTTTTACCCGAAATTCGGTAAACTTCCAATGCCCTTGAAAGCCTTTGTGGATCATTTGGGTGTATTCTTTCAGCGGATACGGGATCTATCTCTCTTAATTGATCGTGCAATGCCTGCCAACCTTGTTCGATAGATTCCGCTTCAATCTGCTTACGAATCTCTTGATCCGCTGCTGGTAATGGCGATAAACCTTCCAACAATGCTTTGTAGTACAGCATTGTGCCACCAACAAGTAAGGGGATTTTGCCTTCCGCTACAATCTTATTCATTTCATTGATCGCATCACGACGAAAATCTGCCGCAGAATACGCTTCGCTTGGGTCCAAAATATCAATCAAGCGATGAGGCGCGAGCGCAAGCTCTTCCGCATCCGGTTTAGCGGTACCAATATCCATGTCTTTGTAGATCAATGCCGAATCGACGCTGATGATCTCTACAGGGTATTTCTGACGTAAGCGGATAGCTAAATCTGTTTTTCCTGACGCCGTTGGGCCCATTAAAAACAACGCTAAAGGTAATTTTTCAGTCATGATATTTTGTATTTGCTTCTCTGTTTTAGCGCTTTTTAGCAAAGGGCTTTGTGTCGCGACGTATTCAGCTAAAAAGACAAATGTCGTCGCGAAAAAATTAAACCGTAAACGCGGCTATAGTCGCTGAAAAGTCGATAGGATTAACAAACTCTGGATCATCTAATGGAAGTAGACCATGCCAAAGTTGTTCAAGTTCCCCAACTAGTTGAACCGCTTCAGATAAAGTGTAGTCGCTTTTTACTTGTGCTGTTTGAATCCCGATCCAGTTGACCAATGATGGCAATAGGTCGTTAGAAACATTAGCCGTGTGATTATCAGCAATCTGAGCGTTTAATGAAGCCGCGTAAGATAACAGATCTGGGATCAAAATTTGTAAGTTTTGCTGCCTTAAAGGAGAAGGCACGCCCATCACCATTACCGCCTCGCTGTTTCGCGCCTTAAGCTCAATCCCCAGTAATGCCAGAGTTTGGCTCAGCGCCTTAGCAACTTCGACAAGTTCACTACCCAGCTTAATCGATAAGGGTACCAATAGTGGCTGGCTTTTTAACGCGCCCCCTCGAGTATCAAGCTGACCAACAACACGCAATAACTCAGCCTTAGCCAAGGAAACCAATACACTGCCGTTCTTATTGCCCATCACCAGATATTGACGTTCCACAATCGAGACCGCTTTACCCAAGTCCGTTACAGGTGCTCTTGGTTTCAAGTTAACGGGATTCTGTTGAGCAGGCTTAGCTTCTTTGTCTATGTTATCTCTGGTTTCTACTGGTGCCACATGCGCTTGAGAAGATGAAGGCTGTAAAACTTGATCATCAAAATCAGGCGTTTTCAGAAGCTCTTTATAGGCTTTCACTTCTCGCTTAGATGGCGCAGGTTCACCATGATGCTGATGTGGCTTTTTCTCTTTTTTAGGTTCAGGTCGAGACTCTATCCACTCTTGACGAGGAGACCCGGTAAAACTGCTTTCACTAGCAGACGAGCTTCGGCCAGCAGATGAACTTGAGCTGGTTGATGGAGCATAGTGTCGCCCACCATCATTAACGCTGTGTTGAGGCTTATCAAAAGCGTGCTCTGATTCTGCTTTTCTCGGGTAGGCAGGCGTTTGCTCAATAGCGTGTCGCACCCTATCCGAAACTTGGGTTTGATCCGAACTGCTAGGCATTACGCTTTCTGGCTCAGCGAAACTTGCAACACCATCAACTTCAGAGCTCGTACTATCTTGCTGACGATGAATCACTTCTGATTGATGAAAAGCCGACTGATTGATTGGCGCAGCATTAATCTGCTTGCTCTGTGCTAAACCATCGCTCAATGCTTGGTAAATAAAGTCATGCACAAGACGCGCTTGATGAAAACGTACTTCATGCTTTGCGGGATGAACATTCACGTCCACTTGATGAGGGTCTAACTCAATGAACAACACATAAGTCGCGAATTGGTCTGGACGCAGGCTGGTTTCGTAGCTTTGACGAATCGCATGATTGATCAGCTTGTCACGCATCATACGACCATTCACATAACAGTATTGCAGGTCGCTTTGTTGTCTTGCCCCTTCTGGCGTGGTGATCCAGCCATGAAGTTTTAGGCCTTGATGCTCAAGTTCGATCTTAAGCATATGGCGAACAAAAGGATTGCCACATACCGCAGCGATGCGCTTTTCTGCTTGAACTTGTGTTTTTGCAGCGCGGTACTGACGAATCATTTTACCGTTATGGCGAAGGTTGATCGTCACATCGAAACGGCTCAATGCGATGCGTTTCAGCAGTTCATCGATATGGGTGAACTCGGTTTTCTCGGTACGTAAGAATTTGCGGCGCGCTGGTGTATTGAAGAACAGATCCAACACCTCAACCGAAGTACCAATGGGATGCGCTGCAGGCTGCAGTTTCACCTGCATATCACGACCTTCACTGTGTGCCGCCCAAGCTTGATCTTGAGTGGCAGGGCGTGAAGTCATGGTTAAGCGCGCAACCGAGCTAATACTCGCCAGCGCTTCACCACGGAAACCGAGGCTGACGATCGCCTCTAGGTCATCAAGGGTATGGATCTTAGAGGTCGCATGACGACTCAGCGCCAAGGCAAGCTCATCTTTAACGATGCCCTTACCGTTGTCACGAACGCGGATCATCTTGGCGCCACCTTTCTCGATATCAATATCGATACGAGTGGCACCCGAATCCAAACTGTTCTCAACCAACTCTTTTACAACAGAAGCGGGTCTTTCTACCACCTCACCCGCTGCGATTTGGTTAGCTAACCGAGCTGGCAGTATTTTGATCGTCATATTTATAGCTACCTTACTGCCATTGGTGGAAACGCTGTTACGTTTGCACTAGTTCTTCTTTTTTAACATTGATATACCTGAAGCCGCTTAGTATTCCCAAGACTACTTGTGAGGAATAATCAACACTTGGCCGATAGCCAGGCTGTCAGATCGTAGCTTATTCGCTTGGCGAATGCTGTTGACGCTCACGCCGTATTTCGAAGCTATCTTGCCAAGGTAATCACCTCTTGCAACTTTGTGTTTGCGCAGTGGGACATCTTTCACTTCAACCGTAATACGTAACTTCTGACCGACTCTCAATGTTTCAGACTTCAAGCGGTTCTCACGTTTGATATCTGCAACCAATACTTTGTAACGGCTGGCTATCTTACCTAGGTACTCTCCAGACTTAACCGTGTGAGTGATGGTCTTCGTTTTAACAGTACTGCTTGATGATGAGCTTGAAGCCCTGCCTGGAATCTTAAGTACTTGGCCAATTGCTAGGCTGCTCGATTTCAGATTGTTGAACTTCATCAACGTCTGTGTTGAGGTACCATATTTACTCGCAATCACAGACAAAGACTCACCACGAGAGACTTTATGTTGGCTCACGCTGCCCGTTGATGACGTTGCGTTAGACAAGATAATCCCTTCAGGCGGGTTAGCCTTCAAATACTTAACGACCGCTTTAGTCACTGCTCGTGCCAATTTATCTTGGTGCGAACGTTGGAAAAGAAGCTTCTCTTCGGTCGGATTCGAAATAAAACCTGTCTCTACCAATACAGATGGGATCTGCGGTGAACGCAATACCGCTAAGCTGGTGTTAATCGGCTTACTGTTATGCAGTTTCGCAACCTTACCCATCTCAGACAGAATCGTTGTTGCAAGCTTATAGCCCTCTTTCTGTGAGTGGCTGAACTGCAAATCAAGCAGGGTTTGGTTTACGTTCTTATCATCAATATTGCCAGTGAAAGCCGCACCACTACCACCCAGCAGTTCTGACTGTTTCTCTTTGTTCTCAATCCAGCGTGAGATCTCGGTATTCGCTCGTCGAGTATTCAACACAAATACCGAACCACCTCTTGGTTGAGGCGTCGTAAAGGCATCGGCGTGAATAGAGATCAACAGGTGAGCTTCATTCTCTCGAGCAATTGCAACACGTCGATTCAGGTTCACAAAGTAGTCAGCATTACGAGTCATACGAGTTTTGATCCCCGGGACCGCATTCAGTTGAGCTGCTAACTTCTTAGAAATACTCAGAGTCGCGTCTTTTTCATACTTACGAGATGGACCGATTGAGCCAGGATCTTCACCGCCGTGGCCAGGGTCAATCACAATTAGAATGTCTTTCTGGCGCTTAACCTGATTAATGTTCTTACTGACCGTTGGCTTACTCGGCGTCGATGTCGCTTTACTTGCCGCACCATGAGGTAAGTCAATCACCAAACGGTGTCCATACTGACCACCCGGAGTCGGGCTCAGTTTGAATAATTCTGCTTTAGACGACTTCTTTAACTCAAAAACCAAGCGATAGGTGTTTTTGTCTGGTGGTGAACTCTTACGAATTTTAGATAGAACAGGGCTGTCTTTCACCACGACCGGTAACTTAGTCGCAAGATTGGTATTCTTTAAATCGACCACTAAACGACTAGGGCTACTCAGAGTGAAATAGCTAAAGTCCGCTTCTGATTTTAAGTCGATAACCACACGAGTTTCTTCTGGAGAAGGCCAAACCCTTAAACTTTTCAGTGAGTTTGCAGAAACAAGTGAAGAAAACAGTATAGAAAAAACAGCAGCCATCATGGCCACTGTTGAAATAAGGCGTTTAGAAATCAACATAACTCCAACTGACTAAGTAAGCGCTGTCCGTATTCACTATTAGCGGTTAAAGAAACAATACGGTGATCGTCTTGGTAACGAATATCAATATCCAAATCGGCTTCTGGTAGCATCCCATAACCTTTCTCAGGCCATTCAACCAAACAGATAGCATCCGGCGTAAAATAGTCACGAATTCCCATGAACTCTAACTCTTCAGGATCGGCTAGGCGATAAAGGTCAAAGTGGTACACCTGCCAATCGGCAAGTTGATAAGGTTCAACTAGAGTATACGTTGGGCTTTTTACATTTCCTTGATGGCCAAGTGCTTTTACAAAGCCACGACTGAAAGTCGTTTTACCTGCGCCAAGATCACCATGCAGATAAATAGTCGTCTGCTGTGAGCAAAGATTAGAAAGCTCCGTTCCTAATTGAATCGTTGCTTGTTCATCTTTCAAAGTAAATTGTTTCGTGCTCATGAATACGTTCTCTAAAAATCGATCGTTGACTATATAAAAATCAAAAGAACAAGAATAGTAAACCGTGATGCTTTTGGGAGACAAGCACTCAAGTGTAAGTTCTATGAAAAATACTGCTCAAAACGCGTCTGTTCTGGTCAATACCACTAAGATCCGTTAAGATCCGCCCCCATTTTTGCCGAACCTAATTTTAATTAGCCTTATCTCTAATTGTAAAACAGAGAAAATAAGAATTAAGCCATGAATCTAGACCATCTTGCTGAAAAAATTAAAATCTGGGGAAAAGAGCTAGGCTTTCAAAAAGTTGGCATCTGCGATGTTGACTTAAGTGAACACGAAGCCCCTCTTCAAGCATGGCTAGATGCTGGCAATCACGGCGAAATGGATTGGATGGCTCGACATGGGATGATGCGTGCACGCCCTGATGAACTTCACCCAGGCACAATTCGAGTGATCAGCGCTCGAATGAATTACCTACCACCAGAAGCTCAGTTTGCCTCTAACCTAAGCGATACCACTCAAGGCTACATCAGCCGTTATTCTTTAGGCCGCGACTATCACAAATTGTTCCGTAACCAGTTGAAAAAGCTGGGACAAAGAATTGAAAAAGAGGTCGAGGGTTTAGACTCACGCCCTTTCGTCGATTCAGCACCTATTTTGGAAAGACCGCTCGCTCAGAAAGCCGGGTTGGGTTGGACAGGTAAACACTCATTAATTCTTGATAAAGACGCTGGCTCTTGGTTCTTTTTAGGGGAGCTGTTGGTTAACATCCCTCTTCCAACGGATGAACCCAGTGTCGATGAGTGCGGCAAATGCACCGCATGTATCACTTCTTGCCCAACGGGTGCCATTATTGCTGATGGCGTGGTTGATGCGCGAAAATGTATCTCGTACTTAACTATTGAATATGATGGTGTGATCCCTGAAGAGTATAGAGATGCTATTGGTAACCGTATCTACGGTTGCGATGATTGTCAGTTAGTTTGCCCGTGGAATCGTCATGCCGAACTCACAGAGCAAACAGACTTTCACCGCAGAGAAGATTTCCAAGAAGCCGATCTGGTTTCACTTTCAAGTTGGGACGAAGCAACCTTCCTAAAGAAAATGGAAGGCTCAGCAATAAGACGTATCGGCCACACCCAGTGGTTACGCAACATCTTTGTTGCGATGGGCAATGCACCATTCCAACAACGCATTGTTGAAACGCTGGAATCCCATCAAGGAAAAAACGATATGTTGGATGTGCATATAGAGTGGGCTTTGAATAAACAACTACAGCAGTTACCCAACTCTAGCAGTCTGCAAGAAGATAACGGTGTACAAAAAAGTAACAGCAAAATCCTCACCAAAAAGCACAGACTGATACGCATTGTTGAGAAAGGGCTACCAAGAGACGCCTAGCCCTTTTGGCATCAAGGATTGACAGCGACACCCACATCGATAGTCCAATATTTAAGACAACTCGTTGCACATAATTTTAGAACAATGTTTGACCTTGTTCTCAATTCTAACAATGTGGAAAAAATTCAGAACTCTCGTAAACTTCCGACACCCGCACAAAGTTAAACACAGTACCGATAAATGATTAAGATCAAAAAACAACAAGTTAACGATCTTTTATCAAATTCAAGATAAGCATTCAACTTGATAAAAAACAACAAGTTACGATCACCACAATTCAGCTAATATATTGAAAACAAGAAAGATCTTTTAGGGATATGTAAAGAATTAAGACTGAAATAACTTTATCAACCAAGTTATCCACACCTAACATTTTGTGGATAAGTCTGTTTATAGATATGAAAAACCTCAAGTATCTGCTTCAGAGACCTGATGTTTACTAGCATTCCAGTTGCTAAGAAAAATTTAAGACAAAAAAATATCCACCATGATGGAGGATTATTTGCTTTTTGGGGGGATTATGCTTCGCAGCATTAAAGAAAGAGCGTGACCCTTAAGGTCGCCTTTAAACTCTGTGATCTAAAGAAAAACACGGTGGTTTAAAGAGTCTTAATAGCTTTTTAGAAGAAAGCTGGAGCGATACATCGGGTTCGAACCGATGACCTCAACCTTGGCAAGGTTGCGCTCTACCAACTGAGCTAGTATCGCA
>NZ_JALNTT010000014.1:0-37001 GCF_023161695.1 Vibrio sp. 1CM2L
TATCTAACGATAAAACGTTTTGATATTCATCAACGAGTGCCCACACAGATTGATAGGTTTAAATTGTTAAAGAGCTTAACTTCCTGAGCGTTCCCTTTAAGTAAGGAGCCTCTCGAAGTGGACGGCCATTCTAGCGAATTAACATTCAGTGTCAAACACTTTTTGAAAATTAATTTTTTGTCGCTTTCCGTCTTACTGATTCTTGCTGAAGCCTTGTGGCGTCTGCCGTCTCAGTGGTGTCGCATTATAGGGAACCCTCTCAGCTTAGCAACTACTTTTTCATAAAAAATGAATAAATAGGGGTTAACTGCCTAATAGTTCACCTAAACGTAAAAAAGAGAGCATTTCTGCTCTCTTTTTGCTCAAAACCTAAGGGTATTGTTAGATAAATGCGTAAGCATCAGCGTACATATGCTCACGCTTTGCTTCTTTATTCTGAGTAAATAGGTCTCTTGCAGCGCCCGCCATTTCAAAACGACCTGCAATATAGATATCGAAATCAGCTAATGATTCGAAACTTTGCGTAATTGCCTCAAGCACATTACCTGTTTGGCCGTGCCAAACTTCCGGTGCTTCTTCTACTACCGGTACAAAGTGCACATTGCTATGCTTTTCTGCAATGCCAACCAACTCTTCTTTCGCATATAACTGGCACTCATCTTTTGCGCCCCAGTATAGGTAGATCTCTTTCGAGCTATTTTGCGCGATGCAGTGATCAAGAATAGAGCGCACGTAGCTGAAACCCGTGCCACCAGCAATAAGTAATAGAGGGCGATCGCTTTCTTCTTTGATCCAAGCATCTCCGTGTGGCGCATCAATAGCAATATCGCCATCTTCAGCTTGAGCCTTCTTCATCGCTTCAACCACTTCTAGTGCGTAAGCATTATGCTCGGCAGCACCAATATGTAGCTCAAGCTCACCTTCGTGGCGGCAAGGGCTACTTGCGATAGAGAATGGGCGCTTATCTTTCTCGCCCATTTCAACCATCAGGTACTGGCCCGCTTTAAAAGCGACCGGTGTTTCTGGGTGAAGTAGGATTTGGTAAGTATTACAAGCCAAAGGCTCGATAGACTTCACTTTACATTTAATAGTCATGTTCTTCCTCTTACTAACCCTTAATCGGCAAAGGTTAGAACTAAATTACTTTCTGCAAATGCTTGGCAAGCAAAAATCCATCCTTGTTGCTGCTCTTTCTCTGTGAGCATGGGTTCAAGGTGGTAACTCACTTGCCCTTCTAATTTTTTGCACATACACATTGCGCATGCGCCAACTTGGCAACGGTTTGGGAAATAGATATCGCTGTTGAGCGCAGCATCCAAGACCGTTTGCCCTTTTTCTACTGTGAAACTGATGTTTTCTGGGTATAAGACTACTTGGTAGCTCATGAAATTCCTAGCTGTTCCCAGATGCTATCAATCTTTTTCACGACATCAGGATCTTTTGTGATTGGTACACCCCACTCACGTAAGCATTCACCTTCCCACTTATTGGTCGCATCGAGGCCCATTTTTGAGTGTCCAGTTTCATTCTGTAGGAATAACGTATCTCTCGCCGGATCCATTCTGGTCGTTACCGCCCAAATGATGTCATTCCAATCACTCACGTTGACATCACCGTCACACACGATAACAAACTTGTTCTCATCAAATTGAGACCAAACCGCTTCCATGATTTTCTTACCATTACCGGCAGCTTGCTTATCAATAGACACCACAACCATGCTGGCATTGTCGTTTTGCAGGTGAATATCAATAATTTCAGGATGAACTTTGGTTAACTCAGCCAAGCTACCTTCTATATGTTCACTATTTACAGGTGCTGTTTGGACATCTGGCGATAACGCTAACTCTGCGTCCCACTTCTTAGTGATATCTAGACCCATCTTAGAACCCAACCCAACCACGGGTGAGGCAAAATCCAATGAATCGATCGGCGTGTTCTCTATCATCAGGCTATCGCGTGACGGATCCATATGTTCGCACATCGCTGCGGTTACTTGAGACCAATCACGTGCATTCACATCTTCATCGCACACCAATACAAATTTGGTGTACATAAATTGGCGTAAGAAAGACCATACACCCATCATGACTCGCTTAGCGTGACCTGGGTATTGCTTCTTCATGGTCACTACTGCCATTCGGTACGAACAACCTTCAGGCGGTAGATAGAAATCTTCAATCTCTGGGAACTGCTTTTGAAGAATAGGCACAAACACTTCATTGAGCGCAACACCCAATACCGCAGGCTCATCAGGTGGACGGCCAGTATAGGTGCTGTGATAGATAGGGTTCTCGCGCATGGTTACATGAGTAATAGTAAACACATGGTGCTTTTCTTTCTCGTTATAGTAACCAGTATGATCTCCGTAAGGCCCTTCATCTGCGAATTCATTCGGGTCGATGTAACCTTCCATCACGATTTCAGCACTTGCAGGAACTTCTAAGTCGTTGCTGATTGATTTAACGACCTCAGTTTTACTACCACGTAGTAAGCCTGCAAACGCGTACTCCGATAAAGTATCCGGCACAGGCGTAACCGCACCAAGAATGGTGGCAGGGTCAGCACCAAACGCTACCGATACCGGAAATGGTTTACCTGGGTTGGTTTCCATCCAATCACGTAGATCCAATGCTCCACCACGGTGGGCTAACCAACGCATGATGATTTTATTCTTGCCGATCTTTTGTTGACGATAGATGCCTAAGTTTTGGCGTTTCTTGTTTGGACCACGAGTAACCGTTAAACCCCATGTTAGCAATGGCGCGACATCGTCAGCCCAACAGCTCATCACGGGAATTTTATCCAGGTCGACGTCATCGCCTTGCCATACCACTTGTTGGCAAGCCGCTTTGCGAAGGCGTTTAGCCGGCATGTTCAAGACTTGCTTAAATACAGGCAGTTTATCAAGAGCGTCTTTAAAGCCTTTTGGTGGCTCAGGTTCTTTTAGGTAAGCAAGCAACTTACCCACTTCACGCAGTTCTTTGACTTCTTGACGCCCCATACCAATAGCAACCCGGTTGGGTGTACCAAATAGGTTGGTCAAAACAGGCATGTCATAGCCTACTGGATTTTCAAACAAAAGAGCCGGGCCACCAGCACGTAGAGTACGGTCGCTGATCTCGGTCATTTCGTAGTCTGGATCGACTGGGTGAGAAATGCGTTTCAACTGACCAATACTTTCAAGATGGTCGATAAAATCACGTAAATCTTTAAAACTCATAGGACTTCTACATGCTGATTATTCTGCGCTCAGTATATCAAAAAGGGTGACGCTGAGATCCCCCTTTTTAGTGTGGTTATTGAGAGGCAAAATCCACTTTACGGTAATGCTTGCTCGATCAAAGAGCTCTTCACCTGAGGGTTATCATTGACGAGATCTTGCAACCATCGCGTATGACCTTGTTTGGCGAGTTCACGCGCGACTAATGGTGCTTCATCAGCAATCGCCATCCTAGAGACAAGGAACAGCTTCACCTCTTCTGATAACGGGTTAACTTTGGTAAGCAAAGTAATCGCTTCATCTTTCAAACGCGGGTTCTTAGTCGCCGCCATTACTTGTTCAAGCGCGAACGTTTGTTTGGTTTCAGCAAGGCGGACTAGCTCAGCTTGGCTATGATAATCGGCCTTCATTCGCCACAGAATCTTATAGACCTCTGGGTCTTCGCTCACTTGCGCTAATCGAACCACCACCTCAGTAGAAGGTAACCAGCTAACAATAGAAGATGCGGTGAGTTGCTTAGTTAGGTAATCAACCGCTTCAGGAGACAAACTGTCTAGCTCTCTAATGAGCAACGCTTCTCGCGTTTGAACTTGATGTTCAGATCCAGATAACCACTCTTTTAGGTCGAGTTCCTGTTTCTCTGCATCTAGCACAAATACCAATGTCTTCTGATCTTGACGCCATTGTTTGATAAGGCGATTAGCAATTGAAGGGTAATTAAAGGCAGGTACCGTAAACTCATAGCCATCTCCACGCTCTAAGACTTGATAAGTGGGCGTGATAGCAAGTTGCTGCTCGATGAAGATAGACATCTTGGGTGTGAGTACGATTTTTTGCTGTTCAAGCTTCTTCAAGAGTTGGTAACGAGCCACCTCTTGCTGGGGAAATGTCAGGCGCTCAAGCGCAAAGCGTAGCGAATTGACTTCGTCACGTACGACAAGCTCGAGTAGTTCAGCAGTTTTCAGTTTTACTTGATCATTCTCAAGCCAAGACTCTACTGTAAGTGGAGACATCTCGGTGGCATAGCTCATACCAACCGGTGAAAATAACAGTGAAGCAGACAGGAGTAATGATGACAACAGTCCATGTTGCATTTTAACTTCCTTGTAACACTTTTGCTCATTCTGCAAGCTGGCGCTACAAAATGCAAATAAAAAGCGCCACCCGAGGGCAGCGCTTATTAAATAACGATCAGCTAATCAATATTACTGACGACGCATTGCGTCAAAGAACTCATCGTTCGTTTTCGTCATTGCTAGCTTGTCGATAAGGAATTCCATTGCGTCGATTTCGCCCATTGGGTGAACAATCTTACGCAGGATCCACATCTTCTGTAGTTCATCGTTCTTGGTAAGAAGCTCTTCACGACGAGTACCAGAGCGGTTGAAATCAATCGCTGGGAATACGCGTTTTTCAGCAATCTTACGGTTAAGGTGCAGTTCCATGTTACCTGTACCTTTGAATTCTTCGTAGATAACTTCATCCATCTTAGAACCAGTATCAACCAGTGCTGTTGCGATGATCGTTAAGCTACCGCCTTCTTCTACGTTACGTGCCGCACCGAAGAAACGCTTAGGACGATGTAGAGCATTCGCATCAACACCACCAGTAAGAACTTTACCTGATGAAGGAATAACAGTGTTGTAAGCACGAGCTAGACGAGTAATAGAATCCAGTAGGATAACTACGTCTTTCTTGTGTTCAACAAGGCGTTTCGCTTTCTCGATAACCATTTCTGCAACTTGTACGTGGCGAGATGCTGGCTCATCGAATGTTGAAGCAACTACTTCGCCTTTAACTAGACGCTGCATTTCTGTTACTTCTTCTGGACGCTCATCGATAAGTAGAACCATTAGTTCACACTCAGGATGGTTACGTGCAATGCTTTGAGCAATGTTTTGCAGAAGCATTGTCTTACCCGCTTTAGGCGGAGCAACAATCAGACCACGCTGACCTTTACCAATTGGAGATGCAAGGTCAAGAATACGAGCCGTAATATCTTCAGTCGCACCATTACCCGCTTCCATCACCATACGTTCGTTAGCGTGAAGAGGAGTAAGGTTTTCGAAAAGAATCTTGTTACGAGCGTTGTCTGGCTTGTCGTAGTTAACCGTGTTTACTTTAAGCAGTGCAAAGTAACGCTCACCGTCTTTAGGTGGACGGATTTTACCGCCAATAGAGTCACCTGTACGTAGGTTAAAACGACGAATTTGGCTTGGTGATACGTAGATATCATCTGGGCCAGCCAGGTATGAACTGTCGGCGCTACGTAGGAAACCAAAACCGTCTTGAAGAATTTCTAGAACACCATCACCAAAGATGTCTTCACCACTTTTTGCATGCGCTTTAAGGATGGAGAAGATAATGTCTTGTTTTCTTAGGCGAGCTTGATTTTCAAGACCTAAGCTTTCGCTAAGTTTAACAAGCTCAGACACAGGTCTGTTCTTCAGTTCAGTAAGATTCATAGTGGTGGAAGTTTGTTTAGTCAAAATAGGATCTGTTTTCTTAAGTTAAGAAGGATTTGGTCACAGGATCGACCAAGAAGAGAAATTCGTTCAATTAACGTGCGATAAATTAGCACTAAAACTAAGACTAGTCCATAGCTTAGAAAAAACAAAACCGCGCATTTGTTAACTGCACGGTTTCTTTTCAAATGCTGACCTGATTATAGGTTAGCGTCTAAGAACTCTTTAAGTTGAGTTTTAGATAATGCACCAACTTTAGTCGCTGCTACGCCGCCATCTTTGAAAAGAAGTAGCGTTGGAATACCGCGAATACCAAACTTTGGTGGAGTACCAGCATTTTGGTCGATATTTAATTTACCGATTGTGAGCTTGCCTTCGTACTCGTCTGCGATTTCATCAAGAATCGGCGCAATCATTTTACATGGACCACACCATTCTGCCCAAAAATCAACAAGAACAGGGCCTGCAGCGTTGATTACATCGTTATCAAAACCGTCATCAGTTAGCTGCAAAATCTTATCACTCATCTTCCACTCCAATGTATTTTTTAGAACTGGTTGGATGATAACCAGTAAATAGATGCCCTATTGGAATGTATTTACTTTCGTATTGCAAGCTTAAGCTGATATTCTATAGCAATGAAAAAGACGCATATCACAGAGCAAAAGTTCGCCGACTTGGATTTACTTCCGCAAGTCATTGAAGGATTGGAGAAAAAAGGGTTCGATTATTGTACCCCTATCCAAGCCTTGGCGCTCCCGGTACTGCTCACCGGCCAAGACATTGCAGGCCAGGCCCAAACGGGTACTGGTAAAACGCTTGCGTTTCTTACTGCTACTTTTAACCACCTGCTAAAAACACCTGAGCATGAAGGGCGTAAGCCTAACCAGCCACGTGCGATTATTATGGCACCAACGCGTGAACTCGCGATTCAGATCTACAACGATGCTGACTCTCTGGTTGAAAGCACAGGTATCAAGGCAGCACTTGCTTACGGTGGCGAAAGCTACGACAAGCAACTAGGTAAAATCGAAGAAGGCGCAGATATCTTAATTGGTACAACTGGCCGCATCATCGATTTCTACAAGCAGAAGGTATTTAACCTTAACCACATTCAAGCTGTTGTTCTTGACGAAGCTGATCGCATGTTCGATCTTGGTTTCATCAAAGACATCCGCTTCTTATTCCGCCGTATGCCTGAGCCAAAAGATCGTCTGAACATGCTGTTCTCTGCGACATTGTCTTACCGCGTACAAGAGCTAGCGTTCGAACACATGCACAACCCAGAGCATGTTGTTGTTGAGCCAGAGCGTAAAACAGGTCACCGCATTCAGGAAGAACTGTTCTACCCATCAAACGAACACAAAATGGCACTGCTGCAGACTCTAGTTGAAGAAGAGTGGCCAGAGCGCGCTATCATCTTCGCTAACACTAAGCACAAATGTGAGTCTGTTTGGGGTCACCTAGCTGCAGATGGTCACCGTGTTGGCCTGCTAACTGGCGATGTTCCTCAGAAGAAACGTGAAAAGATTCTTGAGCAATTCACTAAAGGTGATGTTGACCTGCTTGTCGCAACCGACGTTGCAGCACGTGGTCTACACATTCCTCAAGTAACACACGTATTCAACTTCGACCTACCTGATGACTGTGAAGATTACGTTCACCGTATCGGCCGTACAGGTCGTGCAGGCGCAAGTGGTCACTCGATCAGCTTTGCTTGTGAAGATTACGCAATCAACTTGCCACCAATCGAAGAATACATTGAGCACGCTATCCCTGTGTCTGACTACGACTCTTCTGCACTACTAGAAGATCTACCAGCACCATTGCGCTTACGCACACGTAACCCGCAACAGCGCCGTTCAAACAACAATGGCCCACGCAACGGTAACCGTAAACCAAACCAGAACCGTCGCCCACGCCAACCGCGTCAAAACAAGGAAGCTTAGTCGCTTATGAGTCAAACAGTGTCACCCCCGCTTTACGCTGCAATCGACCTCGGGTCGAACAGTTTTCATATGCTCGTTGTGCGTCATATCGATGGCAGCGTACAAACCATGGCTAAAATTAAGCGCAAAGTGCGTTTAGCTGCAGGCTTAGATGAAAATAATGCGCTTAGTACAGAAGCCATGCAGCGCGGTTGGGACTGTTTGAGTCTCTTTGCAGAGCGACTGCAAGATATTCCGAAAGAAAATATCCGCATTGTCGGTACAGCGACCCTACGTACTGCTCTCAATGTGGATATATTTCTAGAGAAAGCGAACCAAATCCTTGGTTACGACATCAATGTTATCTCCGGTGAAGAAGAAGCTGCAACTATCTATAAAGGCGTAGCACACACTTCTGGTGGCAGCGGCCGCCGATTGGTTGTTGATATTGGTGGCGCAAGCACCGAGATGATCATTGGTGAAGGCTTCTCAGCGAAAGCACTAACCAGCCTGAAGATGGGCTGTGTTACTTGGCTTGAGCGCCACTTTAAAGACCGCCAATTAACCGCAACCAACTTTAACAACGCCATTGAAGCGGCGAAGTCAACGTTGGCTCCTATCCTAGATAGCTACACAGATATCGGATGGGATGTGTGTGTAGGCGCCAGTGGTACCGTTCAAGCACTACAAGAGATCATGTTGGCGCAAGGCATGGATGAAGTGATTACTCATGCCAAACTTAAGCGCCTACAGAAACAAGCGATGATTACTGAGCGCTTGGAAGAGCTAGAAATCGAAGGACTTACCCTTGAACGCGCATTAGTGTTTCCGAGTGGTCTTTCTATTCTTATTGCTATTTTTGAGTTGCTTGAAATAGATTCAATGACACTCGCAGGCGGCGCACTCCGTGAAGGCCTAGCCTACGAGATGGTTGATGAGCTGCGCCAAGAAGATATTCGTGCACGTACCATTAAGAGTGTTCAATCACGCTACCAGATGGACGTAAGCTACGGTGAACAAGTAGCAGTAGTCGCACAAACGCTGCTAGACCAAGCAGGCGCCGAAACGTGGGTTTCAGAACCTCAAGCTGGTGTGCTATTGCAAACGGCAGCTAAGCTTCACGAGATTGGTTTAACCATCGATTTCAAAAAAGGCGGTGAGCACAGCGCTTATCTGCTGCAGAACTTAGACCTGCCTGGCTTTACTCGAGCGCAAAAGCACTACTTGGGTGAGTTAACTCGTCGCTACCGTGAACAGTTAACCTCATTACCAGAGCAACACGCTATCTCAGGAACCAGCAGCAAGCGTATTTTACGTATTCTGCGTTTGGCTATTTTGTTGACTCACCGTCGTAACCCAGACCTTGAGCCACAAGTGACACTGACAGCCAATGGTGACAACTTAACGCTCACCATCGATAAGCAATGGCTTGCGAGTAATCCACTGACCGCCGCTGAACTAGAGATCGAATCCAACCGTCAAACAGACATTGGTTGGCCTCTGACGATCGCAGAGTCGTAATTCTTATACTTGTTTAGATACACAAAAGGCCTTCACAATTGAAGGCCTTTTTATTACTCACTTCCCTGCACGCTTCCTTTGCACACTTTATCTCATTCGCTCCATTACGAGAGTGCTCACTTCGAACCATCGAATTATTCCGATTGAATAGGAAATGCTTTCTTCCACTTTTTACGGCGATAGTCGCTGTATACACAGTAGAGTTTGAAGGTGATAAGGATGAACATGGCGAGCCTCATAATGACAAAGAGCCGCTATTCTACAAACGTACACGTTCACCACATCACCAAAGGATTACCATTCAATAATAACGATATAAAGAAAACATAAAATAATAATTTATCAATTACTTAGAATAAAAATGCAAGTTATCTTGGTAGTGCAATTGAAGATACAGAGGGAGAAAATCGTTAGAGAAGAGAAGAAAAAGAGAGGGTAATAAGCGCCCTTCAACGAAAACCAAAGGGCACTGAATGATTAAGGTCTTATCGAACTATCGATAGTAAAAAGCTATACGTTCACGCCTGTTGCTTTAAAGTCAGGATTCACTGCGGTTAGCTTTCTAACAATGTAGTTAAGAAGCACGCCGTACATAGGCACGAACAAGCCTAAGCTGATGATAAGTTTGAATCCGTAATCGACTAAGGCAATCTCAGTCCAATGCTCGGCCATGAATGGATCTGGGCTTTGGTAGAAAGCAATCGCAAAGAACGCGATGGTATCAATGGCATTACCGAATAACGTTGAGCATGTTGGAGCAACCCACCACTGTTTAAGCTGACGTAGGCGGTTGAAAACATGCACATCCAAGATCTGACCCAATAAATAAGCCATGAAGCTCGCCGCGGCGATACGTGCAACAAACAAGTTGAACTCACCGAGTTGGCTAAAGCCTTGGAATGAACCTTCAAAGAACACCACTGACAAGAAATAAGAAACGGCCAGCGCTGGTAACATCACTAAGAAAATGATTTTACGGGCAAGCTGCGCGCCAAAAATGCGTACGGTCAGATCGGTCGCTAGAAAGATAAACGGGAAAGTGAAAGCACCCCAAGTGGTGTGCATACCGAAGACGGTAAAAGGTAGCTGAACCAGATAGTTGCTTGACGCAATAATCACCAAATGGAACAAAACTAATAGTGCTAGGGCTTTGCGCTGTTGCGCAGGGGTAAAGTTACTCATGCTGTACCTTTTTAGTTTGGTTTGGGGGTGAGGGAACCCAAATCGAGTCATTTCTTCGAATAATCCAAGAAAGCTCTTACCAATAATGTGAATCAAAAAATGTATCAAAAAATTGCTCTAGTGAGCGGCGGGCGATTATACATTAATCAATATTGGCTGCAACGGTGAGAACAA
Source organism: Vibrio sp. 1CM2L (assembly GCF_023161695.1). Taxonomy (NCBI): domain Bacteria; kingdom Pseudomonadati; phylum Pseudomonadota; class Gammaproteobacteria; order Vibrionales; family Vibrionaceae; genus Vibrio; species Vibrio sp. 1CM2L. The sequence goes on from NZ_JALNTT010000014.1 coordinate 10,494, forward strand.
ACGCAAACGTTTATTCTCACTTTTATTGGTGAATAGCGCTAGAAGCTGTGTTTTAGAAGAGATGCCAAAAGTTAGAAACCGCGCTTGAAAAGCGTCGCGAGATAATCAAACTCTTCTCGGCTTTCTTCAGCGTTTAACGACTCAAACCAAATTGATTCACTGTAATGCTCAGACTTTAAGAACATTCGGCAATCTTCAAAATCAATCAACCAAGAATGCATATCGGCGTCCCATTGCTTTTCAACAACTGACGCTGACAGCAACGCCACCAGCTTTTCACCTAGTACTTCGTAAGAATCAAAATCAAAACTTGGAGACGTAATCAATAAACGCCCTTCCTCAGCTAAATATTCTCTTAAGCCAAATTCTGTTTGTGTTGTCATGTCCCTATCAACCTTATTCTTTTTCTATTAGTTAGACGTTTCTTGCAAACTAGCCGTGTGTGGTGATGTGTTCTTGAATCAGGTCTAGGAATGGGTCTGCGTACTTATCCAGTTTACGTTGACCAACACCGTTGACTGCCAGCATCTCACCGTATGAGGTAGGCAGTATTTCAGCCATATCAATCAAGGTCGCGTCACTGAATACCACATAAGGTGGTAAGCCATCTTCATCTGCAATCGACTTACGCAGCTTTCGCAGTTTCGCAAACAGCTTCTTATCGTAGTTCTTACTGCTCAGTTTATCGGACTTCGCATTACGCACCGCGGTATCTAAACGAGGAACAGCCAACTCCAAAGACATCTCACCACGCAGTAACGGGCGGGCTTCTTCTGTTAGCTGTAATGTCGAGTTACGAGTGATGTTTTGGAACAACAAACCTTTATGAATCAGCTGACGGAAGATACTGATCCAGTAATCGTGGCTATGGTCGCGGCCAATACCGTAGGTAGACAGCTTATCGTGACCATTATCGCGGACACGGATGTTCTGCATACCACGCATCACTTCGACCACGTAGCCCATACCAAACGACTGATTCACGCGGTACACACAAGACAACGCCTTTTGCGCTTCTTGGGTCGCATCAAAATGCTTGGGTGGATCGAGGCAGATATCGCAGTTGCCACATTGCTTCTCACGATACTCACCAAAGTAGTTAAGCAGAACCTGACGACGACACGTTTGCGCTTCGGCAAAAGCACTCATCGCATTCAGCTTGTGCATCTCAACTTGTTTCTGTGGGCCTTCTTCTTTCTCGTCTAGCATACGACGCAGCCACCCCATATCAGCCGGGTCAAACAGCATCATCGCTTCAGCAGGTAAGCCATCACGACCTGCACGGCCAGTCTCTTGATAGTAAGACTCGATATTGCGTGGGATATCAAAGTGCACCACGAAACGTACGTTGGGTTTGTTGATGCCCATACCGAAGGCCACAGTCGCAACCACGATCTGAATATCATCGCGCTGAAAGGCTTCTTGAACGTAAGCACGCTCATCGGTGTCCATACCAGCATGATAACCCGCGGCGCGAATGCCGTTATTGCATAACTTCTCGGTCACCATTTCCACTTTCTTACGGCTACCACAGTAGATGATGCCGCAATTGCCCTTTTGCGTTTCTAGGTAGCGAACCACCTGTGAGACGGGTTTGTGCTTCTCAACCAAGTTGTAGCGAATATTAGGGCGATCAAAGCTGCCTAAGTAAGTATGCGGATCTAGGAGCTGCAAGCGCGAGATAATATCTTTGCGCGTCGCATCATCAGCGGTTGCTGTGAGCGCCATGTAAGGCACATGCGGAAAATATTGTTTAAGCTGACCTAATGATGCGTATTCAGGGCGGAAGTCGTGACCCCATTGAGAGATACAGTGCGCTTCATCGACTGCAATCATTGAAAGCGGTAAACCTTGAAGGCGCTCGATAAAGTCACGCATCAACACACGCTCTGGTGACACATACACCATTTTCAGCTGACCTGAGTTCATGCGATTGAACACATTCAGCAATTGGTCACGTGGCATTGAAGAGTTAATACACTCAGCGGCAACGCCATTGGCCTTCAATTGGTCGACTTGGTCTTTCATCAACGAGATCAGCGGCGAGATAACCAGAGTCAGCCCTTCACGAACCAACGCCGGGATTTGGTAACACAGAGATTTGCCACCACCGGTTGGCATAATCACCAAGCTGTCTTTGCCTTCAACGGCCAAATCAATGACCTCTTGCTGACCATCGCGAAAGCTTTGATAGCCAAACACATCTTGTAAGATGGTTTGCGCATCATTCGCGGGAGTTGGTATTTGCTCAGCAATCAGAGTGGCGGTCATTGTGGTTCCTAATCGAGGTATGAAATCAGCAAGCATCTTCGGCAAGCAAGTCGCACATTGTAGAGGGGAACGCTGGCGAATTAAACCGCAAATTGTTAGGTGAAAAGGGTTATCGCTCCTATACTGACCAACTCTCTTATAAATCTTATTAATAAGCACTCAGTGCTAGAGAAAGATGCATGACACAGGAAGAACAACAACGTACGCGCCAAGGAGTTTTGCTTGCCGTCGGCGCCTACACAATGTGGGGTATCGCCCCTATATATTTCAAATCTTTAAGTGACGTTTCCCCGTTAGAGATACTCAGCCACCGTGTAGTATGGTCTTTTTTCCTACTCGCTTTCTTACTACACATTGGCCGCAGCTGGCGTAAAGTCCGCGATACCCTGACCTCAAAACCAAAAATGCTCTACTTGGTAGCGACGTCTATTTTGGTGGGTGCTAACTGGCTGATCTTTATCTGGGCGGTGAACTCCAATCACATGCTCGATGCCAGTTTGGGGTATTACATCAACCCGCTGATTAACGTATTGCTCGGAATGCTCTTCCTCGGCGAACGTTTACGTAAGCTGCAATGGTTTGCTGTGGTTCTGGCTGCGATTGGCGTATTAATCCAATTGATTGCCTTCGGCTCAGTACCAATCGTCGCCATTGCCCTAGCCTTTAGCTTTGGTTTTTATGGCTTGCTGCGTAAGAAAGTCAGCTTAGAAGCGCAAACGGGTCTGTTCATTGAAACTCTGGTGATGCTGCCTCTCGCCGCAACCTACTTACTGTTTATTGCCGATAGCCCGACCTCAAACTTATCGATGAACCCGATGCAACTCAACCTGTTACTGGTTGCTGCCGGTGTGATCACCACGGTTCCATTGCTGTGTTTTACTGGCGCTGCAACTCGCTTGAAGCTATCAACACTCGGTTTCTTCCAGTACATAGGTCCAAGCTTGATGTTCTTACTGGCGGTTCTGATTTACGGTGAAGCCTTTACCTCAGATAAAGCGATCACCTTTGCTTTCATATGGGGAGCACTGGTTATTTTCAGCTTTGATGGCCTTCGTAACAACAAGAAGAACAAACGCGCGAAACAGTGATATTGATCGTTTTTTACAAGACAATCCCTTAATACGCAGATAAGCTTGGTTGAATTGATGACTATTTAACCAAGCTTTTTTGTACCATGGATAAAGTCCACTACTACTCTACTCCAACAGAAGATATCAGCCTGATCCAAGCTCAATACCAAGAGTTTGCCTTTCAGCGTCACTATCATTTGGACTTTCACATCGGCTTAATTACCCAAGGGCAGCAAAAATTCGCCTATAAAGGGACAAGCCACAATGTTGGTGCTGGCCAAGTTGTTATCATGCCACCTGATGAGCTGCATGATGGGCACTCCAAACTCGATTCAGGTTATCAAGTCAGTGTGTTTGCAGTTTCTCCCCAATGGTTTCAAGATCTTGCCGATCCCAAGAAAAATGGTCACACATTGGGCTTTTCTGAGTTGATCCTCTCCGATCAAGTTGCATTTTTACAATTACGCAACTTGCACGGTCTATTAATAAATCAAAACATCAGCCAGCTCGCTCAAGATTGCTTACCTTTCGAAGGGTTCTCGACGATCGTCGATCGTTATGCCAAATTTGGATCGAAGAGCGACATCAAACTTGGCAATCAATCGATTGATACACTCAAAGACTATTTGATGGCGAATTTGGATCAACCAGTGCGATTAGAGCAACTGTCTGAGCTGTGCGGCTTAACCACAACTCAATTCCAACGCCACTTTAAGAACAGAATGGGCATCACCCCTTATGCGTGGCTGAGCCGTTTACGTATGGAACAGAGCATGCGCCTGATTAAATCTGGGATCTGTGGCACTAAGGTCGCGCATCAAGTAGGCTTCTATGATCAAGCACACTTCTCCAAAGCATTCAAAACCACATTCGGCGTACCACCCTCACAAATCAACTAAGTGTTGATAATTTACAATTGCTCGATTTCAAATCGCGGTAAGCTACGCTCAATACGATTACTTATTTAAAATAGCGGCAACGTTATTGAGAACTGACATGAACGAAGTCACCATACTGATCACCCTCGCCTCTATCCATTTCATCGCTTTGATGAGCCCCGGCCCTGATTTTGCGTTAGTCGTGCAAAATGCGACACGCCACGGCAGACAAACAGGCTTGTATATTGCGCTCGGTTTATCCTGCGGGATCTTGCTGCACTCACTGCTCAGCCTGACGGGAATCAGTTACCTAGTCCACCAGCAACCAACCCTATTTGCCATTATCCAATTGGCTGGCGGTAGCTACTTGCTGTACTTAGGCTACGGTGCCCTTAAAGCAACCTGGCAAATCATTCAGAACCACGACGATGAAGACGATACCGTCAATGCCAAAGATCTGATTCTGACCAACAAGCGTCAGGCATTTTCGAAAGGGTTTGCGACCAATATTCTCAACCCAAAGGCTTTGGTGTTCTTTATTAGCTTGATGTCGAGCTTAGTGCCTGCCGACATGTCTCTATCAGGTAAAGGCTTTGCGCTTATTATCCTGTTTGGTCTGTCTCTGTTTTGGTTTTCACTACTGGCGTGGATGCTTTCGACTAAGGCTCTACAGAAGAAACTCAGCGAAGCAACGGTATACATCGATGGTTTGTGTGGCGTGGTATTCAGCCTGATTGGCGCGAGTATTCTTTGGCAGTCGCTGTCCGGTTTAATCGCTTAAATTCGAATCAAGATTACAATTCGTTAACAACGCACTGGCTATCTAATCTTTCCACTGCCAATCTAGCTCTGCATATTAAAAGGAGAAGATCATGCAGTGGAAAACAAAACTAACAACCCTCGCCACTTCTACCCTACTTTTTGCCTCTCACGTCAGTTGGGCAAATCAAGCTGCCGATTCCGTCGCACCCGAACAAAGTAGTGGTTTAGAAACCAAACAGCTCGTTAAAGCCAACGATTGGATGGTCACAGCGGCCAACCCATTAGCAACACAAGCTGGCGCTGATGTACTTGCCCGTGGTGGTAACGCAATTGACGCCATGGTTGCCGTGCAGCTTATGCTTGGCTTAGTGGAACCTCAGTCATCAGGTATTGGTGGCGGCGCGTTCCTTGTCTATTTTGATGGCAAAGACAAACAGCTCAAGACCTACGATGGCCGTGAAACTGCGCCGCTTGATGCCACACCACGTCTATTCCAAGACGAAAACGGACAACCGCTTAAATTCTATGATGCCGTTGTTGGCGGTCGCTCCGTTGCGACACCAGGCACGGTGCAATTACTGTGGGATACTCACCAGAAATACGGCAAGTTAGAGTGGGCATCACTGATTAAACCTATCGCTCAGTTGGCAGAAGAAGGTTTCACCATCAGTCCACGTTTAGCCACCTTGATTGAGAATGACCAAGAGAGACTGAGCCGATTTGCGACAACTAAAGCCTACTTCTTCAATGCCGATGGCAGCCCAAAAGCCGCTGGCACGCAGCTTAAGAACCCTGAATACGCGGCAACGTTAAACGCTATCTCGAAGGATGGTGCTAAAGCTTTCTACCAAGGTGAGATTTCTGCCGACATCATTAACACAGTACAAACAGCGAAAGGTAACCCGGGCGTATTGGCACAGAAAGACTTCGACGCCTATTCGATCAAGCAGCGCGAACCGGTTTGTTCTACTTATGAAAGCTACGATATTTGCGGAATGGGGCCACCAAGCTCTGGTGCGTTAACGGTTGGACAAATCCTTGCAATGACTGAGCAATTTGACCTCAAATCATGGGGGCCAAACGACGCAAAATCTTGGCAAGTGTTAGCGGACGCTTCTCGTTTAGCCTTTGCAGACCGTGGTATGTACATGGCAGACCAAGATTATGTGCCCATGCCAACCCAAGGGTTAGTGAATACTGACTATTTGCAGGAGCGTGCTCAGTTAATTACCGCAGGTAAGGCATTAGACAGCGCACCTTCAGGCACCCCACCGTGGGATCACGCAATGCAGAGAAGCCAAGATGTTTCTATTGAGTTGCCATCCACCAGCCACTTCAATATCGTCGATAGCGATGGCAATGTCGTATCTATGACCACCACCATTGAGAATGCCTTTGGCTCACGTTTGATGGTTAGAGGTTTCCTACTCAATAATGAACTGACGGATTTCTCATTCAAGACCCACAACGATGGCAAACCTATCGCCAACCGACTTGAACCGGGTAAGCGTCCGCGCTCTTCTATGGCACCGACCATCATCATGCAAGACGATAAACCTTACATGGCGATTGGCTCTCCGGGCGGCAGCCGTATCATAGGTTATGTGGCGCAAGCGATCATTGCCCATACCCAATGGGACATGGATATTCAGCAAGCGATCAACCAACCACACTTCCTAAACCGCTTCGGTACCTTAGATTTGGAAAAAGGAACATCGGCAGAAAACTTCAAACCTGAGCTAGAAAAGATGGGATTTGAGGTCAACGTTCGCGATCTTAACTCGGGTTTACACGCGATTCGTATCACAAAAGATGGCTTAGAAGGCGCTGCAGACCCTCGTCGTGAAGGTGCTGCCATTGGTCAGTAGGGAAGAATCCTCCCTTTTTACTCGCTGCCTTGTGCGAGATCTCTCACAAGGCAGTGAGTAAATATCGATATTTAACTGCGAAATTAGTCACCTACATATCGTAACCAATTGAAATAAAACGATACGTACATTTATCACTCAAATAATTATATAGAAATTCCCTTATGCACCATTGCTGATAAATAAGGAATCGGTAATATGAATGGTGTCGGAAGGATGCTGACACGGAACAGGAAACGCCAAGGACTTGGTTATCTTCAGGATGAAGATTCGATTACTCAGGATGAATAATCGGCATGGATAGCGAAATGGACATTGAATGGACGCAATAGTAACTAGGATGGTTGCTACTAAGGAAAGACAATGGACACCTCTGGACGAGGAAAGGACTGAACATCAGGATGATGTAAAGGACACCGCTCAAGGAACAAGTGACGCGCGCTAACGAGGATTGTTGGCAGATCAGGATAAGATCAAGGACACCGCTAGGAAGGCGACGAAAGGAATACGCTGAAGGATAACAGCACACTATCATGGATTTGATGCATGGAGCACACTTAGTAGCCGGATTGCTGCGAGTAAGACTATAGACCCCGATGAGCGCAAGCTCTCGGGGTTTTTCTTTATCTGCCGTTTCATTTATTCCCTTATTCCCTCTTAAGCAAATAAATCAAAGACCTTTGATTACAATTCTGACATTTAAAGCATTCACTTCTTAACCACTTCAGAGTAACGTAAGTCTTACTAGGCTCAACTAGTTTCATAACCATAATTAAACTAAGGACAATTCATGTCACACGTTACCTTCAAAGGCGCTGCTGTACCGCTAACAGGCACATTCCCACAAACTGGCGAACAAGCACCAAGCTTTGCACTTACTGCAGGCGATCTTTCTGAACTGACTCTTGCTTCTCTTGAAGGCAAGAAAGTGGTTCTAAACATCTTCCCAAGCATCGACACAGCAACTTGTGCAACGAGCGTACGTACGTTCAACGCAAAAGCGGCTGAGCTTGAAAACACGGTTGTGGTTTGTATTTCTGCTGACCTACCGTTTGCTGCGGGTCGCTTCTGCGAATTAGAAGGCATTGAAGGCGTTCAACACGCTTCAACTTTCCGTTCTCCTGCGTTCGCATCAGACTACGGCGTAGCGATTGCTGAAGGCCCACTATCAGGTCTAACTACACGTGCCGTTGTGGTTGTTGATGAAAAAGGTGTGGTAACACACAGTGAGTTGGTTGCAGAGATCACTGAAGAACCAAACTACGAAGCGGCACTTGCAGCACTGTAAGTGTTCTTTCTGGGCAGAAATGCCTTAAGCTCGATTCAACCTATTTAGACTGGTTCCGAGCAATAAAAAGAGCAGCCATTGGCTGCTCTTTCTGTTTTTAATGCGGATTACTTTTAAATGCTGAACGGTTTTAAAAACCAAACGGCTTTCTAAATGCTGAAGTAGCGGATTACAACTGTTCTAAACGCGCGTAAGCCGTCACTAACCACTTGATGCCTTCACCATTAAACGCGACTTGCACTCGGCTTTGCGGGCCACTTCCCTCGAAGTTGATGATAGTGCCTTCACCAAACTTAGGGTGCTTAACGCGCGAGCCCAAGCTAAAGCCCGTTTCGTTGAAATTCTCTTTCACGGCAGTTTGGCTAAAGCGACCGCTGCTTGCAGGGCGGCTCACTTGCGCCTTCATACGCACTTCATCCAGACAGGTCTCTGGTAGCTCACGAATAAAACGAGATGGCTTGTGATACTTGTCTTGACCGTATAAACGACGCATTTCAGCGTAAGTGATGTAGAGCTTCTCCATCGCACGGGTCATGCCGACGTAACACAGACGACGTTCTTCTTCTAAACGCCCCGCTTCTTCAGCCGACATCTGACTTGGGAACATGCCTTCTTCAACGCCAACCATGAATACCATTGGGAACTCTAGGCCTTTGGCACTGTGCAAAGTCATTAATTGAACCGCGTCGTCAAACTCATCAGCCTGACCTTCACCCGCCTCTAACGCTGCATGAGTCAAGAATGCCGTTAGCATACTCATCTCATCCGCTTCTTCTGGCTTTTCAAACTGACGCGTTGCCGTTACCAATTCTTCCAAGTTCTCAATACGTGCCTTCGACTTCTCACCCTTCTCTTGCTCGTACATCGCAAACAGACCCGACGATTTAATCACGTGGTCAGTTTGTTCATGCAGGCTAAGTTCTAACGTGTCATCTTCAAGCGCATTAATCAGCTCGATAAAGCGACTCAATGCACCCGCAGCACGACCGGGTAGCACTTGCTCCTCTATCAAAGCAACACTGGCTTCCCACATGGTTGCACCACGATCACGAGCGGCAAGACGAATCGTTTCTAACGTTTTATCGCCCAAGCCACGCGTTGGCGTATTAACCACACGTTCAAATGCCGCATCATTACTGCGATTACTCATTAAGCGCATGTAGCTCAAGGCGTCTCTGATTTCTTGACGCTCGAAGAATCGCATGCCGCCGTATATTCGGTAAGGTAGACCACCTTGAATCAAAGCTTCTTCAAGAACACGCGATTGAGCGTTATTACGATAAAGCATTGCGGTATCTTCTAGCGCGCCGCCTTTCTCCTGCCACTCTTTGATTTTGCTAACCGTGAAACGCGCTTCATCTAGCTCGTTATAAGCCGAGTACACAGAGATTGGCTCGCCATCGTTGCCATCGGTCCACAGCTCTTTACCCATACGTTCGGTGTTGTTCGAGATAAGCTCGTTCGACGCCTGCAGAATGGTTTTAGTTGAACGGTAGTTTTGTTCGAGTCGAACCGTTGAAGCACCTGGGAACTCATCCAAGAACTTTTGAATATTTTCGATCTTCGCGCCACGCCAGCCATAGATAGATTGGTCATCATCGCCTACGATCATCACGCGACAATCTGGGCCTGCCATCATACGCAGCCAAGCATATTGAATGTTGTTGGTATCTTGGAATTCGTCGACAAGGATATGCTTAAAGCGAGCTTGGTAGTGCTCTCGGATGTGTTTCTTATCGCGTAATAGTTCATGCGATCTCAGCAAGATTTCCGCAAAGTCGACCAAGCCAGCACGATCACATGCTTCTTGGTAAGCAGAGTAGATCTTTAACCACGTTTGAGTTATTGGATCATGGTAGGCGTCGATGTGATTTGGGCGTAATCCCTCGTCTTTCTTGCCATTGATCCACCAAGAAGCTTGCTTGGCAGGCCACTGCTTTTCATCAAGATTTTGCGCCTTGATTAAGCGACGTAGCAAACGAATCTGATCATCAGAATCAATGATCTGGAAATCTTCTGGCAGTTTTGCATCTAGGTAGTGAGCACGAAGGATGCGGTGACAGATACCGTGGAAGGTGCCATTCCACATGCCTGACGAGCTGCCCATCATCAACTCTTCAATACGACCACGCATCTCTGCTGCCGCTTTGTTGGTGAAGGTAACCGACATAATAGAGAACGGCGATGCTTGCTCTACACTTTGCAGCCAAGCGATACGATGCACCAACACTCGCGTTTTACCACTGCCTGCACCTGCCAGAATAAGTAGGTTTTCTAAAGGTGCCGCGACCGCCTCACGTTGTTTATCGTTTAGGCCATCGAGTAAAAGCGAAGGATCTATCATTGGATATGCTCACTACTGGGTATTTATACATAAAAGTTGATTATAACCTAAACACTAGGCTGCGTTTAGGATAATAAGAAGAAAAAACAATCAAAAATTAACATCATAAATTCAACAACTTAAAATATAAAACATCATTAATATTGATATTTTTTATAATGCCGTGAAATTATTTCCCGGTTGTTCCTATCCTTTTTAGTAAGCAAGTTAACAATCCATTAACCTGCGATATCAAAATACTATTAAGTCCTAGAGGGAATGACTATGAAAAATTCTAATCTTGCTGTTACAGCTGCAATCACAAGTGTACTAGCGTTCGGCGGTGCAGTTCTTACATCAGCACCTGCGGAAGCAGCAGCAAAAGAAAAATGCTACGGCGTGGCAAAAGCTGGCCAAAATGATTGTGCAACTAAAACAAGCTCATGTGCGGGTACAGCAAAAGAAGACAACCAATCCGATGCATTCGTAGTCGTACCTAAAGGACTATGTGGCAAATTATCAGGTGGTAACACTCAATCATCATAATTGAGCTGCTTAGTATGGTGAGCTGACACTCAGCTCACCTCCACTTCTTGTTAGGAGAATCGTTGTGACTCAAACTCTTCACCCCAACGCAGGGGTTGGCCTTAGAACACCGCACTTGGACTTCTTTAGCCAAAATCCAACCTTAGTAAGTTGGTTAGAAGTTCACAGCGAGAACTACTTCTTAGCTCAATCACCGCAACGCCAACAACTCAGAGAAATTCGTCACGCACACAACATCAGTTGTCACGGTGTTGGGTTGTCGCTAGGTTCTGTTGAGCGCATCAATCAACATCATCTTGTGCAATTAAAAGAGCTCATTGATGATATCGAACCCTTCTTGGTTTCTGATCATCTCAGTTGGAGTCAGACAGGCGGTCATTACTTCAATGACTTGTTACCGCTGCCTTACACAGAAGAAGCGTTAGAGGTCTTTTGTCGCAATGTCATCGAGGTGCAAGATAGCCTGCAACGCCCTATGCTGATTGAGAACCCATCGAGCTACCTTGCCTTCAAGCATTCTACTATTCCTGAGTGGGAATTTTTGGCTGAGGTACAGAAGCGCACTGATTGCCGACTGTTACTCGATTTCAATAATATTTTCGTCTCATCTTTTAATCATGGCTTCAGCTGTGAAGAGTATCTCAGTGGAATACCGGCAGACAAAGTGGAAGAGATTCACTTGGCAGGTTTCACTAAGAAGAAACTCGAACAAGGCGAGATCTGGATAGACACCCACAGTAAACCTGTCTGTAATGAAGTGTGGCAACTTTACACCCAATGGATACAGCAACACGGTTCGCGCCATACCTTGATAGAGTGGGATTTAGATATCCCAGAGCCACAAGTTTTACTGGCTGAAGCAACCAAAGCCAGTGACATCTTGTATCAATATGACAAGTTCAACCACAGGAGTCGCGCATCATGAGCCACTCCTTAGCAGAAGTTCAATTGGAGTTTGCTAACGCCCTACGCTACCAAAACAGTGGTGAGCATTGCGACATCGTGAGCGACCATTTTACTGATGAACAGCGCATCCAGATTTATCGTAATAACTTCGTGATCAGCTTGAGCGAAGTACTGGCAGCGACCTATCCACTCACTGAAATGCTGGTTGGTGAAGAGTGCTTCCAACAAATGGCTCGTCAACATGTCTTAAGTTATCCATCAACCTCTGGTGATGTCAGCGGTTATGGGGAACACTTTGCACAGACTATCCAAGCCTTTCCTGCCGTTATTGAGGCAGCCCCTTATCTCGATGAAGTGGCTTTGTATGAATGGAAAAAAGATAGCTTGATGAGATGCGTTTCAGAATCACATGTCGACCAACGTCCTCTTGCTGGTTTAGCTGATGTGTCACCAGAACAGCAAGGCGCTTTAGTCTTTCATCTAAAAGATTCAATAACGCTCATTAATTCTAGCTACACGATTATCGCGCTTGAACACGCTATCTATCAGCAACAACTCGATGGGTTAGACATCAACCAACCTGAGTTTGGAGTGTTAATTCGAGCCGAGAACTCTCAGATTGAGAGTCATCACTTGAATGAACAATGCCATCAGCTACTTCGCGAATTTCAATCAGGCCAAATACTCGCAGCGATAGACCCTTCATTACTACAACATCTGAATGCTGTCATGGCGCTTAACGTCATCTCAGGCTTTTCAATCAATGCCGAATTGGAGACATAATATGGATAACAACACAGTCACGAACATGATGGCTCAATACGACAGTTTGATTGAGAAATCACAGGCACTCTTTGTTCCGGTGCTACTGCTATTTTGTCGCCTATGGGTGGCGTGGGTATTCTTTAATTCTGGCCTCACCAAGATAGCCACCTGGGACAGCACCCTTTACTTATTTGAGTTGGAATACCAAGTGCCACTGCTACCTTGGGAGTTAGCCGCCTACATGGGTACCGCAGCTGAACTGATTCTGCCGGTCTTCTTAGCGCTTGGTTTATTAACACGACCTATGGCAGCGGTGCTGTTCGTGTTCAATATCATTGCGGTCGTATCTTACCCAGTGTTATGGGCACAAGGCTTCTATGATCATCAGCTGTGGGGATTAATGATTCTTATCGTTGTCGTATGGGGCGCTGGGCCATTCTCGCTTGATCGAATTTTGAAAGCACAGTTTAGAGGTTAGAACGAACTTTCATTCGCACTAAATTGATATACCCCAAAACGCAAAAAACCACTCAATTGAGTGGTTTCTTTTTAACTGGGATAAACTACTTATTCAGAAAAGCTTGTAGCTCTTCAGCAGAGATACCTTGCTCGGCTAGCTCTTTTGCTAGTAGCTGAACCTGCTCACCCTTACGAGACTCTACCACACGCTGAAATTGGTAAATGATGTCTCGCAAAGTATCGATTGGAACTTGTTTTGCCGCACTGCGAATACGCTCTTCACTTTGGTTGCCTAGCTCTTTAAGCAGTTTACCAAACATGACCTTTTCAGGTGCATCTTCCATTTGTTCTAAGACGCGCGCCATTTCGTAGGTTGTTAATGACATTACAGTATTTTCCGTTGGGGACTAACGTTTCAATGAGTGACAAATATACCATGTTTTAACGTTTCGCAAACCGCCATTTGTATATTTTGTCACCCTTGAGACTTACGCCTTAGCAAACGTCGTGTGCCACGATTTGCCGGCTTTACTCGCAAGCACTAACAATGCTGGAACAATAAGGAACATTTGCAGCGCGATCATCACTTGAGACGTTAAATCAAGGCGTTGCATGGTACCAACAAGCAGCCCTGATCCACTCATTTGGAACAAGCCAAGCAGTGCAGCAGCTGTGCCCGCACGGTCACCGAAAGGTTCAAGAGCCTTACCAGCAGCAGCACCGAGAATCCAAGCAAAACCCACTGAAGACAAGAAGATTGGCAGCATGAATGCGATTGGGCTAGCGTGTTCTGCAAGCACTAACATAATCACGCCCGCTAAACCCAGCGTTGAGATACCAACGACCAGTGCTTTATAGGTACCAAAGCGGTCCATAAATTTAGGTGCAGTAAACGCAGCTGCAATGTTGATGGCAGCGTTAACACCAAACCAGAAAGTAAACTCTTTCATGGTCAGGCCTAGATTCTCCATCAACACAACCGGTGCAGAGGTTACATAAGCGAGGATGACCGCCATCGCCATCAGACACAAGGTTGCGTGGAAAAGGAATGATGGTGTTTTCAATACCGACCAGTATCGCTCAAGCTTGAACACCGCAACCTTTTCTGTCGCAGGGTTAGACTCTTTCATTTGGAAGAATAAGATAGTGCCAACAACGACTGCGAAGCCTGCCATAAAGCTAAAGTTCGAACGCCAACCAAATTGATGAGTTAACCAAGCGCCAAGAATGGGTGCCAAAGCAGGAATAAAACAGATTGCACCATTAAGGTAGCTAATCATACGGCCACTCTTCTCTGGGCCAAATAGATCGCGAACCGTTGCAAAGGCTGCTACAGAAGTCGCACAAGCTCCTAAGCCTTGTAGCAGCCGAGCCATTAGCATCATATCAATCGATTGAGCTGCCCACGCCAAGCAAGCACTCAATGCATAGATACTAACACCTCCCAATGCAACGGTTCGACGTCCTAACTTATCAGCCAAAGGGCCAGCAAATAACTGCCCGACACCCATGGCGAATAAAAACCAGGTAATCGTATCTTGTGCTAGTGCATGTTCCACGTGAAACGCTGTCGAAATTTGTGGCAGAGCTGGTAGATAGATATCAATAGCCAAAGGGCTAAATAGAACCAACATTGCCAATAAAGCAACCTGCAGTTTACTAGGGGTTGGAAGCGCGTTAGAAGGCACAAGATTCTCCGAATGAGTTAATTTAGGTGCATAATAACCAACTAAAGATATGAACAAAAATGGCATATACTCATTAGCATTATTCCAAATAGGAAACTCACATGAATATTGAGAAACTATCACGCCTCGACTTAAACCTACTGGTTTGCTTACAGGTGCTGATGGAAGAGCTAAGCGTCACGCGCACCGCACATCGATTGTGTCTGAGTCAATCGGCTGTAAGTAAATCGCTAGCCAAGCTTCGTGAACAATTTAATGACCCTCTTTTCACGCGAAGTGCACATGGCCTGAGACCAACTCCAAAAGCGGTTTTCCTTAAGCCTCGCTTAGAAACGTTGATCAACCAACTTGATGTGCTTACCCAGCCGGAAACTTTTATTCCCAATAACAGCGACCACAGCTTTCACATCGCTGCCGTTGAGAGTGTTTACCCGCTGATTCTTCCGCACTTCTTACCAGCAATATTTAGACAAGCACCTAAGGTCAATATCAACACCCACGCGTGGACCGAACAAACCTTCAAGAAGCTACAGCTTGGTGAACTAGATATTGGACTCACCGGCAAAGACATCGACATCAACGATGCACGTTTAACAATGCTTCCGCCAGACGACATCTGCGAACAAGAGATCTATCGCGATGCACAAATGTGTGTGTTAAGACGTAACCACCCTGCTCTGAGTGGCAAATGGGATCTAGAAACCTACCTCGCCCAGCGTCATGTACAAGTAAGATGTGATGGTAACGACCGTTGGCTGCTCGATTACAAACTTGCCGACCTTGGACATCAACGTGATATCGCTATCTCAGTACCGGACTTTAATAGTGCTGCTAGCCTGTGTACCTACACCGACTTTGTGTTTACCGCACCAAGCCACTTTACTTACCTTGTCGCCAAACAACTCGACTTAGTGGTTGTGCCTTTACCAATGGAATTCCCGCCGATGGCATACACTCTGTTTTGGCACCGTGATAGAGAAAATGACCCAGCGCTAACTTGGTTGCGAGATATCATCAAAGAAAAAACTCTGCATCTTAGATAAAAATGGCGTACAGCGTTTGCAGCAAACGAACAAAAGCGCTAGCTTATTGACCTAATAAGTCCCCTCATATGTATATCTACTGTGAGTGTTAACAAGGACCCTAACAATAAGGATAAACACAAATGCACAATATCACTGCTGAACGCGTTGCTGCGGTTCGAGCTTGGCTTGAAACAAGCAACCTAGATGCCGTTATCATTCCACACGAAGACGAATATCTAGGTGAATACGTTCCAGCTCATAACGAGCGACTTCACTGGTTAACTGGTTTTACTGGCTCTGCTGGTGCGGCAGTTATCACTCGTGAGAACGCTGCTATTTTTGTTGATGGTCGCTACACGGTTCAGGTTCGTAAGCAGGTACCAGCAGAGTTATTTGAGTATCGTCACCTTATTGAAGAACCGGCTTTAGATTGGATAATCAATTCTCTAGTACAAGGCAGCAAGGTTGCATTCGATCCACGCATGCACACTGCTGCTTGGTTGAAAGGCGCTCAAGCTAAACTGGCAGAGAAAGTTGAATTAACAACGCTATCTTCAAATCCAATTGATGAGCTTTGGTCTGATCGTCCAGAGCCTGTGGTATCTGATGTTCGCCTAATGGCAACAGACGCAGTAGGCCAATCAAGTGAAAGCAAACGCGCAGAGATTGCTGGCTTATTAAAAGCCAAAGGTGCTGATGCCGCTATCCTTACGGAACTCGATTCGATCTGTTGGTTGCTTAACATCCGTGGTTTGGACGTATCTCGCCTACCTGTTGTGTTATCCAACGCGATCATTCACGCAGATGAAAGCGTAGATTTCTTCCTAGACCCTGCTCGTATTCCTACTGGCTTTGAAGCACACGTTGGCAATGGTATTCGTGTATCTCACCCATCAGAGCTTGAAGCACGCCTTCAATCTTTGGAAGGCAAAAATGTATCTGTCGATTCAGGTACCAGTAACGCTTGGTACACGCTGGTTCTACAAAGCTCTGGTGCTCATATCATTGAAGCAGCAGACCCATGCCTAATGCCAAAAGCAGCAAAGAATGAAACTGAAATTGCCGGCATGAAAGCGTGTCATATTCGTGATGGTGTTGCGATGGCGAAGTTCCTATCTTGGATTGATGCAGAAGTCGCGCAAGGTAATCTGCACAATGAAGCTGTGCTAGCAGACAAAGTTCAATCATTCCGCGAACAAGACCCAACGCTGATGGACCTAAGTTTCGACACGATTTCAGCAGCAGGCGGCAACGCTGCTATGTGTCACTACAACCACGAGAACCAACCTGAACCAGGTCAGTTAGAGATGAATACTCTTTACCTAGTCGATTCAGGCGGTCAGTACCTAGACGGCACAACCGACATCACTCGTACTATCGCGATTGGCCAGCCAAGCGACGAAATGATCCAGCAGTTCACGTTAGCGCTTAAAGGTCACATCGGCATTGCACGTGCACGTTTCCCACAGGGTACTCGTGGTTTCCAACTTGATATCCTAGCTCGCCAGCACTTATGGGCAGAAGGCTTCGACTACGACCACGGTACTGGTCACGGTGTTGGTCATTTCCTAAGTGTTCATGAAGGTCCGCAAAGCATCTCTAAGAAGCTAATCGACGTGCCTCTTGTTGAAGGCATGGTGTTATCAAACGAGCCGGGTTACTACCGTGCAGATGAATTTGGTATCCGTATCGAAAACCTAGAACTGGTGGTTGAGCTGCCAACTCAAGGTGACTTCTCAGTACTAACGTTTGAATCGCTAACACGCTGTCCTATCGATAAGCGCAACATCAACGTCGATCTACTGACACGACCTGAACTTGCATGGCTTAACGATTACCACCAGAAAGTATGGAACGATGTTAGCCCATTAGTTCAAGGTGATACATTGGAATGGTTACGCCAATCAACCACTCCACTTGCTCATGCTTAATGCTTAGCTAATTCACACTTAATGAAATGAAAACGGCTACCTTAGGGTAGCCGTTTTTATTTGTCGATTTAACTTCGTCGATGTTTCACGTGGAACATCAATCTATGTGTTCGCTAACCAGAGTAAGCACTGTGCCAGTCTCGCCACACAGGATCAAAGCCACGTTGACGAATCATTGACTCAACATCGGCAGCACTTCGCTCATCACTTATTTCAAATTGCTCGAGTTCTTCTTCATCAGAAGCATAACCACCTGGCTGGGTTTTAGACGCAGCCGACATACTGGTGATTCCCAATGGCAACACATTGTCGCGGAAAGCTGCAGACTCACGAGTCGAGAGAGACAATTCAACCTCAGGGTTTAATAAGCGATACGCACAGATAAGTTGAACCAACTGTTTATCACTCATAATCGATTTAGGCTGCAAACCACCCTCACACGGACGAAGACGTGGGAATGAAATCGAGTAACGTGTTTGCCAATAGGTACGCTCAAGATAGTCTAAGTGAGCGGCCACGAAGAAGCAGTCGGTACGCCAATCTTCCAAGCCAATCAAAGCGCCAATACCTATCTTATCAATACCCGCTTTTGCCAAACGATCGGGCGTTTCAAGCCGGTATTCAAAATCCATTTTATTGCCACGCAAGTGGTGTTCCGCGTAGGTACTTGGGCTATACGTTTCTTGGTAAACCATCACTGCATCTAAGCCGAGAGTTTTAAGCTCTGCGTAGTCATCTTGATCAAGCGGCTGCACTTCCATCGCAAGATAGTTAAATTGTGCCTTAATATTCGGTAGCACTTCACGGAAGTACTTCATCCCGACCTTGGTTTCATGTTCACCAGTCACCAACAGTACACTATCAAACTTCATCTTTTTGATAGCTACACTTTCAGCATCGATTTCATCCAAAGTAAGTGTGCGACGCTTAATGCGGTTCTCCATTGAGAAACCACAATACGTGCACGCATTCGCACATAAGTTTGAGAGGTACAATGGAATATACAACGACATTGTATTGCCGAATCGCTTGCGTGTGAGTGCCAACGATTGTTGCGCCATCTGCTCTAAGTAAGGCTCTGCTGCCGGAGAGATTAAAGCCTTAAAGTCTTCCAAGTCGCGTTTAGGTTTACTCAGAGCGCGCTCAACATCCGCTGCCGTTTTACTGAAGATAGACATACCTATGTCATCCCAGTTGAGCTGTTTAAATCGATCAACAAACGTCATAGGGACACTACTCGTCTAGAAATGAAGTTAGCGGACTAGAAGCAACCGCGTGAGACACCTGACCAGCGAGACCAGAAAGGTAAGCCATACGGCCAGCTTCAACTGCCAGCTTAAAAGCAATCGCCATATCAACGGGTTGTTGAGAAGCCGCAATCGCAGTATTAACTAACACGGCATCCGCGCCCATTTCCATTGCACGAGCAGCATGAGATGGCGCACCAATACCAGCGTCAACAATCACAGGGACGTTCGCTTGGTCGATAATAATCTCTAAGAAGTCCGCCGAAGCGATACCTTTGTTCGACCCAATCGGCGCACCTAACGGCATAACCGCAGCACAACCCACCTCTTCCAATCGTTTACACAACACTGGGTCGGCATGGCAGTAAGGCAACACAACAAAGCCATCTTTAACCAGTTGCTCAGCCGCTTTTAATGTCTCCATTGGGTCTGGCATCAAGTACTTTGGATCTGGGTGAATTTCCAGTTTGAGCCAGTTTGTGCCTAGCGCTTCGCGAGCCAAGTGCGCAGCAAAGATGGCATCCTTCGCGTTCTTAGCTCCGGAGGTATTTGGTAGCAAGTTCACGCCAGCATCAATGATCGGCTGTAAAATATCATCTTGCTCAGAGCGAATATCAACCCTCTTCAACGCCATGGTTGCAAGTTGAGAACCGGAAGCTTCAATAGCACTCGCCATTAAGTGCTTATTCGCGAACTTACCCGTCCCAGTGAAGAGTCGAGATTGAAACGTTTTATCTGCGATAGTTAACATGGTTAGCCTCCTGCAATGGCTTGGAAAAGAGAAATAGCATCGCCTTCATTGACGACCGTTTGTTGCCACTGACTACGCGGGACAACCGCATTGTTGATAGCAAAGACACAACCTAGATCGGGTAGTGAAAGAGCTTGGATGATATCCGCTAGAGACGACGATTGTGCAACCTGTTCTGGTTGCTCATTGATAGAGATCGTTATGTTGCTCATTGGGTTTCTTCTTCTAAATAGTTAGCTGTAGATGTGCAGCAAACGGGGCATTCACTATCTTGAGTGACACTTAAGTTTTGCCAGTTCATCGTCTGACCATCAAACAGTTTGAGCTGATGTGTCGCAACTTGGAACTCGCCAGTGCTAAGACGTTGAATAGCTGCCAGTGCTTGTAGGTTGCCTATGGTGCCAACAACTGGGCCGATGATGCCGCTATCGCTACAACGTGTCGTTTGCGGATGGTGACTGAACGGGAATAAACAGTGATAGCACCCTTTCTGTTTCTGATAATCAAAGACAATAAACTGACCTTTCCAGCCGATCGCAGAACCAGAAATCAAAGACGTACTGCTGCCGAAACATGCTTGGTTAACCTGTTGGCGTGACTCAAAGTTGTCAGTACAATCCAACACCAAATCAGCGAGCATCACCTCAAGCTCAAGTTGGCTTTGAGTCATTCGCTTATTGATGGTTCTTACTTGGCTTCGACCATTAAGCTCACCCAGCTGTTTCTTCAGGGCTTCAACCTTAGGTAAACCTAACTGACTTTCCTTGAACGCTACCTGTCGTTGCAGGTTAGACGAATCCACACAGTCATCATCTACCAATACGATTTTCCCGATACCGGAAGCCACAAGATAGAGAGCTGCTGCATTTCCTAAGCCACCACAACCGATGACCAACACATGGCTATCTAATAAATTGCGTTGCCCTTGCTCACCCACTTCAGGGAGTGCGATTTGTCGTTGATAACGAATGAATTCGAAATCACTCAGCATGACTTAGCTCCCGAGTTACCTCTTTAACAGCACTTGTAGAACTGTCAGCCATTAATGCTTCGAAGAACTCAATCACTTGTTTTGGGTCTTCGGCTAACGTAATCGCACGTACAACAGCAAGGCTCGATACCCCACAACGCCACACCTGTGCAGCCGTCGACTGGTCAATTCCACCAATCGCAACCGTCGGATAACCGGTGAGTTCTTCTGTGTATGGGATAGTATCAATCAACTGCTGATAGAGAGATAAACGCACAAGCCCTTGAGGCTTTGATGGCATCTGCTTAGTGGTGGTTGGGAATATATGCCCCAGCGCAATATAGCTTGGGTTGATTTGCACAATACGTAGCAACTCGTAATAGCCATGAGTCGAGAGACCGATCTTAATACCAGCTTGGCTCAGTTGAGATAGGTTGGATTCTTCGATGTCCTCTTGACCCAAATGAACACCAAAAGCATCATGCTTGAGTGCTAATTGCCAATAGTCATTGATAAAAACCTGAGCGTTGTGCTCTCTACCGAGTTCGATAGATCGTTTGATTTGTTGTTCTAAACCTTCTTGCTGCGGGTTCTTAATACGCAGTTGAACTGTGTTGATTCCAAGCTTGAGCAGCCTTTCGATCCACTCAACATCATCAACCACTGGGTATAGTCCTAGACTACTCTTACTCAGTTCAGGGAACGAAAGTGAGGTTCCTTGGTGCGCCCAACCAACACTAATATCCAGTCGTTCATCTTCCAGAATGGGAATAGGAAAGTTTTGGTAGCTTGCTGGCCATGTTCCACGTGAAACATTAGATGCTGCGCGAGCTAAAACCAGTGCATCTTCTAATGGGAACTCCAACGCCAACAAAGTAAGTAACCAAGCAAAGTGGCCACGACTATCTAACTCCTGATGAGCTGGAGTTTCACTCTTGATAGCACGATTGGCATCTAGCTGTGACCAGATATCCAATGCAGCTGAGTCATCTAAGACACCGATATAGATGGTATTCTGAGTTTGTGCCAAGGCATCAAGGACACCAGCTAGCGCCACTGAATGACTGTAATCAACGATATTATCAAGCTCACTTGAACGACACTCCGCCAATGAGTCAACATCATGAGCAAAGCCAATAGATAACGCTTGCTGAGCATCAACGATAGAGAAGCATTGAGTTGGGCTTACACCCAACTCAACTGCATCGGTTGCCAAGCCTTGTCGCTTAGCAACCAGTAGACAGTTTTGCACCTCTCCCGTTAGCTCAATATTTTGAGATGGGATAAGAATCTTCACTGTCATTATTCCTCTAATTGAGCTTCTTTTGCGCCTACTGCAGGGTGATAAAGTTCAGAGCCAGTATCACGGAACTCTTGTGATTTCTGACGCATCCCTTCCAACGGATTATCAAGCATCTTAATTTCTATAGCCTGATCAGCAGCCACTTGTTCAGTGTCTTTCGCGTACTCTCGAACTTCTTGAGAGATCTTCATTGAACAGAATTTAGGGCCACACATTGAGCAAAAGTGAGCAACCTTCCCCGACTCTTGCGGTAAGGTTTCATCATGGAAAGAGCGCGCAGTTTCCGGGTCAAGAGCTAGGTTGAATTGGTCTTCCCAACGGAATTCAAAACGTGCCTTTGATAACGCGTTATCTCGGATTTGCGCACCCGGATGTCCTTTAGCCAAGTCTGCAGCGTGTGCAGCCAGCTTGTAAGTAATCAGGCCAGTCTTCACATCTTCTTTGTTTGGTAAGCCTAGATGCTCTTTAGGGGTTACATAACAGAGCATCGCACAGCCGTACCAACCAATCATGGCCGCGCCAATTCCTGAAGTAATGTGGTCATAACCAGGGGCAATATCGGTAGTCAATGGACCTAATGTATAGAACGGTGCTTCATGGCAGTGCTCTAACTGCTCGTCCATGTTCTCTTTAATTAGGTGCATTGGTACATGTCCAGGGCCTTCAATGATCACCTGCACGTCGTATTCCCAAGCAACCTTAGTTAACTCACCCAGTGTACGTAATTCAGAGAATTGAGCTTCATCATTGGCATCAGCAATCGAACCCGGACGTAGACCATCACCCAATGACAGAGCGACATCGTACTTCGCACAGATCTCACAGATCTCACGGAAGTGGGTATAAAGGAAGCTTTCTTGGTGATGAGCCAGACACCATTTCGCGATGATAGAACCGCCACGAGACACAATGCCAGTCACACGCTTAGCGGTCATAGGAACGTAACGAAGCAATAAGCCTGCGTGGATAGTAAAGTAATCAACACCCTGCTCTGCTTGTTCAATCAAGGTATCGCGCATCACTTCCCAGTTAAGGTCTTCCGCAACGCCGTTCACTTTTTCAAGCGCTTGATACATAGGAACCGTGCCAATTGGTACTGGGCTATTACGTAGTATCCATTCGCGAGTCTCGTGAATATTACGACCGGTAGAAAGGTCCATCACGGTATCGCCCCCCCAGCGAGTCGACCATACTAGCTTCTCAACTTCTTCTTCAATCGAAGAGCTCACTGAAGAGTTACCGATATTAGCGTTCACTTTAACTAAAAAGTTACGGCCAATAATCATCGGCTCAGATTCAGGGTGGTTGATGTTCGAAGGGATGATAGCTCGGCCCTCAGCGACCTCATTACGCACGAACTCAGGGGTGATTTCTTTCGGCAGGTTTGCGCCAAAGTTATGGCCAGGGTGTTGGTGGTTCAGCTGCTCATCAGCGAATTTCTGACGTCCCATGTTCTCTCGTATCGCTATGTACTCCATCTCCGGAGTAATAATCCCCTTACGAGCATAGTGCAGCTGAGTAACACATTGATCGCCTGTCGCACGACGAATTCTAGGCAGATTACCGTAACGAAGGTCGTCTAGAGTTTCATCTTCTAAACGCTCTTTGGTGTAGACAGAACTTACATCGTCTAACAGTTCCGTATCAGAACGCTCTTCAATCCATTGCTCTCGTAACTTAGGAAGGCCACTGTAAAGGTCAATTTCGTGCGTAGGGTCAGTATAAACACCAGAGGTGTCGTATACATGAATAGGGGCATTAGGTTCGAATACAGGATCTTTTTTGGTACCACCAACAAGGCTATCTGCTAGTGATATTTCTCGTACAGGGACTTGAATGTCCTCGCGAGATCCTTGGATGTAAGCTTTTTTTGAATTTGGATAAGGTTGTACGGATAAAGAATCAATGAAATTCTTCGCTTCCAGTCTTGCTTGTTTACGACTCGACATAGCATTTTTCCTTGGCTTTTAGCCATTATTTATAGGGATAAAAATGCTTGACGGATAAGATGCTACAAGAGGGATCACGGTAAGAAATACAGTTGTGATCTGGAGATAGATCTCTAGAAGGATTCTAGTTAGATATCTACTCTTGTTCCCTTCGCAGGTATTAGCCTGATCAGGTTCAACGGATCCCGAGTTAACGGTCTCAGCCATATGGCACTCCGACAAGTATGATCGAGTATATAAAAACGGCTTGGATAAACCAAGCCGAGTTGTTAACAAATCGTAAGAAAGTTTTAAGACTTTATCAAAAGTTGGAAGCCGATCCATGCGGCTGAAATACTGAGAACCACATTGAGCAGTACATTGAGTCCCATCTTGAAAAACGCACCCTGCTGCATAAGAAGCACGTTATCCATCGAAAACGTAGAAAATGTCGTCAGGGCCCCAAGGAAACCAAGACCGATAATTTGTCTCCATGGCTCCGTCGCAACCATCTCATTTTCAAACGCGGCGATGAGCAACCCCATAATCAAAGAGCCAATCACGTTAACAGTCAGCGTACCGTAAGGAAAACCACGTCCTAACATCACAACGCATAACTCTGAAATCAAGTAACGTGAACAAGCACCAAACGCGCCACCGATGGCGATAAAACCTAGAATAGATAACTGACCCATGAATCCTCCCAAACAATAATCCTTATATTTTAGCTTTAACACCGATAAAAGCGAGGGTAGAAACTAAGAATGCATGCGCAAATATTAAACGTTACAGGTGTCACTTAACTTCAATATATCCCATCAAACCCGTTTTCATGTGTTCGATAACATGACAGTGATACATCCAACGGCCAGGGTTGTCGGCAACAAATGCGGCTTTCGCTCGACCATTCTTTCCAAGTAACACAGTATCGGTATGGAAAGGTTCTTCAACTTTCTTCCCATCAAGTTCCAATACAGTGAATGTATGGCCGTGAATGTGAATCGGGTGATGATATTGAGTGACGTTCTTAAGATCGAATATATAGGTTTTTCCCAGATCTAAAGTCGCCAACGGTTCAGGGATATTATCTTTGCTCATCCCCTCCCATGCTCGTTTATTAGTAAGCCAAAACTTAGGCATAGATTTTCCATCTTTAGATACTGGAGAAACCGCCCCTTCCCATTCAAATAAAAAGTCGATTTCTTCTGCATTAGCCAAATCTAAATTGGGCACAGGATTAAGGGGTAAAGAAGGCAGAGAGCGATTCTCAACAAGGGTTGAATCTACAACCTCGAACTCACACAAAGAGAAAGGAAAGCGTCCTTTCATTTGAAGGACGCTAACTCGCCCACCGGCTTTGGGTGCTATCAGTCCAATATCCACTCGCATCCCTGGACCAATTTTATGTTCCGTCAGCTTATAAGGTGTTTTGACAGGGTTACCATCAATGGCAATCACCCATGCCTCAGCCCCTTCAACAGCAATAGGGTAAGTGATCGTATTATCGACATTAGCGATACGCAGCCTGGTCGTTGCATGTTGTTTTAACTGATAGACAGGCTCATGTATTCCATTAACGCTACTCCACTCTCCTGGCGTACCCATACGAGCACTGAGTCGTGGGATCATTAGATCTTTCCATTGGCCTTTCTTATCTATATGCCAATGCTTAAGCATCAGTGCGTGTTCTTCATCAAACTGTACTGGTATGCTCTCCTCAACGATAATTAGACCAACCAAGCCCATACCAAGCTGTTTAACACTGTTCATATGTGGGTGATACCAAAACGTACCAGCATCTGGCGGCGTAAACTCATAAATGAATGTTTCACCTGGCATGATCGGTGGTTGGCTTAAGAAAGGGACTCCATCCATTCCGATAGGAATCCTTAAACCGTGCCAATGAATAGTTGTCGGTTCTGATAGCTTGTTGGTAAAACGGATCGTTACCTTTTCACCTTGTCGACATCGAATCGTTGGTGCTGGAATCTGACCATTAAAGCCTAGAACATTAGTCTCAACCCCCGTCACGAGTTCAGCGGTTGAAGGCTCTGCCGTTAGGTCATAAACATACTTTCCTTGTTCATCAACCGCCCGTTTCATAGAGCAAGCAGGCAGTACAGTGAGTGCAGATATAGCGAGAGATGATTGAATAAACTTACGACGGGAAATATCCATATTTGTTGCCTTTTAGTAATAACGACCAAAATGTAACAAAATATTGAGAATAATTCTCATAAAGAAGCGTGGTTTGTGCTGTTGGCTGTTTATAAAAGAGGCTGAGATAAGTAAGCACTTACACTTTTAAGGCTAGGTTTTAGTAAAGGTAGGCATTACCGACTAAAAATCGAACAAATCTAAAGCAAAAAACAAAACTTCTGCTGAGGCGTAGATATGACAAGGTGGAGGTTTCGGCTCCCAATAAGCGCTGCTTTGCTAATGGCGTATATTAGATTCAGAAAGCAAAAAGGCTCTAGCATTTCTGCTAGAGCCTTAAATATGGCAGGGGTGGAGAGATTCGAACTCCCA
>NZ_JALNTT010000026.1:0-540 GCF_023161695.1 Vibrio sp. 1CM2L
CGGAGGAAGGTGGGGACGACGTCAAGTCATCATGGCCCTTACGTGTAGGGCTACACACGTGCTACAATGGCGCATACAGAGTGCTGCGAACCTGCGAGGGTAAGCGAATCACTTAAAGTGCGTCGTAGTCCGGATTGGAGTCTGCAACTCGACTCCATGAAGTCGGAATCGCTAGTAATCGCATATCAGAATGATGCGGTGAATACGTTCCCGGGCCTTGTACACACCGCCCGTCACACCATGGGAGTGGGTTGCTCCAGAAGTGGATAGTCTAACCTTAGGGAGGACGTTCACCACGGAGTGATTCATGACTGGGGTGAAGTCGTAACAAGGTAGCCCTAGGGGACCCTGGGGCTGGATCACCTCCTTATACGATTTAGAACTTATTTGTTCGTAGTGTCCACACAGATGATTGTTAGTTAGCTAAACCACTTGGTTTAACTAATTAATATGCTCTTTAAAAATTTGGAAAGCTGATATTAAAATTCTTATAGATATTCGTATCTATAAAGAGTTTTCAAAAGTAAAAATATGCCATTA
>NZ_JALNTT010000015.1:0-11379 GCF_023161695.1 Vibrio sp. 1CM2L
AATAGCGGTTCTAGGGTTCAAATCCCTATCCCTCCACCACCATTGAAAAGCCCGCTGAGAAATCAGCGGGCTTTTTTCATATCTGTCGTTTAGCAAAACAAAAAAGAGCACTAACGTGCTCTTTACCTGTGACCCCACACCTGTTATTTATCACTTATAGGTAACTAGTCTTGCAGGTACTTTCCTTCGGCGACCTGCCAAAATGCTCTAATTAATGGGTTTTCTAATTGTGCACGCTTACAGCACACCCCTAGTTCAAATGGTTTGATTGGCTCTATCTTTAAACGGTCTACTTTGTCACGTACCGGACTGTTGTTGATGACGACATCTGGAGCAATACCAACCCCACAACCAAGAGCAACCATACTGACGATCGCTTCATGCCCTGATACCTGAGCGTAAATATTGGGTTTTATCTTCATCTTTTTGAACCATGCGTTCGCACGTTCTCGGGCAGTTCCTGCTTCTGGGATGATAAAAGGCACTTCATTCCAGTTTGGTTTATCAGATTGCAGCTGTTGGCTAAAGCTACTCACGCCAGATGGAATGATGACTGACAGTGGAATATCGCTGATGGTCTCGAATTCTAACCTTGAAGGAAGGATGTCTGGCTTTGCTGAGATAGCGATATCCGCTTCATCGTTTAAGATCTTGTCGATGGATTGTGCTGGATCGCCAGTAGAGAGCTTAAATTCAATATACGGATGAATAGCCCTAAATTCGGTTATGAGTTCAGGTAGGTGACTGTAGCTAGCCGTTACTGAACAAAATATACGTATCTCACCTTTAAGCTCTTGCTCTCCGCCCTTCAGATGAAGGTTATATTGCTGCCATTCTCCCACAATGCTCAATGCTACAGGCAATAGGTGTTTTCCTGCTGGGGTCAGATCAACACTGCGGTTGTCTCTGATTAGCAGTTCTTGTCCTGTTTCCTCTTCAAGCTTTTGTATCTGACGGCTCAGCGCTGAAGGACTGACGTGCATAGCAGCAGCGGTTTTGCTGAAACTCTTGCTGTCGCATAAATGTATAAATAATTGTAGAGATTTTATGTTCATGTTCTGCGATCGTTTCCATGTTGCATTTATTGCAATAACTAATTGTGAATATATCACTTTCAGCAACGGAGTGTCTGTTTTAGTATGAAGTCATTCGATAGAGAGATATCGACCTTACGGACTTATTTTTAAAGGAGTGCCCTAGAATGGTTAACTATTTCAATACATTAAACCTTCGTGAACAACTAGACCAATTAGGTCGTTGCCGCTTTATGGATCGTGAAGAATTCGCGACAGAAGCTGAATACCTTGAAGGTAAGAAAATCGTAATTGTTGGTTGTGGTGCTCAAGGCCTAAACCAAGGTCTAAACATGCGTGATTCTGGTCTAGACGTATCTTACGCTCTACGCCAAGCGGCAATTGATGAAAAGCGTCAATCATTCAAAAATGCTGATGAAAACGGCTTTGTTGTGGGTAGCTACGAAACTCTAATCCCTCAAGCAGACCTAGTAATCAACCTTACTCCTGATAAGCAACACACAAACGTTGTTGAAACAGTAATGCCTCTAATGAAGCAAGGCGCTGCTCTTGGTTACTCTCACGGCTTTAACGTTGTGGAAGAAGGCATGCAATTACGTGCTGACCTTACTGTAGTAATGGTTGCACCTAAGTGTCCAGGTTCTGAAGTTCGCGAAGAGTACAAGCGTGGCTTCGGTGTACCAACACTTATCGCTGTTCACCCTGAAAATGATCCTAAAGGTGAAGGTTGGGATATCGCTAAAGCTTGGGCTGCAGGTACTGGTGGTCACCGTGCTGGTTGCCTAGAGTCTTCTTTTGTAGCGGAAGTTAAATCTGACCTGATGGGTGAGCAAACAATCCTTTGTGGCATGCTACAAGCTGGTTCTATCGTATCTTACGAGAAGATGATCGCTGATGGCATCGAACCTGGCTACGCAGGCAAACTTCTACAATACGGTTGGGAAACGATTACTGAAGCACTAAAGTTTGGTGGCGTAACTCACATGATGGATCGCCTATCTAACCCAGCTAAAGTTAAAGCGTTTGAGCTTTCTGAAGAGCTTAAAGACCTAATGCGTCCGCTTTACAACAAGCACATGGATGACATCATCTCTGGTCACTTCTCTAGCACAATGATGGCTGACTGGGCGAACGATGACGTGAACCTACTAGGCTGGCGTGAAGAGACAGGCGAAACGGCATTCGAAAACTACCCAGCTTCTGACGTAGAAATCTCAGAGCAAGAGTACTTCGACAACGGTATCCTAATGGTTGCTATGGTTCGTGCTGGTGTTGAGCTAGCATTCGAAGCTATGACGGCATCAGGCATTATTGATGAGTCTGCTTACTACGAGTCTCTACATGAGCTTCCACTAATCGCAAACACAGTTGCTCGTAAGCGTCTTTACGAAATGAACGTTGTAATCTCTGATACTGCTGAGTACGGTAACTACCTATTCGCTAACGTAGCAACACCGCTACTACGTGAGAAGTTCATGCCTTCAGTAGCGACAGACGTAATCGGCCGTGGTCTAGGTGAAACATCTAACCAAGTTGATAACGCTAAGCTAATTGAAGTTAACGAAGCTATTCGTAACCACCCTGTAGAGTACATTGGTGAAGAGCTACGTAGCTACATGAGCGACATGAAGCGTATCGCTGTAGGCGGTTAATGAGTCTCTTAGATACTGACAAATTTGCAGAAAAAGCGAAGCAGTATCATTAGCTCCTTACTGGTTGGAGTTATAAATAAGCAACACAACATCTAATAGAAAGGCTTGGTCGCCGTTGACCAAGCCTTTTTGCTTTTAGGAACATAGACTTATAAGTCAATTGAATGAACATTGCTTGATAGGTCTTCGTCGACTTGCAGTTCTTGATTGATCCTCAGAAATACAAAAGGGTTGGTGCTTTCACACCAACCCTTTCAGTTTTCTTGCTTTACGCTTACTTGTCGGCAATCTTTGCTTCTAAGTCCGCTAGCTTTTGTTCCATTTCAGTCAGCTTTTGGCGAGTGCGCAGTAGTACTTGTGTTTGAACATCAAACTCTTCACGGCTCACAACGTCTAGCTTGTTTAGTTGGCCTTGGATAACCTGGCGAACTTTTTGATCTACGTCTGAACCAAGCTCTTTTACTGGTTGAGGCATAGAATCGTGGATCTGTTTAGCAATCTGCTCTAGTTTTTTTGGATCAAACATATCAATTAAAACTCCTGAATATTTACCACTATTCTATTTAATCACACTTGAGATGTCGCCTATGGCGTATAAAAAAAGGCCACCGAAGTAGCCTTTTTATTGTTAATACGACTTAGCGATTACTTATTATCAGCTAATTCTCTGTGTGCTGCTTTTGCTTCATCGACGCGAGCTAGCTTTTCTAGATCTTTGTCTTCAACAAATACAGGTAGAGGTTTGTGTTTTTCAGCCAAGTAGCTGTAAATTACTGGCAGTACAAATAGCGTGAAGATAGTACCAATCGCTAGACCTGCAACGATTACGATACCAATACTAAAGCGCTGAGCTGCACCCGCACCACTTGCGTACATCAGTGGGATTAGACCCGCGATCATCGCAGCTGTAGTCATCAAGATTGGACGAAGACGAACCTTCGCAGCTTCCATTACCGCTTCGATACGAGTCTTGTGATGATGCAACTGTTCTTCTTTTGCAACTTCACAGATCAAGATACCGTGCTTGGTAATTAGGCCGACCAAGGTGATCAAACCTACTTGCGAGTAGATGTTCATCGTTGCCGCGCCCCAGGCCAGAGCTATTAGGGCACCACAGATCGCCAGTGGTACAGATACCATGATAACCAGTGGATCTTTCAGAGATTCAAACTGAATCGCCAGTACCAAGAAGATGATAGCCAGTGCTAGACCAAAGGTCGCGTAAAGTGCGCTACCTTCAGTTACGTATTGGCGTGCTTCACCCATGTAATCGTGGTTGTAGCCACTTGGAAGCTTATTCGCCGCCGTGTCTTCAAACCATGCAATTGCATCACCCATTGCAGCGCCTGGAGCAGGTACTGCACCAATCGTAGCTGAGTTCAATTGGTTGAAGTGAGGAAGAGAGCGAGGCTCTGCCACAACATCAATCGTAATTAAACTGCCTAGTGGTACAGCATTGCCATCCGCAGCACGTACGTAGTAGTTATTCATCGATTCTGGGTTCAAACGGAATTTACGTTCAACCTGAGGGATAACCTCGTAAGAACGACCATTCAAGTCGATACGGTTTACGTAGCCATCTGACATCATGGTACCTAGCGTGATACCGATATCTTGCATGGTCACGCCGTATGCGCCCGCTTTATCTTTGTCGATGTGTACTTTCATCGTTGCTGAGTCGTAGTTCAGATCGAGATCCGAGTATACGAACAGTGGGTTTGTCGCTACATCAGTCAAAATGTCAGTGGTGATCTGGAACAAGCTCTCAAAACTGTTTGGCGTTGTAATAACAAACTGAATTGGAAGACCTGAACCTGCACCAGGTAGTTCTGGCATCTGGAAGGCGGTTACTGCCATTCCTGGAACATCTTTAACAAGCTCACCTACACGGTTTGCTACTTCTGATTGACTCGTTTCACGTTCACTCCAAGGCACCATAGATGCGATACCAAACGCTTGGTTTGCATTAGGCACACCTGTAAATACCTGTGCGTAAGCCACTTCTGGCTGATCAGACAGAATTTTGTTTACATCGTTCATGGTATTTTGCATGAAGTCTAAGTTTGCATTCGATGGTGCAGTACCCATCAGCATGATTACACCTTTATCTTCTGAAGGTGCTAATTCACTAGGGATGAACTTAAACAGCATCGGCAAGCTTGCAAATACGATGATCGCAAAGCCAATGAACACTGGACGGTGATTCATAACCGCACCAAGCATACGCTCGTAACGGTTAGTCATACCATCCAAAACGCTATGAACTTTCTGCTCAAACTTGCTCGGCTCAGCGTGAGCTTTTAGCATTTTTGAACACATCATTGGTGATAGCGTTAGTGCCACGATACCCGATACAAATACAGAACCGGCTAGGGTTAATGCGAACTCTTTAAATAGCGAGCCCGTGATACCACCCATCATCGCGATTGGAGCGTATACCGCACCTAGCGTTAGTGTCATTGCGATAACAGGCACCGCAATTTCACGAGTACCGATGATCGCCGCGCGGAAAGGGGACTCTCCGAGCTTGATATGCCTGTCGACGTTCTCAAGTACTACGATCGCATCATCTACCACCAGACCGATGGCGAGTACCATTGCCAGTAGCGTCATCAGGTTCCAAGAGAAGCCCATTGCCTGCATTACCATTGCCACACCAATCAAAGACAGTGGGATAGTAACGATAGGGATCAGTACCGCTCGGAATGAACCTAGGAACAAGGTAATTACGATCAATACGATTAATGCCGCTTCAAGAATGGTCTTGATAACCTCTTGAATTGACTCGTTAATCGCAATGGTTGAATCGTACATTACGTTCATAGAGATGTTGCTTGGTAGGTTCTTCTCTAGTTGAGGAAGAAGCTCAAGTACATCTGCAGCGATGTTGATTGGGTTCGCACTTGGTGCCGCATTAATTGCTGCAACAACCGCTTCCTGACCGTTTGCACTTGCACGGTAAACGTCGTGGCTTTTCTCTAGAGAAACCTTAGCGATGTCAGACAGACGAATAATCTCACCTTCACCACTTCTAACGACTAAGTTCTCTAACTCTTCAGTGTTCGATACTTGCGTGTCGGCACTGCCGTTATAAAGAACAAATTCACCCGTTGCTTGACCCGTAGCTGATTGGTAGTTGTTCGCATCCAATACCGCCATAACGTCAGTTGCAGTTAGGTTTACCGCCGCCATTTTTGATGGATCTAGCCACACGCGCAGTGCGTATTTCATACCACCATATAGGTCAACTTTAGAAACACCATTTACCGTGAATAGTTGCGGGTTGATTACACGCTCTAGATAGTCGGTAATTTGGCTCGACACCAACTCATCACTGGTAAAACCAATGTAGAGTACAGCCGTCGTTGAACCGGTAGACATGGTTACGGTTGGATCTTCGGCTTCTTTAGGAAGCTGAGAACGCACCGAGTTAGTCTTGGCCAGTATGTCAGACAGCGCCGCATTCGGGTCGGTGTTCAACTTCATGTTAACGGTAATAGTAGAGCTACCGAGCACAGAAGAAGAAGTCATATAGTCGATGTTATCCGCTTGAGCCACAGCCTGTTCGAGGGGCTGGGTGATAAAGCCTTGGATAAGATCAGCACTTGCACCGTAGTAACTCGTGGTTACGGTTACGACGGTATTCGTCATTTCAGGGTATTCACGCACCTGCATTTTGAAGATTGCTTGTAAGCCAAGCAGCGCAATCAAAAAGCTGATGGATACCGCTAGAACTGGACGTTTAATAAAAACATCAGTAAAGCGCATTGTGCCTCCAGTTACAGCTTAGGTGTTTCAGATGGTGGAGTGATTGCATCACTTTCAACAACCTTAACTTTGGCACCGTTACTTAGACGTACTTGGCCAGAAGTTACAACCGTATCGCCGGCTTTAACACCTTCAAGGATGTGTGCAATATCAGCTGTACGCTCACCTACTTTTACAACATGTTGAGCAACACGTTGAACGCCGTCTTCTTCAGTCAGGATGTAAACATTGTCACCGTATAGAGTGAAAGTAATCGCTGTTTGAGGCAGAGTTACTTGGTTCTCTAGTTTAGGCAGAATGATGTTAGCGCGAGCGAACATACCGCTACGAAGCTTGCCATCATTATTTGGAATGTCTGCTTGAACTTGGATAAGACCACTTTGGATGCTTACTGCGGGTTCAATTGCACTGATAGAGCCTTCAAACGGTGTCTCTGGGTAAGCATCAACAAAGATGTCGATAGCCTGACCAACATTGATTCGAGAGATATCTGTTTGAGAAACCGTGAAGCGCAGGCGCATGACACTGGTATCTTCTAAACGAACGATATCGGTACCCGATTGTAGGTATTGGCCTAGGTATACGTTACGAATACCAACAGTACCGTCGAATGGCGCGCGAATTTCACGACGCTCGATCGATGCCTTTAGGCTTTCAATGTCAGCAGATAGAGAGAAGTAGTTTGCTTCTGCTTCATCGTACGCTTCTTTAGAGATAGAACCTTTCTTGAATAGACCTTGGTAACGCTTGTACTTTGCTTTCGCAGCAGGCAAACGAGCTTCAGAACTCTTTAGGTTTGCTTTCTCTACGTCAGAGTCAAGACGTACCAGTTGCTGACCATTCTTAACATCAGTACCTGATTCGAAAGAGATCTGGTCAATAACACCGCTGGTTTCGTTCGCTAGTGTCACACCTTGGTTAGGTTCGATGAAGCCGATAGCTTCAATCACTGGAACCCAGTCGATCGGCTGAACTTCAGTTACCGTTACTGGAAACTCTGGTTCAGGGCGGTTGGCCATATACTCAGCAATTTTTTGTTGTTTGAACATGTTAAACCCAATAACGCTGCCGAAAAGTAGTACAGCGATGAGTAACATGAAGAAAGTCCACTTTTTCATTATGGTCAAAACTCCGATCTAGTGTTTAATTATTGCGTCCCAACTGGCTTCGATTGCAGATTCTAGTTCTGCCTCATCAAGTTGGTAAAATCCTAAAGAATGCTTGCGTGCTAGAGAAACACTAGCCGCCAAGCTCAATCCACCTAATACTTCATTGTTAAGTGGTTTAAACAATCCTTGTTCTTTCCCCTCATTAAATAGCAGCTCAACTTGGGCAAACATTTTACGTTCTAGTTCCCTGAAGTTTAGGCTATTTGTGATGGGTAGAGAGTCATACTGAACCCGATTTTTTATTGCGGCTAAATTCGTTCCTGCTAAGTTCCATATGTTCAACCACATAGTACGGTAGCGTTGTTTAATTGGATCCGAATCATTAACCCCTTCTTGAACAGCATCAGCTACTCTTTGAGTCACGAGCATTCGAACATCTTCTATCAAATGCTCTTTATCATCGAAGTAGCGATAGATAGTGCCTGCAGCCACTCCCGCTTCTTTGGCTAATTTTTGCATTGAAAGGCCTTGGAAACCGACCTCTGCAATTAGCTTTTCAGCTGCAGAAAGTATTTGCTGGCGTTTATCCCGAGGTGCATGAGTTGTCATATTTCAATCACCAATGAATGAACGTTCATTCATTATAGCCTAATAACCACACACATGTGCAACAAAGTTTTACATAATCAGCGTAAAAATCTTGTATAAGAGAACGTAGCATTCGTGCTGTTGCAGCATTATTATAGGCGCGCAATTGAATTCGCCCCTCTAGACCAAACTGAGACTCAAATGAAACTGAACCCAAGACAAGATGAAGCCGTGAAATATGTTTCGGGCCCCTGCTTAGTATTAGCGGGCGCTGGATCCGGTAAAACACGTGTTATCACCAATAAAATTGCTTACTTGGTTCAAGAGTGTGGCTATAAGGCGCGCAATATTGCAGCGGTGACCTTTACTAATAAAGCGGCACGCGAGATGAAAGAGCGTGTTGGGCAAACTCTAGGTAAGGGCGAATCGAAAGGGCTGATTGTTTCGACTTTTCATACCATGGGCTTAACCATCATTCGTCGTGAATACAAAGCGCTAGGTTTGAAAGCGGGCTTCTCTCTGTTTGATGACCAAGACCAGTTAGCGCTATTAAAAGAGCTAACAGAGAGACAGATTGATGGTGATAAGGATTTGCTGCGCGCTTTAATGAGCACCATTTCGAATTGGAAAAATGACATGCTGACGCCAGATCAGGCGAAAGCACGTGCTCAAGGCGAACAAGAGCAGTTGTTTGCATTCTGTTTTGAGATGTACCAGAAGCAGATGAAGGCATACAACGCACTCGATTTTGATGATCTGATTGCGATGCCGGTATTACTACTGAAAACCAATCAAGAGGTGCGTGAGCGCTGGCAGTCGCGTATCCGTTATTTGCTGGTCGATGAATACCAAGATACCAACACCAGCCAATATGAGTTGGTTCGTTTACTGGTGGGAGAGCGTGGTCGCTTGACGGTAGTAGGTGACGATGACCAATCTATCTATTCATGGCGTGGTGCAAAACCGCAAAACTTGGTGTTGTTGGGTGAGGACTATCCGAATCTTCGTTTGATCAAACTCGAGCAAAACTATCGTTCAACCAGTCGAATCTTACGTGCGGCGAACATCTTGATCGCCAACAACCCACACGTTTATGAAAAGTCACTGTTCTCAGAGATCCCAGACGGTGAAAAGCTCAAGGTACTGAACGCTAAGAATGAAGAGCATGAAGCCGAGCGTATTACCGGTGAGATCATCGCTCATAAGTTTTTGAACCGTACTGAATATAAAGATTACGCAGTGCTTTACCGTGGTAACCACCAATCTCGCTTGATAGAGAAAGCCTTGATGCAGAACCGTGTGCCTTACAAGATCTCTGGCGGTACCTCTTTCTTTGCGAGAGCCGAGATTAAAGACATCATGGCTTACCTACGTGTGTTGGTGAACCCTGATGATGACAACGCCTTCTTACGTATTGTAAACACACCGCGTCGTGAGATTGGTCCGGTGACGCTTGAGAAATTAGGCAGTTACGCCAATATGCGTGGTAAGAGCCTGTTTGAAGCCAGCTTTGAGATGGGCTTAGAGCAGACACTGACAGGGCGTGGTTTAGAAAATCTACGCCGTTTCGGTGACTGGATTGTTCGTATCTCAGATAATGCAGAGCGTGGCAACACGGTTGAAGCCGTTCGTTCTTTGGTTCGTGACATCAACTACGAAGATTGGTTGTACGAAACCTCAGCGAGCCCGAAAGCCGCTGAAATGCGAATGAAGAACGTCTCTGATCTCTATAGTTGGATTGTGGCCGATCTTGAGGGTGACAACTACGACAAAGAAGAGAAAACCCTGCGCGAGGTGGTTCAACGTTTAACGCTGCGCGATATGATGGAGCGTGGTGAGGATGATGACGATGCAGATCAAGTCCAATTAATGACATTGCATGCATCGAAAGGCCTAGAGTTCCCGTATGTATTCCTGATGGGAGCAGAAGAGGGCATCTTGCCGCACCAAACCAGTGTTGATGAAGGCAACGTAGAAGAAGAACGTCGTCTTATGTATGTGGGGATTACTCGAGCGCAGAAAGAGCTGACTTTTACTAAGTGTCGTGAACGTCGTCAATATGGTGAATTGATTAAGCCAACACAAAGCCGCTTTCTAGACGAGCTGCCGCACGATGATGTGGAGTGGGAAAGCGTTAAGAAGCCTCAATCTGCTGAAGAAAGAATGGAAAAAGGGCAGGCGCACATTGCGAATATTCGAGCGATGTTCAACAAGAAGTAATGCCCTACTTCAATAGCACTATATAGAAGCCAATAAAAAAGGTGACCATGAGGTCACCTTTTTTGAATCTGGCATTTTTAATTATAGATCGGTAAATTACAGACCGGCAATCATGTGCTCGATAGCATCTTTGATTTCGTCGTCTGAACAGTCCATACATGAACCTTTCGCTGGCATCGCATTGAAACCGTTGATTGCGTGGTCAGCTAGGATGTCGCGACCTTGAGCAATACGAGGACCCCAGTCACCAGCATCACCTGTTTTAGGTGCGCCACTTACGCCAGATGCGTGACAAGCGATACAAAAGGTACCGTAAACTGCTGCGCCATCACGAGGGCCTGTTGGTTCTGCGGCTACTGGCTCGCTGCCGACTAGGTAAACTTGGCCAACTGGTTTGATGCGTTCAGCAATTGCATCGTGCTCTGCTTCGCTAAGGCCTGCAGCCATTGCGCCAGTTGAAAAGGTTAAAACTGCGATGACAACGCTTAAAATTCGACGAGACATATCCATTAAACTCACTTTACATTCCCAAGGTAAGTACATGCTTACCAATTTATAGTGTTGGAAGGGTGTTTTGGCTTTAACCAGCAAAGAGCAACTGTTAAACCAATGTAAATAATGGGTGATTATATCCCGATAAGTTGTTGCAATAAACAACAACTTATAAGCTGTGGCGGGTTGTAGTACTCAAATAAGGGGTTTATCACATATTAACTGTCGAAAAAGAGACCAAACAGAAAAAAAAGTTAAAAAAGTACTAGACGGCATTGGGTGATATACGTATTATTCCACTCCGCCGACAGGGCATGCGCCTGTAGCTCAGCTGGATAGAGCGTTGGCCTCCGGAGCCAAAGGCCGAAGGTTCGAATCCTTTCAGGCGCGCCATCCGGTCTCTTACTTCGGTAAGCGAGAAATTGGCAAAAAGAAACAATGGTGGCTATAGCTCAGTTGGTAGAGCCCTGGATTGTGATTCCGGTGGTCGCGAGTTCGAATCTCGTTAGCCACCCC
>NZ_JALNTT010000016.1:0-5283 GCF_023161695.1 Vibrio sp. 1CM2L
AAAGAATTTAGTGTGCCGACTTAGCTCAGTAGGTAGAGCAACTGACTTGTAATCAGTAGGTCACCAGTTCGACTCCGGTAGTCGGCACCATTCTTTTGCCTCGATAGCTCAGTCGGTAGAGCAGCGGATTGAAAATCCGCGTGTCGGTGGTTCGATTCCGCCTCGAGGCACCATTATTTGGTACTTAACAAATAATGGTCTTTATAGACCTGATGTTGAGACAAGTAATTCCCCTTTAGTTCAGTTGGTAGAACGGCGGACTGTTAATCCGTATGTCGCAAGTTCAAGTCTTGCAAGGGGAGCCATTTTTAAAGGACTTCATTTTTTATGAGGTTTTAATTGAAGAGTTTAACTCTTTAAGCAAAGAATTTAGTGTGCCGACTTAGCTCAGTAGGTAGAGCAACTGACTTGTAATCAGTAGGTCACCAGTTCGACTCCGGTAGTCGGCACCATTCTTTTGCCTCGATAGCTCAGTCGGTAGAGCAGCGGATTGAAAATCCGCGTGTCGGTGGTTCGATTCCGCCTCGAGGCACCATTATTTGGTGCTTAACAAATAATGGTCTTTATAGACCTGATGTTGACACAAATAATTCCCCTTTAGTTCAGTTGGTAGAACGGCGGACTGTTAATCCGTATGTCGCAAGTTCAAGTCTTGCAAGGGGAGCCACATTCAAGAAAGCCAAGTCGAAAGACTTGGCTTTTTTTCGTTTGAACAAAAGCAAACTCTATTCAATAGACGCACCAGCTCAATACTAACTCTTCATCAATCTCAATAAATGAGTTATCTCCTTCTAGTACTCTTATTACAGCAACAGATTCTAAGTTCTATAAAGCATATCCATTCCAACAGAACCAACTCCTTCCAAAGTTCATGACCCACTAATCTTCACATTAAAACAAACAGAATTTAGTTCCGTTACTTTTTTTTCTTCGAAAATTTAATCTCTATCATGTTTTGATGTCTTTCTAATATCTGCCTTACACCACTTAGATTAAGATTCGATGAATTATACCTAATACTAATTATTGAATCGCTGCGCGGGGAAATATGAAACTAAAAACGCAAGCTTACTTATTATCGGGCATCATCTTGATCGCCCTGCTAGCACTGACGGCTACTGGTTTATGGACATTGAGAGTCGCTAGCAACATGGACAACAAAGCTCGCGTGACAGAGCTATTTAAGAGTGCATACAGCATCCTTACTGAAGTGGAGAAGATGGCGATTGATGGCACTCTAGAAGAAGATCAAGCTAAGCAACTGGCTACTCGCCTTCTTCGCAACAACATCTATAAAGATAATGAATATGTTTACGTAGCCGATGAGAACATGACGTTTGTCGCGACACCATTAGATCCTCAACTACACGGAACCAGCTTTAACGACTTTAAAGATGGTGACGGCAATAGTGTTGGTCAGCTAATCCAAAGAGTACTTGGTAATCGTACTGGCGAGATCATTGAGTACACCTGGACACAAAAACTGCCAGATGGAACGATTGAAGAAAAACTGTCTATTGCAGAGAAAACGCCACATTGGGGCTGGGTTGTCGGCACCGGTATCGGGTTCAATGAAGTTAACGCTCGTTTTTGGTCTACCGCTCAATGGCAGCTATTCCTTTGTGTGGTGATTGCTGGTCTTATTCTATCGAGCCTAATTGTATCCATTAAACGCATGCTAGCGCTTCTTGGCGGCGAACCTAAAGATGTAAGAGAAGCTGTACAAGCCGTAGCTCAAGGTCGAATTCAAACCTCTTTCGAAACTCAGGCAACTGACGGTAGTATCTATCACGCAGTGCAACAAATGAGTAAGTCACTGGCTGAGCTAGTATCAAACCTTGATGCTTCAATGCTGGCATTAAGAGGCGAACTGCAGCGCGTTGAAGCTCGCGCTGGGTCAATTGCTCAACTGACAGAGACCCAACAGCAATCAACAGAGATGATCGCGACAGCAATGACCGAGATGGCCTCTTCAGCCAATAACGTTGCTGATTCAGCTAGCGATACCGCGCGCAACACAGATGAGGCCGACAAACAGAGCCAGCATACCCAACAACTCATTCACAACACAGTAGATAACATTCAAGGCCTAGCAGGCCAACTAGGCACAGCCAGCGAAGCTGTCGCTAACCTAGATAACGATGTAAACAACATTGCAAAAGTATTGGATGTGATTGGTGATATAGCTGAGCAAACTAACCTGTTGGCACTAAATGCAGCCATTGAAGCAGCTCGAGCTGGCGAACAAGGTCGTGGATTTGCTGTTGTAGCAGATGAAGTTCGTAACCTTGCAGGCCGAACACAATCGAGCACCAAAGAAATCCAATTAATGATTAATAACCTTCAAGAAGGATCTCGCAACGCAATTCAAACCATGGAAGTGTGTGCCGCGACTAGTGAAAGCACCGTAACAGAGTCTCAAAACGCCTCTGAAGCACTACAACAGATTGTTGTCGCATTAGAGTCCATTTCATCAATGAGTCATCAAATCGCAACAGCGGCCGCTGAGCAGACTCAGGTGAGCGATGATATATCGAAGCGTATCAATATGATCGAAGAGAGCGGTAACCAACTGAGCAATGTCGTAACAGAAAGTCATAACAGCACCCAAACTCTTGCCTCTCTTTCCAACGAATTAGAAGCTTGGGTTAATAGGTTTGAAGTAAAACACTAAACTCCCTAGAAATTTTTAAATAAAAAAGCACGTTTTCATACGTGCTTTTTTTATTTCGGCGCCCATTCAGTGTAGTTAACCGTAGTTTTACTATCTTTTAGGGCATGCTAGACCTAGGTTTTTCACCCCAAACGAGCAAAAACAACCCACTAAGTATAGAAAAACA
The DNA here is from genome assembly GCF_023161695.1 of Vibrio sp. 1CM2L. Lineage (NCBI taxonomy): Bacteria > Pseudomonadati > Pseudomonadota > Gammaproteobacteria > Vibrionales > Vibrionaceae > Vibrio > Vibrio sp. 1CM2L. The sequence goes on from NZ_JALNTT010000016.1 coordinate 2,841, forward strand.
TCAAACGATACTTTTTTTGCAATTTAATGTTGACCCAGAACGCGAAAACACGTTTAATACACCTCGTCGCCCGGATAGCTCAGTCGGTAGAGCAGAGGATTGAAAATCCTCGTGTCGGTGGTTCGATTCCGCCTCCGGGCACCACAATTTATTTGTTGGTGTCTTAGACAACAACAGTAAAGCACAAAGAAATATTATGTGCCGACTTAGCTCAGTAGGTAGAGCAACTGACTTGTAATCAGTAGGTCACCAGTTCGACTCCGGTAGTCGGCACCATTTCTTTAAAGCTTTAAGAATAATTCCCCTTTAGTTCAGTTGGTAGAACGGCGGACTGTTAATCCGTATGTCGCAAGTTCAAGTCTTGCAAGGGGAGCCAAGTTAATCATCAAGCATAAGCTTGTTGATTCATGATGCCGACTTAGCTCAGTAGGTAGAGCAACTGACTTGTAATCAGTAGGTCACCAGTTCGATTCCGGTAGTCGGCACCATTCTCTTGATTAGAGACTAAACAATCAATTCCCCTTTAGTTCAGTTGGTAGAACGGCGGACTGTTAATCCGTATGTCGCAAGTTCAAGTCTTGCAAGGGGAGCCAATTAAAAAAAGCCGCATCATTGATGCGGCTTTTTTGCATCTAAAGATCCTAACTTCTCAATACAACTACCCTCAACTTTCAAAGCTACAAATCTTCGCTATTTAGCTCTCCTTAATATCTACCAACAACAGACGATACATTTACGTAGAGTCACTCATAGTAACGTTACTGCTCATTTTATTAATGAGAAGAGCTGTTGAACAAATCAATGCTAAGCCTGGAAATGAGAAAGCTAAATAACGAATCAAATAAGCGCTAGAAAAGCTCTGTAAGGCACTTCAATCTAAATGACACACTGGTCACTCTTTATCAAAACTGTCCACTACAATAGCGCCCATAGAGGCTGGCATTGAAATAACAATCACTCTTTTGATCGATACAACGGGATCACTCAATAGAGGTAATTTGTCCAAGCAAGTCAGCACCAAAGCAACGACCAATGCCGTCATAACATAAGCAATAACTATTCTGAAAATAAACACCGGCAACCGAGCAACAACATCTTTTTGAAAGACACTCTCATACGTATAGAAGCCCAAAAACACCGCAGACAACAAAAATAGCAGCAATAGATTAGCGGCAGGTAAAGTCTCCCCTAACTTCCAAGCCTCTTCAGAAAAAGAAATCGGTACAGCCAAAGCAAAAGATCCCACAAATATCTGGCTCGCATCTTCAAAGTTAAAACTCAATTTCATAGTTCGACCCATTAGCTTTTAAGGCTTTATCTATTTCGTAAAATAATCACAAAACTATCCGCAGATGATTTGGGGGATTTTTATTTCAACTAAGCAAACAGTAGTGACCTTCTAGCTTCATCTTAGTCCCAATAACCAAAACATAGCTTGAACTAACCAGCAAGAAATCAATATGCTCAGAGCAAAGCGGTCAACACAACTGATTAATATCGAGTCAACAAACACATCAGAATCGAATAAATACCTGTAAACATTCTAAGATACCAGCTCCTAGAACCAGAGAGTCCCAATCCGGTTAGGTGATAAACATTACTGCACGTGTAGGCACGGATACGAGAGGTTCACTATTTCTTAGTATATCTCCCTCCAGCACAACTTTGGAACGCAACCAAACGCCCCTCTCCTTCAACCTGAATCTAGTCCACTTTTACCCTTTGAAATGATTAGAACAAGGCGCGTAATGCATAACAATAGCTATTAAGTCGACTTATTAGGGGCTCTAGCGTTCTTAAGAGAAGCCCCCATGATAGAGCCCTAATTACACATCAGAACTATCCTCTAGATTCACAGATAGGACAGAAGTTAGGTTTCGTAGACGAAGGGCTGCTAGCTAATGCTTGAAAAAAACTCGCTAAATAGAGAAACCACCTACAAGTACAGAGCAACAAGATAGGTTATAAGGCCTGTACAGTTTCAGGTGTGGAGAAGGGGATACGTTGAGTCAGTTCGTCTCATAAAGCTAACTTACAACGCGTATGGTACGGGTACTCGGCACTGAGATTAAAGCTCTATGCTTGTTTCAACTCACAACTGGAGTCTGAAATGATGTAACTCTAATCGTAAGGTTGGGGAGCCCTAGGCTAAGAGCTACGGGATACGGGATACGGGAATCTTTTGTGCAAGTTATTCGACTAACGTGCGAAGAACTATGATTTAGATGTAAAAAAGCCCCACTACTTCTAGCGAGGCTTCTTATAGTAGCTGAGTAACTGGGATCTCAGGCGACCGGGACTCGTTGATCGGAGACCAAATTATCTATACCCAGAAACGACGAAAGCCTAGTCATAAGACTAGGCTTTCTAATAAGTGGCGGAGTGGACGGGACTCGAACCCGCGACCCCCGGCGTGACAGGCCGGTATTCTAACCAACTGAAC
>NZ_JALNTT010000017.1:0-1707 GCF_023161695.1 Vibrio sp. 1CM2L
TTCTGTCAATGAACCCGTGGTATCTACTGTCAGCTCTGGAGTATCATTGCTACCCTTGATAACAACTTTAATCGTTGTTGTACCTGTACCATCTATAGAGACAACATCGAATTTAAGTACGTGTTTCTCACCTTTAGAGAGAGACTGAACTGCTGTATTATTCGGGTCTGTATCTAACTGGAAGGACCAAGTACCATCAGCAGCAAGTTTGAACTCACCATATTCATTTGTGATGGTCTGTGGCTCCACCAATTCCTGTCCAGCATCAGCGTCAGAGATATCAAGCTCACCTTCCACCAATGTCTTCTTATCTTCTCTGACCACACCGCGATCATTATCGATTGTTGCGATGTCGTTAGTACCAGTAATCGTGATAGTTACAGTTTCAGTATCTGTACCGCCTTTGCCATCATCAACTGTCACGTCATAGCTAAACGTTAGTTTGTCACCTGCATTTAGGAAGTCGACGTCAGTGTTTGCTACTGAGTAATCCCAGCTATCACTACCAACGCTGAAACCGTTTGTTATTACCAACTTCTGCGCATCGGTCAAAGTACCACCGCTCCAAACGATGTCATCGTTGTACTCTTTTTCGACTGTGTGTGTGTCTTTGGCGTCAATATCATTGAATGACAAACCACCACTATCACTAAGAGTCGCACTAGCATCTTCTGTCAATGAACCCGTGGTATCTACTGTCAGCTCTGGAGCATCATTGGTGCCCTTGATAACAACTTTAATCGTTGCTGTACCTGTACCATCTATAGAGACAACATCGAATTTAAGTACGTGTTTCTCACCTTTAGAGAGAGACTGAACTGCTGTATTATTCGGGTCTGTATCTAACTGGAAGGACCAAGTACCATCAGCAGCAAGTTTGAACTCACCATATTCATTTGTGATGGTCTGTGGCTCCACCAATTCCTGTCCAGCATCAGCGTCAGAGATATCAAGCTCACCTTCCACCAATGTCTTCTTATCTTCTCTGACCACACCGCGATCATTATCGATTGTTGCGATGTCGTTAGTACCAGTAATCGTGATAGTTACAGTTTCAGTATCTGTACCGCCTTTGCCATCATCAACTGTCACATCGTAGCTAAAGGTGACTGTTTCATTCGCATTTAGGAAGTCAATTTCAGAGTTCGCTACAGAATAATCCCAACTATCACCATCCACTTTAAAGTTCTTAGTGATAGCATCAGTTTGATCTGCAGTCAGGGGACCTCCACTCCATTGAATATCGCCCTTGTAATTTGAAGTAATAGTATGGCCGCTGTCTGTTGCATCCTTATCGGTGAACGATAGCGAGCCGCTATCAGTCAGCAAACTGTCGGAGTCTTCTGTAACACTACCCTGAGTATCGACTGTCAACGCAGGCTTGTCGTTGGTACCGTTAATTGTGATAGTCACAGTTTCTGTGTCTGTACCACCGTTGCCATCGTCTACCGTCACGTCATAGCTGAAGGTGACCGTCTCGCCTTTCGCTAGGAAATCAACGTCACTGTTAGCAACTTCGTAGTCCCAGCCCGACTTGTCCGTCGTGAACTGAGCAATCAACGTGCCTTTTTGTGCGTCTGTTAACGTACCACCACTCCAAACAATGTCGTTGTTGTAGCTATTGCTAACTGTGTAATCATCAGTTGCATCTTTATCTTCTACAGACAACTCGCCGCTAACACTCAATGTTGCAAGCGTGTCATTCTC
>NZ_JALNTT010000018.1:0-1105 GCF_023161695.1 Vibrio sp. 1CM2L
GTTCATGACTGGGGTGAAGTCGTAACAAGGTAGCCCTAGGGGAACCTGGGGCTGGATCACCTCCTTATACGAAGATATCTTTGATGAGTACCCACACAGATTGATTAGGTTTAGAAAAGCAAAGAGATGAAGAGCTCCCAAGTTCTTCGAAATTTGTTTCTACTTTTAAAGTGGAAATGAATTGCAGTGTCCCGTTCGTCTAGAGGCCTAGGACACCGCCCTTTCACGGCGGTAACAGGGGTTCGACTCCCCTACGGGATACCATTGGGTCGTTAGCTCAGTTGGTAGAGCAGTTGACTTTTAATCAATTGGTCGCAGGTTCGAATCCTGCACGACCCACCATTTCCTCCCAAGGAAATAAAAATATGGGGCTATAGCTCAGCTGGGAGAGCGCCTGCCTTGCACGCAGGAGGTCTGCGGTTCGATCCCGCATAGCTCCACCATTCTTTCTCCATGAAGGAATCAAAACTATCATGGGCGATTAGCTCAGTTGGGAGAGCACCTGCCTTACAAGCAGGGGGTCACTGGTTCGAGCCCGGTATCGCCCACCATCTTTAAGCATTCTCGTAAGAGAGTATTTAAAAATGGGTTTAAAAGTTTAACACTTAAAACTCTTGCTCTTTAACAATTTGGAAAGCTGACTGATTGATTACTTACGAGTAATTCAATCAAATTTAAAAGTTCTCAATGTTTATCTTTATTGATAAACACAACAAACACATTCAAGTGTCTTGTATTCGATTCAAACTTGTTTGAATCACAATTGAGTCCGGCAAACAGTCATTGAGAATTAACCCTTCTTAATGACAACCAAAAACCTTGGTTAGTTGCCATACACTAAGACCCTTTCGGGTTGTATGGTTAAGTGACTAAGCGTACACGGTGGATGCCTTGGCAGTCAGAGGCGATGAAAGGCGTAATAACTTGCGATAAGCCCAGATTAGGTAGTAATAACCTTTTGAGTCTGGGATTCCTGAATGGGGAAACCCACTTGCATAAGCAAGTATCCTGTTGTGAATACATAGCAACAGGAGGCAAACCGGGGGAACTGAAACATCTAAGTACCCCGAGGAAGAGAAATCAACCGAGATTCCGAAAGTAGCGG
>NZ_JALNTT010000027.1:0-506 GCF_023161695.1 Vibrio sp. 1CM2L
CAGGTTGTTCTCTTAACTCTTAAAAGAGGTAAGAAGAATATGGTGGAGGGAGACGGATTCGAACCATCGAAGGCAGTGCCGGCAGATTTACAGTCTGCTCCCTTTGGCCACTCGGGAACCCCTCCAGGGTGTGTCTTACTCTTCACAAAGTAAGCCTAAATTGATGTTTTCCCATAAGCCCATCAATCAGGTTGTTCTCTTAACTCTTAAAAGAGGTAAGAAGAATATGGTGGAGGGAGACGGATTCGAACCATCGAAGGCAGTGCCGGCAGATTTACAGTCTGCTCCCTTTGGCCACTCGGGAACCCCTCCAGGGTGTGTCTTACTCTTCACAAAGTAAGCCTAAATTGATGTTTTCCCATAAGCCCATCAATCAGGTTGTTCTCTTAACTCTTAAAAGAGGTAAGAAGAATATGGTGGAGGGAGACGGATTCGAACCATCGAAGGCAGTGCCGGCAGATTTACAGTCTGCTCCCTTTGGCCACTCGGGAACCCCTCCAGGGTGT
>NZ_JALNTT010000001.1:0-1231834 GCF_023161695.1 Vibrio sp. 1CM2L
TGGAGGCGCCTCCCGGAGTCGAACCGAGGTCCACGGATTTGCAATCCGCTGCATAGCCACTCTGCCAAGGCGCCTTTTTAATTCAACACTTTAGGGACTTAAGTAAGCCGCACCGCTGTGTTCGGGTGCCTACTTTACGGATTGAGGGGAGATAGTCAAACAAAAAAGTGAATTTAAATTCCGTTTGCTGACATTTAAATCAAATTGCTGCATGTTCGATCTCTTCAATCAAAAAACACACAGCAAAATGGAGTTAAACAAGATGTTCTAGCGTTACCACTTCTTCATGAAACGACCGACAAGACTCGGATGATATGCCCAGCAGTGGTCAAACATCGTCATAAGTTGAGGGTTACCATACTTAGAAAGACTAACCGCATGGAAACGGTTTTTGTGTTCTTTCAACTTTTCAACCTGAGCAATCATTTCGTCAGATTGTTTCGGTGCAATAAAGTCAGAAAGTACGATCAAATCTGCGTTCTTGTATTTATCACCCGTCATCAAGTCAATCGACTTCATAAGAACAGGTTCCAAATCCGTACCACCGTGGAATGAGTAACTTAGGAAGTCACTCGCTTCACGTAGGCCATCCTGCCTTGTTAACTCATAGGTAATCTGCTCAGAAGAGAACAGAATCACGTAACAGTCTCTCTCTTCCGCAAGAGCAATTTGCATTAAGGCATAAGCCATAGCTTTAGCTGACTGCTCGGGGAAGCCACTCATAGAGCCCGAAGCGTCCACACAAACGATAAACGGACCCTTTTCAATATCGATGTTCTTGCTATCTGGTTTTTGCGCTTTCACTTTGCGTAACGTGCGTGATTTACCTTGCGAGCGATAGCTCAGTAAGCGCTTGTCGGCCAAGTGCTTGTAAAAGATAACCTCAAGTTCAGGATAAGCTAGGAACATGGTTTCGTTTGGCAGCATTTTGTTCAGGTCATCACTTTCATGAATCCCTACAATATCATCGACGGCTTCATCACTTTTCTCTTCAACCATCTGCAATTCTTCTACAGGGGCTTTGTATAGCGAAGGGTCATCTTCCTCACCTGCCATACGGCCTAGCTTTTCAGCGATCTCTTGCAAGCCCTTGTGCTTATTCAAGAACTCAGCATGACGCTTCATGATGGTAAGATCTGTTTTGCTTAACTTGGCAGATGCCATGTCCCACAAGCGCCCTACACTGCCTTCATCACCCGACTCTGTCACTTTGTCCATGTTTTTCATGGTTTCCATGCGCTGATAAAGATCGGCTAAGACTTTTTCTTTGCTCGTTTCAAGTTCAGTTACTTGAGCTTGCTTAATCGCATCAGAAAGTGATTGGTACCATTGGTCACAAAAGTAGTGTGGAAACATCGCGTTATAAACGCCCTTGTTGTTCTCCATAAGGCGTCGAGCTTGTAGATAAAACGCTGAGTGCCACTCCAGCTTTTTGATAACGCTGTCAATCTCATCAAAGAACTGAGGTTCATCCCAGTAAATCACTTCTTGATAAAGGGCGATTTCCTCTTGGAATCGATCAGTTTCACACACCTTGGTGACGCGTTTTTTTACTTTACCGCGCCATTTGACTAAGTGGTTTTTCACTGAGGTTTTCACGCCTTTGTTCTCTGCAGCCATCATGACTTGAGAACGAGCGATGAGATCATTCATCGCGGTATCAATGATTCCTGAATCAGCCACCATCAAAGCGAGGTTTAAGCCGTCTGCTCCTAACATATGCTCTCCTCTTACTCGAAGTACTGGCTCATAAACTTAATACGCTGAGCGATCTTGGCACTCTTCACTTTCGTTGTTTCAAGATCTTGCGTTACCGATTGCAAACTTGCTTCCATCGCTTTCGGTAAATCAGGATCAATATAGTTATGAGGAAGCGCATCATGGAATTCAGTACGAACGCGTTTTAACTTGAATTCAGCTTCAGTTAACTGTTCTAAGGCTTTCTCAGCGCCACTCAACCACTTGTTGTACAGTTCTTGGTCTAGACCGTCAGTAGTAACCACACTCACCAATACAGAGCGATTGGCGATGTCTTTAATCACTAATTGGTTTGATGCATCCAAGTCGAGTTTTAAACGGCATAGATTTTTATTTTCGTTTACGTAACCGTAAATATCACCGTGACCTTCTTTAAGAACACGATCAAAATCATCTTTGGCTACGTATACCCAACGGCTATCGCCTTTCTCAGATTCAGACACCGACATGTTGCTTTGCAGCATAACCAGTTTCACTAGATTGTAAGCACTACCCACGCTGTACATTTTCGCGTTCTTGATGTCATTCTGGTAAACGTCTTTACGCAACAAGCCACTGGTTGACTCCATAGAAAGCGACACAGACAACGTTGATTCAACATCGTCTTGAATCTCTTCTAGCTCTTCACGAGACATTTCAATTTGCGCTTTTGACTCTTGTTGATCAAACGCTCGGTTCAATGCAAAGTCTTTCACCACGCTACGAACCACATCACGTGACTCTGGGCTATGCCACAAACAATCTTGCAGAAGCATGATATCCAACGGGTTCACGCTATCGCGACCACTGAAGAACGCACTCGCTTTCAATAGTTTAACGGCCTTCTTCCAGCGTCTATCTGATACATACAATTCTGACTCTGACGCAGAGCCTTGCTTCTTAACCGTCTCTTCAAGCATGGTTTTCAGTTCAAACAACTTATCAAACGAATTGTCCGTCAGTTCGAGCTTATCGAGCTCTTTCTGCCATTGATGGTATTCAATATCCGTAATCGCCAAACCTTTGGGAATTACCGCTTCTTGAGAAGTACCCGTTGTCAGCATCGATTTGAAGTTTTGTTTGTTTTGAATACGGTTTACGAACACGCGTACCAACATACGGTCGTAAAGTGCTTCCAAGCCGCTGTCTTCATCTGGAAGTTCGTTGGATGCCGACACGAGTAGACGCATCGGTACACGCTCAATATCACTGCCGTTTTTGAAAGTCTTTTCGTTAACGACAGTAAGTAGCGTGTTTAGGATTGCAGGGCCGGCTTTCCAGATCTCATCGAGAAATACAACTTGTGCAGTTGGTAGGTAGCCTTCGGTTAGTCTTACGTAACGACCGTTATCTTTTAATTCTTGGATACTTAGTGGGCCGAAGACTTCCTCGGGAGTAGAGAAACGAGTCATCAAATATTCGAAATAGCTGCTGTTATCAAAAGCCTGAATGAGACGTTTCGCGATAAGGCTTTTTGCGATGCCCGGAGGGCCTAATAGAAACACGCTTTCACCAGCCAAAGCAGCCAGTAAACAAAGCTTAATTGTGTCTTCTCTTTCGTAGACACCATCAGAGAGAGCATGCGCTAATTTATTGATTCTTTCAGAGAGTAGCGCCTTGTCAGCATGTGAAGAAATAGAAGGGTTCATGCGTTACTCCGAAAATCTTTGAACAGTTGAGAGTGTAGAATTGTTTTTATACATTTGTTAGCACTTTGTTACAAGTGTATTTTATTATTGAGTTGCATTTATATCAGATGGTTACGTCGGTAATTTTGGTGCAATCATAGATTCCAATTATGAGAGTAACATCACGAACGGCGTGAAACTAAATCTATTGCGAAACCTAATTTTTCTTTTATTTTCGACACCATAGACGTTATGGTGGTGCACGTCTTCCGTTATACGAAAAATTGGCAAGGAATGTGGCCAGACTGCATGAGTAAAGTTATCCATAAATGGAAAAGTATTTCTCTCATAGAAGAGAACGTGACGCTCCCTACGAACGTCGTGGTAAAACATACAACAATCAATCACCCTGGCGCGGCAGTTATTCTTCCTATCACTTCGTCTGGAAAAATCATCCTCATAAACCAGTTTCGCCCTTCTCTTAAGAAATGGCTTTTGGAATTACCCGCAGGCACGATGGAAATAGGTGAGACACCTCTTCAATGTGCCCAGCGCGAACTGGAAGAAGAAACAGGTTACAGTGCTACTTCTTTTCAAAGCTTGGGACAAGTCACCCCTTTGGCTGGATTCTGTGATGAGATACAACATCTGTTTGTCGCAAAAGACTTAAGCCTCACTACCCGCTTTGAATGCGATGAAGATGAAGTAATAGAAGTGATCGAACTGAGTTTAGAAGAACTGCAAGATAAAATACGACACGATCAAATCACTGATACCAAAACTATCGCTTGTTTAAGCAAAGCCCAACTATGTGGCCACCTATAGCCAATTATATGGCTACCTAAAGTACTCTAGGAGAGAAACATGGACTTTCGTTCTGATACCGTAACTAAACCTTCGCAAGCTATGCGTGACGCAATGGCAAACGCAGAAGTGGGCGATGATGTTTATGGCGATGACCCAACCGTCAATGAACTAGAACAGTGGACAGCAAATGAGACGGGCTTTGAAGCGGCAATGTTTACCTCTTCAGGTACACAAGCCAACCTTCTTGGCTTAATGGCGCATTGTGAGCGTGGTGATGAGTACCTTTGCGGCCAACAAGCGCACAACTATAAGTACGAAGCTGGCGGCGCTGCGGTCCTTGGTTCTATCCAACCTCAACCAATCGAGAACAACCCAGACGGTACTTTAGACTTTAAAAAGCTAGCAGCTGCAATTAAGCCCGATGACAGCCACTTTGCTCGTACTAAGCTTCTTAGTTTAGAAAATACGATCAATGGTAAAGTGCTGCCAATGTCTTACCTAGCAGAAGCGCGTGAGTTCGTAAACCAACACGGCTTACAAATGCACCTAGATGGCGCTCGCGTCTATAACGCAGCCGTGGCGTTAGACGTGCACATCAAAGAGATCGCACAACATTTCGACTCTATGACGATTTGCTTATCAAAAGGTTTAGGCGCTCCAATCGGTTCACTACTTCTTGGCAACAAAGAATACATCGCCAAAGCACGTCGACTGCGTAAAATGGTCGGCGGCGGTATGCGCCAAGCAGGTATTCTTGCCGCTGCGGGTAAGATGGCTCTAACAGAGAACGTCACCCAACTTAAAGCAGACCACGAGAACGCAAAAAATCTAGCGATTGGTTTAAGCAAGCTAGAAGGTTTTTCGGTTAACCCTGATTTCATTCAAACTAACATTGTATTTGCTAAGTTAGATGAATCTGTAGATATCAACCGAATCGCTCGCGATCTAGGTGAACAAGGCATTACGATGTCGCCTGGGAATCCTGTTCGATTTGTTACTCATAGAGATATCAGTTCAGAAGACATCGCTACTTTCCTAACTAAGTTGGAAAATGCGCTTTAACTCTTTTAACGAGATTAGCCTCTACCGTAATTAAGACTAAAGCTTCCTGTGAGAAGCTTTAGTCTTTCAAAAAATTCATTCAACAATTCCACAGTAAATCATCTTCTCGATACAGACTAGTTTTCTAATAAGCACACTAAATTGACTGGAACAGAACGCGATCTCGTTTTGGCCTATGTGAATACCTTCTAAGAATCATCCCCCATATTTCAGCATTCTGTTATCGCTTAAGTTTAACTTGTATTAGTGACGTAGAACATAGAATGGTCGGTCAAGGTAAATAATTCAGCGCCAAAAGTTTATTTTTCGATCAAGACACATACGGTAATTAAAAACAGATTACATCATTCCTAAATATTTTTCTGTAAACACCTAATTTTAATTGATAAATTCCCACCAGCCTAGGCAAACACTCTCCGATAATAAAAATCTTAATTACTACATTCATCTTTAAAATTAAATTATCAAATCCTTATTTTCTTAACAATACTGTCAATTTTAAGACACAAAAAACAGTGGCTCATCGGAAAATTCGATACAAATCATCATCGGTAGACCATAACCCTATTTTTATCAATTAAATAAAAAGCCTTCATCATCCAGAACCTTTAACGAAAATAACCTATCTAATTGAATATTATATTATTATCTAATTCTTAAGCCTCTACTCCTCAGGTTAAAATCATACTAAAACTCATACTTCTCTTAAATAATAAACTTTTTTTACTACTTCACCATTTTTTAAAGCACATATAGTTTTCAAAGTTAAGCAACAAGTTACATTCAATCGTTGGGGGGGGGTAAAATTATGGTCAGAGTATTTAGGAGCCTTAATACCTTCACCGAATCCGTATTAATCTTTAGTCTATCGCTTTCATTCTATGTCAGTGCTAACAGCTTAACGTTAGGAATTAGCGGTCAGATCAAGGATCGATGCGAAATAAACTTTTTTTCTGGCAACATTATGAATTTTACGGAACACCGTGATGTGCAATCGTTGCCTTTTAATATCTATTGTAACCGTCCGTTGGGTATAACGATCAACTCAAAATATGGAGGCTTAAAATATCAACATCAAGGGGTTGATATTATTGAGAGTTACAATTTGTCATTACAAATAGACGAAATTCGTCTTTATGAAAGTAGGCACAGCAGTCAACTTACTTCACCAGTAATGATAGACAGTTCTGGTGTTATTCCGTTCTCTAAACATGGGAGTCTTGGGGTAGCACTCGAAAATAGCTTGCGTTTCGCAGGTTATTATCAAGACGTTATTGAGATCGAAGTTTACCCTTCGATTCATAGCGTGACAAAGTGAAAACTCTGCAATGTATCTGCAGAACAACATACGCTCAGCAGTATTCGAGCCAATCATTTAAGATAAAGGAATTTCTAATGAAAAAGCTAACACTCTATGCAGCAACAGTCACAGCTATTTTTGGTGCTCAAGTCCAAGCCGCTCCTGGTGATGTCCAGTTAGTTGGATTTGTTTCACCTGTATGTGAGGTTACTGGTCTTTCAACACAATTGATGGACTTTGGTAACGTATCTCAAATTCAAAACCTTTCTGTTAGTGGCCTTAACATGAAGTGTAATGACGTCGATGGTGCAACGGTGACACTAACAAGTGCTGAAGGTGGTCTAGAGTCAGACGATAGCGAAGACTACGCTCTTACATATGATGCAACATTCAACCCGTCAGGCTTAGCTCCTTTCACGCTTAATGCACCAGGAGGCCCAGGTCTAAATGACGTTTCAGTCAGTAATTCTTATGCCGGTTCTGGCGCATTAGCGACAGGTGTTACTGCATCCATTGATATTGTAACGACAGAAACCTCCCCATGGGCAGGTGGTTACTCAGATACATTGACCGTAAATATCACCTCGAATTAGAGGCTAACAAGTCGGGGGCTTTTGTTTAGCCTCCGACTTAATCTCAGTCTCAGTCTCAGTCTCAACGACATAAGTTTAATTTGGAGCTCTTCGCTATGTATAAATGGACCATGCATAAATGGATCGTTCTTTTCCTATTGTCATTCACTTGTTTGTCCGCTCATGCGTTCAAAGTAGAACCGATGTCTATGGAAATGACACCGCTTGGCAAAAGAGCTCAAATGACCATGAGGGTTGAGAACTCATCTCAAGAACCACTCACGGTTGAGCTTTCTCCGGTCTACATGACAATGGACAAATATGGCAAAGAGACCACCACTCCTGCGGATGACGAGTTACTAGTGATTCCAGTGACCGCAATAATAGAACCTGGACGATCGCAATCCATTATGGTGCGGTATTTGGGCGATCCTTCAATCACAGAATCTATGGCGTATCGCATTGCTGTTAAGCAAGTAAAAGTTCAAAGAGCAAGCAGTAATCAAGGGCAAGTAAGTCTTTTACTTCAGTTTAATACGCTTATCAACGTGCGACCTCAGAACACAACTTCCCAGTTAGAAATTAAAAGCATCGAGCAAAATGACAAAAAGAACAAATGGGTTCTTGAAGTACTTAACAGTGGTAATAGTTATGGTCGATTAACCAATACAACATGGAAGATATCTGATGGTAGAAATTCAACATATTTAAAAGGCGTAGAAATCGCTAAACGTATTCCGGGTACTTTGGTCCTTCCCTACTCCACTCGCTTTTTCGAAATGCAGCCTCTTAAAAATTATGACGTGAACACCCTATCGATTGAAATAGAGCAGGATCAATAGTAATGAGACGTTATATTTGGGGAGCGCTCATTTCTTGCTTTCTGTGTGCACAAGCGTTTGGCATAACACTGTTTCCAACCGTCATCGAGCTCAACACCGATCACCGGGCAGCATCTCAACTGGTTGTGACTAACAACTCAACACAAGCTCTCCCACTTGAAGCTAACGTTCGTCGTTTGAACTTCTTATCAGATGGCACGTTCGAGACATATGATCTAGCGAGTGAAGAGATGTTTGTGTTTCCACCAGCCGCGATGTTAGCCCCCGGAGAACGTCAAGTATTCCGTATACAATGGTTGGGAAACAGAAAACTCGAAACCTCTCAGAGTTATTTTATTCGTTTCAGTACCGTAAATATTGGCCAGAACAACGCGAGAATAGATAAACCCATCGGTTTAGCAACCGGTATCAATTTACAAGTTCACTACAATGCGTTGTTGCACATTCACTCATCCTCGTTAGAACCTGACGTGAAATTGCACGTAGATGAACAAGGCAAACTAACACTTACTAATTCAGGGTCACGATTTACCTATACATCGTTACTTCATTTTGCGGGGCTCGAATCTCAGAGCCAAAAAGTACATGCGGCTTTAGGTGAGCAGTTTATTCCACCACGCTCCACTATTACTTTGCCCTCTTCTTTAAATTACTTACCAATGGGCACATACCATGGGCATGAAAACTGAAACCCATCACAAGATGTGGCAAGTTTTGTATGTCTTGGGATTAGTACTTTTTTATTGTGCCGCCTTAAGCCCTGCAGCTTGGGGCCAGGAAATGGTCTTGAATCCAACAGGGCGAGATATTCAACTTACCTCTTTGCTAAGGATAAGTGACACCATACTGGGGGAAGCGGACATTATCATTACCGCAAACAACGAGATCTTGTTACCGAAAGAAAGTACGCTTTCTCTCCTTTCTTCCGTCGTAACTCAAGAAGGTATTCGGAAACTCAATGACACGACAGACGATGAGATGCTGTCTCAGCATCATTTTGAGAGCGTAGGATTAAATCTGAGTTTCGATTTCTCGTCATTAGAATGCATCGTGACAGTACCGCCTGAATTTAGCTTAACCCAACAACTTTCTATGAACGGCGCAGATGATTTTTATAACTATGCCGAACCAACTTTATTAAGTGGATACGTTAACTTTGCTCTTTCAGCCAATGAGACCCAATATGTGGATCAAAATTCGTCAAGGCAAGATCTCTATCGCGGTCAATTCGACTCAGCACTTAACATTGGTTTTCTAAACTTTGAGTACGAATCCTATTTAGAAAACAGCTCATCACAAGATTCGCGATACGTAAGAGAAGGAACTCGTCTTAATATTGACTTTGCAGAACAAGGCACACGACTTGTCCTCGGCGATATGTACAACAGTGGTCAAGCTTTTCAGGACAGTACCGACATACTTGGTATTGGGTTAACGCGAGATTTCACACTCATTCCGACCAGAAATGCGCGACCACGAGCCAATCAATCATTCACCCTTCAAAGGGCTTCAAATGTCGATGTCTATATAGATGGGATCGCAGTCCAACGATTAACCCTAGGCGCTGGTAGCTATAACCTTAGTGATATCCCCCTGGCGCAAGGTAGCAATGATATTGTACTCGTCATCACCGACCGCTCCGGGAATGAAGAGCGTATCGAGTTTTCTATTGCAACCGGTAACGACTTGCTCAATAACGGTGAGTTTGAATATAGCATCATGTATGGAGCGCCTTCTGAATTACAAAATGGACAACTAGAGTACCTAACCGACGAGCGTATTTTCCATGGTTATATTGATGTGGGTATTAGCCCTTGGTTAACGCTGGGTACGAACTTTCAAACCCGTGAAGATCTTTATCAATATGGTGCCACCGCGTTACTCGCTTCTACATGGGGCGTGACTGAACTCACTGCCTCTCGTAGCGTACACCCTACATTTGGAGCTGGCGACGCTTACAAATTTGCGTTCGATGCGGAGTTTTCCAATACGAACACGCTGTCTCCACAACTGAGTTTTAGCTATGAATATCTGGCCAACAATTTTACTGGGGTCTCAGGGGTTGATGCTTCCGATATCGATATCAACTTGACCACTCATTATGTGTCTGCATTCAGCTCCATTTATCTTGGTCAGTCTTTACGTGCCGCCATGACCCTCAATTACAGATCAGGAATAGACAAAGAGAACGATTATTGGCTGATTAGCCCGAGTTTATCGGACGGACTGTTTGATACTCCCGCTACCTGGAGTGCACGCGTTAACTATCGGCATAACGCAAGCGAAGACGATGACATCAGCACGACTGTCACCATAAGCTGGCCCCTGAGTCGACAAACTCGTGTTGTCGGTCGTTACACCACAGAGCTCAATGAAGCCGCCTTAGATTACAGCTATCAGAATAATATTGGTAACACAGGAGGTGTGTCGGCGTTTGCGAGTGTTATTACTAACGAAGAGACGGATGCCGATATGGATGCCGGGATCAACTATACGGCAAACCGTTATGAATTGAATGCGACCCACGCTTCTCGGCTTGAAGAAATTAGCGGTGAAACACGAAGCCACAGTACCGACGTAACTATTAGTAGCGCACTTGCTTTTGCAGGTTCATCTGTGGCACTCGGCAGACCAGTACGCGAAGCATTTGCGATTGTCACCAAACATAAGAGTCTGAAAGAGAATGACGTGGCTATCGATCCTACAAAAGACGGTAAGCACGCACGCGTTTATCTTAAAGGCGATGCAAGTGCTATGGTCCCAGACCTTGTTGCTTACAATGGCCAAGTAATCAGTTACGAGGTTGATAACTTGCCGCCAGGGTATGACTTAGGTGACGGCGCATTTTGGATTAAGCCGGGTTATAAACGGGGCTTCCAACTTCAGATTGGATCTGACGCTGTATTAACCGTTATTGGCAAGCTATTCGATCGTCAAAGTAACAACCCTATTTCACTTGTCGCTGGTGTAGCACATTACCTTGGTGAGGCAAAACAGTTGCCAATTGACTTCTTTACCAATCGTAACGGTATATTCGCTATCTCAGGTTTAAAACCGGGGAAATATCAATTGGTACTAGACACTAAAGAACAAGAGTCAGTCATCATTTCCCTCAGTGAACGCAGTGACAATTTGATAAGACTAGGAGATGTATATGTTGAATAAACAAGTACTTTTGGGATCCTTGTTCCTTATCGCCATAAACCATCTGCCTTATGCATTTCCGTGTGAAGCTAATGCGTTGACTATTCAGCCCGTCTCATCTAAATCGCAATATGATGTTTTCAGCGCAGGCACGTTCGCAACAATTAACACTTACCGAATAGATGCGAACATAATTGGCGAACCATGCGAGTTAAGCTTAATTTTGCAGCTTAACGATACCAGTCGCTCGTTAAAAGGGTCGAATCAAGACAAGCTCAACTTTGAGTGGTCAGGGCAGATTGGCATGCCGGTGGCTAATCAATGGCACTTATCATTAACCGATAGCCACCCTTCAGCAACGATACAAATGCGATTTCCGAGCAAGCAATGGTTAGCGTCAGGAACCTATCGGGGGCTTTTAGAAGTTTCGCCTTCTTATACCTCTGAGAGTAAACAAGTAGAAATTAGCCCTAGCTCCATCCCGGTATCGGTTAACGTTCCGCCTGCTGCGAAAGTTCATTTTTATGGATTAACCCAACAACATTATGACCTTGATCTAGGGACATTATATTCAAACAAGATTATTCGCTCTGCACCTAACCTATGGGTTCAAAGCAATACAGCTTATACCATCGTATTCGAATCATCCCATCAAGGAATGCTACGTCATGAATCTAATGAGACTAAGTGGGATATTCCATACCAACTTTCCCTCGATAGCGACAGAATAAACCTTGAGCAACTGGATGCGCGAATTCAACGTCTTTCCGCAACGATTGGTCAACCTATTCCTTTGAATTTTGTCATTGGTGAAACAGAGAACAAACCAGGAGGGAAATATGACGATACATTACAAATTTCTATTGAACCTCGACTTTCACAGCAACCATAATTATGCAATTATGTAAAAACTAAGCCGCAGAGCTCAATTTTATAAAACACAACGTCATAGAATCAAAACTTGATTTACCAGGCTCGGGATAAGTTATGCATAGAAATAATTTAAAGCACATGCTCCTAATTGGTGACAACGGTATTAACAACCAGTTTATTCAGCGCGAAATAGAAAAATACAGTGATTTTTCTTTTAGCAGAGAATGTATGACAAGCATTGGGCGCTCGTGTAACCGTAAGACTTTCGATGTCATCCTTATTAGCTACTTACTATTAGCAAATATCGAAGATATCAACATCATTTTATCAAAAATAGAATCAAATAAATGGGTAGTCTACGATGTTCCTTCTGACATTACCGGACAGAGTATTACCGTAATGCAATTATTCAACTTGTTTAATATAAAAGGAATCATCTATCAGGACGCTCCTATTGATCACCTTACCCGTTGTTTAAAAACAGTGTGTGACGACGATTTGTGGCTACCGAGAAAGTTAATGTCACATATTCTATCTAATAGACACGATTACACTTTCAAGTCGAAAGTAATACTATCTAGCCTAACGAAAAGAGAGGTTCAAATATTCAAGCGCGTGATTAGAGGAGATTCAAATTTAGAAATTTCAAACGAACTATTTATTTCAGAAAGTACGGTAAAGACACACGTATACAATATATATAGAAAAATAAATGTAACAAACCGTAAAGAAGCAATAAGAAAAGCATATTTTATCAATAGCTTAGAGACTATTATACAACCTGATATAAAGCTCAAAGTATAACTACAATCCAAATATAAAAGTAAATTAGAGTCACCATCAGGCTCGATAACAGTTGACGAAAGTTTCCTTTCAAAGCTTGGTGCAAGTTCCCCCTTAACAAGTTTCTGCCCTGAGATCCAACAACTGCGCATTATAAAAACTTAATCCTCACGACACATTTCGACTCTATGACTCACGGCTTTTCAAAAAGCTTAGCAGCTCCCATGTGCACACGACTTTCCTAACTAAGTTGGAAAATGCGCTTTAAGCCATACTAAATGTTCACCTAGAACAAATAGAACTTGAGCTTCCTCTTAGGGGAAGCTTTATAATCATGTTTTTACCGGAGTAAAAACGTGCATAACCCATCCTTCGCTCTAATATTACTAGCGCTATCCTCTAGCCTTCATGCCTCTGATTTTGGCGACCCTGAACTAGGTAAGGTCAAATCACCAAGCTGCGTTTTTTGTCATAACCCCACCAGCCCGCCGACTGATAACTCCTATCCCAAGCTTTCTGGACAAGATCCAACCTATCTCTTTAATACAATGAAAGCTTATCAAAATGGAGATAGACAAGGTGACTACGCGGATATGATGCGAGCACAACTGAGTAAGCTCAATGATCAAGACTTGAGAGACATAGCGGCTTTTTACGCTTCACAAGATTAACGGCTCCAACCTACATTAGCTCAAACATCAGTTAAATAATCATCACCAAGTCGCCTATACTTCAAGCAAACTCACTGAGCTCATTGAAGGTCGGGATAGATATACCTTTACACGTATCATCCAACCCTTACAATGTGCAGCAAATATATTTATCAAGGTTTATCTCTATGTCTATTCAATGGTTTCCGGGTCACATGCATAAAGCCCGCAAAGAAATCGAAGAAGTTATCCCACAAGTTGATGTGATCATCGAAGTACTGGACGCTCGTATCCCGTTCAGTAGTGAAAACCCAATGATCTCCTCACTGCGCGGCGATAAGCCTTGTGTAAAAGTGTTGAACAAGCGTGACCTTGCAGATCCTGAACTGACTCAACGTTGGATTGAGCACTTCGAGAAAGAGCAAGGCGTTAAAGCGATTGCGATTACGACTAGCGTAAAAGAAGAAGTGAACCACGTTATGGAGCTAGTACGTAAACTGGCGCCGCACCGTGAACAGATGGGCAAGAACATTCGTACAATGATCATGGGCATCCCGAACGTGGGTAAATCGACCATTATCAACTGCTTGGCTGGACGTACGATTGCGGTAACGGGTAACCAACCTGCGGTAACTCGTCGTCAACAACGTATCAATCTGCAAAATGGCGTAATCCTTTCAGACACTCCGGGAATCCTTTGGCCTAAAGTAGAAAACCCACACAGTGGCTTCCGCTTGGCTGCAACAGGTGCTGTAAAAGATACAGCAATGGAATACGATGAAGTGGCATTCTACACAGTAGAATACCTAGCAAAGCAGTACCCTAACCTTTTGCAAGAGCGTTACCAAATTGAAGAGCTGCCAGAGTCTGACATCGAATTGATGGAAGCGATTGGTCGTAAGCGTGGTGCACTTCGTGCCGGTGGACATATCGACATTCACAAATGTTCAGAAATCCTGCTTCACGAATTGCGTAATGGCACTTTAGGTAAGGTAACGCTTGAGTTGCCAGAAATGATCACACAAGAGCTGATCGAAGTTGAAGAAGCGGCTGCGCTGAAAGCCGAACAACAAATTAAGAAAAAAGAAGAGCGTCGTAAACGTTACTTGAAGAACAAGCGTTAATAGCGATTAGTTTTTATAATCTGCTTTAGTTTCTGTTTACCACTCTTACACCAGCCTCTAAATATTCACGTTCTATCGATAATAGAGCGTGAATATTGCCTGCTACCGTTTGTTGATCTAGCTAACATACTGACAAATCTATAGAAACGGTCGTTTACAATCCCAAACACTGTGACATACTACGCAAATTATTGTGTATCAATCTCGGCTAATTTCTCAATGCGCTCCTATTCTGGGTTCAAGAATCAAAGATTTAAAACCTATTTCGATAATGAAATTTATTTGCCGTACATAAATTTCATCTACATCCCGATCTCAATATTCTGTGCATTCATCATCACTGACTACATCCACTTTGGTAGTGAGAGCCTTACACCTATCATTTTCCGAGTCATACTTTTTCTATTGATGGTGACAGCTGCCAGATATTGCATCACCAGCAAACCCAACGTTTTAGAACCAGTAGAAAGTGCCTTTCTTGTAATTAGCTCACTTTTTTTGGTCTATGTCGGTCGGCTTGCGATTGAGTTAAACAACTTCGATTACCAAGGTGGCGTCATTCTCGTCATGATCTACATTGGTACGTTTTCACGACTGTCAGCCAAATACAGTATCTCTACGCTGTCGTTTATCTTTTTGGCTTATCTCATCGGCCTTGCACCATTGCTTTACGAAGCAGAGCCAAAGAATGAAATTGAAACAATTTCCGTTTATATTTCGGCTTACATCCTCATCTCGGCGGCCTGTATAAGACGTGACTTGGAAGTACACAAGCGTTTCGCTCAATCCGAGCAACTCCGCAAACAAGCGATTCAGCTTCGCAAGCAATCCAATATGTTCGAGGCCCTTTCCTATCAAGACGCACTAACGGGCTGCTACAACCGCCTTTATCTTCATCAGGTGATAGAACCGAGCATAGACCGTCAGCGATCCATAACATCGATCATGATAGATATTGATCATTTCAAATCGATTAACGACACCTACGGCCATCAAATGGGCGATATGGTGATCAAAGAACTGGCCGATGAGATTCAAAAACGACTACCGACCAGCAGTAACTGCTTTCGATACGGCGGTGAAGAGTTTTTGGTGATGGTCCAAGGAGAAACTAAGGCGTCAATTGAATCGCTCGTTAATTCCCTTTTAGAATCCCCTGCTCGCCTTAGGTTAGAAGTAACGATTTCAATCGGTGTTAAACATGCACCTCAGGCCCTTGGTTCTGTTGAGCAACTTATCGACGACGCCGACCAAGCACTCTACATTTCGAAGAAAGACGGTAGGAATAAGATTACATGGTGTGATTAGTCGGCCAATATTTCACGCGCCTTTGCGAATCATTAAAACGACCACAGATCCAATCAAAAAAGCCCCGAGCAACTTAATGCTCAGGGCTTTTGTCTTTGTTCTTCTGCTTTAAAATAGCTTCGTTAAGAACCGTTAAGAACCTGCTACTCAGCAAATAAACAGTACTCACATGAATCGACTAAGAATACACGACGCTTGCTGTTTTCTGTTCAAGTTCAACGGGAGAGTTCCAAGAAATCACTTTCTCGTTCACTTGGCTGCCGCATGGCGCATTCCAAACTTGCTCGAGTTCTTCTTTACCACCAATCGCTTCATAAAAAGCAATCGCTTGGTGGTTCTCAGACATCACCTCTAGGTAGAGCCCTGAGTCCGAATAGTATTGCTGCAACCACTTCGATAATTCAGACAACAGACGCTTACCTACACCTCGACCGCGATAATTATTGTCTACGTGTAACGCATCAATGAACGTGCCACGCTCAAAGTTGTGATTACCAAACGCGCAGACGAAACCAACCAGTAAACCACCTTCTTCAAGCAATAAAACATGTTGGTTGAAAGGAGGATTAATCAAACGAGTCTGCCAAATAACAGATCTGTCCTCCAAAACATCATTTTCTAAGTAATCATCAGCAAGAATGCCACGGTAATATAGCTTCCAGCTATCCGCGTGTAATTGGGCAATCCGCTCATAATCTTTATATTCAGCTACCTTAATTTCCATTTATTAGCCCTTAGTACTTCCATTTATGACTTGCTACTACATTTCACACTACCTTTATACAATATTTAAGCAAAACATACTAATACACGTTTACACTTTCAATATTGACTTACACGTGTACGCTGATATTCTAGCGCACAGATGTAAGCCCAATGGAAATTTGCTAATGAATAGTGCCGACAAACAATCTACAAAAAAGCCGCCATTAATCTGGCTCAATATTTTTGTGTTCTCTTTTAGTATGCTGCTTGCTGTTGTAGCGGCTCCCGTTTATGGCTACTTTTTTGGCTATGGCATGGAGCACTGGATATGGCTAGCAATCTGCTTTACGTTCTGTAACCTTTCAATCACGACAGGTTATCACCGCTTATGGTCACATAAAGCGTTTGAAGCGCATTCAAGCCTAAGATTCCTGTTTGCATTAGGTGGTGCATTTGCCCTGCAGAACAGCGCGCTACACTGGTCTTCTGATCACCGTGTTCACCACAAGCATGTCGATAACAACGACAAAGACCCATACTCTGCAAAACGTGGATTTTGGTACTCACACATTGGCTGGATGATTCGTAATTACAGCACCTCAATGTACGAAAACTACGAAAACTGCCGTGACCTTAAAAAAGATAAGATTGTTATGTGGCAGCACAAGCACTATGTTCTGTTAGCATTACTAATGAATTTCGGTGTTCCTATCGCTTTAGGTGTTATTTACGGTGATGTACTTGGCATGTTGTTAATCGTAGGCGCGGTTCGTTTGGTACTTAACCACCACACAACATTCTTCATTAACTCTCTTGCTCATATCTGGGGTAGTCAACCTTTTACCGATAAAAACACGGCGCGTGATAACGGTGTGTTAGCGGTTTTAACTTTTGGCGAAGGCTACCATAACTTCCACCACATCTTTGAGAACGACTACCGTAACGGCATCTACTGGTGGCAATACGATCCAACAAAGTGGTTGATCAAGAGTGCTTCGTTGATGGGACTGGCAAGTAAGCTTAAGAAAACCCCTCAAGCTCGTATTGAGAAAGCCGAAGCGTCAATGTTACTTAAACGCACCCAGCAAAAAATCATGCATCGTGCCGACAAGCAACAAATCGCGGAGAAGCTTCAACAAGAGTTTGATGCTCTAGTATCAAACATGAACGAGTATTACGAAGTTAAAAAGCAGCTACTTGAAAGCAAGCGCGAAGACGTTGTGAAGAAGTACGAACACTCTGTTCTTAAGGTTCGTTATCAACAAATCAAGATGAACTTTGAACAGCAGAAGAAAAATTGGGCAATGACGGTTGAGCAATACGCTTAAGGTAAAACAGTACGCTTAACACCCCAATAACAACACAGTTTGATTCTTATTCAAAAGCCCTCATATTGCTATGAGGGCTTTTTTAATAAGCTTAACCGCTTGCCCTTGGCTTTATGCTCTCGAGTTAGAATTGTGGATGCTAAGAACCATAGTTATTGGATTTTAGAACTCTTTCATCAGTCTGAATTTATACTTATATTACTTGGACTTATCGAGTTTAAAGCCGAGGAATTGAAAATGAGCAAACTGACTATTATTGCAACGATCGTCTCTAAAGAAGACAAAACTGAGCTTGTAAAGGCTGAGATGATTAAATTGATCGATAAAACCCGTGTTGAAGACGGCTGTATTAACTATGATCTGCACCAAGATAACAGTAACCCTGCTCACTTCGTTTTTCATGAGAACTGGGAGTCTGAAGCTCATCTAGAGAAACACTTAGCGAGCCAACACATCGCTGACTACATGGCTGCTACTGAAGGTTGTATTGAAACCTTTGTGCTTAATAAAATGACGCACATTGCTTAACCAGTCACTCAGTACTGATTCAATAAAAACCCTGCTCTGATCGCAGGGTTTGTCTTTTCAACAGGCTTATATTTGCTCATTCTAACAATGAAAAAACCCGCCAGAGTAGCGGGTATGGTCAATAATCATGACTGTCAAAGACAGATAGGTAACAACCATCAATCCAATATTGAGTACCACTTTACAGTGGCACTCTGACATTTCTTTTGCTGATCGCTAGCACGGGGGCACTAGTTAAAAGCACGAGCCAAAATGCCATTCCCTTGATATTGGTAAACACTTGAATTACTACTTACAAAGACCGATTCTCCGGGCTTAAGAGAAACTGTACGACCTTCTGAGGTGATGGTCGCCTCTCCTTCCACACAGAACAATATCTCCGCGCTACGTAAATACTGTGACTTGCTCTCATCAGTCGCAGATAAGATATCAAAGCCAAAGTCATCCACCGGAATCGGATAGCTCATATTGCCCTCTTTCAATACAGGCTTAAGACGAATATCTTCTGGCTTAATCGGCTCAAAGATCGTGTTGTCGATAAGCTCAGGGACATCGATATATTTGGGTGTGAGACCTGCACGCAGCACATTGTCTGAGTTTGCCATGATCTCCAAGCCTGTGCCCTGAACATAAGCATGTGGGGTTTCTGCGAACAGGAACATCGCTTCACCCGGCGCCAATTCAACCGTGTTGAGCATCAATGGGGCGAACAAACCAATATCACCCGGATAGTGCTGTTTGAATTCAATGCTGTATTGCAAAGCTTCACGTCCCATGACCGTTTTTGCTGGTCGCGCATGTGCAGCATAAAGTTCATTAAGCGCAGACGCTTTGCGGTCACCTTCAAGAGACATAATTGCGCTAAAGAAAGACTTTAGAGAATCACTGTCGGCATTGGCTTTTAGTACATTAAGTTCAATCGCTAACGAAGGAATATCCGCTTCTTCGAACAAAGCAATAATATCTACGATTGGACGAAAGCCATTCATCGCTTTGTAAAAGGTCAACGCATAAACCAACTCAGGTTTATGATTTGGATCTTTGTAGTTACGATTAGACGCATTCAAAGGGATGCCAAGTGCATTCTCTCGCTCAAAACCTAATTCTGATTTTCGCTTGTTCGGGTGAACCTGAATTGATAATGGTGTTTCAGCGGCCAACACCTTAAACAGGAAAGGTAATTCACCAAAACGTGCCGCCGTGTACCCGCCTAAGACATCGATTTTGTTTTCATCAATCATGTGAGAAAGCGACTCACCGGTATCACCTACTTTTGAGCAACCATTAGGATGAGCACCCATCCAAATTTCTGCTTGCGGTTCTTGGTTTGGGTTCACAATACCAAACAGTTGGTTGATGGAGTCTTTGCTTCCCCATGCGTAGTTTTGAATAACGTTGTCGAGTTTAAATAGAGACATAATTACTTCTCATTAAAAATCTGGCTGCCAAGCTTGAGCGTGGCGGCGATATTACGGGCAGTGCGAGTCAGGTTTTGATTCGCTTCTGATAAAACTTGATCTAAAGACTGAGGTGAACGTACGGTTCCAAATAAGCTAGACATTGAACCGTAAAGCTTTTCAACGTCTTGCCCCAAAGAGCCCGCAATTCCAATGGTTGGAATACTCAACTTTTGAGCTCGCTGAGCGATGCCGAAAGGTGTTTTACCTTGCAGGGTTTGGTTATCCATCTGTCCCTCTCCGGTCACGACCAGTGAAGCACCTTCAAGAACCTTATCTGCATCCAAAGCATCTAATACCATCTCAATACCCGCTTTAATTTGGATATTGAATGCAAGACTTAACCCCAGAGGTGTGCCACCAGCAGCACCAAAACCAGCTGTGTCGCGATGATTGGTACCCGTATGTGTTTGAGCGATATCGGCAAAGTGACCGATCGCAGTATCAAGTTGTTCAACTTGAACTTTTGATGATCCCTTCTGCGGACCAAACACGGCACTGGCTCCGTTTTCACCACATAGAGGATTATTCACATCACATGCGACAACGAACGTCACTTCGTTGCATCTCGGGTGCAGTCCATCAAGATCGATACTTGCTAATTGACTTAGTGCAGCACCGCCACCAGATAGCTCGTTGCCTTGCTTGTCTAATAGCTTGCCTCCCAACGCCTGTAAGATGCCAGCACCCGCGTCATTGGTCGCACTACCGCCCAAGCCGATAATGATTTGTTCCACGCCTTTATCTAGCGCATCTCTCATCAGCAACCCTGTTCCGTAAGATGATGCTGTAAGAGGTGATCTTTCTTCTACGGTTAATCGGTCTAAACCCGACGCTTGGGCAAACTCTACCAAGGCAGTGTTTACGCTTTTGCTATCAACCTGTTGTACAAGTGAAGCCCAATAAGCCTTACATTCGCGACCGATTGGATCCGTCGTTTGCAGCCCTTGCGTCTTACCATTGAGCGCTTCTAGCAACACGTCTACTGTCCCTTCACCGCCATCGGCGAGTGGCATTTTCACAAACTCTGCGTGAGGAAAAACGTCAGCAAATCCACGCTCAATACAAGACGCAACTTGGTGAGCGTCGAGTGATTCTTTAAATGAATCGGGGGCAATTACAATTTTCATTGTCGTTCACCATTCCCGCCCACCAAGGTGAGCGGGTGATTGAAATTAGAATTTGATTTGGAATGTTTTCGCTTGGCAAGATGCCAATTCACCAAAAGACAAGTCACCAAAGGTTTCAGTTGCTACATCACCTTCGCGTACACGCTCATCCATACTTGTTTCTTTCCAGCTTGAAACGTTTTGAGTGAAGGAGATTGAATCTGACACTGAACCTGTTTCTGCCGGGTTGTAGACACGCATGATCAGTGCATCTTCGTCTTCCGCTTTCTTCAGTACACTCAGTACCGCTCCTGATTGTTGCTTAGACAGAAGGCTAAAGCTCATTGGTAGGTTTTGCTCACCCACATTCAGCTTCATCGCGTTGTAAGGGATCTTGTTGTAGCATTCGATTTGAGTGACATTGTCACGTGCTTGCGCCATGATGTTCGCGTCAATGTGGTTACCAGAGAATCCACACAGCGTGAATTCACACACTAACTTGCCGCGCACTTGTGAATCTGGTGTCGGGATCTTGATACCTGAAGGACGACCCGGACGAAGCAATAGCTCTTCTTTACCTAACACGCCGATACCGCGGAATAGTGTCAGTGCGAAGGTATCTCGGTTTTCGTCACCTTGAGATGCAATCACTTCAAATTCACGTAGACCATTCGACATGATTGCGATGCCCGCGTTACCGTTTTCTAACGCAGCGAAGTTCATCAGTTGATAAACCGGAACCGGTGCTTCTTTCCACTTCTCTTCTTCCCAAACCGCCATTGCTGGGTCATTGGTTGGTCGAGTAATACAACCGAACTGGTTATCTGCAACCACAGTTTCAGAAACGAATGGCGTTGGTACTAGCACACGTACACGATGGTCGTCGGCTTGGTTGTCTAGTTCCATGCGTACTTCGATGCGGCGAGAACCTTGCTTCAATACCACTTGGCATTGCGCTTCAACGAACCCATTTTGACCCGTGCGTTCTTCACGCTCTGTTAGGTTTGCAGGCACGTTCATGCGGAAAGCGATGTTCGCTACCGATTGGAAGCCTTGGTGATCAATCGATGTTTCCACTGGAAATTCATCTGAGTACAGCAACCATTCTTGACGAGATGGTGAGTAATCGTACTCATCGCCGTCATCAGAACCGTCTTCTAAACGAAGGACTTGGTCGAATACTTGCTCTGTCTCTTTATCGAAAATAGTCAGAGTACCATTGTCGTTTACATTGATTCGGTAGTACTCGTTCTCTAGCAAGTAGTCTTTTTGTTCTGCAACTTTTACAGCGCCCTTCTCGTTACCTTGGATATGTAACGTGGTGAAGCCCATAGCTGGAACAGTGCGTTTGATTTGAATATCAAACTCCATGAACGGGTCGTAGTTACCGTAGTGAACGATTTGGCGGTCTACTTTACCTGGGTCAATTTGGCGCTTGTCTTGGATGAAGTACTCAACAGGGTTTTCGTTTTCATCAAAGATAGAGAACTCTTGTGCACGGATAGTAATAGTCGTGTTAACCACTTCTTCACGCTCGTACGGAGAAAGGTTGAACATTGCTAGTTTGTCGCAACCTTCGCGATCTGGCATGTGATCAACAATCTTACGCTTGTAGAAGTGAATCAGGTTGGTCGCCATGTCGTCCGCAAGGATGTAGCGGTTTAGGATCTCAGCGTGAACCTTGTCTGAACAGCAGCAACCAATCGAGTCATGAGCGTGGTTCTTCATGCTCTCTTTCCACATTTTCTCAATCAAACCGTGGTGGTATTCAAAGCCTAATGTCCAAGCGATAGATGCTAGCGGTTCTAAGATATTTACAATCTTGTTTTCAATTTCTGCATGGATCAGTTTGATGTCCATACGCGTAGAAGAAATCGTACGGTGAACACGCATGTATTTGCCGTCGTTGAATTCGCCTTTGATTGTGTCGAGTTGGTCGCGTGCCGCTTCTACTTTTTCGAACACTTCTTCAAAGCGACTCATTGAGAATTCGCGATCTGGGTAGATTTCGCGAAGTTTGTCCATTACTTCAAAGATGTCTTTCTGAATCGGCATTTGATCGTGGCCGTTCGGTAATAGGATGTCTTTCGTTACCGATGGTTTTTCTAGCACTGGGAAGTACTTATCTAAACGAGCGCGTAGACCTTCTTCATCTTGCGGAAGGTATTTACCAATCGCGTAACCCAGTGGAAGCACTTGTGCAGTCACTTCACTGCCGTCATTAGACTGCCATAAGAATTCTGTTTTATTCGTGCCATGACGCTCTGAACAACCACGCCAGAACATTGCACGCGTGATGTCGAAACCGTTGTAGATCATCGGCAGCTGTGAGCTCATGCTGAATGAATCTGGTAGGTAACCGATCTTCATTGCATCGCCAAATTTCATACAGTCACGAATGCCATACATCATGTTACGCACAATCGACTCACCAGAAACTTGCATTGTGTCGGTTTGAGAATACCAAGGGCCAATAATAAGCTTGCCCGCTTCAACCAATGCTTTTACGCGTTCTGTGTTCTCTGGTTTGATCGCAAAGTAGTCTTCTAGAACAGCGGTTTGACCATCTAGAACGTAGTATTTGTATTCTGGATCACTCTCCAGACGGTTCATGATTTCTTCCATGTTGTTCACAAGAAGAATGCGAGACTCTTCTGTTGTGAAATACCATTCACGATCCCAGTGCATGTGTGGAGTAATATGTACGCGTGATGTAGTCATAATCATTTACCTAAATGTGTCGCTTCGAGTAAAACTAAAGTTCGAACCCAAATACGACTAAATTAAAGTTTTTCAAGGGGTTAAAATTGGCTGCCACTAAATTTAGGGTGCAGAAAACCACGCCCAGAATCTGTGTGAATAAAACCGTTAGGAGCACAGGTATTTAGGACAGCCAGTTGTTTGTTATTTTTTATATATTGATTTCGCAGTGAGTTAGGAGCTAACTCAAAATTCAGTTAGTTCTGTGTTGCAGTACTTGCTTCAAACTTACCCTTTTTTACAGCATGACCACGCCACATCAGAAGAGTAACAGTTGAAATCACTGTGCCGACAATCGCAGCACCGAACCAGATTGCAGCAGCAGAGAATGCGCCTAAACCTGAATCGTGTAACAAGAAGATAGAGAAAATACCTGCACCCGGAGTTGATAGACCAATACCTGCCGCGCCAACCATCGCACCTGTAACCACTGATCCTAGTAAGAATGAGCCGATTACACGGATTGGATCTTCAATCGCCATTGGTATTGCGCCTTCGGTAATACCCGCTAGGCCAAGTAGCCATGTAGATTTACCGGTTTCAATCTCAAAGTCTTTAAATAGGCGTGGAGCGATCATGGTTGAAGCCGTTACGGTGAACGCTGATACCATTTTTACTGAACCAAAGATTGCGTATGGGCCATAAACACCGTTCGCCATTGCACCTAAACAGAATGCGTAAGCGGCTTTGTTTACCGGACCACCTAAATCGAATGATACAAACAGACCAAGAATCGCACCCAATAACAGCGCATTGGTGCCTGACATACCGTTCAACCAGTCCGTTAGACCTTGGTTTAGGAACGCTACAGGTTTACCTATAACAAATAGCATCAAGCTACCTGCCACTAAAGTACCGATCACCGGATAAAGGTAGAAAGTAAGGAAGCCGTTAAACGCAGGGCCTAAGCGAACATGCTCTTTTACCCAACGCATCACGTAACCAGCAATCAAACCACCAACAACACCGCCTAGGAAACCAGAGCCAATGATGTTTGCTGCAATACCTGCGGCAAAACCAGGACCAAGTGCCGGTTTATCTGCTAATGAGTAAGCTGTGTAAGCTGCCAGTACTGGCACCATCAATGTACCCAGTAGGCCGCCACCTAGTTTGCGATACATCCATAGCCAAGAATCTTTTGTTGCGTAGAGCTCTTGCAGGTCAAAAATTTGCGCGATAAGAACAGCAACCGCAAGAACAGTACCACCAGCAACGATAAGAGGAACCGCGTAAGAAATACCAGAAAGCAGTGCTTGTTTAAGCTCAGTTTTCAACGGCAGTTTCTTCGGTTTATCATCAGTAGCTACTTTACGCTCTGCACCGTTGCCTTTTTTCGACTCTTCGATCGCTTCGTTTAAAATGCGTTCACCGTGTTTAATCGGTTCTGCAACTGGCGTTTCTACACGAGGAATGCCGTTAAAGCGCTCAGATTCTTTAATCGCAACTTCAGCAGCAAATACACAAGCCACTGCATTGTTTAATTGCTCAGCCGTTAAGCGATCTTCAATACCGTTTGCGCCCTGTTTTTCAACATGCACGTTATAGCCAAGCTTTTTTCCCGCCTTTTCAAGATATTCTGCCGCCATATAGGTATGAGCAATGCCAGCAGGGCAAGCAGTAACACATACAATTGTCGGC
This sequence comes from Vibrio sp. 1CM2L, assembly GCF_023161695.1. Classification (NCBI taxonomy): domain Bacteria; kingdom Pseudomonadati; phylum Pseudomonadota; class Gammaproteobacteria; order Vibrionales; family Vibrionaceae; genus Vibrio; species Vibrio sp. 1CM2L. The sequence continues at coordinate 25,356 of NZ_JALNTT010000001.1, forward strand.
GCATTTGTATCTAAGTTGTCTTGTTTTTCTTCTTGTTGATTGTCGCCATCAAGAAGCGCAAAGATTTCTTCAGCGGTTGTCGCTTTTAATACCGCTTCGCGAACATCGTCATCAACCAATGTAGTTGTCAATGCAGTGAGCAGATGCATGTGGGTAGAACCCGCTTCTGCATTTGGAATCGCAATTAGGAAGATAAGATTTACATCTTCGTCTTCATCCAAGCCTTTCCATTTCATGTCTTCTTTAAGCGTTGCTACAGCGAAGCCAGCTTCTTTAACCGCGTCAGTCTTGCCATGCGGTACTGCTAGGCCTTCACCAAGCGCTGTCGGGCCTTGCTCTTCACGAGCAAATACTGCATCAAGATACTCTTGCTTGTTATGCAGTTTGCCTTGCTGATCCAGTTGGTCAGCAAGTGCGTAAATCGCTTCTTCTCGACTGCTAAACGTAGTTTGCAGATTTACGAGCGACTTATTCGTTAGAGTAGTAAGTTTCATAACCTTTGTCCCATAGTCACGGATTAGTACGACAGTCGTCCCTGCCGACGAGAAGAATAATACAACTTCAAGACATTTAATCCGTGATCACGATCTCACCAATACATATTTGTATTTAATTTGTATTTAAATCGTATTGGTAAATCCTTTAAGAAAGCTTGTTATGTATCGTTTAATTTGTATTATATGTACTACAAAACGCCGATACGATGCTCACACTAACCTTTAAAGCAAGGCTTATATAGAGCAAATTTACGTATTTAAGGTACAGGTTCTTAATCAAAGTCTAGTTGTCCTAGCGCACAAATGAGGCAAAAATGGCAAGACTCCCTATGTATCGCCAAATCGCCGATGCAATAAGAGAAAAGATCAGTTCTGGAGAATATAAAGTTGGAGAAGCACTCCCAACAGAAGCGCAATTGCGTGAAGTATTCTCGGTCAGTCGTGTAACGGTTAGACAAGCGCTGAAACTACTGATCGAAAACGATGAGCTTGAAAGCGTTCAAGGCAGCGGCACTTACGTCAAAGAGAACAAGATCAATTACGACATCTACAAACAGTCGAGCTTTCAAGAAAAGTGGGCGCATTTGGATGTGGTTACACACAGTGAAGTTCTGGCCTTTGAAATGAAGCCGTGTTCTTTGGCGATGTCTGAACATTTAGATATCAAAGAAGGCGAATTGGTTTTCTACGTAAAACGTGTTCGTTTCATAGACAACAATCCAATCACGGTTGAAGAAACTTGGTTACCTGTTGCCCTATTCCCAGATCTCACCTATCAAGTGATGCAGACATCAAAATACGACTTTATTGAGAACACCAAAGGCATGGTGATTGATCGAAGTGAGCAAGAACTGGTGCCGATTCTTCCACCTGAAGACGTTGCTAAACAGTTAGGTATTGACCCAGCTCAGCCTATCATTGAAAAACGTACTCGCGGTTACCTCGCCAATAACACGGTGTTTGAATACAGCCGCAACTACTTCACGTCTAACGATTACCGATTTACTTTGGTCGCAAGACGCCAGAGATAATGCTCATCAGCAAGTTTCGATAGTAGCAAAATGACCAACACAGAGAGCGCCTTGCTCTCTGTGTTTCTATGCTGTTATCTCAATAGTAAACCCAACTTTCTCTCCAAAATATTCCTAAATCAATATCAAGCAACCTCACGAAAGATCATTCACATTCATTTAAATACTGTTCGCGCGCTTTGACCATAAACTAAGCGCCAAATTACAAGAACAACAGTCGACAGGAATGTAGATGAATACCAAACAACTTGAGGACGCTGTAAGTGAAGTGAGCTTATTCAATCAGCACCTCCACTTAATCCAATCCGTGCATACCATTCCGACCCCAAAAATGAATTGGGAGTCGATTGCGATGGAACCTGCACCGACAATGCCAACGGTTCGATTCGATCATAAAGTCAAAGCAATGGAAGCACTCGATGAGTACAAGCCTAACTGGCTAGATATGCTGCTAGGAAACAAGTCGAAGCTCTATACCCTCACCAACAATATAGAGCGTGCCGCCGAACAAGACATCGAGCAATACAAGACAGAGTTTGTGCATTGGGTTCAAAACTACAGCTACTGGGCCAAGGGCAATCAATTATCGAAAGGTATTTTAAACAACGATAGTGAAGCAAAACTATCAGCCCTTTCCGAAGCTCAACAGAACCCGATTAACGCCGCGGTAGTCGACACTAAGCTGATTAACCATAACTTCAATACCTATAAGAATGGTCACCTGCTGGAGGTCAATATTCAGGTCAATAAGCATAACGTGATCCCTAAAGAAAAAAAGGTATTGTGCCAAGGCGAAGTGAAGCTTGAAACGATGTCTCTTTCGGAAAGCAATACCTTATATCGAGAGTATGTCTGCAGCTGTATTCTTAAGTGCGCGCAAGATGCTTTCAATGTGTTACCCGAGACGAGCGTTGTGATCAATGTTGAACAGATTTCAGCTGATCAGTCGAGCGAAACCATCGTTTCATGCCATGTCGAACAAGGGCTACTCGAATTCTTGTTAATCGAAGACGATAAACCCTCTGAGATACTTGAATTCTTTGTCCACATTGAAGATTTCAATCCTCATCGAGGTAACGGATTCTCTGCGATCAAAACGATTTTTTCGCCTTTGCCTATGGCGTCATAACTCACTCGCATTTTCGATTCAATCATTGACGACTCTTCACGACTAGCCTTGCGTTCGTCGTGTTCAATCACTTATATACCTAACCATTATGTCGACCTACGCTACCTCACAAACAACGCGCCCATTAACCAGCCTAGCTTCATACACACGTTATCTAACAAAGCTGCCTCTATTTCTCATCGCTTTCTCTATGCCCATATTTGGAAAAGAGGCTGGAGAAGAGGTTGAGGAAGTGGTACTCGAGGATGAAGTCGTGTTAAGCGAAGGTTCTGAGTTAAAAGAAGAAGCTGAAGAATCTCCTTTTACGACCCTGACCAAGCTCGGTTTTATCTACTCACAAAACACCAGCTCATCTTTGTCGATCAATTCTGGAATCTCTGTTGGATACAAAAAAGAGAACTGGGGCCAACGAGTTCAGTTTGATACCTACTATACCGATGCAGAAAACGACGAAGACGGCACCAATCGCTATACCACCAACTATGGCATCAGCTATGACTTGAACGAAGTCACCTATTTGGTCGCCACAACACGTTTTGAACACGACCACTTTGGTACTTATCGTAAGCAATTCATAACGGCTACAGGGTTGGGTCGCCACTTTTATGATACAGAAAGAATCAAACTCCAAGGATCTGCCGGTCCGGGTTACCGAATCAGTAAGCGACAGTCTTCTGATGAAGAGTTTCCAAACAAAGAGAACTATGAACTGATCGTCAATGCCAATATTGATGGATCATTAACCCTAACAGAAACGTTTTCTATGGGGGCAACGGCTAACATGGCTTACGGTGAAGAGAACACCAATTACAACCTTAAAGGCTATCTAAAGAACATCTTAATGGGCAATTTGGCGCTAACTTTTGATACCGAATACATCTACAACACTACTGTCGCATCAGACCAAAGTAACGCCGAAATCTACAGCTCAATGAATCTAAACTACGATTTCTAAATAACGCTTCCCCCATCGAACATGCAAAAGGATTTGCATGATCGTCTAAGCTTCTCCATCACTCCGTAATTTGTTCGTCACTAACTATTCCTGACGCTTATTTACTTAAGCAGAACCGCTAAGCCGCTATTTGATTATATAGAAAAGGTTAATTCTGTTTTGCCCAGCACCCCGTTTATCTACAAACCTTGGTGTAATAGATTGTTCGCAAGCAAACAAAAGGAGCGAACACATTATGTTATCTAATCAACTAGAGCGCGCACGCGCCATCGATTTACCGACACGAGAAGCGATGCTTCAACGAGCTCCTTCTGTACAACAGTTTTGGGACAACAATAAGGGCTTGTTCAGCGAAGCCTGGAAAGAATGGGAAACAAGTGCGGAAGGCAGCCAATTGGATTTCGATGATTCGCTGTTAGATGCCCGCCTTCGTGACGCTGTTAGAGAAGCTTGGCAAGATCCAACGAAAGAAATCGCGGTAAAAGATTTACTCGAAGAGATCTCTCCTGGGGTGTTTAAGTTTCAGTTCTTTGATGCTGAACGTCTCGCTGAGTTGCGTGATTACTTGGAAGCGGTCTCTAACGCTCAAATCCCGCTGCGCCCACCATATGGTATAGTGCTTAACCGCGGTGGAGCAATGTTAGACAGCCGATCTGAAGGGTATTTAGCCGCGCCAAGTTTCCAAGCGTTTTACCGAGATTTACTCGACAGTTACATGCGCCCTATCGCTCGCTTATTGTTCCCTGAAATCATGGGTTACGACACGCAAACTTTTGGGTTCTCGATTCAGTATCAAGCGAACAAAGATACGTCTTTACGCCTGCATACTGATGCGTCTTCGGTCACGCTCAACATTAACGTAAATATGCCAGATGAAGAGTTTTCAGGCTCAGAACTTAACTTTTATGACCCTGCTACGGGTAAGATGAACGAAACGACATTCACGCCCGGTGTCGCTATGATTCATCGAGGAAACGTTGCCCATGCGGCGCTGCCGATAACAAGTGGTGAACGTTCAAACTTGGTATTGTGGTTGTATGGCGACCGTGGACAAATACCACACCACAACTCGGTACTAGAGCCTATAGATGCGCATCAACGCTGGACAGTACCAACAGTGGTACATGACAATTTTGCTCCGTTCTAGGCAATTGAGATAATAAATACAAAACGCGCCTACCATGGTTCATGGTAGGCGCGTTTTAGTTTTCACTTCAATTGACTGGTCAATCTATATGGCGAGTTATGCGGGTTTCGTTCTCAACCGAGTCAATATATCCATCTGTTTTAGATTCGCCATGCCAACGTAAGCCACTGGCACTAAGAACAATGAAAAGAAGGTTCCGGCTGTCAAACCGCCGACTAATACCAAACCAATATTGATTCGACCTAATGAACCCGGGCCGTCCGCCAATGCCAATGGCAATGAACCGAGGATCATCGTCAGTGAGGTCATCAAGATTGGACGTAACCTTGAACGTGCACTGCTGGTCGCCGCTTCTTTGGCACTAGCGCCAGATTTGCGCTTCTCGTTGGCAAACTCCACCAGCAAAATACCGTGTTTGGTCACGAGACCAACCAGTGTCAGCAATCCTATCTTGGAGTAAATATTGAGGCTTTGACCAAATACCGAAAGCGTCAATATCGCGCCCACAATACACAGTGGAACCGTCAGCAAGATGATCATCGGGTCGACAAAGCTTTCAAACTGCGCCGCCAAGATCAAGAAGATAAAAATCAACGCCAATACGAACAGCACTTGTGCGCCCGCGGTTGAATCAACTAGGTCTTTAACTATGCCATTAAACTCGTAGCTCTGAGCAGGTTTCAACAGGTTTGGTACCGTGTCATCAATGTATGCCTTTACGTCGCTCGCCGTATATCCGGGCATCAAGTCCGCGGTAATTTCAGCGCTGTCTTTACCCATGAACGTCTTGAAGTTAGATTCCGATGTCACTTGTTTGATGGATACAAACTGAGACAAAGGAAGCCTCTGACCCGACTGTGAATCCACATACAGCTTATCGAGCACCTTGAAATCACCAAGGTCATTTCGGTTCACTTGAACTTGAATTGGGTATGTATAACCGTCGTCCGCTTGCAAATCTGCGGCTTTAACAGAACCAAGGAATGTCGATAACGCATTGGTTACGTTACCGTAATCAACACCAGACAATACAATCGCATTGCGATCAATCGACAAGTCGTAACGTAATTGGTCACGCAACATTGAGTTCTTAATGTTGGTCACGCCCTCGTAATCTTCAAGCGCCTTAACGACTTCGCTCGCGGTTTCAGACAGCACAGTGGTATCACGGTTAACTGTGGTCAGTTCAAGGATCATGTTGGTAGCGATGTTCAAGTTATCTGCTGAGCGAACCTTGAAAGACATGCCGTAAGCAGAGACTGAACTTTGTGCCTTAGCGATAAACTCGTTTACCAATTCATCCGCTGACTGGTCACGTTCGCCCCATGGTTTCAATAGAACGTGATTGGTCGGTGTGCCTTCGATGTAAGACAAGTTAGCTTCTACTGAGCTATCACCTTTGAACACACTGTTAAGTTGCTCGTTGTTATCTAGATGATACTGACGACCAACACCTGTTGGTGGCGTAGAAGTCACCTCAACAAAACCGGTATCTTCTGTTGGAAGCAACACTTGAGGCATTTTCCAAACCGCTAAGGCCGATAAAGCGATCAGCACTAAAGCAATACCACTCATCAGAGCCTTACGATCAAACCATTTGCCTAACTCTTTGGTGTATAAATCCGATAACACATTCAGTTTCGCATCAACTTTTTGATACCACTTCGCCGGGGTTGATACTGGCTTCATTAAGTAAGCACTCATCATTGGTGAGAGCGTTAACGCCACAAATCCAGAGATGATCACCGCCGCAGCAAGTGTGAACGCGAACTGCCTGAATAGATCGGCGGTTAAGCCAGCCATCAAGCCAATTGGTAAGTAAACAACCGCCAAAGTCAGCGTCATCGCAATCACTGGGAAGACAATCTCTCGACACCCTTTAATTGCAGCATTGAACGGCGTTTCACCCTCTTCGATATGACGGTAACAGTTTTCAGCCACAACAATCGCATCATCAACCACCAAACCAATGGCGAGAATGATAGCCAGAATCGTCAGTACGTTGATGCTAAATCCAAGTAAATGCATGACGGCAAATACGCCTATTACGCACACAGGAATGGTGATGATTGGAATTGAAGCAACTCGAAAAGAGCCAAGGAACAGAACCACAACCGCTGAAACCAAAACTATCGCTTCAACTAAAGTCATGAAGCCTTCATCTATTGCGGTTTTAATGAAATCCGCTTGGTTGTAGACCATCTTCATCTCAATGCCTTCTGGCAACTGAGGCTGAATCAGATCAATTTGTTTCTTAACTTTATTCGCAACTGTGACTGGGTTTTCACTTTTCAGTGGCAACACCTGAATCGACATTGCTAGGTTGTCATCAACACGAAGAATACTCGGCGTAAGGCTCTCCTCACCCATTTTGACTTCAGCAATATCACCTATACGAATGATCTTGCCGTTATCAACACGAACCACTAAGTCTCGTACATCATCAACGCTGGTTACTTGGTTTACTGGGTTGATAGAGAAATCTCGCACCTGCCCCTTGATGGTACCTGCGGTAAACGTTGCATTGTATGAGCTCAATGTTCCAACAACATCGGATGCACTCATATTGAGCGCCATCATGCGATCCGGTTGCAACCAAACACGCACCGCCTTCTCGCTGCCACCATACGGTCCCCAAATACCACCCACACCTTGGATGTGCTTAAATTGAGGCACGACTTGCTGACTAATGTAGTCGTACATGTCTTGCTTAGACATCTTGCCAGTATTCACAAACGTGATGATGTTACTCGGCATACTGGTGTCAGAAGAGTCATCCGTGACCGTTGGCTTATCCGTCATGCTCGGCGGGAAATCACCAATCGCTTCGACGCTGCTGCGCAGGTTGTTCATCAAGCTAGTGTATTCGACGTCATTGATGTCATCTTCAAAGATGATTTTTAGATTACACGTGCCTTCCTGACAGTCGGTCGTCATGGTTTTCACGCTGTCGAGGCCCGTTGCAGCGGTAATGAGCTTATCTGCCACATTGCGCGACATAAACTCAGCACTAGCGCCATTGATCGCAGCCGTTACCGTTGCTGACGGTGTTTTATGTTCTGGAAAGTATTGGATTGATAGCTTTTGAAACGACAAAAGCCCAAGTAAAACAATGGTGATACTCAGAACTGAGGCAAACACAGGGTGCTTGATACATATCTCAGGAAGCTTCATTCAGATTCTCCTTCGTTCCAGCTTCCTTGCTTAATGTTTCCTTGCTGTGAGTTTCCTTGCTTTGAGCTTCGCTCGATGAATCCTCAACAGTCGCGCTAGTCTCTGCTTGCTCGCTGTTTTCGTTGATCGCTTCATCTACACCTTTCGATGCTTCCGTCCAATCAACTGAAGGTTCAATTGGATGTGCTTCGTCCACCTGTGTTACGGTCTTTTCTACTTTAGGCTCAGCGGTCTGTTGAGTTTTCTCTTTGCTTGTCGGTTCCGTGATTAGCTCAACGGTTTTCTGTTCAGCATTTGGGTTCATGACCTTAACTAACGACGCTTTCTTAAGGTTCTGTTGTCCCGTGACAACGACGTTATCGCCAAGTTTCAAGCCTTTCTCTACCACAACGTAACCATCGTTAGTATTCACGCCTAATTCGACAATACGTTGCTCGATTTTTTCGCCATTCACGACCCAAACAAAACGCTCTGCATCTTTTGCTTGAACGGAGTTTTGAGAAACCACCATCTGCGTTGAATCTTCGCTGGTCATCTGACTTACTTTGGCAAACATACCCGGAACTAAGCGATGTTCTGGATTAGTCACGTGCGCGTGTACTTCTACACGGCCTGAGCTTTCGTCCACCGCTGGCGCAATGTAATCCACCACGCCAGAAAACGCTTCATCGACAAATGCATCAACTTGGATGGAAACATTCTGGCCAAGCTTTGCGTTGCCTAAGTCCGACTGGCCAATGGAATACTGAACTTCAACAGGATCGAGTTTGATTAAGCTCACCAACGCAGTTGCGCTATCAATCTTACTGCCCACTGAGTGGGTGAAATTAGTTAGCTGCCCATCAAATGGCGCGACCAATAAATAGTCATTCATCAGCGCTTCTTTCTGACGGAAATCAGCTGCGGCTAGGTTCGCCTGTTCTCCCAGTTCTTCCACATCTTGTTGGGACATAGAGTCAGGCTGTTTCTTTAGTAATTCTTGTACTCGCTTTAATTTCGACTTTGCTAACGCTAGAGAGCTTCTTGCTTTGTCTAAATCGGCTTTCGCTTTGGTATTATCCAGTTGAGCGATCAGTTCGCCTTTTTTTACTGAATCTCCATCTTTGAAATGGATGTTGAGAATTTTGTCGGAGGCACTAAATGTCAATGCAGCAGAGTCCGTTGCCCTGATTTTGCCAACCTCGTTGATTGAAGAAGTGAATGCTTGTTTGTGAGCTTTTTCGATAGTCACAGGAATCAAGTTTGAGTCTTGAGCAAACGATGGAGAGATATGTAAGGCAAACAGTGCCAAACAGATTGTTTTACTAAGCTTTGTAAATTTCATTTTTAATAACCATAACCGTTGAATTCGTCTGAATTAAAACGTTTTTCTAAGCAGCTATTTCTTACTTAATGAGCTTCCAGCTATTTAAATAATGCTAAAACAGCTAATAATGAGAAAAGGGCTCAACTCACTGTCGAGCCCTGCAATTTTTATATGATTCCTAAATTTTTACGTTCTGAACTCCAAAGTAAAAGTTAAAAACGATGCTGATACTGAACACCGAGCAAGAGAGCATCGGCGGTCACATCAGCAGTTATATTGGAACTCGTTTCTGGGATCGTCGTCAGGCTTTCGTCAATATCTTGTGATTCTCCGATGATAAAACCGACACCAATATCCACAGAACTGGCAGCCGTTAAGTTATATGTCCCTCCGACCGTAAGCCAATGACGATTAACGTCAGGAATAGATAACGACGTGAGTTCGTCAGTTGGGGAAATGTCGTACATGTAACCCGCTCGCAGAACGATGTCTTTGGACATGGTGTACGTACCACCGACAGAAACATGCCCTGCGTCTTTCCATTGATACTCTTTAATTGAGTCGTCATAAGAGTCAGATGTTAGCGAATCAAATTCAGACCAGTTCACCCACTGCAGGCTGTAGTGAAAAGCCCACTGTTCGTTGAGCTGGTGCCAACCGGAAAACTCTAGAGTGTCTGGTAGAGGTACATTCATCTTATCGGCAGAGACACCGCCTTTCGTAATATCCCCTTCAACTTCTATATCCGGACTATATCGATAAGTAATACCAAACTTGTTATGTTCGTTGACTTGGTAAGTCGCCCCAACGTTAGCCCCCAAACCGAAGCCATCGGCATCAACATCTAGAAGGTTTTTCCTGTGAATTTCGCCTTCCCCGTAGATGACATCGAGTCCAGCACCTAAATTGATTTTCTCAGACAGCTCATAGGCAACCGCAAAACCTACATTAATACTCGATAACGCTGTTTTCCCACCAAACTCATCCGCTTCGAACGAATCATCAAACTCCACATCGGTACCGAAGTTAGAATGCACGGTGGCACCTAAGGTAAATTTAGAGCCTTGAATAGGATGAACATAGTGAAGGTTCGGAACTAATGTTCCGGCATCTAGAGATTGATCATCGAATGTTTCTGTATCGCCTCTCATCGGCGTGTAGCTCACATTAGAGACATCGATATCACTATCGATATAGATAGCGCCGACAGAGAGTGTTGGTTGCTCGATGTAAGCCATCGCAGCACTGTTCTTAGCAACAATCGCAGCGCTATCTGCCATCACTGCATCACCGGCAAATGCACGACCTAACCCCGTAGCTGACTGCGCGTTAAGTTGAAAGCCAGCCGCATTAGTCAGGCAAGGGACAAGAGCAGCGGCAGTGCCCAATAAAAGTTTATTCTTCATCTTGAGGCACCTCTGTTTCGATATGATCTTCGTTATTAATGACGACTACTGCACCGTCACTCATTACCATTGAAGCAACAGCAATTTGTTGAGTGCCCACAGCTTCAAGTACATCAGACATGTTTTCACCTGGCATACCCGGCAGTCCATCTTCATCAACAGGGCCTTCGTACGGGAACAAATACGTACCATGTCCGCCGGTAGTTGTTCTCACGGCTCCACGCTTTTCATTAATATTTTCTGAGGTACCTGTTATTGGGTCTAAGCCAAGCGCAGTAATCAGTGGTTCAGTACCAGTACGAATGTTATCTGGCGCGGTATTCGGAATTACGCTATCTGGGACGTAATCAACACCAACGTCACAAGTCTCCCCGCAATCTCCAACGGCAGCTAACAAAAGAGTTGGTTGCTCAGCAGCGACTTGGCGAGAGATAAAGCTAGCAGGGTCTGCACTATCAATTGTGGCTTGGACCCCTTGTTTAAGGTCTGTCACAACTAAATCGAAGATGTCATTCTCTAACTGACTAACAAGTAGCGCGTTATCAGATGAAAGTTCGACAAACTCTCTAAGTGCTTCAATACATTGTTTATTCGTTGCTTCTGTTGTACATGTATCTGGTATCACCGTTTCAGCAATACCGCGCTGAACATCAGGAGACTTCTTAACACCTTCAGACATTTCAGGGCCTAAGGTTTGAGAAGACAGAACTAGGTTAGTTAGCCCCTGCCCCGGAACAACAAAGTTCACTGTATTAAATGCAAAGTTAGAATTAGAGTGAAAGTCAGGACTAGCTTGGCTAAACTCACTCACCATTACCGACATAATTCCACCCAGCGATTGTCCAATTAAATGAACGTTATCTTTTTTCACCCAAGCTTCTTGGCTCAACGCATAGCGTAGACCCAGAAAATCTGAAACAGACTGCTGGAGGTTAGAACGAAGTGCTAAAGGGGAATCAATATTGATGAAGAACGCTTTGTTTGCTCTAGCGCTTATTTCTACATGTTCAGGACTTGAGTCATAACGCATGCGTTCCCCGTGATATGGCATGTCAATCGCAACCACGGCATAGCCTTTATCCGTATATTCTGCAGCCATTAAAGAAGCAGTGCCTCGCTCGGCTGTAACACCATGTATAAAGATGGCTGTAGGCAGTTGTTTAGGTATAACCCAGCTAAAGCTCTTTGGTACGTATATGTCTGCTGTGATCTCGAGTTCTTCAGTTATTTGGGGGATCGGGTTACCAGCCGTAGGGAAACCACCGTCAGTGTTGGTGATCCATTCATAAAGTGGCGGGCAATTTTCTTTCGGATCAAACTCATCAACGATACATTCCGCCTCCCTCTCTTTTGTAAAAGGTAAGTAAGACGGAATTTTGAGCACTTTTGTATATAGGTTGTACCCGCGTTTTTCCTCTTTAAGTTCAGGAAGTGCACTAGAGAAAGAACTTCCATACAATAAATGGCTTCTTCTCATCGCATCCAGAGGGGAATAAGCGCTCTGAGTTTTAAATTGAGCTGCATATACAGGAATACCGTTATCTGGATATAACGCATAATATGAATCAATAGCGCTCAATACTTGCTCTTGAAGAACTTCTTCTTTTTCGCTATTTAATGGAACCTCTGAATAAATCAATTCATCAAAACTAGTGTCTGCTTTTAACGGTTCATTAAATTCAGTTTTTACCCCATCCGTTACTACAAGCGAATAAGTACGATTCTCTACTAAGCCTGATTCACATTGAATTTTAATATTGGAACCATCAGCGGATATTTGAGTACCAACTTCCTCACCTGTTACGTCATCAATTAATACAACATTCCCGGCTAAGGTTTCGTTATTGAGTGGATAACGTTTGTCCGAATTAACACTTTGTAGAGGAATTAAAATCGGTTCTGCACAAAGTCCCCAACCGTCTAAGGCTGCGTATGAATTGTTGTAGTCCTGATAATAAGCATCATTGGTCGATGACATTGCGGCAACGTCTTCACCGACACCGGATATTGTTCCATCGTCGTCATACCCATACCCATCGTTTGGTTTTGGTAGTTCATTAATGTTGTAGGGAACCAATACCGAAACGGGATCTTGAGTCGAGTCTTCAGACTGACAGCCGAGTAAGGCAAGCGTAATTAGTCCACATATATATGGCTTATTGAAATCTTTCAAAACAGCTCCTTCGTAGCTTTCGCATTTAACTGGTGTGGTCATGCGATTTATCGTTATTTGAGTTGCCGATTGAGTCGGAGGTAAGCTCGACTTTTTATTCGTAGAGAGCAAGGCAACACAGAGTTGGAATGACACGTTGATAAAACTACGTAAGAAATTTGAGCAATTAACCCACACCCACTAAATCAGCGTCACCCGTTAATGATCCAATAGCTACTAACGGCAAGCACCTGAAACCGCATTAAACAACCTCAAAAAGGTATATAAGGAAATCTAATTCGGCTAATAATCAGAATAAATTCAGACACTTAAACATCAAAGACGATGAAATCAGTAAGTTTATGTTTGTTGTAAGATTTGTTATATTTAGGTTAGAACGCTTATAACAATGAGAACCCAGATGTCTGCTGAATTTATTATCAATGATGATATACAGGTCAATTTAGAAGAGAGTGAAATCCATCACTTTAAGACGGGCCGTACCTACCCAATAGGTTCTAATGAATCAGAGCTGCTTAAGTTTTTTATCTCGAGACCCAATGAGGTGATCACTCGCCAAGTTCTTATTGAACAAGTGTGGGTGTCTAAAGGTATATATGTTGAAGATGGCAGCCTAATGCAGACCATCTCGATTTGCCGAAAAGCGTTAGAAGATAAGAGCGGGATGATCATCGTCACTGAGCGCGGTAAAGGTTACCGGTTTGCAGGACAAGTGACACAAGACAAAGAACGCGCGCTGAGTAAAATTCAATCACAACCAAAGCAAGAAACGACACAACCTGAAAACAACACAGCGCCTGAAAGCTCAGCAACCGAGACAACGGCCGCTACGAAAAAAACAAACAGTCTATTAGCACTGGTTACATTATTTGTAGTGGCTGCAGGTTTATCCCATTATTTGTTTTCTTATTTAGATAGAAATAGCCTAGGCGAAGATCTCGTGGGTCAGCATTTTATCTCATGTAAAATCGAATCCGATGAATTCACATTTAATGAGTTATTCAACGTAACGCTATATGAATATAAAGGACGAAAAATCATCATCGATAATTCAGGAAAATCTCTGAGCTTCCCAGCCGGATTTAAAGGAGTGACTTGTGAATAATAAAACGAATACAGCAATTTTTGTGGTACTGCTTGGCGTATTAATCGGCTGGGTTTCTACCTTTATTCCCAAGTCACATCTTGAAGGGCATTATTTAGCCAATACAGCGTCGATTATTAACCCATCCAATAATATGATTCATAACCAGTCTGCTATTAACATCGAATTTAAGAAGAATGACAGTTATGACTTATTGTATGTATCAACTAAGCAAGTCGGTTTTACGTCGTCGGGCTCTTACTCTGTCACTCAACACGACATCTCACTGGATGAGAACCAACACCAACAAATCATCCCGAATCGCGAGTTGTCGTTTTACGAAAAGGTGATGATAAGTGAAGGGTCTACCCTATCTTCTGACGCCATGCCTTACATTCCATTGAATAAAGAGGAGTTTTTACTCATTACTCGCTATGGGATGATTCATTTTTGTAAGAAGGTTATCTGTTCTGAGCTGCCAACGTATTCAAATGACACTCCTGACGTTGATATAAACTAAACTCGCTCGCTATATTTTTAAACATAATTATATTTTAGTGCCAGCTTGTGTTTTAGCGCTTACTTATGGGAAGTAAGTAGGCGTTAAACATAAGTCATCTTTAAATGTAAGTAGGCTTAAAAGCTAAGATTCTCACCTCTTTACTCCGATAAATACCCACTTCGTTACACGTTTCCTTCCAAAGTACAAAAAACACTCACGATTTATAAAACAACACCTCCATATGCAACTAGAACAATCAAAGGTGATCCAAGTTATATTCTAACGAGTTACAAAATTTGTTTATTAACATCTAAACAACAGTAGTTAATCACGATTTACAACCACAATTAACATCGAAAAAAATGTTTGTCTTAGATCATATCAACCTCAACTATGCCTCGTGCCACAGTGCAGTTTTCTGTACATTCATTGTCATATTCTGAAACACTTTCTTATATTTTTTAAACTTTGTGGAGATTTCTATGTTAGAGCTCTTGATCGGATTAGTGATTACTATTGCTGTTGGTTACTTTATTGTAAAAGGCTATAAAGCGGCGGGTGTATTACTAACTGCTGGCCTTGCCCTACTTCTTATCACCGGCCTTATTGGGCACACAGTCTTACCAGCTAAAGTCGCTTCAACAGGTAACATGGTTACCGACTCACTAGAATTTGTTAAATACATGCTTCAGTACCGCGGGGGCGGCCTAGGCATGCAAATCATGCTTCTTTGTGGTTTTGCTTCTTACATGACGCACATTGGTGCTAACAACGTGGTAGTGAAGCAGTTCTCTAAACCGCTTGCTGCTATCAAATCTCCCTATGTACTTCTTGTTGCGGCTTACATCGTAGCGTGTCTAATGTCTCTAGCTGTAAGTTCTGCAACGGGTCTTGGTGTGCTATTGATGGCAACCCTATTCCCAATGATGACGGCAATGGGCATCTCTCGCCCAGCGGCAGTTGCAGTTTGTGCGTCACCTGCAGCCATCATTCTTTCACCAACGTCTGGTGATGTGGTTATCGCGGCAGAAAAATCAGGCATGTCTCTTGATGTGTTTGCTGTTCAAACGGTACTGCCTGTTTCTATCTGTGCGATCATCGTGATGGCGGGTGCGGCTTTCTTCTGGAACAAATACCTAGATAAGAAAGAAAACACACCAATGGAAAAAGTAGACGTTTCTGAAATCGAAACAACGGCTCCAGCTTTCTACGCTGCACTTCCATTCCTACCTATCATCGGCGTTTTCCTATTCAACGGTCGTACGATTCCAGGGCTTTCACTTGATATCTACACCATTGTGGTAGGTTCTATCTTCGTGGGTGCAGTTATCGATTACGTTGTTAAGAAGTTTGACGGCGAGAAAACACTAGAAGATTTAGACTCTTGCTACCAAGGTATGGCTGACGCGTTCAAAGGCGTGGTAATGCTGTTGGTTGCGGCAGGCGTATTTGCTCAAGGTCTAATGTCTATCGGTGCAATTGATAACCTAATCGGTCTTGCTGAATCTGCAGGCGCAGGCGGTATCGCATTAATGCTTATCCTAACAGGTCTAACGGTGGCTGCTGCTATCGCGACAGGTTCTGGTAACGCGCCATTCTATGCATTCGTAGAACTAGCTCCATCATTAGCGGCGAAAATGGGCTTGAACCCAGCGTTCCTAATCATCCCAATGCTTCAAGCATCGAACCTAGGCCGTACCATTTCACCAGTATCTGGTGTAATTGTAGCGACATCTGGTATGGGTAAAATCAGCCCATTTGAAGTCGTAAAACGTACGTCTGTACCCGTAATCTGTGGTCTTATTACGGTTATCTTCGGTACGCTTGTTCTAGTACCAATGGCAGCTTAATTCTCAGTAAAACAGATATGATAATCTAGATATAAAATGCGTAAACAAAAAGGCGCTGAACCTAATAAGTTCAGCGCCTTTTTTAATATCACTTTCTCAATATAGTTAAAACTATCGAGACATGTATAACAGTAAGGCTTGAAATAGTGTTATCTCAAAGGACCAAGCCCTACTTCATTTCACCATAGCGTTCTAGATACAGAACCGTGGCAGCGGTGCGAGAAGGCACTTGCAGCTTTTTCAACAAGCTTTTCATATGTACCTTAACTGTCGATTCAGAAATGAACAGGTGATCAGCGATCTGCTTATTACGGTAACCTTTCGCGACTTCTTGAAGGATTTGCATTTCGCGTTCAGTCAGTTGGTCGAAGATATCATTGCGGCTACCAGCATCATTTAGGTAACGAGCAACCACACTGCTGTAAGCTTTGTCACCGCTGTGTGCTTGCTTAAGCAGTTCAATTAACTCATCGGGTTCTGTGTCTTTCAACAAGTAGCCATCAGCGCCTGCTTTTACAATCGCTTCAATGTCTGCAGGGCTATCAGAAACTGTTAGAATAACGATGTTAGCGCTTGAGCCATCAGTACGAAGTGCTTTCAGCGTATCAAGCCCAGACATGCCTTTCATATTAAGATCCAAAAGGATCAAGTCAGGTTCTTCTTCATGGGCAAGAGCGACTGCTTCAGTACCGTTACTTGCTTCTGCAATCACTTCGAATTCATCTTCAAAGCTCAGTAATTGGCTTATACCTCTGCGCATCAATGGATGATCATCAACCAGCATTACTTTACAAATCGTCAACTTTAACTTCCTTCAAACTTTTATATTTCAATATGACTGTACAGCCTTCACCTTGAGCCGCTTCAATCGTTAAGTCGCCATTCAGTCTTGCCGCACGCTCCTGCATAATGCTCATCCCGTAGTGGTTCGTCTTGGAACTACTTGAGTCAAAGCCATCTCCATTATCTTTAATCACGACTAATACTTCACCTTCCTCATCGATACAGCATACATCTATCAAGTCGGCATTGGCGTGTTTTATTGCGTTTATTGTTGCTTCACGAATCAATTGAAGCAAGTGAACCTGACTGTGTGCATCAAGCTCTATGGATGAAAGATTATTGGTTAGGTTAATCTTTGCATCTGTTCTTTCACTGAGCTCTTCAAGCATGGTGCTTAAAGCATCTCCGAAGTTGCCCTCTTTTATGGTCAACCTAAAGGTTGTGAGCAACTCTCGTAGTTGAGTATAGGCATCTGCTAAACCGTTGCCGATTTCCGACGCTATTTGTTCAGATTGCTCTCGGTGCTGTTGTTCTGGCAATTTGCCAATCACGCGCTTCAACAACGTCACTTGGATTTTCAAATACGACAGTGATTGAGCCAATGAATCGTGAAGTTCACGCGCAATCGTTGCACGCTCTTCCATTATAATAAGCTGTTCTGCTTTCTTCTGCGCGCGATTATAATAGATCGCTCGTGATAACAGTTGGATAAAGCTCTCAATCAGCGTCTTGGTTGAATGACCATGATGATAAGAACAATATAAATAGCCCAAGATAAGCTCGTTATCATCCAACTTCATTTCAAACTTTTCATAGTCTAAGTTCGAATCATACCCTTCGTCCATAATCAACGAACGACCCGAACTATCAGCAATCTCAAGCCTTAACGACTCTATTCCTTCTAGACTGACCAGGTGCTGCAGAATAGCTCGGAAGTTTTCAGGGGCGATACGCGTAACTGTAAGTTCTTGTGAAGAATGATAAAGCGCCTGCAAAGATTGGTTGGCGTTTTGCAACTCGACCGTCTTAGCGTCGACAACCGACTCAAGGTTTCGATAGAGCACGCCCAAATCTTTGGCCATCGAGTTAAACGTCTTAGTCAGAATGCCCAGTTCATTGTTGTTAGTGACTTTTAACTCTACCTCAAAGTCACTGTTTTTGATCCGCTGACTGGCTCCAACGAGCGCGTGGAGTGGCTTAACAACTTGTTTACGTACAAAGTGAACAACAAAAAGAGATATGACCAGAATTCCACCAAGGCCGATACCACCAGCCCACGCTAACTTTATTAACTTGTCTTCAGAGAACTCTTGCAGCTTATAAACGAAGCCATCGATTTCAGCCACGAAGTTTTCAACCAACACGAGATAGTGATCGCGCTCTTCGCTATTCAAGACCTGTTTCAGCTCATGCCAACGGCCGATAATTAAATAGTAATCTTCTGTGATGTCTGTCGGAACATTCCAACTGACTAAATTGGTCATGGATGGCGAGTAAAGAGAACTTTCGAATTCATGAATATGGGATTCGTAATCGACGGATTCTATTTGAATATCATGGGCTAAACGGTAGCTTTGCATTCGCATTGAACCGGCCACGTTAACCGCTTCCGCATCATTCAAACTTGAAGCCAAAGTAAAGATGGCAAAGCCAGTCGTAGCAACCGACAACAGCAGTATAGAGAGCAAAGATTTTGCTATCGTACTTGTTACAGATGAAACCGGTTTTATAAGCAAAAGTGCCTTCCTATTGATAAATGACTTGCCAGCGATATCGTATTGTCACACATCAAAAATCATAGCTCCATTCAATATGTGATCACTCGCTCCGTAATTTATTGATCTAAGACAATATATACCCCCAATTAGCCCTTAGGGGGTATTTATACAATTGTTTCTAAAACTACACTACTTATGAGGACTCATTACAAGATATTAATAGAATAATGACCTACAATTACAACATCTTAGCAACATCTATAGGTATCTAGTGGTAGATCTATCAAAACGCCGTCTTTTTTCGAGACGAAAAGTTGACTCAAGCCAGATTCGTTTGCCTTGGATTAACAGCCTAGAAAGCTTTACAGATGACTGTACTCGCTGCGGTAAATGCATCGAAAGTTGTGAGACTAAGATAATCATTGTAGGCGATGGTGGTTTTCCCACTGTCGATTTCTCTATTGATGAGTGTACGTTCTGCTATCAATGTGCAGATGTTTGTCCTGAACCCATTTTTAAGCCAAAGCAAGGAGAGCCTTGGCAAGCAAAAGCACAAATCTCTGATAAGTGTTTAGCGCAACAAAATGTTGAATGCCGAAGCTGTGGTGACATGTGTGAACCTATGGCCATTCAATTTCAACTTAGAGCAGGCAGTGTTGCTCTACCAAAAATCAAGTTAGATGAGTGTAGCGGTTGTGGAGCCTGCGTAGCAGTTTGCCCTACTTCAGCTATTCTTGTGAGTAATGCATAAAACAAAAATAACGAGAGCAATTTATGGCACTAAATGAAGTGCATATATCAAGTTTAGTCGTGCATGTGAGCCCAGAGCATCTAGACGAGATCAAAGCACAAATCGAACAGTTCGATAATGCAGAGATTTACGGCAGTAGCCCTGAAGGCAAAATCATAGTGGTCCTAGAAACCGAAAACCAAGGTTTTGTAACGGATACCATCGAAGAAATTAATAATATTACGAACGTTTTAGGGACAGCTTTGGTTTATCACCAAATCGAAACTGGACTGGACGAAACGGATTTAGAAACTGGAAGCAACAATTCTCAACTTGAGGGTGAAGTATGAAAATGACAAGACGTGCGTTTGTGAAAGCAAACGCAGCTGCATCAGCGGCAGCCGTTGCAGGTGTAACTCTACCAGCAACAGCAACCAACCTGATTGCTAGCTCTGATCAAACAAAAATCACGTGGGATAAAGCGCCTTGTCGTTTTTGTGGTACGGGCTGTTCGGTACTAGTAGGTACTCAAAACGGTAAAGTGGTTGCTACTCAAGGCGACCCAGAAGCACCTGTAAACAAGGGCCTTAACTGTATTAAAGGCTACTTCCTTTCAAAAATCATGTACGGTAAAGACCGTCTTGAGACTCCGCTTCTTCGTATGAAAGATGGTGAGTTCCATAAAGATGGTGATTTCGCACCTGTATCTTGGGACAAAGCTTTCGATGTAATGGCTGAGAAATGGAAAGCTGCACTGAAGAAGAACGGTCCAACAGGTGTTGGTATGTTCGGTTCAGGTCAATGGACAGTAATGGAAGGTTACGCAGCCGTTAAGATGATGAAAGCGGGCTTCCGTTCAAACAACATCGATCCAAACGCTCGTCACTGTATGGCTTCAGCGGTAGGCGCATTCATGCGTACTTTCGGTATCGATGAGCCAATGGGTTGTTACGATGACTTTGAACACGCAGATGCATTCGTACTGTGGGGTTCAAACATGGCAGAGATGCACCCAGTACTATGGACTCGTATCACAGACCGTCGTCTAAGCCACCCACACGTTAAAGTAAACGTACTGTCTACTTACTACCACCGTTCTTTCGAGCTTGCTGACACTGGTTACATCTTCGAACCTCAATCAGATCTAGCAATTGCTAACTTCATTGCTAACTACATCATTCAAAACGATGCAGTTAACTGGGACTTCGTGAACAAACACACGAACTTCAAGCAAGCAACGACAGACATCGGTTACGGCCTTCGTGACGATGATCCACTACAGAAAGCAGCAGCAAACCCTAACTCAGGTGAAATGACTGCTATCTCTTTCGAAGACTACAAAGCGTCTGTTGCTGAGTACACAGTTGAGAAAGCGTCTGAAATGTCAGGTGTATCTCAAGATGACCTTATCAAGTTGGCTAAGCAATATGCCGATCCAAACATCAAAGTAATGTCACTTTGGACTATGGGTATGAACCAACATACTCGTGGCGTATGGATGAACAGCCTTGTGTACAACATCCATCTTCTAACAGGTAAGATTTCTACTCCAGGTAACAGCCCATTCTCACTAACTGGCCAACCATCTGCGTGTGGTACAGCTCGTGAAGTTGGTACGTTCTCTCACCGTCTACCTGCCGATATGGTTGTTGCTAACCCTAAACACCGTAAGATTGCAGAAGACATCTGGAAACTTCCAGAAGGCACTATCCCTGCTAAACCAGGTGCTCACGCTGTTGTTCAAGACCGTATGCTTAAAGACGGTAAGATCAACGCTTACTGGGTAATGTGTAACAACAACATGCAAGCTGGTCCAAACATCAACACTGAACGTCTGCCAGGTTACCGTAACCCAGATAACTTCATTGTATGTTCTGACCCGTACCCAACGGCAACAGCTCAAGCGGCTGACCTTATCCTTCCAACAGCAATGTGGATCGAAAAAGAAGGTGCTTACGGTAACGCAGAGCGTCGTACACAAGCATGGTACCAACAAGTGAAAACCGTAGGTGAAGCTAAGTCTGACCTATGGCAAATCATGGAATTCTCTAAGCGCTTCACTATTGAAGAAGTTTGGGGTGAAGAACTGGTTGCGAAAATGCCTGAGTACCGTGGCAAAACCATGTACGACGTGCTTTACAAAAACGGCAATGTTGATGCATTCCCACTATCTGAAGCTCAAGAGCTTAACGACGATGCACAAGCTCAAGGTTTCTACGTTCAAAAAGGTCTATTCGAAGAATACGCAGCCTTTGGTCGCGGCCACGGTCACGATTTAGCACCATACGATCGCTACCACCAAGTTCGTGGTCTACGTTGGCCTGTTGTTGACGGTAAAGAGACACTATGGCGCTTTAAAGAAGGTTCAGATCCATACGCTAAGAAAGGTTCTGATTGGGACTTCTACGGCAAACCAGATGGTAAAGCACTGATCATCAATGCACCATACGAAGCGCCACCTGAAGTACCAAACGATGAATACGATATGTGGCTATGTACAGGTCGTGTTCTTGAGCACTGGCACACAGGTACTATGACTCGTCGTGTACCAGAACTTTACAAAGCAGTACCGGATGCACTTTGTTACATCCACCCTGCTGATGCTAAAGCTCGTGGTCTTCGCCGTGGTGATGAAGTTCTTATCGAAAACAAACGTGGTGAAGTACGCGTTCGTGTTGAAACTCGTGGTCGTAACCGTCCACCACAAGGCTTGGTATTCGTACCATTCTTTGATGCAAGAATTCTGATCAACAAGTTGATCTTGGATGCAACGGATCCTCTGTCTAAACAGACGGATTACAAGAAGTGTCCAGTTAAGATCACTAAGGTTTCTTAAGAGCCAAGCGCTTTTCGAACCTAGATACAAGATCTAACGTATTTAATATTGCGACTACTTTTTTCGTTACTTTTTGAAAGAAGTAGTCCACTCAAAGAATTAGCCTTTAGGCGGAGAAATTAACCATGAAAAAACTGATTACTGCCCTACTATCAGCTGGTCTTTTGCTAGCTGGTGCAGTTCAAGCTGAAGCTGAACTGGATAACCCAGGCGGCATTGGTGGCGTAGAATCTCTACGTGGTGCAAGTGAACTTGAAGCAACTCGCGCAGCAGATGACTTCAAAAAGTTCCCTCGTGACCAAGTACTTGAGAGTGACTACGTATACCAACCACCTCTAGTGCCTCATACTATTCGTAGCTATGAAGTTTCTCTTAACGCTAACAAGTGTCTTTCTTGCCACAGCTGGAAAAACGCAAAAGAAATGGGTGCTACTAAAGTGAGTGTAACTCACTACATGAACCGTGAAGATGCGGTACTTGCAGACGTATCACCTCGTCGTTACTTCTGTCTACAGTGTCACGTACCTCAAGCTAATGCTAAGCCACTAGTTGAGAACGAGTTCAAACCTGTAGATTCACTGCGTTAATCGTAGCCGGACTGTAAGAGAGGCTATATATGATAAAATTACTTAAAGCGTTTTGGAAAAGACTCGCGACACCAAGTAAAGCAGCCGTAGGCGTTGTTTTGTTCTTGGGTTTCTCGGGTGGTCTTTTGTTCTGGGGTGCATTCAACACGGGTATGGAGGCAACCAACACGGAAGAATTCTGTTCTGGCTGTCACGCACCTATCGTTGCTGAAATCCAAGAGACAATTCACTACTCTAACCGTTCTGGTGTTCGTGCTATCTGTTCAGACTGTCACGTACCTCATGAATGGACAGATAAAATCGTTCGTAAGGTTCAAGCATCTAAAGAGCTATACGCACACTTTATTGCGAAAACCATCAATACTGAAGAAAAGTTCAAAGCACGTCGTGCTCACCTAGCGGAACGCGAATGGGCTCGATTGAAAAAGAACGATTCACTTGAGTGTCGTAACTGTCACCAGTTCGATTACATGGACTTCTCAGAGCAGAGCCCTCGTAGTGCGAAACAACACTCGACTGCGCTAGCTTCTGGTGAAAAAACGTGTGTAGACTGTCACAAAGGTATTGCACACAAACTACCAGACATGCACGGCGTTGAAGGCTGGCAATAAGGAGCGATTGAATGAGTACTTTAGAAAGCGTAATTTGGCACATCCTAGGTTACAGCGCTATGCCAGTTATCATTCTTGGCGGCTTCGCAGGTGTTGCAGCCGTATCTCTTTGGATTTTATCTATGGGTAAAGACAAAGAAATCGATTAACAATCGAGATTACATCAACTTCTACCAGATAATTCTGATATGAGTTGATACGAAAAAGCCACTGATTTCAGTGGCTTTTTTATTATCTGACGTTGTGTATCTTTATAATTGAATGTGACTTAACGCCCTAAACTTCGTTTTCTGGCGCTTCTTTCTCTGCGGTCTCTTTATCAACCTGCTCTTGATCGACAAGCGGCAGCACCTGTTTTACATAGTTGCCTGGCGCTTTGCCTATCACAGGATTAAGCTCTGAGCCTTGATTGAAAGGTTCGATTTTTTCGTCAGTTTCAAAACCTTGCAGCCACTGATTCCAGTGTGTCCACCAAGACCCCTCATTATGAGTCGCATTCGTTAGCCACTCATCCGCCGAGTCGTCTAGGTTGTCATTCAGCCAAAACCCGTACTTGTTCTTGTCTGGGTGATTAACAATACCCGCAATATGACCAGACTCGCCCAGCACGAACGTCTTATTGCCACCGGTATTCAAGGCACCACGGTAAGTCCCCTGCCACAACGCGATATGATCTTCTTTGGCTGAAATGAAGTAGCTTGGTATTTTTATCTTATTGAGATCAATCCAAACACCGCCCACTTTCACGCCTTTGTCTTGAACCAGTTTGTTTTCAAGATAAAGCTCTCGCAGCAAGAAGTTATGACACTTGGCCGCCACGTTTGTGCTGTCACTGTTCCAGTACAGAAGATCAAACTCCATCGGGCTGCTGCCTTTGAGGTAGTTATCAATGTAGTAGTTCCAGTACAGGCTGTTTTCACGAAGCAAACTGAACGTCACGCTCAATGAGCGACCATCCATATAACCTTTGCCATCGTTCTGCTTCTCAATCGCGTTGATGATTGTCTCATTGATATACGCGCCCACCTCACCCGGCTGCGAGAAATCCAACAAGGTGGTAAAGAACGTCGCTGTTTTAATACGTTTCTTCATGCGTTTCGCAGCGTAGTAAGCCACCGTCGAAGCCAACACCGTGCCGCCAATACAGTAACCGGCCGCGTTGATTTGCTCTTTACCTGTGATGTCTTCAATCGCAGCAACAGCTTTAACCACGCCTTCCGTGACATAGTCACCAAATTCAGTGTCTTTCTGCGCTTCACCTGGGTTGCGCCAAGACATCATGAATACGCTATGTCCTTGCTCAAGTAACCAGCGCACCATTGAGTTCTTCTCACGAAGGTCAAGAATGTAGTACTTATTGATGAATGGCGGAACGATCAACAAAGGCGTAGCGTTAACCTGCGGTGTCTTTGGATGATACTGAATCAGCTCAAACAGCTCGTTTTGAAAGACAACATCACCTTCAGTGTTCGCAACATCCACACCCAATCGGAAAGCGTTATTGTTGGTCATGCGGATCTTGAGTATATCAGCGCTTGCTTCAACGTCTGCTTGTAACTGCTCTAACCCATCGAGAAGGTTTTCACCATTTCGCTCAAGCGTCAGTTTCATCAACTCTGGATTCGTCGCAATAAAGTTGCTTGGAGAAAGTGCATTGATTGCCTGACGAGAAAAGAACGCCACTCGCTCTTTGGTTTTTTCGTCAATACCTTCGATCGAGTTGATGGTGTCGATATAGCTTTTACTGAATAACAAATAGGATTGTTTGATAAAGCTGTAGAACGGGTCGTTTTTCCACGCTTCATCAATAAAGCGCTTGTCGCTGCGGTCTTCTGAGATAACACTCTCGGTGTTGCCCATCAGCGCGGCATTCTGCCAGATCTTAAGTTGCTGTTCCCACCATTGAGATTGTAACTGAAGTAGAACGGCGGGTTGGTTAGCGGCTTGCTCGAAGATTTTTGATGCATCATCAAAGTTCAATTCTTGCATCGCTTGGTTTAGGGGAGATTGCGCGGCTTCCTTGTTTTGTTCAAAGCTTTCCCACCATTGCTGGTTCGTTTGTTGAAGTTTAACAAGGTAGTCCGAAAAGAAGTGTTGAAACATAACATGACTCCAATAATCGGAAAATCGCCACCGAGCCTCACAGTAAACACTGCGCTAACTCGATGGCGATTAAATTTATGCAGGTGTAACTGTTTTCAAGTTTTCAGTTGTTAGTGTTTCAACATCTTCTTTGAACTCTTTTGCTGCAGCTTGCATTTTTGAGCTATCACTCATCATCTGTTGAGACAATTGAGTTAGCGCTGCTAGTTGCTGGCTGTTGAACGCCGTTAGGCTAGTCACGTCTTTGATTTCAGTCACTGCTTTCATTTGCGCAAGACCCATGTTCGTGTAAGTCTGCATTGCATTCATTTGCAGTTCTGTCATCGTTTGGACGTTCTTTGCAACCAACTTATTGAACTTTAAGTACGGTTCAAATTGCTTTTCAGTTTGGTCAGTAATTGTTTTGAAAATATCCGTGTACATAAGTAACTCCTGATGAATACATAGTTTAATAAATTTGTGTCACTATCGTTTCAGCCAACGCTCATCGATTAACTCACGATGCTTTGAAAAGCTGATCCGATATTTAAGCTTGCTACCGATATATCAGGCTCTAACCTTCAATACCTTTTAGCAAAACAGCGGTTCCCATTCCTCCACCCACACAGAGTGAAGCAACGCCATAAGTCGTTTTCTGTTCAAGCATTTCATGGATGAGTGAAACAATAATTCGATTGCCTGACGCACCTAAAGGATGGCCAAGTGCGATTGCACCACCATTCACATTGACCTTTGGCTTGAACTCATCAAGTGGTAAGTCATGCTGCTCTGACAATTGGTACATTACGCCAAGAGCTTGTGCTGCAAACGCTTCATTCAATTCAAACAAATCTACTTCTTCTAGAGTGAGATTCGCTTTATCAAGCGCTTTAGATACTGCTTCTACTGGCCCTAGCCCCATAATCTTTGGGTCCAAACCTGACTGTGCGTAGCTGGTCAGTTCCACTAAAGGTGTTAGACCGTATTTCGCGACTGCACTCTCTGATGCCAAGATAATTGCGCTCGCGCCGTCGTTGATTCCTGATGCGTTGCCCGCCGTTACGGTTCCTTCACGGTCGAATGCCGGACGAAGTTTTTGTAGGCCTTCGAATGTTGCGTCAGATTTCGGATACTCATCAGTATCAAAAGTGACTGTTTGTCTGCGCTGCTTCACTTCAACTGGCACGATTTGCTCGGTGAATTTGCCTGCTTCGATTGCCGCGACCGCTTTCTGTTGACTCTCTAACGCATAGTTATCTTGGGCAAGGCGTGAGATGTTCAACGCATTCGCGATATTTTCAGCTGTCATGCCCATGTGGTAGTGATTAAACGCATCGGTTAAGCCATCACCAACCAGTAAGTCTTTCATTGAGATATCACCCATTTTGTGACCATTACGAACGCTCGCTGGTACCACAAAAGGAATTTGTGACATCACTTCAACGCCAGCAGCAATAACCACTTCAGCATCTTGTGCTTTGATGTGCGCCGCTGCGTCCATCACTGATTTCATGCCGCTTCCGCAAATCATGTTCACACCGTATGCTGGTGTTTCTTCAGGAAGCCCTGCATAGATGGAAGCCTGACGAGCAACCCCCATGCCTTGACCTGCCGAAATCACGTTGCCGACGATCACTTCATCAATCGCATCTAACGAAAGAGCGACAGACTCAAGTGCACCTTTGATCGCAACACCAGCCAGTTCGCCCGCAGATACGTTTTTTAGCGACCCGGTAAATGCACCAATAGGAGTGCGCTTAGCCGCAACAATAAATACTTTTTCCATCATTCCAATCCCTTGAGTTTCGCCAATTAGTGCATGTACAAGCCGCCATTCACAGACAATGTCTCGCCTGTAATGTAAGCACCTGAATCACTCGCTAAAAAGCCCACTGCATCTGCAATCTCAACAGGTGTAGCCAAGCGTTTCATTGGGATTTGATTCTTGATTGAATCCAGTACTTCAGGCTTCATTTGCTCAACCATAGGTGTTGCAGTGTAGCCAGGGGCAATCACGTTCACTGTTACGCCGCTACGAGCGCCTTCTGCAGCCAAGGCTTTAGAGAAACCAATCATTCCCGCTTTAGCCGCGGAGTAGTTGGTTTGTCCGAATTGACCTTTAAGACCATTTACTGAAGATATATTGATGACTCGACAGTTACCCTTTTCACACATAGGAGCGAACAGAGGTTGAGTCACGTTGAACAAACTGTTTAAATTCGTTTCGATAACCTCTTTCCACGCTTCGGCATCCATCTTTTTAAAGACGCTATCACGTGTAATACCTGCGTTATTGACCAACACATCCACCGTGCCTTCTTCTTCTAACAACTTGCTTAAGCTCAGCGCACATTCCGCAGTATTGGTAACATCTAATTCAAACAATCTCACTTGATCTTCGGTGAATTGTTTTTCGTTAAACCAATCCAATGCACATTGGTAGTTTCCAGTAAAATAAGTCGCGATAACACGATAGCCGTCTGCAACTAATTTAGAGGAAATTGCTGATCCGATACCGCCTTTTGACCCTGTAATTAAAGCAAGCTTTTTCATTAATGGTTCCATCCCTTACAAGCAATTAAATAACAATGATGTTAATAAGATAATGTCTTAGTTGATAATTAAACTTTACGTTTTGCTTTAATTAAACCCTACAGCTCAAAATCAAAAAGTATTATTACAAATATAAAATATTTTCGTATTATGATTAAAAACTAGACTTGCATCCCAAAACCAATGAAATGTTACGCATATGTAAATAAACGCAAAGCTCTGATATTAATAAGGTTTATTTAATTTTACTTTTATCATCAAGCAGATAAGCCTTTGTTAATACGAGATAAATCTATATCTCTCAGCTTGTTTCAAGAATAATGCAATGTGGGAATTTGAAATGATTGATCACGAGAATAATATCAAAACTCTTATTAGCTATTAATAAATGGTTCCTAATAATTTTATATAAGCTTCAATATAATTAACGTTCCAAATGGGCAAGATGAGCATTATGAATAGACAAAAAAAGCCCACTCAATCTATGAGTGGGCTTAAGTAAATAGCATTAATAAATAGAGCGTGGGATCTTACTTCGTAAATATTTCATTTGTATTTACATCAAGATAAATTTTGTTTTCAAGGGACAACCCACCACAATAAATAAAATAGACATCTCTGTGACTGTACTTAACAGATTTCACCCATCCGCCTAATTCTTCAAAATCACTTGGGGCACACTCCCCCTCAGAGATCAGTTTAGCCACCGAATTACGGAATTTTTCTTGATGGATCTTGAGGTCATCAGACTTAACCAAATAGGAATCCAATATCTCTTTGCTTTCTTTTTCCGAAATAATGACTTCATCATTCGATAAGCCTGACATAGAGACCCATTCCGCCGTCTGTGGGCCGCCTTCTTTAAGGACTATATAGTCTGAGATACGTGCCCATTCGCCTTGTTTCTCGAGTACCACCACCTTTTCCCCTTTATAGAGGTAATCTGTTATCAAGCCATCAATTTCAGGTTGTTCGACCACTTCAAGCTTTCTCTCCAAAACGTAAAATTCCGTCTGCTCTGGTTCAGGCTGAAGATCCATGATGGGTACAAGGTCAGATTCAGATTGCTCGGTAGCTTCTAACGCCGGCTCTTCCGTTTTCTCTTGTGGGATTGGGTCTTTATTCATGACCAAGAAGTAGTATGCCGCTCCTCCCCCTCCGCCCAATATCAACAACACAAGTAAAGCGATCAGCGCTTTTTTCATCAAATCCACCAGCTCTTCCGTTATAGGTATGTCTCAAGTGTACATCAACTCATGCTGCTGCTCATCTATACTCTCAATAGAGCGCACGGTAAGTAGAGGAAAGTCATGAGTTTTTGGGGGAAGGTTATCATTGTAAGCGTAACTTTGAGTGCCAAGGTCGCTCTAGCGAATCATTGTGACCGTGAAAACTGGCAAATGCTGTTGGATCGTCAGCTCTCTTTTGAAGGTCGCTATAATCAGTACACCAAAGAGTTCAACCAAGTTCTCTCAACCTATGAGTCACAAACATTATTATCTAAACACTTTAATGAAAAGCAGATCATTGAGCTTTGGGCAAAGTACGAAGAAAGGTTTAATGTGCAGCTCAATAGTCATATGAATACCGCGTATGACGTCTCTGAGGTTTTGTTACAACAGGCATATGTTGTGTCTACAGAACTTGAAGGCGCTCAATCTCTAGCGTATTCATGGAAAGCCGTCGCCAAACACTGCACCAAAGCAAAACTCCCGCGCCAGGCAGAAAGCGCAAAGGTGCACGTGCAAAGCTCACAATCACTCTCCCGAGATCTCCATACACTCAGTGAAAAATTCCGTCAGCTGTCTTCAAAATACCGCAGAGAAGCGACGATGATTGATGAAGCGCGCCACATAAACCAACCAGTAAACGATGCGTCAAACTGAAATCACCATTAGATTCTCTCACTCGTTCGACTGGACTTTTCCGATAAATATGCTCAATCCCATTCATAATATTCTAAGAACTCGTTAATCAAAGCTTTATCAATAGGTTGTAAAAGTAATGTGCTATCTATCAACAATGAAGTTCAATTTCCAACCAATGCAAGCGAGTATGTGAGATATTCATCACAAAATAGATTTACAAACGCCAGAAAATTGTTATCATGAATATTCATATAACTTAATAACAAGAAACATTTTGGCTAGGTAATATGCAAAAAACTATGGCTTTCAACTGCTTGAGTAACACGGAATGGACTGCAGAGATAAGAGGTAAGCTTTTATCTGTAGCTAAACACATGGAAGAGTTCGGTTCAGTAAGTGAGCTAGAGCTATGTAAGATATTTGGAGAGACAATTTGGAATGACGGCGTGGATTATCATTCACATGCTTTTTCATTCAGAATTAATGCACAAACTGGGGATTGTTCAATCTCTAACTTTAAGTATCACTAAGTTTTGCACCTATCATATACGGAGTACCTTTCACGAGGTGCTCCGTTTTTTATTGCCTGAAGCCTGACACTTAATGGATGATTTTTGATATTGACCGCGCTTCTACTTCAGGAGTAAACCATTTCGTTTTCAGCTCATTCTGACTTCGTGTTACTGCTCAGACTTTGGCTTAATCGGTATAAATTGGCAGTGGTGCATTGCCTTTTACTTGTCTTATCGCAAGATGGGTATGAATATCTTTCACGTTAGAGAGCCTTTGAAGTTTTCTTGTAAATGCCTCGTAGGCCATCAAGTTCGGGCTAACCACTTCTAGCAAATAGTCATAAGCCCCAGATACAACGTGGCAACTGATCACCTCTTCCATCTCTACAACAGCCGCTTCAAACTTATCGATCGACACTTCTTGGTGGTTGTTTAGGCTCACCTCAACAAACACACTCATTGCGATGCCGACTTGTTCTCGTGACAAGCTCACACGATAACCGTCAATAATGCCCTTTTCTTCTAGCCTTTTGACTCGTCTTGCACAAGGCGAAGGTGATAAACCCACTTCATCAGCAAGTTCAGCAGTGGTTAACCTGCCATCTTTTTGTAGCAGTTCGAGAAGGTGCCTATCAATTCTATCCATAGCAAATACCAAAAATTAGTTGAATCCATTAATTATTTGGTGAATGTTAGCAAAAATCATCAACGATAGTTAAAGTTAAGCCAAAACTTGCCAACCTGTGGCACAACAACTATTCCATAATGAGTCATCACTCACTCTCCTTCAATATTATGAATCTTGGCTACTTATCTATTACTGTCACCCTACTCATTTGGGCGAGCTTTTTTCTTTCTCTTAAAGGCGGCGCAAATTCAGATTTATCACCTGCGGATATCGCTCTCACAAGATTTCTCATACCGGCTTTGGTGTTATTGCCTTTGATGTGGAAAGCACGCAGCACGATTGCCGTCGTCCCTAAACGGTATCTGACGGGTATGTTTGTGGGTAGCGGATTGCCATATCTGCTTGTTGCGGGAACGGCGATGCAGTTTGTTCCGGTATCTCATGGCAGTGCTCTTGTTCCGGGCACGCTTCCTCTGTTCGTTACAGGAATTGCGGTACTCTTTTTTAAGCAGCCACTCAGCCGACACCGTGTTGTTGGTTTAGGTTTGGTTTTACTCGGCATACTGCTGTTTTTGGGGAGTAGCTTAAGCAGCTTCAACTTTGAATACACCAAAGGCCATTTGTTGTTTTTATGCGGAAGCTTAATGTGGGCGACGTTCACTATCTCAGCCCGTGTCGCTAATCTTAATGCGTTAGTCAGTGCCGGTTTTATTTCTCTCTGTTCTACTTTGCTGTTACTCGCCCTAATCTTTACTGGAACCCTCCCAAGCCACCTAATGGACACACCAATCGTTAATTGGCCCTTTACAGAGCTTGCCGTTCATTCAGCAGTGCAAGGCGTTGGAGCGGGTTTAATCGCGGCGTTCACTTACCTTTATGCGGTTAATACCTTAGGGGCTGAACGTTCTGCCGCTTTTGGCAGTGCAACACCCGCTGTGGCAACCTTGTTGGCGATCCCGCTCTTTAACGAGATTCCAGATGCGATGACTTGGCTCGCCCTTAGTTCTATTTGCATCGGCAGTTTGGTCGCGAGCAACATATTCATGAGAAACGACCAGTCGATGCAGTACCAACCGCCAAGCCATAGCAAAGCCTGATACTGCGTTCAAACCTAAATACAGTTCCCCTAAGCATCGATTTTAGGGCTTGTAGTACACAGATAAGTCTACAAACGTAGGCTTATCCAAAATCTGCTTTTTCTAAACTCGCTTCTCCATTAAACTGTCCGACCTTTTTGCAGATCCAAGAGAACACCATGCAACGCGACTACACCTTAAATTGCTTAATCACCATGCCTCGCCATGAACTAGAAGAATTTAGTTTAAGAATGATTCATCGCCTTGTTCCTGAAGATGCAATGACGGAATTATTTACGTTCGAGCAAGAAGAAGTCACCAGCGAAGAACGCATGCAATCAGCAAAATTTGACGCAATGCTTCGAATGACCGCTATCGCACTTGGTGAAGTGAACCTAGCCTTCTCTGAGTCAGATAACTCGCAACAGAACATCGAGCGAATGACTCGCCTACTGCTTTGGCACTTCTACTCAATTTCTTTCAACCTTGAAGAAGCAATCGCAATCGAAGTGCACTGTGAGAAAGTAGAAAAGATCTTAAAGAACGCACCTAAAGATGCGTTTGGCTGGGTTAAAGAATTAACTGAGCTACTTCACTTTTACGCGAAAGTGAACGAAGGTAACGAAGACAGTAAAGACGCTTAACGTTACTTCTACGTAATTACGCATCAAGCTAAACCGAAGGCAGATAGAGCTATACCGAAGGCAAGTAAAAGCTTTGCTGAAAGGAGTTGTCTGCCTTTGTTGTTTCTAGCACGCTGTGATGTAACATCAGTATCGACTGCGCGATTTTGGTGCCAATACCTAACGAACCATTCGGCGCTTCTTGTTCAACCTCATTATGAATCACCACCTTCACCCGTTTTGAATCCGCCTCAAAATCAACATCTAACGACACCGCGGTACCACTTGGACTATGCCTCAATGCATTATCTAACAAGTTCAAAATCAATCTCTCAAGCAAATCACTGTCACCCACAGCCTTGATTCCATTAGGCATATGAACGTTCAACTCAACGTTTTTATAGTGATATTGGCTTTGTATCGTTTCTAAGCATTCGCTCATCAGCTCATTGAAATCGATTGAAGCGTATTGATATGTAGGTACCGGGTTATCATTCTTGGCGCTATCGAGCAGAGAATGGAGTTGTTCAGACAACTTGTTGCCATTACGGAAAGCAACGTCAATTAGCGGGTCTGATTGCGGATTTTGAATCTTCCACGTTTCTAGATAACCCAACACACTCGACAATGGCGTTTTCAAATCATGACTTAGCTGTAATAAGCTTTGTCTGCGGTGTGATGACTGATATTCAAGTTGCAAAAATTGCTGTTGAATGTGCTTCGCCATCAACTGATACGAGCGTGCAATCGGCACCAATTCTGGTACTTGATGAATGAAGTTCGGATCCAATCGAAAATCTTGCTCTGCTTGTTGTTGCAGCTTGTTGGTTACTGCTTCTATTGGGTTTAACAGGCTACGTTTGACCAACAGATAAGCCCCAACGGCAAAACCCAAGATAGAGATCAGCATGAGCCCTGCTAGCGCAATGTATGGCGTGTCGACCTGCGAATTGGCAATCACGGTGTGGCGATTACTGCCAATCAAAACATACAGATAGCCAACGGTCGAACCTAGCTCTTCAATCGCTGCTACGGAAAACACCTTACGAGCCCCGGGATTGATCGGATCTTCCCCCAGAATGGGATAAGGCTCGTCGTTTAAAAACTGTTGAATGGGTGCTAAGTCTATCTGGTTGGCTAACACAGTACCTTCTGGCGCAGCATGAGTCGTAATCTTGCCCTGACTGTCGAGGAAATAGATATCAAAATCTGGCCCTATCAACATCAAGGTGTGGAAAATGGATTTGAGCGCTTTAGGGTTGTAGTCGGTACCAATCATCAGAGGATTATCATCGCGCATATGAACCGCGAGCTCTTTGTGTAAGCTCTGCTTAGTTCTTTGTTCTATGGTCTCTTTTTGCCAATGATAGGTGTAAGCAATCACCACACTCACGAGCAGAAACCACAAACTGGTGAACAACACTAAACGCGATTTGAAACTCATGTTATCTCCTCGGTGGCGCTAGAGTCTTACTGGCCTTTAAGTAAGCTTGGGACGCTACACATAGGCTTAAGCTTTTGACTCAAACTTATAGCCAACACCCCAAACGGTTTTAATGAAATCATCATCACTATTCGGCATCGCAAGCTTGGTTCTTAGACGGTTGACTGTGCTACACACGGTATGGTGATAGCCAGAGTGATGAGTATTCCAAACATGATCGAGCAGCTCGTCTTTGCTATACACACGTCCCGGACGGGTTGCTAAGAAATGAAGTAAGGTAAACTCGGTAGCAGTCAGCGGTACGTCTTGGTTATTGAGTGACACCTGATGGCGTTCAGGTTGAATAGTGAGCCCACCAAAATTCATAATCGATTCTGCTGCCACAACCTCTTGAGTCGCTGATTCGACATGGCTTAAACGGCGAAGCACGTTCCTCACTCTTGCTTGAAACTCGAGAACGCTGAAAGGTTTCGTTATGTAGTCATCAACACCGGCTTCTAAGCCTGACACCTTATCTAACTCGGCGTCTCTTGCGGTTAGCATGAGTACTGGCGTCCAATCCTCTTGCTGACGCAACATTCGACAGAAATCGAGTCCGTCACCGTCTGGTAAGCCACGATCCAGTACGATCAAATCGAAATGACCCTCTTTATAGAGCGCCTGAGCCTTTTCAATCACATTAGCTCTGATTACGTTATGCCCTTGGAACTTAAGATGCATCTGCACCAGTTCAGCCAAGTCATCATCGTCTTCAACCAACAATATGTTTGCCATCAAATTTACCGCAGCACTATTCATGATCCCTGCTCTATTCTGAGTCTGCCCACCTTTCAATTGACCGGAACAGAGCAGGAATTCTTTCATCGTGCTTTCAACCTGTTACTCAGTTCGAGTAATGGTGATTCTTGCACCGGGGTTAAGGAAACGATGATTGGCACTTAAAGTAGAAGTCGTAAGGCCGTCATCTTGGCTAATTACGCCAGAGTGGAAACTCACCACATCGGTGTCGTCTCGTGTGGTATTAAAACCTTCACCACCGCCTGCTGGTCCCGGAACGGTTGCAGCAAGCTCATCGTTCAGTTCAGTTCCCGAATCCCAAACATTCATGTTCATGGTAAAGGTATCACCCACCGCTAATGACTTGAGCGATAATCCGGATTCGCCGACAAACGCATCATTAGTGTTCACCAACATGGAAGCAACTGAGATATACCCTTCTTGATTTGGGTCGACACGAATAGACACCGTGTCTTGCTCTCCTGAAAGAATCAGCCCATTGCCTGAGATGCCTTGATAAACATTGGCGTCACTGTCACTAAGCGCAAGCAATTGTGCATTACTGCCCCCTTCCGCTAAGTATTCAAGATCGACAGAGGCACTTTGACCAACTTCAAACAGGTCAAAATTCGTATTGTGAGTCAACACCGCGAGTGGTGACATTGGTTGATTAGGGGTGAGGTTAGTAACACTCACATCATAGCGATAGTAATCGTCGTCATCGTCCGGACAACCCGCCAAAACGGCTACTGATGCAGCGATAAATAGAATTCTAGCTTTCATACATCCCCCTTACTTCACAACAATGGTGATAGTTGCAACAGGGTTTAACCAACGATGGCTACTGCTATCGAGGTCACTGATGCCGCCCGCCGCATCACTATCACCAATGTTACCCGGATGAATATGAACCTTAGCGTTTGATACTGCCGTTTCTACACCTGTACCACCAGCGCCAAAGGTAATGAATGGAGGGTTCGGCATGCTGCCCGCCAGCTCATCATTGGCTTCTGTGCCTGCGTCATAACCATTTAGAGTCGCTTTGTAAGTGCCCGCTTGAGTTGGGATTTTCCAGCTATCTAGACCAACAAAACCGTCGTTTGTCGGCAGCAACATGGCACCCAATGATAGGTACTCTAAATCACCAGTACTGATATCAAACGTAGTTGCGACGCCCGGATTGAGGATTCCGGCGGCTGGATTCTCAACCACCACGCCTCCCGCGTTAGCAATGACACCAGATAAACCTGAAATATCGCCACCTTCGGCCATGGATTCTAGTTCCGCAGAAGCCGTTTCACCCGTTCTAAACATCAACAAGCTTGAGTCATGAGCCGCCGCTAAGATAGGCGTAAAGTAGATCCCTTTCGTTGCATTAGTGACAGTGATTTCAAGCTCAGCAGCCTGAACTTGAGCCGCTCCGAAGGCCAGCATAGCCGAGCTGATCACTAAGCTGATTTGAGTACGTTTATTCATTTTGATTCCATCCTTTATCGAGTCCTATCGTTACCGACAACACGAATAACAGCGATATACCGTTACCTTTGCCAGAACGAACTGTGGTGTTGTTGACTCTAAGAATGGCGATCAAATCTATCAGCAGCTTCATTGAATTCTCATAAAACTCTCACAAGTTTATCCAAACTTATTACTGCCAATAAAAGTAGCGATAAGGTACTCATATCTAGAAGAAAGTTATTGATTAATCATTTACGTGGAATGGATAGAAAAGAAGGTAAAGAATAGAAATGGAGCGAATTAAACGCAAAAAGGCCGAATCGATTTAACGATTCGGCCTTTATTCTGGCGTACTGTTGTTACTCTTTCCTAAGCCGTATTTGGCCTTTCAATCGAGCTAACAACACAACATCAAATTAGAACGCGTAGTTTGCGTCAATCAGTTCGCTAACTTCCACTTTGCTTACTTCAGCACGAGCTTCAAGCCATTGTGCGACTTGCAGTTGCTCTGCTTCTGTTACTGAACGGTAGCGCTCAATTGAGCATAAGAAACCTTCAAACAGCTCAAGGCCGCCGCCACCAAAGCACAGACCGATGCTGTCGATGAAATCAATGAACTCGTCAATGAACACATCGTATTGGTCAAAATCAGCAATCGAAGTCTTGCAGCTTACTTCAAAACCCAGAATCGCGAATTCACCTAGGTATAGCTTTTTGCGTAGGCGGCGATTTTTGTTTTCGATTTTATCTAATTTCATAACTGTCTCTCTTTTCGTTTGATAAAGCATTTATACACAGTTCTACCCTAATCCCCAAGAGTTTTGTCTTGCACGAGAGTGTTAATGGCAAAATTCGTGCTACAGAAACAAAACCTTAATCAAATCTATAAAAATCTGTCACTTAACTGCTTCACGATTAGTCACACATTGACCCAACTTATTAACCCATTAGTTAATAAGTGGGTTAGTCATGAATAACGAATAATAAAATCAGCCAATAGGAAGCAGTCGAGATGAGCAAGGAAACATTTGATAGCACTCGTTTTAACAAGAGCAAAAACAAACCCTTCGAAGAAGTTTTAGATGCGAACCTTTCAAGAAGAAATGTTCTCAAAGGCGGTTTAGGCATCAGTGCAATGACTGCATTTGGCGCTTTTGGTTTAGCAGGCCACAGCACAGCGCACGCGGCGACAGCATCATCTGGCGCACCACAAAAAAGCACTGCTACACTTGCATTCGAATCGGTTAAAGGCTCATTGACAGACAGTGTCGTTGTACCAAAAGGCTATACAGCACAAGTATTGGTTCCTTGGGGTACTCCACTTAATAAGCAAGGCAAGGCTTGGTTAAAAGACGGCACCAACAATGCAGAAGATCAAGCAAACTCACTGGGCATGCACCACGACGGCATGCACTTCTTCCCAATTAATGGCAACAGCAACGACGGCTTATTGGTGATCAACCACGAATACATCGACCAAAAAGCTCTGCACGCTAATGGTCCTACATACGATGAAGGCAACCGCACTAGCCTTGATGAAGTACGTAAAGAGATCAACGCGCACGGCGTCAGTGTGGTTCGTGTGAAACTGGAAGGCAATCAATGGGTGATGGTCGATAACGATCCTCTAAACCGCCGCTACACGGGCGCGACCGTAATGGATCTGTCTGGTCCTGTTGCTCACAGTGAATTTACCAAAACCAAATTCTCACAAGATGGCAGCCAAGCTCGTGGCACGTTGAACAACTGTGGTAATGGCTACACGCCATGGGGTACTTACCTAACGTGTGAAGAAAACTGGCCGGGTTATTTCGTTAATAAAGGCGAGACAACGTCAGCGCAAGAACGTATTGGTATCGCTACAGACAAAACACGTTACGGTTGGGACACGCTTTCAGGTAACAAACAAGAACGCTTAGACGAATTTGCTCGCTTTGACGTAACACCAACAGGTGAGTCAGCAATGGACGATTACCGTAACGAAGCACACGGTCACGGCTACATCGTTGAAATCGACCCATACACAGCAAACTCTCGCGCTAAAAAACGTTCTGCACTGGGTTGTTTCCGTCACGAAGGCTGTACGTTTGGTAAGTTGACCGAAGGCGAGCCAATCGTATTCTACTCTGGTCACGATTCTCGCTTTGAATACCTTTACAAATTCGTTTCTGAAGAGAAATGGGACCCACGTGACGCAGATCCAAGCAATCGTCTAAGTGCGGGTGACAAGTACATGGACAAAGGCACACTGTATGTGGCTAAGTTCAACGATGATGGTTCAGGTACTTGGCTACCACTGACTCTGCGCAGCAAGACTACAAACGGCGGCAAGCTAGGTGATTCATTTGATTCTCAAGCAGCGCTTATCATCAATACCGCAGGCGCTGCCGACCTTGTTGGTGCAACGCCAATGGATCGCCCTGAATGGTGCTCTGTTGACCCAATGACAGGCACGGCTTACCTAACGCTGACTAATAACAACAAGCGTAAAGAAGCGAACTCTGCGAACCCTCGTGTAGACAACAAGTTCGGTCACGTTATCCGTTGGGATGAAGGCAAAACAGCAGGCGAGTTCGATTGGGATATCTTCGTATTTGGCTCACCAGCAGTGGAAGACAAGTCTATTAACCGCTCTGGCCTAACAGACATGAACCAATTCGCGAGCCCTGATGGCTTAGCGTTTGATGCTCGTGGCATCTTGTGGATTCAGACAGATAACGGCGCAGACGAAGTCACTGGCTACACCAATGACCAAATGCTGGCAGTGGTTCCATCTCAGTTAACGGATGACAACGGCAACAGTGCGGTAATTGATGCAAACAACCAAGCACAGCTTAAACGCTTCTTTGTGGGTCCAAACGGTTGTGAAGTGACTGGCTTTACCATCAGCCCAGATTTCAAGTCACTGTTTGTGAACATTCAACACCCAGCAAACTGGCCATCGTCTGAAGATGCAACGGCTCAGACTCAGGGTAATGTTCGCCCAAGAGCATCTACGGTTGTGATTCGTCGTGAAGACGGCGGTGAAATCGCGGTTTAATACGCAGATCTAGCTAAGATCAGCAATCTTACTGTTATCTAGTTTCTGTTCGCTAGCTAAGTAAAATCAAAAAGAGCGATAGGGCCAAATGCCCTATCGCCCTTTTTATATTCTATGCATTCTTCGGTTTAAGTAAGAATCCGAATTTTCAAAACTCACCGTAATCCTAAGTAGTCATCATCCCACGTACGCGTCATCCTCGAGAAGGAGGAACGACTGAGTCGGGGATCTCTGCTCGTTGTAGACTAACCAGAATTAACTCACAAACAACCAAACACCAACGCCCATCATCAACGTACCTGCAATACGGTTCATCAACTTAACGTTATCGGCTTTGCCCAACATATGCTTTAAGCTCTTTCCGCCTGTCGCGTATAAAGTCATGCAAACAAACTCAGAAACTAGAATGATCGACACGAGAATGAATAACTGCGGTGCTAAGTCTTTATTGCTGTTAATAAAGGGAGGTAGCAGAGAAATCATAAATGCCCAGCCTTTCGGATTAGCAATAGCTGTGACAAAACCTTGAACCACCAAGTCCCAATCATTGCTGACTTTGGTTGTTTGATTGTCAGTACTGATCGCCAGCTTGCCTCTCGAACGCCACATCTGAACACCTAAATAAAAAAGGTAACCTGCGCCAACAAATTTAAAGCCCGTAAATAGCCATGGGTAGTTCAACATGATCGAAGCGATACCCAATACCGCAGCAATAGAAACCACAGCGACACCAGCCAGTTCACCGATCATCATCCATAATGTCCGCTTGTATCCAACACTCATCCCCAGTGTCAGAGCCAAGGTCATACACATACCGGGCGTGATTGACACGAAGAAAAACGTGGGAATAAAAGCCCAAAGTAGTGCGCTATCCATATTATTACCTTATCGACTTATTTTTATTTAATAGTTCTTGTTTCTTGATCGGGCTTGAAATGAAGCGAGGTTGAAACGAAGCAGTGATGACAATAAACAATATTGCGATCAATACAAACAAAAAGAGCCACATAACAGTGGCTCTTTTCAATCACCAACCGTAATTACTTACGACGGTTTTTAATTCGCTTCATCATAGTCAAACGACGTTCAGCGCTTGCTTGATCTTGTGGCTCTTCGTTCGCGTTGTTCTTACGACCCTGACGGTTTTTGTAAGCCGATTTAGTGTTCAGCTTCTCGATGTAAGCATCACGTTTCTTCGGTTCATAACCCGGTTGTTCAACACGACGAATACGTTGTTGAATCAGTTTTTCAACTTGAACAACAGTCAGCTCTTCTTCGCGGTTAACGAAAGAGATTGCGTGACCTTGTTTACCAGCACGACCTGTACGGCCAATACGGTGAACGTAATCTTCCGCTAGGAAAGGCATGTCGTAGTTAATTACGTGTGGCAAGTCTTCGATATCAAGACCACGAGCCGCAACGTCGGTTGCCACCATCACACGTGCTCTGCCTTCTTTGAAGTCATCCAAAGCACGACGACGAGCGCTTTGCGCTTTATCACCGTGACAAAGTACCGCTTTAATACCGTCAAGCTTAAGCTCTTTAACCACATCGTTCGCAGTTTCTTTGTAATTCACGAACACAAGAACCTGACGCCAGTTTTTACGGCCAATAAGCTCAGAAAGCAGTTCAGTTTTACGTTCTTGATCCACTGGGTAAACCACGTGACCAACAGTAGCAGCCGTTGAGTTTTCACGCTCAACACTAATACGTTTTGGTTTACGTAGAATATCAACCGACAGTTGGTTTAACTGAGTAGAAGTCGTTGCAGAGAACATCATGATTTGCGGTGATGTTTCTACATCCAACATGATCTTACGAACGGCATTGATAAAGCCCATATCAAGGATACGGTCAGCTTCATCAAATACTAGGAATTCTAGGTTAGCAATAGACACGTTACCCGCTTCTAAGTGCTCTTCTAAACGGCCAGGTGTTGCAACCAAAATATCCACACCCAGTTCTAGTTGACGAACTTGTGAAGACATCTTGTTACCACCGTAAACCGCAGAAACGCTTAGATCCGTGTATTTAACGTAGTCTTTAATGTTTTGAGCGATCTGCGCAGCAAGCTCACGAGTTGGAGCAAGAATAAGGCCACGAGCCGTTCCTCTAGACGCCTTTTTACCGCTGTTCAAAAGGTGTTGGATAACAGGCAATGAAAATGCCGCTGTTTTACCCGTACCGGTTTGAGCAGTAGCAAAAATATCATGGCCTTTACGAGCCATTGGAATCGCTTTTTGTTGAATTGGAGTGAGTTTTTCATAACCACACTCAGTCAACGCTTTGACTAATTCAGGAGCAAAACCTTGAGAGGAAAATGACATTGTTACGGGTTCCTTAAGCAGACAGCCTACATTCTTATTTCAGCCGAGCACTATAAAGTAATTAGAGTGATTTATCTCACATTTATCGTGATATAACGCAAACTTTCTCATTTAATCTGGTGTTTACCCCACCTTAAACGAAGTAAACACCGAAATCCTTGGTTCAAACAGCAAAAACTGGGCTATTTGATGCCACACAGCTTGAGTAGAATCTGCTCGAGATCGCCCCATGGCATGAGCTGCGAGTCGATCACTTCCAATCGAGATTCAAAACCATCAAGCGTAATTTCGTTCACAGACACGACTTGATTCGCCACATTGAATGCGTAGCAACCTTGATCGGTGTTCACGACGGCTTTTACACGTTCAGCCGTTAGATCCGACAACATAGAGAATAGCGCATCGAAGTCGAACTTATGCTCTGCGCCAAATAGCCAACCACAACTAAAGTAGCCCTGCCCTTTATTCTCTTTACGGATGAAAGCTTCACCAGGAGGAAGTTGGAATTGAGGCTCTTGTTCAGCGTGATCATGATGATGTGCTTCAATATGAGAGGAAGCACTGCCGTATACTCTTTCAATGTCCAACACTTCCAATGGCACTTCACCATCGTGAATTAACTTGTGGAAGACTTTTGCTGGCGATTGATCCGTCACCCAATCATTGAACACATCGATGTCTTCAGAATGAACAAGATCAACCTTAGTACCAAGAATCACATCTG
This sequence comes from Vibrio sp. 1CM2L, assembly GCF_023161695.1. Classification (NCBI taxonomy): domain Bacteria; kingdom Pseudomonadati; phylum Pseudomonadota; class Gammaproteobacteria; order Vibrionales; family Vibrionaceae; genus Vibrio; species Vibrio sp. 1CM2L. Next base: position 67,987 of record NZ_JALNTT010000001.1, read on the forward strand.
CACTGTTTAATTGATCATTAAAATTCTGATTCAAGGTGTACTTTTCATTAGAAAGATTTCGTGGGTCAACCAAACCAAGCGTCGCTTTTAAATCGACATATGGTGTGTACTGATCGGAAGTCAGTGTCGCAATCACTTGTTTAGGGTGACCAAGCCCTGTCGGCTCAATCAATAAACGGTCTGGTTTTTGGCGAAGTAAGGCATTAATACCTACCGACATAGGCACGCCCGCAGTACAACACATGCAGCCACCCGGCACTTCTTTAATCAAAGCACCTTGATCTGTCATCAATGCACCGTCAATACCGATTTCCCCGAACTCATTAACCAGAACAGCCCAGTTTTCATTCTCAGGTTTATTTTTTAGCAGGTTCAAGATGGCTGTCGTTTTACCAACACCCAAGAAGCCCGTAATGATGTTTGTAGGAACTTTTTTAGTCATATCAGTTCTCCTTTTTAAGGGAGTATATACTCAATCACCAAAAAGTTGACCCCAATCGATTGTTTACACTGAGATTCGTTAATAGAGGTTGGCGCGAAAATAATCAGAAGAGATAAAGCGGTAGAAGCGGAATGTGGAAATGGGATGCTCCAGACGAACTAAAGGCGTACTTACTCAGTACGCCTCACCCTCGTTACTCAATCGTGAGTTCGCGAATCAGGAAGCCTTAAATATCGACCTGAACATTTAACGAGGAACTAAAACTTTGTTTCTGAATCCATCCAAATTGTGTGTAAAACCTCACTTCTCCTTGCGGTTCGTTATGTTGCTTTACGATTTAACTATGGTTCATTTTTGGGGATATTCAAGCCGTCGCCAGAGAATCGATCAAAACTGTGACGGTGATTCCACTATTGGCCATAGATTCCATTTATGTAACACGTACATTCCATAAATGAAATTCAACTTTTCATCTTTGTTGCTATAGGATATGCAGAGGAAGCGTATAATTTAATGCAACCCCGCCTTAACTCATTCAGGAAACTTATTTCTATGACCAGAAGAGAGAAAATTAAGCAGTCCTTACTAGCAAAAATGCCAAGGGATGCTATTAATCAATTTCTCTCAAGAGATAAGACCCCAGCTTCCGTTCTCTTTCTTTCTTGTATTGTGGGTGTACTTGCAGGTGTAGTGGGTACCTATTTCGAAGTTGCGGTTCATTTCATAACAGAAACTCGTACCGATTGGCTGAAAGATGAAATCGGTAGCCATTTACCACTGTGGCTTGCTGCTTTCCTTATTAGTGCGGCATTCGCCTTTATTGGCTATTTCCTCGTTCACCGATTTGCTCCAGAAGCTGCAGGCTCAGGTATCCCTGAAATCGAAGGCGCAATGGACGGCATGCGTCCTGTTCGATGGTGGAGAGTATTACCCGTAAAATTCTTTGGCGGCATGGGCGCACTCGGTTCAGGTATGGTGTTAGGCCGTGAAGGACCAACTGTTCAAATGGGTGGCAGTATCGGTCGTATGGTCACAGATATCTTTCGAGTCAAAGATGATGACACTCGCCACTCACTGTTGGCTTCAGGTGCCGCTGGTGGCTTAGCCGCCGCATTCAATGCACCGCTAGCTGGCATCATGTTTGTGGTTGAGGAGATGAGACCACAGTTTCGCTACTCACTCATATCAATCAAAGCCGTCATCATCTCAGCAGTTTCAGCCAACATTGTATTTCGTTCTATCAATGGCCAATCTGCCGTTATCACAATGCCCCAATACCAGCCGCCTGAACTCGACGCACTTTGGTTATTCTTATTGTTAGGTGTGTTATTCGGCTTGTTTGGTGTGATTTTCAATAAGCTGATTACGCTTTCCCAAGACCTGTTTGTGGCGATCCACAAGAATGACCGTAAACGCTACTTGATGACAGGCACCCTACTTGGCGGTTGCTTTGGCTTGTTGCTGCTCTATATACCTGAACTAACTGGTGGTGGTATTGGTATCATCCCGAACATCACGAATGGCAGCTACAGCGCAAATGTGTTGTTGTTGATTTTCTTAGGCCGAGTCCTCACTACCCTGCTTTGTTTCGGCTCTGGTGCGCCAGGCGGTATCTTTGCACCAATGCTTGCGCTGGGAACACTCTTTGGTTATGCGTTCGGGCTTATCGCAGCGGCATTCTTTCCTGAACTGAATATTGAACCGGGTATGTTTGCCATTGCTGGCATGGGAGCCTTATTTGCTGCCACTGTTCGAGCGCCTATCACTGGCATACTGTTGGTTATTGAAATGACCAATAACTACTACCTGATCCTGCCGTTAATCATCACCTGCTTAGGTGCGGTAATCATTGCTCAAATGTTGGGTGGGCAGCCAATTTACAGTCAACTGCTTAACCGTACGCTGAAAAACGAGAAACTAAGACAACAAGATCTCCCTCAACAAGAGGAAGTACGTTAATTACAAATGACTCATGAAACAAAAGCACACATTCAACGTGCTTAATCTCCCGATTCCGTATCAAAATCAAAAAAGCAAACGTTAAACTTGGTATCATCCACTCAAAATTAGTTGAGTGCCCTCAAAATCTATTGATGGAAGACCTACACACTCTAACTAAAGCAAATAATCTAAAAGTCTTTAATTAACTAAGTCGGAGTAAGTCGTTGAACTGGAGAAGATTAACCCAAGTAAAAAATGTGCCGCCATCTCAGGCGTCTTTAGCACTTGGCGTTATTGGGTTAGGACAAGCTTGGGCGTTATATATCCCAGGTATTGGTGAGATAATTCGTCCCTACCTCGCTGCATTCGGCGCGCTATTATTGCTGCCTGTTTTACTGCGCTATTTAACGAGCTTTAATACCTTCCTTAATGACATTCGCCACCCGTTAAGTGGAAGCTTGATGGCACCGATGAGCATGGCTTTACTGATTCTGTGCGACTATTTAGCCGAGATATCGCCAGCTATCGCCTACCCAGTTTGGTTCTGCGCGCTATTGCTGCACTTTACCATGATGGTGTTGTTCTTTAGTTTTCAGATCATCAACTTCAAAATGTCGAACATTGTACCGAGTTGGTTTCTGTATCCGGTCGGTTTGATCAGCAGTTCCTTAGCTGGCACACAGTTCGGGCACACCGTATTTTCAGAAACACTTGCGGTCACTTGTATTGGTATCTATTTCCTTATGTTGCCAGTGGTGTTGTACCGCTTGGTGTTCGAAGGCAATCTTCCTCGCCGAGCAAGACCAACACTCGCTATCATGGCAGCTCCGGTTAACTTATCTTTAGCCGCTTACTTGGTTAACTTCGACAACCCAGACCCGATTCTAACAGGTGCATTGGCGGGCATTGCCATCACCATGACACTATTGATTTACTTGTGTTACATCCGCCTAATGCGTTTGAAGTTCCAACCTTCAATTGCTGCAGTCACCTTCCCATCCGTGATCAGCGCTATTGCCATGCATCGTCTAACCACATTTTTCGGCACGGAATACCCACAATGGTACTGGCTGCACAAGTTCGGATTCTTTGAGCTAACCATCGCGACCATTCTAGTGATTTGGGTTGCAGGTGGTTACGTAAAAATGTATTGGCCTGAGTTTTTTGATTCCGATTACATGTCTAAGAAGGTTAAACGTTCTTAGATAAAAGCTAAAAGATCCTAGCTTCAACCATCATACTCTGCAGTAGGTGATGATGTTAGACAGAGCAAACCAAAAAAGGCCTCACAATGTGAGGCCTTTTGAATAGGCAAGGTATTAATAGTTCAGGCGAGTGTTACTAGAAATGCCGAGAGCTATTAGAAGTTAGCGTGAGGGCCGAATACTTCGTAGTGAACGCGTGAACGGTCAACTTTCAATGCATCTAGCTGCTCTACGATGTTCTTCATGAAACCAACAGGACCACAGATGTAGAAATCGCTCTCTTCAAAGCCTTTAGTATCAGAGATAGACGCTAGATCCATTTGGCCTTGATGCGTGTTTTCACATGCAGATTCATCTTTGTTCATGTACCACGTTTTCGCTTCCCAACCTTTGTCGGCAACAATATCTTTAACACGAGTCGTGAAAGAGTGTTGGCCTACGTTCTCACAAGCGTGAAGGTAAAGTACTGGCTCGTTTTTATCTTCCATGTTTAGGAACTCAAGCATAGACTGCATTGGCGTTACACCAACACCTGCAGAGATAAGCGTTACTGGCTTGCTGCGCTCTTGATACATGAAGTCACCCGCTGGTGCGTATAGGCTAACTTCATCACCCACAGCAACCGTATCGTGTAGGTGGTTAGATACAACGCCTTGTGTCTCTTGGCCTTGTCCTTCACGTTTAACAGAGATGCGGTATTGCTTGCCGTTTGGCTTATCAGACAGTGAGTATTGACGAATCTCGCTGTATTGAGAGCCTTCAGGTTTCACTTCGATACCGATGTATTGACCTGGTGTGTAATCCAGAACTTCACCGCCGTCTTTTGGCTGAAGGATAAAGCTAGTTACTAGCGCTGACTCTTCGATCTTGTCTGCAATCACAAACGCACGTGCCGCTTCCCAACCACCAACAGCTTGCTTACGCTGTAGGTAAAGTTCAGCTTCACGATCGATGAATACTTGCGCCAAGAATAGGTAAGCGGCTGTCCATGCTTCTTCCACTTCTGGAGTAAAGGCGTCAGCAGCTAGTTCACGTAATGTTTCAATCAGGTGCAAACCAACAATTTGGTAGTGCTCTGGTTGAATGTTAAAGCTTGTGTGTTTCTGAGCAATACGTTCAACGGCTGTTGTTAACGCTGCTAGATTTTCAATGTTCTTTGCATATGCCGCGATAGCTTCAAACAGTGCTACGCCTTGGCGACCTGTTCTTTGGTGAGTCATATTGAAGATATCTTTCAACTCAGGGTTATGCGTGAACATACGTTGATAAAAATGCTGAGTTAAAGCTGGGCCTGCGCTCTCAAGTAGAGGGATAGTAGACTTGATGATTTCGATATGTGCATTGTTAAGCATGAATTTACTCCGAACACTGAGCCTTATGACCTATATGTCATTTTGACTACTAAAAATTAAGAATGACTTATCGATTTTCTGAAACCTGAGTTATTTTTAGAAACTGAGTTATTTTGACTCGTTTTCATTTCAAAAAATCGCGAAACCTGATTAATGCCACCTGATTGATTGAGATCAATAATAGTCTGTTTAATCAGCGCTATAATTGGGCTTCGCTGTATCATTTGCACAATCAGTGCCAACTTTATCAATCCCCGTCATTACTGGTTTTCTTCTCAAAACTCATCTTATAAAAATGTCAAAAAGACCTTTTTTTTAAGTCAATAAGACTCTATTATGTTTATAAACACACACAGTTAGAGTTTTTTATGCAAGATATCTCCGCATCTACCCTCATGGAAATGACCATTGGCCTCGCAAGTGGTGTCAACGATCAAGATCGTTTCAATCGCCTGATCGATGCCATTCGCAAAACCATAACGTGTGATTGTGTCGCGCTTTTAAGTCTTCAAGGCGACACGCTAGTACCTATCGCAATGCAAGGGCTCAGCCGAGATACATTCGGTCGTCGCTTTATCATTTCAGAACACCCACGATTTGAAGAGATCTGCGCGTCTCGCTCTCCGGTTCGTTTCGATGCTGACAGCTCCCTACCCGATCCTTTCGATGGTTTGCTTATTGACCATGATGGCGATTTACCAATGCATGCTTGTATGGGCTTGCCTTTGCTATTTGGCGATAAGCTCTTAGGCATTCTGACTCTAGACAGCTTGAAACCTGATGTCTTCGCGAATATTCCGGCGCGTAACCTTGAAGTGCTGGCGGCTATTGCAGCCTCAACCATGCAGATGGCACTGACCTTCTCGCAACTTGAACATCAAGCAAAACAGTCAAAGCAATTACTCGAAGAGTTGAATGTCGAAGCGTGGGAACGTGACGGCGGCGAGTTGATTGGTAACAGTGACACCATGGTCGCGCTTAAGAACGACATCGCTGTTGTAGCGCCGTCTGAGTTTAATATCTTGATTCATGGTGACACCGGGGTTGGTAAAGAGCTTGTGGCTCGTACCCTGCACCACCAATCTCAACGCAAGCGTAACCCACTCGTCTACGTAAACTGTGCTGCAATTCCTGAAAACTTAGTAGAGAGTGAACTGTTTGGTCATGTTCGTGGCGCGTTCACTGGCGCAGACAAAAACCGCTTAGGTAAGTTTGCTTTAGCCGATGGTGGCACACTGTTCCTTGATGAGATTGGTGAGTTACCTTTAGCCGCACAAAGTAAACTCCTACGTGCTCTACAAAACAACGAAATCCAACCTGTTGGCCAAGACAACATTCAAACCATTGATGTTCGTGTATTGGCAGCGACAAACCGAGATCTAAAACAAGAAGTTGAAGACGGTCGATTCAGAGCCGATTTGTACCACCGATTGAGTGTGTACCCTATCGCGGTGCCTGCACTGAAAGATCGTGGTGACGACATCAGCCTATTAGCGGGTTTCTTCTTAGAACAAGCGCGTCGTAAGCTTGGTATCAACCAAGTTAAGTTCCGCTCTGACGTTCTTTCGTTCCTAAACCGTTATGGTTGGCCAGGTAACGTGCGTGAACTTGAGCATGTGATCAGTCGTTCCGCATTGAAAGCGTTAGCACGCAGCACCAATAAAAACCTAGTGACAATCACCAAAGAAGATTGTGGTCCACTCGACCAAGATCAGCCTATTGCCACGACACAGGTGAAAAACACACCATTATCGACACCAACGATCGACCTTTCTGCAGGGCTACGTGGTGCAACGGACGATTTTCAACGCAGTATCATTACTGAGGTGTTGGAAGATGCCAACTTTAACTGGGCACAAGCAGGACGAGTTCTGAAAACCGACCGAGCAAATCTGACTCGACTGTCTAAGCGTTTAGGGCTAAATGTGGCTAAGTCTCACACGATCGAACGGACAAAATAGATATTAGCGGTTTGTTGCGAGCATCTGACAAAACTTGTGTATATAATGCTGCAAATTGTAACGCTAATTTTAAATATGTAGAGAGAGTTATGAAGTTTATCCGTTGGTTCTTAGGTCGTGTCATCTTGTTATTGAATTTTGTTTTCAGCCCACGTGGTGTGAAGCGTTCTCAAGAAGAACAAAGCAAAGTAAATGAGCAAGCAAAAACGCACACGTTATACCAATTCGAAGCGTGCCCATTTTGTGTGAAAGTGCGCCGCGCGATGAAACGTCAGTCGGTTCAATTTGAACTTCGTGATGCAAAAAACAACGAGCAACACCGTGCTGAGCTTGAAGCTGGCGGCGGTCGTGTGAAAGTGCCTTGTCTACGTATTGAAAAAGACGGCAAAACTGAGTGGATGTACGAATCTTCAGATATCGTAACTTACTTAGAAAAGCAGTTTGCATAAGCAATAAAGCGACAAAATCTAGATACAAAAAATCTCTCTAATGTGAGGGATTTTTTATGTCTGTTATTTGGCGTTAATCGCGTCAAATTGGGAGCGAAAGTTCAACCACTACTTCGCTACAATCAGCATCAATTCCACACGGCGGTTACACGCCTTGCCTTGCGCAGAAGCGTTGGTGCAAGCTGGTACGTATTCGCCAAATCCACGAGTATAAATGGAGCGACTAGAAACATAGTTACTCTCTAATCGAGCCTTCACTTCTTTTGCTCGCTGCTCTGAAAGCGGATCATTGATTCGATCTGTGCCCGTATTATCGGTGTGCCCTTCAATCACCACATCAATATCTTGGCGTTGAGCAAGGTAGCTGCCTAGCGTATCTAGCCATTGATTATAAGCTGGCTCGGGGAATGCTGAACCTGTTTTAAAGTTCACGTGCTGCTCAAGCTTTACCATCACATGGTTACCCGGCAACACTTCAAAATCGATACGGTTTTGTCTTAAAAAGACTTCCAGTGGATCGTTAGTCGAAACGCCACGTCCGTAGTTGGTCGTGATGGTTCTTTGTTGATGAGTACTGCTCTGAATCGAGTACCCACGATTGCTTGCTACATGAGTCGTTTGAACCACACCCCATTCAGGATGCATCAAGTCGTAATCGGTTTGCGGTGCAGTTTCTAGCATGTCACCGCCAAGTAAGTCAGTTGGTGATGTGGCTTCACACCCCGCCAAAGCTATGCTTAACATTATCGCTAAATATCTCATTACTTCACCAACCACTCATGCAGATAAACCATTCACTAATGTCTATATCGGCACCGAGGGAAAAACTTTAGACGAAAACTTTATACCAAAAGCAAACAGAACAAAAAAGTGCGGTTGATCACAGTTAACCGTCAACTAGACTGTCTTGACTCGCTAGTTCGAACTGTTTGCATTTATTTACCTTATAATTGTTTTCCAATTCGTACTAAATAGTTAGAATCTCACGACTTCTCAACGCTAGAGCAAACATTATGTTTAAACCATTTACTAAATTCATCACAGCACTCGCTGCCGTACTTATTATCGCGGGTTGTAGTGAAACAGACGAGCCACAAAAAGGTGTTCAATACGAAGCGCTTCCAACTGCTCTAACAGAATTTAACTTGTCTCCGATCACTGAAATCTTCTCTCTTAACTGTGGTCACTGCCGTCAAATGGAAAGTGCCATTCCAGAGATTGAATCTCTAACAGACCAAACTATTGGCAAGATGCACGTGACGTTCAACGAAAGCGCTCAAATCAGCGCAATGATCTACTACACAGCAGTGATGCAGCTTGATGCGACGCCTGACCACGCGTTCATGGACGACCTATTTGGTGCCGTTCAAATGGGTGCAGATGCAACACCAGAGCAGCGTCAACAAGCACTAGAGACAGCGTTTACTTCTCGTGGTTTGGTTAGCCCATACCAACTGAACAAAGAACAGCAAGTCGCTCTTTTCGACTACGTTAAAAAAGCAGAAGAGATCTCAGTAAAAGGTCAGATCAACTCAGTACCAACCTTTATCATCAACGGTAAATACCAAGTACTAACAGCAGGTCACCAAGACGTTGCTGGCATTGCAAAAACGATCAACTACCTTTTGACTCAACCATAATCACGGCTTTAGTCAACTGATTAACACATTTTGTATTAACTACGAAATTCAGCATTCAATATAAATAGGTTTTACTATGTCTAAATTTGTCATCCCGGTCATTGTCTTTCTTTTGGCGGGTTTCATGATTTACCGTACTTGGACGAATCATAAGTCTGGTGCAGAGAACTTCGAACAAGGTCAACAGTTCCTTATCGAGAACGGCGCTAAAGAAGGTGTTGTAACGACTGAAAGCGGTCTTCAATACCTTGTTCTTGAGGAAGGCACAGGCACAGAGCACCCAACTAAGAACAGCAAAGTAACGGTTCACTACCACGGTACGCTGATCGACGGCACTGTTTTCGATAGCTCTGTTGAGCGCGGCGAGCCAATCTCATTTGCTCTTAAGCAAGTAATCAAAGGCTGGCAAGAAGGTTTGACTTACATGGTTGAAGGCCAAAAAGTTCGTCTATTTATTCCAAGCACTCTAGCTTACGGTAAAGGCGGTTCTGGCCCTATCCCACCATCATCGACTCTGATTTTTGATGTAGAACTCATCTCTATCAAATAATCGAAGTAACTGATTTAAGCCCCAACATACGCGCTATGTTGGGGCTTTTTTATATCTGAACATTTGAAGCCACTTTGGCTATTTGGCTACTTAACTACCTAGCTACTGTAACAACGACCAAATATACCCTCAAAACTCGACCACTAGACGACTGGTCTAATTTAACTTATAGTACCGCCCATGAACGAAAAAACGAATGACACACGCCTACATGTTTTAGATGTGGGCTATCAACTAATAGTAAACAACGGCTTTAACGGCGTTGGCCTATCGCAATTGCTTAAAGAAGCGGACGTGCCGAAAGGATCGTTTTACCACTACTTTAAATCTAAAGAGCAATTTGGCGAGGCGTTGATTCAGCACTATTTTGAAAACTACATCACTAAGATTGAAGCAATTTTAGTACACGGTGAAGGTAATCATTATCAGCGAATCTTGAGCTATTTCTCGCTATGGGCGAAGACCGAAAACGGTACCTGTAATGCTCATAAATGCTTGGTCGTTAAACTCAGCGCGGAAGTTTCTGATCTTTCTGATCCTATGCGCCAAGCGCTACTAAAGGGTGCTGAGAAAGTGACGAATACCATCGAGCAGTGCATTGTCGGCGGTATCGAAGATGGATCTATAAAGGTTGAAGACAGCCAAGAAGCCGCTCAGAACCTATACTCCATGTGGTTAGGCGCGAGCTTATTGAGCAAGCTGAGCCAAAGTTCACATAGCTTACAGTCGGCTTTGAGCCTTACCGAACGAATTTTAAAAGGTGAAAGCTAATAACGCGCAGCGCGCTTTATAGGCTGGACTTAAAAGAAATCACCCGCCCTCTTATCAACTTGATGACGGCGGGATTTTTAGACAACAAGACTAGACGACTGGTCTAATTCTAAATATATAAAACATAGATTAAGGATATCCAATGACTCAACAAGACAATCGCCGCATCGTATTGGCTTCTCGCCCAGTTGGCGCACCAACTCAAGACAACTTCCGTTTAGAGACAGTAGCTGCGCCAAGCATCAAAGACGGCGAGATGTTACTTCGCTCAGTTTACCTTTCTCTAGACCCATACATGCGTGGTCGTATGAGCGATGCTAAATCTTACGCAGACCCTGTTGCGATTGATGAAGTGATGGTAGGCGCAACCGTATGTCAGGTTGAAGAATCAAACCACACTGATTACGAAGTTGGCGAATGGGTACTGGCTTACACAGGTTGGCAAGATCTTGGTGTGTCTAACGGTGAAGGCCTAATCAAACTCGGCAAAGAACCAACGCACCCTTCTTACACGCTTGGCATCATGGGTATGCCTGGTTTTACCGCTTACATGGGCTTGCTTGATATCGGCCAACCTAAAGAAGGCGACACGCTAGTCGTTGCAGCAGCAACAGGTGCTGTAGGCGCAACCGTTGGACAAATCGGTAAACTAAAAGGCTGTCGTGTTATCGGCGTTGCAGGCGGTCAAGAGAAGTGCCAATACGCGAAAGAGGTTCTTGGCTTTGACGAATGTATCGACCACAAAGCTGACGACTTCGCAGAGCAACTGGCTAAAGCGTGTGACAACGGCATTGACGTTTACTTTGAAAACGTTGGCGGCAAGGTATTCGATGCAGTAATGCCTTTACTTAATACAGGTGCTCGTATTCCTGTGTGTGGCCTTATTTCTCAATACAATGCGACATCACTTCCTGAAGGCCCAGATCGTATGTCTAGCCTGATGGGTATGCTGCTTGTTAAAAGAATTAAGATGCAAGGTTTCATCATCTTTGATGACTACGCGCACCGTTACAACGAGTTTGCTGTTCAAATGACAGAATGGCTATCTCAAGGCAAGATGCACTATCGTGAACACCTGGTTGAAGGTCTAGAAAATTCGCCACAAGCATTCATGGGCCTATTGGAAGGTCAGAACTTCGGTAAGCTTGTTATCAAAACGAACGAAGCTAAATAAATTCAATAAACTGAACCCGTTAACTAGGTAGAATCATGATTACTTTGCATCACCTTAATAAGTCGCGCTCAAAGCGCATCATCTGGCTATTGGAAGAGCTTGGGGTAGATTATCAAATCAAACCCTACCAACGAGACAGTGTCACTTTTCTTGCACCACCAGAACTCAAATCCATTCACCCATTGGGTAAATCTCCTGTCATTGAAGACGATGGCGTCGTGATCACTGAATCTGGTGCTATCACGGAATACCTAATCGACAAATACGGTCAGGGTAAGTTCGCACCTACACGCGGCACCGCAGACTACGTGCAATATTCGCAATGGCTTCACTTCGCTGAGAGTTCAGGTATTTTGCCAATGCTACTTAAGATCTTTGTAATGAAAGACGGCTGTGAAACTAACTTCCTAGGCGGTTATGCAGACGATGAAAACCAAAAGATCTTAACTTACGTGAATAATGCACTTGAAGGTAAAACCTACTTGGTTGCAGACACACTAACAGGTGCAGATTTTATGATGTCGTTCATCGTAGAAATCGTGGGTAACTTTGGTGCAACTGCGCTTTACCCTAACATCGCTAAATACGGTGAACTTTTAAAGAGCCACCCTGCTTACCAAAAAGCTGAGCAAGTAGAGCTAGAACACTCGAACTGATCGAGTTTCACTCAAACACGTGCTTGCTAGGGTAAACACAAGAAACTAAATGAAGCCAAAGCCGATTTATCTTCTGCTTTGGCTTCTCATTTGTCTTCATTTCGACAACAATACCGAACTCTAACTGAACAGCCATAGAGTTTGATCTTAATGCCAGCAAACCTCGCTCAATACACACCTCTGCACCTAGCAAACACGAATGTAGATTTAGCGCTACCGACTCGCTTTACGTTTCCGTATTACTATACGCCGCACCCTGTGTGTGAATTCGCTATGCTGCAGCTTCAGCAATCACTTGTCGACTATGGTGTGAATGAAAACTCGCAAGGTAATCTCTATGCTGTGCTTCTTGTTCAGAATCCAACAACACAAGAGTTAGGCTACCTTTCTGCGTTTTCGGGCTTGCAGTTAGATCCGGCTGTGGTCTCTCAGTTAAACAACATTCACTTTGTTCCACCAGCGTTCGATTCAAAACAGTTTCAATCTCAGAACAGTGCGAACCTTGCTCGACAGTTGCAACTCGCGGACGACATTGAAAAGCTGCAACAGTCGCACAATCTAGACGCATTATTGGCCGAGCTTGAAGGGTTAAAAATCGAATCAGCACAAGCCATCGAAGCCTTTCAGTTAGCAATGGCCGCGAACAAAGCCCAACGTAGCGAACTCAGAGAGCAAGCCAATCAAGAAAAAGCATTAGGGAACCTAGAGTCAGCGGCAAACTTGCTCAAACAACTGGGTAATCAAAGTAGCCAAGAGAAACGTGACCTAAAAGCACTTCGTATTGAGTGGAAACAGAAGATCGCAGAGCGCCAATCACACGTTGATTTGATTGAAAGTGAACTGAAAAACCGTAAGCAAGATCACCAAGCAGTTTCACAGCAGTTGGAAACTCAACGTCTCTCTCACTATCGCTTTATCGATCAAGCCAAGCAATCTAAGAGTTTACTCGAGTTGCTCGATGGCAAAGATGCACTTGAAGGCTCTGGTGATTGCTGCCTACCTAAGCTACTTAACTTCGCCTTTGAACACCGGTTCAAGCCGCTAGCGTTGTCTGAATTTTGGTGGGGATTACCACCTACAGATATCATTCGACAACACGCAAACCTGTACCCTGTTTGTCAGAGCAAAAGCTTTGAGATCCTCGACCACCAGCTAAGTGATATTGAACTAGAAGATAACCCGCTTATCGTGAACCCTGCTGTAGGTAAGTCTTTTGATATTGTTTATGAAGACGACGAGATCGTGGTCGTCAATAAGCCTGAAGAGTTCTTGTCGGTTCCCGGTAAGTTCATCGAAGATTCTGTTTATACACGCATTAAAGCGCGTTACCCCGATGCGACCGGCCCTTTGATTATTCATAGATTGGATATGTCGACATCAGGTTTGTTGATCTTGGCGCTCACGGCAGAGTCAAACAAGCACATTCAGAAGCAGTTCATTGATAGAACCGTCGAGAAGCGCTACACCGCTTTGTTAGATGGTGAAATAACGGGTGAATCTGGCGATATCAGCCTTCCTTTGCGCGGCGACATCACGGACAGACCAAGACAACTGGTTTGCCACCAACACGGCCGAAATGCAGAGACCCATTGGCAAGCGGTGAGCACTCATAATGGCAAAACCAAGGTTCACCTATACCCTAAAACAGGGCGAACCCACCAGCTGCGAGTGCACTGTGCTTCTCCATTAGGGCTTGGTGTTCCGATTCGTGGTGACGACTTATACGGATACAAACGCGAACGCTTGCACCTACACGCGGGTTACCTAAAGTTGATTCACCCAACAACCGGTGAATGGATGGAATTTGAAGTGCCTTCTGAGTTTTAAATGATTTCTATTTTGTAGGGCTTCGTGCCCTACTCTTATTTTCTTTGCCTCTCACCTCTATCGCTACATACGAATAAACTTAGTACGCTGCAATGACCAAGAAGCCAGAGCCCAACAGAGTCACCATCGCGGGAATACCATCCTTCCACGTATCGAATCTCAAGTGAAAGTAAATCGCCCCTAGTGAAGTACTCGCTAATATCAAACCTCCCATCATTTGCGTATGTTCAGGAGCTAAACCAACCAAAGCACAGAGCAACAATACAGCTCCAGTAAACTCAACCATGCCAACTAGAAACATGACCACTCGGTTTAATCCATAGCTTTTAAAAAAACCAAGTTGGATTTCGAACACTTTACGCTGCCAAGCAAATGTCTTGATTGAGCTTACCAATAAAAAGAACACCACCAGTAATACACTCACCAATGAAATCATATTGCCACCTTTCTTAAGAATTATTAACGTCAGTGGGATTATTTAACCATTCATAAATCGAGCGATAAATGCTAATTTTATGATAGTTAAGATTCCAATTTGGAATGGTTGAGTTTAGATAGCAGACATAAGGCAAGTGGAATGGATAAAATTGAGTGTATTCGTATCTTCGTGGAAACTGCGCAGCTAAATAGTTTTACTGCTACTGCCAATAAACTCGACATGACACAAAGTGCCGTCAGTAAAAAGATTGCGTGGTTAGAAAGTGATTTAGGAATGACGCTGTTTCAACGAAACAGTCGCAAAATATCCCTAACCCATGCAGGCAAAGACTACCTCACTTATTGTGTCCGCTTCCTAGAAGAAATGTCCGCAATAGAAAGTCAGCTCAAACGAGAAACCGAGTCTGTAGAAGGTGAATTAAAAATATCCGCCCCAAGTGCCTTTTCAACCATGTTACTCAGTGAACCGCTTCAAGCATTCATTGAACAGCACCCGGGTATACGGATTAATCTCAGTGTTGACGACCGTATCGTTAATCTCAATGAACACAATATTGATGTCGCCATCCGCGCATCACAGCTGAAAGACTCAGGGCTAAAAGCGCGCTTGCTGTTTAATAACAAAGTTCACTACTTCGCCTCACCCGAATACCTAGAGAAACACGGAGCACCGCAACAGCCTCAAGAATTAATCAAACACCACTGCTTAACTTATTCACTGATGACGCCTGCGAATGAGTGGCGTTTTACCGACAAGAGCCACAAAGCCAGCAGTATTAAAGTAAATCAAATATTCACTTCAGACAGCCCAGAAATGCTGCTTAAGATGTCTCGTCAAGGTTTAGGTATTGTCGCTTTGCCGAATTGGATGGGTAAAGAGTTTGTAGAGAAAGGGGAATTAATACGGTTGTTGACAGATTGGAGTAATGACCAGTTACCAATGTACGCGGTGTATCATGCGAGCGACTATTTGCCCCAAAGAATCCGAGTGTTTATCGATTTTCTTGCGGAGTATTTGAGTTCAAGAAATAGTTAAAGCTCTAAGAACAGCTAGAGCTCAACTGAGATCGATAGCTAAGATAAAGTCCTAGCCCATTACATCCTTGCGCTGATCAACGCATTCATAAGAGCCCATTTCGAACTCACGACAGATCCATGGTCGGTTTTCATAGATAGTACACATCAGTGTTTCTCTATCTACCGCAGAACACCAGCCGTCATCTAAGCGCTTCATGGTTTCTCCGCCCCATTCATCGTAAGCGATGTGCTCTTCAGGTACGCCCGTATCTGTGATGATCATAACCTCTAAACGACAACAGCATGCCTGACAATTGGCACAGGTTACTTCGGGTTCGGTTACGTTCTTTATCTCTATCGTCATAAGTGACTACACTGCTAAATTTTGCGTATAGTAATCGAAACCGCCCGCCACGGCTAATAAAGATAGTGCGGCGCGGCGTTTTCATTGATGTAGAAATAACAAAGGGCGCTGTGATTCACTCACAACACCCATAATATTTCGACTTTTCAGCGCGGCTTATCGCCACAAGCTCTATTTAGAATAGGCTCGCGAAGAACAGCTTAACGTAGTCCATTAAACGTTTGAACAACCCGCCCTGTTCAACCGCCTCAAGCGCGATCAAAGGCTGAGTTTGAACATCTTCGCCATCAACGGTGTAATGAACCACACCTAGAGTTTGACCTTCTGCAATTGGCGCTTTCAGCTCAGAGCTAAGCTCGATAGATGCAGTCAGCTTTTTACTGTCCGACTTAGGCAACGTAATGAACGTGTCTTCTGCCACACCTAGTTTCAATGTGTCTTGCTCACCAAACCATACCTTCTCTTCAGCCACTTGATCGCCGCCTTTGTGCGGGTTTAGTGTATCGAAGAAACGGAAACCATAGCTCAACAGCTGTTTGCTGTCTGATTCACGGCTCTTAACGCTTGATGCGCCCATCACAACCGCGATAAGTCTCATCTCACCTTGTGTCGCTGAACTTGCCAAACTGTAGCCAGCACCAGAGGTGTAGCCCGTTTTCATGCCATCAACGGTTAAGCTTCTATCACGCAACAAGCCATTACGGTTGTGCTGTGTGATGCCGTTATAACTAAAAGAGCGCTCGCTGTATAAGCCATACACATCCGGTAAATCACGAATAATGGCACGACCGAGTAGCGCTATATCATAAGGAGTCGAATAGAGATCGTCAGCGTCTAAACCATGTGCATTGGCAAAATGGGTGTTTTCTAGCTTCAGAGAGGTCGCCCAAGAGTTCATCAGGTCGACGAATGCATCTTGCGAGCCCGCAACGTGTTCCGCAATCGCAACACTCGCATCGTTACCTGATTGAATAATCAAACCACGATAAAGGTCCATCATTGCTACATCAGTGTTTACTTCGATGAACATTTTTGAGGAGTCTGGGAAGTTCTTCGCCCACGCATTTTCACTGATTCGTACCTGATCATCAGCAGAAATGTTGCCTCGCTTCATCTCTTGACCTGCCACATAGCTGGTCATCAGTTTGGTCAAGCTCGCTGGGTTTAACTTAGTGTGTGCGTTTTTTTCTACCAGCACATCACCAGAATTAAAATCAATTAACACATACCCTTTTGCGCCTAGGCTAGGTGGGCTCGGTACTATAGAAGGTGCTGCGATAGCTGCATTACTTACCATCGCTGCGTTACTTACAATGAATATACTTAATAGAGGGAGAGAGTATTTGGAAAACAGTTTCATTGAATCAAACCTAAGTTAACGTTTTGAGCAGTATAGACAAATGCTAGCAAAAGAAGCGCGAACTTTACGTTGCTTTACGTATTTGTACCATTCGTTACAAATAAAAAAGTATAATCTGCGATCTGACCATATTTTCAACAACTAATATTGACTCAACAAATACATCTAACGCCTAATTCTATCGCTCAGGCATACGTCTAAATAACATTTCAACAAAGCCAGTAATACGCTGTTTGCTCTCGCTTGGCTCTAAATCGGGTTGGATGCCAGACTGTGCTAATGCTTGCCATTGTACGACCTCAGAGTTAGGTACGAAAAACGCAATGTACAACGATCCTTTCTCCGCAACTTTACCTTCACCATCGTAAAATGGCACACCAGTAGATAGCTTAATCGCATCGAAGATTGATTCATCGTTCAGTTCCGATTCTTCCGCTAATCCAAAGCCTACAACAACATCGCCGACACCATCCTGTTTTAACTGGTAACCTTTACTTGAGAGCTGTTCTTGAATCGAATCACGCACTAAATCGGTCACCACGGTTTCATCGTATTTTTGAGAAAGGTAAACCTTTTCTGATTCAGGGTACCAAGAGTACGTCATCACGCCGTGTTTCATAAAATCAAAGTCACCGCTAGTGACCACACCATAATTGTGCGAGGGTGGTATTTCTTGCGTGGTGCATGCGGTCAGCCCAATAGCCATCAAAGCCAATAGTGCTGCTTTTGTTATGCTTTTTGTTGCACAAATGGATCGCTTTATCATTCGAGACTTCCTTACCTATATAAGAATAACTATCAATTTAACCTCCAACATAAATAGTAATTATGTTAATAGAAAGGTCATTAAACGTTTGCGTAATCGCTAACCTTCACTTCTGTCCGTTTTGGGGGTTTAATCACAAAAACAGAGTTGGTATAGTTCATCCCGTTAAACAAAACCAGACCATTCGAGGCACGGAGCTTCCTCAATCATCTCATGAAGAGAAGAATTGGTACCGACAAAGTATCGGCAAATTTAAGAGGGTCAAACAATGGAATTCAATATGGTTGAAATTTTAGGTTACGCTGCGTCTATTATGGTCGCAATTTCATTAACAATGAAAGATATCGTTCGTCTGCGTGTCCTTAACTTTATTGGCTGTGCACTCTTCACAGCATACGGCATCATGATTGACGCATGGCCAGTTGCAGCCACCAACGGCTTTATCGCTTGTGTAAACATCTACTTCCTTGCAAAAATGCAAAAGGAAAAAAAAACGGAAGCGATGAAAGCAGCGAAAGCTTAAATTAGCGATTAGCCTTTCAAATAATTCTGAAAAAGCCCAAATAGAGTGATCTGTTTGGGCTTTTTTGTCTCTGTCGGTCTCAAAGCACGATTTGTGTGCATCAAATGTTTACGCGCATCGAGGGTTTCAACCGCTCACATGTAAGCAACGCGATATTCGTTCTCTCGATACGCTTGAGTGTTGTTACGCCCGCTCTCTTTTGCTTGATAAAGCGCTTTGTCGGCTTTATCGATAGCGGTTTCAATGTCAGTCAGTGCCTGAGTATGACAACACCCAATGCTGATTGTCACTGGCGACACCAAGCCTTGAAGTTGCTCAACATATAGCCGTAACGCCTCTGATAATTCGAATAACTCATGTTCATCACAATCAAACGTCACCAAAATAAACTCTTCGCCGCCATAGCGTGCAATCAAACGACGACGGTTAACAAATCTCTTAAGTGACTTTGCGACCGCACAGATAACTTGATCGCCTTGAGCGTGACCGTATTGATCGTTGACCCGTTTGAAATGGTCAATATCAAGCAAGATGACGCCGATATTCGTTATCGGATAAGGTGAATTCTGAGTAATTTTCAGTTTTAGCCGCTCGATAAAACTCCTTCGGCTAGGAAGCCCAGTAAGGTAATCGAGGCTTGCCACATCCAAGATTTTAAGATGACGATGCCGCAGATAAAGCACCAACACGACAATAATACTCAGCAAACTTACAACCAAAGCCACCAAACTAATAAACAACAGGCTATGATTTCGGTTAAGCTCGTGCTCTAAGATACCTGCAGAAATGACCCAATTAAGATAAGGGTAAAACTTGTAGAAGATGTTTTTGTTGGTCGTGCCACTATCACTGGAAATCGAGTAGATGAAGTGACCTTCTGGTTTGGTGGCGATTCGATCAATAAGCAGTTCAGACGAGTAACCTATTAAGGATTTCAATGACTTATGCTCATAATCCGGATGAAGCACTAAGTTACCTTGCAGATCGACAATGTACACATATCCGCTATCACCAAACGCGTACTTTCTAAGTTTGTCTTTTAAACCTTCAAGATCGACCAAATACATCAGTTCTTCTTTATAGGTCGTCGCAACCAAAGTGTTGCCACTCGGGAGCCTCATCGAATAGGCGACTTTGGCTCTACGGCTTATTTCATGAGGATTAGCGTGAAAGTACTCGATCATGCCAGAGTCAATAGTGAGCTGTTTTTGGATATGAGTAAGATGTCCGCGCTTCTTACCTTGCAAGAATGGATGATAAAGGTGGACGCCTTGTGGTGACATCAAATAGATATAACCCGATTGTCCAATGTGCAATTCACGGGCAATTTGGCTTACCTGTTCAACTTCTTGTTCTGGCGTGGTATGCCATACATGAGACGCAACGGTATCCGTAATTCCTTTAAGATATGTCTTTATCGCCTCATTAACTGTGGTGTCGACAATATCGTAACTCGCGTTCACAATCGTACGAAAAAACAGTTGGTTAGATTCCAACAATGACCTTTCAGTTCGATTAAATTGAAAGGCAGAAAGAATCATCGACACGACGGCGAGCGCAATTGAAAAATTAAGAATGTATTTACGTCTGACTTTCAAGATTACCCCGTAGATTTATAATTTCAGGTAACGCTGTGACTTCTCTTATATACAGACTGTTTTATATCATGTTTTTGTTTTTTACTGAACGAGTGTCGATATTTTTAAGGGTTTCTATACGCAATCTGTGATTTATAACAAAAACGCCGAACTGGATTCAGTTCGGCGTTTTGATTTTACGTTTAAATTGATGACTTTATTTATACTAAAGCCCTGATAAATAGACTTAAAAGCATTCGCATTTATTACCTATTACTACGCTCTATTGTCTATAAATAGATTGCTTAGCATTAAATTAGGAACAAACCTGAGTCCAACTACCATCGCTACCCGGCTCAGAACTTGTCCACCAGTTTGCTTGGTAAACACTACCGTTGTGAACCACTTGGTCTCCTGTGTTTGCATGGCTTGGGTTACCCGCCCAATCTTTCTGAGGTAAGTCTGGGTAAACCGCTAAACCAGCTGTATCACATGTACCAGGGTTGGTGCCGCCATCGCCAGGGTTACCGCCACCTGAACTGATATCACCTAATGGTAGATCTGGCTGCTCGAAGCTAAACGCGTAATCAACGCCACCGACATTCACCGCGTAGTTAGCAGGGCCTGAGATTGGTAAGTAATACACCATATCTAGCTCATACACACCGCCAGCAGGAAGCTCTTCCCATGTCGGCAAAGTAAACGCTACTCGGTGCATGGTTCCATCTAATCCACCGATGTTATCCGCACGAGTATGACCTGAAGCAATCACCGTCAAACCACCACCCGATTGATCTTTTGCATTATCAGGCGCAGACACAGGAATATCGAATTGGAACTCGGTACCGCCCGGAAGTGCTTGCCCTGTGTTGTTTGTAAACGTGATCTTAGGGTTAATTGGGTAGTTTTGGTCACCAACTTTGAAGCCACCAACCGATACCGAAATATCTAATGCTTCTGTTGGAATAGCACCCGTCGCTACCTTGTTTCCATATGGAGTCGCAGACTTAAACTTATCGTAGATAGCTTTCGTCATGGTGTTACCCATGTGGAACTCACCGTTACCGCTATTACACGCTTGTTCAGTTGTATCGATAGACGTTCGATTGCCATTCGCATCGAGTACATAACAGTTGTAATCCCCTGCTAGTTCCCAGAACATGATGCCGCCGATCTCTTTGTCGATAACGTAGTCCGCTTTCACGTCGATAGACTGTTTATCTTCCGTCGAAAGGAATACACCCTTCTCTGCGTTCCACAACCAAGGCGCAACCGCCACGCTGTCATAGTTTCTCGTGTAAGTGCCCGTTAGAACATCTGAAGGATCATTCACTGGATCAAGCTTGTAAGCGTCAGCATAAGAACCCCAAATACCTTTCTCTAGGTTCTTCGCGTGCCACATTGGGTTAGAACCCGCGCCCATTTCGTTACCTTTTGGATCGGTATCATGCCACATGTTATCGATACCAATAGCGCCATGGCCACAGTTGTTTTTCTCGCCTTCCCCAGTGCCCGCTGAACATTCAGATTGGTTTGGCAGTGCTGCTCGGCCCCAAAGACCATTCTCACCACCCGTTACGCCTTGCCAACCACGAGTGTAGTAAGGCACACCAATGTTAATACGGCCTGCTGGCATAGAACCACGGAAGTAATGGTAAGCCCAATCCGTGTTCAGATAACCAATACCACCGTAAGCCGCCGTGTCGTATACGTTCCACTGCGCTAGCTCTGAATCTTTACCTGTATCAAACAAGGCTGCGTTATGACCAACGTGATCGTTCCACGCACCGTGAAGGTCGTAAGACATGATGTTCACGTAATCGAGATACTTGGTCACATCGAATGTTTCCATACCGCGTAACAGGTAACCAGAAGAAGGCGCCGCGATCGTTAACATGTAGTGATTGCCATCTTGCGCAGAGGCAGCATCGAGCTTCTCACGTAGCACTTTCATCAACACTTGATATGAAGCCCATAGGTATTGACGACGTGGTTCCATGAAGTCTTTGTCGTAAGGATTACCGGCACCCGCCATTGAGGTTGGGTATTCGTAATCGATATCCAGACCATCGAACTGGTATTTACGAAGCATTTCAACAGCGGAAGTGGCGAATGTTTCGATACCTTGATGATTGATAGATCCGTCGGCATTGGTTGTCATTGTGTAGAAACCACCATCAGCCACTCGGCTGCCGTCAGTGGCAAAGTGACCACCGGTTTCTGCCCAACCACCGATTGAGATTAGCGTTTTCACGCCGTGTTTTTTCTTCGCTGTCGCTAATGCACCAAAGTGACCTTTAAAGCCCAATGCAGGGTCAACTTCCACGCCCGGCCACTCTTTGCCAACCGCAGCGTTTTCAGGATCATTCACATCACCGACGTTTACTTTGCCATCTGAGCCGATGCTCACAAAAGCGTAGTTAATGTGTGTAAGTTGTTCCCAAGGGATGTCATTTACTAAGTAAGCAGCTTGTGGGTCATCCCCTGCACGCCAACTTGTGAAGTAACCAATGACACGACGTGGGTGATCCGCGCCCATTTTCTCACGGCCTTCATCATCGTAAATCGTACAGTAAGGAACATCGACACCTTGAGTTTGATACAAGCCATCAGGGCGACATGTGCTCACTGTTGGAGCGCCGTTCACAGTCAACGATACCAACGCAGAATCTACAGTCGCACCTTGGTCGTCTGTTGCTTTCGCGTAAACCGCTAAAGAACCCGCTTGAGTCGTTGTGTAATCTAACGTGTAAGGGCTCGTTGCTGCTGTACCCACAAGAGCACCCGCTACGTAGAAATCAACCTTATCAACCGTGCCATCGCTATCTGCTGCCGTTGCTGTCAGTGTGACTACACCACCAACATCAACAGATGTCACTGAAAGTGCAACTGAAACTGTCGGTGCTTCATTCCCTGGTTGTGCTGAATCAACAGAGACAGAAACCGCACTTGCAACACTTGCTGCGCCTTCATTATCCGTTGCAACAACAGAAACCTGATGATTACCCGACGTTGCAGCCCAAGTCGCTTCGAAAGGTGCCGCTGTGACTACCGCAACTGATGTGCCATCAACAAAGAACTCAACCGAAGCCACACTGCCATCAGAATCTAGCGCTGTTGCACTCAACACAACATTGTCGCCTTCAGTGATCACGTCAGAAGCAGTGGGTGCCGTTAATGAAGCCGTTGGTACTTCATTCGGCGTACCGCCACCTCCGTCGCCGCTACATACATCGACTTTCTTCCATTGTGCGTAGTCGCCTTCAAATTGGCTTGGGTTGTTATTTTGATTCCAGTAATTTGCCGTATAAGCACTGCCGTCATGTGAAACCTGATCACCACCTGTGTATACAGTGGCAGAGTCCCACGTTTCTAATGTTGAGCAATCCACAGCCGCATAGCTGTTGAACGCCATTAAGCATGACGCGGTGAGCGTACTGAGTGTAAAAACCTTCTTGGCCACTCTTCCTTGATTTAGGTGCATGTTAGCTATCCCTTAAGTTGTTGTTTCAAGATGTTTAATTTAAATGGGACTTTCCTCGCCACTTAAATCTCTTCGCAAAACAACTGTAGGTAACAGCGCCAATTTAACACCTAAAATATTCAGTATTTATAAAATGACTCGCATTAATTTGTTTATAGCATGCAATGAGTCGACACTTATTTTGCACCAACAACTAATATTAATTTATTTCGGAAAGCTAAAAAATAACGTCTCAAAAATCAGAAGTGGGATTTGGATTTGAGAAAAAAATTCGTATCAAAACTAGCCAAAAAGTAGTGATTTAAAGGCGATTTGGGATTCTTTTGGGAATTCGCCCACTTTTTGATAACAAATGTGTTAGTATCGGCGGCTTTTTTGACGAACCTCACATTTCTATGCAAGTGTGGGAGAAATACATAGGCTTGAAAGAGCCAAATATAGCGAAGAAATAATGTCCAACTTGACGCAAGTCGCCAACGAAAACATCAACGCAGAATCTACTTCTATCGATTTCAATAAAGCTCAATCTTTGGGTGAAAAACTGGAACTCGGAAACCCAGTCTTTTGGCTTAGTGGCAGTTTTTTAACCCTCTTTGTCATCCTAGCCTTCACCAACACCTCCGTGTTGTCCGAACTTGTAAACATCGGCTTTAGTTATTCAACTAAGTGGTTCGGTGCTTTCTGGCAAGTCCTACTACTTCTCAACTTCATTATCGGTTTAGTGCTTGCACTAGGTCGCACCGGCCACGTTCGCTTAGGAACGCTTGCCCTACCTGAAATGACCACCTTTAAATGGATGTCTATCGTCCTATGTACGCTGCTAGCCGGCGGTGGTGTGTTCTGGGCAGCCGCAGAGCCTATCGCTCACTTTGTTTCAGCTCCGCCACTGTATGGCAACGCAGATCCTCAAGCGATGGCGTTCAATGCTCTATCACAATCTTTCATGCACTGGGGTTTCCTTGCATGGGCAATCTTAGGTGGTTTGTCTTCCATCGTGTTAATGCACTTGCATTACGACAAAGGCCTTCCTCTTAAGCCTCGCACTCTGCTTTACCCAGTACTTGGCGACAAAGCGATTAACAGCTGGGTTGGTAACGTTGTCGACGCATGCAGCATCGTGGCTGTAGCCGCAGGTACTATCGGCCCTATCGGCTTCCTTGGCCTACAAATCAGCTACGCGCTAAGCGAACTGTTTGGCATTTCAGACAGCTTTGCAACTCAGAGTGTTGTTATTATCTTTGCTATCGCAATGTACACACTGTCTGCATTGAGTGGCGTGAACAAAGGTATCCAACTGGTAAGCCGTTACAACATCATCTTATCAGTGTGCCTAATCGGCTACATTCTGCTAGTAGGCCCAACGAGCTTCATCGTTGATGGCTACCTGCAAGGTATGGGCGAAATGGTTGATAACTTCATCCCAATGGCGCTATACCGCCAAGATACAGCATGGCTAGGCGGCTGGACGGTATTCTTCTGGGGTTGGTTCTTAGGTTATGGCCCAATGATGGCTATCTTCATTGCTCGCATCTCACGTGGCCGTACTATTCGCCAAATGATCGTTTCTATCAGCATCGTTGCACCGCTTGTAACGTGTTTCTGGTTCAGCATCGTTGGTGGTAGTGGTCTAGCGTTTGAATTAGAGAACCCAGGTGTGATTTCTAACGCGTTCGAAGGCTTTAACCTTCCAGCTGTTCTTCTAGCAATTACAGCACAACTGCCGTTTCCTACTTTGATTGCGATTTTGTTCTTGATCCTGACGACCACGTTCATCGTGACAACAGGTGACTCAATGACTTACACAATCAGTGTGGTAATGACAGGAACAACAGAGCCGAACGCAGCCGTACGTACCTTCTGGGGTATCATCATGGGTGCGGTAGCAATTGCACTTATCTCAATGGGCTCTGGCGGCATTTCTGCCCTACAGTCGTTCATTGTAATCACTGCGGTTCCTGTTTCGTTCATCTTACTGCCGTGTCTATGGCACGCTCCGAAGATCGCGAAGCAGATGGCAAGAGATCAAGGTCTCGCTTAATACCTAATCCGATTTAGTTTCAGATAACCTAGAACACTAAAAAGCCACTCAAGTGATTCACCTGAGTGGCTTTGTTTTATCTGTTCGTTACATGTATCGACGAAGCTTAGTTCTACCGATAGTTCGGCTTATTGAAACTTTCCACCCGCAGCAACCATGAATGACATTTCAACCAGTAGTTCAGGATTAGCAAGTTCTGCTTTCACGCATGCACGGCTTGGGGCGCAACCTTCAGGGAACCACGCTTCCCACACTTCATTCAGTGCATCAAAGTTAGCGAAATCCGTTAGGTAAATAGTCACTGACAATACGCGAGATTTATCACTGTCTACCAAACTCATCATTTCTTCAGCTTGTTCGAAGATTTGCTGAACCTGACTCTTAATTCCTGCCGTTGTATCCGTCTCTGGTACTTCAACAAAGCTCGCAATACCGTTAAAAACAGTCACATCAGACCAACGCTTGGTCGGGTTAATTCTATGAATTTTCACTGGTTATACTCTTCTTATAATTAGGGTGAACATCAGCGTAATCTAATCCAAATCGTGAATATTGAAAACAAAAATTGCAAAGCTCGCGTTACCTTTTGAACAGCACTATCGCCTACCCATTGCTTTGGTTCTCAACATCACCAGCCTTCAAGTTCCTATCGAGACAATAAGTCGTTACCTATTAAGTTTTTAGATAAATATATTAAGTATTATTCACGGCGCGAAATTTAATCTGAGCTCTTGCGGTCATATTCAGGGATTTTATTAAATGGAGTATTTTTATGCATGTTCAAACCTATGATTTAAAACAGAGTAATGTGGGATATAACCTTGGAGTGGTTGGAGTAGCATTAGTGCTCGCTTGGATTGGTATTTATAAGTTTACGCCAACCGAAGCGATGCTTATCGAGCCTTTAATCGCAAACCACCCTGCAATGAGCTGGCTTTACAATCTGTTTTCAGTACAAGCTGTGTCTAACATGGTGGGTGGCGCGGAGATCATTGTCGCGATTGGATTGATCGTTGGATTTAAGAAGCCGACAGTAGCCTTCTATTCAGGCATTGCAGCAGCGGCTATCTTTGTTGTGACACTCAGCTTCCTGATTACAACGCCAAACGCTTGGAAAGTATCGGATGGCATCTTAGTCACTAACTTCTTCCTAGTGAAAGATATCCTGTTTTTAGCGATCGCAATTAGCGTAATCGAACGTAACAAACCTCAAAAGTAACTGTAAATCTAGAAATGGCCAAAACCTAGAAGTACCCTTAAACCTTGAAATAAAAAGGCTCGAAGCTGGCTAGAAGGACGCTGCCAGCTTCTAATGTATAAGGCACTGATAGTCACCTAGTCAGCTAAAACCTTACGATAATAATTTGCATCTTTATGTTCTCCTTTGAACACCGCGTAACTCTCAACGCGCTCAACTAACTCAAAGTCTGTATTGGATAAGATTTTATTTGAGCCAACATTACCTACTAACGCATAGGCATCAACATATTTAAGATTGGTCTGCTGCGTCAAATAGTCTAGAAGCTGCTTTACTGCGTTAGACGCAATGCCTTTTGAAGCAAAGGAATGACCAACTCGATAGCCTAGCTCTCCACTTTCAGAGCTTTGGTCGATATCGCGAATGTTGATTCTTCCACAGACAATGCCATTGGCGTCTTTGATCAACATAGGGATCATCTCGCCGTTCTTATATTCAGTGAGAAAGCTCGTAATTTGCTCGGCAACACCCTCATAGGAATAGAAACGGCCTTCCCTCGCTGGAACAAATTGCTCAAACCACTCTCTATTTTCGACCTCAAAATCCAAGAGCGCATTCGCGTCATGCGGTTGAAGTAAGTGTAAAAATACATCCATAACAAATACTCTAATGTTTCACTAAAAAGCCGCACCTTATGATTCATGAACCACGGCTTATTAATTCAGACTTACGGTAAATCTCTTAATTTCTTGGCTGGGTTACCTGCGTAGATACCTTTTTCGGTGATGTCTTTCGTTACCACACTGCCCGCGCCGATTACTGCACCTTCACAAATGCTCACAGACAGAACCGTAGCGTTAGAACCGATCGTGACGTTGTCAGCTATCAAGGTACGTCCCCAACTATCTGGGTTAGGATCTGGCCTGCCCTCTTTGAATAAATCGTTGGCAAACATGACTCCGTGACCAACAAAGCAGTCACTTCCAATGGTCACATACTCGCAGATAAAGGTGTGAGATTGAATCTTACTTCTCGCGCCTATCACAGTGTTCTTTTGAATCTCAACAAAGGGGCCAACGAACACATCATCTTTAAGCTCACAGCCATAAACGTTGCTTGGTTCGATGATAGTCACATTCTCGCCACACGTAATATCAGTAATCTGTGACTTTAATACTCTTGGACTTGCCATACTTCACTTCCTCTCGACATTAGCGTCACAATTCAACCTAAGCGATTGTGCCGTATGCATTAAAGTGCATCAAACAGATGTGTTGGAGAGTTGGTAATGGATCAAAGATTCTGCATAAATTAAAACAGTCCCACCAGCACAACTGACAACAACACCCCGCTAATAAAACTCGGGGCGTGGAATGGCCGAGCCCGAGATTTAATGTACTCTTTCTGAAGGTCTTCTTGGTAAGTTTTAACGGCGAGTTCTTTTACGTAATTATTTTGCATAATAAGCTCCTTCTTAATCAGTAAGAGAAGCTTAAGACTTGAAGTTAGGTTGAGGTAAAGCAAAAAATCAGATTAATTGAACACTTTATTTTTGTTACTCAAGGATTACCCTGAACACATCGTTATTCACGCCGCCAACATCTACTAACTCTCCCGGTTTCATTAGAAGCGAGGTGTTCAGCTGTCGTGTTGAACGTGGCTCTTTTGTTTCTCGAATCACTAACATATCGACAAAATAGCCTGAGTCTTGCTTTGATATTGAGCCCGAAAACGTAACGCTTTCAACCCTATCGGCAAGGACTGAATTGAATGTTTTATCTTCTAAAACACCCGCGGAGATGGATGTATCACCATAAAATAGCGTGATGGTTGTTGGGTCGGGTACCAACTCTTGATTGGACGAACACCCTATTAGGGTAAGGCATAGCAGTAAAATGGCTCGAAATTGCATAAACTGGTTTTCTTTATTACGTTAAGCGTCTGTTTTTCATATTAAAACACTTCAACCTTATAAATACCATGTTTACAGGATAAGCTTAGGTGTGTAGCTTCGATGGACTTGAGTAATGAGGTGAACGGATCAGATCTCGGCCTGTTGAGTTTGCTCCCTATTTAGAAGCTAAACCGAGATCTGATCGATATTATCGAGAAGGGTTCAATTGATTTATGCAACAACGTCTTGTGGAGGTGTCCCTTCACAGTTAGAAACGACAGCATCAATTTGTACTAAAGCATTCATTGGGATTTCTGAAACCCCTACTACCGTTCTTGCAGGCAGCTCAGCGCTAAAGAATGTGGTGTAGATTTCGTTTACCGTATCAATATCTGAAATATCCTTAAGTTGAATATTAATTTTCACCGTATCGTCCATGCTATGGTCAACGCTTTCTATTATCGCCTTAATATTATTTAAACATTGTTCAGCTTGTTCTTTTACACCACCAGCAACAATTTCATTTGTTTTCGGGTCTAAAGGTAATTGTCCTGAAATATGATTGTAGTGAGAGAAAGCCACAGTATGCGAATAAGGCATAAATGGCGCAGCATCGGTATTCTTAGCTTCAATAACCAGTAAGCAAGTGTCTTCTGGTAATTGCGGCGGTGTACCGTCGCCATGTGAAACGGATGTATCAATTTGAATTAAAGCACCCATTGGTAATTCAGCGGCATTAACAACGGTACGAGCAGGTACGTAGCTTGGGAAGAATTTAGCACATACTTCATTTACCACTTCCGCATCTGCGATATTTTTTAGGTAGATAGTCGTTTTAACCACATCATTCATGACATGACCGATGCTTTCTAGAATAGCTTTAATGTTTGATAGACATTGCGCTGTTTGCGCTTTGATACCACCATCAACTAACTCACCTGTGGCTACATCTATAGGCAACTGAGCTGAAAGATTGTTGTAGTGAGAAAAGGCTGCAGTCTGCGTGGACACAGCACTTTGAGGTGCATTATCCGTATTTCTTGAGACCTTGATTAGAGCGCAAGGAGCTTGTGGTTTAGTACCTTCACCGTTAGAAATGAGAGCATCCATTTGAACCAGCGCATCGCTGTTTGGCAATGCAGCGACACCCACGACAGTACGTGTTGGCAGGCTGTTGTGGAAGAAGCTTTTGTAAACTTCATCAATAGCATCGATATCAGAAATATTCTTAACGAAAACATGAATCTTCACGACATCATCCATAACATGGTCGATGCTTTCAACAATCGCTTTAATATTATTCAAACATTGTGTGGCTTGATTTTTAATATCACCGATGACTATTTCACCCGTTTTAGGGTCAATCGGAAGTTGAGCAGAAAAGTTATTATAATGAGAAAAAGCGACCGTTTGTGTAGATACAGAATTAATTGGTGCGTTTTCAGTGTTTCTTGAAATTTTAATGATATCGCTACTCATCGGTATTATCCTTTTAATAAAATAGGTATACGTATTTATATTTAACAATCGTATTTGGAAGAATGATTAAAGTAGCGCCATGTTAGTTTAATTGTTTTAGGAGAAACGTGATAACCGTCAGGCTATCACTTGACTATAAATCAGCACGTTACAGAATAATTAGTCACAACACGACTAATTATCCGCAATACGAGCGCTAACCGAATAATAAATTCTTTTTATTTTTGAATATATTCAACAATTATGAATACTCTCTCAGATAGAGTGAGGAATAATTTTGGTAATTTATAAAGAATTTGATAGGTCGTTCACACTAAAGTTCTTAAAAACCGCTTACTGACTGTATTGTTTTATTTTTATTCTTATATACGTGCATAAAGTCTTAACCTAAATAACTAATTATTTTAGAGCGCTTTTACTATATAAATACATTAATAATAAATTAGAAATTCAAATACCAACATACTGAAATTACCTACAATTCAATACATTTGCTCATCTTGATTAACAAGGGAGTGATGTTCTCATAAGTTGTCCCTTTTCTAAGCCTGCTCTCTCACAACAGCCTGAGCAAATAGCTCATAGCTGAAACATGTTATGCATCAGACAAATAACTCTTATGTTTCAAGGTCATTATCCAACATATGCACGCCAAGATAGTATGCACGAAACATGAAGATCACTTATCGCTTCATTACGTTTAAAGCTATTTGTCGACCTCGAAGAGAGTTCAATATCAATGATTAAACGAATTTGTTTAATCAACTTGAGGATTAGAAAGTGAACAAAAGAACGAAACTGTTAGGCCTGAGCCTAGTTATGACCTCCCTCTCTGCTCTTGCTGGTGGTGGCTACATCACAGACCCAACCACTCACATTTCATTCAATTACGACAACGTGACCCTTGAGGTTGCTCAGCAAGAACTTGCAACATGCCAAGGTGTTGCTGAGTCAACGCTGACAGCACCTACAGAAACCAAGAAAGGAAGCGGCGTAAAAGGCGCAGCGAAAGGGGCGGCGGCTGGCGCTGCTGTTGGCGCTATCTCTGGCGGATCTGGCTCTGATGCGGCCAAGACTGGCGCGGCGATTGGTGTGGTATCCGGTAGAGTTAGCGGCCGACGAGCAGGGGCTCAGTCTGAAGAAGATAACAAAGCCATGTATGCGACGGTGTTGAGAAACTGCATGATTGATAAGAAATATAACGCCCTGAACTAAGGAGATTCGGCAATGACAAAGCTCATTAAAGCAAGAGTGTTAGCCGCTCTATTAGCAGGGTTTTCCGCTCCCTCTATGGCTGATATTGCTTTCGGCTTGGGGTATCAGGAGGGTGATAAACTCTCATCTCAATACGTCGACCTGATGTTTCGTGGTGACCTATTTGAGATTGGCGGTGAGTACCAGCATAGAAAGCGCGATGACATGTTGGAAGACATTAACGAAGACGCGATCAGTGACGGCATGGCGTTTGTAAAGGTCGGCGCAGGTTACAGCTTCCCCCTTAAACGCATCACGGTTCGCCCTTATTACAATTTCGGCATAGGTGGCGCTCAGCTCAGCGACAAGGCTGATGACGCGGCCAATCCTGACGCAACCTATTTCAACGCCCTCGGTGTATCGACTAAATGGAAATTTGCAGAACTCAAAATGGAGTGGAGAAACTACCAAGTGGACAGCGGGGAAGTGAACGGCGATCCGCTAGAGTTCGACATTGATGAGGATACGTTTAACGTCTCTATTGGTATGGCATTCTAGCGACTGGTTTTATGGGGCTAAACAAACTCGTTAGAGCAATGAAGCCTTCTACTTTCTCCCGCCAGTCAACAATATAAAGAACTACACCGCTCTTGGAGTCGTATTGAAGTGGCGCTTAAATTCGCGACTGAATTGGGATGGGCTCGAATAGCCGACTCGACGTGCAGCATCGCTGATTCGCAGGCCTTCTAGTTGAATCAGCTCTTTAGCTTTATTAAGTCTAACCTTCTTCAAGTATTGAAGAGGTGATTCAAACGTCACATTACGGAATGCATTGTGGAAGGCAGACACGCTCATGTTGGCTTCGTCAGCAAGCGATTGAACGGTGATGGTTTGGTCGTACTCTTCATGCACTTTAGAAAGCGCTTTGGCGACACGTGCGTAATGGCCATCATGATGAGCTAAATCAAACAGCACGCGCCCTTCTGAGCCGGTTAATGCGCGGTAGACAATCTCTGTCACCATGGCATCACCCAATATATTGGCTTCAATGTCACAATGCAGCGTTTTCACCAATCGGGTAAAGCTCTCTAGCATTTGCTCTTCCATTGGCGTCGATTCTAAGCCACTCGAGTTCTGTTTGTGCTTGTTGCAGTAGCTCTCTAGAAAGCCCTGGTCTTCGAGCTTTTTGACTAAGCTATGCAAGCGTTGAGAATCAATGCTAATCGACAAGCCAAGCAATGGTTCACCATTAACAGGCAAGGCTTCGCACTCTAACGGCATTGGCACACCCACCACAAGATAATCACCTGCAGCGTAAGTCACTGGCCTTTCGCCAATGTAGATGTTCTTTTTACCCTGTCCCAGCATGATAATGCCAGACTGGTAAGTAAATGGCTGACGCTGATTCCCGCCACTGCTTCTATACAACCACACGCCGCTAATTTCAGTTTCTCTGATCCCTTCGAGATCATCCCAACCTTTGTGTTCTACATAAGACTGTAATAACTGAGCGAGTGTTTTCATAAGTGGCGACTTTCCATTCCAGGTGCTAAGAGTAAGTAAGCTAAAGCAGAGAAAGAATATCAAGTTTGTAGAAATAGGCAATTTATTTGGAGGAACAGCTCTTCATTGACCTAGATTACTGTACTAATATGCAAATATAGAAATTGAGCAATAAACCAAAATAACAAATTTCGCTTTACACAAGGAATCTCTGATGCAATTTACTTACGTTAACCCTACTGTTATCCACTTTGGCCAAGGCCAAATCAACGCTATCAGCCAAGCGGTTGATACTTCAAAGAAAGTACTGGTCATCTATGGTGGCGGTTCAATCAAGAGCAACGGTGTTTACGACCAAGTTGTAGAGTCTTTAAAAGATCACTCTTGGATTGAGTTCTCTGGCGTTGAAGCAAACCCAACCAAAGAGACGCTAGACAAAGCAGTCGCTCTTGTTAAAGAAGAAAACGTAGAGTTCATTATCGCTGTTGGCGGTGGTTCAGTAATCGACGGTTCTAAGTACGTTGCTGCAGCGGCTAAATACGACGGCGACGGTTGGGACATCCTAGCGGGCAAACACCAAGTAACTGAAGCGACGCCAATCGGTGCGGTACTGACACTTCCTGCAACAGGTTCTGAATCTAACATGGGTGCGGTAATCACTCGTAAAGAGACTCAAGAGAAGCTGGCATTCATGAACCCTGCGGTACAGCCTAAGTTTGCGGTTATGGACCCAGATGTAATGAAGTCTCTGCCTGAACGCCAACTTATCAATGGTTTAGTTGATGCGTGGGTACACGTGTGTGAGCAATACATCACTATGCCAACAGACGCGATGGTTCAAGACGGTTACGCGGAAACACTGCTTAAGAACCTACTTGTACTGGGTAAGCAATACGACGAGCGTGACAACGACGCATGGCGTGCAAACCTAATGTGGACAGCAAACCAAGCGCTTAACGGCCTGATTGGTACGGGTGTTCCTCAAGATTGGGCAACACACATGATTGGCCACGAATTCACAGCACTATGGCACGTAGACCACGCACGCTCACTTGCGATCGTTCAACCTTCACTACTTCGCAACCAAATTGAAGCGAAACGTGGCAAGCTAGAGCAAATGGGTCGTAACGTATTTGGCCTAGAAGCGGGTACTGATTTAGCAGAACGCACAATCGCTGCAATCGAAGCCTTCTACCACAGCCTAGACGTAGCAACCATGTTCGACGGCTACGAAACAAACAAAGCAACGGCGATTGACAATGTTGTCGCTCAACTTGAATCACACGGCTACCTACAACTTGGTGAGAACCAAGCAATCACACCTGAGAAAACACGTGAGATTCTAGAGTCTGCGATTCACTAAGAATCGGGAAAATAAAGAGAAAGCAAAGATAGTGGTCATACAACGATGAATTTTCACATCTGACTGAACCCATTACTTTTTTCTTTCGTACAACACAAGCAGCGTTCATTTTGGGCGCTGCTTTTTAATTTGCCCTACAAGATGCTATTAAATTCTCATAAGTCCCTAATTTTATGTGCAATAATATTTCTATATTGTTAAGGTAAACCTGTCTCTTTACTAGGTATGAACAACGATTTGAACAATCTCAAGGAAATGGTTAAGTTTAAGTCACTTAACAAGTGGTATGGTGATTTTCATGCCCTAAAGGATATCGATTTAAATATTGAACAAGGAGAGATAGTGGTGATTTGCGGGCCGTCTGGTTCGGGTAAATCAACCTTGATCCGTTGTATCAATCAGCTAGAACCTTTCGAAAGTGGCGAACTTTCCGTGCTAGAACAAGTACTCCCGAGTAAGTTCAACACACCAGGTCAAGTCGGAATGGTGTTTCAGCACTTTCATTTATTCCCCCATCTTACCGTGCTTGAGAACCTTACTCTTTCTCCAATTCGTACGCTGAAAAAAAGCAAACAAGAGGCCGAGAAGATAGCAATGCACTATCTCGAGCGTGTGCACATTGCAGAACAAGCCAACAAATATCCAGTGCAACTTTCTGGCGGTCAGCAACAACGTGTGGCTATCGCCCGTTCTCTGTGTATGAAGCCGGAATTACTCTTGTTCGACGAACCCACTTCAGCGCTTGATCCGGAGATGATCAACGAAGTGCTCGATGTGATGGTTGAACTGGCGAGCGAAGGCATCACGATGGTGTGTGTGACACATGAAATGGGCTTTGCAAAACAAGTGGCCGACCGCGTTATCTTCATGGATGAAGGACAAATTGTGGAATCGAATACCCCACAAGCGCTCTTTGAAAACCCTCAACATGAACGCACTCAAGCGTTCCTAAATCAGATCCTGACTTATTGATGTTGATTCGAATTATTAAACCCGCCCTTTCCGCTCTAGTACAAATTGTTGTACTTGTGACAGCTGTTGTTTGGATTCTCGATTCTGGCGCACAAACCATGGGATACAGCTGGCAATGGGAGCGCGTGCCGGACTATATTGCTTTCTATGAAGATGGCGAATGGTGGCCTGCTGAATTAGTTGAAGGGCTACTGGTTACCATCAATATCTCTCTGATTTCTTTGGTCGCGACACTGATCATCGGCTTAACGACAGCGCTATTGAGAAACTCAAATTCTGTGGTTGGACGCACCTTAGCCACCAGCTATGTTGAGTTAATTCGTAACACGCCGTTATTAGTACAAATTTATTTGCTCTATTTTGTGTTTGGCCCCGTATTAGGGCTCGACCGTTTTAGCACTGCCGTTTTAGCCTTGGCACTTTTCCAAGGTGCTTACACCGCCGAAATCTTCCGTGCTGGTTTAAATGGTATTGCGAGAGGACAATTTGAAGCAGCTCAATCTTTGGGTTTATCAAAGACCTATACTTACTGGGATGTGATTCTTCCTCAGGTGGTGCAACGCACCTTGCCGCCTTTGACTAATGAAGTGATCTCTCTTATCAAAAACTCTTCGATTGTGAGTGTCATGGCTATCTTTGACCTAACAACCGAAGCCAGAAACATCGTTTCTGAAACCGCGATGCCATTTGAGATTTGGTTCTCTGTGGCGATCATTTATCTTGCACTTACACTTTCACTTTCTGCCGTTGCAGCTTGGCTTGAGCATAAGCTCGGAGCTAACTGGCGAACACAATAAGGATTTATCAGCATGAAGCTATTTAAAACCGCAATTACAGCCCTACTTGCGCTTGCCGTCAGTTTGCCTGTACTTGCTTCTGAAACGCCTAACTTAGACAAAATCAATGAACGTGGCTCTCTACGCGTTGGTATGTCGACATTTGTTCCTTGGGCGATGCGTAACAAACAAGGCGATCTTGTAGGCTTCGAAATCGACGTGGCGAAACGCCTTGCCGAAGATTCGGGTTGGAAAGTCGAGTTCGTTCCTACGGCATGGGACGGCATCATCCCTTCTCTACTTTCGAACAAGTTTGATGTAATCATTGGCGGTATGTCTATCACTGAAGCTCGTGCTAAAAGCGTATTGTTCACTGAACCTTACTCGCACTCTGGCGTTCAACTGGCGGCGAATAAAGAGCTAGCAGAAGGTTTTACGCAAATCTCTGATTTTGATTCTCGCCGTGTGAAAATTGCCGCTCGTCGTGGTGCATTCACGGTTCAAGTAGCTCGTGAAACCTTCCCTAAAGCGAAAGTTCTACAGTTCGATGACGATGCTCAAGCATTCCAAGAAGTATTAAACGGCAACGCACACGCGGTGATCGCGTCTAGCCCGAAACCAGAACACGAAGCGATTAAAAACGCAGACACGCTATTTATTCCATTCGAAGAACGCCTATCAAAAGGTAATGAAGCATTTGCAGTTCGCCTAGGTGAAACTGACAAGACAGAATTCTTCAACGAGTGGATCAAAGCACGTACTGAAGACGGTTGGTTGAAAGAGCGTTACGAGTACTGGTTCTCTACTCTAGATTGGCAAGACCAGATTGCTCAAGGTCAGTAATCAAAACTATTGCTAGTGAATCGAGGCAGTGCAGTGTTTGCGCTGCCTTGTTAAACACAACGAGAAAGCTATAACCTCATAGCCACCTCTCACAACACATCAATTATTATCGTTTAAACAGGAATGACGTGAGTAGTACTAGCGCATTAACAACACCTAAGCCCAACGTTCATATGAAGCCTTGGTATCAACGCCTTAACCTTTTAGATGGCGTGTTACTCGCTGTCATTTGTGTGTTTGCAGGCTGGCTTTATTATCGTTCCGCTGTTGGTATTAACTACCAGTGGCGCTGGGAAGATGCGTTTACCTTGATTTTCATTCCGCCTTCTCAAGGCAATATTCCCTACTTTTTCCAAGGTTTGATCGCGACACTGCGCTTGAGTGTTTGGAGCATGGTGTTAGCTCTCTCTTTTGGTACATTACTTGGCGTTGCTAGGCACTCTAAAATTGCTTTCTTTCGTACGCCTGCACTGATTTTTATCCAGCTGGTTCGAAATATCCCACCACTGGTTTTTGTCTTCATATTCTATTTCTTCGTTTCTAACCAACTGATTCCATTACTTGGTTTAGAAAGTATCTTGCGTGAACACAACGGCGATATTAACGCTGTTCAAGCCTTTCTGTTTGGTCCTGCTAACCTTTGGGAAAACTTGGCGTCTGGCGTTATCTGTATTGGTTTGCTCTCTTCGGCTTACATCGCAGAAGTGATTCGAGCTGGCTTAGAAAGTATTCCAAAAGGCCAATGGGAAGCGGCTGACTCGCTCGGCTTGTCGGCGTTGTCTAAGTATCGATTTGTGGTTGGCCCGCAAGTATTAACGGCCATCACACCGCCATTGGCTGGCCAAGCCATCTCTTTGGTTAAAGACACGTCGATTGTGTCTCTGATTTCGATCCAAGAGATGACTTTCGTTGGTACTGAAATGGCAAACTCCTCGGGTTTGATCTTCGAGATTTGGCTGATTGTAGGCTTCGTATATTTTGCTTTATGCTTTGTGCTTTCACGTCTGTTCAAAGTGATTGAGCAACGTTCTAGTGCTTACCTTAACCATCAGTAACGTCATTCATCAAAAGTGCCGACTTGCCCGACCATTCATCACCCTTATCTATTTCACCTTATTGGTTTAAGTTATTGACCAGTCAGGATTTATTCCTTCATATTTCTTCTTAGAAACACAGCAAAATGCTCGGCTAATCACTATACTTAACGTATCGAACTACGTTGATTCATCTGAAGGACATCGCTCAACATGGACAATCATAAAGAAAGAGCTTTTTACGCCGTTGTCGGCGCATTGGTTGGAGACGCTGCTTCAATGGGGCTGCACTGGCTATATGACCAAGAGAGGA
Source organism: Vibrio sp. 1CM2L (assembly GCF_023161695.1). Classification (NCBI taxonomy): domain Bacteria; kingdom Pseudomonadati; phylum Pseudomonadota; class Gammaproteobacteria; order Vibrionales; family Vibrionaceae; genus Vibrio; species Vibrio sp. 1CM2L. Next base: position 106,091 of record NZ_JALNTT010000001.1, read on the forward strand.
TCTTACACGTAGCGGGTTTTGAGCCAGAATTTCGCTCTCCGAATCAGTTCGATTATCAAGACAAGGGTTACTTTGCGCACCAAGGAAAAAGCGCAGGTGAACAATCGCAATATGGTGCTCAGCTATTGGCGATGGTCGACAGCCTAGTCGACAACCAAAAATACGACGAAGCGAGCTACATCAAACACTTCCGCTTCTGGTTTGATTTTGGTGGTAGTTGGCGAGGCTACATTGATAAAGCGACTCGTATGAGCTTGTTGAACATCCATCAATTAGAATTGGCAAATGCCCCGATTACTGCCTGTGGCGCGGATGATACACAGCTCCCCGCAGTCTCAAAGATCATCCCATTAGTGGCGTGTACTTACACCTCTCACACCTTACCTGCAATGGTAGAGAGTGCGGTACGAGTGACCAACAATAACGACAAAGCCGTCGAATGGGCGCAGGCCATCACTCTACTGGTTCAAGCGGCAATTCAAGGCAACTCGCCACTGCAATCGGTAGAAATGGTGCGACAAACTTGTAGCAAGTTCATACACGATCAAATCGACGAAGCACTGGCTGGTCCAGAGCTTTCGATTACAGATGCCGCGAAGAAGTTTGGATTACATTGTGAATTGAGCGCTGCGTTCCCCTTGCTGATTCGCATCATTGCAGGTGCTCAGAGTTATCAACAAGGTATTCGAGACAATATCTTATGTGGCGGTGACAGCTGCGGGCGTGCGATTGTGATTGGCGCGGTATTAGCGGCGTGTTTCTACGAAGAAGATGGCGAAATTCCAACCGAATGGCTAAAACAAGTCGAACTCAATGGTGGCGTGCTGTCTTTGCCTATTGAGTGATTTCCACAATAACGAACTAGAGTCTGACATAAGACAAGCCAACTTCTAGGTCGGAGGCTATCGTTCCTATAAGGTTGGAACACACTGCGATAACTCATTCTTCAGCCAAACCACAAACGGACTTTCTGGCTCATTACAGTTGTCATCTTGTGTGAGCAATATGTACTGATGGCCGGAAGGCACAAAGCCGAACGGCGCGATTAAGTTGCCTCTATTCAAATCATCAACCACCAATGGATAGGAACCAAGAGCCGCTCCTAGTCCATCAACGGCCGCTTGAAAGCAGAAATAGAAGTGTGCAAAGGTCTGGTTTGATATAGCTTGCGACACCATTCGGCTATCAAATTGGCTATCTTTGGTAATAGATGCCCAGTGGTTCCAAGCGTTTAATCGCGTGCTGCTGTGCAATAATTTCACATCGGCTAGCTTGTCTTTGACCTGTTGCCAATAATCGGGCGAGAACACAGGGCCAACCCATTCTTCGACTAACGGAATCTGTTTGTAGTGCTCGGTTACGTTGAAGTCGTCTCGGCGAATTGCCATATCTAATCCCGTTGCGCCTAATGTCACAGGCCCACCTGCGGTAGACAAGCGAACATCAATTCCGGATTCGTTATAGAAATCACCGAGTCGAGGCATTAACCAACGCATGGTCAATGTGGGTTCGCATGAGACTTCCAACGCTCGATGATTCAACTGATTAAGCTTATGGACTCCAGTCTCCAAGGCTTGGAACGCTTGCCCTGTGTAACCTTTGAGTAATTCCCCTTCTTTGGTGAGACACACATTCCTACCCTGTTTGTAGAACAAAACTTGGGATAAGTGATTTTCCAATACCTTGATCTGCTTACTCACTGCGCCATGTGTGATATTAAGTTTATCCGCCGCATCACTGTAACTGCTCGAATGTGCTGCTACGTGGAAAATATGAAATGCTTTCAAATGTCTCATGTGTGATTTTTTCTCACAGATAGGTGGAATTCATTTCGATTATAGGCAGCAATAAAAAACCATACAATGCTAGCTCATCAAATATAAAGAGTTGGAGTCATTATGGAGTGGTTAAGCCTAGCAGTATTGGGATTATTGATTGTTATCAGCCCTGGAGCTGATTTCGTTTTAGTTTTGAAAAACAGTGTCAATCAAGGAAGACAAGCTGGGATTTGGACTGCAATCGGTGTGAGTTTAGCGATTTGTGTTCACATCAGTTATTCAATGCTGGGGATCAGTTACTTAATCTCACAGAATGAGCAGCTGTTTGATATGATCAGGTACGCAGGCGCAGCCTACCTTATTTATCTAGGGCTAAAAGGTATCTTGAGTGCGGACAACAAGCTTGCACCGATGGAAGATACAAAACAAAGCACCAATGTTTGGCGCTATTTAGCCCAAGGCTTTTTATGTAACGTACTCAACCCAAAAACCATGTTGTTCTTCTTGAGCATCTTCAGCCAAGTCATCTCACCTGATGCAGAAAACCAGCATGTCGCGCTCGGTTATGGGTTTTACATGATCGTTCTTCACGGCTTATGGTTTGGAATTGTCGCTATGCTGTTTACGTCAAATACATTGCAAAAGCATCTATTAAGAGCAAAGAAAAGGCTTAATCAAGCGTGTGGATTTGGCTTAGTGACGTTCGGAGCACTGTTGGCGATTAAATCGTAAACAAGCGAGTCAGAAATAGAAAGCGATTCAAACGACTGAATCGCATCTAACTGGGTCTTGGTAAACCTCTAAACAAGATTCATCGGTCTAATATCGGCACTATCAGGGAAGATAGTGTTGAGCTGTTTCACTTCTACCGATAAGTGTTGGTAGAGCACGCCCTTGATAACCGAACGCATATCAATCGTTGGATTAAGATCTCGGCCTTCATATAGTTGGCTTTGGCTCAAGCCCGGCCAATTGGCAATAACCTTACCACCCGCTCCTTTCAACGATGGCAGCGCACCACCCGCAACAAACATGACGTTGCCAGTGCCGTGGTCGGTGCCTTTGGTGCCGTTTTCTTTTGCTGTTCGACCAAATTCACTGGCCGCGATGATCACTGTCTTCTGCCAACGATCACCAAGTGAAGCCTTGAGAGCCGTTAACCCAACATCCAAAGTTTTAAGTTGATTACTCAACCGTCCATTTACGTTGCCTTGATTGGCGTGAGTGTCCCACCCTCCGAGTTCTAACGCTGCGATGTTTGGTCCGTTATCAGCCGATAATATGTCGCCTGTTTTACCCATCAGTGATTTAAACTGTTTACCGACACCTTGGTCTCCCACAAATTGATCTATCTTCATGACACTTTCAATGTTTGAAGACAACATTTGGTCACTTTGAAACAACTCTTCCAGCAATTCCGTTTGTTTATCGCGTGTTTTTAAGCGGTTTGGGTACCAACTTGCCACGGTCGATTCGCCCTGCATGATGAGTGGTAAGCCCGAATCAATCGCTATTCCATCGTATTTTTCTGAGCTCAACGTGAGTAAACGGTTAATCCACCCTACGGTGTTAAACGGGTCAGAAGTGCCGTTCTCTAATATCTTCTGTCCATCAAAATGTGACCGCTCGCGATAAGCGGTTGAACAAGCGTGCACAAAGCTGAGTTCGTTACTTTCATACCATTGATGGCACTGCTTTAGGGATGGATGAAGTCCAAAGAAATCATCCAACTTCAGTAACTGTTCTGGTTTTAATCCGATGTTGGGTCTCAAATTAGAGTAATCCGAATCGGCATGCGGCACTACAACATTTAAACCATCCATCGCGCCACGCAGTGATACCCAAATGAAGATATTGTCCGAACCTGTTTTGGCAAAGCTTGGAAATGGCACCATCGCACTGACGCCAACAGCCGCCGCAATACCCATGAACTGGCGGCGGTTAATACTATGTGGCGCTTTATTCTGAGAACAATCTGACTTTTTCATACCCACTCCTAACGATATTGAAACTGCGGACTTAGCCACAACAGGGAAAGTTGCATTGCAGCACTGTCGGCTTTGTTCAATACAATTTGGGTGTGTTCATCAATAGCATCGCCATATAAACCCGCGATCACTTTATCCACTACCGCTTTCGGCTTAAGTCCTGACGCTTTAGCCGATTTTATTGCAGCAGACGCAAGCCTATTCGCAACTTGCATACGTTGAGTCAACGTCGAAGGGCTATTGTAGTCTCTGTCTTGATCCGACCAGCCTGCAGGTGAACCCGGTTTAAAAGGAGGCTGCCCTAAATTGTTGAGTGCATTGAATGCCTGTTTCTCGTTTAAAGAAATATCGGCACTACGAAGGACGGCAAACAGCCACTCCTTCGGCGGTCTAAAACGATTGGGGTTAGGTTTACTCGCCTCAGCGCTGTTCAATAACAAGCGATAGATTGGCAGTAAATCTCCCTCGCCTTTCAGATATTCAGCAACCATTTGCTCTGAGAGTTCTTTAGGTGTGTCACCAATGAAATGCTGACAAAGCTTATCAACCAAGTGCGCAGCAGTGTCTTTGTGGGTCGCTAAGGTTTGTAAACACGACTCTCCTTGCGAGACGCCGGATTGAGAATAAGACTTTCCAAGCAGTGTGATACTTCCTGGCTCATGCAGGTTATTAGCAAATCGAAACCCAGCACCAGGAGATTTGAATTTAATGCCCCAGCCTGAAATGGCTTTTGCTAAAGCAATAACATCTTGCTGAGTGTAAGAACCATCAACGCCAAGAGTGTGGAGTTCTAAGATCTCACGAGCGAGGTTCTCATTGAGCCCCTTATTACGGCGCTTTCCGACTTTTGAATTGGGACCAATCGAGAGTTGATTATCGAGATACAGAAGCATCGCAGGATGTTTAGAAGAAGCCATCAGCATCTCGCCAAAGTTACCATTCCAATGCTGGCGAACCACATCGTTTTCAATGCTGGCGGCCAAGGGCATCAGTTTTCGATTATCGACCGAGATGGCGAAGTGATTGCTCCAAAACTGAATGATGCGCTCTTGAAAACCATAAGGCGTTTCAACACTTTGTAGGTGGCGAGCTTGAGCTTGTTGTCGATACTGCGTTCGAAGAAAAGACTGCGCTTCTTTCTTCATAGTTTGCATCTGTTGTTCGTCACCCTTGGCCTTCATTCGTTGTACACGATTCTGTCCTACTTTAATCAGAGTAGATTCGGTACTCGGTAAATCTTGTATGGCTTGGTGAACGAATGGCTTTTTATCCAACTGTTCTACAGGAGAATAATAGGTTGTTTGACCTAGTTTCGGCCCTAAACCAAACCTTTGTTCACCCACAATTTTTGAAGTCGGGTAATAATTCATTGCACACTCCCTTACGCTCGATCTTTTCTAAGTGTAATCGCTTAGTCATTAAGCATAGGGAGCTTTACAAGGTTTTACGTTAGATGGGTGTCAGGTGCCTATCAAGTTACCGACACGGTGTGATCATTTTGAATGAATGTCTATTTACGCCACATATAGACAAACTGGTCGTTTTGCGAGGTGATTTCAAAGCCAAACCTCAAGTACAACTCCCCAACTCGATTACCTTGCAGGTAACAAAGTTCGACGGGTTTATTGAGGCTGTCAGCCTTAGTTAAGCAATCTTCCAATACTTGGCTGCCAATGCCCTTTCCATGATACTCAGGCAGTAAGAAGAATCGGCAAAAATAGAAATGTTCGCCTTTGTCTTGCAACAATACACTGCCAATCGCTTTGCCTTGATATTCAATGATTTCGGGCCGTTCTTCTGCCCACTCTTCAGCGTGTATATCTCGTTGAACCTGCTCATCCCAGCCAAATACGGCCTTGATAGGTTCAAACTCAGCGGCCTTCTTAAGCTCAAACAGAAATTCATAATCTGATGACTGAGCAGATCTTGTTGAATACTTCAAAATGCCTCCAACAATAATTGGCTGTGGTTTCATTTTCGTTTAAGCCGGAATTCAGAGCCCCCGAGACAACCAAAAATGCCACGCTTAAATGTTCATTTTGGTTCTAGTTGGTAACGTAAGACTTCGTGCTTATCTTGCTCTGAGTAAAAGGTATTCAGGAATTGTCCACCGCACTTCTCAATCACTTTTTGCGAAGCAATATTGCCCCTCTCACAGGTAATGATAGCGCTTTCGGTCAATACGTGTCGTTGAACCCAAGACAACATATGACTTGCGATACCCCGACCTCTGGTTTGCGGCAGGGTCTCATACCCGATATGTCCAATGACATCGTGAATGTACGGACTGGTGCCATGACGAACTCTTATCACTCCAAGAATACGGCCAGACTCGAAACAAAAATAAGTAGAAGCAGGCGTCCACCCTTCTGGCAAACCCTCACCTTTTGAATAAGCAATTCGTCTTTCCAAATAGACATCACTGCCATCAGAAATGCCCGTGTAAATATCTAACCCATCTTCAGTACAGGCATTCACATAGTGATGAAAGGCAGTTGAATGTGAAAGAGCAGCTTTAACCATGTCCATATGATGTTGATTCTCCGTCGGCTTCTACGCTATTTAGTCCAGGAGCGACTCGCAATTTTGACCTATTATCGACTACTGCTTTTTAACGTACTTCGCCGTAACCAGCATTTCACCGCCACCATCCAGTTTGCAATCTAGCTGGTGATCTTTACCTTCGTTGATGCGTCGAATCACAGCTTTAGTACCAATTTTCAATACGCTAGAACTGCCTTTAATTTTTAGATCTTTAATGAAGGTAACTTTATCTCCACTTTCCAATACAACGCCATTCACGTCCTTAACACGCGCGGCTTCTCTTTCTAAACGCTCTTCTTCTGGGTTCCATTCGTAGGCACACTCAGGGCAGATTAGGTTGTTTTGGTCTGGGTAGACATATTCAGATTGGCATTGCGGGCAAGGAGGTAGAGACATACGTTAATACTTCATTTAAATAGAATTTGTTCCATTTTAATGGCTCTTGTCAGGCTTAGCGAGCATAAATCTAACAAGTTTTACGAAGAGTTAATTGTCTTTAAAAAAAGAGCCCTTCCTAAAACGAACAAACACAGCCGCTAAGCTGTGTTTGTTTAAAAACTTGAGAAGCGGAACGGTTTAACGTTCGACTTTTGGTGAGTAAATCGAGTAAGCGGTGATTTGCCCTGCCACGATTGCAGAGAACATGAATAACGCCGACAAACCGATACTCGGGATAGGCAGAATCGATTGTTCAAACACCGACTGGCTGGCACTCACCAATACTCGGCTACCCGGAACCAAGATGATGATCCCTTGCACGATATAAATAGAGCCCGTGAGCTCCATCTTTTTAGCAATCCAAGTTCCGTACAAAGTAATAAGAACCGTTGTCACCCAAGTACCGACAACCCAACCACTATCAAAACCTAGATAGAACGGTCCCCACATACCGAGAACGGCAACTGGCAAACCAAGTAAGATGTCTTTAGGACGTGCATTGAACATCACACCGATAGACACAGAAATCAGCACCAAGCCAGATATGTGCATCCACATCGGTACCGCATTGGTATAGTCGATGGAGACCGCTTGTCCCCATATCGCTTCACCAATATTGAGCCCCATGATAATCCCGACAAACAGCTTAATCAGCGTTAAGGCACTCTGCCCTAGCAAGCTGGTACCAGAGACTAAATCATTAAACGCCAAACATTCTAATGCGTTGGCTATGGATAACCCGGGGACAAACAAGACAATCGAGGCGATACACAACGCCCACACCGGAATCGGCAACCCTGTGCTCGCCAGAAACGCCACGAAGATACCCGTTAACAGTGCCGAGATGAATTCAACCGCGATAGCGCGACGTGAATGAAGAACTTGCTGACATACCCAAACCATCAAACCCAATAACGCGGAAAAGCCCACCGCTTCCAACGTACTGCCCACCAGCATCAAATAGGCCGGCGGAATACCCATATTGGCAAGTGCAGTCACAAATTTAGAGTAGCCGACAGGCTCTGGTACAGGCTCACTACTTGGCTGGTTAATACGAATGATCGTATTGGCCAACAAACTCAGGTTAATTGACGCAGGCTTTAGACGCTTAAGAATAACGGCGTTGTTATCGTCTGGAAATTGATAGTTAATCGCAGTTGGCGTAGCTTGGATCATCACATCAACACCATGCTTTTTTGCATAGAATTGAGTGTATTTCTCTAGCTTGTAAGGAGCACAGCCACTGCGGTGAAGAGTGTCACCAATTTCAACAATTTTGTTAATTCGGAACTGAGAAGGCATGGGTATTTTAGGGGAGACAAAATGTGCGGCAAATGTACCAAACGATAGACGGAATGACGAGACTTTTGCGTGAATTATCAACTGAACTCGTTACTTTTTTCTGCAAAGCCTTAGAAGTGCCTATAACTCTACTCATTTGGGATTAGTTTACTGAATGTTTTGACCGGCTGATAAGTTAAATTTATGCATTCAGATTGTTATTAGTGGACGCCAAAACACAAATAAAAATCAGTTTATGTTAACACTCCAAATTCCTTAATTTTCATGAGATTTATGACAGCCAAGTACCACTAAAACAAGTTTATAAATTAAGGCGGATTTATCGCAAAAAACAGCATGACATTTACTATTATTTCTCGCCCTCCTTTTTTAGAGATTTTAGTCACATTTTATTCACTCTGAAAACGCCGAACATGATGGAAAAACTAGCGGAGTGGTGGTTATGCGAGCACTTAGAATAAAAATGAAAGAAAAAGGTTTCGTTTTCAGTTAGATGTGGCATTATCAAACTCGTTAAGACGATGTGCGTGCATCGTATAATGGCTATTACCTCAGCCTTCCAAGCTGATGATGCGGGTTCGATTCCCGCTGCACGCTCCAAGTCTCTTAACGCCTCAGTCTTACTCATAAGACAGTGTGCGTGCATCGTATAATGGCTATTACCTCAGCCTTCCAAGCTGATGATGCGGGTTCGATTCCCGCTGCACGCTCCAACTTCTCCTTAAGATCCATGATGTACTTTGTTCCAGCGACACACTATTCAAAACCTTTCTCCGTTAGTTAAATCCATAGTCATTAAATCTATACTGATTAAACTTATTTTGTTTAAGTTTAGATTGACCAATCAACGCTAAGTGACCAACCAAAGCTATTAACTCCTTAAATCGCTTCGTATTTCTGACACCTATCCAAATCACACATGCAGTTCAGCTTTTAATGATTTTCAAAATTGTTCCAATTTAATAATCTTGGTCAATATCTGGAAAAACAGTTGTGGTAATGTGCGCGCATTAGCAACAACCCATAAATAATAAAAAATGTTTAAAAGCAATGAGTTAACAATTAATATCGATGCAATTAATGTCGCACTGTCAAAAGTAGAAAATGCGAACAAAATTCAGCTAGATACATTGAAAGGTTATGTGAACAGCGAGCCTGAACAGGCTGTACTGGCTTTTCGATCGCTGAATGAAGCAGAATCAATCGACGACAAGTTTAAAAAGATCATGTCAGAGCTACCGCACCTAAGCGGCGAGGCACACCACCTGCTTGAAACTTCTATCTTACTACAGTGATTCTAACTACAGATAAGCCTCAGCCAATACAAGTTAGTTCATGTATTCCTGAACAGGTTGAGACTTATCTTTAACTGGTCACAATGTTTAACCAATGACTTAGCTGCCACACAAAGCTGTGCTGATAGGTTGAAATGAGTTGGTGATGTAACGCCCTCGTATTACTCCCAGAAGTTCCACCACTTTTTGCTGTTTTCTTCACGCTGCTGTTGGCCTTTCTCTGACCCTTTTCCTTCTTCTGTACGCTCTTGTTCCGCTTTCTTGTCTTTCTGCTTTTCTAATCCCGACTTTTCTTCGTCATTATCCATACCATCTTCAAGCTTTTCTTTCTTATCTTTGAGCTTCTCTTTACTCTCTTCGAGGGCTTCTTTCTCGTCTTCCAAATCGTCGAGTTCTTTATCTAGTTTCTGCTTATCTTTTTTGTTCTTACTTTTTTTCGCTTTCTTATTTTTCTCTTCGATCATTGAATCAAGCTGCTTCTCACGATCATCAATTTCGCCTTCAACTTTTTTAGCCTCAGCGAGCGTTTTCACTTCTTCTAAATCGGGCTTACCTTTACCAGCCCACTCAGGTTTAGCAGCAATGCTGTGGGTCGACCACGTTATTAAAGCACCCGTTACTGCAAGTACTAGAACTGTCTTATTCATCCTTAAGCTCCTATTCCTATAGTCTTTTAAAGCTAATACCTAAATAGCACTAAAACAAGGTAGCCATACCTAGCACTCATCCCTTTGAACTAGATATGGCTTGTGTATCACCTTATAGCGTTAACGACTTCACCATACCCGCTTCAGCGTGACCAGGAATATTGCACGCGAACTCTACGTTATTATCACCATGGAAATGCCAAAGCATCTGTTTCGCTTTGCCCGGCTTAACTGTAACTGTGCTGCCCGAGTCATGAGCGTGATTACCCATGTTTTTCATCATTTCACGGTGCTCTAACTGCTCTGAAGCAGAACCAATCGAGAATTCGTGATCAATCTTGCCTGTGTTCATCACAACAAACTGCACCACGTCGTTCGGCTCAATATCAACCTTGTTCTTAAATGTGATTTTCATATCGTCACTTAACAGAACATGAACCACTTTATCCGGCTTTGCGCCTGTCGCAGGCATACCCACTTCAGACATGCCTTCCATATTCATCATCGAATGGTCCATCTTTCCATCCTTCATCATGCTGTGGTCCATTTCAGCAAAAGCCGTTGCGGTAGTTAACGTCAGTGCAATCGCAATAAGTGTCTTTTTCATGATAGTTCCTTAGATAAATTCAGTTATTTATTTGTTAGTTTCACATGTTCATGTGGTACTCCCTTACCCACTCTGTTTTGGTCAGTAAGGGCTAATAATCAATACGTTATTTGTTTGTCTCGTTTTGGCTATGCGTAATCTCACGCTGTTTCCAGAGCTTAAAGATTGCAGGCAAAACCAGTAGGGTAAGCAACAGTGCCGACGCCATTCCGCCTATCATCGGCGCGGCAATTCGCTGCATCACTTCAGAACCCGTTCCCTCGCCATACATAATTGGAATGAGGCCAATGATCACCGTAAGTACCGTCATCATCACTGGGCGAACACGCAGTCCTGCGCCCTCACGAATCGCATCCGTTAAGTCTTCACTCTGAAGTGCTTGCTGGTTCTGCTCCGCATCCAATTTCTTGTAGTGCCATGCTTGGTTTAGGTAGACCAACATGATTACACCTATCTCAACAGCAACCCCGGCAAGGGCGATAAAGCCCACCCCCACCGCAATGGAGAAGTTGTAATTGAGGACATGCATCAGCCATAGGCCACCAACCATTGCGAGTGGCAATGTCAGCATGATCATCATCACCTCACCGACGCGGCGGAAGCTGAGGTAGAGCAACAACATGATGATGGCGATGGTGATTGGCACTACGACACTCAAACGCTCTTTCGCACGCTCCATGTATTCGTATTGACCAGACCACGCCAGTGAATAACCCGCAGGTAAGACGATTTGATCGGTAACGACTTTTTGCGCCTCTGCCACATAAGAACCAAGGTCGCGACCTTCGATATCAACAAACACCCAACCATTAGGACGCGCGTTCTCCGTCTTAATCATTGGTGGTCCATCTTCATAGCGAATGTCTGCAACATCAGACAAAGCAATTCGCGCTCCATTTGGTGTCACTAACGGCAGGTTCTGCAGCTTAACTACAGAATCACGATAGCTTTGTGGGTAACGGACATTGATTGGGTAACGCTCTAGCCCCTCAACGGTTTCACCCACGTTCATGCCACCAACCGCAGTCGAGATAACCTGTTGCACTTCTTTAATGCTCAAGCCATATCGCGCAGCAGAGCGGCGTTTAATGTCTATCGTCACGTAACGACCGCCCGCAACACGCTCGGCGTAGACAGAAGCCGTACCGCTCACGCTGTTGAGAATGGGTTCAAGTTGCGAACCAATATCTTCAATCACGCTCAGCTCTGGGCCAGCGATTTTGATACCGATTGGAGTTTTGATACCGGTCGCTAACATATCGATACGAGTTTTAATTGGCATAACCCACGCATTGGTTAAACCTGGGAATTGAATCAGATCATCAAACTCTTTACGCAGAGACTCAGTGGTGACACCGTCACGCCACTCATCTCGCGGTTTAAGCTGAATCACGGTTTCAATCATGGTTAACGGTGCAGGATCGGTTGCTGTCTCTGCTCGACCAATTTTGCCCCATGTAGTTTCGACTTCTGGAATGGTTTTGATGAGTTTGTTGGTTTGTTGCAACAACTCACGAGCTTTACCTATTGAGATGCCCGGATACGTGGTTGGCATGTACATCAAATCCCCTTCGTCCAAAGGAGGGATGAACTCGCTGCCAAGTTTACTGGTTGGGTAATAAGCAGACGCCATTAAGCCAAGTGCGATAACAATCATCACCTTTGGATATTTTAGGCTGAGGTTCAGAAGCGGCTTGTACATCGCCACTAGGCTGCGGTTGACTGGGTTTTTGTGTTCAGGTAGCACGTTGCCGCGAATGAAGTAACCCATTAGCACAGGTACAAGCGTGATAGCCAAACCAGCGGCTGCGGCCATCGCATACGTCTTGGTAAACGCAAGTGGCGAGAACATCTTGCCCTCTTGCCCTTCTAGCGCGAACACAGGCACAAAACTCAAGGTAATGATAATCAGAGAGAAGAACAGCGGTGCGCCGACTTCTTCTGCTGCCTTACCAATCACTTGCCAACGGTTTTTATCAGTGAGCGGAGTCCGTTCAATGTGTTTATGAACATTCTCGATCATCACGATGGCACCATCCACCATGGCGCCAATCGCAATCGCGATCCCGCCAAGAGACATGATGTTGGCGTTAATACCCTGCCAATGCATCACAATGAATGCGCCTAAGATACCAACAGGCAGACTTAGCGCGATAACCAGTGATGATCGGATATGGAACAAGAACAGCGCACACACTACGGCGACCACGATGAACTCTTCAGCCAGCTTCTTCCAAAGGTTTTCAACGGCTGAATCTATCAAAGTAGAGCGGTCATAAGTCGCGACAATCTCGACACCATCAGGTAAGCCGGCTTGCAACTCAGCGAGTTTGGATTTCACTGAGTCGATCACTTCACTGGCATTTTCACCAAAGCGCATCACGATAACGCCGCCAACCGCTTCCCCCTCACCATTGAATTCCGAGATACCACGACGCATTTGCGGTCCAAGGTTAATATCGGCAATGTCGCCCAATAACAAAGGAGTACCCTTGTCGGTCACTTTTAGCGGCAGAGATTGAATGTCTTCGATGCTTGTCAGGTAACCGGTGGTACGAACCATATGTTCGGCTTCCGCAATTTCGACAACAGACGCACCGGTTTCTTGGTTACCATCTTGGATTGCCTTGTTGACTTGCTGAAGCGTTAGGTCATATGCACGTAACTTGGCAGGATCAATCTGTACTTGATACTGCTTCACCATGCCGCCAACGGTCGCCACTTCAGACACGCCTTCTACGGTTTGCAATTCATACTTCAAGAACCAATCTTGCAAACTACGAAGTTCCGCTAAGTCGTGCTGACCGGTTTTATCTTGCAACACGTAGCTGTAAACCCAGCCCACACCGGTTGCATCAGGTCCTAGTGTTGGCTTAGCACTCGAAGGCAAGTTAGGTGCAACTTGGCTTAAGTACTCCAACACTCGTGAACGTGCCCAGTACATATCAGTATCGTCATTGAAGATGATATAGACATAGGAATCACCAAAGAACGAGTAGCCACGAACCGTTTCAGCACCCGGTACAGCTAACATGGCGGTGGTCAATGGATAAGTCACCTGATCCTCAACCACTTGTGGCGCTTGTCCCGGATAACTGGTTTTGATAATTACCTGAACATCTGATAAATCTGGAATGGCATCGACCGGTGTATTTTTAACGCTGTATAAGCCGCCAAATACGATGGCTACAGTGGCAACCAGCACTAAGAAGCGGTTGCTAATAGACCAGCGAATGATTGCATTGATCATAGTTCGCCCTCACCCGTGCTATTCGTCGGTTCGAGAGATTTGAGCACATAATCAGAACCCTGCTTCGCCACTAGAAACCGAATGGTTTGACCCTCGGCAAACTCAGATAAATCAAGGTCATCACTGGCTTGGAAATTCATTTCACCCGCTTTCCAATTCCACTCAGGGACAGGCTGATGTTTTACGGTGATCATGCCAAAATCTGCCATCAACATGGTGATGTCACCCGTCACCCAAACTTCGCCAGCCATCTTGTGTTTGTTGACCTTGTAATCAACAACCTCGTACTGCCCTGACTCTGTCTTTCGCATCTCAAAGTCAATTGCCTTACCACGTTGAACGTCACTCATGTCCAAGCCTTCCGCAAAGGTGAAATTCATCACCATGCCCGGCCAATCCCATTCAGGAACTGGCTGATGGTTGATCGTCACCATGCGACTGCCTTGCATAACATCGGAAATTTCGCCGTTTGCCCATACAGTTTCAGCTTCTTCTTCAACACCATTGATGCGTGACAGATCAGCAGATTGGCTCGATTCAGAATCCAACATGAAGTGCGCAGAAGTGACAATGTTCTCACCTTGCTCTAGCCCTTGAAGCACCTCTATTTTTTCGCCAGCTTCACGACCAACCTCTATACGAGCAGAGCGATACTTGCCAGAACCTTCTGACATCACCACTCGAGTCATGCCACCGGAATGAATCACCGAAGATCTTGGGATAGTAAGAACGGCTTCATCGCTGATGGGTTTCAGCGCAATATTGGCGAACATATTTGGCTTAAGCTCGCCATTTGGATTGGAGAACTTCAAACGAACGCGCAAGGTTCGAGTTTTTGGGTCAAGGATTGGGTAAACGTAATCGACATTACCCAACCACTCTTTGCCGGGAATGGCATCTAGCGTCATCACCGCATTGCTGCCTGATGAGATCCAGTGCGCTTGACGCTCAAACACCTCAGCATCAACCCATACTTCACCTAATGGGCCTGCACTGATCACCGCTTGTGCAGGTGAAAGGTAACCACCTTCTCGGATATTCAGGCTTGCGATGACACCATCGGCTGGCGCTTTGACTTCAATGGTTTGCGAGGCTTTACCTTGGCGCGTAATAGCGCGGATTTGCGTCTTATCAACACCCAAGGTAATCAAGCGTTCAGTCGAGCCCTTGATCAAACCTTTACGACCCGTTTTATAAGCACTGATCAACTCTTCTTGTGCTTTAACAAGCTCTGGAGAATAGAGTGTGAAAAGCACATCACCTTTGTTTACCTTCTCACCCACTGCGTTGATGGAGAGTTTTTCCACCCAACCAGAAACACGGACGTTGGTTTGCCATAGCGCACTTTCATCAAATGCCACGTAGCCAACCGTTTCAATGCGCGGTGACAGCGGTTCTCGTGTGACTTGTGCGGTTTTCACGCCAAGGTTATTTTCCACAGAAGAATCAATAAACACGGTTCCGGGCTTATCTTTGGCTCCGCCGTTCACATCGTCTGCATACACAGGGATAAGATCCATCCCCATTGGCGACTGGCCCGGCTTATCACGCTGATAATTTGGATCCATCGGAGCTACCCAATACAGAGGCTCATCGCTGGCTTCTGTACTCGTTGTCATTGCTGACATGTCGTGTGCTGGATTAATTAGAAAATGGTTCACACCAAAACCCAATGCACCACCGACCAATAAAGCGATTGTTGCTACTTTTACTGAACTCATTATGTATCCCTTACTGATTCTCTGTGGTTGCAAGTTGTGGTTGGTTTACTTGGTATTCAAAGCCACTGACTAACGCCGCCAGTTTGCTATTAACGATGTTGAGATCGGTGATCAAACGTTGTTGCTCTAACTGAAGCGCCAGCTCATCGGTCGTTGCTGAAATGACATCGTTAAACTGGGCGGTGTTGTTTTGATAGCCCCTCTCAACCGCGCTGATTCGTGCTGCGGTTTGAGGAAGCAAGGACGTTTGATAGCGATCTAATCGCTGGATCAGATTTGATCTGTCCACCAGCAATGCATTCACTTGCGCGTTCATTTGGGAAAGTAAGGTGTCTTTTTGAGATTTAGCCGCACCAACTTGATACTGAGCAGCCGATAAGTTCTTATCTTGTCGATTCCCCGTAAACAGGGGGATGTCGACAGTCAGATAGGCACTCACCAGATCAGAAGCAGGTTCACCTGCCATGTTATTGGCTTGACGGTGTGCATACATCACTTCCACCCCAAACTGCGGGGTATAAGCTTGCTCGGCTAACTCAACCTGAGTTTGATTGGAGGAAATACTGACATCGGAGATCTTAACCAAAGGATGGTCAGTCAGTAGCTGGTAGTGCTTGGTTGAATCGATATTGGTCGCTAATTTGCTTTCCAACAACGACCAATCGATTTGGTTAGTTGCATTCAGTGTGCCCTGAGAATCAAGAACCTGAGAGCCTAGCCAATCAGAACCCAACCATTCAGAAAGCTGAGAGATTAAGCGGCGCTGAACCTGCTGGTTTGCCTGAAGTTTCTCATCAAGCTTGCTCACTTGAAGCTGAGCATTAAGCAGATCTTGCGCTTCACTTTTACCAATTGAGTAATTGGTTTGTACATAGTTTTCAAGCTCAACCAACAAGCGACGATTTTGACGAATCACCGACTCAGCCTTTTGCTGATAACCTAACTCAAGCCAAAGCTGCGTCATGCTATTCGCAACCGTCAATTCTCTTGCTTGCACCTGCAAAGCTAAAGCATCAGCCTGCTGGCCTGCCTTTTTCTGTTGAAGGTTAAGCGTATCGCCACGCTCAAACTGCTGCATCAGCCCTACCGATATATTGGTCATCGGGTCTTCGTCGAATTGAAAGCTATCGACAGGCAAACCGCCAAATCCAACTTTTAATTTAGGATCCATTAAGGTCGAGCTGGCAATGCCCGTTTCTCGCATCGCTTGAGACTGAGCAAAGTACTGTTTGCGATTTCCATCTTCGCTTAACGCAATCTCAATCAGTGTATTGAGTTGCTGCGTCGAGCTTGCTTGGTCATGTGCTGAAATGTGTTGAGCATTTGAAGCTGACGCCGTGGTAGCTGCGAGCGTAGCACTTGAAAACAAGGCCATAGGCAAGGTAGCAGCAACCACTAAGCTCGTGTTCATGACAAACACAGAGGTTGTTGGTTTCATATTCACAATGAATGTCCATATCTAGCGCTAATTAGCGCATAAAAAAGAATGGCTTATCAGATTTATCTAACTGATATAGCAGTATTTTTAGATATAGATTTATGCGGAAGGTGGGCGTAGCAAAGATTGTGCACGAGTCACTTTTTGACCGATAGTCACAGAGTAATGAGGTGCGAATGAAGAGGAAATTTGGTAGTTGGCTTGAAGCGCCTGAATTGTGTGTGATGCTGTAGAACAAACAGAATAGCAACAGATATGAGCAGAATCCGAACCGCCACAACAGTTGTTGCCCATCACATGCTCACCGTGAGCATCCATTGATTCTTGATGCGAAGCCATCTTGTCATCAGCAGACAGCTCAACATAAATAGCGTGGTCATCATGGACAGAGTGATCACCATGAACATGATCGCTCATGTCTGAATCGGTAACGGTCACATGGCAACCGGCAGCAAATTGATTTGCGGCATCAGGATCGCTCGGCGAATCGTTGTGCTGGCAGATAGACTTATTCGACATCATCTGCGTTGCCATGATATTAGCCATCATGGCTGAAGAGCTTGAGGCAAAGCTAGACATCAACATCGCAATGATGCTGAAAACAATAATCCAAGTTTTTCGGAATGTGTTTGTCATAGCTTACCTTTGAATTTACACCGCAACTATAAACGTTACCCTTAGGGTAAGGTCAATGCCATTGTGCCGATATTTGCCTGACCGTTGAAAAAACATTCATTCATAACCATGGTTTGTCGATTATTTGAACTTAAGGCATGTGTGTCCTTCAATGATAGTTCTGGATAAGCAAAAAGTGCAACTCACTAAAAAAGCCTTCAACACAGGTTGAAGGCTTGAATCGTTACCCTAATTTATTGTCTTGGTCACCTAGATGACGAGCTCATCTCGAACCATTAAGTGACTCACTCCACTCTTTCGATAATCGTCGCAATACCTTGCCCCATACCAATACACATAGTTGCTAGCCCGTATTGACCACCACGCTGTTCCATAATATTGATAAGGCTACCGACGATGCGAGCACCCGAACATCCTAAAGGATGACCCAGTGAAATCGCACCACCGTGCAGGTTCACTTTGTCTTCACGCTGCTCCCACAATCCTAAATCTTTTAAACACGGGATTGCTTGCGCTGCAAAGGCTTCATTCACTTCAGCAAAATCGATATCGGCGATCGTTAGGTCAGTCTTCGCTAACGCTTTTTGGGTTGCCGGTACGGGTCCATAACCCATAAGCGCCGCTGGCACTCCCGCAGAGGCAGACGAGATAACCCTAGCTCTCGGTTTGATGCCAAGCTCGATAGCTTTATCTTCACTCATCACCAGCAAACAAGATGCGCCATCAGACAAGGCTGAAGACGTACCTGCCGTTACGGTTCCTCGCGGGTCAAACGCAGGGCGAAGCTTAGACAAAGATTCAGCGGTGGTTTCAGGACGAATCACCTCATCGTGCTTAACCAAGGTTGGCGCACCGTTTTCGTCATGGCCCATGGTTGGGGCAATCTCGTTATCAAAGCGACCTTCAAGTGTCGCTTCGTGCGCGAGTCGGTGTGAACGAGCGCCCAATTCATCTTGCTCTTCACGAGACACGTTATAAAGTTGACCAAGTGCTTCCGCCGTTAACCCCATCATCGCAGAAGCTTGTGCCATATTGCGGTTGTATGGGTTTAGGTTGATGCCTTTTGTCATCGGGATATGACCCATATGCTCAACACCACCAACGAGGACAACATCGGCATCACCCGCTTTTATCGAACGCGTTGCCATGTGCAAAGCATCCATCGACGATCCACACAAACGGTTCACCGTTGTTGCTGGTACTTCTTCAGATAGCCCAGCTTGCAGTGCTGCGACCTTTGCAAGGTTAACGCCCTGCTCTTCTGTTTGCTGCACACAACCCCAGATCACATCATCAATCAGAGTGGATTCAACCTTTGGCTGACGCTTTAGCATGGCACTCATTAAATGAGACGAAAGATCATCGGCTCGAACATGTCGAAATACACCATTTTTTGAACGCCCCATTGGAGTTCGAATCGCATCTACAATCACTACGTTTTTCATATTTCTTGCTCCAAGTTACGCGTAAAAATTACGGTTCAGTTCAACACGGTCACGAAGACCTTGAGGGATAGCATATAAAGAACCTAAGTCTTCATATTGTTGGGCAATCTCTAACAACTTATCTAGACCCATGCTATCCATGTAGTAGAAGATTCCGCCACGGAATGCCGGGAATCCAGTGCCGTAGATAAACGCAATATCACCCTCAGCAGCTGAAGAAATAATGCCGTCATCTAAACAGCGAATCGCTTCATACATCATCGGTAACATCATTCGCATTGTGATGTCTTGAGGCTCCATTGAGATTGGTGCATCACAAAGGCGTTCAATAAGCGCAGTGGTTTCCAAGTGGCTTTCTGGCAGCAAGCGACCTTTGCGATCCGCTTTATACAGATAGAAACCCTCTTTTGTTTTTTGTCCTAAACGTCCTTTCGCCACAGATTCCGCAATCAGATTCGCTTCAGGCTTGGCTAAACGCGTTGGGAACGCTTCGCTCATCACATCAATGCAGTGGTCTGCGGTATCGAGTCCAATCACATCAAGCAGATGCGCTGGCCCCATTGGCCAACCAAACCCTTTGCTCATCACTTTGTCGATTTGAGCAATATCACCGCCCGCAACCAACAGTTGGTTGAACGCCAAGAAGTAAGGCGTTAAACAGCGATTAACCAAGAAGCCAGCACAGTCGTTCACCACGATAGGCGTCTTGCCAAGTGCCAGAACGTAGTTGACTGCGGTTGCAATGGTTTCTGGTGATGTTTGTTCACCTTTAATCACTTCAACCAACGGCATGCGATGCACCGGGTTAAAGAAGTGAATGCCACAGAAGTTCTCTGGGTTCTTTAATGAGTGCGCTAAGCCACTGATCATCAAAGTAGAGGTATTGGAGGCAATCATTGCATTTGGCGCAACCTGTTCAAGCTCAGCTAGCACCTTTTCTTTTACGATTGGATTCTCAACGACCGCTTCTATCACCAAATCACAGCTGTCTAACGCTGCATTGTGCAAAGTCGGCACGATACGATTGAGCACTTCACCCATCGCCTCTGGGCTCTTACGACCGCGAGTCACTTGCTTTGAAAGCAGTTGATTGGCTTCATTTAGCCCTAACGCTAAGCCCTGTTTGTTGATGTCTTTGAGTACCACATCCAGCTTTTTATCCGCGGTAACATAAGCGATACCACCGCCCATAATACCCGCGCCGACCACACCCACTTCTTCGGTTTTCTTGCCGCCTTTAGCGTGTTTCTTTGCTGTCGCTTTTACTGCCATGTCGCTCAGGAAAACATTCACCAAAGCGTCTGCTACACCACTTGCGACACATTTGATGATTCCCGCTTGCTCTAGCTTTAAGGCTTCATCGCGAGAACAACGAGCGCTTTTAGAAATCGTGTTCAGAATAACGCCCGGTGCCGGATAATGCGGACCAGCTGCTTTCGCGACCATGCCTTTAGCCACATTAATCGACATCGCCAGTTCCGCGTCATTCAGAGTCAGTGGCGCTTGTTTTTCTGCATAACGCTGCTGCCAATCAAAGTCACCAGAGATGCACGACTCAAGCATGGTTAACGCGCTTTCGATTGGGTTTGTCTTACTCGCATCGATCACACCGTCAACAACGTGATGTTCTAACGCTTGCTGCGCCTTAAAAGTTTTACCCGTTGTTAGCCATTGCAGAGCCGTATCCACACCTGTGATGCGCGGTAATCGAGTCACCCCACCCCATGCTGGCATAATGCCAAGCTTAACTTCAGGCAGGCTCATTTTTAGATCAGTCGTCGCAATACGATAATCCGCAAGCAGTGAAAGCTCGACTCCACCACCAGCCGCGACACCATTAACGATCGCGACTTTAGGAAGGTTAAGATCTTCGATTCGGTTATAAATGGAGTGCGCCCATGATAAGTAATCGGTAATGGCCGCATCACCGTCACTAAACAGAGAGCGAAAGGCTTTTACATCCGCACCCGCGCTAAATAACGCTTTGCCTGAACGGATGATCAGACCGGCAGCATCACTGTTTTCAAGTTGCTCGACACAGCTTTCAAGTTCAATTAATGCCGACTTAGTGAGTGTGTTTACTGAATCAGATTCTGAGTTGAAAACTAATTCAACAATACGGTTAGAATCTTCGATAAATGCGAGTTTGAAAAATTGTCCTGTAAACATAATTATCTCCTACTTCACTAAGCCATGTTGTTTTGCTTCAGCCAGTAACGACTCACGAAAGTCTGGGTGTGCGATGTTCGCTAACGCATGAACGCGTTCAGAGACCGTCATACCACGCAGGTTTACTGAGCCGTATTCCGTCGCCACGATATGTACATCGTTACGAGGTGTGGTAATCGGCGTGCCCACTGGCAATGACAAACGAATATTCGACTCTAAGCCATCTTTGCCTTCACGCGTTGCTGCCAAGGCTAAGATGCTGACGCCGTTTTTCGCCATGTTCGCTGCTCGTACAAAATCTAACTGACCACCCGATCCTGAAATCTGGCTAAAACCCGCGCCTTCAGATGCAACTTGACCCACAAGGTCGATCATCAAACACGTATTAATGGAGACAAAATTATCGTTCTTAGCGACTTCATACGGGTCAACGACTTCGCTCATTGAGCCCATCTCGATGTCTGGGTTGTTGTGCAGAAAGTCCATCACTTCTTGAGGACCCGCCGCGAATGCCGCGACGATCTTGTTTGGCATGTGATTCTTTTTAGTGCCAGACACCGCACCGGCTTTACACATCTCCATGAGAGATTCCGTAAACATCTCTGTATGAACACCTAGATCTTTACGGTCTCGAAGCGCCATACCCATCGCATTTGAGATGGTTCCAATACCAATTTGTACCGTCATTCCATCCTTAATGTATGGGCTAACGTGTTTTGCAATTTCGGTCTCTAGCTCTGAAGGCTGGCCAGCTTTAGGTGACGCGATACTATGATGGCCTTCGACTAATGCGTCCGCACAATCAACATGCACGATATTGTCTTCATTGCCGATAAAAGGTTGCTGTTCATTAACAACAAAAATTACTTTAGAAGCATGTTTCAGCGCCACCTTCGTTGCTACGCCGCCACACGCGCCTAAGCTCACAAAACCGTCTGCATTCGGTGGTGTCACTTCAACGACAACCGTATTCGGCTGCAGTTTTTCAAAAATATTTTCGAAATTAGAGAAATGAAAGTTCGTCACTTCTACGTTGCCTGTGCTTTGCAGCTTTCTTTCAATTGGCCCCATGAAGAGACTGATATGCTTGAAGTTATCTCTATATTGAGGCTTCAAAAATTCGAAGGGAGTCGTCATCAAACCTGTGTAGATTTCACAATCACTGAATAGGTCGAGGTGTTTATCCAACTCCTTTAGAAAAACAACTGGAATGGACAGTAAGCCACCTGCCCAGATTTTGTCACCTGATGCGAGTTTGCCTACCGCAGACTCTAACGAGAGTAGTTTTTCGCTATGGATCTCTTGCCAATTATTCATTATGTAGTTCTCATTATACTTTGCATAACAGGCTAAATTTTGAATATTACTTTTCCATTAAAACCAAAACTTGTATGTTATGCATGAACGTAGGGTACAGGTAAATATCCTTTTCACGGCATTCAGAATACAATTTCCCTAGGCTTTAACTTTGCAATTCAGGACAAGAAATTCACTATTCTGGACAATTAATCACTTTGTGTTTTTGATCACATCTCCGATTTATAAGGTCATAAAATGGCATTGGAACAACGCTTTCATAACTCCCTTTCGGTTCACGCAGGCTGGCAAGCCTTGCTCGCTTTAACAGCAAAAGAGCATCAAGTGGAAAGCCAATTGTTTCCGCCAAAGCGTAAGAATTCAGATGGCCGATTGCATTTCCACGACCTTCGTGAAGAGTTAGTAAAACTGTGTGAATATACCGATGATGAGCTGATCCCCGTAAGAGCCGCGAAGCACGTTACTCCCTTAACCTTTGGTAGTTACTCCTTAGCACTATGGACCGCTCCAAACCTCGAGGCGATGCTAAAAACTGCGGCTGAATTCTCGTTCATTATTGCGTCACCTATCCGGCTTCAATATCGAGAAAATAAGCAAGGTAGCGCCGAGTTATGGGTACTCAACAGCGAACCTTTTAGCCAAGAAAGCCACGTCACCTACCTTGGCGTAACAATGCTGATCGCCACACTCATTTACATCATCAAGCATGTGATCCTCAGCGAAGACATCGAAGTGAGCGTCAAACTGATTGAGCACAAATTCTCTCCAGAGCGCACCGAACAACTCGAGCAGTTAACGGGAACAAAAATTACCGCCGGACACCCTATAAGAAAGATCGCTATCGACAAAAAGCATCTTCATAAACCTTTAGATAATTACGATGAAGGGATCTATTTTTCGGCACTGAACCTACTGAGAAAAGACGCAGAGTCCCTAAAGAAAGGCGACCTAATTCTCCAGATCTACAATTCGCTCAATCAAGCGAATAACTTGGAGAATGTTTCGGGTGAGAGCCTTGCTCAGTCGCTCAACATGAACATCCGAACGTTGAATAGAAGGCTTGCTGAACTCAACACAAACTATCGAGGCGTAGTCGAAAAATACAAGCTAGAAAAAGCACTGCACTTGTTAGAAGACCAACACATCAACATGACCGAGATTGCCTACCAACTCGGCTTTGCTGACTTGAGCACTTTCTCACGTGCTTTTAAGAGATGGACAGGGCTAAGTCCAATAAAATTAAGGCGAAGTCAGAATATCACCTAGGTAAAGACTGATCTAAATCAACGTTACTTTCGATGGCATATTCGGCAAAACTTTTGTCCTAAAATGCAAAGTTAGCACGTTCGTCCCTTGTTTTAATATCACCAGTACTTGCTTGGTTAACACCCAATGCATTCAATTATTGGAGATTAGATTATGTTAAAACAAGAGCATAACGTGCTTTTTGAACCGATGAAGATCGGCTCTTTAGAGCTAAAGAATCGTTACTCTATGGCCCCGATGGGTACCTTAGGTTGTGTCGATGGCGATGGTGCGTATAACAGCCGTGGCGTTGAGTATTACGTTGCTCGTGCACGTGGTGGTGTTGGCCTGATCATTACCGGTGTGCAAATGGTAGAAAATGAACTTGAACAGTTCCCTATGCCTTCCCTTCCATGCCCAACCAACCATCCAACCGCTTATATACGCAGCGCAAAAGAGATGACCGAACGTGTTCATACCTACGGTACTAAAATATTCGCACAGCTTACCGCTGGTTGGGGACGCTCTTGCATTCCGGGCTTCACTCCTGAAGACAAATCCATTGCGCCTTCTGAAGCGCCGAACCGCTTCGACCCTTCAATCACACACCGTGAACTGACCACTGAAGAAGTAAAATACTTCATCTCTAAGTTTGTTGAGTCGGCTGCTATTGCTCAAAAATCAGGTTTTGATGGTGTAGAAATACACGCGGTTCATGAAGGCTACTTGCTTGACCAATTCACAATGGAATTTTTCAAC
This sequence comes from Vibrio sp. 1CM2L, assembly GCF_023161695.1. NCBI lineage: Bacteria > Pseudomonadati > Pseudomonadota > Gammaproteobacteria > Vibrionales > Vibrionaceae > Vibrio > Vibrio sp. 1CM2L. Next base: position 130,670 of record NZ_JALNTT010000001.1, read on the forward strand.
CAACGTACAGACCAATACGGTGGCAGCTTCGAAAATCGTTATCGCTTTGCGGTAGAGATTGTTGAAGGTATCAAAGCTGTTTGTGGCAAAGACTTCCCAGTATCACTGCGCTACTCCGTAAAAGGCAACATGAAAGGTTTCGGCCAAGGTATCCTTCCGGGCGAACGCGCTGAAGAAGTGGGTCGCGATATGGAAGAAGGCCTCAAAGCGGCTGAATACCTGCAAAGTGCAGGGTTCGATGCCTTGAACGTTGATGCCGGCACCTATGATTCATGGTACTGGAATCACCCGCCAAACTACTTCCAACCGGGCATGTACAAACCCTACTGCAAAGCCGTTTCAGAAGTGGTCGATATTCCCGTATTAATGGCTGGCCGTATGGAGAACCCAGACCTCGCTTCGCATGCTGTTCAAAATGGCATTTGTGATGGCGTGTCACTGGGTAGACCCCTGCTCGCCGATCCAGACACGGTGAATAAGATCCGAAGAGGTCGTTTTGAAGAAGTTCGTCCTTGCTTATCTTGTCACCTTGGTTGCCTAGGTCGTATGGCTGAAGTGGGTAACCTATCTTGCGCGGTTAACCCAAGCTGTGGACGAGAAGAAGAGTTCAGATTACTACCAACGCACAAAACCAAAAAGGTCGTCGTTGTCGGTGGTGGTGTTGCGGGAATGGAAGCCGCTAGAATTGCTTCTGAGCGCGGACATGATGTAGTCCTTTTCGAAAAAGGCAGCCAACTGGGTGGCAATGTCATCCCGGGAAGCCAACCTCCATTCAAGCATGATGATAAAGCCTTGATTGCGTGGTTCAGCGGTGAAATGACTCGACACAAGGTAGACGTAAAACTCAATTCAGCGGCAGACAAAGCATCGATTGAAAGCGAAAAGCCAGACAGTGTTATTTTCGCTACCGGCTCTCGCCCAACTCAACCTAACTGGTTGGAAGGAAAAGATAAGCCGCACGTTTTAGTTGCCGAAAATATGTTGATGAACCCTGAACTAATTACAGGCGACAAAGTCTGTGTAATTGGCGCGGGTTTAGTTGGCGCAGAAGCGGCTCTATGGATGGCTCAACAAGGCAAAGCAGTCACATTAGTTGAAGCATCAGACGATATCATTGGCGGCCCTCACGGCACGTGTTTTGCTAACTACCAGATGTTGAAAGAGCTTCTAGCCAAAGAACAAGTGAACGTTCTTACTTCAACACGATTAGAGCGAATCACCGATACGGGCGTTTGTCTAAACATTGAAAACAGCAGTGTTGAAATGCTTTCCGACCACGTTGTGCTAGCGCTTGGCTACAAGGCTGAAGATCACTTGCATGAAGAACTGGCGAATCAACTGGACGTTGATGAAGTATTCAATATCGGTGACAGCCAAAAAGCGAGAACGATCATGGCCGCTATCTGGGATGGCTTTGAAGTAGGTCGTACACTTTAAGATAATCTTACGCTTTAAGTTAGCTGTACGCTTTTAGTTAGTTGTACTAGGTAATTTAGTCCCGTTCAGTTAAAACACCGAAACCAAACATGGACGTTTGGTTCCTGCCTCTCACTGTATCTTTCCTTAAGTGCCCTCCCCACTTTCGTCTCGTTACATCAAAACGAGATAATTCTTCGACTTTACAGTTTTTTCTTTAAAAATTATCCAATTAGCTAGCGAAACCTCTATCTGTGTATTTTACTTAAAATAGTGCAACCACGATTCACGGATGAGAAAAATGGCTAACAAAAAAAACGTCGAAGCAAACAAGAAAAATACAGAAATCAAAAATAAGAAAAGTAACGAGCTAGAACAAAAGAAGCCAACCAAAAAAAAGAAGCTCAGACTGCATTCACACCTAAAAGTTAATATCCCGCTTTTTCAATCACTCATGATGATACTGCCATCATTGGCTAAACACGCGGCTGCCGAGGATATAGACAGCTCCGGTGATACCGCAGATCAACTAGCCGCAAATAGCGTGACAGAAAAAGATGTCAGCGACGACCATGGAAGAACGGACTCATCAGCGGTTACTCATCAAGAGGCTCAAACGAGCGACAGCGACGTAAACTCGACCTTAAGTGCAAGTCATGCCGCCCATGGTTCGAGCTCTCACTTGGTTCCTTCTCATCATTTATCGACGCTTTCTCACCCGCAAGTCCATTACATTCCTTCGGTATCGATGCCGACTATCTCATCAGGAAGTAACGGTCAGCCGACTCATTCGAATGCGCCTACAACGCCCGCTTTACCCGTCACTTTCATGCCAGAAGTCATAAAAGGTACCTACGGAGAGCTTCATGTCGATGCAAATGGTCAATACACATTTGTATTAAACCCAAAATCGCCTCAATACATCCTGTTGAATCAGCACCAACAAGGCACTGATCATTTCTTGTTGCATCTATCTAACGGCTCGAGTGTCATTGTTCAAGTTCCGGTCACAGGTAAACAAGATACGCCAAGTATTTCAGGAGACTTAACTGGTGTCGTCACAGAAGATCATAATATTGATTCACAAGGCTTGTTACATGCCAACGGTAAAATTGATGTCATAGACCCTGATCAAAATGAAAGTTCGGTGAAGCCGGAAGTTATCTCTGGGAAGTATGGTTCATTAACTATCGATGCTGATGGACACTGGCAGTATCAAGTTGATAACTCTCTTTCTAACGTTCAAGCGTTAACCGCAGCCACTTCACTTCACGAAAGTTTCACTATTCACACCAAAGATGGCACACCGCAAACGATCGATATGACGATAGGTGGCAACGATGACAATGCTGTTATCACAGGCGTGGATGCTGGCACGTTAACTGAAGATTTAACGACACAAGTCCAAGGACAGCTTTCAGTAACGGACTCTGATCTTGGGGAGGACCACTTTCAAGCCTCACAAGTGACTAGTAATTTCGGTACGCTCAGCATCACCAAAGACGGTGCGTGGACATACAGTTTAGACAACAATAACCCAGTAGTTCAAAGGCTTGGCCAAGGTTCAACTGCGACAGACACCGTCACTGTTCACTCAGCTGATGGTACAGCGCATCAAGTTATGGTTACGATAAATGGCACTAACGACAAAGCAATTATTGGTGGAACAAGCTCAGGATCTGTCACCGAAGAATCTCAGCTTCAAACATCCGGTACGTTGACTGTCACTGACGTAGATACTGGCGAGGCACATTTCTCCAACACAGATATCGTAGGCAACTTAGGGACTCTACATCTGACCGACTCAGGTGCTTGGACTTACGACCTCGATAACACAAATCCTATCGTTCAAGCGTTAGGCGTGAATAAAACAGCCACTGATATTATTGCTGTCCATTCTGCTGACGGCACGCCGCATCAAGTTACGATCACGGTGAATGGCACTAACGACAAAGCAATTATTGGTGGAACAAGCTCAGGATCTGTCACCGAAGAATCTCAGCTTCAAACCTCTGGTACGTTGACTGTCACTGACGTAGATACTGGCGAAGCACACTTTTCCAACACAGATGTTGCAGGCAGCTTAGGGACTCTACATCTGACCGATTCTGGTACTTGGACGTACGACCTCGATAACACAAACCCTACAGTTCAAGCATTAAGAAAAGGAGTAACCGCCACCGATACTATTACGATTCATTCTGCTGATGGCACGCCTCATCAAGTGACTATCACGGTGAATGGCACCAATGATGCTGCTTTAATCGGTGGGACAAACTCAGGTGCGGTGACTGAAGAATCTCAATTACAAACATCCGGTACGTTGACTGTCACTGATATCGATACTGGCGAGGCACATTTCTCCAACACAGATATAGTAGGCAACTTGGGGACTCTACATCTGACCGACTCAGGTGCTTGGACTTACGACCTCGATAACACAAATCCTATCGTTCAAGCGTTAGGCGTGAATAAAACAGCCACTGATACTATTACTGTCCATTCTGCTGACGGCACGCCGCATCAAGTTACGATTACGGTAAATGGCACCAATGATACTGCTGTGATTGGTGGCACCAACTCAGGTGCGGTAACCGAAGAATCTCAATTGCAAACATCCGGTACGTTGACTGTCACTGATGTAGATACTGGCGAGGCACACTTCTCAAACACAGATGTTGCAGGCAGCTTAGGGACTCTACATCTGACCGATTCTGGTGCTTGGACTTACGACCTCGATAACACAAATCCTACAGTTCAAGCGTTAGGAAAAGGAGCAACCGCCACCGATACTATTACCGTTCATTCTGCTGATGGGACGTCACATCAAGTAACGATCACAGTGAATGGCACCAATGATACTGCGGTGATAATGGGGACATCGACAGGCGATGTCCATGAAGGACACACTTTTACCGCGCCAGACGGCAGTATGACTGGCGGTTATGTTGATGACCGTTCACCTGATCATCAGCACGGAAACATAGGGAAATTGTGGAACGATGAAATCCATACCGATGGCCACCTATCGGTAGTGGATGCTGATGCCGGTGAAAGCTATGCCCAAACAGGCACTTATTACGGCACTCATGGTCGTGTCATACTTCAAACTAACGGGGACTGGACCTACTATGCTTCCATCGGCCAAGATGCAACCGGCAGAGCTATTGATCATCTGGGTAAAGGTGAATCACTAACCGATACTGTCACCGTTAGATCTGCAGATGGCACCACACACGATATCGTTGTCACCATTCATGGCGATAACGACCGCCCATACTGTTCTTCAGAAGTGCAGCTCAACAGCGGAAAAGAAGATCTTGCCCAAACCCTCACTGCAACTGAGCTATTGGCAAACACCATAGATGTAGATACCAATGACCTAGGCAAACTGACGATTACGAATCTTCATGCCGATCATGGATCTATTCTAGATAATCAAGACGGTACCTTCACTTTCACACCAACCAAAGACTACAACGGCCAAGTGCACTTCACTTATGACGTGACAGATGCGCATGGTGGTATCACTGCAACAGGCGCGAATTTACACTTACAAGCAACTGGCGATGCTGCGACTATTACTGGAATTGATCAAGGGAATGTGACAGAAGATCGTGGTTATATTGATACACAATATAATCTTCATTTTGATGGAAAATTAGATATTGTTGACCCCGACCAAGGTGAAGCTCAGTTTGATATTCAAAGAGGCCACACCTATCACGGAATTGGCTATGATACAAAAATGGGTGGGTGGGTACTTTTACAACAAGATGGCACTTATACTTATACAATTGATAATCGTAAACCAGAAATTCAAAATCTTGGGTCAACAGAGACTCTTGTCGATAAGGTGACAATCCACAGTGTCGATGGAACAAGTCATGAAATTCAGATCACAATCCACGGTACAAATGATGACCCTAAGGTTTCTTCGGTAACAACTCTTCCTGCAGGAACTGAAGATACAGATGTCGTTCTACACGCTTCTGATTTACTCGCCAACGCTACAGACATCGACCACAATGATGCAGGGCAACTCTCAGTGGCCAACCTCACCGCCGACCATGGTAAAATCACCGATAATCATGACGGTACTTTTACCTTTCATCCTGCCCGAGATTATAATGGCAAAGTCTCTTTTACCTATGATGTAAAAGATGCACATGCTGGCAGTACAGCGACTTCAGCGAGTATGACGTTAGCACCAACCAGTGATGCGGCGGTTATTACAGGCTCAGGTTCTGGGGTTAAAGAGGATATCAATGTGGATATCTCAGGAGGGTATCTCCTTGGAGCTTCTGGTGTATTCCATGTTGTTGACCCTGATGGTCCTGCACAGTCGCAATTCCCAGATGTGCTCTATGGTGGTATTTATCAAGGGTCTCATGGGGGAGATCTTCAGGTGAATAGTAATGGTAACTATTACTACCATATAAGTAATTATTTAGTACAACATCTCTCAGAGGGTGAAACACTCAAAGAGGAGTATACCATTCACAGCGTTGATGGAACTCAACACAAAGTGGAGTTTACCGTTGAGGGGACCAATGATAAACCAGTCCTCTCTGCCCAATCACAATCGGTAACTGAAGGTGGAACTCTTTTATCTGGTCAGATGCATGCCACGGATGTGGATACAAAAGACACGCATACCTTCACTATCAATAAACCTGTAGATGGCTTAACCTTTAACAATGATGGTAGTTACACTTTTGACCCCTCCCATGCCAGTTATCAAAACTTGGGAGCAAACAATGACCAAGTTATACATGTTCAGGTAAAAGTGGATGACCATAATGGTGGTACGGATACGAAGACTCTAATGTTAGTTGTACACGGAACGAATGACGGTGCAACAATTGGCGGACAAGACACCTTTACTGTTCAAGAGGATCATAACCTTACCCTAAACTCCGGTAATACGATCATATACAACGGCCAATTGACCATTACTGACGCCGATGCTGGAGAAGATCATTTTGATGGGAATCTTCATCAAAACCAACAAACAGGCACATGGAATACCGGATATACGACTCAGGAAGGTGGAAAACTCATTCTTCAATCCAATGGTTCATATCGCTATGAGATTGATAATAGCCTCGCAAAGATTCAATCTCTCGGTAGTAATGAAACGTTAATTGATACTGTTACTGTGCGTTCTGCTGATGGTACACCTCATCAAATTCAAGTCACTATCCAAGGTGACAATGATGCTCCCGTTGTTAGCTCCGCAATTACACTTGCGGCTGGTACTGAAGATACGGATGTTGTACTACACGCGTCTGATTTGTTAGCCAATGCGACAGATATTGATCATAATGATGCAGGGCAACTCTCTGTGGCCAATCTCACCGCCGACCATGGCAATATCACCGATAACCATGACGGAACCTTCAGCTTTCATCCTACACAAGATTACAACGGCAAAGTCTCCTTTACCTATGATGTGCAGGATACACATGGTGGAAGTGTCGCTACATCAGCCTCAATAACTCTCACTCCCACCCGTGATTCTGCTGTGATTTCTGGCAATGATGCAGGAACGATTATTGAAGATCATAATGTCGGGCACAGCTCAGCTCAAAAGATTGCAATATCAGGCTCTTTGTCTGTAACTGATCCTGACACAGGCGAAGATCATTTCCGGTTTAACCAATTTGGTGAGAAAGCGATACATGACCCCTTTGGTGGAGATCTAAGAATAACTCCAGCTGGAAGTTGGGGGTATGAGGTTTCAAACAGTCGCTTGCAATCATTAGCTGAAGGTGAAGTAGAAAAGGTTGTATATCGTGTTTATTCTGCAGACCACACTGCCCACGATATAACAATAACGGTGACAGGCACCAATGATCAGCCGACCATCATTGCGACAACACTTGCACATGGCACTGAAGACACGCACTACCAAATGCAAGCCAGCCAATTTGGATTCAATGATATCGACTCCGGCGATACGCTACATTCCATAGCAATCACAGATCTTCCGCCAGCAACACAAGGTAAGTTTTTACTTGATGGACACGATGTTACAGCGGGACAACAGATCCCTACAGCTGACATCAGTAAACTTCAGTTAGTCCCTGCGCAAGATTTCAATGGCGATGTTCAGTTTAAATATACTGTTAACGATGGGCATACCGACTCTCAAGAGGCTACTAACACACTTCATATTGATGCGGTGGGAGATAAAGCCGTTATATCAGGTGTGGATACTGGCGATGTTTATGAAAACAGAAACCCTGATATGTCGCCAGACTTTGCCCAGCCAGGTATGGCACATTTAACTAATAGTATGATTCATGTTGAGGGGCAACTAACAATCATCGATCCAGATACCGGCGAGAATAGTTTTGATTCTAAAGGTATTGGTTATACCTATCATGGAAAATATGGCCATTTGATTCTTAATACAGATGGTAAATGGTTTTATGGTGTTGCAACCGGCACTGCTGATGTAAATGGTGGATTAACAACAAATGTAGGATCGACGATTGATCAACTTGGTGCAAATGAGACACTCACTGATACGATAACGATACAAAGTAAAGACGGTACTACTCATGATATTGTTATCACGATACATGGTGACAACGATAGGCCTTATTGCAATAGTGAAGTACAACTTAATAGTGGTAAAGAAGACACGCAAGTATCGTTGACTACTCAAGAGCTTCTTGCCAATACTGTCGACGTAGATGCGAATGACTTAGGCAAGCTGACGATTGCGAACCTTCATGCCGATCATGGTTCTATTCAAGATAACAAAGACGGCACCTACACTTTTACCCCAACCAAAGACTATAACGGCCAAGTTCATTTTAGTTACGATGTAAAAGATGCGCATGGTGGTGTTGCGCATACTGGAGCGAGTACGACACTTGCTGCTGTCGATGACAAAACCATTATTTCTGGCATTGATCATGGTGTTGCAACTGAAGATATCGCCACTCATATGTCTACGAATGCCAATATTATGGATGCTGTAGATTGGCAAGCGCTACAAGTTACTGATGTAGACAGCCCTAACACTCAAGTCACGGTTAAATTTGCAGGCAAACAATACACATGGAATATAGGCAGTGACCTAGATGTTACGACTCCTTATGGCAAATTCCAGTTCCACACTATCGCAAGTGGATCTCACAAAGGTGAGCATTCTTGGAGTTATATTGGCGACAATAATAATGTTCATGTTCAAGAATTAAAGCATGGCGAATCATTAACCGAATCTATAAAACTAATAGCAACCGATGGTACTGAATTTCCTATTACGGTTAAGGTTAACGGCACAGAGGATGGGGTCGTCATCGATTCCAATTCAGAACTCGGTCATGTCGTAGAAAATGCCCAAATAGGTGCTTCAGTTTCCGGCAATGTAGTCGCACACGATGTTGATCTCCACGATACGGTGAGCTGGACACAAACACCAACAGGTGGCATTAGCGGTCAGTATGGAACGTTCCATCTAAGTGCAGATGGGCAATGGCATTATGACGTTGATCAGAGCAAAGCGACAAAACTAGGAGACGGCGACGAATATTGGGAGCACTTTACGGTTGAGGCCGTGTCTACTGATGGTAGCCACGTTTCGAAAAGTGTATCGGTTGTTGTGCATGGCAATAATGATGTACCAACAGTTAGCGGTGAGGTCACTTTACCTTCAGGTAAGGAAGATACTTCAATACATATTACCCAAGCTGAATTAATCGCCAATGCTACCGATGTTGATGCAAACGATAGAGGTTGGTTACACGTTCAAAACTTGACGGCCGACCACGGTAGTTTGGTATCAAATTCAGATGGCAGTTTCACCTTTAATCCCAACCCTAATTACAACGGGGCAGTCCACTTCACTTATGATGTTGCTGATAGACACTGTGGTATTGCTCATACAGGAGCAAACACAACGCTTGCTGCTGTTAATGATGCTGCTGTTTTTGGTGGTGTCGATACAGGAAATGTCACCGAAGATCACAACGCCCATGTTTCCGTACAAGGAAACTATGCTTATATGCTCGAGGCACGCGGAACACTAGCTGCAACAGATACGGATGCCGGTGAATCAGGCTTCGATTTTAAAACATTAATGACGGCTTCGGCTCATCCTGAATGGGCACCTTACCAATCAACATTGGGGGGCCAGCTGGAAATAGATCAGCATGGCAACTGGAACTATTACATTGATAACCGCAAACCTGAAGTTCAGAGCTTAGGCGTAAGTGAAACTCTAACTGACACTGTTACTGTTAATTCTAAAGATGGGACTTCACATATTATTACGGTCACCATTCATGGTACCAACGATGCACCAATTTTAAATGTGCAGCAATCGAGTAATGTATCTGGCACCTTGATAGAAACAGATTTAGACACTAATGACACTCATACCTTCTCTATTGTCAGTTCAATAGGGCAATTCGGTTCATTGTCGGTAGATCCAAACACTGGTGACTACGTCTACACACCAAATACGTCTATCACAGGGATGAGTTATAACTCTGCCACCAACTCCTATCATGGTGTCGATGTATTCGAAGTAAAAGTCAGTGACGGCCATACGGATGATTCGAAATTCATCACCTTTGATGCCTCGGGGCATGTCACCATGTCACCAACGGGTGGCCTAGTCATATCAACCACAGTGCCTCAACAACCTACGGTTACAACGACACTACCAACTGTGCAAATGGTCACCAACGTAGCGACAACAAACTCGGTGACATTGGATTTGGCATCAACGAGTGACTCGGGTTCGTCGAACACTGACAACCTTACCAACGACACTACGCCAACGATTACCGGACACACTGATATTCCATTCTCGAAAGTCACGATTTACGATGGTTCCACACCCGTTGGACACGTGGTATCTGATGCCTCTGGCCAATATAGTGTTTCAGTAAGCAGCTTGTCGAATGGCGATCATAATCTATCCGCCAAAGCATTGGCTCCTTCATCAGTGATGCCTGCAACTTCTTCGCTTCTGTCTGTCCATATAGATACGCAAGTACACGTCGGTATTCAATCAGACCCGATTACCGCCGACAATGTGATTAATGCTCAAGAATCCAACAGCTCCATTGACATCACCGGATCCGTTTCTGGCGATTTTAATACAGGCGACATTGTGACTTTAGATGTAAATGGGACACAGCATACTGGCGTGGTCGATGCAAAAGGACACTATTCAATTGCCGTACCTGGCAGTGAACTCATCGCTGATGCTGACCAAAAAATAGAGGCATCAGTAGCGGTAACAGATACCGCAGGTAATAGCGCTCATGCCACTGCAGATGTTACTTACCAAGTCGATACACAGGTTAGCGTTCCTACGATTACTTTTGAAAACGCAGGGGCAGACAACTTATACAGTAAAGCTGAAATCGCCCGAGGACAGGCAAACACGATCACAGCAACCGTTACGCCTCCCGGTGATGCAAAAATCGGTGAGCATCTTGTCGTTAACGGTCAGGATCATGTATTAGATGCTCATACTCTTCAGCATGGAATACAAATTGAAGTTCATCCCGGTTCTAATGTACAAGCAACAATGACTGACGAACACGGTAATACCGCAGGTAGCCAAGGTTTCGCTGCAAGCGCTATTCCTGAACCTATCATTGTCAGACCACCATCCGGAAGCCACCAAGTATCTGGCACGCTTGGGGTTCCACCACTATTACCTTCATTAACTCCGGTACCAACAGCACAAAGCGGTTGGCGAATCCATTTACCTAACGGACAGTACGTCACTAGCCATCATGGCCAATACGGTACATTAACCATTGACCCTCAGACTGGTCATTTACATTATCAAGAGCAAGCCCAAGTTCACACGGGCCCTCATGGCAGCGCTTCTGGTATAGGTCAACATGAAGATAAATTTGAAGTAGCATTGCAAGGGACAAATCAAGATGAAGTTGTCGCCCATGTGAATATCCAGATACTCAGTCATGGACCTGGACATAGTGGAAAGCTGACAGTTGGAACTGAAGTGGTTGATATGACAATCACACCTTTGGTCCATACATCACACCCAGCTCCCCCACCACCGCCTCCTGTACAACATGACGAGCCAGACATGGCTTCGCAAGCCGACTTTACGGTCACACTAAGCGATGATAGTAATCTAGATTTAACCCAGCAGATCCATCAAGAACCCGATCAGAAAACCAGTCACCATGGTGCAGCCGCTTATCTGGATGCATTGGGCATTAAACCCGATGCGACATCGACAACGGTTCATGATCAACCTGCGGATATGGATATCGTACTTGCACAAGTCGACCAACCAGATGCAGTAACACATGACCAAGCGCACTTGGATATGTCAGACGCGCTGGAACACCATGATGCAAACATCAACCATAACCAAGATGATGAGCACCATCATCACAACGACGTAGACGGGCTACCAGACATTGATCCAAATAGTTAACCGATAACGAGACTAAACAGAAGGGAGCACATAATGTGCTCCCTTTTTATTATTTGCTGTTGTTATTCGTTTACTCTCAGCGACTCTATATAACGATCACCTTTCACCAAATGCGACACTCACATTGGTGTAGATCGGTTTCCATAAATACTGGAACACAGATTTTTCACCGGTTGTGATGTCTACCTCACCCGTCATACCTGGCAAAATAGAAAAGCTCTCTGGGTTATCGCGGAAGTATGGCGTATCAACCGACACGACGACTTCATAATAGATCTCGCCACGCTCGCTTTGACTGGTGGTCGGTGAAATACTCTCAACCGCCCCTTTTAGTGCACCAAAGCGGCTGTAATCAAACGCATCAATCTTGATACGAGTCGGCTGCCCTACACTCACAAAACCAATATCTCTTGGCGACAAACGAGCTTTAAAGTCGGCTTTCCCGCCAACAGGAACGATTTCGACCACAGTGCCACCCGGCTGAATAACACCACCGTTTTGCGTGCTTGGCAGGCTTTGCACCAAGCCTTGTAGCGGTGACACTAACATAGTGTTCGTCAATTTAGCTTGGCTTGAACGAACTCTGGCATTCAGTGCTGATAAGTCAGATACGGCTTTAGAACGATCGTCACTGACCTTCGCCTTTGCCTCTGCTAAAAGCTGTTCAATTTTTTGCTCTGTGCTGTCTGCTTGCTTGATTAACACAGCTTTCTTACCACGAGCTTCTTCGATTTTCTGTTCGATACTGGCCAGTTTTTGTCGCATTTCAAGCACACGTAAACGTGAAATGTTACCCGCTTTATAACCCTTCTCCAGTATGTTCAACTCTTGCTTGGTCGCATTCAGCTCTTTCTCGTAGCTAGGCAATGACTTGTCTACACTGCGAAGCTGCTCTGCAATCTGCTCGCTCTCTTTCTCAAGTACCACACGCTTTTGAAAATAGAGGGCTTTTTGTGCGTTCAGCTGCGCTTTTTGTTGGCTAACGATCTCTGGGTAATCGACCTCGAACTCAGCAAGGTTTGGCTCACGCTGTTCTAGCAGAGCATTCATACGCTCTACACTGGCTAGAAGCGTCACTTGTTGGGATTTCAATTCTTCAAGAGCGGTACGTTGGAAGGTCGCATCAAACTCAACAAGCGGCTGGCCTTTCTCGACCAGCTGACCTTCTTTAACCAGAATTTGCTTTAATTTACCGCCAATCGCGCTTTGAAGTACCTGCTTCTCGCCTTCTGGAATAACTGCGCCTTTGGCTTTAGCAATTTCATCAACTTGGGTGACGACAGACCAAGTGGCAAAAGCGATAACACACAAAGCAACTGACCACGTCGCCAATGCCAATGTACGAGCCGTATTTTGTGATTCAACAAGTTCACCGTAGCGCTTGCCCTTCTCGATAGATTGTTTAGCCATTAGCGACTCCTTGCTTAGACTCTGATTGTTCTTGGGAAGCTTGAGGCTCTGAAGGCTGTTCCTGCTTCGAAGACTGCTCCGGCTCTAATGGACCGGCATAAACCACTGTACCTTCATTTAATACCACCACTTTATCGGCAAGCTTGATTAAATCCGGATCGTGGGACGTGTAAATCACCGTTGCTTTTCCTTTTTTCGACTGCACAAACTCACCAAATATACGTTTAGCATTTGGGTGAGCATCAGGCACAGGATTATCCATTAAGAACATTGGGTAGTCATAAACCAGCGCTTTTGCATCAATGAGGATCTGCGCGACGCTGCCAGACAACATGTCAAAAAGGCTGTCCGGCTGAATACTGCTGATGGAAGTATCGAGCCCACCTGATAATGTCTCGAACCAACGCTTTCCGCCGACCATTTCAATTGCAGAGATCATTTTCTGATCTTCGACTTTGTGACCGTCGTTTAGCCACTCTCGAATACTCAGCGTAAGCAAATCAGGATATGCAGCTCGAATGAAACACCAGTGGCGATAAAGCTGCGGATCATATTGAACGAGGTTAACGCCTTCAAGCTCGACCATCCCGTTTTGGATAGGCTGCAAGCCAGACAGCACTTCAATTAATGTTGATTTACCGCTCCCAGAAGGGCCGGTAATCGCGACAATTTCACCGGCTTCAATATCAAAACTCACACCATTCAAGGCAGGGCGACTCTGTTTGGGATAGCGCAGTGTCACTTGATCTAATTTCAAGTTAGGCGCTACCACAGGTAACGGGTGATGCTGGTAACTGAATTCACGCTCAGACGGCTGAGACAAAATACGGTTCACTTGCAGCTTGGATTGATTAAAGCTATTAAAACGCATCGCACTGTTTGCCAACACCTGAGCAGGACCCGTTACTTTAGATATCAACATCATTGAAGCAATCAAACCACCAGGGGTCATCACTTGTTCAAAAATAAGTCCTATTCCTAACCCCATCACGGCGAGTGTCGAACCCACACCAATGAAATAGTAAATCGAGGTGTACCGGCTCTGGAGAACCGATTGATTAAAGGTCACTGTTGAAGCAAGAAGATTGGCCTTTTTGAAACGTTGAATCCAGTGCTCTGAGAATCCAGCACTGCGAATAAAGGCAAGCTTGGATGACAGCTCATTAGTCATGTTTTGACGATTCGTACCTGCCACTGTCGATTGCATCGAGCGCTTGCTGCTAGAGCGTATCGAACGTTTTGCTAGCAAGTAATAAAGGATTAAAGAGACGACTGGAACCAGTACCAACCATCCACCTAAAACACCTATCGCAAGTACAAAAATAAGAATGAATGGTAAGTCAAACAGAGCATTTCCTAATGGCCCCGATAGCACACCTGAAATACGTTCTGACAGCATCACTTGGTTTTGCTGACTAGAAGAAGCTGTTTGCTGATTTTGAGCATAGCTATTACGAAGCAGACGCTGCACGAGGGATTGAGAAATCTCACGACTTACTCGGTTCGAAACTGAAGCAAACACTCGGCTACGTAATGTTCTCAACCAACCCATCATCACAAACAACAACGCCGCGCCAATGGCGATACCTTGCAGCTCATGTCCTGCGTCACCGCCAATCACATGGTCATAAATCGACATCGTGATGAAGGGGACAGCAAGTGCAAACAAGTTGGTGATAAAACTGACCAACAACAATTTAGGAATGATGGAACGAAACGCATGTAACCTTTCGCCAACCCAATCAGGAGAAGCCTTCTCCAATGGTGGACCTTCGATAACGATGCAAAACTGCGGGACATCGGTGATGTCGTCATTGGCGTTAAAAGCAACAAATTGTTTGGATTCTAAATGACCAGAGACCAGCTCATTTTCACCAAGCACCAGTAAGACTAATTTATGCTCGCCAACTTCATCTAGGTTGGCAACCAAGCGATAGGG
The DNA here is from genome assembly GCF_023161695.1 of Vibrio sp. 1CM2L. Lineage (NCBI taxonomy): Bacteria > Pseudomonadati > Pseudomonadota > Gammaproteobacteria > Vibrionales > Vibrionaceae > Vibrio > Vibrio sp. 1CM2L. The sequence goes on from NZ_JALNTT010000001.1 coordinate 145,882, forward strand.
CAATGCAAGCCTATCGAACAAGGCAAACATATCGTCGATTAATTCAATCCCATTTTCATCGACCCATTGATGTGCGAACAACTGGATATTCGCATTCACTTCCAACTGTTTAAGAACCGAAAGGCTTTCATGTTCTAAATGATTCATCACCTCTTGTCGACCATTCGTATCTGTACGGTTGTTCGTATCTGAAGGGTTACCAGTATCTAAACGATTCATACGACGGCCTCCTGGTTGTTCTCGCTGTCGACAGCAATAGTTCGACTTTCCACTGTAATGATTCGATTAGCCAATTCGCGAAGTTTAGAATGGTAGCTCACCATCAGTATCGTCCGTCCTGCCGCCACTTCTTCTTCCAACACCTTCGCTAGGTTTCCAAGGGCATCTAAATCAAGCGAGGAATCTGGCCTTTCTAACATGATAATGGGCTTATCACTTGCCAATTGAGCCGCGATATTGAGCATTTTCACGTTACCCATACTCAACAAAGAAGCACTCGTATGGCCAATTTGTGTCTCTAGCCCATCGGGTAATCGAGTGATTTCCTTGGTTAAACCCAAACGCTTAGCATAGTCACTGGCGCTATGTGTTCTCTCAGGATCAAACCCGCACAAGTTGTCGAGAATAGTACCTGACACCAACTGCCCTTTAACGCCACAGTAGGCCGCAATATTGGTTACGGATGCGATTGAAACTGCAGCTCCGTTAATGAAGCACTCACCCGCTTTCAGATCATCAATACCTGCAATCGACGACAATAAATGACTGTTGGTGTGGCGGTCTTCACTCTCTAACAATACCAACTCACCTTTATTCAATGTGACATCTGCATGAGCGAGTTCACCGTATCTTTCAACGGTCGCTTGCTTGATTTCCAACGTCTCAAAGTCAGATAAGTGGTTCTCAACTTGCTCAGAATCTGAAGATTCCGATAATGATAAGTCACTCAATTTTTCTATTGCCTGATTGGCACTGTGTATTGAATTAAGCTTGATTCGAACTCCCACTAAAGCACTCAACGGCGCAACTGCTCGACCAGATAAGATAGAACATGCCGCCAATCCACCTGTGGTTAACTGGCCATCCAACACCCACAAACTGCCAGTAATCACGAGTAAAACTGACGTCGCTAATGCTGCAAGCTGAATACACTCTTGGGCAAAGGCATTCTGTTCCTCTTCTCTCGCTTTAGACTGAGAACGGACGTTGTTGAGGGATTTAAACTGATTGAAGATTCGAGACTCAACAGCCTGACGTTTGATTCCTTGAATGGTTTGGCTTAGCAAAATCAAAAACGCTTTTCGCTCCTGCTCATCTTGGGAAGCTTCTTCACTTAGGCTTTTAACGCGAATAGAAGATAACCAGACAATTCCGAGAGTAATCAGCCAAACTGCCAAAGGTATCGCCACCAGCTCACCGCCGATGTAAGCCACCAAACCCAAGAAGATCAATGCGAAAGGCAAATCAATAAAGCCTGCAATCACACCACCGGAATACCAATCTTTGACTTTGGATACAGAGCCGAGTCCTTCTTCTACACCGCCAACACCTAAATGACGAAGATGACTTGATGAAGCATTAGTCACCCTTTCAACCATAGTTTGATAGGTCGCTTTCTCGGTGTTACTGGCCGCAGCAGACAAAAGCCAAGTTCGCACAAAGCGGATTAGCGCTTCCATAGCGACAGCCAACGTCGCACCCGCTAATAGCAGAGTAGCAGTCCCATAACTCTGGTTAGGTAAGATACGATCGTAAATTTGTAAAACCGTTAGCGGAACGGCGAGAGAAAGAAGATTTATGAGCAAAGAAGGCAGTAGGACTTTCCCTACCACCCCTTTGTTTTTTATTGAACTTGCGGGCATACACAATCCTTATCCATGCTTATGAAATAAGATTGGTACACCATATTGGGTATTGCAAGGTAACGAACTGATTTAACGTGTTTTTCAAGATAAATATGACACAGGTCTTTTTACACAAATCTGTGGCTATACCCGTACCTTAAAAACGCTCGTTACAAACGCTCCTTACAAACAGTTATCGTAATCCGTTATCGCCTGCTTTAACTTTGAAAAATCTGAGTCACATAAATGCTTCCTCAACGCTTCAAACTTCGCTTCTGGCCACTCGTATATTTTGAATGAAATGAGCTCATCAATAACGGACTTATCAAAGCGGTATTTGACGACTTTAGCTGGAGAGCCACCGACGATGCTGTAGGGAGCGACGTCTTTAGTCACCACACTATTCGCTGCAACTACGGCGCCTTCGCCAATCGTCACACCGGGCATCACCATCGCTCGCATGCCTAACCACACCCCATCTTCAATGTGAGTGTCGCCTTTGCCAATGTAGGCGTCATCGATGACATCCATAAATGGATACAGTGAAAACCAATCTACTCTGTGGGTATGGTTGCCGCCCATTAAAATCACAACCTCTGCGCCTATACAGACATAATCGCCGATATAGAGTTCGTCGATTTTCCATCTAGGCTGCCACTGGCGGCTGACTTCGTCACCGTGTAAATAGCGAACTACCGATTGTTCAAAACCGTTGTCCCAGCAATCGCTGTAATAACTGTGTTGACCTTTTACGTGAATATTGGGGTTAGTTACGACTTCATGCAGCAACTCGAATTTGGACCAATGCTTCTTTTGCATTTTTACCTCTGAATGATCTATTTAGTTTTATTCGTTTCAATATCAAAGTGTTCGACGATGCAAATCCAAGGTGCGCGAACTAACGCCCTATCAACACAGGGTTCACTGGGATGAATAGTGAGTATCACGCTTAAATCATAGCAAAGTCGCTAAAACTAAAGAGTCGTCAGTGGATTCGAGGTTGCTTAAGAAGAGGAAGTAATTTCACAGTTTGCTCAGTTTGTTATCGATAACTTGGTTGGATAATTTACAGGCATAGTGTATCTGTTTAATCGCGCCAATTTGACAGGAAGATGTGATTAATAAGGTTTCAAATTTCGTTTCGTGGAATACGGAATAAACAAGAGCCTGCGCGATTACACAGGCTCAAACTTAGACTCGGCTATAAACTTCGGCTCTCGCTTGAAGCTGGGTTCAGCGACTACATGCGAGCAAGCTGTACTTTTCTGTCTTTATTCACCACGCAGAAGTTACCGCGCTTAGTGCGACATTTAGAGCATCGTTCGCATTCAACTGGGCTTCGGTCACCCTCTTTCCAACGCTTCACTAAATGCGGTTCAGACAGCAGCGGTCTTGAAAGCGCGAAGTATTCAATGCCTGTGTTGTTTGCAATCGCTTCGATAGCATCAAAATCTGTCAGGCCACCAACCGTGATCACAGGGATATTAACGTCTTGGCTGATCGCGTGACCATACTCATGGAAGTAGCCTTCAGCTTGAATGGTAAAACCATCGTGCGACTCGCCAATCATAGTGTCTGCTTTGCCATGAATATTACCTGACACGACAATACCATCCACGCCCACTTGTTCAAGCTTTTTACACACAATACGTGTTTCGTCGAAGGTCACGCCACCTTCAAAAAACTCCGAAGCTGTAAGCTTAACCAAGATAGGGAAATCATCACCCACCAGCTTACGCGTTGCGGTATAGATCTCTAACAAGAATCTCATACGGTTTTCTAAGCTACCGCCGTATTCATCTTCACGTTGGTTGTAGTAAGGGCTTAAGAACTGATTAATCAGGTAAGTGTGAGCGGCATGAATTTCAACGCCATCAAAGCCTGACTTTTGCGCTCTCAAAGACGCTTGAGCAAACGCATCAACAATGTAGTCGATCTCGTCTTTAGTCATCGCTTTGCCTAGTGTTTGAGTTCCTTTTTCTGGAACCTCACTTGGTGCGTAGATCACTCGTTCGCCAAGATCATGCGTGGTTTTCGTGCCACCATAAGCCAATTGCATCACGATTTTAGAGTCGTTGTCATGAACAAGTTGAGTCAGCTTTTGATACTCTTCAATGAATGAGTCGTTATACATCCCCATCATGCCCGCATTCGGCTTTTCTTCTTCAACGATGTTCGCGTAACCCGTCACGATCAGGCCAACTTCACCTTGAGCCAACTCTTCGTAGATAGCGTAAAGTTTATCTGTCATATGCCCATCTTCGGTGGCCATATTTTCCCACGTTGCACTTCTCATGAAGCGGTTCTTTAGTGTCATCTTGCCAATGTGGGTTTCTGTAAACAAAGTGCTCAAGTGTCTTCCTCTCAAAATCGTATTACGCGAGTTACCCATTAAGCATGGGCACTGATTCAGGCGGATACTACAGAGAATAAGACAGGGAAAACTTAATCTAGATTAAGAGAGCGGCACTCTCATATGGAAAAAGACAGAAAGAGACAGCAAAAGATGAGAAAAGAGAAATTAGAGGAAGTAAACAGAAGCCGCTTAATTTCACTAAACGGCTTCACAGATTTATAGGCTTATCGCTTGAAGGCTTTACTAAAAATTAGACTTAACAGCGTTATCCATATTTAACCGTAGGATCAACACACTGATAGATCTGCCCAATGCTCGCTTCATTGGTTAACAAGGCTTCGATAAGGCGCGCCACTTCTTGTCTGTAAATCACACCATGAACTTCGACCTGCTGGGACAGCTCACCATTGCCAGTTACCTCGCCGTCTAACAAGCCACCCGGGCGTAAGATGGTGTAATCCAGAGAACTCGAGGCTAACCAAGCTTCAGCCAACGACTTTTCACGAACCGCTGCGCCAAACCCTTTTCTAGATCGCTCCGACAAATACTGCCAAGAGTCACCACAACCCAACGACGTTACCAGTACAAATCGAGCGATACCATTGGCTTCAAGCGCATCTGTTAGATGTCGGTGCCCAATGTAATCAACAGGAATGTCAGCTCTGAAGCTGCCCATGCTAGAAACGATAAGTGCCGATTTAGGTAACTGAGCGACCACAGATTCAACTTGTTCTTTTTCGGTAGCATCACAGCGTAGTGTGGTGATACCAAGTTCAGCTAAACGCGTGTTCTTCTCTGGGTTTCTCGCAACGGCTATCACTTGATAATCTTGTTTGTGAAAATGCTCAACGATTGCAGCACCTAGACCACTTCCTGCTCCCCATACAACGACCGTACTCATAAAAAACCTCATAATATTCATGTTGTAGTGATACTAACCAGACAATCTAAACCGTTCCTTTATTGAGATCAATAAATGAGAATAAGTCTCAATATTATTTTTAAGTTTTTGCTGGTTCTCACTAATCTACTCAAAAGCACGACCACGTATCATAATTAGACATTGGTTAATTGAATTGCCCCAACATGTCTACTAAAGTAATTTTAATACAATGACTTAGTCTCGGTGGTTATGAAAAAAGAACGCATTCAATATTCTTTCGACGTGTGGTTGTTTATTCCTGATGAAGACAAACTCATCATGAACGAAGAAGACGTGATTATCGACAATCGCTTGTCTAAGTTACTCAACTTTTTCTGCCAAAATCCTAAGATCGTATTCTCACGAGATGAGCTCATTAATGAAGTCTGGAATGGCTCAATCTTGACGGATCAGGTGATCACGCAAGCCATTTTTGAACTGCGAAAAATACTCAAAGCGGCTGAACGACACTCCATGGGACACATCATCACCGTGCCCAAACGCGGTTATAAATTGGATGTTGATGTTCACAAAACCATCTTGGTGCCAGCAAGTGTCACCACAAATACCGTGTCCGTTGCAGATGCAGAGCCCTCTCCTTCAATTCAGTCAGACGCACCAGATACGTCGCCAGTTTTGGATGAGGATAAAAAACAACAAGTCGAAGAATCTAAAGAGAGTTCAGTCGAACCCACCTCAGAACAACCTGCTTCGCAAGAGTCAACTCAGCCTGTTGATTCGAAATCTAGCGATTCGAACCAAGGTGCCTCGAGCCATGTCCATTCAAGCCATACCGATTCGAGTACAGTTCCGCCCATTCAACAATCCCCTGTAAATAAAACTGCTAACCACAAACAAGCGCCTATCGCAGCAAATAAACCTCAGAAAACACCTTCACGTGCATTAATCCTCGGGGGCGTTTTAGTTATCGCGCTTGGACTTATTTGGGGGATGTTAAAGCCGTCCAGCTTTACATCAAACGACTTGAATTTAAGTAGTTTAAATACCGCAGCTAATGAATCAAACCAACCACTCGCTGGCTCAAATCAGTTAACTGAACAAAGCCGATCTAACAAGACTGCAAGCAGTCAAAATATAGAAGCCCATAAAGCTCACGAATCTGTTCACTACTTGTCTTTAGAACCTAGATATATCTACGTAAGTATCGATGACAGCTTGAAGACGGATGCCTTTAAGCGTGGGATTATCCATAAATTAATGAGCTACTTGACCACCTATCGCGATTTTCGTGTCGTAGTCGATGAAACCTTGGTGCCGAATTCAGCCAATGTGATCAGTTTCAAGAGTGAAATTGATGGTGACAGAGAATACCTTGATATCACCTACTTCAACCGAATTTCTAACTTCAGACACCTAGGTCGAGATTACCTGATTGACCCAGCTTCACTCCACACGACCATGCGCTCAATGCTTGATGACCTGTTGGATTCATTTAATTTGGATATTCAAAAATCGATATTGAAGCAGCAAATCTCTGAGTTACCCAAACAAGAAGAAGCCTTAACACTCACTCTTGAAGCGCTCGGGCTCACCTTCATGACGTTAGACAGAACCGACACCTTATCTAAGATCGCCCAAGCCAATGAGCTAGAACCCGATAACCATTTTGTTATGTCGAGTCGCTACATGTATGAGCTTGCTGATATTTTTATATTGAGATCGAAACATAAGAATAAGCAGGTTGAAGCGCTCAACAAGAAATTTAAAAAACAGTTACTAAACGCTCAGAACAATGCCAACTCCTACCGAGTCTATGACGCGTTAGCTGCCTACTTTCTCACTGAAGATGATCCAGACCAAGCCGATTACTACCTGAACTTGATACCGAGAAATGAGTACAGTGTGATGTCTATGATTATCTTGGCAAAAATTGAAGAGTCTCAAGGTAACCCTTCAATGGCGGAAGAGTACTACTATGAAGCGATATTGGAATCTGGTCACTCTGTGGTTTTGAAAGTCGCCCAAACCATGTTTTTCAAAAGTAACGTCACCGAGATTGAATCCAAATTGGGTATCAACCAATAACTATTAATACGGCAAACACACCGCATACTCAGGCGGTGTGTTTTTTGCTCTCACAGAAATCAGTAATCGTTAATCGCTAAATCTTTGATAAAAAGCCGATAACAGCTACAACGCATTGGTTAGCAGAATACCCAGACCAATCCTTTCACTGTTGTAGTCATAATCAATCAAGCTCTCTCCATAGCCTTTGTAGTACTGGACATACCCTTGTAACCGACCATACAGAGGAAAGCTGAGTGATGTCTGTATTCCACCATAACCAGTTTGAAAGTTATAACGACCCAATGCTGAAACCTCAAAACCATCCCACTTGTAAGCGCCAGACAATTCGTAGTGACCGAGATAATCTTGAATATCAGGGTTGTCATCGCTACTGCTCGACTCAGGAATTCTGTACCAAGGCTGGAAATAAACCGCAAAGTCATCTTCAGTATACCCTAGCCCAACATAAGCGCGGTTCCAGCTACGACTAAGCTCTGCCGTTCGTCCGTTAGATTCATGCTCTAAACCCAAACGCGAAAACCAAACACCATCAGCTGACTCGATGTTCAAAGGCGTTTCGTAAAAGATCTCTGGGCGATAGTTAGTCTCTCTAAATGGTGCTGAGATATCAGAAGAGTACGCCTGCCAAAATGATTTGAGCGTAAAACCAAAATAGATTTTGTCCGCTTGATTAAACACACCATCATCAACCACTGGAATTTTTAAACTTAACTGCAGTTTGATCTCTTCATCGCTGAGGTCATCCGCTTTACCTCCGAATCGCTCATCCCCATAGGGCTGTGTATTCACGTTAGTCATGTGAGTCACTGGCAAAATGTAGTTCAAGCGATAAGGCGTTATTACAAACGGATTATCTTCGGTTGTGTACTCCATCTTCAATCGCGGGACTTTAGACTCAAGTGCACTTTCGCTGATTGAGTCTAAACCGTCTTCGCTGGTTTCACCCGAGAACTTATTTTTGGGTGTTTTGTTTGATGCAACAGCTTCTTGGGATGAACATTGCTGCTTTAACCACTCGATACTTTGTTGATTGGTCGCTTTGGCCAATGAAGACAAGATACATTGCTCATAGCTTGCTCGTTCATCAACACCGCCAGTATTGGCATACGCTGAAGCATTCACAGCGAGGCCAATAGCCAGTAGAGCAAGCGTGTTTTTGTGTCTAGCTAGACTTTCACCAATCCCGATGCGTTGACTAGCGCTGTTCTGTTTACGAGCTTGCATCACACTACCCTTGTTTTTTATCGAGATAAGTCACTTCAAAAGCAAAGTCGACCGCTTGTTGGGTAATTTGATCCAGGTTTTTATCGAGCATATCTATGGTGATTTCTGATTTTTCATTCTCAAGTACGCCATTATCGTTCACAACGAAAATACGGCGACCAATGAGCTGAGATGAATCATGATCTTTCAAATCCACACTCGCCAATATACGAATCGAACGGTCACGAGTACCTGCCGCATATTTAATGGCGCCGATAACAGAACCCACAGGTATAAACTCAGTCACACGCATGTCTTCAGGGATATCATTAATGTCATAGAGCATCACGCTAATATCGAGCTCCTTATTCTCCAACAATACGTTCTTGTAGCCCTGTAATTTAGTCGCCAGCTTCTCGTCCATTTTCTTGTGGAGCTGTGTTTTGAATTGAGACTGAACCTGCTTTGATACTCGCTTGTCAATCCCCGAACTTTTTATGCCAACGGTCGTAAATTCAAACTCATTGAAGTGAAGTGAATGGCTGTCTTTGGCTATCCACGATACCCCTTTCATGTCGTCATCAAACTGGCTATCAATGAAGTAATGGTTTGAGTCGACACTTTGGATTTCTTGTTTATCTGGCATGTTGCTTGAACAGCCAGCAGTGAATAAAACGATCAATGGGAATAGGTAATGTAGTTTCATGTGAACCTCTAATTTTCTAAATTTTGAGTGCACGAATCCCTAAGCGATAAGGCTCATAAATTGGGATTCGTGTTGATTAAGCTTCTATGTGTATTGGCCGACTAAAGTAACCAGCCAGATAACGGACTAAACTTCTTGTTCTTGCCCGCGGTGATCCGCCGCCAAGTAGGTGTATATCGTTGGTACAACGAACAGGGTGAATAATGTACCCACCGACATACCCACCGTGATGACCAAACCAATCGAGAAACGGCTTTGAGCACCGGCTCCGCTTGCAATCAGGAGCGGTACAACACCGACAACCATTGCTGCTGTGGTCATCAATACTGGTCTCATTCGAACGGTCGCAGAACGAATAGCTGCTTCACGTCGGCTGCATTTCAATTCCTGTTGCATTTGGTTGGCAAACTCCACAATCAAAATACCGTGCTTACTGATCAAGCCTATCAAGGTCACCAGCCCCACTTCGGTGTATATGTTGAGCGTATCAATGCCCAAATACAGTGGCATCAGAGCACCAAAGATAGACAGTGGCACACTAGTTAATACCACTAGTGGGTCTCGCAAGCTTTCGAACTGCGCTGCCAATACCAAGTAGATAATCACAAGCGCTAGGAAGAATGTCGTAACCAGTGAAGAGCCTTCTTGTAGGAACTGTCTCAGTTGGCCTGAAGTATCCGTCGTATAAGACTTAGGCAATATCTTCGCCGCCCCTTCTTCCATCACTTTATAGGCTTCCCCGATACTGATTCCCGGTATCATTTTCGCTTCAATCATGGCGCTATTAAGCTGTTGAAACTGATCCACTTTCGATGGCTGTACTGATTGGCTAATTTCAATCAATGACGCCAGCGGTACCATCTCATTGGTGTTAGAGCGTACGTGGTAGTTCTTCAAATCATCCCAAGAGTTACGGTTCTCATTAGGTACCTGAGTGATAACTTGGTAACTGCGCTGATCCATCGAGAAGTAGTTCACGAAGCCTTCACTGATAAAGCGAGACAACACAGTACCGATGTCTTGTGCGTTCACATTCATCTGAGCGGCTTTATCGCGGTCGATGCGAATCTCTACCTGTGGTTTATTAAAATTCAGGTCGTTTTGTACATAGATGAATTTGCCACTCTTTTGCGCGTACTCTTTCAGTTTTTCAGCGTACTGATAGAGATCCTGATAAGAACCCGTTGGCGTTTTCAGAACCATTTGGAATGGCAGACCTTGCGGCGTGCCTGGTAAATCTGGTGGAGAGAAGGTATACACCTGCAAACCCGGTAATACAGAACTCTCTTTTTCGAAACGTTGCATTACCTCTTTCGCCGTTGCTTCGCGCGAATCCCAATCTTTCAAAACACCCAAACCAAAGAACGCATTGTTGTTCATGTAACCGTTATCTAGCATGGTCATTTCGACTTCATCGTTCTTACTGATGGAGTCAATCAGAGCCGGAGTAAAGTGGCGAATGTAATCGGTATTCGCTTGAGCGGGACCTTGCCCCATCACAATCATCACGCCCTGATCTTCTTCAGGTGCCAGTTCAGATGAAGTATTCATAAACATGAACACCAAACTGATCAGTAACGTTCCTACCACTGGCCAAATATAAACACGGTTGTTCAACACATGTTCGAGCACTTTTCGGTAGCGCTCTGTTACGCCTTCAATCACAGCATCGATTTTCTTAACCAACTTTCCATCGAGAACCGATTTGTTAAGCAGTTTTGAACACATCATCGGCGTTAGCGTTAAGGCGATGAAACCCGAAATTAATACTGACCCCGCCAACGTGAATGCGAACTCCGTAAACAACTTACCGGTGAGCCCTCCCATGAAACCAATAGGCGCGTACACTGCGGCCAATGTAATGGTCATCGCAATAACCGAGCCTGCAATTTCACGTGCACTGTCTATTGCGGCCTTAATTGGGCTGGTGCCATCTTCTAAGTGGCGAAATGTGTTTTCTACAACAACGATGGCATCATCAACCACCAGCGATATCGCCAATACCATGGCAAGCAGCGTCAACAGGTTAATACTGAAACCCATGCTCAACATGAAGAACATAGAGCCAATCAATGACAAAGGAATCGTGACAAGTGGTATCAACATTGCTCGCATCGAGCCCAAAAAGGCGAAGATAACGATGACAACGATCAGCGCAGCTTCCATTAAGGTTTTCGCTACTTCATCAATTGAGGTTTCGATAAACTTAGTTGAGTCATAGATTACGTCCGCTTTAATGCCGTCAGGTAGGCCAGCTTGGATCTGCGGAAGCAATTCGTAAATGCCTTCAACAACGGTTAACGGGTTCGACGTTGTCGTATTGCTGATCGCCGTTGATACGGTAGTCACACCATTGAACTCAACGTCTGAGTCATAGTTTGCTGCGCCTAATTCAACCGTCGCCACATCTTTCAAGTGCACCAGTTGCCCATCATGCGTTTTCAAAGACATGTTCTTGAAATCGTCTACTGAACTTGAATCGGTATGAGCGTTAATATCAACTTCGATATAAGGATTTTGCAGCTTGCCCGCCGCACTCACAATGTTATTTGCACGAAGCGCGTTTTGAACATCTTCAGCCGTCAAACCATATGAAGCCAGTCGTTGAGGGTTCAGCCAGATTCGCATCGCAAAATCTTCTTGCCCCAACATGTCGACCTTTGACACCCCCTCAACAGTAGAGAAAGTCGGCTTAACCACACGGCTCACATAGTCCGAGACTTGCTCCGTCTTCAATGTATCACTCGAAAATGAAACATATAAGATCGGAGATTGAGACGTCGACTTAAGAATACTTGGATCCAATACGCCCGATGGCAGCTTATATTTTACTTGCTGCACGAGAGACAAAATCTCAGTCAAAGCACTGTCCGATGGATACCCTAGCTTCAAATAAACCGTAATAACCGACTTACCCAGAGCACTATCCGATGTCATGTAATCAATGCCCGCTGTTTGGGCAATTTCTGCCTGCAGTGGTTGCGTCACATACCCTTGAACGCTGGATGCACTGGCACCTGGATAACTCGTTGTAATGGTAATAACGCCCGTTTCAATTTCTGGATATTGACGCACTTGCAATGAGGTAAAGGCTTTAAGACCTAACACCAATAGCACAAGGCTTAATACCGTAGCCAAAACTGGACGTTTGATAAATACATCAGTAAATGTCATGGGAGTTTCCTAGTTGCTTTGCTTAGTGCTTTTGTCAGTGATCAGCGGATGTTGGTTGTTAACCAGAACCCATCCACCATTCTTAAGTTGGTGTTGGTTTGAAGTCACAACCACATCTCCTGCTTTCAAGCCCGAAACCACACCAACATAGCCACCTTGTTTAGGGCCGACTTCGACAGTGCGTTGCACAACCTTGTATTCATAGAAGGGTGATGCATCTTTGCTTGTGTGTTCGCTGGCCTTTTTGGTCGACGTATCCAACACAAACACGGTATTCCCGTATAAGGTGTAACTGATCGCAACAGAAGGCACCGCCACGATGGTGTCCGATTCCGATGTGATTAACGTAGCGTCGACATACATACCCGCTTCTAACGGCACAGCTTGGTTAGCCATGGCTCTCAATTCGATATTGTGCGTATTGCTGTCTGAACTCGGTTCAATGGCAGAAATAGTGCCGTGAAAGACTTCGTCGTTGGTTGCTTCTGAATAAAACTGTAAATCCTGCCCTACCTTCACATCGTGTAAGTAAAGCTCTGGAATAGAGAAATCGACATACTGCTTTGATTTGTCTTCCAGCTCGACAATCGCGGTGCTCGAATTAATAAAATCACCCACATCGATATTACGAATCCCAACGCTGCCAGAAAATGGCGCTTTCACTTTCATGTAGTCAATTTGCGTAGCAATATATTCCAGCTTTGCACCTTCAGCATTAAATTGAGCTTGTAGCTTATCAACCGAATTTTTTGAAACGCTGTTATTTCTAAGGAGCAATTTATTTCTCATCAATTCGACTCTTGCCAATTCAACTTTGGATTGCTGGCTCTTATAGTTGGACTTCAATAAAGCGTCATCCAATTTAACAAGAACATCACCCTTATTTACTTGCTGACCTGAAGTAAAGAGAATATCTTTTACTTGGCCTGACATTTGGCTCGTCACATCAATAGATTGATTAGAGTGAATGTTACCAATGACTTTTAAACTTTTGTCCCAAGTATCTTGATTTACTTTTTCCGTTGTTACAGATATGGCTGGCATTTTAAAATTAGCGACCTTCTCTTTGATCATTTCACCTTTTACATAATGAAATCCAAATACAAAAGACAGTAATATAAAAAGAGCTGACCCGACGATAACGCCTTTATACTTACTCATGTGTTCACCTTTTTTTTAAGTCTGGTCATTCTATCCATCGACACCACCAATAAATAAAACTCATATAACATCCACTTCATCTTATATAAAATAAAAATCAAACAATAAAAATCAACAACTTAAACGAGAAACACCAATCCACACTAAATTTTTGTTTTATTGCTATTTTATTTGAAAATGATTTATCTATTTTCTCGATCGATATAATTCTCATCGTTCCTTAAACAATTAAACGAGTTAACTATGTCGAATCAAATTAATCACACTAAAGTCGCTATTAAAGAAAAGATGAAACGTATATATGGGGAAGATGTTGTCCATAAACATAATAAAGACCATTTAGAATATAGAGAGCATCAACCCTCTCATTCTGGTCAACACGGTGGCGACCCAGAAGGTCATAAGCATTTAGTCAATCACCATTCTGATGGTCATCATAATAAGCATCACAAAGATAAAATGCATGACCACAAAAAGTCATCGCGACTGCATCATAAAAAGTAGAAACCTGGGGCAATTCCAGATCATTAAAAATAAGCATTAGATCAATTCATCAACCAAATATGGATTAATGCTTAATCAAACGTTAAACCAAATTAAAAAATGAAATAGCGAGTCAGTGATGATTGCTATTTCATTCAAGGATTATTATGTCATTTATTATTGAACAACTTAGAGACTATCCGTTTATAGCGCTCTTTTTATCACTCGGTCTCGGTTACTTAATCGGTAAAATTAAAATCGGTAAGTTTGAATTAGGTGGAATCGCAGGTTCACTGCTTGTTGCTGTAGCACTTGGTCAGATCGGCGGTATCGCGATCTCTAACGAAGTAAAAAGCATCTTCTTTGCTTTATTCATTTTTATGGTGGGTTACAACGGCGGTCCTCAGTTTTTCTCGTCATTCCGCCTCTCATCACTCACACGCTTATTCGCTTCGTTTGTGATGACGTTTGTAGGATTAATCACGGTTGTGTTGCTCTCTAAATGGGCAGGACTAGATAAAGGTTTAGCGGCGGGCCTTGCGGCTGGTGGCTTAACACAATCGGCAATCATAGGTACTGCAGGTAATGCTATCGATCAGCTGAACCTAGCGCCAGATGTCACCTCAACACTTAAAACAAACGTGGCTGTGGGTTACTCGATCACCTACATCTTCGGCTCTCTTGGTCCAATTCTAATGATGTCACTCATTCCAATGGTAATGGGTTGGAACATAACCAAAGAAGCGAAGAAGCTTGCGGAAAAAATGGGCTCTGGAAGCAAACAGTTAAATGAAGGGGAATTCTCAGCATTAAGCCGAGTGTCATCACGTGCTTATCAAGTAGGTAGCAATTCAATATTTGTTGGCAAAAGCGTGCTTGAGATTGAAGAAGCGTTCAATGCAGACCTAACAATTGAAGCAATTCACCGAGGAAATGAAGACAAAGACACAAGCTTAGATCTGACCAAAAACCCAATCCTAGCAGCCAACGACAAAGTCTACCTTACAGGGTTAACTCAAGCATTCCCTAAAGTGACCTCGCTGGGTATTGAGATCGGTGAATTTAGCGAAGAAAACAATGTGGTTCACACACGACAAAAAATCGTACTGACCAACAAAAAACTCGCTGGAGTTACTCTGCGTAAACTGCGTGACGAAACCAATGCGAACGTACGTCGAGGCGTATACGTAACACAGGTTTCTCGTATGGGGCACGACATCTCAACACTACCAGAAACCGAACTTCACCTTGGTGATGAAGTCACTCTTGTCGGCCAAAAAGAAGACCTAGCAAAAGTAGCCAAAAAAGTCGGCTACAACAGCCCGCTTCCAAGCGTAACTGACTTCGTAACAATGTCTTTCGGCATGGTGCTTGGCTATCTGATTGGCGAGATTGGTTTCACTATCGGTGGTTCTCATATCGCTCTGGGTTCAGGTTTAGGTTGTCTGGTTTCCGGCCTACTTGTGGGCTACCTAAGAATGCGTACACCTCGTTTAGGCAGTGTAAACCACGGCGCAGCCAACTTTATGCAGACATTCGGCCTTGCAGTATTTGTTGCGGTTGTTGGTATTAATGCAGGCGCTCCAGCGCTGACGGCAATCAAAGAGAATGGCGTAACACTCTTACTGCTAGGTGTTTTGGTCACTCTAATTCCTCAAGTACTGACGTTCCTATTCAACTACTACGTACTCAAAATCAAAAACCCAGTAGAAGCGCTAGCGGTTATCGCGGGTAGCCGCAGTGCAAACCCTGCATTCGCATCGCTACTAGAAAAAACACAAAACAGCACGCCAGTACCGAGTTTCACGATGACTTATGCGGTTGCCAATATCTTCCTCACCTTATGGGGTCCGATCATCATCAACCTAATTACCAAAATTTCGTAATCAACACCGAATCAGCCAATTGATGATTCAACTTATTAATTAACGAGTTAACACAGTAGCTAGCCAAGCAGGCTAGCTGCTCAAAGAAATTAACTTACTTATCTATCCAACAAACTTGAATCTTAAACAAATTTAAAGAGAAACGACTATGAAACGCACAGATGAAAAACGCCTAGAAACACTAAGCCCATTCGAAGTAAAAAACACACTGATCGACCTTGCGCAGCATTCACATGAGAAAACCATGATCAACGCTGGTCGTGGTAACCCAAACTGGGTCGCAACTGCGCCACGTGAAGCCTTTTTCCAGTTAGGTATGTTTGCACTAGAAGAATCAAAATCGAATTTCTCAGGGTATGAAGGCTTTGGTGGTATGGGAGTTCAACAAGATATTAGCCTGCGCTTTCTTCAGTTTTGTGAAAAATACGAAGACCAAGAAGGTGTACAATTCCTCATTGAAGCCTTCCAGTTTATTACGGATCAATATCAGGTAGACGGTGATGCGCTTATTTATGAATGGGTTGAGGGGATTCTAGGTAACAACTACCCTGTGCCTGATCGCATGCTCAAATATTCGGAACTCATTGCTCGTAAATACATTGAGCAAGAAATGGCGGGGTCGCAGCCATTACCTGCTGGGAAGTTTGACCTATTTGCTGTTGAGGGTGGCACAGCGGCCATGGTTTACATATTCAACACGCTAAAGAGTAACCGACTATTGAACCCTGGTGACACCATCGCGATTGGCGCGCCGATTTTCACTCCGTATATTGAAATGCCAGAGCTAGAAGATTACGCGCTCAACAAAGTAGAAATCATGGCGGATGAAGCGTCTGCGTGGCAAATTCCAGACTCTGAGTTAGAAAAGCTGAACGATCCAAGTGTTAAAGCTTTCTTCCTGGTTAACCCAAGCAACCCAGCTTCGGTTCGATTGAGCGATGAAACACTCTATAAGATTGCAGAGGTTGCTAACCGTCGTCCTGACCTCATCCTTCTTACTGATGATGTTTATGGCACTTTCGCTGATAACTTCACATCACTGGCAATGCTGGCTCCGAAGAACACTATTTTGGTGTATTCCTACTCTAAGTACTTTGGTGCAACAGGCTGGCGTTTAGGCGTGATTGGCGTACACGAAGACAATAATTTCGACCGCATGATTCGAGATCTTCCTGAAGACACTCGAAGCACGTTATCTCAGCGATACCAAGGAATTGCACTTGAGCCGAGTAAGATTAAGTTCATTGACCGTTTGGTGGCGGACAGCCGTGCGGTCGCACTGAACCATACCGCCGGTCTTTCAACACCTCAGCAGATTCAAATGACGATGTTCTCGCTACTGTCTTTGATGAAGGATGGCGAAGAGTACAAACGACTCGCAAAACAAATTGTGCGTCGTCGCTACCACACTCTAATGCAGAAGAACTTAGCCGCGCCAATCGTTGCTGAAGGTGATCAAACCGGAGCGTTCTATTACGTGGAGATTGATCTAAAAGAGATTGCTCAAACGATTCACAGCAACGACTTTTTCGCATGGTTAGAAGAAACGTATGAGCCGCTGGATTTCTTGGTTCGCCTTGCCGAAGAACATGGCGTGATTGTGATGCCGGGGGCGGGTTTTGATGCGCCAACGTGGTCTCTGCGTGTGTCTCTCGCGAATCTAGAGGAAGCACAATACGCAAATATCACCAAAGCGATGAACGCGGTAATGCAGAGCTATGTTGAACGTTACGAAGCGGCTTGCTAGCACGGCTTCAACGCTAAAAAGATCATAGAAAAGCGATAAGTTCTGAGTGTAGATTCACTAAATTGGTGACCCTACACTCAGTTCTTTTTATCTAAGACGATCTATGAGAATAACTATTTGAATTCATAGGTATAAGAAGCGCCAACACTGTTATTCTCACCGAAGTCATCCTCAGCAAAGATAGTGAAGACGTTGAATGATTGAGCATCACTCAACTTGTAGCTTGTACCGACGCCAGCCCAATACCCTGAATAATCATCAGAGCCCATTGAACCACCACCGAAGCCCATGATAGACCATTCATCAGTGATCGTTTTTAAGCCAAACGCACCAATGTAGCCACCGTGTGTTGCACTCGGCATCAATACATAGTCAGAGCCAACGTTATCATCATCGAAAACCGCTACTTCGCCATCATTATAACTGTAGCCAGCCATCGGGAAGATTTGCCAACCGAACGGCTCAATGTCGAAATAACTCAGTGGGATAAACGTACCAATACTGTAGTTGTTCTTATAAGCATCGTTGTCATACTCAGAGCGGCTAAAGTTGAAGTTCACGATCCCCATAGGCAACAGCCATGAACCGCCTAATCGCCACTCTTCGCCGTCTGCATTGACACGAGCATTGATCATTCGCGCTTCATCTAAACCAATAGACCCTGAGAACTGCAAATCTTCGTTATAAGCAACGCCAGCTTTGGTTACGATTTTAGTCGGGTCGTCAGGGTGCTTCTCTTCAGCAAAAGCACCCATCGAACCAAGCATTGCCGCAGCAACAAGTAATAGATTACGTAATGTCATTAGAAGGTCGCGCTAACGCCAACAAAGTGGATACGGCCATCGAAAGAACCGTTTAGCAAATTGATATCGCTACCAGCAAGATTACGGTCCATATCAACAGAACCTAAATCTGCGTATTCGTAGAACACGTCGATTAAGATATCATCCCAATACGTTGAAGCACCTATCGAGTAGCGGTACTGCTCACCGACTGGAAGGTCAACCCACTGCATTGCAG
Organism: Vibrio sp. 1CM2L; assembly: GCF_023161695.1. NCBI lineage: Bacteria > Pseudomonadati > Pseudomonadota > Gammaproteobacteria > Vibrionales > Vibrionaceae > Vibrio > Vibrio sp. 1CM2L. The sequence goes on from NZ_JALNTT010000001.1 coordinate 164,433, forward strand.
GATCATCTTGTGGCGAGGTCTCATAAGAGAAGCCGGCTTTTAAACGCCAGTCTGAGTTAAGTTGATAATCAGCACCAACCGCAAATTTCCAAACATCATCCCAGTCGCGCTCAATCGGAACACCATTAATTGGACTTCCTGCTATTCCAAAATCAAGAACGGTTGTATCCCATTCACTCCAACGGTGGAACTGAACGCTCGCAAGTAGATCAAGTTGAGAGTTCAAAGCATAGCTCGCACTGACATCGATGATTTCAGGTAGAGCAATATCAGTTGATAATGAATTCAATACGCCTTGGTTAATAACGCCATTTACATCATTGTTAAACTCATGCTCTAGCTTAGAACGGTAACTTGCGCCCAGCTTAAGTTTATCTGTCGGTGTGTACATTACGCCAAGGTTATAACCGTATGCCCAGTCAGTATCTTGTTTAGCAGTAAGCATTGATGTAGTTTGTTGAAATGCAGCCCAACTGAATTGAACACCCGCGCCTACTGACCATTGGTCATTCAGCTTATAACTCAGTGATGGGTTCACTTGCATTGCAGTGAGAGTGATATCTTCTAGAAGTGCAGCACCCGCCCATTCACTGCCGTAATCAAGGCTTGAACCACCAACAGCACCAAGCGCAATACCAAGGTGTAATTTGTCTGTGACTTGATGCGCGTGGAAGGCACCAAATGAAGGCATGACTGTATGCGCTTTACCGTCTTGCTTGTCGCCGTTGTCTTGATATTGCATCTCAAGATCAAATGCCATGGTATTGATAGTCGTTTTGCTTTCGCCCATGTGAGACATAGTGGCAGGGTTAGTCCACATCGCCGCTGCAGATCGAGTGTAAACACCATCACCAGCGCCAGTAGTACCCGCGTTGGCAACGACAGCTTCTTGCAAAAACAGGCCACTTGCGAATGCATTTAAGCTAGTAAAAATTGCAGTGGCAGCTAGAGAGTAAGTAAAAGTTTTGTTCATCAGAGCGCTCATTTAGCCTTAGACATTAAATTGCTCTAAGGTTACCGCAAAGCCCTATAAACAAAGGGAATATCCATTATTCCTGTACAAACGCTATTTAAACTTTCTGGCGACGTAAGGGCGTGGTTTGTCTCGATGAATTTCACGTTGAGCTGCAATCGCCCTGTTCTTACCTAACCCAACCTTTATCTGATACCAAGTCTCGTAGAACACAGCCATACCAGGGCTTGACCACCAAGTCTTGTTGTAGAGTTTCTTGTTAGCAGCGACAACATCTGGCGACCGATTCGCGCACTCAAGTGCCAACGCATAGGCTTCAGCGTAAGGGTCTTCGGCAATCTTGGTCACCAATCCATATTCTTTCGCGGTTTCGCAGTCGATCACTTTAGCCGTCATCGCCATTTCTAGAGTGTGATCTTTACGCATCAGCTCTCTAAAGGCGATAGCGCCTCCCATGTCTGGAATCAAACCCCACTTTGCTTCCAATATTGAGAAGTTCGCATCCGGGCTAGCAATTCTAAAATCACCACCACTGACCAATTGCAGACCGCCCCCCCAACAACGACCATGAATCGCAAAAATTACTGGGCATGGAATATCTCGCCAACCCAATGAAAAGCGTTGTGCTGCGTTAGGCAATGTCGGTAGCCATTTAAACAACAGCTTCATCGCCCCAGATTTACTGGTCAAAAGAGACTTAACATCAAGCCCTGAACAAAAATCAGAGCCCTCGCCCTTCACTATTACAGCTCGAATCTCGGTGTTCTTTTTCAGCTGAGTCACCATGTTATTCACGCCTTGGAACATTGCCATATCAATAGCATTGAGCTTATCGGGTCGATTCAACACTACCGTCGCAATTTGGTTTTCATCGATAGAACAAGTAATACGATCGAGGTTTGGCATGGTGGCTACCTTATAAGTGGTCAGACCTTTAGGTTATACATTTTATTAACATATGCCAAACTTGCACATTAAGAAGCGAGACCTGTGTTGCTTAACGATTCTCCCTTACATAAACGACACCAACAAAAAAGCAGTGATGGATCGCTCCATTCACTGCTTTTCATTCGTAGCTTTTATTATCAATAGTTTTGATTGCCAGTAGCGTCGATTACCAATGGCTTTAGGTCATGCTCAGAAACTATGTTCTTCGAGATTTCAGTAACAAGAAGATGAAGTAGCTGCCACCAATAATGGAAACTAACGTCCCTGCCGCAAGCTGCGCTGGAAAAACCACCAATTGCCCTAGCCAGTTAGCAAATAGCATGTATTCTGGCAACTTAAACCAAAGCGCTGAACATTAAAAAGGCCATTGAAATTGTAGAACTTCAATGGCCTTTTCGTTTTCCACTAGCCAGACAGCTAGATAATTAACTAAACAACTAACTGAGCCGAGACTCTCTCGCTTCTTGGCTACTGAAACCACGTAAAATGTTAAACAGGGTAATCAATGTGAACAGCATGATCACGAGCGATAAATGCCACGCTTCCCCTAACCCTAACTGAACCAGCCCCATACTCACAATTGAAGACACCACCATCTGCCCGCCACCAGACATCGCAGCCGCCGCGCCAGCGTTCTTCTTATAAGGCAACATCACTAACGCCTGAGCACAAGGTAACGCAATACCATTACCAAGAATCATCAAAAACTGGCCAAGCATGAGATACAAAGGCTCGAGTGGACAAAAGAACAGCCACAAAGCCGCAGCAACGTGTAACACAGGAGTACATAACAGAGTTTTCTTGTTACCCAGCATAGGGCGAATGCGGTTACATAAGCTTGTTCCACCAAGCATGCCTAATGCAGGAATCACCGCCCACATCGCGTATTCATCTGACGTCATACCAATCTGGTTTTGCATGATAAACGGCATCACTGATACGGTGGTGATCATCAAGCTAAAGTTAAGCCACCCGATACTCGCAAAGCTCATAAAATAACGAGAAGTGAGTAACTCTTTATATTGAGAAACCATTTTCTTCGGCAAAGGGATCGCCGAAACCTGAGTCACGGTTTCCTTAAATTTGAACGCCAATACCACCCAAGCCAAAGAGACATAGCCAAGTAGCGAGATAAACACCATGCTCCAACCGAAGTGGAAGTTAATGAATCCACCGATAACCGGCGCAATCAAAGGTGTAATAGACGCAACCATTGCAATGTAAGACATCGCGAGCGGCAAATCTGCCCCACTGAATCTGTCTCGCGTGGACGCACGGGCAAGTACCGCGCAACAACCAGTTCCTAAACCTTGCAGGAATCGCCCCATCACCATACTGGTAAATGAGTGGCTGAAGAAGATGATCATCAAGAGGCCCAGCATCGCAATCAATAAACCGCTTAACAGCACCTTCTTACGCCCAAGAGCATCGGAAATAGGGCCATAAATAAACTGGGAAGGGCCAAAGCCTAATAAATACACACTCACCAAAAGCTGAGCTTGCTCTAGCGAGACATTAAAATCTTTTGCGATCCAAGGTAAAGAAGGAAACACCAAGCCCATACTGAGCTGGCCGATACTGATGACCAAACACGCAAGTAAGATCGATTTAAAATCAAATCCACGACTCATCGTTTAAGACGTCCGTTCGAAGAAAAATCGTGCGTATCTAACTCACAACATAAAACCTGAGAAAATAGCAAAAATGCTGCTGGTGAGTTGTTCATAATGCTCCGACGGGATCAAATAGAGAAAGGCACAGTAAACATACGTGAGCTTGTATAATCATACAATAGGCGTTCAACTAAATATGTGAATAGTCACTTTTCAGCAACCTCGGCTTTCCGCCTATTGGCTACAAGCGCTAGACTAACACTAGATGCTCATAATCAAGGGACTTCAATGAACACTCATCACCGTATTTTTTCATATGCTTTGGCGCTGCTTGCCTCAGGTCCTGTAACGTCAGCCTTTGCTTGGCAGGCAGAGAAGATCACCGACGGACTCGTGATCCCTTGGGGGCTAGCGTATGTCAACGATAAGTCCATGCTAGTAACAGAAAAATCAGGCGTCATTAAACATGTCGATTTAAAAACAGGCGATCAAAAAACACTGTTCAGGTTACCCAATGTATGGGCGAAAGGCCAAGGTGGATTATTGGATATCGCACTCTCCCCTTTTGAAAACAGAAAGCTCTACGTCACTTACAGTAAGGACGTCGATGGTGAAGGTGTAACAACACTGGCTTCTGCTAATTACAGCAATAATGAAGTTACCAATTGGACAGACGTGTTTGTGTCGAAATCCAGAACGGACACCGGACGTCACTTTGGTAGCCGTATCACCTTTGATGATAGCCACCTGTATTTTTCAATCGGTGATCGAGGTGATCGAGACAACGGCCAAGACACTATGACTCATGCTGGCTCAATATTACGACTGAATGCCGATGGAAGCACACCAAGCGATAATCCATTCACGGATAACAACAAGGTGCTCAATGAAATTTGGAGCTTTGGTCATCGCAATCCACAAGGTCTGTATTACGATTTCCCGACTCAAAAGCTTTGGTCAATTGAACACGGCCCTCGCGGTGGTGATGAAATCAACCTTATAAAAGCAGGTGCCAACTACGGGTGGCCAATCACATCACACGGAAAAGAGTATTGGGGCCCTATCAGCGTTGGCGAATCGGAAACCAAAGATGGTATTGAAGCGCCTAAAAAAGTCTATGTTCCTTCAATCGCTCCGGGCAGCTTGATTGTTTACCAAGGAGACAAATACCCAGAGCTGAAAGGCAAGCTGCTGGCTGGCGCACTAAAACTTACTCACATCAATATTGTGACAGTCAATGAACAAGGTGAGGCAATCGAGGAAGAACGCATTTTAGAGGACTTAGGCGAAAGGATAAGAGACATCGAAACTTCACCAAACGGAGACATCTTCTTCAGCACTGATAATGGCAACCTGTACCGCTTGAAAAAATAGCCGAGACCTCGTTCAAGTAAAGGCATTTACCTTACAACGACATTTATAAATATAAGCCGTTAAAAGTGGGTTCAACGCCCAGTTAGCGGCTTTAAATTTGCAAAAATTAATGCGCTAAAACAGTGCATTTACTCCAAATTCGTCATCAATTTCGACCACCTTTTTCACAAAAACTACAACAAACCACCATACAACTGTAACTCCATGATATTTAAGGAATGCAAAGTTTGACTACCCCCAAGTTTCTGCAACCTTTCCCTATGTATTCGATTGACTATCCCCTGATTTGATTTAGACTCGTTCCCGGCTAGAAAGAAAGTTCTTTGTATATAAACATTTCGTTGGATTACTAGTAACCCCGTTGTGTTGTACGCAATAGCAATAAACTTTTCCGCGCTATCAGTGCCACAATTGGCTCAAAATAAAAATTTAATTTTAGGATATCATCATGTCTAACACAGTTACTGGTACAGTAAAATGGTTCAACGAAACTAAAGGCTTCGGCTTCATTCAACAAGAAAACGGCCCAGACGTATTCGCACACTTCTCTGCTATCACTGGCGACGGTTTCAAAACTCTTGCTGAAGGCCAAAAAGTTGAGTTCGTAGTATCTCAAGGTCAAAAAGGCCCACAAGCTGACAGCATCAAAGTACTTTAATTTAGTATTTTAAAGCTTTCTAAAAATAGCCAGCCTTTGCTGGCTATTTTTTTACCCGCTATTCAGAGATATAAGGTAATATTCCCCTTCACTATTTCTACCTAAGACACCCTCTCAATGGCTCTTAAACCGACAATCTACAAGTTTCGTATCTCTTTAACCGATATGAATCGCGACTATTACGACTCTTTTAATCTAACGGTTGCACAACACCCTTCTGAAACAGAACAGCGAATGATGGCTCGAATCATGGCTTTCTGTATCAATGCATCTCCTGAACTTGAGTTCACTAAAGGGTTGTCTAGCATTGAAGAACCCGATTTATGGCAGAAGTCGTTAGATGATCAAATCCTAGAATGGGTTGATGTGGGCGAACCTGACCCAGAGCGTGTTAAGAAGGCAACTCGCCTATCTAAATCCGTGCGTGTATTCAGCTTCAACACTAAATCAAACGTTTGGTGGGAGCAGAACAAAGGGAAATTCGGTTACCTAAAAGCTCAGATCGTTCGTCTAGACAACGATGGTATTGAGCAGCTAGCAGCGATGACACAACGCACGATGGATCTTTCAGTCATGCTGACGGGTAACTCTGCTTTCATTAACAGCGATACTCAATCGGCAGAAGTAACGTGGGAAGAGCTACAGAGTAATGACTGAGCGTCCAACCCCGAATAATTCGCAAACAGAAGCTAGCCTGCAAGAAGAAGCCAAGCAGCAAGCCGACACGCAGCAAGAAATCAAAGCTAAACAACAAGCTAGAACCAAGCTTCACCAATGTTTAAAAGAAGCAGGTTTAGATTCAGTCAAAGCGCTTTCGACAGGCTATGAGAAAGAGCTGTCGTCATTTATTGATGAAAACCATGCTCTGTTCAAACACGCTTGCGAGAACAAGCCTGACAACTCTGCACGTCAGACGTTGCTTGGTCTGCTAACCAAAGTACATATCGATGCAAGCTATCGCTTTGAAAGTAATAAAGAAGCGAATGAAGCGATGCAAAATGTATTCGACAATACAGTGGGCACTGAACACAGCGACAAGTTTCAAAACTCTAACGCTCAACAGTTAAAACTAGTCACGCATTTGTGGTTGTTCATTCAAGGACGACTAGGAATGGATTACAGCCTAGCCAATGATCACGCAGCTGTAGCCGCTACGCTACTGTCTCGCATATCGAGAAGCAGTGGTGATGAGATTCGCGTAGAGTTCATGGCGAGTTTTTATGATGGCTTGAACCTCTATCAAGCTGAGAACAAGCCATCAGGTATTGTTCACCACTTAAAGCGTTTGTTTAACCTTTCTTAAGCACCCCACCAGCGATCGACTCTAGTTACGCTCTATATTTTTATAGAGCGTGCTTTTTCTGCTTGGTCGCCAGAGATTCCCTATTACGTTCGTTCCTCACTTTAGGGAATGACGGACTCGTTTTACTGAGATTCAACGTTTCGGTTTGCCTAGACAGAAACAGAAACAAAAACCGCTTTAGGTGAAATACTATTGAGCTAATTCCCCCACACTCGCCGTCATCCTCGAGAAGGAGGAACGACTGAGTCGGGGATCTCATACCAACCACACTAATAAACGCCTAATCAAAACAGATTCCCTATTACGTCCATTCCTTACTTTAGGGAGTGACGACATTCGTAGTCATTTCAGGCGTAAAAAAGCCCCGCAGAAAGCGAGGCTTAGAATATTTTCAACGAACATTGATTTACTGAGGCTAAATCGCGTTCATCAAATAACGAAACGTATTAACGCAGGCCGTGTAAGAATTCGTGACGCGTTGCTGGGTTTGATCTGAAAATACCACCCAGAGCTGTGGTTGTCGTTTCGCTGGTTGCATCCATCACACCACGAGACTTCACGCAGTAGTGAACGGCATCCATGGTGACAGCAACATCATCGGTTTCGAGTAGCGTTTGTAATGCAACAAGAATCTGCTGAGTCATACGCTCTTGAACTTGTGGGCGCTGAGCAAAGAATCGAACAATACGGTTAATCTTTGAAAGGCCGATGATTTTCCCACGAGGGATATAAGCGACCGCAGTCTTACCATCAATCGTCACTAAGTGGTGCTCACAAGTACTGGTCACAGTAATGTCTTTTACTCGTACCATCTCACGAACGCCCATCTTGTTTTCGATTACAGTAATTTTAGGGAAATTAGCGTAATCCAAACCAGAAAAAATCTCATCCACGTACATTTTAGCAATACGTTGCGGTGTTTCTTCCAGACTGTCGTCCGTAAGATCAAGTTCAAGGAGAGTGAGAATCTCACGCATATGGTGTTCGATTCGTTCCTTTTTCTCTTCTCGGCTAACCTGGTTAGGACTCATTGGTGTCTCTAATCCGCGGCTTGCTAGCGCATCTTTAACCAACTTCGCTGATTCGCTAAGACCTGACATTGAACTTCCTCTTTTATTACCCCTTCTGGATGGCAAACAAGGATACTCGGAATTTTGAATAAATACACCCATATTTTAAGGGAGGTCATTATTTACGGGGCTTAAACTATGCTAAAGTGGCTGCAATTTCGTTGGCGACCAACCGTGATTTGATAATTATTGAGCCACCATTGCCAACCACTAAATCAAAATAATAACGACCAAAGGATTTCAATTATGGGCTGTTGCGACGCTCCGGGCTTGATGCCAATTGAAGAAGCACTAGATAAGCTACTATCGCCAATTAAACCTATTCAAACGACCTTATCATTGCCATTAGCAGAAGCATTGGGTTATGTACTTGCTGAAGATATTCTGTCCCCTATTTTCGTCCCTCCTTTTGATAACTCAGCAATGGACGGCTATGCACTGCGCTTAGCAGACTTAGAGAACGGTAAAGTTCTTCCATTAGCAGGCAAGTCTTTTGCTGGCCAACCGTTCGAAGGTGAATGGCCAGCAAACACCTGTATTCGCATTATGACAGGCGCAAAGATCCCGGAAGGTTGTGACGCCGTAATCATGCAAGAAAATACGGCCGAAACTGAGGCTGGTATTGAGATTCAACAAGACGACATCAAGCTGAACAATAACATTCGCCCTACTGGTGACGATATCAAGCAAGGCGATATCGTACTTAGCCGTGGTGAGCGTTTAACACCTCGTGACATTCCAATGATTGCTTCATTGGGTGTGAGCCACGTGACAGTGTTACATAAACCTAAAGTCGCTTTCTTCTCTACTGGCGATGAGCTAAAGCCATTAGGTCAACCGCTTGAAGACGGTCAGATCTACGACAGTAACCGTTACGGTATTAAACCATTAATCGAAGCATTTGGTTGTGAAGCTATCGACTTGGGTATCATCCCAGATTGTCCTGCAACGCTTAAAGAAACGTTCGAGAAAGCACAGCAAATAGCAGACGTGGTTGTGACTTCTGGTGGCGTGAGTGTTGGTGAAGCGGATTACACCAAAGATATTTTGGAAGAGCTCGGCCAAATCGGCTTCTGGAAACTGGCAATCAAACCGGGCAAACCGTTCGCATTCGGTGAATTAGATAACGCATGGTTCTGTGGCTTACCGGGTAACCCAGTGTCGGCAATGATGACCATGTACGTACTGGTTCAACCTATGCTGGCTAAACTGGCAGGTCATACCGCGTGGACAGCTCCGGAATCTATTCCAGCTATCACCAAGTCTGCATTCAAAAAAGGCCCAGGCCGTACTGATTACCAACGTGGTATCTACTCGATTGAAAACGGTCAGTTTGTAGTAGAAACAACAGGTAACCAAAGTTCAGGCGCTTTCCGCTCAATGAGCTTAGCAAACTGCTTTGTGGTTCTAGAGCGTGAACGTGGCCGTGTTGAAGTCGGTGAAACGGTTCAGATTCAACTGTTTAACTCGACGCTTTACTAACGAGGCTTGCTGATGGAAATACTGTCTGACGCAGAGATGCTTCGTTACAATCGCCAGATCATTCTCAAACAGTTTGATTTTGAAGGCCAAGAAGCGCTGAAACAGAGTTCAATCTTAGTGTTAGGTGCAGGTGGTTTAGGCTGCGCCTCTGCTCAATACCTCGCGACTGCGGGAATTGGTAAGCTAACACTGATCGATGATGATGTTGTCGAGCTTTCAAACTTACAGCGACAAGTACTTCACACCGATGCTGATATTGGTAAGAAGAAGGTCGATTCTGCCGCTGAGTCTTTGCAGGTATTGAACCCGCACCTGACGATTGAAACTGTCGATCACAGGCTTGATGACGAAGCGCTATCAAGTTTGATCGAAGCACACTCGCTTGTTCTTGATGCCAGTGACAACGTTGAAACGCGCAATCAGTTGAACCGTTTGTGTTACGCATCAAAAACGCCACTCGTATCGGGCGCTGCGATTCGCATGGAAGGTCAGATTAGCGTATTCACTTATCAAGATATTGACGCGCCGTGTTACCAGTGTTTAAGCGCTCTATTCGGCAACGCTGCGCTAAGCTGTGTTGAAGCTGGTGTGATGGCACCTGTCGTTGGCATGGTAGGCGCGGCTCAGGCTTTGGAAGCTATCAAGGTTATTGCCAAGTTTGGACAACCAAAGCAAGGTAAACTTTTGATTCTCGATGCCATGTCTCATAGCTGGCGTGAAATGAATTTAATGAAGATGCCTAGCTGTTCGGTGTGTGGATAAGCTAAATCATATCCCCTCTTATCGAAAACCTAAGCCTTGACTATATGTTGGGGCTTTTTTATATCTCAACGTCAGCATCTCAACTCGCTTTATCAATTTGAAATACTCTATGAGAGATTAGTTTCATTTGAGTTCTCATTTTGAGAATACAATGAAAAAATCAACACCACAAAATATAATCTTTAAAAATCAAAACATTAAATTTGGCACATAACTTGTAACTGTATCTGTACCTTCCATTACAAGGATGTAGATATGAGAATTACAACGTTAAGTTTGCTATTAAGTGCGCCCCTAGTCGCCAACGCAGCGCCATTCGATACCTGTCCAAGTAAGGCGTACCTTTTTCAGTCCACCCCTGTGCAAGTTTGGGGCGTGAACCTAGTAACCGGCTCAACCACTCTGTTAGAAGACGATACGGGTATGAATGCCAATATCAATGGTGTCGGTTTCGACTTCCAAGACAGATATATTTATGGCTATGACACCACCAACAAACGCTTAGTGCGTCTTGGCCAAGACTTCCAAGCAGAAGTTATCAACACAAGTGGATTGCCAACTGATCACACTTTCTATGTCGGCGACGTCTATGACCATGTGTATTACCTTTACCGCACAGGGAAAGGCTTATTCACCGTTGACCTATCTCCGCTAGACTCCGACCCAGATGCGACTGTTACAGTTAACAAAATCGCTGGTAGCCCGGCAACCGTAAAACTGACCGATTTTGCTTTCCACCCAAGTGATGGCTCTTTATATGGTATCGACAATAACTCGGGCGGCTTGTACCAATTCAACCCAACTACAGGCGCAGAAACCTACATAGGTGACACTGGAGAAACGGGGACATTCGGCGCAGGTTATTTCGATGTAAACGGCTACTACTACGTATCTCGAAATCAAGACGGTAAGATCTACCGTATCAACCTGTCCCCAGATAACGCTGCCAACATCGCTGCAGGTGTCGTTCCTGCTGTAGAGTTTGTATCGAATGGCCCTTCTTCAAATCAAAATGATGGTGCTCGTTGTGCGAACGCGCCTGTTGTGGATGAAGATTCCAACATCGACTTCGGTGACGCTCCAGATACTTACCTAACCTTATTAGCAAGTAACGGCCCTCGACATGAACTGGATGGCGTGACTTGGTTAGGTACAGATGCGCCAGACGCCGATCTTGACGGCTACGTAACACCGCAATCGGATGAAAGCGTAGGTATTGATGATGAGTGGGCGAACGGTGGTATCGGTTTTGTAACCGCACTTGAAGCTGGTCTTGATTCAAAAGTGGTGATTGAAGCTTCAACAACCGGTTACCTTTCAGCTTGGATAGACTGGAACCAAGATGGCAGCTTCGATGGCGCTAACGAGCAAGTGTTTACCGATTACCTGTTAGATGCTGGTGAAAACGATCTGTTCCTTAATGTTGATATCAACGCACTGACCGGTACGACGTGGGCTCGATTCAGATTCAGTCAACAAACCAACCTAAGTTACTTTGGCGGTTCAACCTCTGGTGAGGTGGTCGATATTCAAGTCGATGTTCTTAACGATGGTGCCACCGCTCGTTACTTCCCAAGTGCTTCCGGTTACGCAACGCTCGCATACGAAGATAACTGGCCATATAAAGCCGACTACGACATGAACGATGCTGTTCTTATGTATCGCATTACCGAAATCCTTAAAGATGGAAAAGTCGTTAAGTCCACTATTGACGGCCGCCTAGCTGCTGTCGGGGCAACGTACAGAAATGGTTTTGCTGTTCGACTTCCTAACTTAGACCCGAGCTTGGTGAGTAGCGGCAGCTCTTACATGAAACACAATGGTGTATTCACTGACCTTGACCTAGAAGATGGACGTAGCGAAGCAATCTTTGTTATCGCCAATGACCTGACAGAAAAAATCAGCACTGGCTGTACCTTCTACCGCACCAGTAATGGATGTAAAGAGGATGAGCAGTTCTCATTCCAAATTGGTATTACTTTAGCCGGTGACGGTGTGAGTACTGGCAGCTGGACCGATATGCCTTACGACCCGTTCATTTTCGCAACGCCTGGGTATTATCACGGTGAAAACCTACCTCTACATCCAGGACGCAGCTGGGAAGTTCACTTGCCGGACCAAGCTCCAACCGAAGCGTTTGATACCACTAACCTCTTTGAAGCTGGATTAGGCGTTGATGACAGTAATCCATCAACAGGTAAATACTTCAAAACAGTAGAAAACCACCCTTGGGCGCTAATTGTAACTTCGGATGACGAATGGGAGTGGCCTTTAGAGTACGTCGATATTGTTACCGCTTACCCAGAATTTAAACCATACGCAGAATCCGGCGGTGAAACGAACCAAACATGGTACCAATCACCTGCAGACAACCAACGTTACGAACCATAAGGAGAGACGTTATGACTATTCACACTAAACAATATCGAGACAATCATTGCGTTGATTCAAGCCGCAATCTCTCTGAGGAAGAACGTATGTCTGTACAAAGCACTTGGAACATCAAGAAGTCACTAGCCGTTATTTTAGCTGCAGCTCCATTGGTATTAGCCGGTTGTGGGGGCGGTGGTGGTGGCGGCGGAAGTGCATCTACTCCATCGCCATCTACACCCTCGACACCTGCAACCCCGTCGACTCCGGTAACAGCAACGCCTTCGCCGTCTCCCGTGACAGGTTCGGTAGCAGCGCAAAGCTATACGATGAGTGATTTGGTGGTACCTGACGGGTTTGACTACAACTCTGTTGAACAGTTTGATCTCGACATCGACATCAGCAGCATTTCGACAGACCGTTCTTTTGTGACCGTTTATAGCCGATTTAGTACAAGAGATGACTCAACCTTGAAGCCGGATTACTCCAGTAAAGTCATTGCAGGCCCACTAGATAATGGTGTGTTCGCCTCCAACTTTGCGGCGCCGGTAAACCATGAAGCACTCTTGATAGAGATTTGGTTCTACGATGGTCAACCTCCATTACAACAAGTGGTTTCCAGTGGTGACTCTCAGATTGTCTGGCAGTAAGTCGCTTAGCAGCAGGTAACTTGTCGTTAACTAGACCTATGGCGAAACAGAGTCAAAATGGATTGTTTGTAAGCAGGAAGTGAGCAGAAATGCTCACTTTTTTTGTCTTCACCGAAGAGCGGTTAATTCAGCTTTATTAGCGAGTAGCATTCACTTTACCACCAATCTCACTTATATTTTCAATATAACCTTCAAAGACTTACTCTCATGAAACAGTTAAAAATAGGTCTATTTATCTTAATGTGTGGTGTAGGCGTGTTAGTTGCCCTTGCCTATTTCCCGCTAACGTCAGAGACGGGGCAACGCATTCAAGCCAAAGTCATTTCGAACACGCTCACTCAATCCTTAGATGGACACAGGCGTTATCTTACGGTTCAGACAAAAGATAATGACGTATTTCGGGTCTCTATTGCTCCTACCACAGACTGCCCTATTGATTCTGTGGTTGCGCTTGATACATTAAACAATCAATTAACCGGACAAAGCAGTTATCAGTTCATCCACTGTCGAGCAGCTCAGTAGCTATCGATACAACAACGATATTCGTAAAGCAACTGTAATCGCTCTAACACTGTATTTGCTATAACAGCAAGAATCGCTAAAACAACAAGAATGGATATAACAATAATGAATCAGCCACTCATCTCACCAGAACAACTTCAACAACGTTTGCTAGCAGAAGACAATATCATCCTCCTCGACGCCAGTATCGAGTTTCAAATTCCAAGCGAGTCAGAAAAGATCAAAGGACAAATGATTCCTGGTGCTATTCGTTTTGACTACGACAAAGACTTTTGTAACAAGCATACTCTGCTTCCTCACATGCTCCCGACCGAAAAACATTTCAACACTCGCGCAAAAGAAATTGGCATCAATCAAGACAGTACGATTGTGGTTTACGATAACTCCGGAACCTTCGCTTCTCCCCGTGCGTGGTGGATGTTTATGGCAATGGGACACAACGACGTATTCATCTTAGATGGCGGTTTGCCCGCTTGGATCGAAGCCGGTTACGCGACCGAGACTGACTATCGCACCGAAGTAAAGGCGGGCAATTTTGAAGGCCATATTCAAGACAACTACTTTGTCAGTGCTCAGCAGATTGAAGGTTACTCAACTGACAAGAGCGCAAACATTGTAGATGCGCGTTCTCAAGCTCGTTTCGATTCAGAAGTTCCTGAACCACGTGAAGGCTTACGTAGTGGCCATATACCGAATTCGATTTGCCTACCGTTTGCTCAAGTACTCGATAACGGTAAGTTAAAGCCTCAAGAAGAGCTTATTGATATCTTTTCAACGTTAGAATTAATGCCTTCTCAACCTATGTTCTTTAGCTGTGGCTCTGGCGTAACAGCCTGCATCATATTATTAGCCGCTAAACTCGCTGGCTATAACGGTGAAATGGGCGTTTACGATGGTTCATGGACGGAATGGGGTGCTAACGACAAACTGCCTATTGCCGTGACTAAAAAGTAATTCAACTTCGCTTACTGCCACTGTTAGAATATACTGCGCATGCATAAAGAGCTTACTGATAATGATGGCCTCACGTCTCATGAAGTAAGCTTTTATGTCGCAGTTAACGCTATGTTCATTTGAGACCAAGACTCGATTCACGCCGTTTGATTTATAGCCCACATTAAGTTGCTAACGATAATTTGTGATTAATCATAAACTAATCGTTATCGACGTTATGAATACTAATATTTCACTCAAGAATCTCTGCTCATAGTCGTTACACTATTTAATCATTGATACTTTCACCATTTGTGTTTGTATCTTTCGTTGCATGAATCACACTGACAACCCAATAGTTTGTCATTTGCAGTCTGTTAAAAGTAGTAACCAACAAAAGGCATCTCATGGCTCTATTTAAGAAAAATATCTGGTCGCTGTACGCGTTTATCGTACTACTGACCCTGATACTTTTCGCCGCGTTGGGAATAACAAACTGGAAAGCGAACAGAGACGATTTCATAGAGCAGCAGCACATTCAGGTTGAGCTTTTTTCTAGCTCCGTCAACTCGCTGCTGACCAGTCAAGAAGCCTTGTTAGAAGTGGTCGGCCATCAACTGGCTCAACAGTCTGATTTCACACGTACTGCGTCTATTCAAATTAGGCCAATTTTAGACAAGCTACTTGAAACCCACCCTGCGATAGCAGCGTTTGGCTTGTTGAACACCGACGGTGATTACCTCTCGATCAGCTCGAATCTCGAACTTGCGAATCAAAGGAACTTGCTGCAATACGCGCCAACAAGAGACTCCTTTTTAGACGCCCTATCAAGCAGTAGCATGGTGCTTGGCCGTACCTATTTTCAAGAATCGTTGAATAGCTTGGTTATCCCGCTGAGAAAATCCATTTCAATCGATGGCAAGAAAACCGATGCAGTAATGACCGCGGGGCTACGATTAGACGCCACGATCGTATTTGAAAATAATGCTCACGCCGGAAGTTTCAATACACTAAGCCTGATCAGAAAAGACAGCTTTCGCCAATTTTATTCGAGTGATATCGAATCTGAGAGCGCGTATTCCTCTCCAGTAGGCAAAGATGTCATACAGCGTATTGCAAGTATCTTTACCGACCGCTTCGGAATTAGCGTGCAAGAAGCGATGAATGGGCAAGAAACCTACTCTTTTGTCGTCGACGATGAACAATACCACTCTTTAATGAGCGCAAAATACATCCCAAACTACAAATTATGGGTGGTAGGACGTACCGACCTAACTCACGTCGATAGTATATTTATACAAGAGTTCAGCATTCTTTTCGTTGCCTTTATTTTTCTTCAGTTCGGTTTCTACTTTTTGGTTAAGTCGATTGCTAAGAACGAACGACGCACTCGTAGCCAACTCATTTATCAGGCGAACCATGATCCTTTAACCTCTCTGCCAAACCGTTTGTACATGCGTAAAAATATTGGCAAATGGATAGACGATGAGTCAGAACCGTTTTCGCTGTTGTTTATCGATATCGATAACTTTAAATGCGTCAATGACACCCACGGGCATGACTTTGGAGACAAGGTTCTCAAACAGATCGCTTTGCGTTTGATGAGGTTCCGATCTCGCCTCAGCCTATTGGTACGTGAATCCAGTGATGAGTTTTTGTTCTTAACGCCCTTGTCGAATGAAGCTGAAATTAAACGACTCGCCAAGCGCATTATTGAAGTGCTTTCTCAACCTTATGAAGTTGAAAGCGCTCAGTTTTTGTTAGGTTGCAGCATCGGCGTAGCGCGTTTCCCTGAACACGGAAAAGATCTAGATAGCCTATTACGTTCTGCCGATATTTCGATGTACAAAGCGAAACAGCAGCAAAACTCGTACAGTATTTTCACAACGGAAATGCAAGACGCGCACCTCTACAAAATGAAAGTAGAACAAAGGCTACGCATCGCTATTGAGAAACAAACACTGTTCATGGTTTTCCAACCGCTGGTTCGTGCAAATGAGAGTATTCACGGTGTAGAAGCACTCGTGCGCTGGATTGATGACGAGTTGGGTTTTGTTCCGCCAGATGTCTTTATACCGATAGCTGAGAACACAGGCTTAATGCAAAAGCTGGGGACTTTTATTATTGAGTCCAGCATTATGCAGATCGCCCACTTGCACCGAACAACGGAACAAAAGATAGGGCTGTCGATCAACATATCAGTGCGTCAGTTTTCTCATCAATCCTTCTCTGAGCACTTATTCGCGACACTAGAAAAGTATCAACTGTCTCCTAGCTGTTTAACGCTAGAAATTACGGAGAGCTTGTTCATTGAAGATGTGACCTTGGTGAAACCGACTTTTGAAGCCCTCAAAGAGAAGAATATAAAGATCTCTTTAGATGATTTCGGGACAGGCTATTCATCACTGAGCATGTTAAAAGCACTACCTATCGATGAGCTTAAAATCGATAAGAGCTTTATTGAGAACATTGCTGTCGATCAGCAATCACTCACAATGGTGCAAAACATCATCGCAATCGGTAAGAACTTCGGCATGGTGGTATTGGCAGAAGGCGTAGAATCAAACGAACACTTCGCTATTCTAAAGGCATGTGGATGTGACTTAATGCAAGGCTATTACTTCTCTCGCCCTATTCCTTATGATGAGCTGGCTACTCACCTAAACAAGCAGGTGACTGAGCACGCGGAATGTTCTGTTTAAGAACGTGAGTTAAATAGACGAGCTAAATAAATAAGGTAGGCGGATAAACACCTACCTTATTTTCTGGGTATTTTCTGTTCGGTTATTTATTCATTTCACTATGCATAACATCGATCAACTGTCCGGAAGGATCTCCTGATAATTCCCAAGTAAAAATACCGCCTAGGTCTGATTTCTTCGCCCATTCAGCCTTTGCTTTAATAGAGCGCTGATCTTCAAAAGATATGAATACGTTGTTATCTGGGTTCCACAAATAAGGCGCTTGAGCTTGCTCATCGTACTTGTACTCATAACCTTGTTTGCTGCTGTAGTTATTCATAAGGTCCCAGAACATAAAGTAACCGTTTTCACCAGTACCAAACTGCGCCCCTTGTTCAGAAACTAGGTCACCTTTAGGCAGATCTCCAGCAAAGTCTTTTGTCCCTTGCCAGCCTCGACCATAAAAAGCCGCCCCGATCACGAGCTTCTCGCTAGGAATACCTTGCTCTATCATCTGATTAATGAAGACATCAGCTCCCATCCCCCACCAACTGCGCTCTGTGGCATGTAAGTTTGTTGTGTGACCTGTTTGAGTTCCCCAACCTCCGAGGAAGTCATACGTCATCGCGAACATGTTCGTCAGATATGGGCTAGCTGCGTTCCAATCAATTTGCGTAGCCTTAGCTCCAACACCGACAGCCGTTGAAAGCTCGTAATCTCTTTGAGTCGTCTTTGATAGAGCGTCCAAATCACTTCTGATTGTTTTTACTAAAAGTGTGAAAGCTTCACGCTCTTGCGCTTTCTGCTCATCCGTTAGTTTAGTCTCTGGATTCCAAGGGGAAGTGGTTAAGCCGCCGCCTCCTGGGTATTCCCAATCAAGATCAATACCATCAAAGAAGTCATATTTTTGAATCAACTCAACAGCAGTTTTTGAAAAGTGCGCAATGGCTTTAGGATCTTTCGCCATCGCATGGAAAGGTTCAGACATTGTCCACCCACCAAATGATGGCAAGATTTTGATATTTTGATTGTCGGCCTTCAGTTGAGCTAACTGGGCAAAGTGACCTCTGTAGGCGACATCAACATCCACGTCTCCGAAATCGACTTCTAACGCAGCTTCTTTATCCACAATAATCGCGGTATATGGTTGTTTGTCTGCACATTGCTGCTTAATTTGTTTTTGAACTGGCTCACCAGCACCGCTATGAGGACCACACATGCTCAAGAAGGCGTAAATAATATGTGAGAGCTTGTCTGCAGGTATGTCGTCAACGGTATAAGGGTTGTCTTTATTCAGATATTGCCAATCCGCAAAATACCCTGCGACGACTTTATCATCGGCATGTGCCGCAGGTGTGAGCATACAAGCCGTGGTGATTAAGCTAAGCGCAATGACGGAATTAGATTTAAAGATAGAACTTGATTGGTCACTGTTGCTAGAAATAGCGCGTGTGATAAATGACAGTTTCATAATTATCTCCTTTAGTGTGGCTTAACATTAAAGAGTGATAATTCTTTCAACCGCTGAACAAATTCACTATTCGAGTCATATCTAATAGTTACCCCCCTTATTGCACTGGTTTCATCAGGGTAATTTCCATGATTACTCAAATAGTGAATTCAACAAAGAATAAATATCTTACTATTCACTGCCGTTTGGTTTATTCACGCTAAGTTGTTCGTCCAAGTTTAGAACCGTCAAAGCATTACTTACGCTGGTTGCGATCACGTCTACCACGCCAGTTCTTAGTGCGCCTAATAGAGCTAATGGCTTACTGTTCTCGGCTGCAATGGCAATCACTTCCGCTATTGGGCGGAACTCTTCCAAGGCCAAACCAATCACACGGTCACTCATTACTGTGTTTGCTGTTTTACCGTGAACATCGAAAAAGTCATAACCCGCAAAGTCACCGACGACACCTTGCAATAAACGAGATTGAACAACCTCACCCGCCGTAAACCAACCTAAGTCGACCATATAGCTGTTTTCGCTCATATCACCGATACCGACTAAAGCGACATCGGCTTTTCGAGCGAGATCGAGGGTCTGCTTAACGGTGCTGTTTTCCATGAATGCGGTTTTTTGCGCTTTATTCTCGGCATAAGCAGGTGCGTACAAGGTTTCAGAAGATCCACCGTACTTTTTGGCTAGCTGCCTGCATATATGGTCGGCATTAAACATACCGCCTCTTGGGTGAATACCGCCGATACCACACACGAATTTACAGTCACGTGGCGTAATGACGCCAGTGTGGTGAGCAACAGACGATACGTTCCGCCCTTGTCCTACTGTCACAACCATGCCGTTTTTCAGTGTACTGGTAAGATAGTTAGACACTAAACCAGCAACCTGTAATCGCTGCTTCTCTTCATTTGGTTGGTCTAGTGCCACAAGCGCACGCTTTACACCAAATCGTTCGATCAAACGTTGCTCGATCTTCGCACTAAAGACAGGGTGGTATTTCACGGTGATCTCAACAATGCCCTCATCTCTGGCTTGTTTGAGCATTCGACCAACCTTTGCACGGGAGATAGAGTACTTTTTAGATATCTCTTCTTGCGTGGCACCATCTTGATAATAAGCAACCGCTACTTCAGTGAGGAGATCAGTGTTTTCTTCGGAAACATCTTGGATATTCTTACTCATATACCACTCAACCAATATTTAACAATTATTTTACCTGCTTGAAGAACAAATGTTCGATGCTCAAGCAAGTGATACACAAGTTTACACCCCGAACATATGTAACAGCAAGGTACATTTGCTCATCGTCATAACCCTGGTTTTGTTGTTGATTAATTCACCTCACTTTGCTCGTTAAACGTTTGCTTGCATACCCCATGATTACTAGAGCGAAATATATTTGACTGAAGTCACCATACAGCACTATTTACCGTTGACTTTGGGGCTAGATCGGATAAATATGGCTACATCATTTACTCATCGAGCGATCAAATGTTCTGTGCAAATGTTCGTTCGGAGAAAAATTTAAATTAATGTAAGTTTGGCTCACTGGTACAACCATTGAGAACTTCATTAGTTAGCTTGCAAATGCCCACACCTCTCCCATTAATGAGGTGTTATGCGATACATAGGATGATCAAAATGAGCAATAAATTAGAGCAACTTCGTAAACTAACAACTGTTGTAGCTGACACTGGCGATATCGAAGCTATCAGCAAGTACACTCCTGAAGATGCAACAACTAACCCATCTCTAATTCTTAAAGCTGCTCAAATTGCTGAGTACGCTCCTCTAATCGATGCTTCTATCGAATACGCAAAAGCGCAAAGCGGTGATAAAGCACAGCAAGTTCAAGATACTTGCGACATGCTTAACGTGAACATCGGTAAAGAAATCCTGAAAGTTGTACCTGGCCGTATCTCTACTGAAGTAGATGCTCGTCTTTCTTACGACATGGAAGGCAGCGTTGCTAAAGCTCGTCAACTTATCAAAATGTACAACGACGCTGGCATCACTAACGACCGCATCCTTATCAAACTGGCTTCTACTTGGGAAGGCATCCGTGCCGCTGAAATCCTAGAGAAAGAAGGCATCAACTGTAACCTAACGCTTCTATTCTCTTTCGCTCAAGCTCGTGCTTGTGCTGAAGCTGGCGTATTCCTAATCTCTCCTTTCGTAGGTCGCATCATGGACTGGTACAAAGCGAAAGAAGGTCGTGATTTCGAAGCTTCAGAAGATCCAGGCGTAATCTCTGTTTCAGATATCTACAACTACTACAAAGACCACGGCTACAAAACTGTTGTTATGGGCGCAAGCTTCCGTAACATCGGCGAGATCCTTGAACTTGCTGGTTGTGACCGTCTAACTATCGCTCCTCAACTTCTAGCAGACCTAGAAGCAGCAGAAGGCGAAGTAGTAGAGAAGCTTATCGACTCTAACGGTACTAAAGAGCGTCCAGCAGCGATGACTCACGCTGAGTTCCTATGGGACCACAACCAAGATGCAATGGCTGTTGAGAAACTGGCTGAAGGCATCCGCAACTTCGCCGTTGACCAAGGCAAACTAGAAGACATGATCGCAGCTAAGCTGTAATCACTCTCACCAAATTCAAATAGGGGAACGTTCAGTTCCCCTACTTTTATCAATTTTGTTTTTCTTAATTTTTATTCGGAAGTTCTTATGAATCGCAAACATCTAGCTAACGCTATTCGTGCTCTAAGCATGGACGGCGTACAACAAGCAAACTCTGGTCACCCAGGCGCACCTATGGGTATGGCTGATATCGCTGAAGTACTTTGGCGTTCTCACCTAAATCACAACCCAGCAAACCCAGAGTGGGCTGACCGCGACCGTTTTATCCTGTCTAACGGCCACGGCTCAATGCTGATTTACTCTCTGCTTCACCTAGCAGGTTACGAGCTTTCAATTGAAGATCTTAAGAACTTCCGTCAACTGCACTCTAAGACTCCAGGTCACCCTGAGTACGGCTACGCACCAGGCATCGAAACAACGACTGGTCCTCTAGGTCAAGGCATTACTAACGCTGTTGGTATGGCTATGGCTGAGAAAGCGCTAGCTGCACAGTTCAACAAAGAAGGCCACGACATCGTAGACCACTACACTTATGCATTCATGGGTGATGGCTGTCTGATGGAAGGTATCTCTCACGAAGCATGTTCTCTAGCAGGTACGCTTGGTCTTGGTAAGCTGGTTGCTTTCTGGGATGACAACGGTATCTCTATTGATGGCGAAGTTGAAGGTTGGTTCTCTGACGATACACCTAAGCGTTTCGAAGCTTACGGCTGGCACGTAATCCCAGCGGTAGATGGCCACGACTCTGATGCTATCAACGCAGCGATTGAAGCGGCTAAAGCAGACCCTCGCCCTACTCTAATCTGTACTAAAACAGTGATTGGCTTTGGTTCTCCAAACAAAGCAGGTACGCACGACTGTCACGGTGCACCACTAGGCGCTGACGAAATTGCAGCAACACGTAAAGAATTAGGTTGGGAGCACGGTCCTTTTGAAATTCCGTCGGAAGTTTACTCAGAGTGGGATGCGAAAGAAGCAGGCGCAGCTAAGGAAGCAGCGTGGAACGAGAAACTTGCAGCTTATGAAGCAGCATACCCTGAGCTGGCAGCTGAATTCAAACGCCGCGTAAACGGTGACCTACCAGCTGAGTGGGAAGAGAAAGCATCGGCAATCATCGCAGATCTTCAAGCTAACCCAGCAAACATCGCATCACGTAAAGCATCTCAGAATGCTCTAGAAGCGTTCGGTGCTATGCTACCTGAATTCATGGGCGGCTCTGCTGACCTTGCGCCTTCTAACCTGACTATGTGGTCTGGTTCTAAGTCTCTTGAAGCAAACGACTTCTCTGGTAACTACATCCACTACGGTGTACGTGAATTCGGTATGACGGCTATCATGAACGGTATCGCTCTGCACGGTGGTTTCGTACCATACGGCGCAACGTTCCTAATGTTCATGGAATACGCGCGTAACGCTATGCGTATGGCTGCTCTGATGAAAACTCAGAACATCCAAGTTTACACGCATGACTCTATCGGTCTTGGCGAAGATGGTCCAACTCACCAACCAGTTGAGCAAATCGCTTCTCTACGTCTGACTCCAAACATGAGCACATGGCGTCCATGTGACCAAGTTGAGTCTGCTGTTGCTTGGAAACTAGCAATCGAGCGTAAAGATGGTCCTTCTGCACTTATCTTCTCTCGTCAAAACCTTGCACAACAAGATCGTGACGCTGAGCAAGTAGCAAACATCGCTAAGGGTGGTTACATCCTGAAAGATTGTGAAGGCAAGCCAGAGCTTATCCTTATCGCAACGGGTTCTGAAGTTGAGCTAGCGGTTAACGCTGCTGCTGAGCTAACGGCTGAAGGTAAGAAAGTACGCGTAGTTTCTATGCCTGCGACTGACGCATTCGACAAGCAAGACGCGCAGTACCGTGAGTCTGTACTTCCATCTGATGTTACAGCACGTATCGCTGTAGAAGCTGGTATCGCTGACTTCTGGTACAAGTACGTTGGTTTCGGTGGCAAGATCATCGGTATGACAACGTTCGGCGAATCTGCACCAGCAGGTGAGCTATTCAAGATGTTCGGTTTCACTACTGAAAACGTAGTAAACACAGCGAAAGAGCTTCTAGCTTAATTTTGAATACATTGTCTTGCCCTGAAATGGGTTGATGCATACAGAAAGCCCCGCATGAAAATGCGGGGCTTTTTTGTCACTAATTTCTCATTCGGGTTTCAACCTAACGGCTATTTTTCTTCGAAACGCTTTGCCAGTTGGTAGAATTCATTGACTTGTTCTTTTAGCTCTGTGGAGTGATCTTTCACGGAATGCGTAGCGACCAAATTTTGTTCTGCCGTAGACGCGATGGACTGCATATGAAGGTTTACATCACTCGATAGTTGACGCTGTTTATGCGCAGAGCTTTCTACCGACTGCATCAACTCATTCATCGATTGCATCAGGTTCTCAACTTCTGATAAACGTTGTGAGCTTACCTTTGCTACATCGCCACACGCGTCTGTCTGCTCTCTGTTAGCCAGAATATCTTTTTGCCAGCCTTCAATCGTTGCGAGCATGGTATCAATGCTTTCTTTGATCTGAACCGTCGCCTTAGATGTTCGACCGGATAACGCACGTACTTCGTCTGCAACAACGGCAAAGCCTCGTCCTTGTTCGCCCGCTCTAGCCGCTTCTATCGCTGCGTTTAGTGCCAACAGGTTAGTTTGTTCGGCGATTCCACCAATCTCTTCCATGATCTTGCTGACGCTCTGTGCTTGGTCGCTCAGCTGGTACGTCGTGTGTGTTGCTTTCTCGGCCTGTGAAGCTAGGTTTTCAAGGTTGCGGTGAGTTTGGTTAATACTCTCTTTAGCACCAGCACAGGTTTGCAGAGTCACATCAACAATTTGGTGTGCTTCCTCAGTGCGAGAAGATACCTCATTCGCCGTGACTTCAACCTCTTCCGTTGCTTCACGCACTTGTAGAATGTCTTTTGTTTGTTGATCTAACGCTTCTGATACTTCAAATGACGTGGCATTCAGGTTGTCAGCCAAATCTTGTAACGGCTTGGCAGAGTCTGTCATACGACCTAATACGGTGCGGATTCGTGCAGACAATAGTTTTAAGTGAAAGTCGGCAATAGAGAACTGACTATTACCTGAATAAACAAGACGACTAACACTATCGAATTTCGATTGCAGCTTTTTCAACTGCAATGGAGTATCAATCAGCTCTTGTCGGAAAAGTAACGCCAATGCTGAAACGGGAAGTAGGCTCAACAACCATTGTGATACTTGCCCTACTTCAACGAGATTTGAAATCAGAGGCGCAGCCAAAGAGCCTAGCAACACGGCGTAACGAACACTGTCACTGATCTTTAAGGACCATTGGCGACCCGACTTTTCAGCCTTCAATAGGCCTTGATAAGCCTTATCTGCAACTTGTATCCATTCATTCTTTGGCTTAACACGAACAGACTGGTAGCCACTGACCTTACCATTGTCGTAAATCGGAGTTACGTAAGCATCGACCCAATAAAACCCACCGGATTTGGTTTTGTTTTTTACGATGCCACGCCAAGCTTTACCTTGCTTTAGGTTAACCCACATATCAGCAAAAGCGGCTTTCGGCATATCGTTATGCCTTACGATATTGTGGTGTTGCCCTAGCAATTCTTGTTGGCTGTATTCCGCTATGCGACAAAAAGCATCATTACTGTACGTAATCACGCCTTTTAAATCAGTGGTAGAGACAAGTTGTTCGTTTTCGCTGAGAAGCGTTTCACGAGATTGAGTAGATAAGCTGACAGTCATTATATTAACTTAGGTTAATTATTATTTTAGGCGAGGAATATATACAATTATTAAAGTTATGACAAAATGTGAACGTCACATTTTGTGTAAATGCCTGCTATTTATACAAATATTAGCTAAGTACCTCACAAAGCTAATAACTTCACTATCTTCTCATGCCAACAGTCATGACTCATCTAAGTTTACTGCAGTGGTAAATTTCACGGTTCTCATTGAGACAGAGGTATGGAATTTACGAATATTCAGGTCTTTGCGCAGCACTCGCTCCACAAAGTCTTCATAGGCTTGAATGTCTTCGACCGTCACAATCAGCATGAAATCAAAGCTGCCTGATATCTGATAGCACTGCGTGACCTCTTCTGCCTTTGAAATAGAATGGCGAAAGATTTGATAAATATCCCCTCGGTCACGTTCCATTTCCACGGACACAACCAAAGTCATCTTACTACCAGTCAGTTCTGGATTAATGATGGACACATCACCGACTATCACGCCCTCTTCTCTCAGCCGTTTCACTCGCTTTAAGCAAGCAGGCGGTGACAACCCGACCAACTCAGCCAATGTCTGATTAGGGATTCTGTTGTTCTTTTGCAGTTCAACCAGAATGCTTCTATCTATACGGTCAATCATCATAATTTCTTAAACCAATACATTTATGACTTATAATTTTTAATACTACGATAATTAAAAAATCCATCGCAACTTTAAAGGTCAATTTAGAAATCTGAATCACAACAATCACGGTAAGATCTTCTCATACCAAACAATCGAACCATGGTCACAACTATGAAATCAACCTATCAATTTTTTAAAGAACTCCTTAGAGAGATTTTCGATGTCACCTCGACTCTTTTCCGAATCATGATTCCAATTATCATCGTGATAAAGGTCGTTGAAGAGCTCGGCGGCATCGTGATTCTTAGCGAATGGCTGAGCCCAATAATGGAAAGCGTCGGCTTACCGAAAGAGATGGGGTTGGTATGGGCAACCACCATACTCACTAACATCTATGCGGGGCTGATTATTCTCATCAATTCCGACGCTCCCTTAACGGTTGCTCAAGCCTCGGTTTTAGGCAGCATGATGCTACTAGCACATTCATTACCGATTGAGGGGGCGATAGCCAAAAAAGCAGGCGTGAGCTGGTTGGCTACCCTGTCGGTGCGAGTGGGTGGTAGCTTGGTGCTGGCTTGGCTACTTAATCTCAGTTATCAATACGGGGATTTGCTCAACTACCCAGCAACCGTACTTTGGCAGCCTGAAGTATCAGGAGACACAAGCTATTTGGGTTGGGCTATTGAACAGCTCAAGAGCTTTGCCGTTATCTTCATGGTGATTTCAGCGCTATTACTGCTACTCAAGGTTTTAAAGATTCTCGGCATTGAAAAGCTCATGGCAATATTGTTAAGACCGTTCTTGAGACTGCTAGGAATCAGCAAGGACGCAACCAACCTAACGATTATAGGAATCACGCTTGGTCTTTCGTTTGGCGGTGGCTTATTGATCAACGAAGCCAAGAAAGGCCATATCTCAGCAAGAGATGTATTCACCGCAATCATGCTGCTCAACTTGCTCCACAGTTTGATAGAAGATACGTTGTTGATCATGCTCATTGGGGCTGACTTCTACACCATATTTTGGGGAAGGTTAGTATTCTCAGTGCTGGTTATCGCTTTAATATCCAACGTCATTAAACGCATGAATCCAAGCACTTGTGAACGTTACTTTTATCGCGATGTCTCTCAGTCATAAGTAAAAATACCAACGAGACTAAAAGGAAAAGAGCTCAAACACGGGCTCTTTTTGCTACTCGCCGATCCTATCACCGCCGTTATTGTTAAATTTCACGTCATTGAAACACTGAAAGTTACTCTCAATACCCTAATTATTGATATTTTGAGTAAAAATAATTTGAGCATGGGTATTTACTAATAACTCAGTTATTACATGCGTATTTTAAAACACCGATAATAAAAAATCATCTTATTATTTAGAAGCCAACTCCTTGTATAAAGCGCCCTCCAGAATTATAACCGCGTTCTAATCAATGTTATTAAATATCCAAACTATCAGCTATTCATTCAACAAAACCCATTAAATAACTGACAATAGAATAAATAACACTCCTTATTTTATATTAACTCTAAATGTTGAAACCGGAACGAATAATTAATTGTAATAATTATTCATTTGATTGGTGAATTTTATAAATATATTTTGTTACATAATCAAAACTGATGGCTCTTATGACTATGTTCCTTATAACAGCGCCTCTTACAACCGAGGCTCGTACAACTAGGACTCTTACAAAAACACCCAGAAAAACAATGGCTTTAATGGTTTTAATTTTTTCCTCACTGTCACAGGCTTCCACTATTGAGAACGACGAACTATTGCTGAAGTCATTGATTAAACGAGGTGTTATCTGTTCAGGCTTAACCTATGAGGAAAATCAAGAAGCTTTGCGTATCTATCTCAACGCTAAAAAATTGAAGAGCACTCCGTTTGATTCAAAAAATAGAAAAGAGACAACCAATACAAAAGAGATAGAAGGTAAGAAACATACAACAAACACACGTCAGTTAAATAAGACACCACAAGAGTGTATTAGGCCAAACTCGGACAACAGATCCGAATAAGGCAAGTTGATACTGATATCGACATGGAAATATGAAAAGGAAATATAATGAAAATGATGAGAAAAACATTGTTGGCTTCAGCAATGCTTACTCTATTTAGCGTCAGTGGTTATGCAAAAACACCTATTGATTTAGGCGTAGTTAATGAAGACAAACTCATTGAAATGCTAGTTAGACAAGGCTTAGTCGACCAAGATGCAACCGATGCGGCAAAGCACGATGCGCTTGACCGTTACTTGAAAAATAAAATCAATTCCGGTTTCAAAGGCGATGCTCAATTCGGAAAAAAAGCACTTGAGCAACGCGCAAAAATACTCAAAGCCATAGAAAAAGGGTCTGGCGTTAAAAAAGCGAGTGTCTTTGCTTTAGAAGTCGGCACCAAGCGTACAGACAAAGTGCTCGCTCTGTTGGTCGACTTCCCTGATTTGAACTGGGATGACAACAAGCTGACCGAAGAGCACACGCAGATGCTCTACGAGAGCTACAACCCTGAACATTATCAAGAACTGTTGTTCTCAAATTCTGGCTACACTGGGCCAAATGGCGAAAACCTAATCTCGATGCGTCAATATTACCAAAGCGAATCAGGTGATAGTTACAGCGTTGCAGGTCAAGCGGCAGGTTGGTATCGCGCCTCCAAGCCTGCGTCATTCTATGGTGGCAACTCCCCTACCACCGACAACGACTTAAACGCACAAGAACTGGTTCGTGAAGCGCTTAATCAACTGGCGCAAGACCCAAGTATCAACCTTGCCGATTATGACATCGAAGATCGTTACGATTACGACGGTGACGGAAATTTCCGCGAACCCGATGGTGTGATTGATCACCTGATGGTGTTTCATGCATCGGTAGGCGAAGAAGCCGGTGGTGGCGTGTTAGGCCCTGATGCGATTTGGTCTCACCGATTCAACCTTGGTCGCACTCATGTACTGGAAGGTACTTCTAGCTCGCTCCCAGATCGTTTTGGTGGCCAATACGCGGCGTTCGATTACACCATTCAACCGATTGATGCGGCTGCGGGTGTTTGTGCCCACGAATATGGCCATGATTTAGGCTTACCAGACGAGTATGACACGCAATACACAGGCAAAGGCGAACCGGTTTCTTACTGGTCAATCATGTCTTCGGGGAGTTGGGCAGGTCAAATTGGCGGTACACAACCAACGGCATTTAGCTCTTGGGCAAAACACTTCCTACAGAAATCGATTGGCGGCCGTTGGGTTAACGATGATCAGATCTCGATTGATGACCTAGAAGACAATCCACAAGTGTATACGCTGTTCCAAACAACGGATAACAGTCGTCCTAACATGATCAAAGTGGATCTTCCTGAAAAGCAGATTGAAAGTCTGAAACCCTTTGAGGGCGAGTATTCATTCCACTCTCAAAAAGGCGATGATCTGAAAAACAGTATGACTCGCAAGTTGGTGATCCCAGCGGGTGGTTCTGCACTGCTGTCTTTCAAAACTTGGTATGAGATTGAAAAAGACTACGACTTTGCGCGCGCGCTAATCAACGGAACAGCCATTGCAGGCAACATTACCTCAATGGACGACCCATACAACACGGGCCTCGTTCCTGCTATTGGCGGCGAATCTGGCGGGTGGATTGACGCTGAGTTCGACGTTTCACAATGGGCAGGACAAGAAGTTGAACTTTCATTTGAGTACATCACCGATGGTGGCTTAGCAATGGAAGGCTTCTATTTAGATAACCTTACTGTGGTTGTCGATGGTGAAGTGACCGATATAGATGATGGTGAGAGCAACTCCACCTTCGCCCTTAATGGTTACAAGCTGAGTAATGGATTCCATCAAGCGCAACACTATTATCTATTGCAATGGCGCAGCCACATGGATGTTGATGAAGGCCTAGCGAACATCAAACGCATGGGACAACTGATGTCATTCGACCCAGGCTTGATCATTTGGTACGTCGACGAATCACTAACTGACAACTGGGTAGGTAAACACCCTGGTGAAGGTTGGTTAGGCGTGGTCGATGCAGACCAAAATGCCATGGTATGGGCGAACTCTGGTGAAGTGGCTCAAACACGCTACCAAGTTCGAGACGCAGCGTTTTCACTCAAAGATCATACTCCAATGCGTCTTGTAAACAGCGACAATGATGTACTCGAAGACACCAGTTTGGTTGGCAATGCTAGCTTCTCGGATGACCAAGATTACACATCGCCTCAAGCACCAGATTCAGGACGCATCCTGACGGAGTTTGGTTTAGCTGTCGATATTGTGAATCAGAGTGATAACAACGAATACGGCGTGGTTCGCTTATCTAAAGTAAGCCAACACAACGTCGCTCCTACCGCGAACTTCGAGCTTAATGTGACAGGCCTGAGTGTTTCTGTAAACAACTTCAGCTCAGACCAAGACGGTGAGATCACCCGTTACCTATGGGACTTCGGCAACGGCACAACAAGTAACGAAGTGGCACCAACTTGGTCTTACGAGCAAGCCGGTGAATACACGGTGAGCTTGACTGTTGTCGACGACAAAGGCGCTACCGATTCATTTAGCTCTGTGGTGAGTGTTGAATCTCCAAACGCCCTGCCAGAAGCGAGCGCGAAGTACATTCACTTGGGCCGCTGGGTAACCATGTGGTCTACAAGTTCAGACAGCGATGGTCGCATTGTTGATACCGAATGGACACTGCCAAACGGAAAGGTCAAACGTGGTCGCACATTCACATCAATCTTCCCTTCATACGGAAAGCACGAGGTGACACTGAAGATAATCGATGACCAAGGTGGGATTACCACTAAGACAATTTTGGTCGACCTGTAAATCATCGCAGGCTCTGTCATGCGTATTTACAAAACAAGCTTAAGTACTGTTGTCACAGGATATAAGCCAAGACAGCAATTTTAAGAAAACGTTATTATTTAAGCCGTAAGCAAAAGCCCTACCTTATTGGTAGGGCTTTTTATTGG
The DNA here is from genome assembly GCF_023161695.1 of Vibrio sp. 1CM2L. Taxonomy (NCBI): domain Bacteria; kingdom Pseudomonadati; phylum Pseudomonadota; class Gammaproteobacteria; order Vibrionales; family Vibrionaceae; genus Vibrio; species Vibrio sp. 1CM2L. The sequence goes on from NZ_JALNTT010000001.1 coordinate 195,170, forward strand.
TCTGTGCTTGGATAGCATCATTAGCACTGTAGAGAGATTACCGTAGCAATACGTTCAATTTTCAGCGGTTCAACTAGTCCTTAAACCGGTTGTTTTTGAATGTGTGATTTACGTGCGCTGAACGCGAACAACAAGATAACGGCTAACACGAATGGTAATACATAGATATTGAGGTTCTGCCACCCTGCTGTCGATTCTAGCCAGCCAGAGAGCATGGCGGTAATCGTCACACACCCAAAGACAACAAACTCATTAAACGCTTGTGCCTTGGCTTTATTCTGCGATTGGTAAGACTGACTAAACAAACCCGTTGCCGCGATAAACATGAAGTTCCAACCGACACCTAGCACAACCAAGGCCGCTCTGAAGTGCCAAATAGATTCGCCATGAATGTTAATCGCGATACAGACAACGAACAGCACCCCACCCGCCAAGATCATCATTCGTGAGCCAAACTTCTCGATAAGTGAGCCAGTAAAGAATGCAGGTACAAACATGCCCAGCACGTGCCACTCAATCACACCTGCCGCTTTAGTAAAGTCAAAACCACAGCCAATCATTGCCAATGGCGTTGCTGTCATCAGGATATTCATCACCGCATAAGCGACCATGGCAGCAAACACGGCGCCAATAAAGTTAGGCGATTTCACTATCACACTGAGAGGATCGGATTTAGGCGCCTGACTATTAAAAGAGACTTTTGGGAATTGAATGGTTTGTAAGATGAGTAACGCAAGAATGTTCAATCCAATCAATGAAGCAAAAGCACCAATGTACAAACCATCTTGCGACCACTGTTGAGACATAATCGCCAAGTTTGGCCCCAATACCGCTGCTAGAACGCCACCAGCCATAGAGATAGATATCGCTCGATGACGGGCATTTTCATCACACACCTCGATTGCAGCAAAACGATAAAGCGTACCAAAACCTATGCCTATCCCAAGTAAGAACGTAGCGAAACAAAACAGATAGAAATTTTGCTGAGACAGTGCGTAGGTGGCAAGACTAGCTCCTGTAATGCCAACCACATTACCAATGCTAAATCCTCGCTTTCTCCCTAACTTGCCTGAAATTAAAGATGCAGGAATAGTGGCTGCCATTAAACCCAAAAACTGCAGTGCAACCGGCAAGGTAATCATGCTGACACTGGGCGCAATCTGCTTACCGATCAAACCAATCACAGAGATCAGTAATATGTTACCCGTCATCAACAAGGCCTGACACAGTGAAAGCAGCCAAACATTTCTATTCATCTTCGTTCCTAAATATGAGCACAGTTGGTCAATAGACCAAAAAATCAACAAAGTCGCAACACTTTGTTACTCATAGCAACTCTACAAATCGACCAGTATAAAGTGTTACCACCATATGACTTTGATCAGCGTTACTTAAGACACTAGAGTTGAAATTATCATTACTTAAGATAATAATAATTTTCTGTTATTTATTGGCTTTGTTATTTACAGGCTCTGTGATTTATAAGTCTTGTTATTTATAGGCTTTAGCATTTGAAGGTGAGTATGATTAATCCACTTTGGCTCAATACGTTTAAGACTCTGGTTGAAGTTGGACATTTCACCCAAACGGCAGATAAGTTGTATATGACACAACCTGGAGTCAGCCAACACATCAAGAAGCTTGAACAAGCTTGTAATTGTGACCTGCTCTCTCGAGAAAATAAGAGCTTCGAGCTGACCGAACAGGGTCGGATTATGTATCGCTACGCGCTCAAGCTAGAGAAAGACCAAGAAGATCTTTTTGAGTCTCTGAGTTTTGATAATCCTTATGCTGGACAATGTCACTTGTCTTGCTCTGGCTCACTCTCTTTGCGTCTGTATCCCAAGCTTCTTGAACTTCAACAGCAACACCAAGAGCTCAGCATTAACTTAGAAGCCGCTCCAAACAAAAAGATATTGAATGACCTAATCGAAGGCACGACCGATATCGGCATTGTTAGGCATTCCCCGAACGACAGCTACTACCAAAGCCAAGTCATCGGCAAAGAAGCACTGTGTCTTATTGTCCATCACAGCCTTGCTGATTTAGAGATAACGCCGCAAGTACTTCATGACATTGGCCTGATTGCGCACCCAGATTCTGCACACTATTTGTCTTTGTATTTCGACCTATGCGGAGATAAAGACTTAGCGAACATCAACGTGAATGAGATACCGAGATCTGGCTACATCAATCAGCTTCACCAGATCTTGCTACCCGTATCAAAAGGGTTAGGTTTTACCGTGTTACCGGCTGGTGCGGTTGAACACTTCCCAGATAGAGACAAGCTACACGTTGTGCCGCCAAAGGTAGAAGTTGAGGAAACGCTGTATTTGGTTCAAAAACGAAACCGAAAACTGCCGCACCGATACGATACGGTTGTTGAGCTAATCAAACAGAACGTGAGTGGTTAGTTCGGTATAGATAGACTTAAAGCCTTTAGCTAGCTCGTTATTTCGCTGTAAGAGCTAAAGGCTTTAATGTTGAAGTGATATTTATAAAAGACAACTACTCAGAAGCGCCAAGTCCCTCTTTGGCTCGTTCAAAGTCATAATTATCTAACGCACTTTGAACATCTTTGAGAACAACAGAATGTGGATACTGTGCCAGTAACTCAGTCACATATTGAGTTGCATCGTTATCATAAGCATCCAGCAGTGATAGCAACTGAGCATGCTGTTCTGACGTGATGCTCGGTGAATCAGAGATATCAGCAAGACTCGCATCGGCTTCTTCAGTACTTGTCGTATTGAATCCCTCAACACCAGACACATCAAAGCTTCTCTCAACTGCTTTAATCAGTTCGATTAACCTAAGTTCGCCTTGCTTAAGATCTTCTTCATCACACGCCTTGTTATGAGCTTTGCTTTCTAAATCACTGAGTAACTCTGCCAATCGCAATCCACCAATCGCAGCTGCCATGCTTTTTAAGGTATGTAGATTACGCTCTAACGTCTCCCATTCGCCTTGTACTAAGTTATCAAAAGCATCCGACATCATGTCTGGCGATCCTTGGCAGAACCTATCAAGCATTTTGGCTTGCAGCTGCACATCATGATAAGTCAGTTGCTCAAACCTCGACTGAGAGAAAACAGGCGGTTCTATGTGAGTATCGGAGTGTAATTCCGCACTCTCAACAGAATCACCTGCCTGGATCGCATCTGAAGACGTGTCTGATGGCGCTCGACCTTCAACTAATACCTCAGGAACAATGTAGCGAGTAATCAAAGACATCGCTTTATCAATAACAATTGGCTTATCCAAGAAGTCTGTGACGCCCGACGCCCTCGCTCGTTGTTTCGCATCAGCAAAAACATTGGCCGACATTGCAATAATCGGTACATCTGTATTGAATTCACGAATCAAACGGGTAGCTTCAAAGCCGTCCATAACCGGCATTTGAAGATCCATGAAGATTATTTCGTAGTCGTTGTTTTTAGCTAGCTCCAGCGCTTCCTTTCCGTTTTCAGCAAGATCGGCATTTAATTTAGAGCGACTGAAAAATGCTAAGGCGAGATCTTGGTTCAGCTCATTGTCTTCAACCAGTAGAACTCTTTGGCCTTTGAACTCTATCTGATAATCCAGTTGCAGCTCTTGGGCTTTGAAGTCGGCTAACGCATCCGAGCTTGATCGTGGCAATGTCAGCACAAAGGAGAACTCACTGCCTTGCCCGTAAACACTCTCCACCGTAATTTGACTGCCCATCGCATGCACTAATTTCTGGCTAATGTTGAGCCCAAGCCCTGTACCGCCAAACCGACGTGTTGTTGTGGTATCCGCTTGGCTAAAGGCTTCAAACAGCTTGTGACGGTTCTCATCCGATATGCCTATCCCGGTATCCATCACACTCACCTTCATGGTTAGACTGCTATCGTTCGAGTCAACATGCTCCACCGTTAACGCTACGCTGCCTTTTTCCGTAAACTTAATCGCGTTACCCACAAGGTTGAGTATGACTTGGAACAACCTCAAGGGATCGCCTTGCAATGGCGTGTCTAACTCTGGGTCGATGACCATCGACAAATTGAGTTGTTTCTCAGCCGCTTTCGACTCCATCAACTCAATCACATCTTTAAAGGTCGTTACGGGATCAAACGGGACGTTATCAATAACAAGTTGCCCTGCTTCTATCTTTGAAAAATCAAGGATGTCATTGATGATACCGAGTAACGAATGGCCAGAACGGTGCACTTTCTCGATGTAATTTCGAGCGACAGGGTTAGATATTTCGCCAATCGCCAGATAGGACAAGCCAATAATGGCGTTCATTGGGGTTCTTATCTCATGGCTCATATTGGCTAAGAATTCTGATTTAGCTTGGCTCGCCAAATCGGCTCTCTGTTTCTCTTCTTCCAATTGCTCGTTAAGGCGCTTCATTTCTGAAATATCGAATGCCCAAAATAGTGTGGCGACTTCCCCATCAATCTCAAAAAGATAGTAACTGACCAAAGCAACAAATCGGGTTCCATCAGATTTTCTGAGTACCAACTCCCTATTTTCAACTTTACCGTTAAGGTCGAGCTCTTTATGCACGCCATCACGAACGCTCAGCGAGTCATGGATAGCAGCGACGTCGATAGAAGACAACGCCTGATCTTCCACACCAAACAAACGTTTTGCCGTATCGTTCGCGTAACGAACCTCTTCTTCAAATACCACGCTGGCTGCAATTGGAGAGCTATTTAGCATGTTGTAGAGTTGCTTCTGCGCCTTTTCCAGAGCTTCGGTCGCTTCCTTAGCAATACTGATCTGCTTAGTTAATTTACGATTCCAGAAAATAATAAGAAGAAGGATCACCAGAGAAAAAACCGAAATGGTGTAAACCAATTGATAGTCAACTCTTTCTATCGCTTTAGGTGCCGCCCACTTTGCTGAGATCTTCTGGTGTTCTTCAGCCGAGATACTGCCTATCGCTTTGTTCACAATAGACAACAACAAAGGTTCAGACTTGATGACATGCAGAGTTGGCGACAGGAAGAAATCTAATCGGCCGATAATGCCAATCCCTCGATAGCCAAATGAATCGATTAAGTAAGTTAGGACGTCAACGGTATCAATCATCGCATCAAACTCACCCGACTCGACGAGCTCTAAGCCGTCATTAGTCGAGGACACCATCGCCCAGTTGATCTCAGGGTAACTATCCACGATAGCTCCTGTGTTGGCTCCCCCCTCTAAAATACCGATTTTCCATCCGGCAGCTTCTTCTAAGACAAGGCTATTCACATCTCGTCTTGAGGCAATGGCCAAGCGACTAGAAAATAACGGTTTACCCGCCTTCACGCTCTCGCTAAGTGAACGATTCTCCACAGCGGCCGAGACAAGGTGCACTTTTCTATGGTCAACGAGACGTCGAGTCTCCTGCCAACTGCCGACATCAACATGTTCCAAGCGTAAACCTGTTTTCTGTTCGATCAGCTTTAGGTAATCATCGATCATGCCGATGTATTCCCCTTTGCTAGATACGGCCTCATAAGGCAAAGAGTTAGGATCAATACCGATCTTTAATACTGGATGAGACTTTATCCACTGACGTTCATTTTGACTAAGATTAAGAAGTTCACCGGCTAAACTGTTTGATTGATAAATATCTGAAATATAGCGTTTTGCACCATCTCCGAATGAATTGAACTGCTCAATGGCTGGGAAATAAACATAGCTCCCTTCCACGGAATCCACATCGAAATAGAAGGTCATAAACCCAGCATTGGTGCTGCCCGTCTTCGTTTTATAACCAGCGCCTTTCGTCACGGATGACAATTTAGAGGTGTTTTTCTTGTCCAATGATGACGTTGATACATCTCCTAGAAACCAAGATTCAAGCGGTCGCTTATTATTATCAGCCAGTGCCGAAATCACCGTAAAGGTATTATCTGCGTCAAATATGTCAAAAATCTTAGGCAATTCGTCAAAGCGATCATTGACGATAAAGTACGCTGAGATTTGAGCAATAATATCGGCCTTCTTCAGAACCGGAGTCAGATCGTTCTTAACTTGTCTTCTAAGAATCGGTTCAAAATCACCGCCTTCCTTCTTGAGGTTTGCCAATGCGGCATTAAAGCGATCTCTTAGTTCAGATCCCCTGAAATCCACGTAGATGGGATAGCTGACTTTATAATCCTCATGAAGCTGAATCTCGCGCATTTCAATAAACCGGGTATTGGTGACAAACCAGGTTAACACGCGCCTTTCCACCATCAGGAGATCAACATTTTGAGCTCTCAGTTGGGAAAACGCCGACTCTAAGCTGTCGAGATCATCTATCCGATCAATGCTCAATTGGCTTTCCAGCACTTCTACGGAGTTTTTAATCGGCGATGTTTCATCGAACAGCAAAGCACCCAATGACAAATTTTTTGCCGACTTCAAATCCAGCTTACGCCTCTTTAATGACACTGGCACAAAATCAACATCCATCACCTTGTCACTGACAAAGTGCAATGAAGAATCATCAAGTTGAACACCAGAAACAAATGATATTGAGTTGTTGTTATCGATAGCTTGACGAGCTGCAGTACGAGGTAAAGTGACAACGTCACCCAATCGATACCCCATATCGTTCAAAGCCCTTTGCATAATGTCATGCTCTAAGCCAACAGAAGTACTGTCTGGATACATGTAAGGTGGGTTGCCGAATCCAAATACACCTTTAATGGGAGAGCGATAAGGCGAGTCATCTAACCATTTAGATAAAATACGGTTCTTTTTACCGATATCAAACGTTGCAATCTGTTGATTCAATAAGTTAAGCAACTCATTGTCGTTTGAACGAATAACCATGGCTGCTTTGATGTTCTTCCAGCGATCAAGTACATGGTTGACCGCTAAATTCTCTACTCCGCTTTTATGAGCAAGATCCATGGTGGTTACAGGCTCAGCCAGTAAGCCATCAACCGACCCATCTTCTAATGCACGAATAGCATCAATGGCCGTATCGAACTCAACTCTCTCAATCGAACTAAGCTGCACGCCAGATCGCTCAAGGTCGATGCTTTCACGAACCATGGCAATTCGTCTCTTGGCCTCTTGCTCAATTTTATTGTTGAGGTGGTCATCGGTAGGAAGAATAACAGCAATTTGGTACGAGATATAAGGATCGGTTTGAAGGAAACGACCTCCTTCGCTGGGATCAAACTGTTGAAACGGAAACACATCGCCTTTCCCGTCTAACAAAGCTTGCTTTGCTTCAGCGTGAGAATCTACGCTGATGAAGTTGGTTTTTACGTTGAAACGCTCTTCAAGATCGTACGCCCAATCTCGAATAATCCCGTCTACTTTTCCGTCATCACCAATAAATGAGTAAGGATAATGACTGGATAGCGCAACAAACGTGATTTCACGATCAGGATCTTGCCATAGGTTTGATTGTCGCTCTGGAGCCTCCTCTGCGTTAACGCTAGCGGCACGAACAGCGAAGAAAACAAACAAAATTATGGCGATGACATAACGCTTACCCCACTTCCCCCCCTTATCCCACTTACCCCAGAGGTCACTCATCTTTGAACTTCTCTTTAATCTCTAGAATCTCAGGCAATTTAATGAAAAACAGATCAACGATAGTCGGGTCAAAATGCTTACCTTTCTGCTCAGTGATTAAGGCCAAAGCATCTTCGACACTCCAAGCTTTTTTATAAGGGCGCTCTGCCGTCAGTGCATCAAACACATCTGCCACAGCAGCGATTCTGCCAACCAGTGGGATGTCTTCCCCTGCAACTTGACTCGGGTAACCGGAACCGTCCCATTTCTCATGGTGATACTGCGCCACTTGAATCGCCATGCGCATCAGTTTTGAATCACTTTGCTGGCCTAAAATCTCCACACCATACTCGACATGTTTCTGCATGATCGCCCACTCTTCCGCATCGAGTTTACCGGGCTTCAGTAACACGTTATCAGGGATGCCTATCTTACCAATATCGTGCATTGGCGCCGCGTCTCGGAGCGTTTCGGCATCTTCGTCAGTCATACCTAGCGCCTTGCCCAACACCTCACAGTAGTGGCTCATGCGCTTAACGTGCATACCCGTTTCGTTGTCTTTAAATTCCGCTGCTCGACCTAAGATATTGAGGGTCTCAAGTTTACCTAGGTTGATCTCGACGGTTTTGTCTTTCACTTGATGGAACAGTGCTCGTTGTTGGTCATACAACGCGATGTGGGTCTTGACACGCTGGAGTGCGATTTCAGGCGTGATCGGTTTCGTTAGGTAATCGACAGCGCCTAAAGACAAGCCTTTCACTTCGGCTTCTGGACCAATTTTGGCGGTCACGAAAATGATAGGAATGTGAGCCGTATTCGGCTGAGCTTTAAGTTGGCGGCACACCTCGTAACCGTCAATGTCAGGCATCATGATATCAAGGAGGATAAGGTCTGGCTGCGGCACCATCTTCGCAATCTTGATACCAATTGTGCCGTTAATCGCTACTTTCACTTGATAAGTATCTTTGAGTATTGCCGTTAACACATCCAAGTTACTTGGGGTGTCATCCACGACTAACACTATGGGTTTCCGACTCATTGATACCTCGTATACAAATCAAACAGTTATAACCATAGTGTAGATGGGTTTTCGCACCTCTCAATATCAAAATGACAAATGTTTGTTAAAAATGAAGGATAGATCTTCGAGTGACATCAAATTAACACCTTGAATGGGTAAGATGTCAAAAACTCGACGGGAATTAGCTTATAAAACAATGAACTACATACGCATCTATTATCACATCACCTAAACACCCCCGAAGAAAATAACTATTGCGGCCTACTGTTAGTCGCTCTTTCACCAGCAAGACCTGAAGTGAATAATCAATCGTTGAACATGATGACAGCTCGCCGAACTGGATCGCATGAACAGATGCAAAAATGACTATCCAGTGGCCTGGTTCACATCAAATTCAATCTGTTTCACTTCGTAAAGAACAACGGAATTAGCCCCGATTCTGTGAAGTTTTCTTATCAGAATAAATCCATTCAGATAAACCTTTTCTATTTATATCGATTTAAAAATCACTTTAATAAAAGTGAAATATTCAGTTCATAACCTCCCCTTCGACAACTTAATAAGTCTAGTCATATTTTACTGAGCTTGAATAATCACAATGTTTTACTTGAACACTAAAACCCTTTATTCAAACACCGACATTATTCGAATGAATAATAGATTAACTGGAGATATACCGTGAAATTGATTAAATCTACACTATTGTCGTCTTTATTGGTTGCGGCAACTTTCAACGTTTCTGCAAACACGACGATCAATGGTGCAGGTGCCACCTTCCCTCATCCAATCTACGCAAAGTGGGCTGAGCAATACCAACAAGCAACTGGTATTCAAATCAACTACCAAGCGATTGGTTCGGGCGGCGGCATTCGTCAAATCACAGCTAAAACCGTTGATTTCGGTGCAACAGATGCACCACTAACAATTGATGAACTCAACAAGGAAGAGATGATTCAGTTCCCAATGGTGATGGGCGCAATCGTACCGGTTGTAAACATCCCTGGCATTGAAGCAGGTGAAATGAAGCTAACAGGTGAGCTGCTTGCAGATATCTACCTAGGCAAAATTGACAATTGGAATAATGAGCAAATCGTTGCATTAAACAGCGACCTTACTATTCCTTCTCAGCCGATTTACGTTGTCCACCGTTCAGATGGTTCTGGCACAACTTTCAACTTTACTGAGTACCTTGCTCAAGTAAACGATGATTGGAAAAACCAAGTTGGTGTTGGTAAAGACATCACGTGGCCACGTCAGGCAACAACCATCGGCGGTAATGGTAATGCAGGTGTAGCTAACTTCGTGAGCCGCACTCGTGGCGCGATCGGCTACGTAGAGTACGCATTCGCGAAGCAAAATGACCTAACTCATACGCAAATGGACAGTGCAGAAGGTAAATTCTTGCAGCCAACGATGGAGACGTTCCAATCGGCAGCAGCAAATGGTGACTGGGCAAGCGCTCCTGGCTACCACCTTCTACTGAACAACCAACCAGGTGCTGACTCTTGGCCAATGACGGCGGCAACTTTTATCTTGATGCATAAAGATCAAAAAGACGCAGCCAAAGCTCAAGAGATCATTAACTTCTTCAATTGGAGTTATGAGAATGGCGCTGATGCCGCTGAAGAGTTGGATTACATTCCAATGCCTAAAGCGGTCACTAAGATGGTAAATGACACTTGGTCACAAGAGCTAACTACCGATGGCAAAGCCATTCTTAATTAATCGATGAATTCGTTCATTGAAACTAATATCAACTTTTAATTGAGACCCAATACCGCTAGTTGTGATTTTTATTGAATATATCTTCTTTGGAAGAGCTTCTTTTGAATAGCCACTAGCGGTATTTATCTTACCTATGAATAAAACAATGACTATTAAAAGATTAGATGGTGATTCAATTTTTGAAAAATTGAGTTTTACTTCTTCTATTCTTATTTTTATTGCACTAACTGGCATTATCATTTCTTTAATTGATGGCGGTTGGAAAGCATTTTCTGAATTTGGCCCTGGCTTTGTTTTCAACAATGTCTGGGATCCGATTAATAGTAACTTCGGTGCAGCCTCTGCTATTTACGGCACACTGGTTACTTCCTTCATCGCAATATGTATAGCGGTTCCAGTTGCCTTAGGCACTGCAATCTTTTTAGCAGAATTAGCACCCAAGTGGATCAGCAGCCCTGTGAGCAAGGCTATTGAACTATTAGCAGCAATTCCGAGCATCATTTACGGCATGTGGGGCTTGTTTGTCTTCGCACCTTGGTTCTCTGAAGGCTTCCAGATGTGGGCTCTAACGAACTTATCTGGCATCCCGATTCTTGGTACTTGGTTTAGCGGCCCGCCAATCGGTATCGGCCTACTGAGTGCAGGCATCATCTTGTCGTTTATGATCTTACCTATCATGACGGCGCTAACCCGTGATGCACTTCGCTCAATACCAGATGTTTTACGTGAAGCCGCATACGGTGTCGGTGCTACGCCATTCGAAGTCATCACTAAAGTGTTGCTTCCTAAAGTAAAAAGCGCAGTAGCAAGCGCAGGTATCTTAGGTTTAGGACGTGCATTGGGTGAAACCATGGCGGTGGCCTTTGTTATTGGTGGTGCAAACCGTATTGAAACTTCACTGTTTATGCCTGCAAGTTCTATTTCATCTACGATTGCTCAGCAATTTAATGAAGCGACAAATGAAGTTCACATCTCTTCGCTAATCGCGCTAGGCCTTGTGTTATTTGCGATCACTTTCATTGTTATGGGCGCTGCCCGTTTCCTTTTGAAAAGAGGTAGAGCATGAATCTAAGAAAGTTTAAAAATGGCCTATTCTATGCGTTCTGCATTGCTGCAACCGCAACGGGTCTTATCGTACTCTCGAGCATTCTTTACACCCTAATCGGAGAAGGCATCAAGGGGCTGAAATGGAGTCTGTTTACTGAACTAACTCCAGCTCCGGGCAGTGAAGGCGGCTTGAAAAATGCGATTTATGGCAGCTTGATTCTAACTGGTATGGGCATCGCGATTGCAGCTCCGCTTGGTGTGTTGGCTGGTACTTGGCTATCTGAAGCACCTAAAGAGAACAAAACAGCTGAAACACTACGCTTTCTTAACGGTATGTTAGTGAGCGCACCTTCTATTTTGGTTGGCTTGTTCATCTACGCGGTGATTGTGGTTCCAATGGGTTCTTACTCAGCATGGGCTGGAGCAATCGCGTTAGCTATTCTGGCTTTGCCTGTGATCATCTCTTCAACAGAAGAAATGTTAAGACTGGTGCCACCAACGCTAAAAGAGGCTGGTAGTGGTTTGGGCGCTCCAAAATGGCGTGTGATTACTAAGCTCAGCTACCGCGCTGCAGGCCCAGGCATTGTAACGGCTATTTTGTTGTCGGTTGCTCGAATCTCAGGAGAGACGGCTCCCCTGCTATTCACGGCGCTAAACAGTAGCTTCATGACCACAGACATGGGTGCGCCAATGGCGAACCTACCAGTGACCATTTATCAATTTGCGATGAGTCCTTATTCATCGTGGCAAGAATTAGCGTGGGCAGGTGCCCTACTGATTACTTCATTCATTCTATTTATCAACATCCTAGCGACAAGCTTGCCTAAATACCTGAAAGCGAGAAAAGCATAATGACTGCAATGACTAACTCATTAGTAAACGACAACTCTTTCTCAAAAGGTCTTGATACCCTGTCTACTGAGGCAACCAATGACCAAGCAATGACTTGTCGCATGCAAATTGAAGACCTGAGCTTCTTCTACAATAAGAATCTGCCAGCGTCGTTAAAGAACATCACCATGCCGATTTACAACAACAAGGTGACGGCACTGATCGGCCCTTCGGGTTGTGGTAAATCAACGCTATTGAGAACCATGAATCGCATCTACGATTTGTACCGAACTCAATATGCAGAAGGCGATATCCTGCTTGATGACGAAAGCATTCTAGGTTCGATTGACCTCAATGAACTTCGCTCAAAAGTCGGCATGGTTTTCCAAAAGCCTACCCCGTTCCCAATGTCTATCTACGAGAACATGGCCTTTGGTCTGAAACTTAAAGGTGGTTTTAGCAAGGATGAAATCGATACTCAAATCGAGAAAGCACTTAAGCGTGCACATCTATGGGAAGAAGTGAAAGACAAGATGAACGCGGATGCTATGGGCTTGTCGGGTGGACAACAGCAACGCTTGTGTATCGCACGTACTATCGCTTTGCAACCTGAGGTGATCCTAATGGATGAACCGACGTCTGCACTCGACCCGATTGCGACTGCTGCGATTGAGGAGCTGATTACCGAGCTTCGTGAGAAGTACACCATCGTTATCGTGACTCACAACATGCAGCAAGCGATGCGTATTTCTGACCACACCGGCTTTATGTATCTTGGCGAGTTAATCGAGTTTGGTGAAACCGAGCAGATATTCAAAGCGCCAAAGCATGACCGCACGCAGCGTTATATTTCTGGTGATTTCGGCTAACTGAGTCTTCAGCAACTAAAATGCACTCGCAAAAGAACCAATAGCGAAAAAAAAAAGAGCTCCCATATGTGGGAGCTCTTTTCATTCAACGGCTAGAAAACAAAACAACCGAGTTATTCAGTAATCTAACGACCAGAGTAATACATACAGATTCGAACGCCATCGAACTCACGAATCTCAAATGGGATCTCGTAGATCGATTCCATTACTGATTTTTCAACCACTTCCGAAACCTTACCCGACTTAACCACTTTACCTTTCTTCATCGCGACAATGTTATCCGAGTAGCAAGAAGCAAAGTTGATGTCGTGAATCACGATCACCACCGCTTTATTGAACTCATGCGCCAAACGACGCAGCGTCTGCATGATTTCAACAGAGTGTTTAATATCAAGGTTATTTAGAGGCTCATCTAAGAACACATAATCCGTATCTTGCGCCACAACCATCGCGATAAACGCCATTTGACGCTGACCGCCACTCAATTCATCAAGGTATTTATTTTGGATGTCGGTAATGCCAAGGTGCTCCAATGCTGTGTCGACTATCTTATGATCTTCGTCTTTCAAGCGACCTTGAGAGTGTGGGAAGCGACCAAAACAGACCAACTCACGAATCGTAAATCGCATATTGATGTTGTTTGATTGTCTTAACACGGCAAGGTGCTTCGCTAGCTCTTTAGTATCCCACTCAGCCAGTAACTTATCGCCAATGACCACTTCACCCGCGTCGCTGTCGGTTAAGCGGCTCGCCATTGAAAGCAGTGTACTTTTACCCGCACCATTTGGGCCAATGATAGAAGTCACTTCGCCTTTCGGGAACATAGCACTGGCATCATCCACCACGAGTGACTTGCCATACTTCTTACTTAAACCTGTTAATTTAATCACTACTTACTACCTTTACTGAATTCTGGTGCGTAACAACAAGAACATAAAATACAAACCGCCGACCAAGTTAATGATCACACTCACTGTGGTTTCAAACGCCATCACTTTTTCGATAAACCATTGGCCAGAAACCAATAGCACGATCGCTAACAAGCTGCTTGCGATGATAAGCACACGATGCTGATAAGATCGGAATATCTGGCGAGCTAAGCTCACGGTGACCAAGCCAAAGAACAACACAGGGCCAACCAGAGCCGTAGACACCGCGACCATCACTGACACAATCACCAAGGTAATCTGAGTCAGTCGTTTAGTGTTCACACCCAAGCTTGTCGCGTTATCAACACCAAGCCAAAGTACATCAAGCTTAGGCGCCAACAACCACAGGCCAAGCAAGCTCAAACCCAATGGAATAAGGCTGAGGTAAACCAGTTCGCCTTTCACGTTATTGAAGCTTGCGAACATCACATTCTGCAGCACCGCGAATTCATTGGGATCAATCAACATCGCAAGGAAATTAGCTAAACTCGAGAATACGCTGCCACACACGATGCCTATCAACAGCAGTGTGAATACGTTGTTTCGCTTGCTCTTAAAGTAGAAATGGAACAGAGCAAACGAGAACAAGATCATCACAGTCACAGACATCGAAAAGTTTGCGATTGAGTCAATCACCCAGAAGCTCGCACTACCAAACACAAACAGAAGTACCGTTTGAACCAGCATATACAAGCTGTCAAAGCCCAAGATGGACGGGGTTAGAATTCGATTATTAGTAATGGTTTGGAACACCAATGACGATGCAGAAATCGCCACCGCCGCCAACACAATTGACAGTAGTTTAGGTAGTCGCAGAGACAAGAAGAACTCATAGTTATCCCACGTAAGTCCCTGCCCCACAAATACAGCCGCCATACACAAAGACGCGATGGCCAGAATCGCAATTTTTACTGAATCACGCATTCGACTTGTCTCTCATGATTAGGTAGATAAAAATCAAGCCACCAAAGATGCTGATTACCATCGAGATTGGAATCTCATAAGGGAAAATGACGATTCGAGCTAACAAGTCACAAACCAATACCAAGATCACGCCCCAATAGGCTGTCCAAGGCAGAATCTTCTTCATGTTATCGCCCATCATCAGCGACACGATATTCGGCACGATAAGACCAAGGAATGGGATAACACCGACGATCATCACTACAGAAGAGGCACAGATAGCGACCAATGCAACACCAATGAAGACGATCTTCTGATAATTCAAGCCGATGTTTTTCGCAAAGCTCTCGCCAATACTCGCCGCACTGAACTGACTCGCGAAGTAGTAAGCCAACACACAAGCAGGCACTGCGAGGTAAAGAATTTCATAGCTGCCTTGCAACACACTCGCAAAGTTCGCCATCGTCCATGCAGACATGGTTTGTACTAAGTCGTGTTTGTAGGCGATAAATGTGGTCAACGCTGAAACCACGTTGCCGTACATGATGCCAATCAAAGGCACTAATACCGCGTTCTTAAACTTAAGGTGTTGTAGGAAGCGAACCAATAGCATGGTGCCAAACACTGCAAACGCGAAGATAAAGCCTAAGTAGCTCCATTGCGCAGCATTGCCTAGCACTAGAATGCCGACTATGTAGCCCAACATCGCACAGTCAATGGTGCCCATCGTCGAAGGCGCGGCAAACTTGTTCTGTACGATTTGTTGCATGATCAAACCAGAAACACTCAATCCCGCTCCGGCAAGCACGATCGCGAGTAGTCGAGGGATCCGACTAACAATATAAATAGAGTTGGCGTGTTGGTTGCCATTGAAGAAGTCACTAAAACTGATTTCAGCGACTCCAATCATCAATGACGCAACGCATAACACAACAAGAAATACAGCAGCTGCAATGGGTTTCAACATAGAAATAATACTAAAGGTAGGTCTCGGGTAGCCCGTATAAAAAAGTGAAAAAGGGCTTATAAGAACACTCTTATAAGCCCGAAAATCTGATAGTTAGTAACTATTGAATCGTACGTTCAATGTCACCAAGCATTCTGTGAATCGCTGTCACACCGCCACCAGCCAGATACCAAGCACTTGAATCAAGGTAAACGATGTTGCCATGCTGCGCTGCAGGTGTTGCCGCAACCAGTGGATTATCAAACAGTTGTTGAGCGCGACCTTCTGATTTGCCAATCGCTTTTTCACGGTCAAGCACGTAAAGCACTTCAGGTTTTGCATCAGCAATGTATTCAAAAGAGATTAGGTTGCCGTGTGTTCCCTTGATCGGAGCCACGGTTGCACTCTTTGATTCCACGAAACCAAAGTCATCAAAGATGATTGAGAAACGGCTGCCTTTGTTGAACATCGCAATGTTGTTGCCGTTGTTCATTAGCATCATTGCTGAAGTTTCGTCAGACGCTACTTTGTCGTTTACCGCTGTGATAGAAGCTTGAGTCTCTTTAATGATCGCTTCAACTTCAGCTTGCTTACCAAAGATGTCGCCTAGCGCACGCCAGTTTTGCTGAGCATCAGCCCAGTACTTGTCGCCTTCAATAGAGAACATGATGGTCGGAGCAATTTGTGCCAGTTTGTCGTAAACCTTAAGCATGCGGTTTTCCGCGATGATGATGTCAGGCTTCAACATGTAGATAGCTTCAAAATCAGGTTCGCTTAATGAACCTGTATTTGCCGTAGTATCTTTGTAAGAAGCTAGGTAATCAGGCAGCAAGCTATGAGGCGCGCCAACTGGCTGCACACCAATTTTATCAAGCACGTCTAAGCTACCGTGGCCTAGAACCACCACTCGCTGTGGTACTTCAGTAAACTGCGCAGTGCCTTTTACATGCTCAATGGTGACGGTTTCCGCATGCGCGGTCATCATGAATGATGATGCTAGAACGATGGCAAGCCCGCTCAATAACTGGCGAACTGAATTGATTGTTTTCTTCATGTTTCTTCCTTTGCCATTGAGACAAACCACCACTCATGACAATGAAAGTCACATTACTCATAGACGAGCATGGGGCGTACACAACTGCTAAATAACGATAATTTAAAGTCTGTCATTGGATTGACAACAAACTTGTAACGCAAGTGAGAACTATTATCAATTATATTTGCACTAAATTGGCGACACAACAACTTTATTATTCAGAAACGTAAAAGTGAGTATTCATATTTTGTTAGGCTGCTAACAATGGCAGGTATGAATGTACAAAAACGGCGATATAACGAGGATATGGAATGGAGAAGCCAAGAACAGAACACACCAATGGCCCACGATATTCTTTGCGTGAACCATAAAAACGGTTGGTAAGAAATTTAGATTTTAATCCTTATTTATCAAAAAGATAACAAAAACCTCAGCGTTTACTTGAGCATGCTCGAATGCACTTCTTTTCCGCGACGAGTGAGGGAGTAAATACGGCTTTCTCCTTTTTTCACCAATTCACTATTCACCAATTGCCTTAAATGGAAATTGAACTTGGTATGGTCTTCAATTCCCACAACGCGGCATAAATCCATAAATTTTAACTTCTGATGAATACTCAAGTGATTCAACACCGCACGTCGAATTGGGTTAGCTAATGCACTAAACACCTGGTCGTTACTGCGCTCTTCCACAGGAGTCTGCGGAGATCGTTCCGCATAAACCCTTCTAAGCGTTACCGACAGTGCCGCCAAATTAAAGGGTTTGGTTAAGAACTCGTCCGCCCCTTTTTTCATTGCATCAACGGCAACATCCACCGTCGCGAACGCCGTGGTGATCACAATCCCGATTTTAGGTTGCAATCGGCGCAAGTTAGATAAGGCTTCAACACCTGTCATGCCCCCCATCACCACATCAAACAAGGCAAGATCAAACGTCTCCTCCCCTGCTGCATCCAACGCATCTTCTGCATTATCAAACGCAACAACGTCAAATTCTTCGAGTGCCAGCGCCTCGACCAACACTTCTCTTAATTGCTCATCATCTTCTGCAAGCAATAGCTTTAATTTCATTGGGTTGCCTTAGGTAGTTGTAGTCGCACCATGAGACCGTTCTCAATATTATGCAAGGTAAGTTCACCATGATGTTGCGTCATGATTTGTCGACAGATAGCCAGCCCCATTCCAGTCCCTTTTCCTACCGGCTTAGTGGTAAAGAAAGGTTGCATCACTTTCTCGATCACATCTTCCGGAATAGCAGGGCCACGATTGGTGAGCTCTATGATCACATTAGAGCCCAATGGATACGCCGAGATAGAAATACTCTTAGTATGCTCACTCGCATCAACAGCATTTACCAGTATATTGACGAGCACTTCTTCTAGATGAATCGCGTCGCCATGCACTTGCAATTTCTTACTAACATCCAATTCGATATCAAAGTCTGACAGTCGGTATTCCACCAGCGAAAGCGACGATTGACATAAACCTCGCACACCCACCGCTTTGAATGACACCTTTCGATGGTGGGCATAATTCAGCACTTCTTGACTGATATGAGCGGCGCGCTCGATGCCACTGCGAATCCTCACCAATTGCCTAGCCACATTCTCATCATCAGGCAGTCTTTTCTCGAGTAAATCGCAACTCATCATTGCGCTGCTCAGCGGTGTTTTCACTTCATGAGCAACAGCTGAAGTCAGCTCGCCTAATTCCTTAAGCTTTTCGTCTTGAAACGAGCGGTGCACCATGGCTTCAATTTGCAGTTCTCTTTCTCTATCGAACACTCGCAGCGCTTTCCACAAGAAATGAAGCGTTGCCAAAGCACACATTGTTCTTAAGAAGATAACCCAGATGCCGTATTCAGAGCTCAAAATGCCCGAAGTAATACCATAGAAGATCAAAGCAGCGCCGGTATAAACAAAAGGAGACGCAGCTTGGTGCTCAACATCATAAAACTGTTTGCCGTAAATGATCATGGTGACACCAGCCAACAGGCCTGAGCCTAAGCCGAACAACACTCGGATGTGACTATTACTGATGTTGATATAGTCGGTAAATGCTTGTTCATCAAAGCGATCAACTAAGCTCAAAGTAAACGCGACCAGTAACAGCCTAATGAAGATCTTGCCCCACTTCACCCAACGCCAGTCAAACAGATCCAGCATTTTCCAACCAAAGGCGCCTAAGGCGAGGTAAGAAAAGAGTAATTTGAATACCTTGAAGAGTTCGATCGACTGAGAACGTTGAAATTGGTCTTGATAGAGAATCAAATAAAGCTCAGACCATTCATGAACACCATGAACAAAGCCAAAGATGGCAAGGATCGGGAGAAGTTTGGAGATACTGATCTGGCTGTTTTTATAGTTTCTAAAGACAACAGAAAAACCGATGGCGAAGAAAGCCAAACCGTAGATCAGATAAAGGGTAAATACGACTAATATATCCATAAGCATTAAGTGTAAACAAAGCCCTCAAACCCTGCAATCACAACACTTGACCCAAAAGTTACAATTTGTAATTTACAATGTAAAGGTGATATATAACAGATAGTTAATGCTCAGTGAATTTGACGTTTCAATTTAAATCACTAATTATACTTAAGACGGACAGATGAGAAACCAAGCATCAGTCAGATATCATGGTAAATCCCCTGACCTTCGCTCATTTAACCTTCAGTAAACGATGACAAATCACCCAAAAATATTTTGAATTTAATTGAAATTAGGGTTGTAATTTTAAAAACTAGGCGTATAGTTCGCCACCTGGCTCTAATCTATAGAGCTGTTAATGCTAAAGTAAGTCCAAGTTCCACATAGACAGTTCTCGATTCCCTCGTTACACCATCTCTGCGTCAGCTTTCACCCAGATAGTCATTCAATAGCTTTTAAATTCGATCCTACTACCGATCTCTCGTCATTCGCTCTTTTATCAGCGAAGTCAGAATAGATCGATCACTTAAATACAAATGTAATAAACACAAGGCACAGTTATGTCACGCAGAACAACACGACAAACCCATTGGTACCAACTATCACGCGAAAAAACAGTCAATAAACTAAAAGGTAATAAATGCTCAAGATTAAAATAGACTTACACAAAGAAGAGATTTCATGGGTCACCGAGATTCGACAGCTCAATAGCGATATACTCCACCGCCACATATTGCCCAAGCTACAACATCACAGTTATCTCATCGACTTTGAATTTAATGAACGAGAAAGCATCGGAACTATCGTTTCAGGCAACGGAAACACCCTAGGACATTTCACACTCCTATAGCATTTCCCATAGGCTACAAAAGAAACACCATCTAGTCCCAAAGATGTAAAAGATGTCACCCTCAATTCGCTCTAGCAGAACAAAATAGAGTAGAAGTAAAACAGATCAGAAACCTAGCCCTTTTTGCATTTCACACGCGGCTAACGCTAGCTAGGTTATCGTACTTCTATTGAAACCAACTTATATCAAACTCTGAATCGCCAATGAGTCATTATCAGTGCATTCCTGGACTAATAAGTTAACGGCATCGACCTTAACTTCTGATCAAGAGTATATAAGTGTTCTGCAGCTTGCATGTGTTGAGGGTAATCACTGAATTTCTCGCGATTCTCCTCATTCATCTTACATGTCTCATCCACCAGCATTAACTTCCAATACAGCTTTGTTGTATGCAGCATCGCCAGTAACGGTTTGAACACCTCTTTCTCATAAGCTTGAATCAACTCTTCAATCAACTCGTCACGTTCGTCTTCGCTTGCGATTGAACCCTCGATTGCCGACAACACTTTTTGATACTTCAGGTTTTGTTGCAGCTTATCCATGACCGTTTGGTTTTTTTCCGCTAACTCAACAAGCTTCGACTTAATGATGTGTACCCAATTCGCTTGGCTCAGTACTGTGTCATCAACGCTGGTAAAGTCTTCTCGTATTTGGCGTTCAACGTCTTTTTGAGCTTTCTTTAAAACCGCACGCACCTTTTGGAAAGGCAGCTGATACTCCTTACTTAGCTCGATAATCAGTTTATGAAAACCACCGTTTGGAAGGTGTAAGTTTTCCTTAAACGTCGCCATTGCAGCTTCTTGCTGTTCGGTAAGGTGAGTCATTCTGTTTCCTATTCTTCATTACTTATGGTGCTGAGCCCGCGATCATACCACTATTACCCTCGTTTTTTCGGTAACTTGATCAGTTACACCTCGCTATGCCGTTAAATTCTCTCAGCCCTTTCTCTTTTGGCTAGTTATTAATCCATATGGCATGAAATGGTAAATCTCCACCGGCGAAAATTCGTACATTACGTGCTCAGGGGATATCGCCAGACAGGAGTCGTTACTTACATATGAAAGACAACCGCGAGAAATGAGAAGACAGATGACCTATTCAGAATACAAAGAATCCGATTTGCATAAGTGCGTAAGCATTGGTTCAGAAGCAATGGTATCCATTGCCAAATTTGCCTTTAAAGCCACTACCCTTTTATTTCGATTTTTCCGCTGGCTTGTCGTATCGGCTTATACCTACGTGATGAAGTAATTCTATATTAGAGTCGTTGTTTTCATTACGACTTATCTAAATACCCCAAAGCGCGCCCTATTAGGTCGCGCTTTTTTTGTGCCCAGTTTTATACCTCACTTTATACCTAGATTTATGCCAAAAGTCTGAGTGCATTTTATATCGTCAGTGGCGCTAAATGGTAAAACTGACCATCGAATAAAAACCATACTACACCTGTTCCAACGAAACAGACTTCTAACTTATACAGGTACTAAAATGAAAAAGATTGCACTTAAAATTGTAGGACTAACGGTTTTGGCTTCTGCGCTAACTGGTTGTATCGGCAGTAACGCCGTAACAGGGAAAGTGATGAAATTTAACGTTGAAGTTGTAGATAACCGCTATGCCCGTGCAGGTGTAAACTTCTTATTAGCGCCTGTATACGGTATTACAACCGCAGCAGACTATGTGGTATTCAACTCACTTGAATTCTGGACAGGTAAAAACCCTATCAGCGGTTCGCCACACGTATTTGATACAAAAACAGATACACACTTCGAAGTGAACGACGACCTAGACCCAAGCCTGAAAGAAGCCCCTGTAGGCCCAATTTCAAACAATCGCACCATTGAAACGGGTGAGATGATTAAGATTGACGAAAACACAATTCAAATGGACATCGTCTATACCTCTGGTGAAACAGCGACTCTAACGGGCATAAAAGACGGTCAAAACGTTACCTATTACATGGATGGTCAGCTTGTATCGCAAACGACTATTGCTGAATTAGAGAAGATTCAAGGTACTGAAGCTTAAGGTTCATCGCCCACAAAGAGTTCAAACTTAGACAGACTTTGAAGCTCATAAAATAGAACAAGCTCGGCAATTGTCGGGCTTGTTTGTATGTGCTCTATTATTTGTAAATGCTCTATTGGGACTGAGACTGTGCAAGTCGAATGCTCACCAAACTCGCCACCATGATAGCTAAGTAAAAGCTGCCGATAATGGATTCCATAAAAACGAAGAACTGAGCAATAGGCAGAGCTGGTGATATGTCGCCGTAACCAACCGTAGTCAAGGTGATAAAGCTAAAGTACATCGCATTGAACAAGTTTGTCAGCCAGACTTGCTCTTCTAACCCGTTAAAGGCATTCGGAAAGATCTCTAAAATTAACAAGTAGATGGTCGACCAAGCAAACCCTAACAACAAGTAAATACAGATTGAGCCGATGATGTGATTAGGCGTCACCGTTTTTGCTTTCATTACCTGCTTTAATGCTGAATAAATGTGTGAAAACAAGAACACAGCCAACGCCGATAGCGTCACTATCGACAGGTTATAACCTTCCAAAAATGAAAACACGCCAGACACGAGTGCCGTAATCAATAACAGCCCGTACCAAGAGCGATACAAGGCTCGCTCTTTATGAATACCGACAATTGAACTCGCCAGAGTAATGATGATGAGAAATAGGATTGTTTTTTGGCCTTGCGGATAAAACTGCTGCATCACCGCGCAACCAAAAAACAACACCAACAGTGCATAGAATAAGAAGTAGAAGTTGTCGTCTTTAGAGACTGGCTTCATCTATTTTTCCTCTGCCTCTGCTGATTCTTTCTCAGTTTCTTGTTGGTTTTTCTCTTCAAGTCCAAGCCACGCCATCATCAACTCATAGCTTAAACTCAATATCACAGCACCAACAAACAGACCGACGATGCCTGACATCGCCATTCCGCCTAGCGCACCAAGTAAAATAACCAACATTGGAATATGAGAGCCACGGCTCAGCAATACTGGCTTCAAGATAGCGTCACTGCCGCTCACTAAAATACACCACACTAAGAACAAGCTCGCCGCCAGTGTCGATTCAACGCTGAACATGTAGATGATCGCAGGTAATAGAGCAAGAATCGGTGGAAGTTGGATTATCGCAATGAGCAGTACAGCTAGCGCCCAAAACGCAGCCGCAGGAACGCCTGCAATCACCAAACCAATTGCCGACATCATGGATTGAATCACAGCAACACCAATCACACCTTGTACAACGCTTCGCACGGTCGATTTAGAAAGCTCTACCAATTCTTCACCTTTGCCGCCCGTTAAACGCGCCACTAAGTGAGTCACGCCGGTTTTGCATTTATCGGCATTACTCATGAATGCACCAGCAATGATGGTAGAGATAATGAACTGAATAAAGCCACCACCTAGCGAGCCAAGAACAGAAGCCGCTTTCGTCGCGAACTGTTTAAGTTCGTCCGCATACTTTATGAAAGTGCCTTCAATATTGTTGGAGGCAGCAACCAAGGTTGAATAAACCTTCTCACCTATGAATGGAATATCTTGTAAGGACTCTTTCGGTTTAGGCAATGACAATGTGCCATCTTGAAGCCCTGTCATCAGGTCAGTCGCGCTGGTGTAGATACCAGAAGAAAGCGCCGCCAAAGGAATAAACAGAATAATCACACCAATAAAGCTCAGCAATGCACTGGCTTTACCTTTCGACATCCCGGTTTTATTTGAAATTGCGACCGCCACTGGATACAACGCAGTCGCAATGATCGCACCCCATATCACTAAAAGAATGAATGGGCGCAAAATCGAAAAACACCAATACACGAGCATGGCAATCGCTGCGATCTTGATGGCAGCGTCTATCGCCTGTTTTGAAAAATCATCGGTTAACTTCATGAGACGTCCTTGTTAGACAAAATTAAGGCTGATTTTGTAGGAACTTCCAATTCCGTGTTTCTAGGAATAGAGAAGCCAAAATCATATATATGCCAATTAACACTAATTGGAATATGCGTATAAGAGTGTTGCTATCGATATCACCGGAGCTCATCAATGTGCTACCAACCAGTACGAGCAACGTACTAAATGCAGTGGCGAAAATAGGTGCTTTTTCGGGAACCGTGTAGATCTTGGTAGCCATAAAAATGGCAATAAGTCCTATAAACAAAGAATAGAAGACAATGTTGGGTACTATAGAAAGAATTGAAAAAGCAGCAATCGCCAGCAATCCCCCAATACCATTACTTATCACCAGAAAAGCGCTCAACTTTATCGACTTCTCTGACGTAATCATCAACGATAACAACGCAATGAACATCATTGTCAGTAAAGCTTCAGATATTTGAAAAATAAAGAAAAAACAAACTACTGGATAGGAGATAATCATCGCCCTAAAGGCCGCATACCAACGCTGTTTCTTTTCGAGTGGCGCAGCAGCGAAGCCTGAGAACTCTGATTTAGGCTCAGGGAAAAACACATGCACTAACGCAAAAATCATCACTGAAACCACACCAGAGGTCGCTAAGCCAGAGGCCAGCATTACCGACACGCCGGGGTTATCAATCGCCATGAATGGCAACATCAAGACCGCAATCAACAGTATGGTGGCAAACAGGTTCCATTTTGGGTCGACAAACAAGTAGTAGCCCCAAAGCATCATTAGCCCCACTAAAATCAACAATGGGATTGGATAATGGGTAATTCCTCGCGATAGCAATAAACCTAACCCCATTGTCACCACCACGGCCAAGAGCAATTCGTAGACCGTTTCCTTATGGAGATTTGGCTTATCAATTAAGAACTTAGCAGTGAACACTGGCGCCACAAACGCAAGTGGCCAGTTTATCCACGCCGCCAAGAAAACAGCCAACGTGACCCCGACAGTAAATCGCAGGATACGTTGCTGTGTTTGTTGGTCAGGAATCGGCTTATCGGACATAAGACAATACGCTAATCAAACGAATCCATACCTTGCCTATCGCGTTGAACACAAAGTTATCGCCGCTATAAACAATCACATCCGCTTGGCCACCCACTCGGAGCATGCCTGTCACTTCTTCATTATCAAATTCAATGGTGATAGGAAGCATCTGTGTTTGGCGCAACCAACCCGTTTGTTGGCTAGCTTGCGCAAGCTTACCTGCTTGATCATTTTGCCCCCAATCAACACCCCAATCGATACTACTTACGCGCCCTTTTACCACTTTGCCCGGTGCGAAATCCAATGCCACTTCAACTTCATCACCAACGGCAACATTACCTAGGCTGTTCTCTCGATAATAAGCTTCAATCCAAATATCTTCGGTTGAAACAAAGGTCATGATTGCTTGCCCTGCCGATGCATAAAACCCTTCAGACAGGCTAAAGTTAGAGACACCACCTTGTGTTGGTGCGGTAATCACGGTGCGCTCTAGGTTCAATTGAGCTTGTTCAAGTGCCAGCAACGCCGCTTTCACTTGGCTATTTTCTTCGCCTTCTTTACCCATTTGTTTCTTAGCACGGTCAAGGTCAGCTTCTGCATTCACAACCGCCGCACGAGACGTTGCTAATGCTGCTCGCGCTTTATCTGCATCTGATTTAGAAACGACACCTTTATCGGCCATCTCTAAAACACGCTTAGCTTGCAGTTTGGTGTTTTGTCTTTCAACAATCGCTGAAGTGAGTTTCGCTTGGGCTGAAGCAATGCTCGCGGTTTGCGCGCCGACATTTTGACCAGCGATCTCTAAATTTTGCTCGGCTTGTTGGACGGCTATTTGGTAATCAGACTCGTCTAAAATGGCTAACTTGTCGCCCTGATTAACGAGTTGGTTAGGTTGAACAAGAATATCGAGTACTTTACCCGACACCTCAGGCTTGATTGGAACGATATAACCTTTTACACGAGCATTATCAGTAATAGGAATGATGCGGTCTGAAATAATACTGAAGATCAACATGAACGCCACGAACAACAGTAAGTAGTTGGTGACCTTTCTTACTTTGTCTTTTCCATTTTCTTGCTGGCCAACTTCTTCCTTGGCTTCTTGCGTATTCCCGTTGACTTCTGACATGGGGCTCCCTTCTAGATAACTAACATCAACAAAATTAATACTTTAAAAATAAACCCGGTAATGGAAAACTCAAGTAAATAGGGTTAGATTTAGTAAACAAAACGTTGCAAATGATATGCACGTCTAATAATGCGACAATATATACAGGATTGTATTCTAATGAGCTCTAGTCACTACCAAGTCCCGGTAATTCAAACGAACTACGCCAAAATTTTGGTTCAGGTTTTTTCTGACTATGGTCTCGACCTTCACCTTTTGCTCAAAGATTCTGGTTTGCCGCCGGATCTCATCGAATCAGAAAGCGACTTCGTGCCATCAGAATCGATTAAACGTTTGATTTATCTGACATCCGCCCAACTTGGTGTTTCTCGGTTCACCGATATTCTCGGACTCGCATTTCGACGTCGAATCATCCCAAATGTCTTGCATCAATTTACCGAATTCGAAACCATTGGTGATGCACTAAAACAGATCAATTCCATCTTTGCCTATGATTCACCAGGCAGTAGAGTCGAGTTTATTCAAGAACACGGTCAGAATTGGTTTTGCCGCACAGCCCCAGAAGACAATTCCCCTATGTTTCAATGGGGCGAAGCTTTCGCTGTTATTTATATCATCGAGTTAATAACCATTTTGTCGCAATCACCATGGTTACCGACTAAGGTTCGCTTGCAAGGGCATGACATCGATGTCGTCAAAACACTGGTATCAAGTAATTGCCAACTGTTTGTTGATCATTCGTCGACTGCTGTGCAGATTCCTGATGAGATCTTACAACTCCCAATCCGTCTTACTTCTAAAGAACTCAGTGCAAAGCCGACGCTTATTGAGTGGCATACCAGCTTTACCGATAGTATTTATGAGCTTCTAAAACCGTACATGAAAGAGCAAGACCTCTCTCTTGAAGAGGCGGCAGAGCTGCTCAACTTTTCAGTGCGAACGTTCCAACGCAAACTCAAGAATGAAAACACCACTTATCGAAAGATCAAAGAGAACCTGATGTTTTCTGTGGCTTGCGAGCTGATGGAAGAAGGCCACACGCTGACCTACATTTCTAGCCAGCTCGGTTACACCAACATCTCTCATTTTTCCCGTGCGTTTAAGCGTGTGTCTGGCCTTACGCCGAAGATTTACCAACGCTCAATCTCGGCTTAGATACCACTCTAACCGATTAGCTAAGTGCGACCAACCTTAGCCAAGCGCGATGGAGGTCGCACAGCCTGAGCTAGAGCTACACACTCTATTTCGCCCGTTACCTTTAGCGCGGTAAAGTGCCTTATCTGCACTGCGATAGGTCGCTTCGGCTTGCGCCTGTATTTCAGACACACCACTGCTCACGGTCAGATTCAATGTAGTCCCTTTAGTAATCACTTCTTTCAATCGATACATCGCCTCAAACGCTTCTGCCAAGTTAGTTTCTGGCATTAAGATAGCGAACTCCTCACCGCCAACTCGCGCTACGATGTCAGTGTCTCGGCTGTTGTTTCTCAGCAGCTCAGCGACCTCTTTCAGCGCTGAATCACCTTGGTCATGACCGTGATTATCATTGATAGCCTTGAAGTGATCTAAATCGATCAACGCCAGACAAGAATGCGTGTAACCATAACGCTCTGCCAGGTTTGAATAATGTTTTAAGTCGTTATCAAAACGGCGTCGATTCCAGCACCCTGTCAGTGAATCCGTTTCCACCAGCATTCTTAATCGACGCTCCAATATCTTGCGTCGGCTAATATCCGTAAAGGTCACCACGTACTTGTTATTGTGCGGCAGAATTTCAGTTAGCTTTTCCACCACAACGTTTACGGTAAACTGCTCGCCAAGTCGACTGACGCCACTCAACTCACCTTTCCATCTCTGGTTATCCTTCAGTGAGCGAGTAATGGTCGCGATTAGACTGCTGTTATTCATAAAACAGAGATCAGAAATCGGACGAGATTCGACTTGGTCAAAGGCATAACCTGAAACCCGAGAGAACTGTTGATTGACTTGTATGACCCTCAATTGACTATCGAGGACGATAAAACCTGCGACACCATCAATGATAGCTTCCGACAAGTTATTCTTGCTTTGAGCCATTTCATGTCGATAAAGGCGTGCGGTAATAAGAGTGCTAAGTAATAACAACGCACACACCGAAAAAACCATGGCTGGCGTAGAAGCAATACTCAGCAACCACAAGCTAAATGCCATATTGAGGACAAGTGCAGACACCACGTATAGCGGCATTTTTCGGTCATAACTTAACTTGTTCATAGTTTGCTCTGGTGATGGGCGAATGACTATGATGGCTAAGTTTTGATTAAGATATTTACCATTTTACGACACATACAAATTCAAATTATATGAGCACTTTGAAGATCAACAACTTATGCTAATTATTGAGTAAGAAGAGCAAACTACCACCACTGAGTGAGCTGCCATAATTGAAGTTAATGCCGACACCGAAGTTATCAAAGAAGTAAGAGTCGTAAGGGACATCGAACACCAACCCAGCACCGAATTCATAGTAATAGTGTGTATCTAAAGGATCCGTTAAATCCCCTGCTATATCGATTCTTCTAAAGTTATAGTGGACTTGAGGGTTGTTTAACGTCCAAGCATCGAGCGCGACATTTTGCCTAAACTCTAGTTCATTAATAAATCGCATCCCTTCAGGGTTACCGATATCGCCATCGTTCGCTTCACCCCATCCAGTCCCATAGAAATAACGCACTCGAGAAGAGACATTCCAGCTCCCCCACTCTCGCTTCTTTAAATACTTGAGTTTGACCGACGGCTCACCAATCAATGCCCACGCTGAGGTATTTAACGCGTAGCCGTCTAGCTGAGATTGAAATGCTTGAGAGTAGCTGTTGTTGTATTCGTATTTATTGCGGTAATAGAGCAAGTGAGTGCCTAAGCCATACGCGATAGACCAGTGCTGGTTGAGATGATTTTGAACCCCGAAAAAGCCATACAGGCCTAATACTGAGTCTTTATTCGGATTCACACGACGGTCAGAGGTCACGTCTGATGAGATTTCAATATCCTGTTCAGAAAGCGCATAAGACCCTCGTACAGACCAAATAAGGTCAAGATCAGGATCATCGGTGTTAATCACCGAAGAATAAGGAATGGAGCCCACACTCACTTGGCTTCGAGTATCGATAGTTTTATCGGAGCCGAAACCATTGTCGTTCAAATTGATAAATGAATTAGGGTCAAAATGAACAAAGCCGATAGATACGGCATCGCTGTCAGTCAACGCAATAGAAGCCGCGAAGATCTTCTCTAAACGATTTTGAATCGCTTCATTTGAGGCATAGGCCGAGGATGAAAAAAGGCCAGTTAAGATCAGAGCAATAGAAGAGGAATACAGCGATTGGGGTGAAAGCATTAAGTTGACTCCATTCAAACTTATGCTTCAAGTGTAATTGGTAACTTAACTATTTCAATCAGAGAGTTAACGGTGTGGTTGATACTGCTCTCAGTTCCAACTGCAAGAGCGTTGCCAAATCGATGGATCCCCAAAGCTCTTCTACGTCTTGGATTCTAAAATGAATAATCATATGTGCCTCTGTCTAAATTGGAGTCTTATCTTGGATCATTCTTAAAACCCTTACTTACCATAATGCGCCAAGCCGACTTTAAGACCTGTTTCGCATATAAAACAATAAGCGTTTGAAAATTATAAGATTAACTCCTAAGTTTTTTATAACCCTTTACTCAGGAAGAAGTAGATGAGCAATATAGAAAAAGTATATGGATTTAATACGCCCCAACGACTCTTTGTCGGATACACGCTTGCGGTACTCGTCGATTTAACGGTTCTTAATTTTTTTGATGAATACTGGGACTTTGTCAATATCGAATCATTCACCATCTCATTTGCAGCTGCGATTTTGCTGCAGCTATTGCTCAAATTGTCTATCGGCTTAGAACATAAACTGGCGGATTACTTCAAATCTAAACCGGGGACTGCACCTAAGATTTATCGCGGTTTATCCAGTTACGTGATTTTGGTGGGCTCTAAGTTTGTGATGTTGGAAGCCATCAATATCTTATTTGGAGACAAGGTAGACTTCACAGGCCCTTGGAATGGTGTGGTGGCGTTCTTCGCTGTGGTATTCACTATTTTGGTCGCAGAGATTGTTGTTTCAAAGATCTACTTCGCACTCGATGACACGCCCAAAGCCGAAAAAGCATAGCCGCTTTTCTTTCACATCTAAGACAAAAAAGTGAGCCTATCAAGGCTCACTTTTTACATCTATTCTTTACGTTTCAGCGATTAACAAGCAGAGCTGTTAGATAAAGACTCTCGCTCTAACACCGAATACCCAAGCGCTGCTTTCATTGGAGAATGCCGGATCCTTTATATACTGGATGTCAGGCGTTACTTGGAAATGGTCACCAAACTGCATGTTGTAGTAGATCTCTGCTGTCCACTGCTCTGTGCTACCGCTTATTGCTTTCGCATCAGCTGCAAAAGAGTCACCATTCACTTCTGCCCAGTTTAGCGCTACACCAAGGTTGTTGGTCGGTTTTCCTAATCCAAAGTAACCCATACCAACAGAAATCGACTTATCGTAAAGGGCAACATCCCCTTCAGAGAAACCACCACGAACAAACGGCATCACCTGATCAGTCATGAACTGGCTCCATGAGAAGTTAACGCCCGAGCCACCTTCCGCAGCAAGGCTATTACTGTGGCGCGTATCGTCACCAAAATCCCATAACGTCACATGGAAGTTATCGGTGTAGATCTGCTCTTGCGAAGCCGTCCAGCCTAACTCCAGTGTGGTGAAGTAAGAGGCATCGCTGCCAAAAACGGTATCAAAGCCATCAAAAATATCATCTGACTGACCATTTGCATCGGCGATACCACCGACGACATAAAAATTCTCGCCCAACATATGACCAGCAGAAAGCGCAAGTACACCATCATCAGGTAAGCCCATCGCACCAGAGCCTGTCGAGAATGCCAAGTTAGTAAAACCAGACCATGGGCTTGCTAGAGCGTAAACATCGGCGTAGTTCGTTACATCCTGCCAACCGACAACAATAGTGCCTTTGCCATCGTTGATTTTTTGCTTCCAATTTAAGTCCGTAACACGAAACCCTTGGTCACTGTATGCAGGGCCAATTGAACCGACATAGCCAAGTGGGCCGAATGAATAGTCTTTTGGCGCAGTATCACCATAGGCATGCCTATGTTCCACCTTCCAAACTAAGCTACCTGAGTTCTGTGTGCCCTTTCCTAATAGATGCCATGAACCGTATAATCGTGCCACACCCGACGATGCATCAACGCTATCGCCGCCAACCCCATCCCCAGAGGTCAGCCCCAAAGCAAAGTAATCTGCACCAAATGTAAAACCATCTTCAGCTAATGACTCCCTCCAAGATTTCTTGTGTGCTTTCTGCTCTGCAATTGTATTTTCAACAGAATCTGGGCCTTCAAAGTTAGCGCCGTAAACAACGCCGCTCATTGGGCTTGCCGCCATCACAATAGCCATACTTATTTTTGAGAATCTTGAGTTCATCATTTCACCAGTGCTTTTTAAGTTAATTTTATTTTAGTTATTACTCACATTGAAAATTGTCATTTGATGACACTGGGTGATTTAAATACTTCCAACATGAAATTGGAGCGCACTTGGTGCGCTAGCTTAAGGTTGATACTGCTCTATACCGTCCGCTTTCATCGCATATACCGACTGCACGTTGGCTGCGCCGTCAGAGTAATTCACATTTTCTTTCGATTGATGCCCAGTTAACTCACCTTCAACCCAAACCGGCGTCATTAAGCTCACTAATTCAATGCCTTGAGGGTAATCTATCAGCACCAATTGATTCGCTGGAGGTGGTGGTGTGTGGATACAAGCTCCTGCAGAAGGCACTAAGAAGAACTTAGTAACTTTAGTTCCGTCCATTTCAATCGGAGTGATATAGCCAGGGATTCGATGCTTACTGCCTACAACCTCATTATTTGGTTTAAAACCTAACGCTTCTCGTTGCTTCATAATCTGCTCACGAGCAACAAACAGCGCTTCAACATCCACGTCCTGCTTTTTGAGCCTTTCTGTTACTTCCACTATTTCCTGTTTTGCTTCGTCACTTGCGACAAAACCGTCTTCAGTTTGCGCGTCTTTAAAGCGAGCAATGGTCGCCATATCAAACATCTGATTCCGATCAAGCTTTTGAAATGGGTCTTCTATCAACTCCATGCTTGGAACTAGCTCGTCCCAGTATGTAACCTTCACTTCGTTAGCTAGTGATGGAAACGACAAACAACACAATACAAACAGCGAAAAAATTGGCTTCAAAATAACCATGAAACTTTACCTCACAAAAACATCGTTAAGCTAAGTTAGGTAGAGGAGACACTCCCCTACCTAACTATTAAACATCAAGCCAAAGATTACATTTCGTTGCGGTATACAACGCCATCTTTCATTACCAATTTAATCGTATCGATAGTTTTGTATTCAGGATCAGCGTCAAACCACTCGGTGGTCGCACCTAATACCTTCATGTCTTCCAATGGGTTACCATCTACTAATAAAATATCTGCAACGGCACCTTTTTCGATAACACCTAACTTGCCTTGGGTTGTGCCTCTAGGGCCTGACATTGCTAACATTTCACCAGCTGTAGAAGTCATTTGTTTCAACACTTCGAAGTTGCTACCAAACGCTTGCGTTCTCCAGTAGATTTCGTAACGACGAGCTCGCTCGGCATCCGAATCTGCACCTACATAGTCTGATGCAAAAACAACCTTCACGTTATTTTCAAGTAGGCGTTTACCGTAGTCACCGTACTGCTCTTGAAGCTGAGCAACCATAGGAAGTTTTTCTGCAGGCATAAGCGGGTTCTTTGCTAGATCTGGCGATAGCCCCCACATCTGTGGAACAACATATCCGCCCTCTTTTGCAATTCTCTTCATCGTGTCGTCATTAATAAAGAATCCGTGCTCAAAGGTTTTTACACCACAATCAAGAAGACGGTTTACCGAGCGATCATTGAATGTATGCGCAGCAACATAAGTGTTCCAATCTTTTGCTGCTTCAACGATGGCACAGGTTTCGTCTACCGAGTATTGAGTTGTATCAATCGGGTCAAATCGAGATGAACCACCACCACCGGCCATGATCTTTATCTGAGTCGCACCATTGCGTAAGTTCAGTCTTGTCGCTTTGAGAACTTCAGGCACGCCATCGGCTACAGCGCCAATGCCCATTCTTTCAAAGTTAGAAATATCCCCTACCGAATTAGGCGTGAAACCGGGATCACTTCTATCTCGGAAATCACCATGACCTGATGTTTGAGAGATAAATGCACCAGACGGATAAATTCGAGGACCAACAACATTGCCACTCTCAATTTCGCGAGCCAAACCGAAGGCAGGTCCGCCCATATCACGAACGGTTGTAAAACCATCATCTAAGTAGCGCTTAGCCACTTGCGTTGCATGAATAGAGATGTCAGTGAGATCTTTATTGGTTTCGATGTCACCAAAATTATAGTTAATCATAACGTGGGCATGGCCATCGATTAAGCCAGGCATTAACGTTTTACCTTCACCTTCAATGACGGTAGCTTCACTGGCTTCGATTGGGTTTGCCGAGATTTGTTTGATGAGATTGTCTTCGACTAATACATGATGGTCTTCGTACAATTTGTTTTCAGTACCATTGAACACATCGACATTAGTAAATAGCGTTGATGCTGCATTTGCAGAAAGAGCAAATGAACACGAAAGAGCAACAACAGAGAGCTTTAAGCCTGCATTTTTCATTTTTACACCTTGATTCCGTTTGTTAGTGGCGTCCACTTCCCATAACGATTCCGTAACTACTAATGAGTGTCATGAGATTTCAAAGGTGTTTTTATTGGTTGCGACACTCGCTAAAAAATAAAAACAACTTATCCACATTCAATAACTTAGTAGTGATATTGCCAGTATTCAAGGTTGATAAATGGCCATTTGGTGACAATAAATAATTCTGCGTTCAGGCTCCGGTTTTTACTTACTGTTTTTAGCTGTGCTCTTTTCGGTACTGTCTTGGCGTCATGTTCATCTGTCGTTTGAACGCTCGGGTAAAGTGGGAAGAATCGGAATACCCCATCTTCGCGCCCACTTGCGTGATCGATAGATCGGACTGCTCTAGCAATTCCAAGATCAGCTCAAGAACCATCTCTTCAATCAAGGTTTTGTAGACCACGCCTTCACTTTCCAAACGACGCTGGATCGTCCTAACATGAATATTCAGAATCTCAGATGCCAAGCTAATTGGCAGTTTTCCCATTGTGAGGTAGGGTTTTATAACAAGCTTAAAAGCGCTCAGAAATGAGCTAGGTAAAGGCTTAGTGAGATCCGTTACTTGAGCAATTTTGGGTAAAACAATCGGCGCAAGCATGATTTCTTCTGGAATTTCAAAGGCAGTAACGGGTCTCTGTGTATAAAACTGAGCAGTGCCCATTTGTGGAAGAGATTGAAAACATTCGAGATCGCCACTTTGAATGCCAACCTCAGACGGCTTCCAACGCCCTTGCGTTAATACTGAAAGCAGCTCGTTGATGAAAATGACAGAGAACAGTTCAGCGAACTTAAACCAAGGCGCGTTAGTAAACGGCTTCTCGCGAACAAACCACCACTTGCCTCCGGATTGCTTGGTATAGACATTCGCCCCATTGGATATGAGCTTCAACTGCTCACCAAATTGGTCTAGCGCACTTTTCAATGAATCCTGCTGGCTTAGCTTAGCCACAAACCTTGGTACATAGGTTTGCTTGCAAAAGCTCCACATAAACAGCGAAAACTCTTCTCTCGACGCTGATTCCCCCATAATCTTGACCACATTCTTTATAGTGGTTTCTGGGAGGTAATCGTAATGGTCATTGCTGGTGAGAATGTCATTGGGGATTTTGGCACTGCGTAACAAAGTGTAGATTTCACCATCGATATGTTTGAACAGTTCCGCAAACAGCTCGACTTCCTTCTTATCTACCACTGTCATTATCTGAGAGGTATCTGGCATCCTTTCCTCTTAATCTGTTCTTTCAAAAACTCAAATTATCACCTTATTTAAGATAGCAGAACAAACGATGGGTTACCTAGGCCTACTAACCGAATATCTCCGTCAAAATAACGAATAAACAACCGGTTAGTGGCCAAAATCATGTTTACTGACTTGGTAGATTATTGAACGGCGAGCTCCCCTCTGCGTACCCAGAATGCTCGAACATGGTCATAAATCAGATTAAACACAAACGCGTAAATGGTAATAAAAATGGTCACGCCGATGTCCATCAAAAATGCCTGCCAAATCCCCACGTTAAGTAAGTATGCCATCACAGGGATCGTCGCGATCAACAAGCCAGCCTCAAATAGCACGACGTGAAAAACGCGTAACTTAATCGAACGCTTTGATTTTTCACCCGTGAAATAACAATCAAAAATACGGTTAAAACAGTAGTTCCAAATCATTGCGATAGTCGCAACAACTATCATGGTTCCTGATAAGGCGTTCACATCGTGATCAGTAAATATCGCTAAACCTATAATTGACAGTGTGACGGCCAATACTTCGAATAATACTGAGTGGAACACTCTTTCTAACGTACTCATACATTCCTCTAAATTATCTAGTATGTGTTGGATTAGCTAGGATTATGTCACCCGAAATAATAAGAGAAAGTTAACAGCCATCACGAATAGTGATAGCTTAAGCATATATGCCCCATTTTTATTGAGCGAGAGATAACATGTACAGTTTTGAGCAGCTAAAAGTCTTCGTCACCGTGTGTGAAAGTGGCTCTTTCTCTGCCGCCGCTCGCAAACTGAAACGAGCTCAGTCTGGGGTCAGCCAATCGATCGCCAACCTAGAAATTGCCATTGACCAAGAGCTGTTTAACCGAGAGAAAAACATCCCCGTTTTAACCAGCAAAGGTAAAGCGTTATTGCCTGTGGCTAAGTCGATTCTCGACCAACAAAAGTACTTCGACCAAAAAGTTGAATCGCTGACCCAAGAAGATGAGCACGAACTGATCATTGCGGTTGATGAAAGCATCATAGATAAGAACTTCATTAAGATAATCAGCTCACTGGCCGATCAATTCCCGATCACACACTTTGATATACTTACCACCTCAACTTTTGATGTTGAAGACCTAGTAAGACGCGGAAAAGCACAGATTGGCATCATCTACGCGGACGGCGAACTTAAGGTCGATATGGATTTCTTTTTGCTAGGCCAAGCGCGCTTCCTAACCGTTAGCTCTGCCACTCACGAACTCAGCCAAATGTCGGTCGTACAAGACTCAGACCTCAAACGCTATCGCCAATGTGTGCATCGCAGCTCAAAGCAGCGCGAGCTGTGGTTCACCTACGGTATTAGCTCGATGCTTTGGTACGCCAACAACCACAAGACCATTGTTGATCTCGTTGAACAGAACCTGGGGTGGGCAAACGTGCCTGAGATGATGGTGATGGGAGGCATTCAAAAAGGCGACCTTGTGGCGCTACCTGTCTCACACGAGCATGGGGGTTGGATTACTCCAGTGGGTTGTTTAGTTTCTCGCAGCCACATCAATGGCCCAGTTCTCACCAGCCTTATTGAGCAGCTTAAGGGACACTCACTGCAATACAATCAATGGCAGGCTAACTAAGCTCCCCTGTTCTTCACACATCGTCAATTCAGAGATTCAATATCGGCACGGAACCCACCACCGCTACCTCATTTCTGCTTATCTTGCCGATAAATATCTTTGTCGTGTGGATAAAACACCCTAGTTGATGTCCCAAAGTGACATAACTACTATGCGATCCCAACGGGTTTGTCTTTTCAAACGAATATAAACAAGCCCAAATCGCTCTTTAACACCACTGACCCAACTTCAAATCTCCCAGATAAGCACTCAGCCTTGCCGTTGCTTATATCGGTTTCAAATAGATCACTTTTTGAATATTAATTCGCACCCAGTTTATGAGCGCTCTTTGAGTGCTTTTTTATATCTAAATGAACCTTTTGGAAAATTTGTCGTGAACGTTTTAAGAAATATTTGCCCTGAGAAAATGGGTAAAGAGCGTAACAAACGAGAGTATGATTTACGCGTACTTAATTGTGTCAGTGAAAGCGAATATGAATCGCGTATGGCGGTTTGGAATAGCCTAGCGTTAACTGCTACTCCGTCTGCTTCGGAAACAAAGGGCTTCATCGATGAGTCTTTCAACAAGCTTCAACAAGACCTGAAAGAAGCTAGCCGTGAGTTATCGATTAACTACACGGACTTCATCGCAATGGCGCATGAAGAGATCAACTACATTAAGGTGTTTGTTGCTGATAAAACAGCACAATACGGTTGGTACGCTGCGATCGTTCTTATGGTCATCGGCACGGTTGCTCTTTGCATTCAATAGACCAAACGATGTGTTAGATAGAGCACCTTAAATGCTCTATCGATAAGCACACCTCGCACGACTCCATGCTTGTGCTTTCACTAGAAAACAGATGACAAACCTCATTTGTTTTCTAGTATCTACTCCCCCTTCACTCTCCCATTAGAGAGAGTAAATCCTGCGTCGCTTGTTTTGGGTTTTCTGCGTGACATATCGCTGACACCAAGGCCAATCCATGAATACCGGTCTTAACCAACTGCGGAATGTTCGACTCGTTGATTCCACCGATACCCACAATCGGCAACTTCGTTGTTTCCAAAGCCATTTGAATGCCTTCATAACCCCAGTGTTTCTTTAGATTCGTTTTGGTCGGTGTGGCAAAAAGCGCACTGAGGCCAATGTAATGGATCGGCAAACTATCTGCTTGTTTTAGCTGCTGTTCAGTTTCAATTGATAACCCAAGAATCTTATCTGGACCTATCAACTGGCGTGCTAACTCTGCAGGCATATCCGATTGCCCTAAGTGCAAACCATCAGCGTCGACAGCCAATGCAACGTCCACTCGGTCATTGATGATCAGCGGAACACCGGAGCCAGCCAAAATCGACTTAACCGCTTGTGCTCGTTCAATGAAGGCTCTTACGTCTCCGTGTTTTTCTCTTACTTGGACCATAGTAACGCCACCTGCAACCGCTTGTTCAACCACGAACTTAAGCGTTTCTAAATCTTGTTGGTCATCCGTTACTAAGTAGAGCTTATAAGGGTTCATTTCGTACCTTTGGAGTCGATGTCTAAAATTGGCGTTGCACCATTTTACCGACAAATCGCATCATGTGCATGGAAGTTAATACTAAATTAGCTCAATGACACACGCACCTTCAGATACGCAACTCGTTGAAAGCATGCCAAAAAACCTGAATTTTTTAACTAAAGCGTTACTTATTACACAAAGAATTCACTTCAAGCATGCCCAGAACGCTGTTTTATGAAATACTCCACAGTGAAGGAATCAGGTAAATATAGGGATAGTTATGCGCCACCTTTCTATAGCGCTCAAGATCAAGCTGGGTTATGCCATCTGCTTGCTCTTTTTCGTCATTTCAGGCTTTGTGAGTTACAAAGGTATCCAAACCTTGTCGAACGGCTTTAGCCAATACAGTGAACTCAGCCAAAAAGCGACATTATCAAGCAACATTCAAGTGCACTTTCTTCAGATGCGTTTAGCTTCTGAACGTTACTTAGAGTCATTGGATGAACAGTACGAAACGAATTATCAATCAAGCAAACTTGCGATTGATGAACTGCTCAACAACTTAATCCAGTCCACCACCAAAACCGATAGTCTAGCTAGCCTGCAATTAGTGCAAGACAGCGTGGCGGCGTT
Organism: Vibrio sp. 1CM2L; assembly: GCF_023161695.1. Classification (NCBI taxonomy): domain Bacteria; kingdom Pseudomonadati; phylum Pseudomonadota; class Gammaproteobacteria; order Vibrionales; family Vibrionaceae; genus Vibrio; species Vibrio sp. 1CM2L. The sequence goes on from NZ_JALNTT010000001.1 coordinate 234,049, forward strand.
TGATGTGGCTTATGGGTCAATGAAACAGAGTGAGCTCCTCATTGACCAACTGGTCAACGTTGAGATGGTCAAACGAGAAACCAACGCACTGAAAGCGGCTCAGAGCTTGTTGTATGAGTCTTACAATAACAATGATCCAAACGCGAGCTTATACGCAGGCATGTTGATGGAGAATTTCCTCGCAGCCAAGATCACCGTACTCAGTTACTCAAACAACAACGATCTCAAAACCTATGAGGCGGGTAAAGATATCTTTGAATACGCGCTACCAGGTATTGAAGGAGACATTGAATCTCTTAAATCATCGCCTTATCAAAGTGAGCTGATCGAAGACTTCTCTAACCAACGCGAAGCGTATGCAAAAGGCTTTGAGCAAGTTCATCAACAGATGATTGAGAACACGCAAAGAACCGCTACCCTCGCCTCTATTGGTGACAGCTTAGCGATTGCGGTCGCGGACGCTCAAAGTATTCTCGAGCAACAGAAACAAGCGCTCACGCCAGTGCTACAAGCCAGTGAAAAGCGTTCGATTCAAATCATCATATTGCTGACAGGTGTGGCTTTAGTTATTGGTATGACGAGCGCCGTGTTGGTGACTCGCTCTATTACCAAAGGCATCGCACAAGTTAAACAGATCACCAACGAGCTTTCTCAGGGCAACCTGAATGTGGAAGTGAACATTGAGAGCAAAAATGAGATTGGCGAACTGCTGACTAATATGGAGATCACCATTGAGTCTCTGCGCGATATTGTTGGCCAAGTGAACCGCTCTAGTGTGCGCATTGGTGAGATGTCGGAGTCGCTGAATCAAGTGACAAACAACAGCTCGACCAATGCAACACAATTGAACAGTGAAATGATCAACATCTCTTCTGCCGTTGATCAATTGGCTTCCAGCACTTCAGAAATTGCTGCAAGTGCTAACCACGCGTCTCAAGTTGCTAACCAAGCAACCGAGAATGTGGCAATGGGACTGAAAGAAGTAGACAAAACACTGCATGAAATTGGTAGCGCCGATGAAAGCATGCAGGTGAGCAGCCAAAAAGTGACGGACCTACACAAAGAGTCGATGAACATTGGTGCCATTCTTGAAGTAATTAAAGGTGTATCTGAGCAAACCAACCTATTGGCATTGAACGCTGCCATTGAAGCCGCACGTGCGGGTGAGCAAGGCCGTGGGTTTGCCGTCGTAGCCGATGAAGTGAGAACGCTAGCTAAGCGCACTCAAGACTCAGCAAGCCAGATTGATGAACTCATCACCTCGCTACAACGTGGCGCTAAAGACGCACTCGAATCGATCAAAGAGAGTCACAGCACGGTTTCTGATGCTTCGACTCAGGCGCAACAAGCTTCTCAGAACTTGCATGTGATTAACCAACACATCCAAGATTTAAATCAGGCCAACAGCCAAATCGCGATATCCGTCGATGAGCAGGATTGCTTAACCAAATCACTGGGTGAAAACGCGCAAGGTGCCAATACCATCGCGCAAAGCAACCAAGAATCGGTCAGCAGCATTTCAGGTGCAGCGAGCGACTTAACTGAGGTTGCTCATCATCTAGAGAGCCAAGTAAATCGATTTAGAACCTAACGCAACTAGCCTTTAACGCGGCTGACACGGTTCCGAACCAATAATATAAAAAGCCCCCAACACATAAGTGTCGGGGGCTTTCTTTTAGTTAAAAGCTTTAAATTAAGAGCTATTAACTTCGAACGATCAGTTTTGAGCTTAGAACTAGATTAAGCCTACTGAATCTTCAGACGCTGAATCAGTGTCTCTTCATCTAGTTGATACAGCTCATCAAGCAAGTTCATTTGCAAGCTACCTGGGCCACGAGAGTTCTCAGCCGCGATTTCGCCAACCACACCCAATACCGCAGCAGCAGCCAAACCACTGTCATCACCGACAGCCGCAAACGCGCCGGTCAATGCCGTTAAGGTACAGCCCATGCCTGTCACATACGGCATCATTGGATGACCATTATTTAACGTCACAACACTGTCTTTAGTGACAACGTAATCCGTCTCACCAGAAATAACCACATTCGCGCCGTATTCAGCCACTAAGCATTGCGCAGCGCCTAATGCAGCATCACTGCTATCCAACGCATCAACGCCTTTGCTCTGTGCTTGCTCACCCGCTAGCGCGATAATCTCAGACGCGTTACCACGAATGATTAGCTTATCCGCTAAGCGTGCAATTTCACGAGAAGTCTCCGTACGCAGCGTACTTGCGCCACAACCCACGGGGTCAAGAACCACAACCTTATTATTCGCGTTAGCTTGTTCGACCGCGAAGCGCATTCTCGGCGTCCAAACACTGTCGAGCGTGCCGATGTTAATCACAAGCGCGCCAGAGAAAGACATCATCTCAGCCAGTTCTTGTTGCGAGTGCGCCATAATTGGCGAAGCACCAATCGCTAATAACGCATTGGCCGTGTTGTTCATCACGACGTAGTTAGTGATGTTCACAACCAGTGGCTTTTGCTCTCGTACTGCGCGTAACGATTGAATAATTTGTTCAGTAAGCATGGGTAAATCCTTATTCATTAAAGTCGCTTTTAAGCCGCTGTTGAATCATTAAGAGCGTTCAGTCCTTGCTGCCAAAAAGCCACTTCCATACGCGTTGCGGTTTTGAAGATATGAACGATGTTCTGACCGCGCTCGCTGTTGATATCAATTTCAGCAAGCAGCTGGTTGAAGTATTCCGCGCCCGTTGCTACGCCAGACTGGAACTCTTCACTGCCATACAGTTGCAGCCAACTTGCGTATGGGTTGCCTTCTAATACGGTATCGCTGCTTTCTAAAAGTGCTTTACCAATCACAGCGTAACCAATGGAACACGGAGCCAGTGCCGCATAAAGATCGACAAGATCACCCGTCATACCCGCGTCCAGAACGTAGCGCGTGTAAGCAACTGTACCGAAATCTTCCGGTTCGTTTTCTAGGTCAGATTCAGTTAAACCCCACTGACCACAGTAAGTCACGTGGTGAGAGATTTCAGAATCTAATAAAGCATGAACACTTGGCAGTGCACGACGCATATCCGCCAGTGTTTTTGCCTTGTAAACCGCCAACGCATAAGCACGGGCATACTGCTTTAAGAACAGAAAATCTTGTTTCAAATAATGCAGAAAACAAGGCTGAGCGAGCGTGCCGTTTGCTAGCGTTTTAACAAAATCATGCTCTGTGTAGTCTTGCCAATCTTGTTGACAGGTTTGGATTAAGTCTTGGTATTTCATGAGATTCCTTAGTCAAAAGTCGGTACGTAGTCAGCAGCTTTTGGTAGTGATTTGATGATGCCTTTGTCGAACATGAACTGTGCATAATCATCGTAACGCTTTAGGTCTACAGCAGAAGGGCGAAGTGCAAAACGAGTCAGCGTATCGTTCCATGCGCGTTGGTTAAGCTCGTTGTTCAACGTATCTGGTGAATACGCAACAAACTCGCTCCATGACTCTTGTGGGTGGTTCACGATGTAAGTTGTTGCTTGTTCCAATGCTTTATTGAACGCTTTGATCGCTTCATCATCGTGCTGCTTTGCGTTCGCAACAAAGATAAGCTCATCGTAAGCTGGCACACCGTGCTCTTCTGGGAAGAATGCTTTTGCTTTAAAACCTTCAAGGGCTAGCTGGTTAGTTTCGAAGTTACGTAGGCCACCCCAGATTGCATCTACCTTGCCTGATGCCAATGAAGATGAAAGTGCCCAACCAACATTGATGGTTTGCACGTCGGTAAACTCAACGTTTTCTTGCGCTAGCATAGTGCCGATAGTCGCTTCTTCGTTACCCGCAATCGCGATACCGATCTTCTTGCCTTTCAGATCCGCTAACGAATCGTTCTTGCCGTTATCCAGTACCATTAGTGTGTTTAGTGGCGTCGCGATAAGGGTTGATGCACGAACTAAAGGAAGGCCCGCTGCCACATCCATGGTTAAACTTGGTTGGTAAGTTACCGCTAAATCGACCTTACCTGCCGCGACCAATTTTGCTGGCGTGCTTGGGTCTGCTGGCTCTTGAATTTCAATGTCTAAGCCTTGGTCAGCAAAGTAGCCACGCTCTTGAGCGATCACAATCGGGCCATGGTTCGGGTTCACAAACCAATCCAACATCAGTGTCAGTTTCTTTTGCTCAGAGTCCGCTAGAGCATGACCTGAAACCAATGAAGCAAGCAGTGCCACTGCACCTATCAATTTTGTATTTTTCACGGTTAACCTTTCCTTTTGAATATTATTCTTATGTTGAGCAAGCCATCATTGGTTTTCCCAAGGGATAGCTTTTTTGAGTAATTTATCTGTCACGAAGTAGAGCGAGATAGACAGCACCGCCAAGATGAACAAGGCAGCAAACATCTCATCAATGATCATGCGTGCGTTTGTCTGTAGCATTAGGTAACCCAGCCCCTCACTCGAACCAACCCACTCGCCGACGACCGCTCCAATTGGGGCAATCACCACTGCCACACGAATGCCAGACGCTAAGGTAGGCAGTGCAGCAGGAAGTTGGATATGGCGAAGCAATTGCCATTTCGATGCACCCATCGTCTTGGCAAGATCGAGATAACCTGTCGGTGTGTTACGTAGGCCGTCGTAGCAACATGTGGTCACAGGGAAGAAGATAATGATCGCCGCCATCACCACTTTTGACGCGATGCCATAACCTAGCCACAGCATCAGTACTGGCGCGATAGCAAACACGGGGATCGCTTGGCTGGCAATTAAGATAGGCAATAGCCATCGCTTTAGCGGATCAAACATCAACATCTGCAGGGCGAAGAATAGCCCCATCGATAAACCAAGCAGCAAGCCAAGTAAGATCTCTTGCGCAGTCACCCAAGTGTGTTTGAGTAACACATCGTAACGTTCAATCAGCTTTAAAAAGACTTCTGCTGGCGCTGGCAGAATGAAGCTCGGCATCTCGAAGGCAACCACAACTAACTGCCATAAACCGAGAATCACAGCACTGCTGATAAGCAAACGAACAACAGGATTCATCTGACGAGGGCGTGCACTGGTAGTCTGTGCGTTAGTTGAACGAGCCACAGCTTCGCTTCGCGTTAGATCATTCATAGTCACGCTCCAACTGATCTAAGATCGCTTGTTGTAACTCAGCACATTCACCATCTAACACTCGTGGTGTCGCGGTGTTAGGCACAGATAAAGACTGAGCATTCGCAGGTGTGCCTTGCAACACATACAAATTGTCCGCCAAGCGCACTGCTTCTTGTGGATCATGGGTGATCAACACAACAGTTTTATCTCTCAACAACTCACACGCCAAACTTTGCAGCTTGTGTCTCGTTACCGCATCCAGCGCAGAGAACGGCTCATCCATCAGCACCACAGGCTTGTCTTGCATTAAAGTTCGAGCCAAAGCAACACGCTGGCGCATACCGCCAGACAACTGATCCGTCATCGCATTCGCATAATCAGCCAAACCAACCGCAGCTAACAACTCGAGTGCTTGATTAGTTTGCACTGCTTTATCAGAAGCTGGATTTTGAAAACGATGACTCAGGCAAACATTGTCGATGACCGATAGCCACGGCAATAACAAATCCTGCTGCGCCATGTAAGCGATTCGATCCGTTAAAGGCAATTCATCAGACGTTGCCAATGTGCCCTGCCACTCCACCTTATCGTCCAGCAAGCCTGCCAGATAACGCAATACCGTGGTTTTTCCGCAACCACTTCGACCCAGCAATACCGTCCACTTACCCGCGTTTAAGCTAAGCGACAACCCAGACAAGGTCGCGTGCTCACTGTCGTTATAACGTAAGGAGGCATTGCTGAGTTGAACACCAACGGTATTAACGCACATTACCGTGTCCAGCGAAGAAGTGATTTACAGGGCCATGGCCTTGGCCGACTTGTAACTCATCAGCGTGAGCAATCGCGCGAGAGATGTATTGTTTGCCCAGGTCGACAGCCTCTGACAGCGTGTTGCCTTGCGCTAAGAAAGAAGCAATAGCAGATGAAAGCGTACAACCCGTACCGTGCGTGTTTTTAGTCGGGAAACGCTTAGCGCTAATCAAGGCAGAGGTAGTCGGCAGAATCAGTAGGTCGTTACTGTTCTCATCCTTCTCTAAGTGGCCACCTTTCAAGAGAACGGCTTTAGCACCCAAAGCGCGTAGGTCTTCAATCATACCCTGCATTTCAGCTTCGCTTTCAGGTACTGGCTTGCCTGTTAGCGCCGCGCCTTCAGGCAAATTAGGGGTAATGATGTCTGCCAGCGGAATCAACTCTTGCTTTAGCGTCGTGATAGCTGAGTTTTCTAGAAGAAGATCGCCACTTGTCGCGACCATTACAGGGTCAATCACTAAGTGCTTAGGTTGGTACTGCTTAATTTTGTCAGCAACGACTTTGATGATTTGCGAATCGGCCAACATGCCGACTTTCACAGCTACGATATTGAGATCAGTGAAAACCGCATCTAACTGGCTAGCGACATGGTCGAGTGGAATAGGAAAAATGGCGGAAACGCCTTGCGTATTCTGAGATGTGATTGCGGTAATTACCGAACAAGCGAAACTACCTGTCGCAGACATAGCTTTAATATCAGCTTGGATACCTGCGCCGCCGCCGCTGTCTGAGCCAGCGATCGTCAATACAATCGGAGTGTTCGTGCGAATCAAATCATCAGCAGAGTGCTGTGAAGCTGAGGCTTTTGGCGTTAAATCTTTTGAAATAGAACTGTGTGTCATTGTCGCTCCTACTATCTTACAAGACGTAGGAGAACGAACACCGATCGAAGGAGAAGTCGCATTGGATTCATGAACAGTCTTCATGAGTGCAGACGTAGATCGAGTGCTTATAGTTCCCTACGCCAGTGTTAACTGAATCAGGTTCAACGGGTCTCGACTAACGATCTCAGCAAACACCAAATAAGGTATATGCCCCCCGACTATTGATAGCGATAGTAACAGCACTCTCACAACTGAGATACTGATTTTATTCAATTATAAGAATTACGCATGAATAAATTTCAATTAGGCTCAACAAAACAAATACTTATGGCGTTTCTTTAGCTGGCTTCGACTGTATAGACAAGCACAGCACAATCAGAAACATACCTAGCCAACCTATAAAAGGAATCAGCTCACCGACAACGCAGACGGCAAGCACCGCTGCGACTACTGGTTCAAACAAGGTCAGCAGATTGGCGCTACTCGCGGTCACGTGGCGTAAACCAAAACTGAACGCGATATAGCCCACGCATTGTGGAATTAGTGTCAGATAACTGATGACTAATACGTTAATCTGCGAGGAAAACAGGTGCTCACCAGTAAACCAGAGTGTTGGTAGCAACAGCATCGCACCGAAGCCAAAAATACAGCCCATCGCCGCTTGAGACTCAATGTCCTTGTCTATCAGTGCTTTTGTCGCCCAAGAATAAATGGCGTAACACAACCCAGCGAGCAAACCTAAAGCAATACCCAACAGCTTGAGATCATCACCGGATTCGCTCACCGATGAAGATTCTGAAAACACCAACATCCCAATACCCACCACACCAATTGCAAAGCTAATGAGCCAACGTCGGTTGATATTGTTCTTTTTGCTAATCAGACACTCTAACAATGCAGAAAAGAAAGGTGCGGTTGCAATCGAAACCACGGTACCAATCGCCACGCCTGATAATTTCATTGAGGAATAGAAAGCTAAAGGATAGACCGCCAAAGCCAAAGCGCTCACTGCCAACAGCCTCTTGTTCTGCAAAAGTTTGTCGTAAGCGAATACGATTTTTCGATACGCCAAGCCCGCTTGCATTAGGCCACCGACGCCCATAGAAAAAGCACCAATTGCTAATGGGCTTAGATCAGGCGCAAAACTTGCGGCGGTGCCTGTCGTGCCCCATAAAATGGAAGCAAACAAGATGGCCAAAGTGCCCGTTTGGAATTCGTTAACGCGATTGATGGCAAGATTCATTTCTATTACCCAATTTTCAGTTCTGAAATAGATAATAGTGAAGATTGATAAAAGTTAGTTTGCCGAAAGGACGCTATTGTTGCTTCTAAAGACTGTCTTTCATTGAGCCTAGAAACGCCCTTGGAGACATGCCAAAGTGCTGAGAGAAGCGACGACTGAAAGCAGACACATCATTATAGCCCACATTTTCCGCAATCAATTGAACCGGTAAATCGGTATGAGTTAACAAGGCTTGGGCTTTCTCCATACGATAGCGAGTGATGTATTTAAGCGCACTGATGCCCAGGCACTCTTTGAAGCGTTTTTTAAATTGAGTGGGACTCAAACAGGCCGTTTCTGCAAGTTGTGAAATGGATAACGGTTGGGTGTAGTGATCCGCAATCAGCCTTTGTACCGCCCGGATTCGAGGGTCGATGCTCTTGCTCACTTGTTGTTGCTCTAACAACAGTGAAAACACATCCAAGATTGATGACTCAATACCACTATCGACCTGATACTCCAGCTGCTTCTCAACAAACAGCAAGAAGCTCATCAAAGGTGGTGTTATCGTGAAAACCGAGAGCTCATGCTCCAACAAGTGCTGCGGCAACTCCGCCATATCTGCGACAATAAACCGCGCTGCTTCATCCGCCTTAAAGGCATGCGCTGTGGTTACCGGAATCACCACACATTCGCCCACGGCAACCTTGCCGACATACCCCTCCATCTCGATATTAATACTGCCTTGGATCGGCAATACCAATTGGTGATGGTCATCATGAGCATGGGTATTAAATTGCTTGGTGTAAGATCGAATGCTTAAGCTAGATTTCATGAGCAACGCCGGAGTACATTTCGCTAGGTTAAAGTAAGAGATACAACGTTACATTATCACTTCCCTAGAGTCACACTCAATGCGCATCAAATTCATGCTAGCTAGGTGACATGATCAAAAACGGCCTCCAAATAAGAGGCCGTTTTGATTAAAAAGCGTCATTCACATAAAGGTTAGAATGATACTTGGCTGTCTTGACCAACCGTTACTTGCACGCCGTTTTGAGCTTCGTATATTGCGAACCCAAAGGCTAGTGGCGCTGCATTATCTTCGTCACTGTCATGCTGCGCAGTACAGGTATAACCCAATGAGTAAGTACCTGGATCAATGAAGCCCAATGAGAATTCAAAATTAGTTTGGTCTTCACCAAGCACAACGGAAGCTGAAGTGACTGGTTTAACTTCCTCACTACCACCAATCGGAGCCATGTCAGCTTTATCAACATCACCTTCATATAGATAGATAGCTTGTACTGTCCCACCATTATCTGTCAGACAGTTTTTATAAGTTTGAAGTGCAACGCTTCCTTCAATATTACCTGTTTTGGCCGTATTTATTAGGCTCACCGATGTGCTTTGAATTGTGTAATCAGGGAAGGTCGAACTGTTTTTTAAGCCTCTTCGAAGATCAAACTCTAATACGAAATCGTTGCTCTGTTGGTTCACGTTAAATGAATCCTTAAAGTAAAGTACGCCAGCGTTATCTTCTTTACCCACTTGCGGGCACGCGCCTTCACCTTTCACCGTTAACTCACGGGTCGTATCATCGTATTCTGTCACGTAAGATGGATCTGTTGGGTGATCGCCATCATTCGCAAACACACACAACTTATAGCTGCCTACCGGAATGACCTCATTTTCAATCAAAGGAAGCGCATCGCTGCCTTGGTAATCCAGCAAATTCACACTTAATGGAATCGGATCCTCACCATCTGGCAATGGATCGCCATTTTCATCAACGTAGTCGCCGTTTTCGTCCGTTTTATACACATCATATATCAGTGGCGAACCTCCCCCTTGAGGAAGTAAAGCGACCTTACTAAATGTCACGGTGACGTCTTTAACATCATCAATGGGCGCATCACTCACGCTCAAAGTATGGGTGTCGTGCTGCTTGATGAACCTGAATCACCGCCACAACCAACAAGCCCAGCCAGCACAAGGCTCGCTAAAGCGGTTTCCTTTAAATACTTCATAACTAATTTCCTATAAATCACTGCTCAATAAAGGGCTTAGTTTGTTGCCCTCTTATTCTTTTCCTTAATGTGACTCATAGACAAACCGCGCTTATGGCCCAAATCGGCTAGCCCTATTATTTAGGGCTGTCTTCATCCAAAAACTCTGTTCATCAAGGTGCACATCTCAGGTCGCACATAGGTTAATCAAGTCTAGTAAGTAAATTGTCAGTAGTCGCACATATTTGGCAAGGTTGCTGTCAATTGTGTTGGAATGGTCGGTATGTATAGGGTCGGCGAGGATGATTGGATGCAATCAAATCAAAGTCAAAAATCGCCACCAAGATCAAAAAAGGCCGTTAAGACAGCCTGTTGCTGAACTTAAACGACCTTTTTATTGAATGTGGATTAAGCTAATTCGATATTAGCTCATTCAAATTCACTTATTTTTGAAGTTGCTCTTTAGCCGCTTCAACCTTAGAAAAATCTAGGCCAAGCTCTTCAACTGCTTCTTTGATTAGTGCAGGGTTTTGCATTACCTGACCCATCAGCATTTGAAGTTTGTCTTGAGGTAAACCAAGTTGGCTGATCGTCGCCATTGCTGCAAGAGGGTTCTCTGTCAGCGTTTTGAATAGCTCACTGATCTGCTCGTCGCTAATATTGTTCTCTTTCAACATCGCTAAAATCGGGTTCATTTTTTTGCCTTTGAAACACTAAATTAAATAGGAGCACAGCATATCATCTAGCTGTGCTCGATTGTACTAACAAGTGACGCTTTGGTTTAACCCGAACCGAACTTTTCCCAAACGCAAATAATGCTTAGTCTTAACGAGATTCTAGTGGGTAAGAACGGTAGCTCCACATGCCATAAGTTCTGAGAGCATCACGGTAGATACCTAATAGCTCACCACTGCTCGCTTTCTTAAGATCTTCTAGCGGCTTATCTGGGTAAGAAACCGTATCAAATGTGATGCCCTGAGGGCCAGTTTGCCAGCTCGCAATTTCAAACAGAGTTTGACCACGACGAACATGGCTCGCCGAACTAATAATGGTCGCGTGTTTAATATCATGGCGAGCAAGCGCATAGCTACTGAACAAGGCATTACCTACCGTGCTGGTCGCGTAGTTCTCTTCAATGATTCGATCTTTGCTTACCCCTTTTTCGATAAGCCAATCTGCCATCAACTTACCTTCTGTCTTGTGGTTCTTCGGCACGCCACCCGTTAACACGATCATCGCATCTGGGTTCGCTTTCGACATTGCTAATGTGGTTTCAAGACGTTCAATCAGGATTTGATGCATAGAACCATCAGGGTTAAGCGCATAGCCCAAAGTAACAATGGCACCATGTTCATCCAATAAACCTTTGTCCGCCGCCTCTTTCAGCGGGGTTTCCAACACGCGGTCAACCGTAGCAAAAATACGTTTGATGTCTTCTGCTTTGCCCTTATTCAGGCTTTCCAGTTTCTCCATGTGCTTGTTGGATTCACTGTCATTGCCTTCGAACCTCTGCCAAACCGCAAGATACGCGTGCAAGTCGACATCGTCTGGCGCAACCGTCAATGCTTGTTCAAACAACTCAATCGCACGCTCTGCATTCTTGTTGTAGATCTGAGCGTTCGCTGCCGAGATCAGCAGGTCAGTACGGTAAGGTTCTAACTGGTACGCTTCTAACAATCGGTTGGTCACAATTTCCATGTTGCTTGGCATTTTAGCCGTGAAGCCCGCGTGTGAAATTCTTGCCGGAGACTTAAACGCCTTCAACGCATCAAGAAGTAGTTGGTCGACAACTTGTCGCTTAGTCACCAACTGCGCGTAGTCCGCAGAAGCCTGTACAGCGCCATCGTTAGCAGCAAAAGAATAAGGTGTTGCGCCAAAAGCGAGCATGCCACCAAGAGCGAGGGCGATAATGTTCTTTTTCATGGAAAGATCCTGTGTCGTTAAGTGTTCACATCAGATTTGCTCACCAATGTAAGCCGCCAAGATTAAAAAACCGTGAACCAAACCTTACTCTCCAAGGTTAATAATCATTTGTTGCATAAGATGTGGCTGCAGATCACGATTTTATGCTCCAGAGTAAGCTCAAATATCCAGATAGCTTCGAATTATGAGGAGCTCCCTTGATGTCTTTGGAATATTTAACTTCGAATCCCACCTGCCTATACCATCTAAACCCGTAAGTTTCGAAGCTCAACATCAAACCTAAATGTGCATTTTATGTTCATTATTTCAGCAGCTTAAAACGCGATTCCCCTACCAGTCGACGCTAATTCACGTTTAAACAGCCAAGTTCAAAAGGCACAGAGTTTGGTATCAAATCCGTCAATTCACAGAAAATTCAAAAACCACCCATTGAACGATCGTTCAGGTGGTGCTTTAATAAGTGACCAATACAAGGAGTTACCCCATGCTTAAGTTCTATTTTCACCAAACACCAAACCCAATGAAGATCGCTCTGTTTTTGGAAGAGACAGGTCTAGATTTTGAACTTGTTCCTGTCGATACCTTAAAGGGTGAGCAGCATTCACCGGAATATCGTTTAATCAATCCAAATGGCAAAACGCCTGCGATTGAAGATGAAGGACAACGTGTATTCGACTCTAACGCTATCCTGCTCTACCTATCTGAGAAAACAGGCAAGCTAGCTGGTCAGCCAGAAGACAGAGCCGAACTATTATCTTGGATGATGTTTATCGCCAGTGGACTTGGTCCATACTCAGGCCAATCAGTACACTTCCGTCATGCTGCGCCAGCAGGCTTAGATTACGCGGTAAATCGTTATCTACGCGAAGCACAACGTCACTACGAAGTGTTAGAGAAACATATGGAAGGTCGTGAGTTTTTCGTCGGAAATGAGTACACCATCGTCGATGTCGCGGCATGGGGTTGGATTGACAAAGCACCGGTTGTGCTTGGTGAAGAAGGCTTAGAACCTTACCCGAACTTGAAGCGCTGGTTCGATGCAATCAACGCCCGCCCTGCTGCACTGCGTGCTCGCGAAATCGGCAAAGGCATTGAGTTTAAAACCGAACGTGATGAAGAGGCGCTTAGAGCGTTATTCCCGTCTAACTTCGCTGAATAGCAATAATAGTAACAAGAACTCTATTACCGACACTCACCAGTTAAGCGTTCAGAACATGAATACGAAGCTCAGTTCCGTGCTGAGCCGTATGGTCAAAACTGAGCTTGATTGGTGAGCTAAGATCGTTCTTCAATCAAGTTCGCCTGTTATAAAGCAATTCTTATCTATTTCCTTTAAAGCCTTTAGAAGCAGTGCCGATTCTCGATTTCAAGCGTGTAGAAACAGACGTTGCGCGAATACGACCAACTACTGTCCAGAAAATTATGAATTGAGTAATGAGTAAGGTCAGCATCTTAAAAGAACCTCATTTCTAACGGCTTTGACTGCTTGGTTTTTCGCCTTTTATGGATATAAATAAACACTAACTTTATAACTATGATTGTCATGACTAACTCGATGATGAACAAAGGAACGCTTATTCTACAAATTGAATTACATCAGACATCACAGAAGGCTTACATATCAGTTATAAAAATATAAACAAAAAATAAAGTACTACTTATCAATAACTTGTTACTAAAAACCATATCGACAAGGTTTATTGAGATCAAAAATGGCTTCTATTCATTTCTCGTATTATAAAACGATAATCGTTTGATGATGCGGACATTCAAGCAACTATGCACAATAACGGCTCATCACAATTGAGGTCGTTATGCCGAACTTTCTAGTCCACATTTTTAATACATTAAAGCAATATGATTTGCTGCTTGCCCTTGTATTTATTCTTGCCTATTGGCTTCTCAAACGTTTTATTTCGACGACCGTTGTCAACCTTGCACAGGTAAAGTCTGTCGCGACGACACGCACAATGTTCATCATTCGCTGCTTCAACATTTTCTCGTTCATACTGCTGTTTGCGACCTATATCATCGTCAGTGGGATTGGCTATGGAAACTTCACCATTTTCATCTCGTCCTTGGTGACGGTTTTTGGTGTCGCCTTCATCGCCCAATGGTCAATTCTGAGTAATATCACCGCGAGCTTTTTGATCTTTTTCGTATTCCCTTACCGAATTGGCGATTCAATAATTGTTGCAGATGGCGATGATATCGAAGGAAAGATCCTTGAGATTAAGATGTTTCATACCCTAATCAAACACCCAAGCGGCAACTTAATTACTTACCCAAATTCTCTGCTGTTGCAGAAAAGCGTAACTAAGGTGTTAAAGAAGAACTCTCCACGTACAGAAAGGCCTCGGTAACCGAGGCCTTGTCATGTAATAGAGAAATAAAACGCGTTAGTTAAGTTTCGCTTGCTGTTTCTAGTGCGATTGCTATTTCTATTGCGGCTGCTAATTCTACTGCTAGCGCTTTTATCTGCTTTTAATTTTCACTATTTACCGTCGACATCGAGTTTGACGCCCTGAAGTTGTTCAATCAGTTTGTCTAGATTACTGTCAAAGAACAACGGACCGGCTAGCGTCAATGCAATCGGTGAAGAAGTATTTTGTGTCGCTTGCAGATACAACTCTTTGGCGCCCGTGATGTGGCCACGCGCCTCTTCTGCTTTAGCCATTAACAGGTAAGTCAGTGGCGTATGTTGATTATAAGGAATCGACAACAAAATCTGTAACGCCTTATCAGGATCACTTTGAGACAGCGCTAATATTGCGTTCGCTTCACAAACACGAGGATTGTTTCCTCGCTTAAGAATGGCAGACAAAGATGAGGAATATTGCTCGTTCAACGCCTTAATTCTAGGTTGAATATTTTCCTCATCTTTAGAGAAAACCGCCAGTACTTCACTTATGTAACTCACCGAAATAGCATAAGCGTTATCTGGAGCCAGCGCTCTGGCCTCTCGGAAATGCTTAAGCGCCATATCAAAATCCACGGTGCTGTAAGAAACCCCGGTCGCAGACATCAACGCCTTGACCGATTCTTTATCCTGTGGGAACACAGAAATATTGCGCTGTAACTCTTCTTCAGGCACATCGATATACATAGCACGCAATAGATCATCGATCATCGCTGGAAACGTCTCATGGAAACGAGCAAAGTTGGTGGAATAACGGCGGTTTAAATGCACACCTCCCGACGCTCGGTTAACATACTTCACCAATAAACGTGTTTTCTTGCCGTCACTGCTTTTTGCCGTTGAGATATTAAACTCAATCGCGGCCAACTTCTTATGCTCATCAGACTTAACCACTCTGATATTGCTATAAAAACCAATATGTTCAATCAGCTTAATTACGATTCCATAGAGCTCTGGTTGCGCCTTGACCTCTTCCGTTACATTCAATACAACATAACGAAATTCAAAATGACTTAATGAGTGAGCCGAGCTTGCTTGCGAAGGGCTTTGTTTGTTCTGAGAGAACCACATATATGATGATTGTAAAACAATGACAACCGCCAAAAATGCCAGTATGTAATGCAGCTTTCTACTTCTTGGAGAATTTTCTGATGGCTTTGCATAGCCCTCTTCCCGGCCTTCTCTTTCGACAAGCTCTTGGCTTTCAGGTGTTGATTGGCGTTCATTAACATCAAGTTGCTCTGTTTTTTGGAGAGCGTTTTTTTGGGGAGCTGTTTTCTGGAGATCAGGTTTTTGGAGATCTACTTTCTCAACTCTCACTTCACCATCAAATCGGTAGCCACGCTTTGGAACCGTAACAATATAACTGCTTGTCCTTTTACTGTGTGTTTTCAGAACTTTTCGTAGTTCAAATACCGCTTGGGTGACCACTTGATCGGTTAATACACTACCACTCCAAACCTCTTCAATTAACTCATCACGCGTATGAGTCAAACCCGGGTTCAAACATAAGAACTCAAGCAACTTAGTGAGGCGGTTATCAATCGTAATACACGAATCAGCAAACTGAATCTGCCCTTCGTTAGGCATAAACTGCCACTCATCGACGATAAAACTGATGTTTTTCTCAAGCATTCACGGTCACTCACTCTTTATGGCTCTTCTTATCGTCTAAACATAGCTTCAATCCAATGATTTTGCTGATAATTTCAACCGGTTGTGTGTAATTTTTCACAATTTTCGTTTCAGCCGACATCATTCACAGGCATTTCCATAAAATTCTCAGCGGTTATAGTGAAAACTCAGAACAAGCAAAAATTAATACGAGTTGTCCTAAAATTTTCTCAATTAAAATAGAGCCTAACTAGCTGTAATAATTCACTTTATATTTTCTTGATATTGAAGTTATGAAACTTTATGAACTGGTGAGCTTTACGTTATGTCAGCGAATCACAAAATCTGCATGATAGCTCCACACCGCAAGTGAGGGGCGACATGCAAACGAGAGAAAGGCATAACGTTCCCTGTAGTCACTTGCAATAAGGACATAAGAATTGATGTAGACACATCACCCGCTGAAGGATTAGGGAACATTAGTTAACCTTTATATTAAGAGCTTTAAACCATGAAACTGAACAAATTTATTCTTCCTATCGCTGCTATCTTCTTCGTAACTCAAGCAAGCGCTGACCCATATATTGGTGCTAGCTACCTATATTCTGAGTACCAAGCTAAAAGCGACAATACAGATTTCAGTGATGAGAATAGCGGCTACAGCCTTTATTTAGGCTACCAGATTAATGACCTACTATCGGTTGAAGCTGGGTACGCGGATTTTGTTGATACACACAAAGACTTCGAACACATTTATTCAGATGCATGGTTAGCAAGTACAAAACTAACACTACCTATTACGATTTTTGACGTATACGGTCGTCTAGGTATCGGTCACTTCCAAAGTAACCTAGGTGATACAGACGACATTTACTACGGTGTGGGTACGGGTGTTACTCTAGGTCCAGTTCGTGTTGCACTAGAATACACAATGTACGAAGCAAAAATCGTAGACAACAGCTACGCGCTAAGCGCTGAATTCCGCTTCTAATAGGGTAAACATTAAGGCTCCCTAGCCTTCCCTACACAATGAACACCATCAAGCCTCTGACATACCATCAGAGGCTTTTTGCGTTGAATTTAAAACTGGACGTGATGAAGAAGCGAAACGAGCAATGTTTTCTTCGAATGATGAGAAGTAGAAGAGACTTGAGGCTTAACTGTTCGAAATTACAGGGGCACCTCAGCACATTTCTGGACAGAAACGAATCTGTACATTTGCTAAATTAGCTATCAAGAAATTATCTTAGGTTATGGAAAATCGCTCAACGAAGTGTCCAATCTGGCAGGTACCGATGATGAAGAGAGGGCTTGTTCAACATCGTTTAGCGTCCGTTTGAGCAGCTTGTTATGTGGTGCAGCTCAGGCACACCATCATGTTGTTTTCCTTTATCCGAGATTTCGTCCCAACTTGCTTTTGATGATACACATAGATGATTACTGATCTCTAACTCTAAGGCACCATCTAAAAGACCTGCGGGAACCCAGAACTCAATATTGCGATACATATTTGGTACTGTAGAGCCGCAAGACGTACAAAAATCAACTCGATAACCTGTTGGCTTCTGGTAAGTTTTAATATCACTAGTACCTGATAGCCAGTTAAAGTTTTCTTTAGGAATAATAAACGCAGTATTTGATGTGGATGATGTAACCTTACGACACATCGAACAATGACATTGATAAAGTTTCGGGGTTACCCCACTAACTTCGAATTTAACTTTTTCACAAAAACAACTACCAATCATTGATGAACCCTCTTAATCACATAATATTCTTAATAACAGGCCTGCTCGTTTTTCAGCTTGCCTAACTTTCATTAAACCTACAATAAATCGCTGAAATATAATGCAAACACATCACATCTCGCACTCTGCCTTTACGTAAAAACGAGCCTGCGTGTTATCATTTTTTAACAATGCTCGTTATCTTAGTGGGAATAGCGCTAATCCTATTCTTAACAATAACTTACTAAATATTCTACTGACAAAACGAGACTGGACTCAAGACAAAACAAGCCATTTTTCATACTCAAACGGGACTCAAGCCAAATAAACTGTATAAATTCACAAGAACTGGAAGCTAGAGTGCCAAGAAAATTTGGCCACATAGTTGGATGTTTTGGCATAAGGAAAAGTAAGTCAAATTCCAAACAGAATGTTGCACAGAAAAGCTAACTTAAAACACAATGGGGCATAAATGTGTTGGGTGAATATCTAACATTCAAACAACTCATACACGTGTTTTTTGCATCACGTACTCGATCGTTTCGGCTTCCCATCGGCACACCGGTACTTGATATCATCCATGTAAAATCAAAATGGTTCTGCCGTAAATTCCAAAAAAAAGAGCCGCTAAAAAGCGGCTCTTGATCTTCAAACTATTCGAACTCGTTCAGATTACTCTTTACCGAATACGTTGTTCTCTTGCTCTTGTACACGGATGAAAGTCGTACGCTTAGTTAGCTCTTTAAGCTTTGCTGCGCCTACGTATGTACAAGTTGAACGTACACCACCAAGGATGTCAGAAATTGTGTTGTGAACTGAACCACGGTATGGAAGTAAAACAGTTTTACCTTCCGCAGCACGGTACTTAGCAACACCACCTGAGTGCTTGTCCATAGCCGACTGTGAAGACATGCCGTAGAACTTCATGAATTGCTTACCGTCTTGCTCTACAACTTCGCCGCCTGACTCAGAGTGACCTGCTAGCATGCCGCCTAGCATTACGAAGTCAGCACCGCCGCCGAACGCTTTAGATACGTCACCCGCACATGAACAGCCACCGTCACCGATGATCATGCCGCCAAGGCCGTGTGCTGCGTCGCCACACTCGATGATTGCAGAAAGTTGAGGGTAACCTACGCCTGTTTTAACACGTGTAGTACAAACAGAACCAGGGCCGATACCAACCTTAACAATGTCTGCGCCAGCTAGGATTAGCTCTTCAACCATGTCACCCGTTACAACGTTACCCGCAGAGATAACTTTGTTCGGGAATTCAGCACGTACTTTTTGTACGTACTCAACTAGGTGCTCTGAGTAGCCGTTAGCGATATCAATACAGATAAATACGAAGTCTTCGCTAAGCGCCATGATTTGCTTTGTTTTCTCAAACTCAGCTTCAGACGTACCTGTTGATACAAAAACGTTATTCAGTGTTTTCTTGTCTGCTGTTTTAGCGAACTCAGCCCACTGCTCTACTGTGTAGTGCTTGTGTACTGCAGTCATAACACCGTGCTCTGCTAGAGCAGCTGCCATTTCAAAGCTTGCTACCGAATCCATGTTAGCTGCAATTACTGGAGTACCAGACCATTGACGACCGCTATGCTTGAATGTAAAATCGCGGGTTAATTCAACTTGAGAACGGCTTTTAAGGGTAGAACGCTTCGGACGGAAGAGTACATCTTTGAAACCTAACTTAAGTTCTTGTTCGATACGCATGGTGTTTTCCTTGATTCATAAAATTATGTGTCTCTCGCGAAATGCGTAGTAAAACCGTTGGCAGACGGGTTTACTTTTCTTCGGACACAAAAAAACCGGAGCGTTGGCAGACGCTCCGGTTTTCAGCATTATAGGTCGTGATTTAGTAACAGCAAGTCTGATATTTCACTTTTTTTTATGCTATCCTCTCAAAGATTCCATATCCGTTAAAACTCCCCTAGCTACTCTTTCCAACTAAATTCTTACTAATTAATAACTTAGCGAACCATCCACGCAAACTCTGTTGGTTTATTGCGCAATCGTTTTCCTTCAGATTTCACTCAATATCGCCCTGATAATACAAATATGTGAAGAAAGTGACTCGAAATCACATAAAAATCACACTTTTCTCCAACAAAAAAATGCCTTTTTTCTTAAATAAATTCGATTTTTTTCTAATTTTTATCTGTTTTAGACCAAATTGGGTAATCTCGTGACGTTTTTGTTTTGCTGTCACTTGGAAAAGTAGAGTGGAAACGACTCAATCTAGAGACCAAGCTCCACTTGGGTTTGGTAATTCAACCTTCACACTCCATTAAATACCCCTTTCCAGCTTGCACTTTATAAAACCGATCTCTATTAACCCGTAGCATTACGGCTCCAAAAGCACGTTTCGTTGCCGCCCTTTCGTTCATTTAACCTAGAAGACTCTGCAAGTCGCTAAGTAAAAGAGGATTGGTTGACGTGAAGAACTGGGGGAAAAGATAAGATTTTAAGAATAGAAAGCAAAAAAATGGCTAAGGTGGTTAACCTTAGCCATTTTTATTCGCTGATTAGACTGATGCTAATACGCGTATAAGAAGGCGTTGTTTGGCGAATAGAACGATCTAGTTCTTTTGAGAGACTAACGCTTCTGCCGTTGCATCTTGAATAGACAAGAACAATGAGGTGACTTGCCCTGTTGGCGAGCGCATCGGATTTAACGTCACGTTCTGATACATGAAATCAGCTTGTTGGGTCACTGGCCTAACGTTACGACACTTAAACAGATAAGGCCTTTGTTGCCATGTAATGAAGCTACGACAGCCTAGATCGTAGACGGGCTTGGTTTTCAGCCTAAACCACTCTTCAGGGATCTCAGGGAACAGTTCAAAGATCGACTTACCGATCGCATCATGTGATTGCTTACCGCTATGGTGCGTCATGAAACCATTCCAGACTTGTACCTGAAAATCACGGTTAATAACCACTAGCCCCATATCGACGTTTTGAACCATATCCACCATCCAGTGGAACTGTTCAAATTCAGCAGGAAGATTCAGCATATTAAAACTCCTCCATTAGGTAGGCCAATTTGTTGTCTAGAAGAGGCAAAGACTCATCAACAAACATAAATAGAAGGTCACAACGAATGGAAGTGCCATCGATGTTGTAGCTAACTTCGAACGTCATGGTCTTTTTGAACGAGCCGCTGGTATTTTCAATCACCGAGTCGATCGAGATATGTTGCCCTAGTAGAACAGGCGAACTCTGGAAGAAACGAACTTCTGATTGCTCCCCTAACCCATTCAAGAATGAGCCGACTAAGATGTTCGATACATCCATCAGCAGCTCTAGTTCTTCTAGCTGCTCGCTTTCTGTTGGCACCTTCATGAGCTTCTTAAGGTCGCTCACACTGGAATCACTCAACAAAACTAGTGCTTCACCTGCAATGCCTTCTCCACTAAAGCCTTGGCAAACACCCGACACTTGGTCGTTATCCGCTAGGTCACGAAGTGCCATGTGCAATTCACTCACTTCGAAGATGTTAACGTTCGGCAGCGGTAGGTGAACAAACACATTAAAGTGACGAGCCAGTGCATCAGCGGCACGGCCTATCGCTACGTTCGCGACTTCCATATAGATATCGCGTCTGCGAAGTATTGGCAGTTCTAAAGCGGTTGGGGTAATGATTTGAGGTTGTTTCGGCGGCTCAACATACTCACGTAAAATAGCTTTTAGTGCTTCTTTATCGATCGGCTTTTGCAAAAATGCTTTGGCGCCAAGATCCAGCACCTTCTGTTGCGCTTTTGGTTGTATGTCACCAGAAACAACGACAACAGGCGTGGTATCGCCTAAACGTTGCATCTCTTCCAATGTGCCATAGCCGTCTAATTCCGGCATGGTGAGGTCGAGGAACATCAATTTGAACTGGTTTTTAGCGAGCTCTTCAAGTGCATTAAGCCCATGAACAGCAAAAGTTATATCTGCATTTAGAGAACTAGGCAGTGACCGAGCCATCTGCTTCCTTGCTAACGCAGAATCATCACATATAAGAACTGGGAACGACATAAATGCACCACTGACAAATTAAAGCTAATTCGAACGAGTGTAACAGAACATTATGGTATCAGGTACGGGGTGAATGGATTTATGTGCAGATTATTAGTAAGAATGATGAAACAGGTGGGTAAGCTATTATTTCGCATTATTCTTCATGAAAAACAATATGCTACAAAGGTAATAGCCACTCCTTACTGTTGAGTAATAGCACTATTTTATTTAACAGCAGCCTTAACAAGCGGGTTTATTAAGGCTCGGCTGACTCATTCATTGAACGGCTTTATGTAGCCATGATAGAGAGCTATCCAACAAAGCTAATGCAAGAGAACTAGAACTGATATGAAGGCCATAAAATCAGTAATGCGAAACGTATGATCACAGCAAATACCAGCAAAGCGATACCCAAACGGTACCATTTGTATTCAGCTATGTTCATTGGGATACGCTTGTAGAACATCGTAATCACGCCTTTCCAATCGCTACTGCGTCTTCCGTACTGCATCATGCTCGTCAAAACAAACAGTGCGCCAAGCACTAGCATTCCTTTTTCAGCCCAAAACAATCCAACTTCCATTTGTGTATTCCTTGATAAAACGGTGAGCAACTCAAATCATTCTAGTCACGTTTTAGCTCGGTTTCTGTAAGACCAAGGTCTAACTCTTTCCACGCTTAGATGAAGGTAACTAAGTGAACACAATGAGTTCGGCGAATTAAACTGAACGACATGTTCATATCGGGTTCAGCTTACTCACCTATACTCATGTTTCCACTAACAGGAGAAACTCAATGAAATCACTGAAAAAGTCGCTTTGTGTATTAACTGCTTCAGCTCTACTCGTTACCGCTCCTTTTGTGAGTGCTTCATCACCACAACAACCGCCACAACCAGCGCTTAGCCCATTGCAAATGGTTATTGCTTCTTTGAACCTAACCGAAGAGCAGCAAGCGGAAGTGTTCTCTCTTATTGAAGACTATCAATCCGATCGAACAGAGATTGATATGGAGAGCGCAATAGAGCTTAAGAAGAAACAGATCAGCCTTGTGACTCAACCTGATTTCGATGAAGCCGAGATGGAAAAGGTCATTGATACGGTTCAAGCAACCGAGAAGTCGATGGTGATGCAAGAAATGCGTCTAAAGAACAACATCTATAACGTGTTAACTGAAGAACAAAAAGAGCAATTCAAAACGATGATGAAATCTGCGCTCTCTGGTGGCAAGTAGTCTGGTAATAAAGCTAACTTATAACCAATAGGTACTCCCTACATCCTGATATTGATTCCCTCCCCCAAGAATCAAATGAGATAAACTAAAGCCACAGACATTGCTGTGGCTTTTTTGCGTTTCAATTAAGCTTAAGAGTAAGCTGAACAATCTAAGTCTGGTGTCTTGCTGCTCTTGTTTAGAACAACCATTAAATGAATTAGCAGCAGAATACCTGTCACGCCTAAACCAACACCGATTCCGCCCCAAATCCCTGCCAATTCAAATTTTGGCATCAAATACCAAGCGGCAGGTAGGCCAAATACCCAGTAACCAATAGCTGTCATCACGGTTGGCATAGAGACAATCTTCATACCTCTTAGCAGGTTAATCGCCAGTAGCTGCCAAGCATCAACAATAAAGCACAAAGCAACGACCCAAATCACAGAAGCCAGTAGTGAAGTCATCGCACCCGTACCATCGTCTAACTTGAAGATAGAGGCGATCATCTCAGGCCATATGATAAACACAGCCGACAACGCCACACTCAACACCGACACCAATATGAAGCTTTGAATCGAGGTTCTTTTTATTCCTTCGTAGTTACCCGCACCGAAATCACGACCAACCAAAATCGCCGCAGCTTGTGAGAAGCCGAAATTGAAGTTCCAAGTAAAGCTTAAGCATTGCAGCAGAATTTGGTGCAAGGCTAACGAAGCAATACTGATCGTGCCCGCCATTAAGGTACCGCCGTATATCAAGCCATGCTCAAGTAATGCTGCTAATCCGATAGGTAAACCCATCATTAAAAGTGGGCTCATCAACTTGATTGAGTACTCTTCTGTATTTAGCCAAGGGGCGAACTGCTTGAATTCGTCACGCTTGAATACCCAAACCGTGTATCCGACCATCACGATAAATGCCGCGATAGCCGTACCAAGCCCTAAACCCGTTAAGCCCATGTCTAATTGGAAGGTTAAGAAGTAGCTGACTGGCACATTCAGAATTACGGTGATAATAGACATCACCAGAATAGAACGCACGTTGCCAAACGCACTGGTTAAGCCACGAAGTACCAACAAGATAAGCGAAGGCAACATCACCCACTTCAAAGCATGGACATATTCCATGGCTAAAGTGATCACTTCTGGCGGCTGTTTGGCGGCTTCTAATACCAACGGAGCAAACCAGAAGCTGGCCATTAAGGTCACACTGAGCACGAACGCCAGCATGGTTGCGCCTTTCACTGCCAATCTAATTTGAGTATTACCAAACTCTGGGCGAGCGACGCGCTGACCATAGGCGATCGCAATCAAGTTCGCGACACAACCTACAGTGCTGCTCGCAATAATGAAGATAAAAAAGTAGATAGAGGCGCCTAAGCCACCAGCCGCAAGGGCTGACACACTGATACGCGACATCATCCAAACATCAGTAAGGACTAAAGCCATGGAGATCAGCTGTGAAATGATCAAAGGGAATGCCAGAGTGAGTATTTTTTTCATGAGCGCCTCAGTTAATTTCGCCCAAAATACGATCGATGAGGCTGGCGTTCAATTGATAAATTTGCGACTCTAACATTCCATAAACTCATGCGAACGAATTATGACCCCATATCCTAGCTTGCCATCATCACATAATAGCTTAAAAGCCTTTGAAGCTGCCGCAAGGCTGATGAGCTTTACTCTGGCTGCCGAAGAGCTGCATGTGACACAAAGTGCGATCAGCCGACAGATCAAACAGCTTGAAGATGAGTTAAACGCATCACTAGTTATTCGTAAGCATCGAGCTATTGAATTAACGGTACAAGGTCATGATTTGTATGTCGCTTTGCGAGAAAGCTACGGCAATATTGAAGCTGTTATCGCCTCTTGGAGTGAGCCGAAGCAGAAACGTATAGTGATCAAAGCGACCTTGAGTTTCGCGACGCGAGTATTGATCTCAAAAGTGCGAGAATTAAACGAGCGTTATCAAGATCATGAGATCGTCATTGTTCCAGTGATTGAGGAAGACGAATCAATCAATAGCAGCGAATATGACCTACTGATCTTCCACACACGTTTCAAAAAACGCTATGACAAAGCACCAGACATTACCTTCTTGCGGGAAGAGTTTATGGCACCGGTTTGCTCTACTAGTTTAACCACCAAAGACACCGACCTTGATTCAATCTTAACCTTGCCAAGGCTGCATCCAACCTTAGATCATCACGACTGGAAAGTGTGGTTGGCCGATGTTGAATTCCCACCAAAGAAACCCGTCAGAAATACCAGTTTCTTGTCTTTAGATATGGCACTCAGTGCCTGTTTATCCGGTGAAGGCGTTACGGTTACGGATCTGTTGTTAGTTCAACAAGATCTCCAACGAGGCTTCTTGTACTGCCCTAAGAATGCAAAGATCCAACACAGTGCGTGGACTTACTTCATTCACCAGCGTAGTCACACGCCTATCATCAACGACCTTATTGAATGGCTTAGGGAAGAGACAACGAAAGAGATCGAGTTGCTGAAAGTACTGTCTCATCAGAATCATTGGTTTGGTGTTATCCAAGATCATTAAGAGATCGGAACCTCAGTTTTAGAAATCGCATTAACCTTATAATTTATAACGTTTATTTATCGATTCGAATGACCTATCTTACGCCCTATGAACCAGTACACAGATATTGGCATCTTATTCTTAGGAGAAAGTCATGGAACAACAACGTCTCAAAGTCGCAATTATTGGTGCGGGGCTGAATGGTTTGGCACTCGCATTATCACTGCGCAAATTTGGTATTAAAGCTCGAATATACGAGAAGGCAGCACAACCACGTGCTGACGGTACGGGCATCATTATGTGGCCAGAGGGCATGCAAGTACTTGCGGCACTGGTTGGTGTCGATAAAGTCAAAACCGCGTGCAACCAAGTCGATACCATCTCGACATTAACGGCGACAGGGTTGCCCATCAACACACTCAATATGAGTGACTCTCCAAGCAAAGCCAACGCGCCAATTGGTTTATTTCACCGCAGCCGTTTATACCAACTGCTATTAAATGAGCTAGAAGATGACTGCATCGTCACTAACCAAACCTGCACTGTCGTTCAAAACGACGATGAGCCGCAGATTCTGATCAATGGCAAACCCATTGATGCGGATATTATTGTCGGTGCCGATGGTGTGTTCTCTCAAGTGAGAAAGTTTGTCGCGCCTGATGTGTCACTAAGACAACCGAACGTCTATTGCTGCCGTGGTGAGATTGATTTCAAAGCATCAGAAATCAGCGATAATGAGTGTTATGTATTCGCGGGTGATAAATCTCGCATCGTCACTTACACCTACGACCGAGAAACCCAAGGTAAATACTGGTTTGCTGCGTGCGCCGTTCAAGAAGGTGAAACGCTGTCTAAACAAACCGTGTTAGAGCAGTTCTCTCACTATCCGAGCTATCTACTGGATATGATTCGAGATACGCCTGAATCGAAGATCTTGCCTTCTCCACTCACCGATGTTGCCCCATTTGATACTTGGTATCGCGGCAATGCTGTTCTACTGGGAGATTCCTGTTGCGCTGTGTTGCCGACCATGGGTATCGGTTTCAGCTTAGGTATCGAGAACGCTTATGTGCTGGCACAAAGTATTGCCTCTAACTTTGAAGGTACAGAGCAAGCATTCAAACGCTATCAGCAGCGTGCTCAGCAACGGTCGCATGAACTGCAAAACATCACACACCGACTCAGTGAGCTGACTTACAAAGACGAGTTCAACCCAGTCGAAGTGGCGGAGCTTTACCAACAGTTCGCTATCGCGAATAGCCGCTCGCCTTTCTAAACATTTGGCTCGTAAAAACGCGACGTTCTCTAGACTACTCGTTTCCAAAACAATAAGCCGCAGCACTTGCTGCGGCTTATGCTATCTACCCGTTATGTTTCACCTTGTTGAGCAAACATTAAAGCTTAAACATACGCGCACTGAGTGGTGGTAGATTAAACGTATGGTAACGAGAAGAAATGGTTTCTGTCGCGCTGCTTAATACATCTTTGTATTGAACATGCCAATTGAACTCATGTTGGTAGGTATCAACCGTCACGCCACGCGTTTCTCCACACTTATTAATTCCAACAACGCCTTCTTTGCCACGCTTAAATAGCAAAGTACATTGGTCGCTCGAAATCATCGTCATCGACTTACCTTGCATCGCGTTATGGAAGCTCAGCATATTCTTCATGTTCAAGCTATTCCAAACATTGCCCCAACGACCGTTATCCTTATCTTCAGAATCCGGTAGATCATCACTGTAGATCAACGGCGTACCGCCATCTTTGCCAAGGATGTAAGCGTAAGCAAGCTGCTCGTCTTGTGGATCCATAATTTGATAACGGAAGCCGTCATTGGTTGGAATGTCATGTGTGATCGCAAAAGTAATCGAACGGTTGTCATCGAGTGCTTGGCCGTACGCTTTTGGATCATGCAACTGATTCAAACCACCGCCCATTGAGAGTGCAGCTCGAATCGACGCAAACAGAGGGAAGTCATACGCGGAGTGATTGGTGTTGTTTAAGTATGGCGCTAAGAACGACTCATAGCCGCTGTTCCCTACTCCACCGCTGGTGATCACTTCACCGAACACATGCATGTTCGCAGTAATTTCAGGCGTGAACACTTGATCAATTTGGTATTGGCTCATGTGCTTCACCGCATCAATTCGGAAACCTTTGATGCCCATATCTTTTAGTGCTTTCAGATATAAACGCTGCTGTGAGACCACCCAGTTATTTGGATCGAGATCAGGCAAACCTACATCGCCATCGGCACCACACAAACGCCAGTACTGAACGTGACCAGGATCGTTCCAATCTGAAATACAGCCCGCGGCATGGAAATCATTTGCGGATACAAAACCTTGCGCTAGATTGCCAAACAGTGTCTGGTCAGCATAGTAGCTTGAACGGCTCGCATAATCGTTTAGCACTTCTGTGCCTGGGTAATCCAAGTCACTTCGCTTCCAGCTTTCATTCGCCATATGGTTCAACACCACATCGGCATACACATCAACACCCACACCTTTGAGTGCGGTAATCATTGCGGCTAAATCTTGTTTGTTGCCCAAAGGAGAATCAATAGTACGCAGATCTTGAGGTTGGTAACGCGCCCACCATTCGCTGCCACTAGACTTCATCGCAGGTGCGACAAGCACCTTCTTATAGCCAGCTTGTGCAATTTGATCGGCGTTGGCTGTCACATCTGAATATTTCCAGTTGAAAGCATGCAAAATGGTGTCGGCGTAAGTGGCTGAACTAAAAGAGCAAAGCGCGAGCGTGGATATGAGTAGGGTATTGATTGGTTTCATAGAACATATCTCTTATTATAAATTCACGAGAATGATATGACTAAGAACGACAATTAAAACGACCGATAAATCAGAGTTGAATTAGCGTCACCTTCTGTTGATGTTGATTTTATAAAATTGAGTTATAACCGATCTTATGTGAGATAAAAACGAATCGATCTGAAATGAGAATTAATTGAATCAAGTTGACCAGAACAGGACAAAGACTTTGGTCGGCTCTTCTAAACTAAGTTATGATTCCTGTTCCCTCAACCGGTTGATATTTTTATGCCTTCTTTCTCTTTTTCAATGATCCCTGTTGGGGTTAGGTTCATGATCCTCTCTGCTTTTGGATTCGCACTGATGTCTGCGTGTGTGAAGTACATCAGCAACTACGGCATACCTGTATTCGAGATTGTTGCAGCAAGGGCTTTAGTGTCTTTGATCATCAGTTATATCGACGTTAAGCGAAAAGGCATTTCGATCTGGGGAAATAACAAACCTTTGTTGTTTGTTCGAGGCGCAGTTGGCACTGCAGCCTTGATGTGTGTTTACTACGCTGTGACCACTTTGCCATTAGCAGAAGCGACCATTCTACAATACGTTCACCCTGTATTTACCGCCCTACTTGGCGTGCTATTTCTGAAAGAACGCGTCCAAAAATCGACCATGATCTGCATTGCGTTCTGCCTAGCGGGATTATTAGTGATGGTTCAGCCAAGCATGAACAGTGGCGCGAGCAGCGAGTTACCGCTATTCAGCATTATGGTGGCGTTATGTGGTGCATTTGGTAGCTCAATTGCTTATGTGATTGTGAGGAAGCTTAGCCAAACAGAAGACAGTTCAGTCATCATCTTCTACTTCCCACTGGTTGCTCTCCCAATCTCCACCGCCCTTATCTGGAACGACTTTGTGTGGCCTAGCCTATTCCTAACCATGATGTTGGTTCTGGTCGGGATTTTCACACAAATAGGCCAATACGGTTTAACCAAAGCGATGCAAACCCAAGCAGCAGGCAAGGCTTCAGCTTACTCATACGTTCAGATCGTATTCTCAGCACTATTAGGTGTGTGGATCTTCAATGAGATTCCATCAGTTTGGACCTACCTAGGTGGTGGTCTAATCGTGACTGGCGCGCTAATCAAT
Organism: Vibrio sp. 1CM2L; assembly: GCF_023161695.1. NCBI lineage: Bacteria > Pseudomonadati > Pseudomonadota > Gammaproteobacteria > Vibrionales > Vibrionaceae > Vibrio > Vibrio sp. 1CM2L. Next base: position 263,325 of record NZ_JALNTT010000001.1, read on the forward strand.
GTGTTTGGCAAACAACTTTTGGTGCCGTTTAAAGCTAAGTAAACACCAGCGAAAAGAGCTCAACATCAGTTAGCTAATCAGCGATTAAATAGAACGAAAACGGGCATTGCGGATTATTCCACGATGCCCTTTTCTATAAATATTCTCTAACGTGTTTTCATGCCGCTAACCAACTTTAATAAAGCGACGTATTACGTGATTAACTTGTGGCATTTCGTAACTTGGGATCATCACTCAAATACTCAACAAACTCGATTTCAAAACCTGCCGGATCCACAAAATAGACGTTTTTTCGATAAGGTTCTTCGGCGCCGGGTTTGGCAATTGGGAAGCCCGCATCAACAAGCCGCTTGGTTACGCTTTCGATATTATTGGTCACATAAGCGAAGTGTGCGAGACCAACAGAATGCCCAGCCAAATCTCTATTTTCACCTTCGCCGTGATCGCTCAACGCTATGTATTGGTACTCGTCACCAAAATGCAGCCAGTTACGTGGCTTACCTGACCACTCCCCTTTTCCCTCATCACGGACATACCAATGAGGGAACGCCGCTTTATAGAAAACCAGCATTTCTGGGATGTCTTTTACCACTAAATTCACATGTTCAAGTTGGATCATTCTTCTCTCCTTAAAGTATTCTCGTAAGCAACGTTGTACATCCTAATACCTCAAGTTAAGTTGAGGTAAAGCGCTGATTTGCATTTATTTCGAGAACGTCTTTAGAGCCCAAATTGTCGTATTTGCAGCGATACAAGCTTTAAGTTTAGACGACCTATTCCAATGTGACTTAACTCAGCCTCAGAACTCAGCAAACCTAAGGTTTATCACTGAGATTAGACGATCCAACACCTGCTTCTTGCTCAATATATACACATTAATATCCTCTTAATGACTGATACATCAAGTTACAATTCGATTTCATATTAGCCAACAACACTGATCTGGGTTAATAAACGAGTTTCACAATAACCTTATTTTTATTGGGGTCAGATAATTAATAAAAAGGAAGTTAAAGTGAAAAAATTATTAGCACTTGGTATCGCAGCGGTAATCTCGGCTCCAGCAGTAGCCGACCACAGCACAATCAATGGTATGGATTTTGGTCCACTCGCAAAGCTAGTCGGCACATGGAAATCAGTCGAAACGGGTGGCGTTGATATTTCTCCAGGTCAAGAAGGCACAGAAGTGGGCAAAGGCGGCCCCGCGGTCACGCCATTTTATGAGGTGATGACATTTGAGGTTGCGGCAGATGCTACCAATGCCAGCGATCAATATCTGGTTGCTCTTTACTACAAGCAAGAAGTATTCAGAAAGGCCGACGACTCTAAATTCCACGATCAACGTGGCTACTTCATCTACGACCAAAAAAATCAGATCGTCTACAACTCTTACTGTGTACCACGCACCACATGTGTCACCGCAGAAGGCCCTGCTGGCGATACAATGACGTTAGTTGCGTCTAAACGTGGTATTGCTGAATCCGAATACATGACGGACAACGCAACCACCACGGGCTTCACGATGAATATTAGCATTTCAGACGACACGCTGACGTACTCTCAAACAACAGGCTTAGAGATCTACGACAGCGCATTTGCTCATACAGATTCAAGCACTCTAGTTAAAGTGAAGTAAAACTAAAAACGCCTTTCACAGCTCTATGAAAGGCGTTGTTGATCTCAACACTTCAGAACAAGCTGTACTCTTAACTCGGTAACAACTCAGCCTTAGCACATCGATTAGCCAATACCATCCCAATAAATCCTTCAGTTTTTGTCGATTCCACTTCAACCAATAAACATAGAACCGATATTTTTATCCTGTTGACTCTGGTTTAAATGAACCAACATGAACACATTTAAGCTCTCGCTTGTCTTGAGGACTCACTTCGTTATTCAATTTTTTGGCTGACGATATATCTAAGGGTTATCGAGAAGATAGTGCCTTTCAGTGATCGGGGCACAGAACCAAACCGTAGTTAATTCAAATACAAGCACTTAGCATTTTTCATCGACTGCGCAGCGGGAGTGGTACATGGACAACAGAATCACCATTTTAGAGTTTCTCAGAGTGTTCGATTGCATTCGCTCCTCGGGCAAGCAATTGGATAGCAAATATCAATTGGGCGAGATGGTAGCGTGGCATGATTACGATGGTTACACCTGTTGGTTGAGCTACCGAGACGTTACCGTGACCCTAATGTTCCACGGCTCATTGAAGATCGAATACGACAAAACTTCGAACTATGAAGACTTCATCAAGCGATGTTTAGCTATGCTTGAAACTGAACCCTCTCCATAAACTATCCATCGCTATTGAGTAAACAACGCAAAGCCTATGGGGAAGCAGTGGAGAAAATGGTGAACGGAACCCATTGTAAAACGAGGTTACCACTTAGGTTAACCACACCTTTACTCCTTCTGTTCAGCCTACATTCGTTAAGTCTTAAGGCTGGCGCAATAGGGACAACAAACATGATCGACTTTACACTAGCGAGTGAGCATCAAAACTGGACAGTGACCAACGACGATGTAATGGGTGGCATCTCAACTGGCGAGCTTATTTATCTTGATAATATGAGTCGATTTAGGGGCGAGCTATCGTTAGAAAATAATGGGGGCTTCAGTTCCATAAAACGCTCAATTGAATCACCTGCCCATGAAATAGATAGCGCAGAGCTAGTTTTTGTTGGTGATGGTCGCACCTACCAACTGAGGTTCACAACATCGAAGGACGGCAATCGAGTTCAATACAAACACGATTTTGATACCATTAAGGGAGAACAGTTTAGCAAGGCGTTCCACTTCAATGATTTTCAAGCGGTGTTCAGAGGTCGGCTACTGAGCGATGCGCCGGAACTTAAGGCGCAAGACATCAAACAAGTCGGTTTTTTGATTGCAGACAAACAGGCATCGCCTTTTGAGCTAGACCTAATACAGCTTCACTTCAAAACATCGCAACCTATCACATCACCAGAAGCTGACTAAACTGAAAACAAACAAAAGCCCCTGATACCTTTTGACTAGCAATAAGATATCAGGGGGCTTCTTCTGTTTAAACCGTCAACGATTCCAAACGACAGCGCATTAAAACATCAGCAATTAGTATTTGATGGCTGTTTTACCAATCGAGGCACTGCTTTCAATACGTTGGTGTGCATCTTTGATTGTATCCACACTAAAGCCATTTAGGGTCATGGTAAGCGTCGTTTTAATACGGCCCGCATCAATCAGATTCGCAGCCTGGAATAGGGTGTCTTGCTGCTTCTGGATATCTTCGGTGTTAAACAACGAACGTGTAAACATCAGTTCCCAAACAAAGCCTGCTGATTTACCTTGCAGCGCTGATAAGTCAATGCCACCATCAAATTCAACAATCGAACTGATCATGCCTTGCGGTGCGATCAACTCAACCATCGCATCCCAGTGCCCTTTTGTATCAGCAACATTGAAGATGTAATCGACATGTTGAATGCCTTGCTCTCGCACTGACTCGACAAGGTTACGGTGGTTCACCACATGATCCGCCCCCATATCTCTTACCCACTGCTCCGTTTCAGGTCTCGAAGCTGTAGCGATGACATTGAGGTTGGTCAGTTGTTTAGCCAGTTGAATCGTAATTGAACCAACGCCGCCCGCTCCACCAATGATCAGGATAGACTTTTTCTCTTCAGGACGAACTCGCAGGCGGTCAAACAATGCTTCCCAAGCGGTAAGTGTTGCTAGTGGCATAACGGCTGCAGCCTCATCAGAAAGGCTCTTAGGCGATTTAGCGGTAATACGGTAGTCCACAGCTTGGTATTCTGCGTTAGCACCCATGCGTGTTACGTCACCCGCATAGTACACACGGTCACCGACTTCGAAGCCTTCAACGTCTGCGCCTTTACCAACAACTTCACCGACTGCGTCATAGCCCAGCACTTTTGGCTGCTCAAGAGTTTTGTCTTTGGCATTACGAATACGAATTTTTGCGTCAGCAGGATTGATAGAAGTCGCGCTCACTTTTACCAGCAAGTCATTATTTTTTAGTTCTGGCAGACTCGTTTCAAACTCAAATAAACTGTCTTGCTCTGTAATCGCAAGTGATTGAGTAAATCCGATCGCTTTCATTTTTGATGGTACTGACATGGTGCTTTCTCCTTGAATTAGACGAGTTAATCTTAGTCAATTCTCACTCTAGATAAACCGCCTAATATTTGAATAATTCTCAAATAATTTTTGATAATGATGTTGCCGTTATCTGGGTAACGCAAACATCTCACAGCATTACCAACGGCTTAGAAGTTAAATAATCCCTTTCTCAATCAACCAATCATGTGCGACTTGATCTTGTGGTTTACCTTCACGGCAAACTTTGTAATCCAGCTCTGCGATGATGTCGTTCGAGAAGCGTAGGGAATCCAACTTCTGAATCTGTTGTTCGCTGAACAGATGCTGCTTGTCGTCTCTTAAAAGAAGCACTGCTCTGTCCACAATTCCGAGTAGGCCTTTTGGCTCTTTGAGCTCACGAATATCGTAACGATAGTGCAAAAACTGAGGTTTCCACAGTGGCACTACCACCCACTCTTTGTTTGCCACTGCACTTTCAAAGGCACTGAAACAATCGTCTTCACTGCCAGGAAAGAACTGGTAGCCAGCATCGCTCAGGCCATAATCTTTCATCATCTGGATAGAGAAGCGTGTAATACCAGCGCCGAGGTTGATGCCTTGGATGGTCGAGTTCATTTTCTCGATCACTTCAGCTTTTAATAAATCAGAGACTTCAGAAACCGCCGCTTCAGGCACATAGTCTGGTACGCCCCACAAAGCATAAGGTTCATAATGAAGCCCAAGCTCGATAAGTGGCTCAACTTCTTCAACACCCGCTTTGTAGATACCGTGACTTGATGGCAACCACGCAGAAGAAAGCATATCCACTTGGCCTGTTTTCAGCTTTTCAAAGTTCTCCTGATGTGGAGAGAAAATACGCTCTACCTCAAAACCCATGGCTTTCAATACATTGGCAACCAATGATGCGGTCGTACGGTGGAACGACAAATCCGTTACACCCATTGTGATTTTCTTAGTCATCTTATCCCCCTAGATCGTAAGCTTCGTCCATACGATGTGTACTGCGCTACGTTGTCGATATGGGAAAATGATAGTGAGAAAATTACTAATGAAAAACAGCCTTATATTTGAATTATTATCAAATTAGTTTTGACAATTAAGTGTTTGAAGCTAACTTAGAAGCAATAGGTAGACATAACCCATCTGCATATTGTGATGGGGAAATATCCCAACGCCATGTTTAGAACATAATTCAATACAGGTAGATAATATGCTTCTTGAAGACTTACAGGTCATTTTGAAAGTGGCGGAGTTTCGCAGTATCACCGCTGCAGCCACCAACCTTGATATGCGCACTGCCACAGCAAGTGCAGCCGTAAAACGTGTTGAAGCAGCGCTCGGTGCGGAGTTATTTGTAAGAACCACGCGCCACCTAAGGCTCTCTTCAGCAGGCGAGCGTTATTTACCGGAATGCGAACAAGCCTTAAAGATGTTGGATCAAGCAAAGCTCAATATGCGCGAAGAGCTCGGTATTCTTGACGGTGAAATTCGTATTGCGCTTTCATCGGATCTAGGACGCAACCTAATCACACCTTGGTTAGATGAGTTCCTGCTTGAATACCCAAAGGCGACGCTTCGTACTAGCATCAGCGATAGCAATATCGACTTTTACCGAGATTCCGTCGATATGGCGCTGCGTTACGGCTCCCCGACCGATGCCAACATGTATGGTTTCAAGATATGCGATGTGCCGAGGATATTGTGTGCGGCTCCTGACTACTTGGCTGAAAAGGGCACACCAAAACACCCGAGTGACTTAGCGCAGCACAATGGGTTGCTTTACCAACTCCATGACATGTTGCAAGACGAGTGGGTGTTTAACGAGGGGACTCAAGACCATAAAGTGAAACTAAAAGGAAATCGCGCTTCGAACGACGCAGACCTTGTAAGACGTTGGTGTATAGCAGGTAAAGGAGTGGCAATAAAATCTTGTTTAGACATGTCACCTCATCTGCTTTCAGGTGAAGTGATTAAAGTTATGCCTGAATTTAAGCCGACCCCTACCGAACTGTGGTTAGTGTGTCCAAGTCGTCAATCCATCACCCCTACTGTGCGTCTACTGAGAGATTTATTCAGAGAGAAGACCGCAAAGATCCTTTCGCAACTGAGCAAACAAGGCATTATAGAAAGCACAACATCTTAAGATTGAATGCCGATTAAAGATAAGAAACAGAGAGACAAAAAAGGCGTTAGCGAACTTCAATTCGCTAACGCCTTTCATCATTAGAACATCATAGCTTCATGATGAACCTTAATAAGAGTACTTAGTTTAATACTCTTAATACAAAAGCTTAGTTTGACTCGTCTTCAACATCGCAGTCAGCACAGCACTGAAGAGCAATCTCATGTTCGAAGGTGATAGTGTCTTTACCTTCTTCTAGTAGCTCTGCGATTTCGTCTGCCACTTCTTTTTCATCATCCGCTTCGATTCCGCTTGCTAGCTCTTCTTCTGAATAACCAAAGAAGTTAAGCAGTAAGTACTCGCGAGCTTCCTCTTTCGTACAAACCACGTCTGCTGAAAGATCAGGAGTAACCTCGCCTTGTGCAAGTGTCGCTGTCACTTGTGCGATAGCATCGTCTTTCATCGCAGGTGTTAACCAACCAAGATCAGTACTTACTGTCGTTTTTTTACAGTCGAAGCAAGGCAGTTGGTGAAAGTAGTATTGAAAGGTAGTCATAGGTAAATTCTTCTTTAAATGTTGTATAGCGAGATTATGCGCGTTTTGTAGCAAAATACTATCTCAATCACAACCTGAAACCGCTTCATGCTGAGTATTTTTACCAGCGCCGCGCAAGCTGATGTGATCATTCGATAAAAGCACTGTTTTACCTATGCTTACTCAGCTTTACGCTTGTTTACATTTGTACGGGTAATATATACCTTATCAGATAACAAGCGTGGCACCTCATAATTGCTTTAGCTCTTGCTTAGTTTCGTCGTTCCAGCTATCAGCTTTGAGTTCACGGCTTACTTGGCTACTTAGCTCGGATTTGTTTGAAATAGCTTTGTTTTCAATTAACTTACTTGCACTTGGCTTATTTTGAACCACGCTTATTTAAATCAGCCCTTCTCGGATACCCAATCAATGATCATCACAAAATATCAAGCCCTTGCCCTTTCATCGGTTGCTTTGCTCGCAACAGGCTGCTCACCATCATCAGATACGCCTTCGGTCAGCAACATCAGTGATTACCAAGGCTCAGCGAGTATTACTCAAGGTGTGGCGACCACTGTTGAATCGAATCTCTTTGAGTGTGCAAACGGACGTAGCCGAGTGGCGGGCGTCGGGGAAATTACGGACTCCGAAGGAAAGGTTTGGACGGTTCCAGCCAAAAACAACTTTTCAACAGGGCCAAAAGCCTTTGATCTTTATGAAGAGTGCTCAAACACCACGCCAAGCAGCCTAGCCGAAGTCGATCAAAGCTCTGTACCTGTAGCGATAGTGGATCAAGACGGAGAAGAAATAACAGGCTATATTTTTGCCGATAACTATTTCGAACTTTATATCAACGGCAAGTTAATCGCGGTAGACACTGTTCCTTTCACACCGTTTAACTCAAACATCGTCAAATTTAAGGTGAAGAAGCCTTACACGGTTGCGGTGAAAGTGATTGATTGGGAAGAAAACCTAGGTCTTGGCAGCGAAGATAACCGCGGAAAGGCATACCACGCTGGTGATGGTGGCTTTATCGCGAGCTTTAGTGACGGAACCGTGACAGGACCAGAATGGCAAGCACAAACCTTTTATACCTCACCGATTTATGACCTGACTTGTTTGAGTGAAGTGGACGGGAAGCGTCTTTCTGAAAGCTGCACCACGGAAGGAACTGACCACGGTCAAGATGCCTATGCTGCTCATTGGGAAACACCAACCAACTGGATGAACCAAGAGTTCGATTCAACATCTTGGCCTCAAGCATCGGTATATTCAGAAGACGATATTGGCGTGAACAATAAAAAAGCGTACATGAACTTTATCGAAAAATTCAGTGGTGCTGGCGCAAGCTTTATCTGGTCGACAAATGTCGTTCTCGATAATGAAGTGCTACTGAGATACGAAGTTAAGTAGCTTTATTCCTTTGTAAGCAAGCCCAGTCACAAGTATGACTGGGCTTGCTACTCAAACAGCTTGCGGGTGTTTCTAATTCACAGCGAACCTGATCCTAATCTTGGGTCGTTTCATTACGACGAAGTTTGCGAAGCCTTGCTTGCTTCACGCGACTTAGCTTTGTAATTGTGTAACCAGCAACAAAACAACCCGATGCACAAACCCCAAAATGCACTGCCGATCCCCAGTAAATTGGTGCCAGAAGCAGTGAATAAGAAAGTAAGCAGTGCAGGCTCTCGATAGTGGGTGTCTGCCATCGAAACAGCTAAACAATTCATCAAGGTCGGCATCACCGCTAAGCCAGCAACCGCAATGACAATCTCGGAGGGCACAGCGCTAAACAGCGACACAAATGACATCCCCATCACGCCAGCTAACAAGTAAAACCCGCCCATACAGATCCCCGCAATGTAACGTGTCTTTGGATTGCCATCCGCATTCGGGCCCATGCAAATAGCGCCCGTAATCGCAGCAAGGTTATACGCAAAACCGCCAAACGGCGCGAAGATCAAACCTGTCACCCCGGTGGTGGTAATGATCTTCGATGAATCGACTTGGTATCCATTCGCTTTTAGAACCGCAAATCCCGGTAAGTTCTGTGAAGCCATCGTCACTATAAACAGTGGGATACCGACACTGAACAATGAAAAGAACTCAAAATCGGGCGTGATGAACACTGGGGTCGTCAATCCCATAGTCACCTGACTGACATCGAGTTTGCCAAAACCCACACACATAACCAGTGCGATAATGAAAATGCTTGGGATCAGTAAATTTCCTAACCGCGCTTTCGCCAGAATAAATACAGCGAGCATGACCGCTACGACTTGAGCTTCTTCCATTAGCGACGTGAACAAACCCAAACCGAATTGCAATAAAATCCCCGCGAGCATCGCAGAGGCAATCGATGTTGGGATCTGTTTTAGGACTTTCTCAAATATCCCCGCTAATCCAACTAACGTGATCAACATCGAACTGAACAAAAACACGGCCACAGCCTGATTCATTGTCAGCCCTTCAAGAGATGTGATTAACAACGCTGCTCCGGGCGTCGACCACGCTGTAACCACAGGCTTCTTATAGTAAAACGAGAGCAGTATTGTGGTTATCCCCATGCCAATACCCAACGCCCAAAACCATGACGCCACTTGTTCTTCGGTTGCTCCAGCACTCATTGCCGCTTGGAAAATAATCGCCGCGGCGCTCGCCTAACCAATGAAAACAGCGATAAAGCCGGTACTGACGTGAGAAAATTTTAGCTTAGTCATGTTAATTTATTCCTGCGTGCGTTATAACGTCCATAGACCAAACCTAGCACTGTGCGCTATAACGCACAACTTATTTATAAAAAACTTGTAGAGAAAATATGCAAACAGAAATTAAAGTTGGTGTTAACTTGAAACGCCTTCGCCAAGAAAAAGGCTGGAGCTTAGACAAAACAGCGAAAGAAACTGGCGTGAGCAAAGCAATGCTAGGTCAAATTGAACGTGGGGAGTCCAGCCCAACCGTCGCTAAGCTCTGGCAGATCGCATCTGGGTTTGAAGTGTCATTTTCCAGTTTCATCACAGAAAGTTCGAACAATGAGCTGACGAGTTTATTCAGAGATGCAAACGAGTTAAGGCGTGAAGAATATAACGTTGGTTTCTTCGTCAGCTTATTATTTCCTTTTGAAGAGGCACTTGGGTTTGAGATCTTCGAGCTAACCCTCGCCCCTGGCTATCAGCATGAATCCGACCCGCATAACACTGGTGTCACTGAACATATATTATGTATTTCCGGAGAGATGGCCGTGCTTTTTGATGGTGAATGGCAAACATTACAGGCAGGACAAGCCGTTCGCTTTAACGCTAACCAGAAGCATGGCTACAAAAATATCGGTGAAGGTAATGCCGTATTTAATAATGTGATTCACTACCCGAATAACAAGCAATAGTGCCAGATTTGGCGCTAACGGATGTTTAGCGCTCACGAAAGGGGTGGCAAACCACTGGCCAGTATTAACTTAGAACAACTATACGTTGACAACCATGCTGCCATCTTCTGCTTGATAACGAGCCCATAGTTGAGAAAGGTTTTCTTTATTAAGCTGTATCTCCTTTTCTTTCAGAAACGCTTCGTTATGCAGCTTCGAATACGAGCGCTCAGCAAGATCACAGCTAAATGTAACGATGGTTTTCCCTTTCCCCATTCTAGCCGCAGCGTATAGTGCACCAGCTACGTTCAATGACGAACTGCTTCCTAGAAGAATACCGTCATGCTCCGCAACAACTCGGGATATCGTCACCAAATCCTGATCGGGAAGCGTGATGGCACGATTGATTTTTGCCTGCCTGAAATTTTCAACCGTTCGCATGATCCCTATTCCTTCTGTGAACGAGCTTCCCGTTGATTTATAGTGTCCATTACGTAGAAACGAATAAATGCCGGACCCATTTGGGTCAACTAACCAAGTTTCGAGATTAGGTTTCTGCTCAGATAGATAGTGCGAGTTTCCGGCAATGGTTCCACCAGTCCCCACCACTGAAACTAGAGCATCAATATTCCCTTGAGTTTGCTGCCATATTTCCGGTCCAGTATTTAAATAGTGCGCTCGATAATTACTGAGATTTTCGAACTGATCTGCCCACCAATAATCTTCATTTTCGACACCGATCCGTTTAGCCGTATGGTAAAAGTGTTCAGGATTTGCAAAGGGACAAGGGTCGACCAATAACAGTTCAGCGTTATAAAGCGAGATCATACGCTCTTTCTCTTGTGCCTGCCCTTTTGGCATCACCACCAACATTTTGTAACCGAGGGATTTAGCCACCAGAGCAAGGCCGATTCCCGTATTTCCTGCAGTACCTTCGACGATTGTCATTCCCTGCTTAAGCTTACCGGCTTCTATTGCATCCATAACCAACTGAAGTGCCGCTCTATCTTTAATCGAACCACCCGGGTTCTGGTGTTCGCACTTAATGAGAATCTCACAACCTGATATCTCTGAAAGGCTGTTGATTCTAACAAGATCGGTATCGCCAATCAGTTCACTGAGATTGTTTGCAATATGGGCAGATGACATCGCGACTCCATTTATTTGTTGAGGATAAGTTTGTTCATCGATTGGGTTGTCGATGATCATAAGCGTAGCTCTGGGGTCTGCTTAGTCAAGAAGTGCCGGAATTGAAAAGACTCTCATTTCCCAAATAGCAATTATAATTAGGGGTGACCGATTAGATTGAGGGCAAAAAAATGTTTCTAAAAGAGAAAAAGAGCGGTGACCTCGTTGATGTAACTGAAATGACCAAATTAACCAACTTATTTCAAGACAGTATCGAAGGTCGGTTTCAAGCAGGTGAAGAACAGCAAGACCCTGAGATGTTTAAAAAGTCCGAACTGATGTTTATGTCAGGGGAAGAGTTACCTCGATGCTGGACAGATCCAAACTACCGCTCAGGGACTAAATAACCTTAGCTCTTCCAGAGCACCCGATGAGTCTTAATTGAAGCTCTGTTCTAAAACTGTTTGACGAACGCCTTGTTGGCTATCCCCCCCAGTTAAAACGTTCAGACGCACCTTTACTAGACACAAAAAGCGAGCCACTTGGGCTCGCTTTTCATTATCTGGTTTTCTTAGACTCTATTACAGATAGTTCTACCGACTGTTGAGCGACAACGAATTCATCGTTGGTTGGCAAGCTATTAGTTCAGCTTACGCTAACGAATTTTTAGAATTTTCTGAGCCAATAATTTTAGTGTTGTCTACTCTTTCGGATTACCTCAAGTATTGCAATCACTCGGCTAAACCACTTGCAATAAGCCATTTTCTTGTTCTCAAGATAAGTGTTCATACTATGCTATTTCCGAGTAGCTATTGTTGTTTTCAAGCTAAATTGAATATGTATACGTTCTCCTAGGATCTGTATACATGCTCAAAAATCATCCTCGATATACTTACTCCCGTTCTAAAGTACTTTGATACGGAGAGATGGTCATGATTACAAAATACCTTGCAGATATGATGACAAAAAGTGGTCAATCACCTGTATTCGAAACGCCAGAGCTGTATGGATTGAGCTATAAAGATGTGACCTTTAAAGCTGAAGATGGTGTGACATTATCAGGCTGGTTAATCGAAGGCTCGTCAGATAAAGTCATCATCCAATCACACTTCGGGGTCCAATGCAGTCGTGCGGGTTTCACTCCTGAAGGTAAAGGACTCATCAAGCTCTACAAAAAGAACATCTCTTTTCTGCGCCAAGCAAAGCACCTAGTTGAGCAAGGCTACAGTGTTCTGATGTATGACTTACGCAATCATGGTAACAGTGGCAAAGGAACAAACCCATATATTGCATGGGGGTGTGAGGAAGCAAAAGACGTTGTTGCTGCGGTGAACTTTATTTCAACACACTCGCAATACAAAGAGAGCAAGATTGGACTGCTCAGTATCTGTATGGGAACCAGTTCAACCGCTTTTGCTTATGGATTAGAGAATGGTTTGCAAAACTACCCGAACGTCAAAGCACTCATATCCGTTCAGCCGCTACGTTATGTCGATTATATGGGAGCAATGGGCGTTCCAAGTTTCTTAACCAATCGGATTAATCAATACAATATCAAGCGTGGTGGCGCCGACCTATCTGGTTCATTTTTCGATTATGTGTCAAACATCAAGGTGCCAACCCTGGTGATCCAAAACAGAAATGATCCATGGACCAAATTAGATCAAGTAGGTGAATATTACCGACTACTTGGCGGAGAGAAAGAGCTGTTAATGCTGGATTTAGACAAAAACCGCGCAGCCGCTTATGACTGGTTGGGTCAATCACCAGAACGATTAAGTGCCTTCTTCGATAAGTACATGTAAGCCTCAGCGATAGCTCAAATTTCTAATTGATTTAAAATGGAAAGTAATATGAATACCGCAAAAGTTATTTTCATTACCGGGGCATCCTCTGGTATGGGCAAAGACACAGCAATGGACCTAATAAAGCAAGGTTACATCGTATATTGTGCTGCTCGCCGTGTGGAAGAGATGAATGATCTCAAGTTAGCCGGTGGGTATGTTCTTCAACTCGATATATCAAACGAACAAGACATTGCTCGTTGTGTAAACCAGATAATCGACGAGCAAGGTCGCATTGATGTCTTGTGGAACAATGCAGGCTACGGTTTGTATGGCTCGGTAGAAGAAACAAGCCTAGACGACGCAAGATATCAGTTCGAAGTAAATGTGTTTGGGCTCGCTCGCCTAACTCAATTAGTGACGCCATTCATGCGAGAGGATAGATCAGGCACCATTATCAACACCTCTTCGATAGGCGGTAAGATTTATGCGCCAATGGGCGCTTGGTATCATGCAAGTAAACACGCTATAGAAGGCTTCAGTGATTGTTTACGACTAGAATTAGAACCGAAAGGCATCAATGTTGTGGTTCTTGAGCCAGGGGCAATTAAGACCGAGTTCCCTGAAGTAATGTCAAAACAGGTATTGGGAAATTCGGGGAATGGCCCATACCAAGATTTAGCAAAACGAGTCTCAAATTTGAGTCTTAAAGAATCAGGTAAAGATGGCGCAGGCTCTCCAACTTCGGTGATTTCAAAGGTTATTCAAGAAATCATCAACAGCCCAAAACCTAAAACACGCTACGCAGCAGGTAAATTTTCCACCACAACACTGCTGATGAGACGTTTCCTAAGCGATAGAGCGTTCGACCGAATTATCGATTTTATGGTTCGCTAACTGTAACCATGTAAACTCACACAATATTGGAGACTTGCCATGCCTATTTTTAGTTCTCAAGCATTACTTGCTGCAAGTATGTCGGTCAGTGCGGCGCTGAGTTCAAAGTCGGTTCACACCGAAGTGATTATTCCTAGTGCACCTAAAAATGTATGGCAGGTACTCACAGACATTGAGCGCTATCAGGAGTGGAACCCTGCAATCACCTTAGTTAAAGGTACCCTTGAAGTAGGTAATAAAGTGACGTATCACTTTCAAGAGACAGAGTCGAAAGGGGCAAATATCTCTTCAGAAGTGATTGAAATAACGCCTTATACCCACCTTAATCACAAAGGCGGTGTTTGGGGCATCATTACTTTTGACCAGCACTATTACATAGAGCCGCATGAGCTTGGAACTAAGTTTACGATTCACGAAGACTACACCGGAGTGTACGTGAATTTTTGGGATGAATCACATACTCAGCAACAGTATCAAAAGATGGCGGAGAAATTGAAAGTTCGCGTGTTAGATTTATACCCGAGTGACTAAATCGTTAGGTTAATTATGTCAAATATCATTCACATCAAGACGATTGCCCAAGTACACAAAGCACTTGGATTGCCCGCACCAATGCACCCACTCGTTTCGTTAATTCAGATTGATGAAAAGGTGACCCGTTATGATTATGGTGACGCTACCTATGTTTATGATTTTTATCAAATAGCATTGAAATCTGGTATTACCGGCGACATCGCCTACGGTCGAAATCACTACGATTATGATCAAGGTAGCATGGTGTTTACCAAGCCCGGTCAAGCACAACACTATAGCAATACTGGCGAAACCGAAGATGAGCAAGGTTGGGTGTTGTTATTCCATCCGGATTTGATTCGTCGCTCAGGTCTGGCAAGCCAAATGGAAAGTTATTCTTTCTTCTCTTACGATACAAATGAGGCACTGCATGTATCAGAACGAGAAAAGATGATTTTGAGTGATTTGGTCAGTCAGGTTAAAGAGGAATACAGCCAGAACATTGATACGCATACTCAACGCCTAATTGTTTCTAATATTGAGCTAATTCTAAATTACTGTACTCGTTACTATGAACGTCAGTTCCTTGTTCGTCAGAATCATAACCTTGATTTGATGGAGAGAGTCGACGGTATATTGAAACAGTATTTTGAGTCTGAGAAAGTTGTTGAGAACGGCTTGCCAACCGTGAAATACCTGAGCGAAGCGATGTGTATGTCTAGCTGTTATCTTAGCGATATGATGAAGAGTGCTACGGGTCGCAATGCACAACAGTATATGCAAGACCACCTAATAGAGCGCATTAAGAATGCTCTGTTAAGCACGAATGAGCAAGTCAGCCAGATTGCTTATGGATTAGGGTTTGAGTACCCACAACATCTATCAAAACTGTTCAAAGCCAAGACAGGGATGACCCCAATCGAATATAGAAAATCGATTAACTAGAGCGTCGGAATTAGCTTAAAGGCACAAGTCAGCCAGCTCATTATTATTCTCAATGAAAAAAAAGCGAGCCACTTGGGCTCGCTTTTCATTATCTGATTTGCTTAGACTCTATTACAGAAGTTCTACTGACTGTTGAGCAATCAAGAATTCTTCGTTGGTTAGCAAGCTATTAGTATTGCACCTACTAACGCGGATTTGGACAAAAACGTGTCAGCGCCTTTGCTAATTTAGTGCTTAACGGATAACTGAAAATATTGAGAACCGATGGATTAAGCCTGAAAATGTAAGTATTTCAGGTCTAATCTCTTATCGAGTATGAAATTTACGGCCTATCATCATTATGGTGAAAGGATACTATTAGTTAAGACATGACAGCGACAACAGTTTTGAAATGACTAGTAATGGTTTCATCACCTCTTGCGATAATTTTGACTTCATCCTTAGGTTTACTATTAGTCACTAATTTACAAAATTCTGCTTGTTCAATTGAAACTTGATTTTCTGACTGAATAGGAGAAATAAACGAGACTGAATGTGAATCTTTATGAAGTGTGTATATTCCACCACAGTCACCAGTTATCTCAATGGTAAGAGTAAAATCCGACTTATTGAGTTTGCTATAAGCATTTGGAATCGCTTTCAAAAAGCTTTCGATGATGGGTTTAAAGTATTTCTTTTCATATAACTCACCTTCAATACCAATTGCATCTCTAATCTGCATTTGATGATGCCATTTCTCTGTGTATTCTCGCGCAATATCAAACCAATTTTCAGATTCGCTTTCGCCAGCCCAGTCCACTGGAAAAAGCGCTTTTCCGTGTGGATCTAATGTCATTAAGAAATTCGTCAACTCCTCACCTGAAGATTGAAGGAGAGAAATAAGAATCTTAGGGCTTAACCTTTTAGTCGCAACAATCCAGTCGTTATTTTGCGTTTGGATAAAGTTCACTAAATCTTGATGTGAATTTATCTCTGGCACTGTTGAAAAATACCCGTCTCTATCGATAGCTAATCGTCTAAGAGAGGTATCGACTAAGTGGCTCACAAGATCTTTGACACTTCGACCTTTTAAGCAGGTTTCATTTTCCCAATCCTCTGGTGCGATCTCATTTAAAAGTTTTATCAATCCAGCATTTAGCTCTGGAAAAACATGTAATACATTGATCGTTTGCTGTTTCATAAACTGCTGTCCTCTGTAATTCTGATAGCTGATGTGAACATTCCATCTTCTCTATTTTTAACAACACTCCGCGCGGAAATATGCAACGCAAACGCGTTCTGCTTCTATGTTTTTATCAATTATTTCGTATGTGCGAAGTGTCAAATAGATCGAGATGCATTGCTCTACTGCTGCCACCAAAGAACTACGTTGTGGTATGGCAACCGTTTTTATCAGTTGAGCAGCAAAATCAGGTAAACGCTTTTCAATAGTACGAACACCTGAAGGTGTTAATCCTGCTTGTTTCAACGCTAGAGGAGATAGGACGTTTTGGCGAAGGAAAGAGATAAATTCTAACGCTTCAAAATACTCTCCTCGTGCAATCTTAGTCGCGGCGTAGTGTATCCAAATCCAGAATCGGTCTTCGACCCATTGTGGGTCTGGTTGAGGGTATTGTGGTTGAGTCGTTGCAAATACATCAGTGAGTAAACTGTCTCGCTCCCACAACACTTGGTTATCATCCACTCGCGTAGCTGCATCAGTCAGCGCCACAAATTTGAAATCAACATGCACAGCATGAGGCTCAAAAATAGACACCATTAATCTCGGCTCACCTACATGTTCACCTGTAAAGGCGGCTACCTTTCCTTCTAAACCGTTTAGGATGTCGAGACGCTGTTGCATAACCTTTTCATAGTCGTTAGGGTTAATGGCAATGACCAAATCAAGATCACTGTACTCATCCATTGAATCTGAAGCATAAGAGCCACTAGCGCTAATACCGCAAATACGCGGATCACTAGACAAAGCGGTAACAATTTTTAGAAGAAGTTGTGTATGAGTCGCTGGAAGTGTTGTTGGGAATTTCATATTTTACCTATTTTATAAAGCCTGAGTTGCTACTACAACTAGTGCGGTAAAATTAACGCAGCATTACAGAATCGTTCATTTGAAGCTTCAAGTCAAACTCATGAGTTACGAGATGTCACTCTTATCTGTTCTATTTCATCCTCATCAATATTTAGGGACTGCAAAAACTTAAGATGTCCCAATGGTTCCATCGTCTCAAATTGCTTGTGCCAGTTAAGCATATCCTGTTCATTCATTCCTGACTCTCTAAGTATTTCAGTCCAGCGTTCCTTAGTTAATTGTCCTTGGTTTAGCAGGTCAGGCTCTTTTAGCAAAGTCATTATTGAGCGTTGTTGCTGACGCAATTTTTGAATCTCTAAATCTAAGGATGTAAACTGTTTTCTCAGTATTGCATCTCGGTCTTTTGATTGCTGTACAAGGCTTGCGATTTCACTAACGGGAATACCATAGGATCGATAAGCAAGGATCGCTCTAAACCTTTCAAGTTCACCTTCACCATACATTCGATATCCACTAGAAGTTCTGTTTGCAGAGGTGATCAAACCTTGCCTTTCGTAATAAAGGACTGTCGTGCGTGACACACCTAACTGCTCACAAAATTGTTTGATACTCAGCATTGAGATTCTCCCTGACTTTTTCGACGGTGATATGACCAAATCATTGGAGTTAACGCGCTAGCAAGAATAACTAATGCACCAACAATCGACCATGTATCGGGCACTTCTGAAAAAATGACAATTCCTATGATAATTGAATAAATAATCTTCACATACTCTACGTTGGCAATGATGTTTGCTTGCGCCCACTTATAAGCGGAGATACCAACGTATTGTGCTAATGAAGAGATACCACCGACCATTAGAAGCCACATAAAATCTTCCAGTGTTGGTGTACGCCATAAAAATAATGTGGGCAAGAGTGCAATGAATCCAATAGTGAGAGCTTGATAAGCCATCAATGTAATTTTAGGCTCACTCTGAGCGACCTTCCTTACACATATAACTGCAACGCCTGCTCCTAATGAGGCAACTACACCTGAAAGGATGTAAATTGAATGGCTATCTTCAAACGTTGGACGAACAACGATCATAACCCCGATAAACCCAACGATAATAGTAAATATCCGAGTTCCTGTAATTTGCTCGTTAAGTGCAACCCGAGCAATCACCGCAACAAAAATAACTTGTAAAAAGCCAAGGGCGGTCGCATCGGCAAAAGGAATATTACTCACTGTAACAAACCCAAAATACAACGCGATAAATGCGCCCAGTATCCTCAAAATATGTAATGGCACTTTATTGGGTTTTAGTAATGAATCAACATTTTGAATCATTGCAGGGACAAGCAACAACATAAAAATGAACTGCCTAAAAAACAGGATTTGAAAGGTATCGTAATCCGCACTCAGTTTGCGCACGAACACACCGACGATGGTAAATAGTGCTGTAGAAATAAGCGCTAACGTCACTCCTTTAGAAGGTGGTGAAAGCGTATTAAAGAACGTTAATAGTTTAGAGTGCTGCACCGTTTTATTTAAAAGAAATTGATACATGGAATGAAGCCTTTCAGGTCTAGATATTTACAAAGCGGCGCATTTTAAACTCGATACCTGTAGACAGGTCAACTAAACAACGTTCCAAAATACCATTTTAGAGAAATGCTCTAAGTTCGATTTTAATTGTGTTGTAGTGGATCAGCAAATAAGCTCACATAGCCAGACCTCTATACATAAGATAAAGTCAGTCAAACTACGGGAATTTTAATCAATTTCAATGTTACTCTGGCACGTTTTGGGGCATAAATAAGCCAGATCTAGCCTCGCTGACTCGAAGATCTACTAGACCAAGAAAGTATCGTTCGTGATGATTTAACCAACATATAAAACAAAAAAGCGAGCCACTTGGGCTCGCTTTTCGCTATTTGACTTGCTTAGACTCTATTACAGAAGTTCTACCGACTGTTGAGCAATCACGAATTCTTCGTTGGTTGGGATAACCATTGCTAATGCGTTTAGCATTTCAGACTTAGCGATGATGCCTTCAGCACCAAAGCGAGCAGATTCGTTACCTGCTACATCTTCAACGAAACCTAGAATCTTAAGGTTGTTTAGGATTTCACGACGAATTGGTAGAGAGTTCTCACCGATACCACCAGTGAAGATGATGCCGTCTAAAGAATCTAACGTTGCAAGGTAAGAAGCAATGTATTTTGATACGCGGTAAGTAAACACCTCAAACGCAAGCTTAGCGCCTTCATGGCCCTCTTCCATTGCTTCTAAGATGCCACGAGCATCGCTCGTAAGACCAGACACGCCAAGGAAGCCAGACTCCTTGTTTAGAGAGTTGAAGACTTGCTCTTGTGACCAACCTTTCTTAAGTAGGTACTCGATGATGCCCGGGTCTAAGTCACCACAACGTGTGCCCATCATTAGGCCAGAAAGTGGTGTGAAGCCCATTGAAGTATCAACACTGTTACCGTCTTTGATTGCACATACAGATGCGCCATTACCTAGGTGAACAGAGATAAAGCTAGATTTTTCGATAGGCTTGTTAACCATCTTCGCAGCTTCACGGCTCACGAAGTAGTGGCTCGTACCGTGGAAACCGTAACGACGCACGCCGAAGTCTGTGTATAGCTCTTTTGCGATTGCACCAGTGAATGCACGTTGTGGCATTGTTTGGTGAAAAGCCGTATCAAATACAGCAAATTGAGGTAGAGAAGGGAAAGCTTCAATCGCAGCACGAATGCCGACAGCTCCTGCAGGGTTATGAAGTGGAGCTAGATCAGATAGGCTTTCAATTTCGTTCGTTACTTCTTCAGTAATACGAACGGTTTGAGTGAACTTCTCACCACCGTGAACGATACGATGACCGATAGCCACGATATCAGCAGTGAAGCCTAGATCTTCCATCAGGCCAACCAATTTGCCAATGGCAATTTTGTGGTGGTTATCTTCGCCTTGAATGGCAATTTCAGTTTTCTCGCCTTGATATTTCCAGCTCATACGAGCATCTTCAAGACCAAAACACTCCCCTAGGCCACTTAATACTGCTTCACCAGAAACAGAATCGATTACAGCAAATTTTAGGGATGAACTACCCGAGTTAATAACCAGAACAAACGAATTAGACATTGGATATGGATCCTGTTTCAGTACGAATTGGATGAAGTGTTTACTTCAATTTTAGTTAAGCCCATTATTCAATAATTTTTGAATCTTTCAACTTTTGTTTTGAAAAAATCACTAAATGAACACAATTAAGTTGATCTTAGTCATCAAATTATTTATTTCGAGAGCGAAATTAAAAAATAGTTGAATAAGAAAATTAATGAACAGGTGACGCAAACGAGTGCTCACATTATTTTTAACTTGATTCAGTTAATTAGAGCGACTCGAACAAATGCAGGTAATTCGCTTAAAAAACAACCGCCCTTCCCTTTCGTCTGCTTATCATTACCGATAACTTATTGCTCGATTTCTCAATTGCTCAGTGCTTGAGTCAAAAAGCTCCCGGGAGTTGAGAATAGTGATCCGATCTCTTTTGATAGCCTTCGAGCACAACTCTACGAACAAATGCATTGTAATGTCGCTTAGATAGCCTTCACTCTTTGTTTTAGCACCTTGTAGCACGTTCTTTTAGTATAGGCTTAGAACGCGATACAGCTAAGTTTAGGCACTAACATTCGTTCTAGGCGCGATGCTTAGTTTCATGGACGAAGCATAGTTACAGGGACGAAGCTTGATTAAAGTAAGTTAGCTACGAATATCGAGCCAACCAAAGCTTAAGTTCAAATAGCAGGCACAAAAAAGCCGAGCATTACGCTCGGCTTTTAAATTCAGTGTCTAGACTAAAGCGTCTAAGCGACAGGTTGATTAACCTTCGTTGCGCTCTGGACGACGACCACGGTTACCACCGCCATTGCCGTTACCATGGCCACGTTCGCCACGGAAGTTACCACGGTGATCGCCACCACGGTTACGGTCGAAACGACGTTCGCCATCACGTCCGCCAGCAGAGTTACCATCGCGAGCACCATCACGGTTGCCACGGTATCCACCACGACCGCCTTCACGGTTACCACCTTCGCGGTTGCCGCCTTCACGGTTACCACGGTAGCCGCCACCATCACGACCGCCACGGTTGCCACCACGGTTGCCATCACGACCGCCGCCACCACGACGAGGCTCACGGAAGTCATTGAAATCAACAACTACAGCGCCAGCTTCTTTTTGACGAATGCGAAGTTTGCTTAGCTTACCAGCAGTTTCAGAGTTCATTGCTTTTGGCAGTTGAACGTAAGTAGAACCTTGGTCTAGCTTGATAGCACCGATAGAACCTTTAGTTAGGCCAAGTTCGTTTGCTAGTGCGCCAACGATGTCTTTAACCTGAACGCCTTGCTCACGGCCAACTTGTAGTTGGTAAGTATCCCAATCTTGAGTATTGAAGTTGCGACCACCACCGTCACGGCCGTTTTCACGATCTTCACGACGCTCTTTGCGACGGTTCTTATCACGCTCAATAGCAGCGATCATTGGGTCTTCGCCAACGTAGAATAGTGGGCTCTTACCTTGCTGACGCTTAAGAAGCATTGCAGCTAGAGTAGCAGCATCAACTTCTAGAGACTCTTGAAGAGTAGAGATAAGACCTGCAAAGTTTTCTAGTGCTTTGCTTTCTTTCTCAGTTTCAAGTTCAGCGCCAAGCTTAGCAACACGTGCAGCAGCAACTTGGTCACGT
This sequence comes from Vibrio sp. 1CM2L, assembly GCF_023161695.1. NCBI lineage: Bacteria > Pseudomonadati > Pseudomonadota > Gammaproteobacteria > Vibrionales > Vibrionaceae > Vibrio > Vibrio sp. 1CM2L. Next base: position 285,488 of record NZ_JALNTT010000001.1, read on the forward strand.
AGAGGAAGTTGGATTTCTTCCATTTGAGACTTAGTCACGCGCTCGATTGTGCGAAGCATACGAATTTGGTTAGTGCGAACTAGTAGGATCGCTTTACCTTTACGTCCAGCACGGCCAGTACGACCAATACGGTGGATGTAAGATTCAACATCGAATGGGATGTCGTAGTTGAATACGTGAGTGATACGTGGAACATCAAGACCACGAGCTACAACGTCAGTTGCAACTAGGATGTCGATAACACCTTGTTTGATGTGATCAACAGTACGCTCACGTAGAGACTGAGGAATATCACCGTGCAGTGCAGCAGCTTTGAAGCCACGTGCAGATAGCCAATCAGCTAGACGCTCAGTGTCTTGACGAGTACGTACGAATACGATTGACGCGTCAGTTTCTTCAGTTTCTAGAAGACGAGACATTGCTTCGTCTTTTTCTACGCCTTTAACAACCCAGAAGTTCTGCGCTACTTTATCAACTGTGTGGTTAGTACCAGCAACGTCAACTTTAGCCGGGTTACGTAGGTAACGGTCAACAATAGTCTTAACCATTGGAGGCATAGTTGCAGAGAAAAGTACACGTTGTGCAGATTCTGGAGCTTGCTCTAGGATCCAAGTAACGTCATCTACGAAGCCCATTTTCAGCATTTCATCTGCTTCATCAAGAACAAATGTGTGTGCTTCATCTAGGTGTAGACGGTCACGAGTTAGTAAGTCTTTAACACGACCTGGAGTACCAACAACAATGTGAGCACCGCGGCTTAGAGCACGCATTTGGTCAACAATTGAAGCACCACCGTAGATTTCAATAACTTTAAGACCTTTGATATCACGGCCAAGGTTTTTGATTTCCGCAGCAACTTGAATCGCTAGCTCACGAGTAGGAGCCATGATGATTGCTTGTGGTTTGTGTTGGTTCAGGTTGATTTTGTTAAGTAAAGGCAGAGAGAATGCTGCTGTTTTACCAGTACCAGTCTGTGCTTTACCTAGTGCGTCACGGCCTTCAAGAAGAAGAGGAATAGCTGCTGCTTGGATTGGAGTCGGAGAAACGAAACCCATGCTATCAAGAGCTGAAAGAATGTTATCGTTTAGGGCTAATTCATTAAATTGAATTACAGATTCGGACATTGGGATCCCACTATATATAAGTAAACAAAAGGTCCCGGGAGCTCTATCAATTCCAATACTGATCCAATCAGATACTGATTCCATTCAGAGTTACGAAGCAGTAATAAAACACTTCAAGCCATTAGGGACGTCTAAGGGAGGCGGATTATTCCCTAAATGCATAAAAAAAGCCAGAAAAAATTGAAATACATCACATATTTTTCGGTTTTCTATCAATACTGGCTATCATATCGTCAAAACTTGATGAATATCTCGTCAGGGCGATAGAGTTCGACCAAATTGATAGAGTTAAATAAGAGGGCAATTAATTTACGCTCTCTTCGGCTTTAAGTAGTAATCGGGCCTCGCAATGATTATAGTGTGCTCAATTGTTCTCGTTAGATAAAAGTCAAATGTTTCAAGATAATCCTCTACTCGCTCAGCTCAAGCAGCAAATCCAAGAAACCCTCCCTAAAAAGGAAGGTACTATCAAAGCCACTGAAAAAGGCTTTGGTTTTCTCGAAGTTGATAGCAAAACAAGCTTCTTTATCCCACCTCCATACATGAAGAAATGTGTGCACGGTGACAAGGTGATTGCCATCATTCGCACAGAGAAAGAGCGCGAAGTAGCAGAGCCTGAGGAATTAGTTGAACAAGGTCTTACTCGCTTTATTGCGCGAGTTAAGCTTTTCAAAGGCCGATTGAACGTTGTTCCTGATCACCCGCAGCTCAAAAAACTGCAACTTAAAGCGAAAGCAATGAAGGGGCTGAACCCTGAAACGCTTAAAGAAGGTGACTGGGTTGTTGCTCATATCGTTCAACACCCATTAAAAGGTGACAACGGCTTCTTGGCTCAGATCTCTGAGAAAATCACAGACGCTGACGACAAGATTGCACCTTGGTGGGTAACACTGGCACAAAACGATCTACCAAACAGCGAGCCTGAAGGCATCGACAACTGGCTAATCAACGATGACGCCGATCTTGAACGTGTAGACATGACGCACGTCCCTTTTGTGACTATTGATGGCGAAAGCACAAAAGACATGGATGATGCACTTTACGCGAAGAAGAAAGAGAACGGTGATTTTGAACTGACTATCGCAATTGCTGATCCAACGGCTTACATCTCTCCAGATGATGCGATGGATAAAGTGGCTCGCGAGCGCGGTTTCACTATCTACCTTCCTGGTCGCAACATTCCAATGTTGCCTCGTGATCTTGCTGACAACCTATGTTCACTGATCGAGAACGAAGTTCGTCCTGCACTTTGCTGCACAGTAACGGTATCTAAAGATGGCGTTATCGGTGATGACATTAACTTCTTCGCTGCAAACATCAAATCTCATGCTCGTCTTGCTTACGACAACGTATCAGACTGGCTAGAAACAGGTGCATCAGAGAAATGGCAACCATCAGAAGAGATTGCTGCAATTGTTTCTGATCTTCACCAATTTGCTCAAGCGCGTTCAGCATGGCGCTCAGCAAACGCTGTTGTGTTCCCAGATCGCCCTGACTACCGCTTTGAACTGAGCGAAGATAACGATGTTGTCGCTATCCACGCTGACATGCGTCGTAGCGCAAACAAGCTGGTTGAAGAATCAATGATCAGCGCGAACATCTGTGCAGGCCGAGTACTAAAAGAAAGCTTCAACCAAGGTGTGTTTAACTGCCACTCTGGTTTCAAGGCTGAGAAAATCTCTGACGTTCTTGAACTGGTAAACCCGCAAGCGGAAACACCGTTCACTGAAGAGCAAATCGTTTCTCTAGAAGGTTTTGCTACTCTACGTCGTTGGTTAGGTTCTTTAGACAACAGCTACTACGACAACCGTATTCGTAAATTCCAAGCCTACAGCGAGATCAGCAATGAGCCTGCACCGCACTACGCGATGGGTTTAGATATTTACGCAACTTGGACTTCTCCAATTCGTAAATATGGCGACATGATTAACCACCGTATGCTGAAAGCACACATCTTAGGTAAAGCGCCAATTCAAACACCAGATGAAACCATTGGTGATGAACTTGCCCTGCACCGCCGTCACCACGGCATGGCTGAGCGTAATGTTGGCGATTGGTTGTATGCTCGCACTCTAGCCAATGCCCCAGTAGAAGAAACTCGTTTCCAAGCAGAGATCTTCGATATTAACCGAGCAGGTATGCGTGTACGTTTACTTGAAAATGGTGCTGCTGCATTTATCCCTGGATCTCTCATTCTTGATAATAAAGAAAGAATAGAGTGCAACGGTGATATGGGTACTGTATCTATCGATAAAGAAATGGTATACAAACTGGGAGACGTTTTAGAAGTAGTTCTCTCAGAAGTTAATCAGGAAAACCGTAACTTAGTAGCAAAACCTACTCAAGTATTTGCGGACTTGCCTAGCGAGCCTGAAACGACAAACGAAACCGAAGCTTAAAGGCTTTAACAGCTACAGCTTTCAAAGTTACGACTTTCAAGGTCAAAGCTTTCAAGGTCAAAAGCTTCAAAGGTTCACTTCTAAAGGCGCTAATTATTAGCGCCTTTTTTGTAAATGTCTCATGCTTAAACAATACTTAAAAAAAACAATCAATAAGCAATCAATTTACAACGTCAAAGAAGCTCACTATGTCATCAATCACAGTTACTCAGTTCAGAAACTTCATTCCCAGGAGACGAGAACGTTATCCTGCCTCTAAAAACGGTATCTTCATGGTATCGAAAGGCAGCATTTCTTTTGTGTTACCCAATGGTACTCAAGCCTCGTTGCAAGCGGGCGATTTCACCCTTTACAATTCTGGTCAGATTAAAGACATCACGGTTAACACTGAAAATGGCGAATTCAGCGCAACCTGCTTAGATTTTGATTTGGCTATCTTTCAGAAGTTCATTAATCAGTTCAGCGATTTAGAATCCACTCGAATCCCAGACAAGTACATTAAGTTCAATCAAACGGATACTGAGCTCTGTCAGTTGAAAGATCTCATCATGTCACTCGCCAACTCTTCTTCTCAGAATGACTACGCACTCACTCAATTAGGCTTAAGTTTGCTGTCTTTGATGGTGGAACAGTACCCTGCTCTATTGGCTATTATTGCTCGAGCTTCAAGGTTAACCGTGACCCAAAGAGTCATTCATTACATCGAGCAAAACATTGAAAACAATATCTCTTTGGATACGCTCGCCAGTTACATGGGAATGTCACCGGCTACGCTTAAACGTCGCTTATCCGCTGAAGATCTGTCGTTCTCAAACCTATTAAAGATAAAACGTATTGCTCATGCAGCCACCCAGCTAAGAACATCGGATAAGTCGATCACTCAAATCGCGTATGAGTCCGGTTTTAAAAGTGCCGCTCACTTCAGCACGGCCTTTAAAACGTATCACGGCAAAACACCAAAAGACTTCCGATCGCTAGTGGCACAAGCACAACTGCAAAGCGTACAGCCGCAAGTTTAAACAAACAAAGCAATAGATTGACGTGAACATCTTAGTTGGGAACTGGTGTAAACCAAGTGGCTTCAATATTAAGCCACTTGGATGTGAGATGAGATCATTTGGTTTTGGGATTCAGTGGTTGAGTTTTTAGACTCATTGATTCAGCTTTGCGTGCAGGCCACCAGCAAACGTGAAGCCAGAGTGACTATGACCAGAAGTACGATTTAGGGTCTTTTTCTATTTCCGCCAAAATAGCATCAAGATCCTTCGATTTAGGCAGGTACGGATAAGGCCCCCAATTCACAGAGTCGGTTTCAACATCCCCTTCAAGCGGCACCATCACTAACCAACAAGATAACGACTCATCAAAAGTCACGCAGGCGATCTCGTTTGTATAATCACTGTGAGATGAGTCTAGTAGATAATGCGCCTGAGAAAACAGCACACCACCCTCACACTCTTCATATAGGGATTTACCTAGCTCGACAGGTAAACTGCGATTTCGAGATGTACAGAGCCTCTCAGCCCCAATTAAAAGACGATTCAGTTCGATATGAATGACGGACATAACACCCCTTGTAACATCATAGAAACTTCTAAGTAGTGAATTCCTCTACTTAGCTTAGGACTCAACAAACATTTTAGCGAACAAGCGCAATCAAAATACCCGTCCTGCTCCCAGAAACGAATCTTACTTTCGTAAACCCAAAAAGCTATCACTCATCAAGCGAACAGCTATACATCGAGCGTATGGAATTTCACAAAAGTGTCATATAACCGACCTATCATATGCGACAAATGTTATTAACTAGGAGTTGTTTATGTTACGAGTCGCGCTTGCCTCTCTTTTATCCTTAGCCCTGTCTTCTCATGCTGCTTTAGCACAAGAAACCACTATTTCGGGCTCCACTTCAGTATCACGAGTGATGGATGTATTAGCTGAGGAGTACAACAAGACTCACCCTGATAACTATATTGCGGTTCAGGGCATTGGTTCTACAGCAGGTATTACCATGGTTAATAAAGGTGTCTCTGACATCGGTATGAGCTCGCGTTATTTAACCGACCGCGAACAGGACGATAAGTTGAAGGTATTTCCAATTGCCTTTGACGGCCTAGCTGTTGTAACTAACCGCTCAAACGCTGTAAGCAACGTTACACGTGAGCAGCTGTTCGATATATACAAAGGCAAAATCACGAACTGGAAAGCCGTAGGTGGCGCAGATCAGCCTATCGCAGTTGTCACTCGCGAAGCGTCTTCTGGTTCACGCTACAGTTTCGAAAGCTTGCTTGGTTTAACAAAAATCATTAATGACCGTCTAGTGTCTGACATCAACCCAAATAACTTGGTTGTAAACAGCAACAGCATGGTTAAAACGATTGTTAACCATAACCCGCACGCGATTGGTTTTATCTCTGTTGGTTCAATCGACCGTTCGATTAAGGCAATTACATTTGAAGGCGTAGAGCCAACATCTAAGAACATTGCTAACCACAGCTATGAATTGGCTCGCCCATTCTTGTTGCTGCATAAGACAGACTCAGTTTCTGACGAGAGCAAAGACTTCATCAAGTTCGTGAAGTCAAAGCAAGGGCAAGACCTTATCGAAGAGTACGGCTACACTCGCATTAAATAAGTGAGTGAGTTTTATCTTATGAAAAAAAAGAGAGAGCATTAAGCTCTCTCTTTTTTTGGAATCTAAATAGTTCGTTTAGAAGTGAAGTTGAATCACGGAAACGATCACAGCGCCAGGACGACGAATACCTTCGATTTCTACGCGAATTTCGCGTTCAATCTCTAGGCCTTTCTTAATTGGCGTTACTTTTGTTAGCGTACTTTTAGCGCGAACGTTACTGCCCGATTTAACAGGGTATGGGAAACGTACTTGGTTAAGACCAATGTTTACGACCATCTTCGCTGTTGGGAATTGAGATTTGTCAGGGTCAACACTGTCAGTCAATCGAGGAAGCAGAGATAAAGTTAAAAAACCATGTGCGATGGTTGTTTTGAACGGAGAGTCTGTTTCCGCTTTTTCAGGCTCAGTGTGAATCCACTGCATATCTTCAGTAACAAGGCCGAACTGGTTAATACGGTCTTGACTTACATTGATCCAGTCGCCAGTATGGATGACTTCACCGATCTGTTGATTAAGCTCATCAAACACAAGTTGTGCTTCTGGCTTAAGTACGATCGGCTGTTCCACCGGCATCTCTGGTGCATCTTCATTGACAGCAGGTTTGTGGTGATCACGAACCCACGCAAAGAAATGGCTATTTTGCGTACGATTAAGAAAGTCGCCCCAGTAATCTCTAAGAGCTGGAGACATCCATTGCATAAACTCTGAGTGTTGCGAAGACATGCTATCGCCTCGGTGTTTAAATAAATCAATGACCTTCATAAGAACCTCAATGCACAAAAAATTTCAATATAACTTCGTAATTTTGAAACACTTCACACTATTGTGCAAATGTTTTCGAGCATACACCCGTTAGCTGAACCTTGTTAAAATCATATTAAACATACACTTACCAATAAAACATCATTTTATTACAAAACCCAAATTAGAGTGTTAGCTCTATCACATAACAAACATTTGTTTATATAAAAGGCGTTTTTATTCATAAGTGGAATAAAAAAGGCTTAGCGCAATGCTAAGCCATAGTTTTTACAAGGAATTAATTCCCCAAGGGTTGGTCTTGCAAGAGACGAATCTTACAAGACACTCAATCCCCTATTCGTCATCAAGCGGAACCAGCTTGGTATTACCACCGTGTGCTTTCTCACGCTTACGTTGCACGAATGCGTAGAAGCCAGGGATTAGGAACGTACCCGCCAGTAATACACATAGCAGACCGCCGATCAGTGAAATACCCAGAGAGTTCTGACTCACGTGACCTGCGCCCGCAGCGAAGATAAGCGGGAAGATACCTAAGATGAACGACCAAGACGTCATGTTCACAGCACGGAAACGCAGCGTACCGCCCTTCACCGCCGCATCTTCAATCGGTGCGTCTTTCTCTTCACGTTCGACCTTTGCGAATTCCACAATCAAGATTGCGTTCTTCGCGGCCAAGGCTATCAAGAGAACCAAACCTATTTGTGCATAAAGGTTCAGCGGAGTGCCCGTTAGATTCAATGCTAAGAAGGAGCCTAAGGTTGCGACAGGTACCACGAGGATAATCGCAATCGGTATTGTCCAACTCTCGTATTGAGCCACCATAAACAGATAGATGAAGATCAGAGCCAGTGCGAAAGCAAAGATCGCTTGGTTACCTGCTAGTACTTCTTGGTAAGCCATGCCTGTCCATTCGTACTGATAACCCTGAGGCAATACTTCTGCTGCTACGCGTTCCATTGCCGCAATCGCATCACCACTTGAGTAACCTTCTGCAGGTTGACCTTGAATCACGGCACTGCGGTACATGTTGTAACGCCATGCTACATCTGGTTCAAAGATCTGGTCGTAAGTCACCAATGTGCTTAACGGGATCATCTCGCCATTAGACGAACGAACGTGGAATCGTTGTAGGTCGTCCATGCTGCTACGGTGTTCACTGTCAGCTTGCATGGTTACGCGGAAGTTCTTACCAAACATGGTGAAATCATTCACATACAGAGAACCTAGGTTACCTTGTAGTGTTTGGAAGATTTCCGACAACGGAATACCAAGTTGTTGCGCTTTCTCACGGTCAATGTCGACATAGTAATGCGGTACATTGGCACGGAAGGTACTGAATGTATGTGAAATCTCAGGCTGTTTAGCGGCCTCAGCAATCACGTCATTCATAACCATCGCGAGATCAGTACGGCTACGACCTAATGTATCTTCAAGAACGAACTCAAAACCAGACGCTGCACCCATACCCGGTACTGCTGGAGGTCCCATTGCAAATACAATCGCTTGAGGCAGTTCTGTTGCTGCTCGACCGTTAATACGTTGTGAGATAGCTTGCGCTGAATGTTGACCGTCCAGTGCGTTACGCATATCCCAATCATGCAGCTTGATAAATAGTGACGCACCATTCGAAGCAGAAGCGCCCGTCATGAATGCATAACCGTTTACCAGTGTCACACCATCAACACCCGGCTCTTGCTCAACCATCTCTAGCAATTGCTCAGTCACATCTTCTGTACGAGACAGTGATGCCGCGTCAGGAAGCTGCACGTTAACCAGCAAGATGCCTTTATCTTCTTGAGGTACAAATGCCGTAGACGTAGTTTTCGCGAAGTAAGTTACCGCCGCTAGTGCCACAACAAAGAAGGTAAACAGTAGAACACCCTTTTTCACAAGGAAGCCTGCAATTTGACCGTACTTGTTGGTTACGGATTCAAGACCACGGTTAAACGCTTGGTACCAACGTGCTGTGTTACCACCGCCCTGTTTAAGAACCAATGAACACAATGCTGGTGACAGCGTTAGAGCGTTAATAGAAGAGATAACAACCGCAATACAGATAGTCAGAGCGAACTGACGATACATGATGCCGGTGATACCTGGCAGCATCGCTACTGGAATGAATACTGCTAACAGAACCAAAGTAGAAGTAATGATCGGACCCGTTACTTCTTTCATCGCGATGAGCGTTGCTTTACGCGGTGAAATGGTTGGGTCTTTAGCCATCGTGGTATCAACGTTCTCGATAACCAAGATCGCATCATCTACTACGATACCAATCGCTAGTATCAAACCAAACAGGGTTACCGTGTTGATGGTGAAACCCGTCATCTGCATGATGGCAAACGTACCAATCAAAGATACCGGAATCGCAACTACAGGAATCAAGGTTGCACGCGCACTACCCAAGAACAAGTACGTTACCGCAATAACCAGCAAGATAGCTTCGATTAGGGTCTTGACTACCCCTTTGATCGACTCAGCAACGAATACTGTGGTGTCATAGCTCGCCTCATAAGCAACGCCCTCAGGGAAGTTTTTGCTTAGATTGTCCAGCATCGCCATTACCGCTTTACCACTTTCTAGCGCGTTAGCGTCTGATTGAAGTGACAGCGTTACGATTGAAGCGTCTTGACCACGGTATTTACCATTGCCGTCGTAGAACTTTTTACCAAGCTCAACACGTGCGATGTCTTTTAAGTAAACCGTTGAACCATCTTGGCTAGCGCGAAGCACAACATTTTCAAACTCATCAGCCGTTTCTAGTCGGCCTTTGGTTACCAAGTTGAACTGCACTTCTTGTGCGTTGTCGTAAGGAGCTGCACCAATACGGCCAGCCGCTACCTGAACGTTCTGTTCAGCCAAGGCGCGATTCACGTCAGAGGTGGTTATATTGAGGTTAGCCATTTTCTCAGGATCTAACCAAACACGCATCGCGTATTCACCACCACCCAATACGTTAACTTCACTGATGCCCTTTACACGAGCCAGCTGATCTTTAATGTTCAAGTTCACGTAGTTGATCAGGAATTGGTCGTTGTATTCACCGTTTGGCGAGTAGAAGTTCAATACCATCAACAGGTCCGGAGAACGCTTCTTAACCGTTACACCCACCATTCTTACTTCTTGTGGAAGCTTCGATTCGATCTGAGCAACTCGGTTCTGAACGTTGACCTGAGCCATATCTGGATCAGTACCAACATCAAAGGTCACGTTAAGGTTGTATGAACCATCGTTAGCACTTTTAGAAGACATGTAGATCATATCTTCTACGCCGTTAACCGACGTTTCTATGGGGTCGGCTATCGCCTGTTCCACCACTTCAGCACTTGCGCCCGTGTAGAATGCCGACACACTGACCGACGGTGGACTAATTTTTGGATATTCAGCCACTGGCAAGATAGCGAGAGAAATCGCACCCGCCAACGTTAAGATTATGGATATAACAAGGGCGAACTTAGGCCTTTGAATAAAGAAACGACTTAACATAAATAGTCCCCTTATTCAGCTTGTTCAGCAGAAGCTTGAATACGAACAGACATACCATTACGTACACGCTGTAGGCCTTGAGTGATGACCGCGTCGTTTTTCTCTAATCCAGAATGAACAATCACGCCACCTTCAATCTGGCGACCCATCTCGATGTTTCTGCGCTCAGCAACGGGTTCGGCTTCGCCTTTAACTAATACCATCACGAAGTCACCTTCGAGGTCGGTCTGCACTGCGCGACGAGGAATAGTCACAACATCAATCGGTTGTTTTTCACGTAGATCAACGCGAACGTGTTGGCCTGGAAGTAGTTGCTGATTCGGGTTATCGGCAATCGCACGCATCGCGATCGTACCAGTATTGAGGTTGATACGGTTACCTAAGAAGTCAAGCTGACCTAGGTGTTCGAACGCTTCACCATTCTCAAGCATAATCTGAACTTCAACACCTGCAGAGTCGCTGCTGCCATCGCCTTCGATACGGTCCATACCCAGCTCAATACGCTCACGCTCACTGATGCTGAACGATGCGTGGATTGGGTCTAGGCTAACCAAAGTCGTCAGCACACCTGAAGACGGTGAAACCAGATCACCCGTGCTCACTTTGGTATCGCTAATACGGCCAGAGAAAGGCGCGATGATTTTGGTATGAGAAAGCTGAACATTCGCAGCATTTAGCTGTGCTTGGCTTGCTTCAAGCTGTGCTTGAGAACCTAACAAGTTTGCCGTTAATGCGTCGAATTCAGATTGAGAGATGCTGCCTTTCGGGAGTAGGTTTTTACCACGATTAAAATCAAGCTCAGCTTTTTTAAGGTTCGCGTTCGCTTGAGCAACAGACGCTTTTGCGCTTGCTACTTCGGCTTCAAACGAAGAAGGTTCAATCGAGTAAAGCAATTGACCCTTTTCAACCATTTGGCCTTCATTAAAATGACGGCTTTGTAGGTAGCCAGAAACCTGCGCTGTAATAGCCGTGTCTTCAACGGCTTCTATACGACCGATATACGACTTACTTTGCTGGTGAGAAACAACGCTAACATCCTGTACAGCTACGAGAGGTAAAGGTGCTTGCTTGGCATTTTGAGCATCTTGCCCACACCCAGCAAGAATAAGAGAGCTTGCAAGAGCAGTAAGGATCAACTTTTTACGCATGGTTATACCGTCACTTATTAGTATTTGAACAGCATAAAATTTACGTAACACATCTGCTACCATTGTCCGAGGAATATCAATTATAACTGGCCAAAGTGTATCAATATGTTAATTGAAACCAAGCGCTTATAAAGTGATTACAAACACGCTACAATTCCTAAGTAAATCAATCTCTCAGCTTTTGTTCTCTATGGATATTGTCTAACATAATGTATTGTCAGACAGATAAGCATTCACATTTAATTGTTAAGGAATTCTCATGATTTCAAAATGGGCTAAACGTTTCTATCAAATGGCGGAATTGGTCGGTTCTTGGAGTAAAGATCCTTCAACTCAAGTCGGCGCCGTAATCACTAAGCACAACCGCATCGTTTCTGTTGGTTTTAATGGCTACCCACATGGCGTGTCTGATAGTGCGGATACTGATGACAGAGAGATGAAGTACCTCAAGACGCTTCACGCTGAAGAAAATGCAATTTTATTTGCTAAACGTGATTTGGACAGCTGCGAAATCTGGGTGACGCATTTCCCTTGTCCAAACTGTGCTGCAAAAATCATCCAAACAGGTATTTCAGCGGTACATTGCCCAGAGCAAAGTGAAGATTTTCTTTCTCGCTGGGGCGACAAGATTAAAGTTAGCCAAGATATGTTTGAGCAAGCAGGTGTACAAGTGGATTGGTTACCACTAGCTGACCTAGACTAAGCGAACAGATAGCAAGAACAAAAAAGCCGAGAGTCGATATTATCGCTCTCGGCTTTCTGTTGTTTGGACTTATAGTTTGGTCGCTATATTTTGGAAGCTATACTTTAGAGGCTATAGCTTGGTCACTATAAACTGATGAGCAAACTAAGCGTTCGTTGGGAATGTTTCCGCATACACTTCCATAAAGTCTTTACGAATATCTTGCTCTAAATGAATCGCTTTTTCGGTCGGACAGAAGATCATAAAGTGCACTTCTTGCTCACCTGTCGAACTGCTTGTGATATGGATGTGAGGCTCAGAACCCGGAAGGTCAACGCCAGCGTGCTTTTCGATCACACCGTTGTAACGGCGGGCAACATCGATAAACTCTTCGCAATGCTCTTCAATTTTCACAATAAGACCCGGCAGCATAGGGTATAGGTTTACAAAGTCTTTCACCGTCACAAAAAAGTTATGATAAACATAGCGCTTCATGAAGTTGAGGTTCTTTACCGGATAAGTGAAGAACATACTATTAGGCAGCGTGGCTGTCTTGCCAGTGAAGTGATATTGCCCATGATACAAATCGATTTCTTGAATCACAGTCGCCATCAAATTGTGCTCAATCACCTCACCGCTGATTTTACCCACTTCGATCCAGTCGCCAATTCTAAATGAACGAGAACTCGCACGCTGAATAGAACCAGTGAAACACAAAATGATCTCTTTTGAAGCTACAACGATCGCAACAGCAATGGCTGTTACTGACAGCGCAAACTCGCTGATTTCGGATTTCCACAGCACAAATAACGTCACTACAATAATCGCGAATGTGCCGTTTTTGGTTCGTGACATCCAGTTACGTTGGTCTTCACTAAGGAAAGCAACATCACCTCTTATTTGAGATAAGGTGATTCGGCGAATGATTAAAATAATAGTGATAATCAACGCACTAAAAATAAACTTATGAGCGAGTAGAAAATCAATTACTTGCCACAACTTTTCCATTACTTATTCCTTTAGCTTTACAACGACGAGCTTTACAACAATTAGTATTTTTTACGATTAGCGGAGACTTCGCTATGAAAAAGCGCTCAATTGTTGAGCGCTTTCTTACGTACCTAAATCAGCTATTAGTAAGGCTATCATTTTATCTTGGCAGAAGTAATAAATTGACCAAAAGTTTCACACCAAATCACAACGGTATTAAATCGATTAAGATCAGTACCTTCGGGAAGCTCAACCATAAAGCGGTCGAATGTTTTCACATCTCCGACTCTCAGTAAGTCATTCTTGCTGTCATTGAAAGCTTGCTCGGTTTCAATAAACTTAGGCGAGAGGTAGACCTTGTAATCAGGCCCCGGCGCCAATTCACCTTCAAAAGCTATCGCACTTTCAGACACAGAAACTATGCCTTCTCCCCAGTGTAAAAAGTCACTGTCTTGTCGATCTTTAGTAAACTCGCCCGTGTAGATAGCCTGCTCACTGATCGCTTCAACGGAACTCGAAGAAGGAGAATCAGGCTCAATCAAGATAGGTAATGCGTAAACACCCAGCCCAAAACCAAAAGCACCCACGGCTAAGTGGGTGCAAAGTAAAACTAACTTTTTCATCGCGTACTCCCTTATGCTTAAAGAGAGTATTATTGAATACTCTCAAAAATACAAAGAGATATACCGCTCTGATGTTCTATTTTTGGTAATGCGTTGCTGTACGTTGAGACAACTCGACAATCACTTTTACCGCTTGCTCCATACCTTGAATGGTAATGAACTCATGAATACCGTGGAAGTTGTAGCCACCAGTAAAGATATTCGGACATGGTAGCCCCATGAAAGATAAACGAGCACCGTCTGTACCACCTCGGATAGGCTTGATCATTGGCTCAACATCGCACTCAATCATCGCTTGCTTCGCTAATTCAATAATATGTTGATGCGGTTCAACCATCTCTTTCATGTTGAAGTAGCTATCGGTTAGCACCAACTCAACACGGCCTTTCTCAAGACGCTCATTCAGCTCATCGACTTTCTGTTGCATGAATGCCTTACGCGCTTCTACACCCTCACGTTCAAAATCACGGATGATGTATCCCAGCTCAGAGCGAGCCACACCCATTTCCGCCGATTTCAGGTGGTAGAAGCCTTCATAACCTTCTGTGCACTCAGGTGTTTCTTGTGTTGGCATCATCAATTGGAATTGCGCTGCTATGTTCATCGAGTTGACCATTTTACCTTTTGCGGTACCCGGGTGAACGTTCACGCCATGACAGATAACATCGGCGCTCGTGGCATTGAAGTTCTCAAATTCCAACTCCCCTACAGGGCCACCATCGATGGTGTACGCCCACTCAGCGCCAAATTTTTCAACGTCAAACAGGTTTGCACCGCGGCCAATCTCTTCATCCGGCGTGAAACCAATGCAGATGTCGCCGTGTTTGATGTCTGGATTCGCTTTCAGGTAAGCAATTGCACTGATGATTTCAGCGATGCCCGCTTTGTTGTCGGCACCAAGCAGAGTTGTGCCGTCAGTCGTAATAAGGTCGTGACCATGTAAAGAATCAAGATCTGGGTATTGGCTTGGGTTCAAACTCTCGCCACTTTCACCTAATTCAATCGTTCCACCTCGGTAATCTTTAATCACTTGCGGTTTCACGTTGACACCTGATGCGTCAGGAGCGGTATCCATGTGCGCCACAAAGCCAATCGCAGGCACTGGATAATCGACATTCGACGGCAGTTTCGCCATCAAGTATCCATTGTCATCTAAAGACACATCAACTAAGTCTAATGCCACCAATTCTAACTTTAAGGCTTCAGCAAAGGTAATTTGACCCGGTGAACTTGGGCATTGCTGATTAGAAGGATCGGATTTGGTATCAAAAGTAACGTAATTCAGAAAACGTTCTACAAGCTTTTCCATAATTCATCTCACCATGGATTAAGTAATTGATTTACTGACTATTATGCCGATAAGCGATGCATCGTTAAATAAATACAAACGCAGAGTCAGTAGCGAGGGTTTTCATCTTACGCCCCTGACCATGTATGTAATTGCTCTAAATCATTATTGTGCGAAATTAGATGCGCTTCCTATACTTGAAAACAGAGGGTTTCGTCAGTTCAACATTGCATACGGATGATAAGAGATCGCTTTGTACGCATTCTACGCCCTCCGCTCTCAGCCTAACAAAAGTACAAAGTGGATGATGATCACAATTTATCCTTGATGCAGAATCTGTCATACGTTACACGGAGACACAGTTATGACGATTAATAAATATTTCATTTTCTCTCCTCAAGCCTCTGAGGAAACGCTTCGACCAGTATTAACTGAGAAAGAAGTTCAAAGGCAGGAAGCTCTAAGACAGGCGCAAACCCAGGGTGGGTTAGACACAAACGCGACCTCGTAACTTAATGAATACCTAGCACTATCAAGACCCCTATAAAAAAGCTCTACGCTCTATCCTGTAGAGCTTTTTTTCTTTTTGATCTGTTCTCCTATCCCCCACTCCCAAAAAAACTGAACATTAAACCTTCACTCATTGCTTGTTGTTCTTCACTTCTCGCTCACCGTTTGGCTCATAGTTTCTCGCGAGTGTATTTTCTCGTATTGCACACGCTAACTTACGGCGCTGAGAAATGACTCACTAAACTCCCCGATGCCATACCTTGTCGTGTCATTTTGTGCTAATAATTCATATTCGTTTTCATTCCTCACTCGCCCTCTTTTCAAAACTATAATGCGAGTACCAGAGAACCTAACCACAGGAACCCCGAATTCAATGGAATATTCAAAGCTAGGAAGTAGTCAAATTCCCGTTTCCCGTATCTGTCTTGGCAGCATGACTTGGGGGCTACAAAATACGCAACAGCAAGCCGACCAACAGATCGAATACGCATTAAGCCAAGGTATTAACTTTATCGATACTGCAGAGATGTACGCGGTTCCACCTTCTCCAGATACCTACGGCAAAACAGAAGCAATCATTGGTAACTGGTTATCGCGTAACCCACAGCGTCGCCAAGAGTTAATTATCGCGAGCAAAATTGCCGGACCTGGACTTCCTTGGGTTAGAGATGGTGGTCCGATAACGGGTGAAGCCGTGATCGCCGCGGTTGATGCGTCATTACAACGCCTACAAACAGACTATATCGACCTTTACCAACTTCACTGGCCAAATCGCACAACGCCTCACTTTGGTAAGCATTTCCCGAATCACATTCGATTCAGTGATATTGACCGAAAACAACATGAAGCTGAGATGTTGGAAATCCTACAAGCACTGGCAAGCTGTATTAAGGCGGGGAAAATTCGCCATGTCGGGCTTTCAGATGATTCTACTTGGGGCATTAACACATACCTCAAGCTGAGTGAAAAACACGATTTGCCACGTATGGTTTCGATTCAAAATGAATTTAGCCTACTGCACGCAAAAGACTGGCCATATCTGATTGAGAACTGTGTGCATGAAGATGTCGCTTACCTGCCATGGTCACCTTTAGCTGCAGGCATGTTGAGTGGAAAGTACATTGATGGCGCAAGACCGGAAGGCAGCCGTTGGACTTACATGCAACGTAAAGGCATTTTCCGTGACACTGAATCTGCCAACGAAGCGGTTAAAGGCTATGTTGAAGTCGCGAATGCTCACGGTTTCACTCCAAGCCAACTGGCATTAGCTTGGTGTAATCAAGTTGATGGGGTGACGTCCACCATCATTGGTGCAACCACCATGGAGCAGCTAAAAGAGAACGTAGCCGCTTTCAGTAAACCGTTATCAGAAGAGATCCTGACTGATATCAACACAGTATTTAAACGCTACCCGGCTCCGTATTAGGCTGTCAGTTCAGCTTAACTTAGGTAAGTAATCCCATAAGAGCGCGCTATTTAGTGCGCTTTTCTTTTTTAAGTGAGTTGCTTTTGCTTTTTATGTAGATCGCATCGAGTCATCACGCTTTTGGTTCGCCAACCTTTGCTCTATAATGCGCGGGCTTATATCTAGGATAAAAACATGATTTCAAAAAACCAATTAAAACTCCTTCGTGCTTTAGGTCAAAAGAAACAACGTAAAGCCCATGGCCTGTTTCTAGTTCAAGGTGAAAAGAACGTTCTTGAGCTGTTCAATAGTGACTTAGTGGTGAAGAACGTCTTTGCTACCGCTGATTTCTTATCTGAAAATCATGCTTCACTGATTGAGTTTGATTGTGTTGAAGCCTCACTGGATGACCTCACCAAAGCGAGCACTTTGGTAAGCAACAATGCCGCGATTGCGGTTGTTGAGATCCCAACGTTTGAGCTACCAGAAGCAACTGGGTTGATGATTGCACTTGATGGCGTTTCAGACCCTGGCAACCTAGGTACGATTATTCGCGTAGCAGACTGGTATGGCATCAAGCATATCGTTGCGAGCAGCGATTGCGCAGACCCATACAACCCTAAAACGATCAGCGCGACTATGGGCAGCTTTGGCCGAGTACACGTAAGCCAAACTGACTTACCAGCATACTTAGAGCAAGCGAACCTACCGGTTTACGGCGCATTTTTAGAAGGTGAAAGTGTTCATAAGACTGAGTTTACTGCCAACGGTATTTTGTTGATGGGCAGCGAATCTCACGGTATTCGTGAACATGCGGCTAAATACGTGACTGATAAGATTACGATTCCAGCATTCGGTGGCGCGGAGTCTTTGAACGTAGCAATGGCGACTGGCATCATTCTCGACAACATGCGTCGTCAGCATAGCTAATCGATTCGAGAGAACCAGCTAGCCAGAATTAGCGGATATTAAGAGCAAGATTCCCTATCTTGCTCGTCCCTCACAGTAGGGAATGACGAAATTCAACTAAGCTTCATCGTCAGCATAGTTAATCGACTCAAGAATAAACAACTAGCCAGACTTAGCGGATACAAAGAGCAAGATTCCCTATCTTGCTCGTCCCTCACAGTAGGGAATGACGTAAAAAAGAGAATCGAGGTAAAGTTTACTTCAGCCGTCATCCTCAAGAAGGAGGGACGACTGAGTTGGGGATCTTTTTTGGGGAAGGTTTATTTCAAGTAACAGAATTACTTTTCTAGCATTGCCAATTTATCAGACACACCATTCCACTTTTCAGCGTCATCCATTGGTGCTTTGACTTCTGTTTGTACAGGCCAAATCTCAGCGAGCTCTGCGTTCACTTCGATGAAGATCTTTTGATCTTCTGGCAACTCATCTTCTTGGAAGATCGCTTGAGCATCACATTCAGGTACACACAAGCCACAATCAATACATTCGATTGGGTTGATTACCATGAAATTTGGGCCTTCATGGAACGCATCTGCGGGGCACACTGCCACACAGTCTGTGTATTTACATTGAATACAATTATCGCCTACGACAAATGCCATGATGCTCTGCTCTATAAGTTAGTCAAAATTGAAGAATGGGGATAATACTCATCCCAAAGCAAAATTCAACATCATACGGCTCTAATATCGTGTCTATTTGCTCCATGTTTCCAAATTAGTATGACAGATAAATCAATTTCTCGTAAAATGCGCGCCATTGTGAGCTTATCGCTTCTTTGAGCATCAGCGTTTTCATCAAACTCTGTATTAAGAAACGATCTAGCTAAGACACCTATAAAAACGAGACATCGAAATGATACGTTTAACCGAAATTAAACTCCCACTAGACCATGAAGAGTCTGCAATTCAAGACGCTATTGAAGCGAAACTTGGTATTAACTCTGATCAGGTACTCTCTTTTAATATCTTTAAACGTGGCTACGATGCTCGTAAGAAATCAAAGATCTTACTTATCTACACGCTTGACGTTCTCGTTGAAAACGAAGCTGAGTTGTTAGAACAATTCATTAGCGACCCACACGTAAAAGTGACTCCTGATATGGAGTACAAGTTTGTTGCTAAAGCGGTTGAGAACCAAACTGAGCGCCCTGTGGTTATCGGTTTTGGTCCTTGTGGTTTGTTCGCTGGCCTAGTGCTTGCTCAAATGGGTTTCAACCCAATCATCGTTGAGCGTGGTAAAGAAGTTCGTGAACGTACAAAAGATACCTTTGGTTTCTGGCGTAAGCGCACACTGAACACTGAATCAAACGTGCAGTTTGGTGAAGGCGGCGCAGGTACCTTCTCTGACGGTAAGCTATACAGCCAAGTAAAAGATCCAAAGCACTACGGCCGTAAAGTAATCGAAGAATTCGTTGCTGCGGGTGCACCAGAAGAAATTCTATACGTAAGTAAGCCACACATCGGCACCTTTAAACTGGTTACCATGATCGAAAAGATGCGCGCTTCTATCATTGAACTCGGCGGTGAAATCCGTTTCAGCACTCGTGTTGACGACGTTCATATGGAAGATGGCCAAATCACTGGCTTAATGCTTTCTAACGGTGAAGATATTAAATCTCGTCACGTGGTATTGGCTGTTGGCCACAGTGCTCGTGACACGTTTGAAATGCTGTACGATCGTGGCGTTTACATGGAAGCGAAGCCTTTCTCTGTTGGTTTCCGTATCGAACACAAGCAATCAATGATCGATGAAGCTCGTTTCGGTAAGAACGCAGGCAACCCAATCCTAGGTGCTGCGGACTACAAACTGGTTCACCACTGTAAGAATGGCCGCACTGTATACAGCTTTTGTATGTGCCCAGGCGGTACTGTAGTAGCGGCGACGTCTGAAGAAGGCCGTGTAGTAACTAACGGCATGAGCCAATACTCTCGTGCAGAACGTAACGCAAACAGCGCAATCGTTGTAGGTATCGACCCAGAACGTGATTACCCTGGTGATGCACTGGCTGGTATCCGTTTACAACGTGAGCTAGAAAGCGGCGCTTATGTTCTTGGTGGTGAAAACTACGATGCACCAGCTCAGAAAATCGGTGACTTCTTGAAAGGTCGCGATCCAAGTGCAATCGGTGAAGTACAACCGTCGTTCACGCCGGGTATCCACCTGACTGATATTTCAAAAGCGCTGCCGGATTTTGCTATCGAAGCGATTCGTGAAGCAATCCCAGCGTTCGAGAAGAAGATCAAAGGTTTCTCTACGCCAGACGGCCTACTAACCGGTGTTGAGACTCGTACGTCTTCTCCTGTATGCATCAAACGTGGCAAAGACTTCCAAAGCATCAACCTGAAGGGCTTCTTCCCTGCAGGTGAAGGTGCAGGCTACGCAGGCGGCATCCTGTCTGCTGGTATCGACGGCATTAAGGCTGCAGAAGCGCTAGCACTATCAATGGTAGAGCAGAACCAAGCTGAGAAGATTGAGATCGCTTAAGCGCTTTCAATAAAGCAAAGCTAGATTTCGATTAACCAAAACTAAAAATCCAGTGTCTTGTCGACACTGGATTTTTTTATTGCATAAAGGTATCTAAAATTATTTAGTCACGACTTCGTCAGTGTTACTTACAAGTCTCTTTTGACCAAGTCACACCATCATCTGAACACTCAAATAGACTTGTCCCATTCTGGTAATAATAACCTTTAGTCCAGTTACCATGAGAATATCTAGACGTTATCGTTTGAGTATAATCAAACGGCGTATTTTCAATGTACGCATACTTATGTCGGTTCCAGCTGTCAGAACCATATGAACTGTTGTCATTAAAATCTACCGATAGATAGTTAAGTGCATCAAAGTCGCTGCGCGACACACTATCCAATGAATCACCGAGATTAACCCACGCTGGATGTGGTGCTTTATTCTCAAAATTAAATTTCGCTTGTACTTGGGTAAACTGATCTTTGTAGTCACCAACAAGATCTGCCGTCAAGGTTTGCATAAAGCCCGCACCAACGTCTTGACGAGAACAGCTGTCCCAATC
Organism: Vibrio sp. 1CM2L; assembly: GCF_023161695.1. Taxonomy (NCBI): domain Bacteria; kingdom Pseudomonadati; phylum Pseudomonadota; class Gammaproteobacteria; order Vibrionales; family Vibrionaceae; genus Vibrio; species Vibrio sp. 1CM2L. The sequence goes on from NZ_JALNTT010000001.1 coordinate 306,543, forward strand.
AGGTTGTTGAGACCCGCTACGGTTAATCACACCAAACGTAGTCAATGAGTTAGGCAGAACCTGCTGCTTGATGGTCTCTTGCACTGAACATGAATATTCCGTTCCATCACTATTCAATGAGAACAAAGCTGCTTTGTCATACTCTAAGCCATCTTTCTTCTGACCATTACGCTCAAAATGTTCACTTAACGCCAGTTCTGTCTGCAGGTCGGCTGAAACTTCATGTTCAATGACAATCAGCTTGTCCGCAGTCATCACTGTTTTAACTTTATACCACTTATTAATTTCGTTCTTCTTGGAGTAATCCCAATGCTGCCAGTAATAGTCAACATAAGCTTGCTGGGCTGTTGGGTTCTCTTTTTGAATCTCTTTGGTCTCTTGATAGGACTTTTTAATGGCAGGCATCATCTTCTGCGCTAAATCGTAGAGCTCAGTGTTTTGATCTTTAACGAAATCACCATACAAGTCCTCGACTGCGATGTTGTATCGGTTCGCAATTCGGAAGTCATGCTCTTTCACATTTTGGATAATGCTATTTTGGGTGTTCACGGCTTGCTTCAAAGCAGAGCAACTGTTTAAACCACCTTTATACAAGTCGGCTTGGATCTGATTCCATAACACGGTCGTAAGTGGCGTAGTCGACTTAATTTCTTGCTCAGAACTCACCGTCATGACTGGCGGAAAGATTAACTGATAAGGTTCAGTAATCGGTGAGTTTGGGCTGTCCGCATCAATAGCGCCTACTGGCACGTTCACTACGATGGGTGCATAGTCCATACAGTCTGAGTTAGAGCCCGTCAAAGATAGCTCATAGCTGCCCTCATGGTCCGTGATACTGCTAGGCTCACCTTCATCTAATACGCCATTATAATTGATATCTAGAAACGCGGTCGCCCCGGAAATATACCCGTCAATGGCGACACCTTGTAAGGTTCTCGTTTGAGGAGCAGGAGCACTTGTGTTGCTACCACCGCCTCCTCCGCCACAAGCCGTAAGGCCACCAGCTATAAGTGCGATAGAAATAAGCTTAAGTTTCATTCGATTAGATCCTAATGAAATACATTATAAATGGAATTGTCATTGGGGGGATGACCGGAAATGACTGTGGTAGTCATAGCCAGCCATAATAGCGATTAGCATTAGAAAGAAACACGAAAGGGTGATAGCCGATTCGTGCATGTTTTCATTTTGAACAGAAACTAAAAGATGGAGAAATGGGGTTAAAATTGGACTAATTACTTCTCGCTCGAGGCTATCCAAAGCTTATAAAAATCACTATAACCGGTTTGGTTAATCTCTACGCCATGAACCTCAACACTATTAAAAACCTTCTCTTTGCCGTGAAATAACGGACAAAGTAACTTCTGTTGATAAAGCGAATCTTCAATCTCTTTCAAGTCGCTCATTGGGTCCTCGCCACTCACAGCAGCTCTAACTCTCTCGCAATGCGCCTTCATCTCAGAATTGTTGAAAATGAACCTGAGCCCAGAGGAAGCAAGTAGCCAATCGTAAAGGCCATAATCGGCTGGCTGTTCGATAACTTCTTCAATGAATAACAAGTCTGCCGATTCACTCATGGAGCTAGGGGCACTGATATTGGGAAGCTCAACAACTTCAATAATGACACCTGTCTTTGCAATCGTTTGTTGCAGCCAGTCAGACATCTCTTGAAGTAAAGGAATCGTCATTCTAGGTCGTGTTAACACAACAGTTCCCGTCAAAATAGGAATGGGATTACTGCATGTTAATTTACTCGGCGAGAAAGAGAGATCATCCGTCACCATATCAGCATCAAACTCTTTACTGCTGGACTTGATAAACGATACCAGCCTGTCGAGTTCTTCAGGGGTTATGCCCGAGTTCTCTCTACGATTAACCGCAAGATACGAAAGTGCATTGATAGTGGTTTCTTCAGCAACACCCGATTGATTAAAACTCAGAGTGTGGTCATTCAAACCTTCTATGTCGGTGAGCGTTATCTGTTCTAACAAGGCATTTTGAGCAAAGTAACCTCGGTGACGTTTAAGAACCAAGCGCTCTTCGCTCCAATCATCTAATGAGAAAGGACCAGTTCCAATATAGGCACTGCGACCGCTCGAAAAATAAGTACGCTTGCAACGATAAATAGACGCGTGTGGACTACTCAATGCATAGAGAAACATTGGGTTTGCGTGTGTTAGCTCAATAGTCAGTTGTTTATCACCCACAACTTGAACATCACTGACCTGATCAAATAAAGACTGTACTGGCCCTTCGATATTTTTTAGCTGCAACAAACATTGAGCAACGTCTTTAGCCGTTAAAGTTTCACCGTCGTGGAATAACACATTCGGTCTCAACCAAAAATGCAGAAAGCGCCCTTCCATCTTCCAATGGTGCGCAAGGCTCGCTTGGGGGTTTCCCTCATGATCTTGGACGAGTAACGTATTGTAGAGACTTCTTAAGATGTGATGTTCGGCGGTTCGGTATGTTTTTGCTGGCTCAAGGTTATCGACCCACGGATATTGAGTGATCAGCAAATGGTCATGTTGTTGATTGAACAGACTATGCTTTTCAGTCGCTAGCGTCAGTGCCTTTATTGCAGCATCACCATAGCTTTCTAGAAGACGAGGAATAACGTTAAAGCACCCTTGTTCTAACTGAAGCGCTAACACTTGTTCTAATGCTTCGGGAAAGCTGACCAAAATTCTAAATTGGCTAAGCTTCCCTCTTCCTTTAGACGGAATCCAACAAATCCAGCGATATTCCGATAAGCATTTAAGAATGATCGAAGTGTTTCTGCGAGACGTCGATAACGAGTGTTCTAGATCATCGATCGTTAGGTGATACTCTTCACCTAATTCATACTTTGCAATAAGCTGCTGAAGTCTACGTAAGTTAGCGTCGTTCAATGGGTATCCGAATTAAGCGTCTAGAGGAACGAGAATAGCTGTAACCCAAATGGGAGGTCTATTTACTCATTCAAGTTGGAATATGCTTTATGAAACTGTTGATATAAATAATATCAAGATCCAACTTAATTTATAAACACCTCTTTTAGCAAACAAAATAATCACTGATCGTGCATATTCAGCGACAAAAATAAGTGGGAGATTAATCATCCACCGGATTCGCTATTTGCTCTGCATTCCACTTACCTTCATGAATCGCTGAATTGACGTCTCTTCTTGGTAGCCAACCCATGGTTTCAAGTTCTGGTTTATCTTTGAAGTGATCAACGTAGCCAATACACAGGTACGCCACAATATCGATGTTTTCCGGGATATCTAGTGCGTCTCGCAGTACTGAATCGTGGAGAATGCTCACCCAACCTAAGCCTAGGTTTTCAGCTCTTGCTGCGAGCCACAAGTTTTGAACCGCACACACGGTGCTGTACAGATCCATCTCTTGTTTGATGGTTCTGCCTAAAACTACTTTTCCGGTTCGGTTTCGGTCGCAAGTCACACAGATTCCGATAGGCGATTCAACAATACCTTCAAGCTTTAATCGCTTATACATCTCCTGCTTTTCATCGGTGAACATTTCCGCTGATTCGGCATGCGCTTGATTAAAACCCGCTTTGATTTGTTGCTTAGTTTCGATATCACGGACAACGACAAAATCCCAAGGCTGCATAAAGCCAACACTAGGAGCATGGTGCGCAGCGGTTAACACACGCATCAACACATCGTCAGGGATCTCTTCTGGAAGAAACTGACCACGAACATCTCGGCGAGAAAAAATCGTTTTATATACTGCATCGCGTTCATTCGTCGTAATTTCCATACATCCCTGTCTTATCGTCGTCTTATTGAGCCAGTATTATCCAACTAAAGTGTGTATGTTGCTAGGGCGTGTTGACCTTTCGTGGTTAAATTTCGTTCGAGATAAAAGCGTTTTAATCGCGGCGAGGGAGAAGTAGCCTAGTCATTCTAAGCAAATCTCCCTCAACAAAGAGTAAAACGCTTTTAGCCGAACCCTTCGGGCAGCGTTTGCTGGTCATTTCTACTACGTTACCGGCTTCTCATGTAGGCTAGCTACACATCAAAGCCTCTGCCTTGTATAAATACCCAGCAACTCGCTGCAAAAATTAGCTCGAAAGATCAACATGCCCTAGTAGTACACAAGCAACATGGTAGAATGCCGCCATTAATCTTATCCTTGTATAAGATTGTTAAACCTTTCCATCGCTATTTAGCCAAATCATACCGAGAAACTTATGCCATTTTCCAAGCTTGGATTAAGCTCACCTATTGTTAAAGCCGTTGCAAAACAAGGCTATGAAAAGCCAACCTCTATTCAAGAAAAAGCAATTCCGATTGTGCTTTCTGGTAAGAACCTTATTGCGGCAGCACAAACAGGTACAGGTAAAACTGCGAGCTTTGTTCTCCCTATCTTAGAAATGCTAAGCAAAGGTGAAACGCAGCGTAAAAAACGTATCCGCGCAGTTATCCTGACGCCAACGCGTGAGCTGGCAGTTCAGGTTGAACAGAACATCACTAAGTACGCTAAGTTCCTAAACCTAACATCACTAGCGATGTACGGTGGCGTATCTTACCAACACCAGAAAGATCGTCTTATTGAAGGCGTCGATATTCTTGTGGCAACACCAGGTCGTTTGATCGACATGTACGGACAACGTGCCGTTCACTTTGATGAAGTTGAAGTTCTGGTTCTAGATGAAGCTGACCGCATGCTAGACATGGGTTTCATTGAAGACATCAACAAGATCATCGCACGTCTACCACAAGACATCCAAAACCTACTTTTCTCAGCAACGCTTTCAACACCAGTGCGTGCGCTAGCGAAAAGTGCAATCAGTGAAGCGGAAGAGATTTCGATTGCCAAGACTGATGCGTCTAAAGCGAACATTGAGCAATGGTTGGTAACAGTAGATAAAGACCGTAAGTCAGCACTATTGAGCCACATGATTACCGAAGGTAACTGGGATCAAGCGCTTATCTTTATCGAAACCAAGCACGGCGCGGCTAAGTTGGTTGCTCAACTTGAGAAACGTGGTATTCAAGCGGAAGCTTTCCACAGTGGACGTAGCCAAGCGATTCGTGAAAAAATCTTGGCTGACTTCAAGAAAGGTCGTCTAAAGTACTTAGTCGCGACGGGTGTTGCTGCTCGTGGTATCGATATCGACAACCTAAGCCGCGTAGTGAACTACGACATGCCTTTCCCAGCAGATGATTATGTTCACCGTATTGGTCGTACAGGCCGTGCTGATGCATCTGGCGAAGCGATCTCTTTCCTATCGAAAGATAACTTCAAAAACCTGTGCATCATTGAAAAGCGTCTGGGTCACTTGATTGAACGTCGCGTTGTTGAAGGTTTCGAACCACGCAAAGAAGTGCCAATCTCAGTATTGAACTTCGTTCCTAAGAAGAAAAGAGAACAGCAACAAGACTAAGTAATTTCAGCTATAGAAAATACAAAAGTCGCGTTAGCCAAAATGAAAATAAAACGAAGCCCTATTTGGCTTCGTTTTGTTCTTTGAAATACATATAACGTTGAGGCAATAAGATGATCACTCCTATCGCAACGAGATTAACCCGCGGCCAAGACCTAAAGCTTGAGATCCAAAGGTTAGTGACCACACACAACATCTTTGCTGGCTCTATCGCATCTTGTGTCGGTTGTGTTTCTCAACTCAATATTCGCTTAGCTAATACCAACAACACCAAGCTAGTTCAAGCTCCGTTCGAAATAGTCTCGGCGATGGCAACGCTAACCCCAAACCACCAGCATGTTCATATATCCGTTGCTGATGAAAATGGCAATGTGATTGGTGGGCATTTACTGGAAGGGACGATTATCGCAACCACGGCTGAACTGATCGTTCACCGCTACGATGCTTTGACCTTCAACAGAGAGCATGACGATTCAACAGGGTACACTGAGCTTGTTATCGGCACTAGCAAATAACTGATTTACCCATAGCAACACCAAACGCCCCATATAAAGCGATACTACCAAACAGCAATTAGGAAACACGATGGCTTCAAACTCCGCAGATTCCGTTATCGTTCTCGATTTCGAAACCACAGGCTTATCACCCAATATGGGCGACCGAGCGATTGAGATCGGTGCGGTTAAACTCGTTAACGGCGAAGTCGTCGACACCTTCCAGCAACTCATGAACCCAGGGTTTCGTGTGAGTGGCTTCATTGAAAGCTACACTGGCATTACTAACCGTATGCTGAGCACCGCGGCCAGTCGCAGTGAAGTGATGGATGAGTTTGCAGACTTTATTCAAGACAGTCAGCTTGTGGCGCATAATGCCTCGTTTGATAAACGCTTTCTCGACGCAGAATTAGACGATATAGGGCGCGATTACAACGGACAGTTTGCATGCTCGATGTTAATTGCTCGTCGGCTAATCCAAGACGCTCCGACCCATAAGTTGGGCGACCTAGTTCGATTCAAGTGCATAGATAACGACGGCACTTTCCACAGAGCATTAGCCGATTCAGAAATGACAGCAAGATTGTGGCTGTTAATGATCGATGAGCTGCAGAGTGACCACGGTATTCAACAACCGAGCTTCCAATTAATGCAGAAAATATCGAAGACGGCCAAAGGTTCGATTCCAAAGCTACTGATGAGTAACAGGGGTTAGGTTCCGAAATTCAGTTTGATGAAAGGCTAGCTCGATAATAACCGCTAGCCTTTAAAAAGAATGCTCTACTCTTGCAATGACTCCAACGTTCCTTTGAGGCTTTCTAACTCATTCATAAAATACGCCCACTGCTTGTTACTGCTGGTCGCGGCGATATCTACTAAAAACTTGGCTGATGTTTCCATATTTTGGTTGAGCTGTGACTCAAGCTCATCAGGATAATAAGCTTCATTGTTTAAAAGCAACTTCATAATAATTGGCTGAGCAATATGCAGGTCGCTCTTCTTTGCCATCAGCGTCGTTAGTTCTTGATAGGTGTTGTTTTGATATTGTCGCCAGCTATTATTGGTGTTTACCCACTCTTGAGACCAAGCCAAAATAATCTGTTTTTGTTCTTTCGATACTGAACCTAACCACCGTTCTGCACGCTCTTCAATTCTAGTTCGGTATCGCTCTCTCGAATCGGCATCGTTCAATGACAACCTTTCTTCATAATAGTCTTGCTGCTTTTCACGAAAGTTCTTTAAGAACTCCCTGCCTTGCTTAGGGCTAAGCTGCATACTCAAGGCGTAAATATCTGGAGCGAACTTATTGACGATTGAGCGAATATGCTCTTTCGTTTGTTCACTTTGGCCCACAATAAAAGCGGGATTCATATCCGACCGATCTACGTTTTGAATCGCTTCTAATTGCGAGATATACAGAGGTAGCTGAGTTTCTTTATGCCATTTCTGTAATATATCTAATCGCTCTTCAAGCTCGGATTCTTGGCTATTTGAGAGGGAGACAAAATCTTCTATATAGCTAACAACAAACCAACCTATATTGTTATAGGCGAACTTGGTCCCGCACCCAGTAAATAGAAAACAGATCACTAAAACTAACCACCGGCACTTTCTCATTCTACCCTCTCACGACATTCAACAAAGCCACAAACCGATTAACTCATCTCTTTAAGGTTAGCCTAGTTCTTATAACACTAATTCCAGCTCTTATAAAAGTAGCCTTAATAAACAGTGATCGTAAAAACTTTGAGATAAATTGAGAGCCAAACTTGCTAATCTAGCTATTTAGGCAAATGATTAAACTAAAAATAATTAATAGCAGTGATGTAACTTGATTTTATTACTCATTTGACGCAATACGAACCCTATAAAAAAGTTGGGGTGGCGTATTTCAAATGATTGATATTTGGGAGGGAAGCTATGGCCGCTATTCCTGATCATCCAAGCGATTTAGAATATGAGCTTTGTTATTTTGACGATGGTTCAATAACCACAATCACGATATTGGTTCACAATCGACAGGAAGCGATGACTTGGTATCTTAGCGAAGGAAAACATATCAACGATCTTTATTCAATAAGACCCGATGAATAATGCTTTGGTATAGAGAACTAGGTCGATAAACCTAAGATAAGAAACTTGAGTGGCATTTTGTGGAACACCCTTTACTGCAATGCCATTAATTAGCAATGTCGTTAATTAGACATATCGCAGCAAAGGGATTCAGTCTCGAATTACTTCAGGATTCGGGCGCGGAATTGACGACCCTTCATTTTACCTGATTCGATTTTGTTCAGTGCTTTCTTAGCCACAGATCTTTCTACTGCTACGTAAGCACGCATTGCGAACAGATTGATCTTACCTACTGATTTACCATCAATGCCGCCTTGGCCCGTCAGTGCGCCAAGAATATCACCAGCACGAAGCTTAGCTTTCTTACCGCCATCAATTTGGATGGTAACCATGTTTGAGTAGTACGGCTTAGCAATTGGTTTTGCTGGCAGTTCAGATGGCTCGATTGGCATGTCCATGTACTCATCAATTTGAGCAACACGGTACATCTCTTTTTCGCTAAAGAAGCTGATCGCTACGCCTTTGCTTCCTGCACGGCCAGTACGACCAATGCGGTGAACGTGAACTTCAGGGTCGCGAGACAATTCAAAGTTGAACACAGCATCTAGGTTATCAACATCAAGACCGCGAGCCGCAACGTCTGTCGCCACTAGAATCGAGATGGTTTTGTTTGAGAACTGAACCAAAGCTTGGTCACGTTCACGCTGTTCCATGTCACCATGAAGTTCGATAACACTGAAACCGCGATGGCTTAGCTCATCGTTTACGTTCTGCACTTCTTTCTTAGTGTTACAGAACACAACCGCAGATTCTGGTTGGTGATGAAGTAACAGCAACTCTAGAGCGTCATCACGAGCTTCAGAACCTTCTAATTTGTAGAAGTGTTGTTGGATGCTTGAGTGATCGTGTGTTGATTCAACCTTCACCATTTCTGGATTGCGCATGATGCGGTCTGCAACAGATTTGATCTGTTTAGGGAAAGTCGCACTGAATAGCAGAGTTTGGCGTTCTTTTGGCGCCGCTTCAATCACAGCATCCAAAGCGTCTTGGAAGCCCATTTCTAGCATGCGGTCAGCTTCATCTAACACAAGAGTGTTCAGCTCAGACAGATCAATACGACCTTTCTCTAGGTGATCCAAAATACGACCAGGTGTGCCCACAAGAATGTGTGCGCCATGCTCTAGTGAACCAATCTGTGGGCCCATTGGCATACCGCCACATAGTGTCAGCACTTTAATGTTGTGAATACCACGAGCAAGAGTACGAATCTCTTTTGCTACTTGGTCTGCAAGCTCACGAGTCGGACATAACACTAAAGACTGAACACGGAAACGCTTAACGCGTAGGTTCTGCAGCACGCCTAAACCGAAAGCAGCTGTTTTACCTGAACCCGTTTTACCCTGACCGATAACGTCCTTGCCATTTAGGATAGTAGGAAGACTTAACGCTTGGATAGGCGTCATTTCAGTATAACCAAGAGAATCTAACGTATTTAGAAGCTCTGGTTTAAGGGCGATTGAAGAGAATTTTGAAGTGCTCAATGGAAATATCCAACTGGTGAAAAACAGAGTGCATTATGAGTGTTTTTGAAAATTATTCCACCTTAATCACAGTTTTGGAGAAACATGTTAGGCGAACACAAAAAAGCCAGCTTACTTAGCTGGCTTTGACTTCTATACGAATTGCTTTCTATGGCACACCGTGACCTTTAGATGCAAGCCATACTCGATACCACTGTTCGCGCGTCAGCTCGATTTTCAGTGCATCAACCGCAGTCTTCACACGCGCAATCTTACCTGAACCAATAATCGCGATCGGATTCGATGGTAAACGACAAACCCAAGCGTAAATCACTTGATCAATGCTGTCTGCACCCACTTCTTGACGAATCGCCTCTAGCTCATCACGAACACGAATTGCTTGCGCTGAATCGCCACTAAAGATGCTACCACCACCGAGACAAGACCATGCCATCGGGCGAATGCGGTTCATCTGCAGTTGATCTAGCGTGCCATCATGAGCCACTTCAAAGTTCAATGGGTTGATTTCAACTTGGTTGGTCACTAACGGCTTACCGAGTCGAGATTGAAGCAGTTCGAACTGACGCGGTGAAAAGTTAGAAACACCGAAGTGCTTAACTTTACCTACTTTGTGTAGCTCTGCGAACGCTTCTGCTACTTCATCTGCATCCATCAATACGTCTGGGCGGTGAATCAACAATACATCGATATCATTAACACCTAAGCGCTCTAGTGAATTATTTACTGATTGGTAAATATGCTGCGCGCTGGTGTCATAGTGATTGATCTTACGATCAGGAGTGTGGTCACCACATAGGTTGATATCGCACTTGGTGACGATTTGAATATCATCACGAAGGCTTGGTTCAAGGGCTAGCGCCTCACCAAACAACTTTTCACATTGGTAGTTACCGTAAATATCCGCGTGATCAACAGTTGTGATGCCAAGATCAATATGTTGCTTCAGGAAAGTCAGGCGTTGTTGCGGGGTCATGCCCCACTCTGCTGTACGCCAGTATCCTTGCACCAACTCAGAAAGTTCTGGGCCTTGTGGCGCTATCGTTACTCTTGCAACCATGGGTTGTCTCCTTTATCAATACTGAACGTATCCTAAGCTCGTTTTACCGAGGGCTCAACGTATAACAAATGGCAAAGGTAAACGCTTATTAAAAATGTGAGAGCCGCAGAAAAACGAACACTTAAATAAATTATAACTTGCTGTCTGCCCGTGAGCCGTTCTCCTGAAAGGCTTGTTTAGCCTAATAAATAACGAAACTATCTATAAATTTGAGCAATTAAAAACGATTAAGTTCAACCGTTAAGTTATCACCATCACTCTGTAACTGAATCCAAGGAGAAGTAGAGCTAGAAGAAGATAAGCTAGGCACATTCCACACACTCAGTTGCTCTGCTGAACCGTGAGGCGCGTTGATAAATTCGACCAGCTGTTTATCCACCTTATCAAAACCAACACCTTCATTTCGAGCTTGTTCGAGTTGAGCAGTAACATCGAATTCATCTTCACCAATACGAATTGAACTGAGAGCAAAGCCATCTTGGCGAAGGTATGCCTGAAGCTTTGTGTAACTTAGGTGCGAATATGGCAGGTTTAAGCGAACTGTTTCAACGCTTGAGTCGCCCAGCTCCAGTTCAACGTAAACATCCAGATCATAATATTGGGTTAAGTCACTGCACAACAGCGTATCTTCGATCTCACCACAATCCATCAAGTCGATATCGTTAATATAGTTTTGAGAATTCGGCAAACTTGGGCTGCTGTTAAATACTGTTCTTAGCCACCAACTTTCGGTTGCCTGCGCTGAAAATGAAATAGCATTGAGGGACAGCATTAGAGGCAAGATTAAAACTTGAAAGATTTTCATCGACTGGGCTTATTTGGCGCTATATGAAGTGTCCATTATACGTGACCAATCGACAAACAACCGCTCGAGTCGCAAATTTTAGGCGAAAAAAAACGGGCATACATGCCCGCTAGATAAATTCATCACCGAATAACGTAATCCGTCACGTTGAGAACCATTACGAAAGAGAGGATATCACTCTCCCACAACGGTTACAACATATCGTACCCATTACTTATAGCCACCTTCAATCGCTGGCTCTTCAAGAGACAATCTCACTTTGTTACGTTGAATAGCTTCTGGCGGTAAACTGATGAAACCGTATTGGTTCAACACGCCTTGATGATCTTGTGACAAGGTAAGCCCAACAAAGAACTCCTCTTGTTCCGTAAAGCCTTTGCGATGCGCTGGAATATTCAAGTACATGTAATAAACCGTTGCTAACGGGTAGCGACCAGAGAGGATCGTTTCCTTGTTTAGATCGTAGTTCACACCTAGGTTATCAACCACGCTCAACCATTTCACGTCTGAGATTTGATCTGAGTAAACGGTGTACCCAATGGCTGCATCTTCGTCTTCAATCTTATTAATCAGATCAGGCAGATCCGCCAAGAACTGAGTATGGGCATATTCACCTTCCGTTCCACATTCGACCCAACTTGAAAAGGTAGTATGGCCTTTCAGGTTGTGATCAATGGCAAAGGGCAACATATGAGTATCTAGGCTTTCACCGTTACGAATATCACTACTTGCTGACCATTTGGGATGTTTAGGATCGTTAGAACAACCAAACACATCAATTAATTCAGCAACGGTGATTGATGTTGCTGGGTTATTTTCATTGGCTAGAATCGCTATGACATCGGCAGTGAACATCAACTCTGTTGGCCTATAACCGTAACGCATATCAAACCTTGCCATCTCTTTGTCAGTCCACTTTTTGGAAGTGATACCAACACGCGAGCGCTGCATGATCATCTGTTCTGGGACACTATCACTCAACAAGATTTCTAAGTCGATCTCTTGGCTCTTAAGCAGATCTTCTACAAGCCCCTGCATATTCGGCTCAATCGCGACCAAACCCATGTCAGTGGCGTCATTCGCAAACGTCGATACAGAGAACAACGCAGGTATAGCAGCAAGCAGCAAGCCCGATTTATTAGCTAGACATTTCATTACTGGCCTCCTACTGGATCAATCGACGTTTTAGACTCAACATCGCTATTACTATCGAGCTGCATTTCTGAAGTGAAGATGTTCCAAGATGGATTCACTTCCATGCTCTCTGTCTTAATCACCGCAATCGTTCTGCGCTTACGCTTGTGAAGATGCTGAGTTAAGCTGGTTATCTGAGTAAACTCTTGTTCAAAGATTCGCTCACCATTGACGCCTCTATCAATCAACGCGTCTCGAATCACGCCAGTTCTTTTCTTCGCCAATGCCTTGTTATACACGTTTGTACCTTCAGCACTGGTGTCACCAACTAAGGTAACCGAAGCATCAGGCTGCTCTCCTAGTAAACGCACCAACTCATTTAATACAGCGGTATGATCAGGTTTAAGGTCATACTTATCAAAATCAAATGCCACACTTAATACTTCAACATCTTCGACAATTTTCCAATTGGCACACCCTTTAATGTCTACCGTTACACCTTCTGGCGTATCGGCACATAGATCTCGCTGGTTGATCACACCATCTCGGTCATTATCGGCTAAGTCATCAATTTGGTGGCGTGTCATTGTCGTATCAGGCGTTTCTGCACATCCCATTAGCAAGATAGAGCTAAGTAGCGCTAGTTTAAAATGTCTCATTACTTATTCTCCCCTTGCCACTCTTCTGGATGTTCAATCCTCAACGCATACGTCAACATGCCCATCGCATTTAATACTCGATAAGCCGCTAACGTTTGATCATATTCAGTGCTGATGAAATTTCTTCGAGCCAAAAACACTTCTACTTTTGCATCAAGTACATCAAGAAGGCTTCGTCTGCCAACATTGAATTGTTGGATATAGCCAAGCTCTGCAATTTTCGCTGCATCAACGTTCTGTTGAAGTAGAGATTTCTGCTGCTCTAGCATCTTGTATGCGTTCCAAGCCAATTGTGTACCTTCTCTAACCTCACGCTCTGTTCGTAATCGGATCGCCCTTGCTTCTTCCACTCGCCAAGCTGACGATTCAACTCTAGAGTCGGTAGAGAAGCCATTAAACAGGTCATAATCCATCGTCAACATCAGTCGAGCGTCTTCATCAACACCACCCGGAGGGTTAGACACGTTGTCATTCTTGTTCGCATGAAGCTCGAGTTTTAGCTCTGGGTAGTAATCCCCTTTCTCGCGGCGCATCTCTTTACGAGCCGCGTCGATATCAAGCAAAGAGGCTTTGATTTCAGGGTGGTTCTCGACAGCCTGTTCTAGGGCGACTTGAGAAGAGCTTGGTAACAAGGCGTAATCAAAACGGGGGTATACCAAGTTCACAGCAGGCTTGCCAACCAAGCGTAGATACTGAGTTTGCAAATCAAACAGGTTGTTCTGAGCAGCAATAAGTGAAGACTGCGCGGTCGCGACACGGGCGGAGATCTGAGCCAGATCCGAGTTACTACTCAAGCCCTTGCTCTTTTTATCTTGGATATCTTGATAGATCTCTTGGTGCTCTTTTACGTTACGCTTAGACAATTCAAGTAGCGTCTCTGCTTTGAGGATATCGAGGTAATTTCTCACCACATCTAACGATACGTTTTCAGCTCGCGAAATCAGAGTTAGACGCTCAGCTTCCGCTTCGAACGTCAGTCGATCGACATTCGATGTGGTTTTAAAACCATCAAATAGTAACTGGGATACTTTAACGCCAATTTCCGTTCTCGTTAGGCCTCGATCATCGGTATCAAGTTTGCTACCACTGTTGTAGCGCGTCTCTTCATAACCTGCTGCCGCGTACAAATTGACTTGCGGCATATACAAACCACTCGCCGCGTCTCCGTCTCTGACCACCGATTGATATCGAGAGTACTGCGCCAATATCTCTGGGCTATAGTCGATGGCAAAGGCCACGGACTCTTCTAATGAGGCTGCTTGAGTCAGCCCGCTCATTAGTAAGCAAGAAGAGAGTAAGAATTTTGAATGCATTACACTTCCTTTTATATTTATGCTTTAACTCACTTCATCGTTCGCGAAGTGAGTTTTCCTTAGCTCGTAAAATAGGTTTTAACCAATAACTCAGTACTGTTTTCTCTCCGGTTAATATATCAACCGCGACTTGCATCCCTGGGATAATGCTAAAGGCAGAGTTTTGTTGCTGGTCTTCGTTTAACTGAATATGTGCGCGATAATAGGCGTTTCCGTCTTCCGTTTGTAAGGCGTCGGCACTCACGTAAATCACCTCACCTTTAAGTCCGCCGTAAATGACGAAATCATAGGCCGTGAATTTAACTGTCGCACCCAGTCCGTTATGAACAAACGCGATATCTTGCGGAGAGATTCTCGCTTCAACAATCAGGTCACTGTTTGATGGGATGATCTCAATGATCGGCTCGCCGGGGCGAACTACACCACCAATGGTACGCACAAAGATCTCTTTGACTGTGCCATCGACGGGCGCAACAATTTCGGTACGCTTGAGTTGGTCGGCAATCGCCTGCTGGCTTTCGTTTAGCTGCGCTATCTTGCTCGCCACTTCATTCAACTGACCTTGCACTTTGGTACGAAAATCTAAGGCAATGCTTCGATGATCCGCTATCGACTCTGAGTAGGCGGCTATCTGCTTCTGCGCAGCCACTTTTGAACTAGCAATATCACCTTTGAGCTTGACTACATCACGGTTGAGTTTAAGTAGCTCAACTTCCGCAACAGCACCGCTCGCTACCACGTCTTTCAGCATGTTGCGCTCACGAATCACAATCTCGAGGCTGCTTTCAAGAGTCTGGATATTATTGAGCGTATCGACACGTGCTTGGTCTTGTTGCTCGATACGAAGTGCCGCCTCTTCCAGTTCAGATTTCAACTGTCCTAAACGCTCTCGGTAGTTCGCCTTGGCATTCATTAACGCAGGGTGGCTTGATACATCAACCGTAATGTCTTGAGGCACCAAGACCACTCGCTCGTACCACTCTTTTGCGTCGTTATTTAAAACGACCGTCGACAGCTCAGCCTTTAATCTTAATTGCTGAGCCAGTAACGTATCCGCTTGTTGAGCCGACTCTAAAAACGCCGCCTTAAAACGTGTGTCTTCTAACTTAGCTAGAGGTTGCCCCTTCACCACAGATTGGCCTTGTCGCACCATGATCTCTTGAACCAGTCCGCCTTCTAAGCTCTGAATGGTTTGCACCGAAAGGCTTGGGACGACTTTACCTTCACCGATCACGACTTCTTCTAATGTTGCCCACGTTGCCCAGCCGATAATTGAGACAATGAGTAGAGCACTCAACCAAATCAGCTTACGAGAGCGGAATGCTAAGTGGTTGTTGGTCCATTGAATATCATTACTCATGACGACCTCCCTTCACCACAGATACCGTTTTGAAGCGACTGGTTCCTTTAGGTACACTTTTCTTCTGTAAAGAGAGAATTTCTTTAGGGTCACCTTCTGCCACGATTTGACCTTTATCCAATACAATCACTCGATCACACATCATCAAGAATGAAGATTTGTGGGAGCTAATTAGCATAGAGGTTTCTCTCGGCATACTTTGCAGCGCATTGAAGAACTGAATCTCGGCCTGATTATCTAACGCGCTGGTTGGCTCATCCATGATCAATAACTTTGGACAACGATACAGAGCTCTCGCAATGGCAACGGCTTGACGCTGACCACCGGAAAGTAACCGACCGCCCTCACCAACAGGTGTTTCAAGGCCATTGCTTAAGCGTCCCATGTAACCATTCAAACCCGACTGTTGAAGCGCTTGTCTTAGCTTTTCTTCATCAACGTTGGTCGCACCAAGCGTAACGTTGTCGTAAACACTGCCAAAAATAAGATTGGTGGTTTGCCCTACCCAACCCATGCCACTACGCAGAACACTGGTTGGCCATAATTGCCCATCAATCTCTTTATAGAAAGCTTGCCCTGTTGTTGGCAAATACTGGCGCGCAACAATCGATAGTAGGGTTGTTTTACCCGCGCCTGCCGCGCCCACAAGACCAACTCGCTCACCCGGTTTGATCTCAAGGGAAATCTCCTTTAATGCAGGGCTTTGAGTCTCTGGATAAGTAAAAGTAACTTCATCTAACCTAACCCCACCATCAAAGTCTCCTTTATCGATAACTTGGTGTTTGGACTCTTCCTGAGGTAGCTCCATAATCTGATTCAGCCCTTCTACGGCCGAACGTGTTTGTTGGAACCTCAGCAATAGAAGAGAAAGCTGGTTCACCGAACTTGCAGCGCGCCCACTCAACATCACAACGGCTATCAAACCACCCATACTCAGCAAGCCTTCAGAGATCTGATACACACCAAAAATGATCAGAGTGATGGTAACGATTTGCTGACTGGACTGAATAGAGTGCGTCACGATATTGGAGTAATGACGAGATTGAGTCTGCCATTGAGAGAGCGACGAAATCGTCTGTTCCCAACGTTTCTGAGTGATTCCCTCAGCATTGTTTTGCTTGATATCCGGAAGGGTTGTTAAGCAATCAAACAGCTGTGCTTGTCTTTGTGTCGAGAGGCGTGCGGTTTCATCGAATGTTTTCTCAACTTTGCCTTTCATGGCGATGCTCAACACAATCAATACCAACATGATCGCGACAGGGATGAACATCATCGCGCCACCAAGCCAGCCGATAAGGAGTAGGAATAACAAAGTGAATGGCAAGTCGACCAGAGTGACCAAGGAGATGGAGGTAAAGAAATCTTTCACGCTATCGAAATCTTGAAGCTGTCTGGCGAATGCGCCTACCGATTGAGGTCGATTTTCGAGCTTCATACCAAGGACTTTCGAGAACAGCTGAGAAGACAACTTGTTATCAATATAGCGCCCAGCCATATCAGTCACAGAGCTTCGTGAGCTTCTCAATACCCAATCAAAAATAACGACAATACCAACGCCTGCAGCCAAGACCCAAAGCGTGTTAAACGCTTGGTTTGGCACCACGCGGTCGTACACATTCATGGTAAACAGGGGAACCACCAACGCAAGCACGTTGATCAAGAACGAAGCGATAAACAGATCGCGATACCAAGGCTTCACTTCTTTGACCACACGCCATAACCAACGGGTGTTGGACTTATTCTCGCTACGTTCATGGGACTGAATACGCGCATCATCAAGCGCTTGAGCACCCACTTGCCAAACAAATGAGTCCACTTTAATGACTAAGTCTTTAAGGAGAATCTGTTGGCTTAAGTTAGATTCACAATTCAATACTTGAAAGTCGCCACCGGAGCTTTGGGTTACGACAAGAGGAGACCCTGTCGCGGACTCAACAGCAACAACAGGGAACTGACATTGATTCAGTAATTCTTTTTTAACGTGGCTCAGCGTTAACCCCGATTTCTCAATCGCTCTTGGAAAAAGAGATTCATTGAGCCTGCCTTCATCTAAAGGTAGGCCAGACACTATTTTGGAAGGGTGACTGCGAACATTAAAATGCTCACACAACCACTCAACACAAGCTAGCCAGCTGTCTTTTTGTTCTACCAATCTAAACTTCCTTTTATAGACTGTACATCTAACTTACAGCGTTAAATTATTGTCATCTATCATTTTTTGTAAAATTTGAGCCTCTGATACGATGCTACTATCGCCGTGAGTCAAGTCATCGTAAGTGATATCGGTTAACAAGATATTTTGTTGAACGTCATCGTCTCCATTAGGTTTAATAGAAATGGTCACGCCTTCACCAGACTCATCCAAATCAAGGTATTGAGTAGCCCCTAGTCCCGTTTCAATGTCTAAGCTTCCTAAAATACCCGAGAGGTCAATTGCATCAGTGTCTGGAGACGCATCAAAATCTTGAATCACATCGTAGCTTGGGGCTTCTACACTCCCTAAGCCTGAAGATGCGAATACAAAATTATCAGAGCCCGTACCGCCAATCAGCAGGTCATTATCATCTGTTGCGGTGATGGTTGAATCACCTTCATCCACTAATTCGACCGAGACAATCTGTGATAAGCCCACAGCTTGGTCATTGCCTAGCTCTGCCGCAGGTTCAATAGTCAAATCAAAGGTTATTGCACCACTGTAACCACCGGTAATAGCCAAGTCGGCGACATCCTCTAGATTTACGACGTACTGCCCATCAACATAAGACCCGTGAGATAACGTCAACCCTGAAGGAATATCGTAAATAGTGATAAACCCTTCTTCAGAGGCTGCTGGATTAATCAAAGATAACTCGAGCCCTAGCGGAATTGTGCCGCTGGCTTCCGCCACAATCGATGAGTATTCAAGACTCAACAGAGGAGCGTCGGGTTCAGGTGTGATGATGAGTGTCATGTCTTGTGAGCTCGGGTCACCAGTATCAGTCACTAGATTTCCAAGTACCGTATTTTGATCAACGGTTTGCCCTGTGATCGTAATATCAAGGTTGCCAAATGCATCGCCAGCAAAGAATTCGAGTTCATTCACAGAGCTTGCTGCCACTAAGATGGTCGCTTGTGCTGTTCCATTCCCTAACGTTACAAACGCACTGGTTTCCGAGCCAATTCTAATTCGGTCTAAACCGACGAGTCCTGTTGCGTCAGAGGTCGCATTCACTGTCACTGTGATTGACAAAAACTCGTCGCTGTTGGTTTCAAAACTATTGGCATCAAGAGGAATAACAATAACGTCATCCTCACTTCCCGTGAGCTGTTCAGGTAAGTCAAAGAACTCAACCTTATCGCCGATTGGGTTAACACCAACGGTAAATTCAGACTGAGTGTAGCGAATATCAGTAGTGCCAATTTCTTGAGTAATCGCTTCCAGGGTTAACCCGATATCACCACTAAAATCTCTTGGTGGTAAAATAACCAAATCAGAAAGCTGACTTGGGTCTAGTTGCCATTCATAGGTTGCACTTCCATTAAATGACCCACCATCAGGGCCATTGTTTGGAACCAACTCATAGGTGTCCCCTACTTTAATCGCGACAACTGCGCCTTCAGGAACTCCCTTCAACGAAAGCGACATGTTTTCAGAACCATCTTGGTCAATCAGCTCTGCGCTAAGTGATGACAGCGAAATGTAATTATCTTCATCTCCGATAATATCCTCTGTTATCAAGTTCGCCGCATCAGCGACTGGCTCAATAGTAATAGTCACGACCGCCGTTTTATCTTGCGTATCCGTTTCTGTCACGCAATCCGCTTCATCGGTAATATTTGCTGTCACAGTGAGGGTGATTTCACCACTGTAGTGCTCAGGTGGCGTGACTAAAACATCACTCAAACGGCTAGGGTCTGTGACCGTCCAAGTCCCATCGCCATTGTCAACTAACAACCCGGTGTCAGTTGGAGTTTCAGACAAGGTCGCTCCATTCGAAATGCTCACCGTTAGAGAGTTAACGGTTTCTTTACCGGTAGCGCTATTGCCTTCACCAGTGATTAATTGTCCATCTTCAACGCTATCACCAAGAACCAGTTCAAGGTTAAGGTCTGTCGCGATGTCTTCTTGAATGGTTGTGGAGTCGGCTTCAACCGTAATGTCATCGACCACAGGCAGAACTTGGATACTAATGGTTTGGGCCGTCGTCACCGTATCACCGCTACATGGTGAGGTCTCAATTGTCTCTATGGTGAAATCAATACACCCTGCAAAATCTTCATCCAAGCCCGTTAACGTTAGTTTCGAAAGTCCATCTGCAGTGATTGAATAACCGACGATCTCACCAGAAGCATCGTATTCAGCAATCACACCATCACCGGAGATCTCAACGCCTTCAGGAAGTGAATCGGCAGGAATATAGAAAGAGATTTCATTGTCTGGATCACTGCCAACATCGGTGTTTAGCAAGCCAGTGAGATCAATATCTTCCCCTTCAGGTGTTTTAATTTCGCCATCGGGTTGAATCGGGCTTGGTGGGCCAACAGGGTCACAAGAACCGCCCCCGCCGTCATGACCAGTAATTTGCAGCGGGAAAGTCGCATCAATATATCTCGCATCTTCACCATCAATCACACGAGCACGAACCACAATATCCAGTACCGGAGTATCACTTGGGCTGGAAATCGTCGCATTATCTAAAATGTACGCTGCGAGTTCTTGGAAAGAGTCACTCGTTAACCCATCCGCAGATATGATCCAATTCCCAGAGCTATCTTGAGCGGCACCATTAGGGTGCTCAACAATCAACGAATAGCCGTCGGGAATCTCGATCAAAATATAATCGAGGTACTCTGACCCATCGATATCCGCGTCGACGAACGTCACGGCGTTAGAGATATCAACAGGCGAGCCGTCTGTACTCTGTAACAGCTCTGTAGAGCCTTCTAATCGAGTATCTAGCTCGACACGAGCATCTACAGTCACGCTAATAGAACCAGTAATATCTTTAATATCCGTTGCACCAGTTGGAGAAGTATCCGTGACTTCATAGGTGATAGGAATCGAGAATGTTCCGCTTAAATCTTCTGTCGCTGTAACAGAAAGCCTGCCGCTGCTTAGAAGATCCGAAAGCGTTGGCGTTGTTGAGTCCAGTAGAGTATCCAAATCTAAGCCTGAAGCTGGGACCTGAATAACACTCCCATCAAAATAAAGAGTGAGATCTGCAGGTAGGCTATCAATGACATATCCCGTCAAGGATTCGCTGCCATCAATATCCTGATTAACCGAAGGCTCAAGGTTCAGGCCGATTTGACTGTCTTCGATGCCTTGAGTAATGACCACTTGACCGTCTTCTTGATCAACGACCGGCGCTAGCTCTACTTTAAGTGTCATCGGAAACTCGCCCGAATCACCATCGGGCTCAGTTGAGATAGCAATAACGGTGAGTTCTAATTCACCACTAAAATCAAGAACTGGCTTGAGATACAGGTCACTCAGCTGAGCGTTAGAGACTTGGAATACAGGCCCTGTCACATCATCAACATACGCAATCGTTAGCGATACTGGCTCACCCATCGCATCCACCAGCAAAGTGCCTTCAGGAATGTTGGTAAGCAGTATGTTGATCTCTTCTGAAACATCGTCATCCGTCGTTTGTATGAGGAAGTCGAGCTGTATTAACCCATCTTCATTTAAGACCGATTGGTTGCTGATGACTTTACTGTCACTGTCGTATTGCCAATGGCCATTACCACCATCTACCGCGATAGGTTCATCCACAACACCTTTCAAAAAGATGTTGATGGTTTTGGTATCGCTTGACGCTTGCCCATTGATAGGAATAAGTGAATCGATCGTCGACTCGGTCGCTATCGCTGTTACGTTTATTGACAGGTCTTCAGTAAAGGAACTGATGTCTTGTTTAGGTTGAATATAAGCAACACCATTAGCGATTGCTTCGGCAGTGACTGAATAAGAGTTATTGCCTATCTTTGCGGTACCATCGCCTTCAACAGACCAACCATCTTGAACTTGGATAATATAACTTAACGATTCAGAACCATCGGTGTCCGCCAAAGCGCCTTCAATAACGTCTTTGAGGTAAATAGCTTCATCCTCTAGTCCCTTATAGTCTTTAACAGACACATGAGGAGTATCAGCATCAGGTGAAATATCGACAGTAACGGTATGTACAATACTTGCCGTTTTATCATCTGGGTCAGCGAATGAATTGCCAGACTCTGTTGCAACCGCAGTAATCTCAAACTCAAAGCGACCCGCTAGGTTGTCGTCAGCCCTGATTTCCATTTTATCAATCTGAGCCTGTGTGTAAGATTTCCCTTCTTTGACTGCGTTGCCATTTAACGTCAAATTCAAGCCGTCAGGAATCCCACTAATCTGGTAGCTCAATGTTTCTGACGTATCTTGATCCACCAGCTGAGCTGTTATGTCCAAACTAACTGGGTCTGAGTCATCTTCTACTGAATGATAGGAGAACACGGAAGCCGACCAATCCGGTGCATCAGCCACCGGCAAAACAGACACTGCAACATCAGCAGTCAGTTCTTTAGGATCCGTATCAGTGCTAATGATTGCGTTGATCGCTAGGATAACCGTTGAGGTGGTATTGGATTCATGAAGCGCGGGACGATAAGTCAACTGTCCATTAGGCCCAGTGAACTGACTATCAATCGCTACCAATTGACTTCCAGACAAGGTGACCTTGCCGTCTACAACTTGAAGCAACACCCCATCAAGGTACAAGCTACCACCGTTTAGCGATGCTTCTGAGAACTCGATAGCAGTAACGGTTTCGCTTTGGTCCACGTCTCCAGTTGACACACTCACAACAATAATGGCGTCGTTATCTTCTGTAGTTTCTGAATCTTCATAGCGAATAAAACCTTCGTTATCATCTAGGACAAGCTCTGCGGTACTCGTGACCTCATCACCATCCGCATCACGAACCAAATAATCAATGTCATCAACGATCTTAGGATCAGCAGGATTAGTCGTTACATTTGGGTTCGTGGTTAGTTGATAGCTACCATCAGGTGAAAGGGTAAACTGACCATAAATAGAATTATTGTCATAAACATTAATTAGGTCAATTGTGATAGGAGTACCAACATCATCAAAGGTATACGTGACATTTCGATAGGTGAAGCTAATGATTTCCGCACCATCAGCCCCTGCAAATTCCTCTGTCAGGAACTTCCCATTAAGGTTATCACCCTCAACCATTTCAATTGCCCCTGAACGCGCAACCGGAATGGCATCTTTCACGTTCACTTCATAGATGGCAGGGTCTGAACTATCTCCATCTGCATCGTTAACAGTTAGTTCAAAATTAAGAGCCAGATTATTCTCTCCATCAGCATTGGCGTGATCGAGAGGTGCATAAAGGTCGAACTCTGTTGTCCCGTCAGTATTAAAACGAATCCTAAATATATTGTTTCCATCAGAATCTTGACCGTAATACCAACCATCAGAATCGACAGCTTGCAGTGAAATATCTTTCCCTGCACTCGAATATAAAAGTGCATCAAACGCAGCGGTGTTGACCGTCACAGAGACAACATCATCGGAACCTTCGATTATTCCTAACGAAGGGCTAGAACTTTCAACACCAGTCTGTTCGCTGTCCCCCAATAAACCATCTTCATCGACAGAGATTTTTCCGATAACAGTAATTTTAGGGTTTGCACCATCGTAAATCTTAATATCAGATTCTTGTGTATCTCGTGAACCATCTGAATCGATGGTGACGATTGAGGCAGGAATCGACAGCTCTGTGTCCTTCACACCAGTTCCGTGGTCTATTGACTGGTACAAATCAATCTCAACCGTAACATTCGTGGAACCATTGGCTTCTAAGCTAAAATTCTCAGGAAGTCTCACTTGGAAAACAGCATCGCCATTCGACAACACCGCATCAAACGTTCCATCCCCATTATCTCGCCAAGACAATGCTTCTCCATTACGCGTCACCGGCTCACCATCACTATCGAGAACGGCTTGGCCAGTTGTCACATCTAACCCCAAGAACACGAGTGGATCGTTGCCCGCACTCACGGCTAAGCTTGCACTCGCTGTTGTTCCAACACCAGACGGGGTTGTATCAGCAACAGGGTTTTCACTCAACTCGACCATGCCAGAGCCAATCGTAGGTTCCCCACCATCCGTAATCGAGACGTTCAAGGTTAATTGAGTTTCATCGTTGTCATCATCTTTTGCTGTGATGACAAAAGGAATTTGGTCGGTTCCATTCGTTTGGTCGAGCCCCTTGAATAGTTCAAAGGTGTAAGTGACATCAGTATCGGCCTCACCTGACAGAGAGGTAAAGCTTAGGGTGAACGCTTTATTTTCAGCACTTTCAGAGCCAACATAACCAGTAAGTTCATTTCCGCCTGCAGAGACCACATAGATGATCTGTACGTCCCCACTAAATAACTGCGGCTGATCTCCAACATCAAAAAATACAGACTCAACGAAATCACTTCCGACGTTGAGATTGAAAGTGCCAGTATCTGAAACACTGCCGTGAATAAGATCTGATTCGTCCACAGCAGCATTGCTAGTTGAAGTTAATATTGGGTCGGCTCCATCCTGGATGATCCAATCGAATTGCCCTTGCACTAAAGAAGTACCATCTAAATCCGTTCCATCAATAATAAGTGGCAGGGTGATGGAGTCGTTGCTGAACAGGTGGTTTATAGGCTGTTCTAACACTAATGTGACATCTGTTAGAACATCGATACCACTAGCGACTGCACTCAACGCTAGCGTGAATATCGTTTCACCATTTGCTTGTGCGGTAATCGTTTTACCATCATTCGCTAACGTGTAGGTTAGAGGAAAGTTCTCACCTCCGGTCGTCAAGCCCAAAGCGTCTAGCTGCACCAAGGTACTAGCATTAAATACAATAGAAGCGGGATCTGGATTATCTGAGCCAGCGGAAACGGTAAACTGCCCGACTACAGTTTGAATTCCATCAGACACATCACCTTCAGTGCTGGTCGTTGTCCCATCAACAACTAGCCCTGCATCACCATCAAAAATATCAATGACAGCCGTACCATTGCCAAAATCGCTGCTGATATCCACGGCGACATAATTAAATGTCATGTTTTGAGTGACGGTATGATCGAGGTTTCTATTCGCGACAAAATTCCAATGACCATTCGCAAATACAGTCAAGGTGCCTTCGCTAATAGTAAATGAAACTGGAGTACCACCGACAATCGTTTTGGTCGTGCCATCAACTTCCACGCTTTGTATTGTTAAACTACCATCAAGGTCTATATCATTATCTAGTACATTACCCGATGTAACCGCACCTTCTACCACTTCATAAGACTCATTTAGAACAAGGGGGTTAGAGTCTTTGATTACAATCGGAAGATGGCCTAATACCAATTCTTTCGTGCCATCTAAGTCCGTTTGTAAACCCTCAATGACTAAAGCTGTTTCAATTGAATCTAACCCCGCCTCTTGATCAACCGCTTTGTAAAAGCTGATATTCACGTTAGTGCCAGAAATTGAAGCGTCGAAAACTTTTGTCCCGTCACTTCTCACCCCAACTAGGTTTTGTTGTCCAGGGTATACGGTAACGACTATCGAAAGTCCCTGAGACGTTAGAGACTCCAAAAGGTTTTGTTGCTCACTAAATGAGAATTCGGCAAAATCGATGCGAATATCAGAGGTCTGAGTTTGATCTCCAAAAATCCCGACAACAGTTTCTGAGAACACAACCGACTCGGGCAGGATAATGCTTGGCATATCATCGATAGCTTGATTGCCTACCGTATTAAAAACTTTGGCATCAACCGTCCATTCTGAGGCCAAGTTTAGGGACGAGACATCAATATTTTCAACAACCCAATTACCTGATGCATCAACGATACCCTCAAACACAAGAGTCTGAGAGCCATCATTAACTTCAATATAAACAGGAAGACCTTCGGCAACATTGGTTGTGCCTTGCATGGTTGTAAGTTGGCCGCCACGAAATGCCAAAATGCTAAAACCGTCTAGCGTATCAATGTCTATAACAGGCGAAACAGTATCAATAACAATTTGCCCTGCGCTATTTATTGCTGAAGCAGGGTTACCGGCAACGTCAACGGTGTCAGCCTCAATTTGAATGCCACCATCGGAAAAGCTGGTTAGATCCACACCTTCGACTGACCAAGCACCATCAATCACGGTTGCTGTCAGCACTATGACATTCGTTGTGCTGTCAGAAATACGAATATTGACCGTTTGGCCATCTTCTACGTTCTGTACCGTACCAAAGAATTTAGCCGACTGAATTTCGAAGCTATTGAGGACACCGTCACCACCATCATCAACCGCAGCGGTGATGTTCGCTAGCGTATCTTTCACGATCGTGTCGGTCGCTGTTGTAGGGTTTCCAGCAATATCGATAGTATTAGCAACAACGGTTAGCTCACCTTCTGCAAAGCTTGAGTAGTCTTGAAGAGTCAGAGTCCAAGTTCCGCCGGATACTTCCGTTGTGTATTCTTGTATCGTTCCTTGGCTATCGGTAATTGAAATGTTGATGGTTTGCCCATCTTCTACATTGGCAATCGTACCAACTAGCACCCCATTCGATATTTCAAATTGATTGTAAAACTCATCACCAAAGCCATCGAAGTCAACCTCAATGTTGGCTAATGTGTCTTTGATTGTGGAATCGTTAGCTGCAATGCTATTACCAAAATCATCAGCAATGACCGCGTCAACTTGAAGATCCCCCTCCTCCAATGAAGAGAGGTCGACGCCATTGACGACATACGTTTCATCGCTTGTGATGGCTGTGGTGGTTACTGTGTTGCCATTAACATCAGTGATGGTCAGAACAACGGTACGCCCGTCTCGAACATCCACAGCCGTGCCCGTAATCGTGACACCGGGTACTTCAAACTGGTTTTCGTAACCGTCTCCACCATCCAAAATATCTACGGTTAAGAGTGCATTAGGTAACAGAATATCAAGGTTACCCTCATTCGAAGTTGTATCTTCGTCGACATATTCTGTAGGACGCGTATCAAAACCCGCCTCTGCAAGCGTTTCATCTAAGGTGGAACGAACATAAGCAATAAAAGAGGCACTGGAACTAGGTTGGTCATTTACTGAGTTAGGCTGTTGAGGTGCGCTTTGAATGTTGTTAACGAGTTCGGTGACCACCTTTTCCAACTGTTGTTCAACAGCGGCGATTTGTGGTTCAGTTAAGGGCTGAGCCTCTTGTAAATTCTGAGGTTCAATGCTGACGACTTGCACGCCTTCAACTTTTGGCTGCGTAGCAGGTAATTGAAGCCAAGTACCATCAGGGAATACTTGCCAAACAACACCACCAACTTCGATATATAAAATAGGATCCATCCTAAACCTCTTCCTTACAAAAGCGCTGACCTTGAGTACATCCATTTACTCAATAAAAGGCTGGATAAATCAGCGAACTATTTCTAATTAATACTAGCAAACAACAAATCATTAACAGTTAATTAATTATCACTAATACGCTGTAAAGTAAACTGATAGGCTGTAACTTACATTCCGTTATATGCAACATCACAAAATACATTCAATGAATGTGTCATAATGTTGAAATTACTGGTTAATTTTCAAGGAATGTCATGACTGCAACGAACTATCTCAACCAATTGAATCAAAAGTATCTTGCGACTCATAAAGCGAAAGAAGACTTCTTTTGGGATACATATATGGGCATCAGTGACGACCACGATGGCTCGACGCTCGCGCAGACTCAGTGGACGGAATTTCTTAGCTCTGCCGAACAGATTACTGCGATCGAAACACAACTAGCTGCTATCGATGAAATTCAAGATCCTCTAGAGAAAGAGAGTACACTAACAGGCTTGAATGGTTGGTTAGCGACCTTTAGATCTCACGCTATTGAGTCTGAGCAGTCACAGAAGCTTAAAGCCGATCTCATAAAGTTTGAGGCTGAACTGTTTGAGAAAAAACAGAATCATGTGATGACTTATGTAAATGAAACAGGCAATGAAACAGAAGGGTCACTGCCCGTTTTAGGTTCAGCCGTTAGAAGTAATGGTAATGAACAAGTTAGGCTTTCTGCACATCAAGCACTATTAGATTTAGAGCAATGGCTGCTGGCTAACGGCTTTATTGAGCTGATCAAAAAACGTAACCAATTTGCTCAATCACTGGGTTTTAAAACCTTCTTTGATTACTCGGTGGTTAAAACCGAACAGATGACGACAGAGCAACTGTTTACGATTCTGGACGACTTCGAAGCACGTACACGCGATAGCCATCAGCAAAGCCTAGCCAATTTGGCAGAACAAAAAGGCGAGAATGCACTTCAAGCCCATAACTTTACCTACTCTTTTGCAGGTGACGTTATGAATGATCTTGACCCTTATGTTCCATTCTCAAAGTCACTTCGACGCTGGATTGAATCTTTTGGTCGCCTCAACATCGAATACTCTCAAGCGACATTAAAATTGGATCTGCTTGATCGTAAAGGTAAGTACCCTAATGGCTTCTGCCATGGTCCGATCCCATCATTCTACGATCAAGACACATGGGTAGCTGCTCAAGTTAACTTCACGAGCAACGCAAAGCCCGATCAAGTTGGCAGCGGCTATGATGGCATCAATACACTATTTCACGAGGGTGGTCATGCAGCACATTTTGCTAACGTAAAAATGAACGCACCGTGTTTCTCTCAAGAATTTGCACCAACCTCGATGGCTTATGCCGAAACGCAATCCATGTTCTGTGACAGCTTGTTGAATGACGCCGATTGGCTCAAACAATACGCGCTTAATGCAGATGGCCAAGCAGTACCTGACGAGTTAATCAAAGCCATCATCGATAACAAACAACCCTTCAGAGCTTATCAAGAACGCAGCATTTTAGTGGTTCCGTATTTCGAGCGAGCACTTTACGAATTGGCGGATGAAGATCTGACACCGGAAAAGATCACTGCTCTTGCTCGTAGCAGTGAGAAAACGATTCTTGGATTAGCTTGTAGCCCTCGCCCATTAATGGCGATCCCGCATCTATTGTCGGATGAAGCCTCTTGCGCATATCAAGGTTACCTGCTGGCTCATATGGCGGTGTATCAAACTCGTGCGTATTTCACCGATAAGTTTGGCTACTTAACGGATAACCCAGAGATTGGCCCTTTGTTAGCTAAGCACTATTGGCACCAAGGCAATAGCGTGAATCATAATGGGACAATCGAAAGCCTGACTGGGGAAGGTTTTAATGCCAAATACCTCGCTGACGAGTGTAACTTATCGCCAGAGGAAGCTTGGGCTATTGAGGAGCAAAAAATCAAACAACTGTCGACAAGAGAACGTGCACCAGTCGCGGATTTGAATGCGAAGATATCGATCGTTGATGGGGCTACCGAGTTGACGAATAATGACAAATCAAATCATCAGATGTGTGATGAGTTTGAGAAATTCATTGTTGGGCAATACGGTCGATAACGGGGGCTGAACATCAGTAAGCAAGGTTGAACCAAAAACTCAAACGAAAAAAGGACGATAATTTATCGTCCTTTTAATATTCAGCTTTGGATTTATTCCGTGACACATGTCGAGCGAGTTTCAGTATCAAACTCAACATCAACAGAATCAGCACTTCGCAATGATTTTCGATGAATGCCAAATACTTGCCCCGTCAAAACAATATAAAACTTCTCTGTTTTGAGTAGATTCCAAGCTTCATCAAGAGATTCAGCATAAACCTTGTTCTTGAGATCTTGTGGGCGAGTACCTGCGACTCTTCCATGTTTACGCGCCAATTCAAATAATCCCTTACGATTCGGTTTACACGTAAACAGGGTATCATTTCCATAAATAACACCCTTGGCTGTAATGCTTTTAATCATTACATTTCTCCAGATAATAATTCCACTCGTAGCACTTGATTGACAAACCACATATCAATCTGTGGATGCTTACACTGCAAAAAGAAGAGAACATGGTGTAACGACCGGGCAAGCTATTACACCATTACCATCAAATGTCTTAGAAGCTCTTAAGAGTTCAAGTTCTTAGAAGTAGTAGTAAGCCGCTGCGAATACGTGTGTTTCTTCGTCGTATTGTGCGCTAGTTGAACCAATGCGCGCGCCATCGATGTCTTGCTTGATATCGATACCCATGTCAGCGTTGTCAGCAATACGGTACATTGCCGCGATGTTGATGTAAGAAGCATCTACATCTGCGTGGCCATCAAGTTCATTGTTGCTAGACGCGTAACCTGCTGCAATTGTTAGGTCTTCAGAAACCGTGTAACCACCTGAAACGTAGTAGCCTGTGTTCTTAGCAGAATCACTCTCTTCAATCCAAGAGTTCATACCCAGTTTAAGAGCACCAACCTTTACGTTACCTGTTACTGTGTAAACTTCGAAGTCAGCATCGTAATCACGAGCTTCATAACCTGCGTATAGGTTGAATACCTCTTGCTCTAAACCGAGGTAACCATTAATGCCTTTATCCGCATCATTATGATCATCACCTGTTTCAAAGTAAGAAATACCGTAAGCGATACCGCTTGTCGCACCTTGGAATTTAACAACATTGAAGCCGTCAGAAGCATCACCAGCAGAAGCGCCAAACTCGTAAGTGTTATCGCCAGCGCCATCCACTTTGTCTAGTGCTGTGTCGTTTTCCCAACCGAATGAAGCAATACCATAGCCAGTATCGAAACCTAACCATGCTTTATCTACATCTGTTGCAGGACCAGTATCGATACCGTTTGTCCAACCAGCTGTTGCTGCATCATTCGCAGATACATTGTTGTCTGTTGTGTAGTTCACCATTAAGTCAGTTTCGAAGTAACCAACAATACGGTTGTTGCGGTAGTTAACTGCAAGAGTAAGGCCTGTTGCCCAGTCATCGTAGAACGCTTTAGAGCCAGTATCGTAGTAACCACCAACACCGAAAGAGCCTGATACTGAGAATTGATCTTTGTGCATTGAATCGAATGCAAACATGTCTTCGTTTTGGCTGTTTTGGCTGCTTGTGCTTACAGCGAAAGCTGAACTTGAAATACTCGCAATCGCAAGTGCTACTAATGTCTTTTTCATGATAACCACTACCTATATATTGATTCGGCCTTGTTAGTCCGGCCTTTTGGAGTGGCGCTATTGTTCAAAAAAACACGTTATTGATATACCGTAAATTTACTGAAAATTTTATAGCTTTGGTGAATTTCATGAAATAAGAATATATTAATGTGTCGTTTATATTGAAAAACTTAATCCGAGTGTAAAACCTATATCCGTGCTGTTATCCATATTACGGATGTTCTCAATCATCAGCGCTTCGACTGCGAGTTTGTGTTGAAAGTACATTTGAATGAATGAGTGACTGAGCATACACAAACATTGGAGAATTATTTGCGTGTGTAGTCGGATGAAAAAAGCTCAACATCGAGACTGAAATAGGCAGTAACGTCCTTAAACTTATCACAGTGGTTACTCGGTTATAGAAGTGCCCGATTTTATTAAAAAACACCGTTCAATTAATGCAGTAGATGTACTGCTTATCACCCCTCCACATAGAACCAAGAGTTATAAAAAACTTTAGATTAGAACCTCTGATATATATAAGAATCTTATCTTGCACTGAGCGATTCGAACGAATATCTTCTGTGCATTGATGAAATGAATGTATCTATAAAGGAAAAATGTGTCTGCTTTAAAGCTAAGTTTTGAACAACTGTTAATGAAACAATCGACATCTCTCATTAACAGCGATCCAAAAAACTTTCAAGCAACTTGGTCAGAAGCAAGCTTTGATGTACTCGATTGGTTTGGGATTGATCGTTTGACACTCTACCCTAATTCAATGGTCTTACTTGAAGAAGGGAAAACGTGTTCAGTTTCCAAAGCACACATACCTCCTGTCAATATAAAAAGCTTAGTCGGCGGTAACTACCTTGATTACCTCAAGCTATTAAAAACCAATGAAACCTACCTCGCTTTTACCAGCAACGAACTCGTTTCAAGCAAAAACTATGTGTTAAAGAAACTCTATAAAGAAGGGGGAAGATGGCACTGCATCATCCCTTTGCAGCTCTTTAACCAACGCTGGGGTGCGTTGTCTTTTACTAACTTTCACGACAACGATACTACCTTCGACCTCGAAGACATCCAGCGCTTAAAATTAGTCTGTGAACTTTGGCTCTGTTATTGGCAACATTCAACGTTAGCCAGAACACTAAAGCAAAACGAGAACTTGTTAGAAGATGACAGTGAGAAGCTATTGTTACTCACCAAAAAACAAACCAAAGTTCTGGCGTTGATTGCTCAAGGATTTAGTGCAAAAGAGTGTGCTGACAAGCTTCACTTAAGCTCACGAACCATTGAGTCGCACAAATACCGCATGTTAGGTTTGCTGAATCTCAACAGCCACAATGACTTGATTCAGTTCGCCTTACGCAATGGTTTGGGGATTGCAGAGAACATACACACAACACGTTAGAACAAGTTGTTCGATGTCCTTCTTCTGTTTATATCTTAACGTTCGATGTTTCTTGAGTTCAGCTTTTCTTAAATTCAATCACGCACGCTACTCATTGCCTTCACTCAGAGCAAATTTGATCTCGTCTGAAGAGAACCCTTTTCGACTTAGCATCGCGTAAGCCTTAGAGCGTTCTTTATGATCGTTTAGATCATAAGATTTCTTCTGTAACTGTTCTAAACACGAATAATAGAAATCTAGCTGCTCTTCATTAATCAATCGGTCGATGAGCGATGACAGTTCACTTGTGTCGATTTGTCGTTGTCTAAGTTCTTGCTGAATGGCAGTCAGTCCCTTGCCTTTACGAGCATACTTGAGTACCTCTTTTTCCAAGTCGGCTTTCTCGGCCTTAATTTGAATGTTACTTTTCAGTTGATGCGCTTGTGGGTGCTGGTCAATCGCTACCTTAACTTGTTGATAGCTAAAGCCACGCTTTTGCAGAGTCGCAACCAGCTTTTCACGGCTCATGGTAAAGCTTGAGTAGTAATGGTTAATTCGGTCTATCAAGATGGTTTGCTCATCGATAGACTTTTCGAACGACACTTTATGGATTGCATCAGAAATCACTGAATCGGTCAGCCCCTTCTTCTTCAGTTTTTCGACAATGTATCGAGAACCAAATTCACCAGAGAAAGCTTGTTCCACGAATTGTTCTGCAAACACTTGGTCAGACTTGAGATATCCAAAGCCTTTCAAAGTATTCAACGTTTCATCGATCCATTCTTGATTGTCGGTTTTCACTTTGAGCTTCGCAGTCAACTCGCTTTCCGTCATGTCTCTCTGAGTTAAATGCCACATCGCAGAGTTCATAACGCTTTCAATTCGCGTCGCTTTTCTTACCGTTGTATTTCTACTATTCGTTTTTTGCTGTGAATCATCCATTCGCTTTCAACTGTCCAAATTAAGCCTGCCCCATCATAACTTAATTCTAAGGCGGTTGAGTGACATAAAAGAATGGAGCTCAACATAAGCGGTAGCCAATAAAAATGGACGCTTGTTCAGCGTCCATTTGATATCACATTAAGAATGATGGCTCTAAGCCATGCTTAGCTTTTTCGTATTAGCTTTTTTCGTAATAGCTCTATTCGAAATTGCTTTTCATACTAGCTCTTTCGCTTAGTTCTCTTCGTGATTGTAAATATGTACATCTCGTTGAGGGAATGGGATCGTGATGCCTTCTTCATCGAAGCGTTTCTTCACGGTTTCCGTCACATCCCAATACACATCCCAGTAATCATCTGTCTTAACCCAAGGTCGTACTACGAAATCAACTGAAGAGGTATTCAAGGTATGAAGCTTGATCATATGCTCTGGTTTTTTCAACACTAGAGGGTGCGCAAGAATGATGTCGTTCAATACCGCTTTCGCTTTATCGATATCATCTGAGTAACCAATACCGAAAACCATATCAACACGTCTTACACGCTCTGCCGTGATGTTGTTGATCACGTCACCCCAGATCTTGTTGTTTGGGATCACCAAGCGTTGGTTATCGATAGTTTGAACGGTCGTCGACACTAAGCTCATGTCTTTTACCGTGCCTTGCACGCCCGCCACTTTAACCATGTCACCGACGTCATAAGGACGGTAGATCAAGATCATCAAACCCGATGCAAAGTTAGATAGTGTGTCTTGCAATGCGAAACCGATGATGACACCGGCAACACCGAAACCAGTAAGCAGTGGTGCTAGCTCTATCCCTATTTGAGACAGTGCGATCAGCAAACCAATAAACACGACTGCTTTAGATGCGATGGATACGAAAAACTCCTGCATCAATACGCTGAAGTCCATTTTAGAGTGCGAAACACTCTTACGAACGGTCTTACGAGCCACATTAGCAATAAGGCGAGTTACGTACAAAATACCGAGAAACAGAGCGAGTTTAACGACAAAAGAAGGAGTATTTTCAAAAGCCCATGAACTGAACGAGCGAAGCCAACCATCCAACAGTTCCAATGCAACATCAAAATCCAACACATCGGCGTTAATGTCACCTGTCGTCGCTAGCAAAACACGTTTGTATGAAGTCACATCGACGCCAAACGGTTCCATTAGCGTGATGGTTTCTTCCAAGCTCGCGACCATAACGCTAGTGCGCTCGCTGAAACGCTCAAGCTCCTTTTTAATGATCGCTTTCTCTTCTTCATTCACAAAAGACAAACGCGCTTCTAGATCTTGTCGCTGTGTGTCTGTGTAAAGAATCGCATTAGTCAGGTATTTAGAACGAGCAATTAACGCCGTTTTAAGTTCACCTTCAGGGACAGAAACATCAACACCACGCTCTTTTGACCAATTTAAGGTCTTAGCAAGCTGTTGATAATAGACATCCATCATTCCGATTCGTTTCTGAATACGCAATTCCAGGCGTTTTTTAGCATCACCTTCAGCTGAACGGTTTTCTTTACTCATTGAAACGATTTTAGTTTCATTCAATGACAGCAATTTTTGTAGCAGTTCAACCTGCTGAGCAAGAGTGACATCCAGCCCCTCTTTTTTATCTGACGATAGCTGTGAAAAAATCTCATCGCGTAGGCCCTGATTCTTACGCCTTAAGATATCTTCAAGAAAGGGCTTCTCAGCATCATGCGCCGTTTCTAATGTTGCTAGATCGAGCATTAACTGATCTTGTACTTCTGCGATTTTCTCAACGCTCTGCGCATAACTTCCAAATGCGACAAACGCCAACATTAACAATAGACAACGCCAAACCTTCATCATATTAATTCCTATTACTGTCTAAATTGACCCTATAAATAGTAGTAAAAAGAATATGGATAACAAGCATTTAAACGTATGTTATGTTAAAAATTCGCAAATTATCAGCCTGCTTCTAATATTTGAGAGTTCCAATCCCCTCTTATGACCTGTAGAGTACGCATCCAACAAAGAACAACGGCCAATATCTTCACTCTGGTGCATGCCCTAAAGCACCCTAAATACGATGTTGGCTCACAGCAAGAGAGCATAAAAATGAACAACGAACTTGATATTATTGAGTCTCTAGAAGAACTAGAGCAATTCCTAATTTCAGTGGAAGCTGGCGGTTTAGGCCTTGAAGGGGTTGAAGGTGTAGGCATGGCAACCAATAATTCAGATGGTCGTCACTTCGTTGCTGTATTCAACAGCAGCCACAAAGTTCTGCTTGCTCGCTGGATCACCAAAGAAGTGTTTGATAACGGTAAAGACTTGGTACGTAACGGCCCTCGCCGCACTCACTAAGCCTTTCCAATAGCACCAATGATTAAAGCCCAACACGTTCACTGACGGTCTGTTGGGCTTTTTTGTATCGCCTCATCTTGGATAGACCACTCGATAAAGAATAAATTAGCGATAACTTTCAGTTGTTGTGAACTTTAGCTCGAACTCAAGGTCGTATTCGCGTGAATTGGTGTTTATGCGTCGTTTATCGTGTACCTGCCGTTTTCCGCGTTTATACATAGTTTCACTTTAACCATTTTATAACTTGTGGCGCGAAGAGAACTTATCTAAGCTAGCCACAATTCAATGAGCTGGCTTTAACTAATAACAGATTTGATTACTGACTAATTTGCTGAACACATCACTACTTTTCTTATCCACACAGAACCGCCGACAAAAGCATTCGCTTTGGGCGCTCTTCCTTACCGGACTGGTTATCGTAACTTGTCTGGCGAGCACTCTGGCCATCAAGAAAGTATCGTTATCTGCATCCGCTAATGGCCAATCAGTCCTAGTTGGCGCGCAAACTCATACAGAAACCAGTAACCCTCAAACCAACATCGCTTCTTCAGAAAAAATGGCTGCTCTATACGCCAGCGTTTTCGGTTTAGAAGCCTCAAAAATGTTAACGTCACCCAATTCAAGTTCATGCAGCCTGAGTTCGAAAATGCTGACCTTTGCCGCCCCAAAAACCGGCTGGCTGATCCCATTCGTACTTATTATTGCTGTTGCGTTTAACTTACCTCCTCACATCTCGAGATTATCTAGAGACAATCATCGCTCTACTCGACCGACAAAACACCGATTGCATCTAAAGCACTGTATATTTAGAGAGTAAATAACCGGGCTACTGCACCCTTTTATTTATTTTTTGGAGATACATTTGTGTACAACACACTACTAATTAAGTTTGTCGATTCATTGGCATTCTCTATGCGTACATGCGCGAAAACCTTAGTCACTGCCCTTTTGGTTATGACGTCATTTACCGCCTTGGCACAGACAACGGGCTGGCTGAGCGTGCCTGAGCATCCGCCTGTGAAGATGCGAATGATGTCGACGGGTGAACAGTCGGATGACGGCTCTAAGATCCAAACCGTGCTCGATGTCGTGCTCGACGGCGACTGGAAAACCTATTGGCGCAGCCCAGGCGAAGGTGGCATTCCGCCAAGCTGGGACTGGTCTGGTTCAACAAACATTGAGTCAGTAGAGTGGCACTGGCCGATACCTAAGTACTACGAGCAGCTTGACGTCATGACGTTAGGCTACAAAAAGCATGTCAGCTTTCCTGTCACGTTAACCCTGAAAGACAACACGAAGCCTGCAATATTCAGGGCGTCGTTTACCTTTCCGTCGTGTACCAATATCTGTGTGTTAACCGATTACGATATCGAACTGCCGATTGACCCACAAACCTTAGCGCTCGATGAAGAAGCGATGTTCTTGTTCAACCAAGGCATGAGCCAATCTCCACGAGAAGCTAACCGCACTTCGGTCAATGGTCTATTTTGGGATAAGAGCAAGCAGCAACTGGTTACTCAGCTGACAAGTAAAGATGGCTGGGATAAGCCGATGGTGTTGATTGACGGGCAAGAAGTGATTGATGACTTCTTCTCTCAACCAAGCGTCCACATCACAGACAATACAATGACAGCCGTATTTGATGTGAGCAACTGGATAGGTGAAGTCGACTTAACGGACCGTACCGTGAGTGTCACTGTTTCAGATACTAATTTCGCCGAAGAGATGACGGCCCAAGTTGGCTCAGAACCGATCGCTTACCAAACAAGCAACAACGGCTTTCTAGCAATGATTGGCTTTGCTTTAATTGGTGGTTTGATCCTCAACATCATGCCATGTGTGTTGCCAGTATTAGGAATGAAATTAAACAGCATCATTCAAAACCAAGGTGCATCTAATCGTCATATTAGACTCTCATTCTTAGCTTCTGCTTCAGGTGTCATTACATCATTTGCGCTGTTAGCCCTAGGTATGACCGCTCTAAAAATGGGTGGTAATGCGATTGGTTGGGGAATCCAATTCCAAAACGTTTGGTTCATCGGGTTCATGCTGATCATCACTTTGCTGTTCTCGATTAACCTGCTTGGGTTATTCGACTTCAGACTACCATCAGGTTTAAACACTTGGATGGCAACCAAAGGCGATGACTCACATTCAGGCCACTTTGTTCAAGGCATGTTTGCGACGCTGTTAGCAACGCCGTGTAGCGCGCCATTCCTAGGCACTGCGGTTGCTTATGCACTTGGAGCAAGCTATCAAGAGCTATGGGCAATCTTCATCGCACTTGGTATCGGTATGAGTGCGCCTTGGTTGATCTTTGCGCTATTCCCAAGCCTAACCAAATTGCTTCCAAAGCCTGGGGCGTGGATGTTCAAAGTTAAGCTGGTATTTGGCTTAATGATGTTCATTACCAGCCTATGGCTAACAAGCCTCCTAAGCCCATTCATTGGTAAATTCCCAACTATCCTGCTGTCGCTATTTATCGTGATTTCAGTATTGATTTGGATTGGCCGTAAATTGGGTCGCAAGGTGCTTATTCCTATCGTCGCAACCACAACCTTGGTGTTTGGTGTTGCATTGATCGTCGGTAGTGTCACCGCTGATAACTGGGCGACTCCGATTGTTGACGATCTCGCTTGGCAAAAGCTGGATGCGAAGCAAATCCCTCAGCTCGTTGATGAAGGCAAAACGGTGTTTGTTGATGTGACTGCTGATTGGTGTATCACCTGTAAAGCCAACAAGATCGGTGTAATCCTTCAAGATCCTGTCTACAGCCACCTACAGCAAGATGACATTGTTTTGATGAAAGGTGATTGGACAACACCAAGTGAAAGTGTCACTCAATACTTACAAAGTAATGGGCGATTTGGTGTGCCATTTAATATCGTCTACGGCCCGAGCTATACAAGCGGTATTCCACTGCCTGTCATTCTGAACAGTGACACTGTCGTTCAAGCCATCGATGCTGCGAGATAACTTATGAAGACTCCCAACAATGAAGAGAAATCTAGCACGACTGAAGACAACGCTGTAAAGGGTGAGGCCAAAAAGCCAAGTCGTCTTAAGAAGTGGGGAAAGGAACTGGTTTCAATGATATTGATCGTTGGCGTGGTTTCGTTCGCCATGGACTTTTATCACAGCAGAAGTATGCCTCAGGGCGATGCGATTCCAATTGTGGGTCAATCGCTCCAAGGCGAAGATATTGATGTTATCGAGCTAAGCAAAAATGGTAAGCCAGTCATTGTCTATTTTTGGGCGACTTGGTGTGGTGCCTGCAAATTTGTAAGCCCAACCGTCAATAGCTTCAGCGATTCCCATCAGGTGGTTTCGGTCGCTCTATCGTCTGGTCCAGACGAACGTGTCCAGCGCTACTTAGATGCAAAAGAGTATGACTTCCCTGTTATCAATGATCTTTCTGGATCAATCAGCAGAAGTTGGGGCGTTAATGTCACTCCAAGTATCGTCATCATCAAAGACGGAAAGATCAGCAGTATCGCAACAGGCGTTACTTCTCCCATAGGGCTGTGGTTAAGAACCTACTTTGCCTAACTCGCTCACAAAGAAAAACAGAGCAAAGCTAAGTAAACAAACCGATTCAACCAGTTTAACAAACAATATAAATGTGAGCGCAACCTAATAAGCGCTCACGATTATCACGAATTAGAGAAAAGACAATATGAAAAAGCATCTGATAAGCGCACTGATTTTAGGCTCACTAATGAGTACTAATGCCTTCGCAGAATTAAACAAAGAACAAACTCAACAACTTGAAGAAATTAATCAATTCCTGAAAGAAAACCCATCGACGATCTCTGGATTGCATACCAGTTTAGAGCAGTACGTAGCAGGTCAAGAGCAAGCGAAGAAAGCCCAAGCGGAAAGCCATGATTGGTTATACAACAATGACGCTCATCCGATCCTTGGCAATCCAGATGGCAAATCGGTCATCGTTAATTTTACCGACTACAACTGTCCTTTCTGTAAGCGCTTAGAAAAAGGGTTAACTCAACTGACCTCTGAAAATAGCGACATTAAGGTCATCAATGTCTACCTATCATTTAAGCAGCAACAGGTTTCGGGTCTAAACACCAACGCAGCGCTATACGCGATGAAAGTATGGAAAGATAATCCAGAAGCGTTCCCTGAAGTAGACCGACTATTGATGGCGAAAAGCGGTAGCCACACAAAATCGTCACTGCAAGCTGTAGCCAAGAAGACAGGAACTGAAGCACAGCTAGACACCACCACAGAACAAAGCAACACGCTAATGACCAACCACCAAACCTTTAGCGCATTGGGTTTAACAGGCACACCAACATTAATGATGAACGGGCAGGTCTTACCGGGATACGTGCCTTACGACCGATTAAAAGAGATCGTGGATGACGCTTTTTAATCGAGTGTAGATAGAGATAAAGATTCGAAAGAGAAGTAATAAAAAGCCGACTCGCGTAACTCGCAGTCGGCTTTTTGATGAGTTTAAGATAATGTTTTCAATATTATTTTTGAAATAGAAAAGCAGTCGAAGTGTCACTATCTTGCAATGGATTCTTAATCTAGCCTCGCTACTCTAAAAGCAGTTCTCTCGATGAGTCCAAGACGTGCTTGCTCTAGACAACTGTCCTTTGACCGAGCCTAGCTCGGTCTTTTTTTTACGTGTTTTAGATAGCAACACAGTGCATTAACACGGAAACGTCCAACCGACTGAGCCTTAACTTAGCAAGCGACAAACAAGCGCACCCGGCTCCCTTAACGCATCCACGTTATAGCTAAGGACACGTCCAGCAGACGGCGCGTGATAACAGCGACACTCATTACCAAAAGCGTCATATTGAATGGCCAATAAATCATCTTGTTCTACGCTCTGTAGAAGTTCAACCTGAGGCAATACGAAACCACCAATATCAGCGCGGATAGAAACCACATCATTACCCTCTATCCAATCCATGCTCGGCAGCTGCATTTTCTCGGGATGATTTATTTCAACCTCGAACATTTCATAATAAGACAGCATGTTAAAAACACCGTCTACCGCTCGTTGAATCATGTCAGGCTGAGTGAATTTCCCCATCCCAACTTCCACAGTGATGCTCGGAATTCCACTTCGATTCCAAACCGTTTCAAGAATACCTGGGTCGCCAGGGTCATTCAGAACACAATCGGGCTGCATCAGCCTCGCCATCTCCAAACATTGTTCTATGCGGTAATCAGCAAACACATAAAGTGGGTAGACTGCACCACGAGTCTGAGTGTGGAGATCAACGGCGAAGGTGGCATTATGCTTAAGCAAACGCTCCCACAAAGACGCAACAAAGCGCTCCGCTGCCAAGCCATTAGCATCACCCGGAAAGAGTCGATTAAGATTAGCAGGACAAGAGCCCGGATCCGAAGAGATGAAATCACGGCTATGGTTCAGCAAGCCAGACAAATTCACAGTAGGCACAATCGTTACCGTACCTTTGAGCGTTTTACCGACTAAGTCCCTGATAATTTGCTGTGCAGCCAACACTCCGTTTAGCTCATCACCGTGAATACCGGCGGTGATCATCAACTTAGGACCTTCTTGACTGCCTTTAAAAACAGAAACCGGCATATTCTTAGGTTGCCCTAGCCCATCACTGGTGACTTGAAACCAAAACTGGTGCTCTCCAACGGGTAGGTCTTCAACATTCAAGGAGCCAATAACCTGCCTACCTTGTAAAACATCGCCTAAGTACTCTGTTTTCATCCAACGCCTCCATCTTGTTGAGCAGAATCTATTCTCTTCTAAGTTTTTGCATCATAGAGGATATCCTAACCAGTACAAGCAGTTAATCCGATTAACAAGCCCTCAAGCGCTACCAAAATTCATCACCATCGACATCCGTGAATCCAAGGTAAAACTTGTCAATGTGACCTTTGAAATACACGCAACTTGTATATCTATTCACAGAACACTCAGTCGCCTGAAATAAAAGTGCAATAAAATCAACACTTAAAAAAGTTCCCCATTCACGAAAATGTAATTTTATGGAAATGAAAGCTTAATTTATCTGCTCTAAATTAGCTTCATATCGAAACGGAGAGCACATTGCTCACGGATTTTAAAATACAAGGTAAGTGATTATGAAAAAGGCAGTTCTAGCTTCTGCAGTGGTAGCGGCACTAGTTTCAGGTTCATCTC
Organism: Vibrio sp. 1CM2L; assembly: GCF_023161695.1. NCBI lineage: Bacteria > Pseudomonadati > Pseudomonadota > Gammaproteobacteria > Vibrionales > Vibrionaceae > Vibrio > Vibrio sp. 1CM2L. The sequence continues at coordinate 348,268 of NZ_JALNTT010000001.1, forward strand.
TAGCAGCAACAGTTTACAGCTCTGATGGTACAGAACTTAAAATTGGCGGTCGTGCGGAATTCCGTGGTGATTTCATTGGCTCAGGCGGTGCTGAAGTTGAAGGTACAATGGAAGATAAAACTCGTTTCCGTTTAAACCTTGGTGGTAAAACAGAACTTACAGATACTGTAACAGCATTCGGTTTCTACGAAGCAGAGCAAAGCACTGGTGACAGTGAGTTTAATAACCGTTACATGTACGCTGGTGTTGATTTCGATGGCCAAGCACTTTCTGTCGGTCGCCAAGACATGGCTTCAGTAATCGTATCTGACTTTACGGATATCACTGAGTTCTCTGGTGTTCAGCAAGTAATCGACGCAGCTTCTGACAAAGAAGATAGCGTATTTGCATACCGTGGTGGCTTTGACGCACTTCAATTAGAAGCGACTTATCAAGCAAATAGCGAAAAAGACTCAGACGGCTACGGCATCTCTGGTGTTTACTCACTACCATTCGGTCTCGACCTTGGTCTTGCATACTCTGGCGAAGATCTAGGTGATGGCAAAGGCAGCGCTGACCAAATTTTGGCGGGTCTAGCTTACTCTCTAGATAACCTTTACTTAGCAGCAACCTACTCAACAGGTGATAGCAACGACAAAGCGATTCTAATTCAACCAGAATCTTTTACAGCAATGGAATTTGCAGCACAGTACAAATTCACGAAGCAATTGTCTGCTGCGGTAGTGTACACGTACCAAGAAGATGAACTAGCAAATGGTACTAAAGTAGATGCAACTGACGGCATCGAACTTGCAGGTTACTACAAGCTGAACAGCAACTTCCGTACATACCTTTCATACTATATCAATGGCTTGGATGAAGAGAAAACCGGAAATATCGTCACAGAAGGTGAAGACACACTTCGCCTAGGTGTACGCTACGACTTCTAATCTAAATCGACTTTAGATACAGACTAAAAGGTTGGGCAATGGCTCAACCTTTTTTCATATTCAAATATTCTGATTAACTTCATCAATGCTTTTTCTGGTTAAGTGGTGCTAAATCCGTATCATAGGTGGACCACATCAAATAATTAGAAGCATCATGTCACAACACCATCCGATCCAAGGCGCTAGCTGGATGCTAACCGCAGGCCTAGCCTTTGCCGTTATTAACAGCCTAACTCAAATTGCTAGCATTCATTTCGGACTTACTTCTACCACCGTTGCCGTTATTCAATACGCCATCGCGTTGTTCGCTATTCTTCCTTATCTGAAAACGCTGGGCATTCGTCGCGCGCTAAAAACCGACAACCTCAAATTGCACGTATTCCGTGTCTTCTTATCGGTTATTGGTATTCAACTTTGGATATGGGCACTGGCTTACCCAGTACCAATTTGGCAAGGCATTGCCCTTCTCATGACGTCGCCATTGTTTGCAACCATAGGTTCAGGGCTTTTCTTAAAAGAGAAAGTTGGGGCTGCTCGCTGGGGCGCAACCTTAGCCGGCTTCGTAGGTGCGATGGTGATTCTAGAGCCGTGGGCTGAAGATTTTAACTGGGCAACGTTATTACCAGTCGGTGCCGCTTTCTTCTGGGCATGCTACTCACTCATGGTGAAAAAACTATCTTCTCAAGACAGTCCTTCAACCATGGTGGTCTATCTTCTACTATTAATCACACCATTTAACATCCTGCTTGCCGCGCCAGACTGGCAGACGCCAAGCGGCGGTACAATTTGGGCTATCTTGATTGTTATCGGGGTTATGACGGCACTCGCTCAATGGGCGATTGTAAAAGCCTACTCGGTCGCTGATGCTTCGTTTGTGCAACCATTTGACCACGCCAAATTGCCGCTAAATGTTTTAGCCGGTTGGATTGTGTTTAGTTGGGTTCCACCGGGTCGTTTATGGCTAGGTGCTGCTATTATTATTGCGTCAGTTGCATTTATAACGCACTGGGAAACCAAAAAACCTTCAAAAGTGAAGAAAGTTTAAGGTTGGTGAAATAAATAGTTCGACTGTCCGTTCTATATGGATAAGAGAATTCAAACGAGGCCGTAACCATGAAGAAACCAGTCAAGATTACACTATACCGTTGGGCAGGCAGCTGGGGTCCATTTAAAGTTAATATCCCATGTGGGGAATGTACCCTTACCAAAGACATTCTGAAGGATACTTTTGAGAATGAATTGGCCGATGTCGATGTCGAATTGGAAGTGAAAGATTGGTTGTCTCACTGGTGGGAGCCTCTAAAACTAGGCTCATGGCATGCTCCAATCCTTGTTGTTGAAGGCAAGGTTGTCAGCCAAGGTGAAGCGCTTAATCGCGGTGTGTTAGTCCAATCTGTGATCAAAGAGTGGACCAAACGAGACAGCCTAAAAGGCAACATCGTTTATGGTAAGGCGACCTGCCCATTCTGTGTTAAAGCAAAGAAAATGTTGGATGAAGCGGGTGTTGAATACCAATACCACGATGTCGTAAAAGATAGCGCCGCTTTATACCGTATGATTCCAGAGGTAAAAGCACACATTGGTGAGAAAACACCGGTCACCGTCCCACAGATCTGGCTTGATGGTAAATACATCGGTGGTGCCGATAACTTAGAAGCGTGGATGAAAGAGAATGGCTTAGATAGCATCCCTAATAATGTGGTCGACTTATCCAATCAATCTGCTGGCTGAGTTCATTAAAAGCCATTAGTCAGAAGCTTAAATAGTATTTTTTGTGTCCATCCACAACAAAACAAAGCGATAACTTTCACCAATCGCTAAAACGAAAAAGGCCTTAAACTTCATCGAGTTTAAGGCCTTTTAAAATTCCGTTTTTGAAAATGCTTATTTAGCCATTTTCTTCATCATTCGCTTAAAGAACGATGGTTTCTTTGGCTTTGAAGTGCCGTACAATGCTTCGTGCATCATGTTTTTTGCTGCCATTTGACCAAGGTATGCGTGGCCTAGTTCGTAATTCATGCTTATCTCCGCACATAATCAACTTTCTTTAGCGCGGATTTTACACTTAAAACGCCCAAAAACAAGATCTAAATCACACTTTAATGCAATGTTAAGTATTAATTGGCAATTAGCTTAATTTTGTCTGTGTGCTAATAAGCATTGTATTTGTATATCAATAAGTTAACCTGAATTCCGATTTGAACTTAATGCTCCATTCCTAATAACAATCCAAGACATTGGTTTAGACACTGATAAAAAAAGCAGCTCAAGAGAGCTGCTTTCTAAAATACTTTACTGAGAAACCTAGCTGCGCTTCGGCTGTCTGTAAGTTTTACCGGCAATTTGATATGTGTCTTTTTGCTTCAATTCAAACATCGTTTCAAAGAACCAAGCTGCAAATTTGATTAAGTCATCGCCTTCATTCATGACATGTTCGATGTACTCTTGCTCTTCGCCTTGTTCATTTTCTTGAAGCGTCACGTGGTAAATACGCTTTTCGCCTTCCACTTCAGCAAGTGCAAATTGACCAGTCAGTGATGCAGCAGCCTCAGCGACTTCTGTATCCTCATTGGATTTCAATAGCTCAAGCGCTTGAGGCAGGCCATCTAGTGCGCAGATAGCTTTTACCAGTACTTCAAATTCATTTTGCTGCATTTTGTTTTTACCTATTCAATGGACCGAAGCATTGTAGGAAACCATCAGCACAAATACAACGTATTAACGATGATGCGTTAAACGATAGTGAATTTAGTATTTAGCTATATTCCACTTCAACAGTATCGCCTTTGTTGTTCATTTTGGTTGAAGACCAAAGCACTCCGCCCATGGCTGCGCCAATAATGAGGTAGAACAAGCCTAACTGTAGATGAGTCGTGACCCAACTTTCTACTAGATACCCACCCAATAAACCCGCTAAACACATCTGAATTGAGCCAGACAATGCCGACACTGCACCCGCTTGTTTCTTATGAGGTTCTAATAACATGCTGATTGATAATGGGAACGAGATGCCTTGTGCTATCGCCAACCAAGTAAACGCCCAAACTAAGTTAAAGATGGATAACTCATGAGTAAGAAGCCAAGTTCCGGACGCCAAGATAATCAAAATAGCTAGGCTCATCAGCTGGGGCGTACTAAACCTACGATTGAGTAAGTTTAAAGCGACGCTACCTATCAATAAGCCCGCCGAAGGAACAATCATTAATGAGCCATATTCAGCGGCGGTCAGCCCCAATTGCTCTTGCATTAAGAATGGAAACAACGACAGCGATACCAAACTCGCCATGTAGCTCATCCAGTTGTAACTGGCACTGGTCAACACTTGGCGATTGGTCAACAAGCGCCCGTAGTTCTTCACTACTTGGCACACATCAAAGCGGCTCTTTCCGTATGGCAAAGTTTCATGCAGAACAAAGTAACCCAGCGTAAATATCGCTAATAAGTACAATAAAACGAACAGGAACACCGCCTGCCAACCGAGGTGAAATGAAATCCAACCGCCGAATACCGGCGCAATGATCGGCATGATCGAAGCGGTGATCGAGATATAAGACAACGCTTTGGTAAGCTGTGAACCATCATAGCTATCACGAAGCACACTTCGCCCAAGAACCGAGGCACTACCCGCCCCCAAACCCTGCAGTAATCGACCAACTTCTAGCGCCGTCATATTGTCAGAAAACACAACACAAACGACTGTACCAATTAAATAAACACCCTGACCTAGCAAGAAGATAGGTCGTCTTCCCACCGCATCGGACATCGGTCCGTAAAATAGCTGAGACAAGCCAAAACCCACCAGAAACAGCGTGACGAGCAGCTGCACATCTACTTGAGTAGCACTTAAATCAGAAGCAATTAACGGTAATGCTGGCAAGTAGATGCTCACACCCACCTGCCCCGTAGCAATAATCATCATTGCTAAGAGTAACGGTGTTTTTTTAAAGGTCGATTGGCTCAAAAAATTCCCTATTCGTTTGATATTTGTTCATTAGATGAGTTTACATTCAAACCCAATAATTGATAATTAGCTAAATTGGAATTTTATTAAGTCCCAACAGGAAACAATATGGATTGGATTCTTAACGTAAAAAGCTACGTCAGAGTAGTCGAAGAAGGCAGCTTCAATGGTGCTGCTCGAAAGCTGAACACCACCAGCTCGGCGATCAGTAAAAGAGTGAACTGGCTAGAAGAGCGTATTGGCACCCAACTGTTAAAGCGCACCACACGCTCAATTAGTCAAACTGAAGCGGGCGCGCTCTTTTACCTGCGAGCCAAGGATCAGCTCGACAATTGGCAGTCCATAATTGATGAGACACGCTCGGTTAACCAAACCCCAGCAGGCCTATTAAAGATAGGCGCGACAATTGCGGTTGGCTCTAAGTTTCTGGTGCAATACATGGACGACTTCTTAGAAAAATACCCAGACATTAAGGTGCAGCTGATCACGACCACTCCAGGCCAATTACCTGAACTTGGTTTGGATCTGGTGATCAGTCGTGAACTGGAACAGCTCAACTCATTAAGCTTCAAGAAAACACCGCTGTTTGAACACAAGGCCAGTTTCTATGCTGCGCCAAGCTATTTAGCTAAACATGGTTACCCCGCCAACGAGCAGGACTTAGAACAACACAACTCTTTGATTTGGGGAGAGCGCCCTACCCGAGAAGTCACACTCACCAAAGGGCAACGCATCACTCTCAATGGTAACTTTGCTACCACCAATCCAGAGGCTTTGTTTCATGCTGCGAAGCGAGGAATGGGCGTACTATTAACCATCAAAGCGATGATCAAAGAGGATCTAAAACAAGGGACATTAGTTCCAGTATTGCCAAATATCACTGCCGACGAAGTGATGGTTTACGCGTACTACCCTAAGCTTGATTACTCGCATACGCGAACCAAGCTCTTTTTGGACCATCTGAAAGATAGACTAAACAAAGAGCGTAGTACGCAAGCTCTGTGAAATAAGTCACATTTTAATTTGAAAAGTTATACAACACGGCCAATAATAAACTTGACGCATATAGATTATACAAGTTCGCACATATACAAGATAATACGTATACAGCTTACACAGTGAATCTGGTTAACTAGGGATGGTGACTATGACTCAACATACGCACAACAGCATGATAGACACAGAGCGCATTGGCCGTTTGCTGAAATTGGAAGGTATCGACCTTTTAGAATCAGCTGTGCTTACTTTACATCAGACCTTTGACACTCAATACACCAGCATCATTGAGAAGAAGCACTTCCCTGACCAAACCGTTCCTTTGGTGATCGCCCATTCTGACCATGTATTGCATGACAAAATCAATGCGCGCCATGGTCACATCTACCAACAAGCAGTCAATCAAAGACACCCAGATTGCTCGTTTGCTCAGTACGTCGTCCAGTCATTGCCGACATCGGCATTTAGGCAGGAAATCACCTCACAAAACTCCATCGCGATCCCGACTCGAACTCAAAGTGGCGAAGTGATGGGCGTGCTGTTTTCAACGTTCACCTCGCCTCTTAGTCCTGATCAGCAGCAAGACGTGATAAAACACCATCAATTGTTCGCCGACATCATCATTCACACCTTACGTGAAATGTGGTTTAACGATCGTTCCGAACAACTGGTGAATCAACTTAGTTATGAGGTGTCACACGACAGCCTAACCGGGTTACTCAACCGAAGCTGTTTATCAGATACCTTAGAGTCGATTACTCAACAGAGCGTCACTCCGTTTACATTGGCTTTACTCGATATCAATAGCTTCAAAGCCATTAATGACATGCACGGCAATTATATTGGCGATAAAGTACTTCAATTTGTCGCAGAAACCTTGCGTCGAACCTTACCCGAAAGCAACCTGACTTTCCGAACTGCTGGCAATGAATTCGCCTTCATTACCTACCACTCTGACCCGATAGCAGTGTGCGAGCAGATACTGGCAAAAATTAAGCAAGGCTATAGCAGCGTTGATATTAAGATAGATTTAGAACTCAGCATTGGAATTGCCAGTTCGGACGGAGACAACAAAGACGTTGAACAGATCATATTCAACACTAGTTTGGCGCTTAAAGAGTGTAAACACAGCCAAGATACTCATATTCAATGTTATGACACCCACTTGAGATCTCGCTACCAAAGAAAAACCGAGCTAATTGCAGCACTGCGAAATGAACTCGAAAACCCGATTTCACAAAGCTATATCCCCGATAGCAATGGAATGTACGTAGTTGTCCAACCCATTGTGGGCCAAGGCGAGACGCAATGGGAATATTTCGAGGTACTGACTCGCTGGAAGACCGCCAGACACGGTGATATATCGCCTGTGGAGTTCATTCAAGTGGCTGAAGAGTCTGGGCTGATTGTCGAGCTAGGTGAGCGTATTATTGAGTTAGTGTGCCGCGCTAAAACCACCTTAGAACAAGGCTTAGGTTACAAGGTTAAGCTTGGAATAAACTGTTCTGCTCATGAGCTTACCGACTCGAAACGCTATATTTCCTATCTCACACGAACCATTGAACAGCATCACTTTAAAGCTGATGAGTTTGTTATTGAGTTAACCGAAACGGTGCTGTTATCTCCAACCCAAGAGACAAAATCAGCACTTAACTTTTTGAGAGGGCAAGGCTTCACTATTGCGCTCGATGATTTCGGTACGGGTTACTCCAGTTTGAACTACATCCACAGCTACCCTATCGATTGCATTAAAATTGACGCCACCTTTATCCGTAATTTGCTGACCAACTCAACCTCAGAAAGCGTTGTTTGGCTGATTATCCAGCTTGCTCACAGACTCGATGTATCTTTGGTTGCGGAAGGCGTAGAGAAGCGTGAGCAATTAGAAAAGCTGCACGCAATGGGATGTGACAAGATACAAGGATACCTCTACTCACCACCCATGCGACCTGAAGCTATCGTCAGCTATGTTACTCATTCTGAGCCTTTGGCTTAAACCGCGATCCTTGAATTGACCTAGGATCAAAAAAACCGCGAGGTCATGACTCTACTCGGAGTGATGCTCTCGCGGTTTTAATTATGGTTGATGAATAACAACTTTATTCAGGGTTATCTCAAAGAGCCTAACTAGCTGTTATTAGATTGAGCTTCTAAAGCGACCTTTAACAGCTTATCAGCCTCATCTCTTGCTGCTACAAACGTCGCTTTTTCCTTTTTAGGCACAGAATCTGCCATCGGGATATTTGCTGTCATTGCATTCACAGGACGACCACGTTCAATCAGTTCGTAGTGCAAGTGTGCGCCGGTCACTCGGCCAGTTTTGCCAGACAAACCAATACGCTGACCACGAGATACCGTTTGTCCTTTACGAACGAGGATCTTACTCAAATGTAGGTAACGTGTTTTGTAGGTGCTGCCGTGCTGAATAACCACGTAGTTACCCGCGTATGGGTGCTTACGCGTCATAATCACTTTGCCGTCACCCGTTGCTTGAACCGGCGTGCCAATTGGCGTCGCGAAGTCTGTACCGTTATGCGGCGAGACTCGGCCTGTCACGGGGTGTAAGCGCTTAGGGTTAAACTGAGAACTTTGTCGCCAACTACTGCTCACAGGGTAACGTTGGAAAGCACGTTGTAAGCTATCGCCATTGGCATCGTAATATTGCCCATCAGTGTGTAAGTAAGCTGACACTACGCGGTTACGATTCATGATCTTAATTGCTTCAATTTCACGTTTGCCAGTTGCAACACCATCAACATATTGTGCTTTTTGAAGCACTTCAAACTGATCGCCAGCGCGTAGGTCTCGGCTAAAGTTCAGCTTGTCCTTAAGAAGAGTCACAATATGGTCAATCTCAAGACTGCTCAGGCCAACCTTGTTCGCCGACATAGAGAAGCTGCCTTGAATATCACCCACTAAAGGTTTTTGCTTCCATTCACCAGGAATAGAGATGTCTTCGAATTCGTAGCTGCCGTCATCCAGCAGTCGGTAAACCACTTTGTCTGCGACGCTAAATTGAAGTTCCATTTTAGAAAGGTCGCCGGTCGCTTCATCACGCCAAAAGCGTAATGTATTACCCGGACGAAGCGTATCTAAAGCGAGGAAGTTCAAATCGGTTTCCATCACGCTCATCATCGATTTATAAGAAAATCCAAGTTGCGTGAAGATGCTACTCAAGTTATCGCCAGATTGAATTTGATACTCAAATGTCGGCGGCTCAATAACGGTAACTGAAGATGGTGACAGAATTGACTCAATAACGGTTGAGTCTGGTAGATCAAGCTCGATCGTTTTCGTCAGATTTGATTGCGAAGATTGCAGAGCAACTCCAATCGCTGCAATAAGCGGCAGTCCTAAAATAGCTACTTTTTTTACAGGTGAAAGCTCGGCAAACGGAGAGGAAAATATTTTTGAATACACGGTAAACAGGTCTTTCTACGATATAAAGGCATAGGATATGCTTTTCAAACGCATAAATCATCAATGCATTGTCATAATATGATGTGAATCTGCCCAACTTAGCCTAAGTCATTGAGTTGCCGTAGATGAAGAGCCACTAGATGAGAAATAAAATTAACCGCTAAATTTAAAAATAAAAAAGCAGAAACGGCTAGCTTCTGCTTTCTATTGGTTGACGTTATTCCGTTTCGAATAATTAATAAACGAAGCGAATTAGTCGCTGGTTTTAAAAAAGACTATGCGTTTACTGTCGACACTAAGCAGTTGTCTTCACCAAACTCATTTGGGATGTAACGGTCAGCATTCACATCGTTCACCCATTGTTGGTTATCAACTAGGTAGCGGAATTGAAACTCGCCATCTTTAGGTAGGCGAGTTTTAAACTTGTAAACCTTCCCTTTGGCCAGTTTTTTCATTGGGGTGGCTTTCCAATCAAGAAAGTCAGCAACGATGGATACAGAGTTCGCTTCCTGAGCTTCTAGCTCGAAGGTCACTTCAACTTCATCTTTCGTCTTAAAAAAACGTTTATTAATCATTCGCAAGCTCCATTTGTAAAAATAAGCGGACACAAAGCTAAGTGTGTCTAAATTTCATTCATCTAACTAAGATAATATGTAATTTGGCTCACATAAACAACAGATCCTTACATTCACGAAAACGTTATTGCTTACCAATTGATTGCGTATCAAAAGAAAAACTCATTAACACCTTTTCAGAAGGGGGTTCTGCAAATGATTGTTCCGTAGAATGCTGAGTAAAGCCGATAAAACCTTCCCCAGTGAGTTTATTCTGTGATTGCGAATCTGGCAGCTTAGCGACCTCCAATGTCTGAATTTGTATACGATCACCCAGTAAAAGTTGGTCGACTAACACCACGCGGCTTCGTTGCTGGTCATGTTTAAACAGGCCAAGATAATAGAAAACACCGCTGCCTTGGTTAGATATCCACATCGGCGCGACAAAGAAACTCGCCTTGCCCAGCGTGACAGCTGAAAGATTATTGGTGTCTACCGTTACCACACCGCGCTCAACACCTGAGTCATAACGTCCAAACGCGATAGCTTTAGGCTCATCAACTTCATTGATAAAAGCGTAGGCGTTAGTTTCAGGAACTTTAATTGTCCATGGGTTGGTCGTCTTCAAATCAAAAACGGTTTCTACAACTGGGTCATAACTCACTTGAGAAGAAGGAAACTTCGCTAAGATCTCTTCATCACTTAAGCTAAAGCGATAAACACCCGCCACTATCACCACAACCAGCATGACAATTGGAATCAATAGAATCAGAGGAATAGGTAAAATTTTCTTTTTCATGGGCAATTATATTCTTTTGTTTTCATCCAGTTGTGCAGACCATAAAGGGCTTTAGTATAATTATCAATACAGGGTTAACCAGAAGTGGAGCATGGATGGATATCAATCATATTAAAGATAGAAATATCAGAAGTTGCGAATGCCGCTGTGGAGCAGTCAACCTAGTATGCCGAGGCGAACCTCAACGTACCTCTGTCTGCCATTGCTATGAGTGTCAGAAACGCACCGGAAGTGTGTTCGGCGTTCAGGCTCGGTTCCCAATAGAACAAGTTACACTCAGCGGTGAAGTGACCTCTTTTTCACGCATCAGCGATACGGGTAATGAAGTCACCTATCAGTTTTGTCCCAAGTGTGGCACCACCATACTTTTGCAGTCAGTTGCCGCCGCCGATTTTTATATCGTCCCGCTCGGATTATTTAAAGAGCAAGATTTCCCACTGCCGAGCTTTTCGGTTTACGAAGAACGCAAACACGGTTGGGTTAAGTTCGACCACCAAATGAACCATTACAACTAGTTTGTCATTGAGCGTTATCTTTACCTCGTTATTGACCGTTATCTTTATATAGCAACAGTATTAAAACAAACTGCAATACTGTTGCCTAAGATCAAATATCAACGCCCCACAACGCTAGCGTATCTTTTCTCTAGCGTTATAATCTTGCTCCTCTATTTAACCCAGGGTGAACCACATGATTTCTAAGCTACCTCGCTGGGTTGAATACGGCGCCCTTTTGTTAGCCGGTCTTGCTGGCAGTGTTAATGCTATAGGCTTACTTGGCTTCCAACATCAAGCTATCTCCCATATCTCCGGCACCATGTCTTTGCTAGGCAGTAGCCTGCTTACACCGACCTCGGCTTCTGTTCACCTCCTATTGGTGATCATGAGCTTCATGTTAGGTGCGGCGTTCAGCGGGTTCTTTATTGAAAACCAAGCATTGAAGTTAGGACGCCGTTACGGTGTTGCGCTATGTATTGAGGGTGGATTGCTGTTTTTGGCGCTGTGGACACTGTTGCAAGGCTATACTTCAGGTCAGTATTTCGCTTCAGCCGCGTGTGGTTTGCAGAACGCGATGATTACCACTTACAGTGGGGCGATCATTCGAACAACACACATGAGCGGGATCATTACCGATCTTGGGATCATGATTGGTGCTCGCTTAAAGGGGATGCCTTTTGACCGTCGTAAAGCCAAACTACTGATGTTCATTGTGGTTGGCTTCCTGTTTGGCGGCTTAAGTGGCGCTTGTCTGTTCCAACGCTTCGAAATCTTGGCATTGGCTTTCCCAGCGTCTTTCGCCTTCATTATTGCGTTTAGCTACTGGTTATACTTGACCTATCGAACTGAAACCCCAGTCAATTTATAAATATCTGGCAATATAACCTCAAACTACGTAACATCCGCAACACTTTATTCTAAACTCTTAATACGTAGCAGAATAACCAGCATGAATATTTAGCGATATTTGATGAATAGTATTGCAAGCGATATTAATACTGGGTAATCTTGCACCCAATGAGAAAATACGGACGTTTAGTGAATAAAAATGCCAAGGATGTGGCTTTTTTACGTGTAGAAATTCGAGAACAATAACATGTCTAACAACACGAATACTGCTCAAACAGAGAAATCTAAAGGCAGTTTCTGGGTTTTCTTAATCCCATCATTGATTGGTTTATTCCTTTTCATGGCGCCAATCAGCTATCAAGGTGATCTAACCATCCCTGTAGCTATCTTAGCCAAATCAATTCAAGCGGTTTTCGGTGAATATCTAGTCCCTATCATCACTGCGATCGTTGCCTTCATGTCTGTAGCTTCCGTTTTAAGCACCATTTTTAAGCCTACATTCATTACATCAAATTCATTTTTAAGCGGCCTTTTCAACCCATCTCCACTGTGGTTGTTGGTTCGTTTAATTGGTGGTGCTGCAGCCGTTATGGCTTTCTTCCAAGTTGGCCCTGAGGTTATTTGGGAAGAAAACACCGGTGGTCTGGTTCTAGAAGGCCTGCTTCCAACACTGTTCTCGGTATTTATCTTTGCTGGTTTGCTACTGCCGCTTCTACTTAACTTTGGTCTATTAGAGCTGTTTGGCACGCTACTAAGTAAAATCATGCGTCCAATCTTCAACCTACCAGGTCGCAGTGCGATTGACTGTATGGCTTCTTGGTTAGGAGACGGCAGCGTTGGTATCCTGCTTACCAGCAAACAGTACGAGAAGAAATTCTACACTCAGCGTGAAGCTGCGGTTGTTGGTACGACTTTCTCAGCAGTATCTATCACATTCAGTCTTGTGGTTATTGCTCAGGTAGAACTCGAGCACCTATTCCTACCTTTTTACGCAGCAATCTGTTTAGCGGGTATTGTGGCAGCGGTAATCATCCCTCGCCTTCCACCACTAAGCATGAAGAAAGATACTTTCATTGATGGCAGCAAGCCTCACAAAGACGCTGACGCTATCCCAGCGGGTCACTCAACGTTCTCTTGGGGTCTTGAGCTAGCAGTAAGCAAAGCATCGCAAGTTAAGTCTGCTAAGTCAGTATTTGCTGAAGGCATCCGTAACGCCGTGGATATGGTATTTGGCGTGCTGCCTGTTGTTATGGGCCTTGGTACGATGGCGCTGGTTATTGCGGAATACACTTCTGTATTCTCATTCCTAGGTCAGCCTTTCATTCCATTCCTAGAGCTACTTGGTGTTCCTGAAGCGGTTGCAGCATCTGAAACAATTGTTGTTGGTTTTGCGGATATGTTTATTCCTGCGATTCTTGCCGCTTCTATCGACAACGAGATGACTCGCTTTGTTATTGCAGCAATGTCGGTTACTCAACTGATCTACATGTCTGAAGTAGGCGCTCTACTTCTTGGCAGTAAGATTCCAGTGAACATCTTAGAACTGTTTATTATCTTTATTCTACGTACGTTAATTACGCTTCCAGTTATCGCTGGTGTAGCTCATCTAATATTCTAAATTAGATGCTACTTATATAATTCAATAAAGATTCAGTTTATAAAGCCTCACTTTTGTGGGGCTTTTTATTTGCGAAATATATACACAGTATTATTTGAAGTTTAATCAATTTATAAGTTTTGCATATCATTTAATTTCATATCGTTTATTCAACCCACCTCTTGTTAATAGAAAACTGAACGCATAATCGTCAAATTAATACATTCTTAATCCCTCCTTAAACTCCGTCTAACCCATTTCCCAACTCATTGAACCAAATACTAAAAGTAACAAATATGTGATTTAGTGAATTTTGTATTGTTTAGGTTGTTGTATTTTTGTAGTCTATTTTGTGAAATTACATTCAAGTAAAATTCAATCTAGTCGATATATATAATTACAAAAACACGATTAACTTTAGTCTTCGCAAAGCCTGTGAGAAGGGGAAAACTCAATGAAATTTAGCCATAAGGTGGTTGCTGCATCATCAGCCTTGCTGCTAGTGACAGTATCATTGCTTTCAATACAACAACTGTACACTGTAAGAAGTGCAGTAGAAAACCACGTCAATGCGAGCCTGAAAGAGATGGTCTCGGGCGTGAAAAATACCGTCGTATCGGAGATGAACGCCAAGAAAGCGTTGGCTCAATCGACGACTGAAGTCATCGAGATCAACCCTGAAGATCGCGCTTACGTTAAAGATATCTTAGAAAAGCCAAAGCTTAAAAACAGCTTCCTAGCGGTTGGTTTTGGTTATGAAGCAAACGGTTTCGTTATTGAAAATGATGATGGTTGGGATGCCGGTCCAGACTACGACCCACGAATTCGTCCTTGGTACATTGATGCTAAATCCAAAAACAGTTTAGTTGTTACCGCTCCTTATGTGGATGCATCAAGTAAGAAAGTCATCATCTCTGTGGGCACTCCAGTTAAAGACAATGGTCGCTTTACTGCAGGTATGTTCTACGACCTAGAGCTGACGAACCTTGCTACCTTGGTCAACCAAGTGAACTTGTTTGATGCGGGTTATCTGTTCCTAGTCACTGCCGACGGCACCACGATTGCTCACCCGAATGCGAAAAACAACGGTGAAACGCTATCAAGCTACATGCCACAAGCGACTATTCGTGAAGGCTCTCAAGAAATTGAAGTCGACGGTAAAATGTTCCTAGTTAACTTCACCCACATCCCAAGTGAAGATTGGTACATTGGTGCAATCCTGGATGAAGAGATCGCGTTCCAAACCGTTGAAGAGTTGAAGAACAGCTCAATGATCTACTCTTTGATTGCGGTGATTCTCAGCATCATTGCTCTAACAGTTCTGATTCGCGTGTTAATGCGCCCACTGGATGCACTTAACCAAGCGATTCAAGACGTAGCAAGCGGACAAGGTGATTTAACTAAGCGCCTAGATACCAACACAGACAAAGAGTTCTCTGACCTAGCAAAAGGCTTCAATACCTTTACCGAAAATCTGCAAAATCAGATCATTCAATCGAAAGCGATTGGTGTTGAGATTAAACGCGGTACTGAAATCACAGTGAAAGGCGCGGGCGAATCAGCGAAAGCAATGAATACCCAGCTGCAAGAGCTTGAACAGTTAGCGACTGCAATGAACGAGATGGCGGTTACTGCAACTGAAGTTGCAAACAATGCTCAAGGCGCAGCAGCGGCAGCCCGTGAAGCAGACGAAGCAACGCTAGACGGCACATCTGTCGTAAGTGACACCACTCAAGCGATTGATAACCTTTCAGCACGTATCGACCAAGCGGTTGCCGAAGTACAAGTACTTGAATCAGCAACAGCCAACATCGAAACGATTCTAAAAGTAATCAACGATATTGCAGACCAAACCAACCTACTGGCGTTGAATGCGGCTATTGAAGCGGCGCGCGCTGGTGAGTCAGGCCGTGGTTTCGCAGTCGTTGCCGATGAAGTTCGCACTCTGGCGCAACGTACTCAAGAATCGACCACAGAAATCCGCAACATGATTGAACAGCTCCAAGCGGGTGCAAGCTCAGTATCGAACGCGATGAACCAAAGTAAAGACACAGCCACTGACGCCGTTGAACGCGCTCAGCAAGCGAACTCTTCACTTGACCGTATCCGTGACGCGATTCAACGTATCTCAGATATGAACATCCAGATTGCTTCAGCGGCAGAAGAGCAGAGCTTGGTAGCGGAAGAGATCAATAACAACACAGTTAAGATCAAAGACCTTTCAACACAAGTATCCAACGCAGCTCAAGAAGCGAACACAGCAATGCAGGTTCAAACGGACAATGTTCGCCAACAAGACGAGCTATTGAACAAGTTTACGGTTTAATCGCCTTACCGTTGAACTAACACTCTTGTATAGCAACTAATAAACAGCTTCAAATAAAAAGCCCCGCTTACTGATTACCACTAGCGGGGCTTTCTTTTCAATATTGTCTTTCTTGCCGATTGGGCTTAACTCATAACAGATTCGGTCGAGTTGGTCGTCAACATCATGCACTGGTTAGGCTCAACCTTAACGGTTAACTCCTTTCCGACACAGTCGAACACCTCTCCAGACAACAAATCGGTCACTGCGCCAGTCCAATTTAATGAGGCTGTTTTGCTTCGCTTCGACTTGTTGATCACCACAATGCCTTTATCACCACGGACAAACACCAACAAATCATCATTCGCTTCAACCACACGCATCGCTTCGCCATGAACATGGTTATGGAATTGAATCATGCTTTTCATGTAAGGCGCTTGCCAGTCGTTAAGCCAACGAGGATGACCGCTCTTGTCCAGAATACCGCTGGTGCTCAGTTCACTGTAAACAAGCGGCACACCGCCGTCTCGACCAAGAATGAAAGCATGAGCCAATCGCTCATCCACTTCATCCATCACATGCTCCAAAAACACCTCGTTATTGGGAATATCATGAGTGACCGCAAACGTGATCGCTCGCATATTCGACAGAGCCTGACCAAAACAGTATGGGTTAATCAAAGACTTAAAGCTGCCCTGCTCTTCAAATGCTTTGAAGATGGTGTTGAACAACGGGAAATCGTAAGCGCCTAAGCGAGTGTGTTTAAGATAAGGCTCAAGGAACAGCTCATACTCTTCTTCTGTCGCGCCGCCATCGGTAATGATCTCACCGAAGATGTGCATTTCTTCGCAGATGTCATCAGTCCACACCTTACGTAGGTGTGCCAGTGTCATATGCTTTGCCGCATCAATGCGAAATCCTTTCACACCAATCTCTTTCAGTGCTTTTAGGTAGGCTCTTTGTTGTGCCACCACATTATCGTTATCGAGTAGCGTTGGCAGGCCAGGATCGCTCGCGCCACCGGTAATACGCCCGTTTTGCACTTCCCACGTGTCTTTCCAGTTCTTGATACCAAACGCTTCCACGAAGTCGTTCTCATCAAAAAGAGGCTCAGAAAGGTCACCAAACAAACGTATGGATTCATAATAGTCAGCATCTTTTTGATAAGACGCCATGTCTTGCTGATTGGGATACGTTAGATCACCGCGGATACCCGATTCGTTGGCCATGTGGTTAAACACGACGTCTACATAGGTACGAAGCCCGTGTTGCTTTAACGTGTTCACCATCGCTGTGAAGTCTTGAGTGTCACCAAGTTGATTATCGATCACACGGTAATCTTGGGGCTGATAACGTTGCCACCATTGGGTGCCAGAATCTCGGTCGCAACCTTTAGGGCCGCGTAGCGATTTCATCGCTGGTGAAACTAAAACCGATTTATAACCCAACTCTTGGATCAGTGGGGCGTTCTTCATTACGTCAGCGTAGCACCAGTCAAAAGCATGCAATATGACATCTGTCGCTGGGTTGCTTAACATAGCTGAACTCTCCATGTTGTTCTCCTACCAAACTCGTTTACAGCTTTCTAGATAAAGACAAAGGCTAAAAGGCAAAGCTGCATAAATTTCCTTAAGAATGGTATTTATTATATGAGTTACTCATTAAAACCCCTCCTCCTCCTACCAATTAGTCACGGCGGATGGTTGAGGGCGTAGCACCAATTATCGCATAACGTCTGGGATGAACACTCAACCATTGTGCTTTTAAATGCACCAAAAAGTGACAAAAAAGGAGCGTATATACGCTCCTTTTATTCAATCTAACACATATTTATGACTAAGTTCTGTAAAGAACCTTCACCACATGCCAACCGAATTTTGTTTTCACAAGGTGTGGTACAAGCGTCTCGCCAGAGAAACAAACCTTATCAAACTGAGGCACCATTTGACCTTTTTTGAACTCACCTAGGTCGCCGCCCTTCTTACCAGATGGACAGGTTGAATGTTTCTTCGCTAGCGTTTGAAATTTAGCGCCCTTTTTGAGCTGCGTCATGATGTCTTCTGCTAGTTCTTTATGCTTCACCAAAATATGAAGCGCTGCTGCTGTTCTTGCCATGATAATTCTCAGTTTGTTGCTGCCAGTTTACTTGCGACGGTTGCTTAGAATATCGCTAATGTACTGACTGTTGTAAATCTGTTTGCCGCTAACGACTTATCGACATAAATCCATCGACAGCCTGCGTTTAGCGTGATTTTAACCCAAGAACCGCTATTCTTCACTCTATAACCGAAAACAACTGCCTTAAAGGCCATTAAAAACCGCATCGCGACTTGCTGCGGCTTCCATTTCCCTTTAAATTAATCCTTATAAATTAAGCGTGTATTAAGTAGGAGCCACTTATGGCCAAACCGATCAGTAAAGCGAGTCAGTCACAGGGAATGTTGATGTTCAAGTTATCCCTCACTCAAAGTTTTGCGATTGGCACGCTTAAGGTCAGAGAAATCGTCCCTTTTCAGCCGATGACTCAGATCCCCTACTCCCATCATCACGTGATTGGTACAGTGACTATCCGCGACCTTACAGTTCCAGTTATTGATATGTCCGCTGCGATTGGCTTCCGTCCGATAACACCCGCTGAATACCAAGATTGTGTACTCATCGTGACTGATTGTTTAAGAACAGTTGTGGCGTTCTTGGTTCGTTCGATTGATAAAATTATTGAATGCGACTGGAAGAGTATTGAATCTCCACCCACCAGTGTGGGTCGCAATGTGTTTGTTACCGGTATTACACGTTTCGAAGACCGTATTGTGCAAATGCTCGACGTGGAACTGCTGCTTTCTAAGATCTACCCAGCGTATGAGAATGCGCATATCCCGATGCTGACCGATATAGAAAGGGAACGCCTCAAAGCGTTGAACATCTTATTAGTGGATGACTCTTTGATTGCACGTAAACAGTTATCTGATGCTTTAGACAGCATCAACATCCCTTACAGCATATGTAACAACGGCTTAGATGCCATCGACCTGATGCGACGCCAAGCCAGCGCTGGCAATGCCATTGATCTTCTGGTGAGTGATATCGAGATGCCGGGATTAGATGGTTATGAGCTTGCATTTGAAGTGCAAAACGACAGCGCTTTAAGTCACGCTTACTGTATTTTGCATACCTCACTGTCCAGTGAAATCTGTGTCGACCGTGCCAATCAGGTGGGGGCGCATGAAGCGCTTGAGAAGTTCAACGCGGGTGAATTAATCGAAGCTATGCTACGCGGTGCAAAAGTCTTAAACGGCGCCTCTACGGCTGCTTAGGCTCTGTTTTAGAAGCTAAACCTAGCATAGTGCTCAATGGTTTAGCTTCTTAGTCTCTTCTTTCTTCAAATCTTAATAAGAATAGAGCTAACCGTTAGTCTTTATTTTCTGGCATAGACTTTTTCGGCATAGAGTAGCTCTTACTCACAAATTCCACTTCCTCGACTTCATTGACATGATTGGTAAAAGAGGCCAATGCATAGAGAGTGTTCGCGACTAAGTTGGCGTATTTGAAAAGAATCGGGTCTGGCGACTTTTTACTTTCATGATGTTCAATACTCACCAAAGCTCGCACGACCTTTTTAGCCTGACAACGACACAAGTGAAGTTCACTAGACACTCGGTGCCCACCGGGTAAGACAAAACCTTTAAAACCACCTTCTAGCTGCTCACGGATACGATGATAGTCTTGCTTGAGCTCGACCAATTCAGACTCGGTGATGGCAAGCTTACCGCGCACAGAGCCATTCAAATGGTAGATGTTTGGCTGCAAGCGTTGCAGGATCTCACGAACCTGAGGCTCTAGCTCTAAAGACAACACTAATCCAACTCGGCAACAAAGTTCATCCGACAAAATCTCAAAATCACAGATAGGACTGTCTTCATAGATAAACGGATAACAAAACTCGTCCCAATCTCGACTTACTGGTTTCACGTACCGATCCTTACACATAAATAGTTATCAAACGCCAATATACCAAACTCTTTGATTTAGACATAAAAAAGCCCTCACATTGGAGGGCTCCTGAAGAAATCGGTTAAACGAGATTACTCATTAGATACTTTTTTGTGGCCTTCTTGTAGGTGAACGAAGTCCACCAGATCGTCGCCTGACACTTGGTATGCTTGACCAAAGCCTTTAACGAACAGGCCATTCTCTGCTTTAAGGTTGAACAGAGAGAAGTCTTGCAGTTGGCTCAAACCATCAATGATTTCACCAAAACGCTCTTGCATCTGGCCGATCACTTGAGTCCAAAGCTCTGTTTCACGCTCTACAACACTCGCTTGTGCATCAAACGTTAAACGTTTACGTGCGTAAAGTTGCTTCGAGCTCTCTTCGTCTTCAATCATCATCAAAGAGACCTGAGGGTTCGCTTTCAAGTTACGAGCATGACGAGCAATATCAGAAATCAGAACAAAGTAACCTTCTTGGTTCTGAACGAAAGGGGCGTAACTTACGTTCGGGCGACCTTCTTCATCAACCGTTGCAAGCTGAAGGGTACGGCGCTCTTGGCGAAACTCTTTAATTTCTGGACCTAGGCGACCTTGTAGACGTTCTTGTTTTACTTGCTGTTCCATGGGTAATTCCTTTCTTCACTTTCTCTGATTTATTATTTTTGCCCGAGGTTGAGCGATCATTAGCGAACTAAACGATCCTCGAGCATTGATGTCTTGTTTAAGCCAGTTGGCAACCCTATGTAAGATTGCTGCTGATTGTTTACTGTAGATCGTACTTAAGCTTGTTCTTTTAGCGCTTTGAAGCGTTCTACTTGGTCGGCAATAAGCTCACGCTTTTCATTGCGGCCTAGGTAAATCTTAAAAATGTTCTCACCGGTTTCACTGAAGAAGCCGAAGTAATGGCTTTCACGACCCATGAACGCCTTGCTCACCAAACCGATATGTTTAACGTTATCCAGTTTTAGGTGGCCATGAAGCTCGCCCTCTTTGCCCATCAGATTGTAGTAACCACGCGCTACTTTACCTTTCGGGAATGGCGCTTTTACTTCAAAGATAGAACCAAATGAATGCACGATAGTGGTCACAGGGCCCCAACCCACTAAACCTTCTAGAATCTCTTGAGCACGGCTGCCATCTAGCATTACCGCCATGTCGTTTGGAAAAGCAGCAACCACTTCAACCTCTGAAACACCTAGCTTCTCAGCAATTGCTGTTGGCAGTAGTTTTGGCTCTTCTTCTAAAATTAGAGCTACGCGTTGTTCTAGAGTTTCTGTCATTTCTAATGTTGTATCTGTCATTGAATATGTTCCGTATAAACGAGTAATTTACGTAAGTTATAAACTAAAAATTCGATATTAAGCGTGCTTCAAACTTGCATGCGGGTGTACGCCCGAACCTGATGCTTTAGGCGCTGGGTGCATAGCTTGATATTCAGCGTTAAGCACTTGAATTACACTCTGCGCTAGGCTTACCGCCCAAAAACTGCCGGCAATAGTCAGGCTCAGATAATCTTCCGAAAGCTCAACCAAACCGTTTTTTTCCCAATGCGCGAACAAAGGCTTAAGGTAGTCGAACGTGTCTTGCCCCATAAAGCTCGGTAGCGTACTTCTTCTAACAACACCAGAATCGAAACCTGCCTTTAATGTTGAGAAGATAGGCTCTAATGAACTTTGCTTAGTCATCATGGCAATAGGTAATTGACCTTGCTTTATAGACTCCATGTAGCTATCTAAAGTTCGATGCTGCATTACACCATGGCCACCGATGTTGCCACCAGCACCACAACCAATGGGTAGAACTTCGGCATAAGTTTTCGCTAAGCTGTTGTAAATGCTTCGTTCGCGGTTATCACGAGTCCAGTGGTTTACGCTCAGTTGCTTGACCTTATTTTTTGCCATGAACTCCACACCCGCCAAATACATGCTCGCCTTATCTGGCGTATTCGCAGGTGGTGGGATTTTTCCTTTCTCAACAAGATTAAGCATAGGTGCATTGCCCGCTACAATCAGTTGGTAGAGGTCAATGCCGTGCGCGCCAGTAGACATGTAGTCTTCTAAATCTTGCTGGAACACTTCCATAGATTGGTGTGGTAATCCGTATAGCAGATCAAGAACGATTGGCGCTTGCTCGGTACGGCTCAGTGAACTGATACGTTCTAGCACAACCTCTCGGTCATCTAGGCGCTTAGCACTACGTCGAACTTGAGTATTGAAACTTTGAATACCGAATGAGAAACGATTGAAGCCACCTTCAAGCGCACGATCAAACATCTCGTCACCAAATCGATTGATGCGCCCTTCCAATGTCATCTCAACATCGTTTGCTAGTGGGAAATATTGACGAATCGCTTTACCCAGCTGTTCAACTTGCTGAGGTGACAAATCGGTGGGTGTTCCGCCACCAATATAGACGGCGTGAAATAGTCCAGACTGAGCCCAAGGCGTTTTGGCTTTCTGCTTTAGCTCGACCATCAGTGCATCGAAATACTCATCCACTAATTTACGGCTTGCGGCATTTTGGAAGAAATTGCAGAACGTACAACGCACACGACAGAAAGGAATGTGGATATACAAGCAACGCTTATCCTGTTTTTTCCCTTCACTCAGCATCAGTTCGTCAAAGAGTTCTAACTTCTTACTGGGGTCGACCGGAATTGAACTTCCTCCGGCATGTGCAGAATGCTTTTTCGCAAACGCAAAACGAAGCGGATCAGGGCTAGAAATGCCCAAGATTGATTCGTCAAATTTATAAATATTAAGACTCATATAATCTCTCTAAACACTTACATAGCAAAGTCTGGAAGACTATTCGCTAAAAACTGAGAGAATCATAAATACACGCAAATGATAATGCAATTGATAATTGATCTTATTTAGATTCTAAGCAATAATCCGATACAGAATTTTGATTTGGTAAAGGATTGATTGTGAACGTTCCTAGATATGTTATTGCAGGCGGTGCATCGTTAGTGATTCATGCCGCGTTGTTGTTTGTCGCTCAAGAATCCAAAGTATTTGCGATGCCTGCAGGTAGCCAATCGAACACGGTATCGATCAACTTCACTCCTAAGAGCGTTCCTTCACAAGCTCAGCAAAAAACAATCACAGAGCCAGTTGAACCAGAACCAGTAAAAGAAGCCGTCTCACAAGCTGAACCTAAACCAGTCGAACCAAAAACAGTTGAGCCAAAGCAAGCTAAGCCAACTCCAAAGAAAAAAGCGATCGCCAATAAGCCTCAACCAAAGAAAGTAGAAAAAAAGGTTGTTGAAAAGAAAGTTGAGAAGAAGCCGGTTCAAAAGAAACCTGTGACTGAGAAAAAGGTGGTGAAGAAAGAACGCCCAGAACCAGCACCACAACCAGAGAAGCTAGCCGACAAGAAAGTCGATAAGAATATGGACGAATCTGCCAACCAGCCTCAGGAAGTAAACCAAGGCGTATCAAACCAAGAGCCAGTTTTGGTCACTAAACCTTCGTTCTCTGCGCGTCCTACCCCACCGAATTACCCTCGCCAAGCAAGACGCCGTGGCGTTGAAGGTGTCGCGACTTATGAGATCTGGCTAGACGCTGAAGGCAAACAAATTAAACAAGCATTAGTAAATTCATCAGGCGCGCTAATGCTCGATAACGCCGCATTAGATGCCATTAAACAATGGAAATTCTCTCCTCACACTGTCAACGGTCGAGCGATTGCTCACCGAGTACAAATACCTGTTCGTTTTAGGTTGGATTAATCATGCAACAAATCAGTTACTTACAAGATCAACTTGGCTTAATGACTTGGCCTCTTCTTATCTGTTCAGCATTAACAGCAATGATCATCGCTGAACGTGTCTTCCAAGTCATGCTCAGCATTGGTGTGGGCAAACGTGCCATTCGTCGTGAGCTTAACCAAATTTCACCAACCAACAGTAAAGAAATTGAAGCGCTTGCTCAGTCGATTTCAGGTAAACGCCCGCTACTGTACAAGGGCGTGTCAATGTTGCTTGCTCACCACTCTTTCTCAAAAGGGTTACGAGAAGATGCCGCTGGGATCTGGCTACAAGAAAAACGCCACCAGCTTCATGCAGGTTTAAGACTGCTTGGTTTGATCGGCGTGATCAGCCCACTCATCGGCTTGCTTGGTACGGTACTTGGTCTTATTGAGATGTTTAAAGGCGTTGCCGCGACAACAGGCAGCATCACTCCTAATGACTTGGCAGACGGTCTTGGATTAGCAATGCGAACCACAGCTGCGGGTTTGATGATTGCACTTCCAGCTATTTCAGGTGCTCAGCTACTAGGGTTATGGGCCGATCGAGTGCTGGCTCAATTGGAGCATACATTGAACTATGTGAATGTGTGGCTAGAAGGCATGTCGATTCAAACCAATCAGTCTGATGATACTCAAGGCAAGCCTGTCAACAAATCTTCTATCGGTGATGTGAGCCAAGCATGATTAAAACGCCCCACTCATCTCACACACAGAGCCTAGCGCCGGACTTAACACCGCTGCTCGACATCATTTTTATCGTGATGGTTTTTCTATTGCTTACGGCATCGGTAAAGCTGGAATCGCTAGAAGTTGAGCTGCCAAGTTCGGATGTCAAAAACGTTTCTGAAGTCCACAAGGATTCGATTAGCGTCAATATTTTAGACCGTGAACCCTACTGGGCAATTAACGGCCAAGAATACATCGACTGGGAAAACTTCAAAATTGCCCTGTTAGAAGAGACTGATTCAACGGATAAAAAGCCGATCATCATTGGTGCAGACAAAGCCGCCAACGTTGAAAACTTAGTGAAGTTGCTGTCATTCCTTCAAGAGAACGGAATACCAGCGACTCAGCTGCTCACGGACGATGGCTAGAACAAAACTCAATTTCTATGAGGCCTAGCGTTTATGAAATTTAGCTCCTGATAGCTAAGACCAAATAGACAGAACTAAGCCTCTCTATCGATTCGAACTCACAATGCGAACGGACTGCTCACTGAGTATCTTCGCGATACAAAAAGAAAATATAAAGAACTTATTATGAACAACTTAAACGTGCTCAATAAATTAAAGACTAAGACACATCTCCTTTCAGTTGCCGCTATGAGCTTGGCACTTAGCGCACCCGTAATGGCCAACGATGCTGAACAACCTCGAATCATCAGTGCTGGCAGTGCCGTTACTGAATTGGTTTTGGCATTAGGTGCTGAAGAGCAGCTAGTCGCGATTGATGTAACCAGCCACTTTCCTCAAGCAGAAAACCTGCCAAAGATTGGTTATCACCGAAATCTGTCTGCGGAAGGCTTACTTGCCCTAGAACCGACCACGTTGATTGGCTCAGATGAAATGGGACCAGACAACGCGATTTCTCAATTGAAATCGGCGGGTGTCGATGTAGAGATCGTCAACACTGAAGCAAACGTTGAAGGGCTGTTAAAGCGTATCGACCAAATCGCCAAGATTACCCATACCGAAGCACACTCACAGCAAGTTAAAGCTGAAGTAAATCAGAAGATTGCTGCACTGAAAGCGAACCAAGTACCAAGCAACGAAGCGAAGAAAGTACTTTTCCTATTATTGCATGAAGGGCGCCCTGCGAACGTTGCCGGTGGTGAGACTTCACCAAACGCGATCATTGAATTGGCTGGCGGTGTGAACCCTGCAGCTCAAAGCCTAACGTCTTACAAGCCACTATCGATGGAGTCACTGGTAGAAATGCAGCCCGATGTGATTCTAGTCAGTGGCCGTAGCTACCAAAAAATGGGCGGTGCTGATGCCATCCTGAAATCGCTACCTATGTTAGCGGCAACGCCTGCAGGTATGAACAAGCAAATCATTACCGTAAATGGCAGTGCTTTGGTTGGCGGACTTGGCCTTGAAAGCCTTTCTGAAGCGAAACGATTAAACGCACTTATCTATCCGCTATAACTTATCTACCCGCTATAACGCGACTACCCTATTTTTACTGTTGCTAGTTCAATGCCCGTCACCAGCCTACTTTCACAATGTTGGTGATGGATATTGAAGTTAGTGACGGACATTGAGGCCCTTTATGTTGTTACGATCCGTCCCGCTGAAAACATCGATGCTAGGCCTAGGTGCTACCCTAGTCTTCGTCGCACTGTTTTCAATCACCGTTGGGCCAATGAACATTAGCTTGGCTGACAGCGCAGCGAGCTTACTCCAGCCAAACAATGACTTGGCCCCCCACATCAACTTGGTGATTCAAGAGATTCGCTTACCTAGAACCATTTTGTGTATGTTGATTGGTGCGATTCTCGCGTTATGTGGTGCTGTTATGCAGGGCTTATTTCGAAACCCGCTTGCTGAGCCTGGGATCATCGGTGTGTCTGCTGGTGCGGCGCTAGGTGCAGCACTGGCCATCGTACTTTTCTCTGAGCTATCACTTCAATATCCAGCTTTCATGAACTTTGCTGCGGTTCCTGTGTTCGCTTTTCTTGGCGGCGCTTTAACCACACTGTTGGTGTATAAGCTGGGCACGGGTAAATTCGGCACCTCTGTCACCATCATGTTGTTAGCGGGCGTGGCGATCAGTGCGCTATCCGGTGCTGGTATTGGCTTCTTGAACTTCATTGCAGATGACCAAATGCTGCGCGATCTTTCATTGTGGTCGATGGGTTCATTGGCAGGCGCTAAGTGGTCAGGCATCTTGCTGGCTGCTGTCACGCTCGTTGGATTGTTTGTTGTTTTCTACCGCCAAGCGATGTCTCTAAATGCCCTGTTACTGGGTGAGTCAGAAGCGCAACACCTTGGTATCCCAGTTCAAAAGCTGAAACGAAAGCTGATTCTACTGACGGCTGCAGGCGTTGGTATCACAGTTAGCCTGTCTGGCATGATTGGTTTTATTGGATTGGTTATCCCGCATTTAGGTCGCATGTTAGCAGGCCCTGACCACCGAGTTCTGTTGCCACTATCAGCGGTACTAGGCGCACTACTGCTAACCGCCGCAGACATGTTCTCACGCGTGGTACTTGCTCCGGCTGAGCTGCCTGTTGGTATTGTCACTGCGATTATCGGCGCTCCATTCTTCTTGTATCTACTATTTCAACAGAAAGGGAGAATCCTTTAATGTTTCCTTCAGCTTTAAAAGCGACCGATATCGAAGTGAAGTTCGGCACTAAAGTGATATTAGATGGCGTTTCTATTGAGATTGAAGCGGGAAAGGTAACCACACTGCTTGGGCCAAATGGCGCAGGTAAAAGCACGCTGCTTAAAGCTTTGTGCCAAGAGATATCAAGCAACGGCGATATTCAATACTTTGGACACAGCAAAGACAAGTGGCCTTCTCAAAAATTAGCTAAGCACCTTGCTATGCTTCCTCAACACAGCACCTTGACCTTCCCATTCTTGGCACATGAAGTTGTCGAACTTGGTGGTATTCCTCTGCTAGAGTCCAACAAGAAGCTGACCAGCATTGCTAGTCAAAAAATGGATGTTGCCGATGTGACTCACCTGAGTGAAAGACTTTATCCTTCGCTATCAGGCGGTGAAAAGCAGCGAGTGCACTTGGCTCGAGTATTAACTCAGCTTCACCACTCTGGTGACCAATGTATTTTGATGCTTGATGAACCAACCTCTGCACTGGATCTTGCCCACCAGCACAACACCTTAAAGATTGCGAGAGAATTAGCCGATAACCACAATGCCGCGGTTATCGTAGTTTTGCATGATCTCAACTTAGCCGCGCAGTATTCCGATCGATTGGTGGTATTGAAAGATGGCAATTTGGTGTGTGATGGCAAGCCTTGGGATGCGCTGAAACCTTCGATGATAGAAGATGTGTATGGTTACAAAAGTATCGTAGAAAAACACCCAACCATGAGCTTCCCTCAGGTTCACCCCGCACAATAAGTCCGATTAAGGAGCGACTCGTTTTGAGTATTCGTTCTTGATAACAATGACGTAATCCTAAGCCTCGATTTGTTCGGGGCTTTTTATTGGCTCACAGCCACTCTCTCAGCTTAAACTCAATTTTATTAATAACCACAGCAGCAAACACCAAAACGACTCACCTTGAGCATTTGAGGCTCTAGAAATGAACACTACCCGTTAGGGTTACTTAGCTTTTAACACTGAAGAGGAAAACAAGTCACGGGCGTAAGCATATAAAAAGAAAAGAAATAACATCATTCAGCAAACAGCGACATCGATGTGGGATTGAGAGAAAAACGTACAAGAAGTGAAACTACAGGCACAAAAAAAGCCCCCGCAGGAGCTTCTTTTATTGAGTGCTGATTATTGGCTCATACGAATCAATGATTTACCAATCAACCACTCTAGTTCTTTACCGCTAGTATCGCCAAACTGAGTTTCAGTCAGCTTGTATAGACGATCAATACCGTTTGCAGCGAACTCATGCGCGCTCTCAGCAGTAACGATATGATGGAAAAGTAAACGTAAGATTGCTAGGAACTCAGCGTCTTCAAGTGCTGCAACCCAGCTAGCTGAAAATGCGTCAAGGCCATTTTCGAAGTCAATGTGTTCCATGAACATCTTGAAAATACGACCGTCTAGAGCAGCAGTAAAATCCGTTTTCTTTGGAAAGTGATGACTTATACCTGTACGAGAAACACCCGTTTGTTGACTCAACGTCGTGTATGACATCTTGTCGTAACCCAATCTTAGTAGCTGGTCTACAACGGCATCCATGATTTTCTGGATCGTGATTTCTGTATCTTCTTTACTACGCTTTGGCATATTCAGGCTCTTCTCTTTGTAAATCCATCTAACTCAATCAAATGAAGTCAGAATGAAAATCGTTATCAGCATTATGTGAGCAAGGTATTTTTTCGCAAGTATTTCCATTAAATACCAACAAATACTTTGTACGAACAATTTTACAGTGCTGCCTCTTTGGGCACTTTGTCTAATTATTCTTCGAAAGTCACCTTACCTCTCTAAGTGGTTAATCTAAAATAACAACTTAGAATATCAAATACCCAACAATAAATTCATTGTATAAATACCTATCAAGCAATAGATAGTCTTATAAAATTAGTTACGACGCAACTAACTGAATGATATTCTAACAAATTAATGACACTGCTTATCAACAAAACATGAGATAGATCACATACATATTTGGCGACGCGAATGTACACATTCATTTAACCCCTTCAACAAACAACATAGCATACCAGTACAAATTAGTTCAAAGATTTTAATTTTTGTAGATACAGTTCAAATTGCTCGTTAGAATAACCTCAGACTTTGTAAGAGGATTATTATTATGAGCCAAGATATTGGTAACAACGATGTATGTGAAGCTTGCGGCTGTGCAGGCGAAATCGGGTTCATCATTAAAGAAGGCGACGATGTTGCTGAAGTAACGGTTTACGGAAACTCAAAAGCACTTATTGAAGCTGAGTTTGCTAAGTACGTTGAACTTGCTAAACAAGTGTCTAGCAACGTTGAATTTGAAGCATCAGAGATGACTGAAGAAAGCACAGAGTTGCACGCTCGCTTCAAATTTGAAGTTAGCGCTGAGAAGATTATTTTTGAACTTAAGACACGCTCTCTAGCGCGTTAATATAAGCATTTATATTCTTATTAAAAGACGAGTGAATTACTCGTCTTTTTTTAATTGAACCCAAGCCAGTGACCCATTTTGCTCAAAATCGTTTTCTGCAGCGCACTGAATCACTACGCCCCCCACCTCTAACACCGCCCCAATGCTATAAGCCTTGTCATCATAATAACAAACTCGTTGCTGTTGACCGCCTTGTGTCACTACCACCGCAGCTTTACCGGGCGTTGAAATTACTTTGTTGGCACTCGCAGACATTGAGCCAAACATTGAAGCGGCTATCAGAAAGACCTTAACAATTCGTATATTTACTCTAATCATTGATTTACCTATCATCTTTGCTCCATTCCTCGTTAATCTACCGCCAAATGGGTAAAACACTATGCGAGATTAATTTTTCCATTATAGTGTAAGCGTCTATCGTAATAAGAAGCCTGTTATGCTCAGAATAATTGCACTTATTATTGGTTCCTTAACCATAACAAATGTCAGTGCTGAACCACTCGATCACTATCAAATATTGAACCATCTCGATAATTACGGAAACTTATATCTACGAAATAAGCCTTATACATCACTTCCAACGGGCTTGGTGGTAGATGGTAATCTCAATATAGAGAATACTGCGATCACACGCCTACCCAAAGGGTTAGAAGTGAACGGCAGCCTAAAAGGCTCTAACAGCCAACTCGCTCGAGTCCCGAGCGGGGTTAAGATAAAAGGTTACGTCGACTTGATTGGCAGCCAAATCACTAGTTGGCCAAGAGGTGTAAGAGTGGGCGGCTTTATCAACCTCACCGATACTCCACTGGAAAGGCTACCGAATGGCTTTAGAGTGAAAGGCGATCTGAGCGTGATCCGCACTCCTTTGACTGAGCTACCCAACGGGATCGTGGTTGATGGCGACTTATATATAGGCGGTTCTGGGATTACAACATTCCCCGAGAACATGACAGTCAAAGGCAACATCTATCTGGGCGGCAACACTGTAACCACATGGCCAACCAATCTAGAGCTTGGTGGTGCAGTCGCTCGCTAATTCAGGCTGAAGCTCTAATGCTCTAATGCTCTATTGCTCTAATACGTTAATGCTCGGTCGTAGCAGCAAGTAGCGATTCAGAAACAAAAAAGGAGCCCAAGGCTCCTTTTTCAATTCAATCAAGTTGCTAATCAACTGGCAAGCTAACGTTCGTTAACCAATGTTCTTCACTGGGTTCGCGTAGCTATCGATCAAGTACTGACGCGCACCTTGTGGCAGGCTCGATAGTTTAGCGTCAAACTCTTGTTTAACGGCCGCTGTAATCGACTCGTCTTCTTTTTCTGCTGCCAGCAAGTTTACTGGGAACAGTTTGTAGTTATCGTGGATCTGACGATCGATCTCTTCAGCAAGCGCTTCAGGGGTATCAAAATCTTGGTCGATAACCTGACCGAAGCCAACGTGAACGCGTCCTTTATTACCGATGATGCCTTGAATGATACTTTCGATATCTTCAAACTCACCCTTTTCGTAACTGCCGTTTACGTCTTTCTCGAAAAGCTCTATCGCTTTAGCTGTGTCACATGGGTCGTTCTCATAAGAAATAGCCACAGGAACAATCTTCAATGACTTCACGTATTCAGGGAAAGCAATTTTTTGCTTACGTCCTTCAACGTGGAACATTTTCAAAATTGCTGGCTCAGTAAAATCGTTACCGTCTTTCGCACGACCTTCCTTTTGAGCGATCCAGATTGAGTTGCCTGTTTCTAGAGAATGCTTGATGTAAGAAGACAACTGCCCTAGCGCTTTCATCATCTCACGTGGTCCTTTCAGAGAACGCTTTACGATGAAGCTCTTGTTTAAACGCATCAATTCTGTCGCACATGGCTTCTTCAACAGGTTGTCACCAATAGCGATACGACAAGTCTGATGATTATTTTGATGCAGAGCGTAATTTACCAACGCAGGATCCATAGCAATGTCACGATGGTTTGATACAAACAGATAAGCTTGGTTCGCATCCAGTGACTCGATACCAGTGTACGTCACACCGTTAGTGGTTTTCGCTAACGTGTCGCGTAAGTACTTTTTCACTTCAATCTGAATGGATTCAACGCTAGTCAGCTTGCTCCACTTCATTTTTAAGTACACACGCAAAATCGGGCTCATTAATGCTTTGAACCAAGACGCATGGTTTGAAAAACGGTAGTGCAAGATTGCACTGATAAATTCTTCATCATTAATAAGACGGTTTAGTGCCGCTGGAATTTCATCATCGCCGTAAGGACGAATATCAACATATGGATCGGTTGGAGAGGTCATTTTTTAATTCATATAATAAAAAGCTGGCTCATTCTACGCGTTGTTTTGACTTCTCGCAGCTACAGAGCCCATACTTTTGACAAGGTCAGACCAGAAACATTGAAAATCCCCTGTTATTGTTGGCATTCTTTAAGATTAACGGTAATCTTGACGCCCCAAAATTAAGGTACTATCTATGAACTTCGCTATTGAATATACATCGGCTTACTTTTCACACTTGGTGATCACACCACGCAAGAAAGTACTTAAACATAGCCTTGTATCGGTTCAAAGTGGCTTGGTTTTGATTAAGTTAGGCAAACAAGAGTATGCCGTTGAACCAGGACAAAGCGTCTGGATTCCACACGACTGCCTAACGTCACTGACCTACTTTCCAAACACTCAGGTTAATCGCGTCGACTTTTCTGTTCGTTTGACGGATTCATTCCCAAGACAAGCGGGTTACATCACGCAAACTAACCTCTCTTCGGCGCTACTAGAAAAGCTAGAGCAAACCAAAGCTCGTGCTTCCAATGCCAATAATACGGAACAAGCGTTTAAAGATATGCTTTCTGTCTTGAAGCAAGAAGTGTTGTCGTTTAAACCCCTGCTTTGCGAAAGTGCTCTTTCTCAGCGATTCAATCAATGGAACATTGATGATTCAAACCTGCCACAAGAGCACACTCTGGTGATGGTGATGCGAGAAGCGAAGAAACGCATGCAGTCAGGCCAGAAACGTTCACTTGTGATTGATGATCTGTTCTCAGGTAAAGAAGAAGAGTTCGAGCAACTGTGTATGCTTGTTTTTGGTGAAGATTTATAGCTTGGCGGTAAGTGAGTGCTGGTATTTAAACTAGCAAGCCAGATACTAAAAAGCCGCAAAAACTCAGTTCTTGCGGCTTTTTTAATTCTTAGCATTTAGACGTAGATAGCAATCTATCTATGTCACTACCTGTCTAGAATGGCAACTCAACCTGCATCATTAGGTCGGCGTCACGTGAGTCATGCCAACGATAATCAAAGCGCATACGCGGCTGCCCTTCTACTTTCTCGCCAAAACCGATACTGAGTTGAAGACCATGATTCATCAACCACTCTTCAGTCGACATATCATACTGCTCATCTTCAAGGTCTTCAGGAAACCACATACCCAAGCCAACATAGTTTGACTCAATGCTTTGTGTCAGCAATGGCGAGTCTTTACTTTGAAGTACCCAATCAGACCAATAGTCCGGTGTGCTTTCAGGTTCATCATCGCTCAGCCCACTGATTTCCATCATACGTTGGCCAAAAGACTCGATGCTGGTAGAGAAATCTAGACAGTTGTCACCTTCATCAGAAGTCAGCATGATCGAATCTAAGCTAAAAAAATCACACTCAGCATACGCAGGCATACTGCATGCTGCCATGATCAACGTCGCTGGTATCGCGCTCTTTAGCATAGTCCTCTGACCTCTTGATTAGTGAACTTACATTATCTGATACAGTCCACTATCTTGCAACATCTTTGTAACTGACTTTGTACTCAGTTTTGCAACATCGCTTCCACTTATCAGTGCATTACGTATGTCTGTGCTGCGAATTTTTACTTTTTCAGGGCAAGCCATTACAGACCACTGCTCGGTAATCTCATCTGATTTATAGAAAGATGAGAACTTAAAGAAGTTATCTGGGCCAATAACAAATGTCAGTTCAGCGTCACGATGTAACTTTTGAAGCTCACTGAGCACCGTATAAGTCGTGACGCTTTCACCTGGGATAAATAGGCTCTTTTCGATCAAAGAAAGCTCCACTTGATCCAGTGAAAGATCGCTAATAAATGCGTTAACTAACTGACATCTCGTATCAAAGTCTAGCATCTCTTTTCCCCAAGCATGGGCAATACTTGGAACGAGTAGAATTTTGTCAAAGTGAGCCAACGAATCAATCACACTTTTATGCCCTAAGCTCGGTGGATTAAACGCACTACCGAAAATGGCTATTTTTTCCATTATTAATTACTGCCTTCTCTTTCTAAGCTTGTGCAAAGAGGTTTTTAAATCGGATGATTTAGGTATGATAACACTAGATTTTTAATTTGCTTGCAGGAAAGGAATACGAATGGAACAGTTAATTCGTGACGAAATGCGCGTACTACCTTCAATTGACCCTCACTTCGAAGTGACTCGTCGTGTGGACTTTATCAAAACGAAACTTCAGCAGTCAGGCTGCAAGTCTCTGATCCTTGGTATCAGTGGCGGTGTGGATTCGACAACTTGTGGCCGTTTAGCACAAATGGCCGTTGATAGCCTAAATGAAAGCGCTGGTAGCAACGACTACCAATTCATCGCGGTTCGCCTGCCTTACGGTGAACAAAAAGATGAAGACGAAGCGCAACTTGCTCTTTCTTTCATTCAGCCTTCTCAATCTGTTTCTGTAAATATTAAAGCGGGTGTTGATGGGCTTCACGCTGCATCTCACGTTGCTTTAGAAGGCACAGGCTTGCTACCAACAGATTCAGCAAAAATCGACTTTGTGAAAGGCAATGTGAAAGCTCGCGCTCGCATGATCGCACAATACGAAATTGCAGGTTACGTTGGCGGTCTTGTAATCGGTACTGACCATTCAGCGGAAAACATCACGGGCTTCTACACTAAGCACGGTGACGGCGCATGTGATTTAGCACCTCTGTTCGGCCTGAACAAGCGTCAAGTTCGTGAACTAGCAGCAACACTGGGCGCTCCAGAGCTACTGGTTAAGAAAGTACCAACCGCTGATCTAGAAGAGCTTGACCCACAGAAAGCCGATGAAGCAGCATTGAACCTTTCTTACGATCAGATCGATGATTTCCTTGAAGGCAAAGCCGTTTCTCAAGACGTATCCGATCGCTTAGTGAGCATCTACAAAGCAACACAGCACAAGCGTCAACCAATCCCAACGATCTACGATTAATTAGTTTTTTGAATTAGTCTCAGAATCAAAAAGGCCGGAAGCTCATTCACAAACTTCCGGCCTTTTCTATTTAGTGCTTTTCCTTTTGACCGAACGCGTCGTTAATCAACAACTTCGATATCGGTTTGAGGCACACTGCAACACGCCAGTATCTGACCCATATTGCGTTCATGTTCTTGCAATGCAGGCACATCCGGTTGGTGAACTTGCCCAGACTCAAGGGTCACTTTACAAGCGCCACAGAAACCAGCACGGCAGCTTGAAGCGATAGACACACCGGCCGATTCAGCTTGCTCTAGCAGGGTTGACTGGTTATTACCTTCAAACAGGTAGCCGTTCACACTTAACTGCAGCTGCTTTACCGCCTCTTCCGTAGACTGAGTAACACCAAACGCTTCTTGATGATAATGCTGAGGATTAAGCCCCATTTGAATCAACAGTTTCTTAGCATTGTCCATAAAGCCATCAGGGCCACACACGAATGCTTGGCGTTTGTGTAGCTCTTCGATTTTAGCGACATGAGACACGCTCAAACGTCCTGATAAACCATCCCACTCTTTCGTTGGTTGGCTTAGCGAATAGATGACATTCAGCCCTGCATGTTCATTGGCAATTTGATCGATCTCCGCTTGATAAGGGATATCTTCTTCGCTGCTGCATTGATGATAGAAAACCACATCATCAATCTGAGCATGGTCGGCTAAATAACGAAGCATCGACAACATTGGCGTAATGCCGCTACCCGCAGACAAAAGCAGCAGTGGGTGCTTAGGGTTTTGTTCTAAATAGAAAGCGCCATCTGGATTTTGAGCAACAAGCGTGTCACCGACTTGGAAGTGATCATTGAGCCAGTTTGAGATTTGACCATCGTCCACTCGCTTTACAGAAATCGCTAAACGACCTGCGCGTGAAGGACTAGAAGATAGCGTGTAACGACGAGACACTTTTTCGCCATCAATCACCATCTCAATCGGTAAATGTTGCCCCGGCTGATAGCTTGGTAATGAATGGTTCTCTTTCGCTGGCTCTAGCCAAAACGTCGTGAAGTCGCGAGCGATCTCTTCACGCTCGACGCAAGTTAAGTGCAGTGACTCTACCCAAGTGTCTTCATAGTGTTCTTTCTCTTTGGTTTCAAGTACCTCAACCACATCACCCGCTTTCACCAGACCTTCATTTTTCGCCACAAGATTCTGACCAAAGAAAACGCCACCACGCTCGTTGGCTCTGAATGTAGAGAAGGTATTAAGAGGCTCTTTTGTCGCTCTGAATTCGCCGCTCTCAACATCAACTGTCGTTAGGATACAGCGCTCACAAGGCTTCACCGCTTCGAATTCAACTTCACCAATTCGGATACGCTTCCAACCGTCTTCGGCAAAGGCTTCTGTATTTGAAACAACAAAGTTAGTGCGGAACTGATCCATTGAATGAACTTCAGGGCTGCGGCGATTAAGCTCATCGAGAGAGGCTTGGCTGATCACCAACATTGGATAGCCATCAGCGAAACTGACATTCTGACCAAGCTTTTCTCGAATACGATTTGATTGCTCACCACAGAACAGCAGTTCTACGCGAACACCAAGTACATCGCTGAACCAATCATCCGCCTCGTCGTTGGTGGTATACGCTGTGAAGCTGTCTTTCCACACTGTTGCAGGCGCTTCTTGCATCTTGAAGTTTGCATATTTCAGGCGCAGCGGCTCTTTGCCTTCGTAAGTAAAAATCAAACCGTCTGGCTGCAAGCTTGAAGACACCTTGACCATTTTAGGGTACTTACGCGCCGTCACCATTGAGCCGTCAGCCAACGCCAACATAAAACGTCTGTCGAAGGTAAGACCCTGTTTTTCGACCCAAGCAGAAGAGAGTGCAATCCCACCCACTGATTTAACCGGAAACACGTTGATTTGAGATAAGGAAGGAGCTTGCTCTGAAGCCTTTCGATCTATAGGTGACTGCGACATAACGATTCCAATGTTTTGTTGTTTGTCCCAATGCTAACAAATGGTTATAAATAGATAAACTGGCAGGCATTAAACACTTGATACTAAGCTAATATCTTGAGATGTTTAAATCACTGCCTTGTATACATTAAGACAGCAATGCATTAACACTCTCCATACGTTCTATAATGTGAACACGGTTACCGCATTGAACTTTCATTGAATAAAAAGGATTTATCATGAACAAACTCGTCATTATCATTTTATGTGTACTGCTTCCGCCTGTTGGTGTGTTCTTCGCTCGTGGTGCAGGTAAAGATTTGCTGATTAACATCGTCCTGACCTTCTTCTTTTGGGTACCAGGAATGATCCACGGACTCTGGGTGGCGACTCGCTAACCCGTATCCAAAAATAAATACCGAATTAAAACGCTATAAAAACAAGCTCCTAGCCCTGAAGAGTTAAAAATAGGATGAAATGAAAGTGCTTTTCCACTATCATCCTGTCGCCTAAACGTAAGCGATTGCTTTCACAGATTTCGCCGAGTTTAGGCTCCAACTACATAACACTTCAAATGGTGGGAGCCTTCAATGACACAACTTACGATTACTCGTCCTGACGACTGGCACGTTCATCTACGCGATGGCGAAGTATTAAAAGATACAGTGCGCGATATCAGCCGCTACAATGGTCGAGCGTTAATCATGCCAAACACCATCCCACCGGTAACCGATACCGAAATGGCTTTAGCTTACCGTGAACGCATCATGGCAGAGCAGCCAAGCGAGCAATTCCAGCCTCTAATGGCACTTTACCTGACAGACAACACAACACCTGAAGAAATTCGCAAAGCGAAAGAGTCTGGTGCAGTAGTGGCAGCAAAGCTTTACCCAGCAGGCGCGACGACTAACTCTGATTCAGGTGTAACGTCAGCACAAAAGATTTACCACGTGTTAGAAGCAATGCAAGAAGTGGATATGTTGCTGCTGGTTCATGGTGAAGTAACCACTCACGATGTTGATATCTTCGACCGCGAGAAGCAGTTCCTAAACACAGTGCTAGCTCCGATTGTGAACGACTTCCCTAACCTAAAGATTGTTCTTGAGCACATCACAACCGCTGATGCAGCAAACTTCGTTAAGAACGCGAATGACAACGTAGCGGCAACCATCACCGCTCACCACCTGCTTTATAACCGTAACCACATGTTAGTTGGCGGCATTAAGCCACACTTCTACTGCCTTCCTATTCTGAAGCGCAACACTCACCAATTAGCGCTTATCGAAGCTGCAACAAGCGGCAGCAAGAAGTTCTTCTTGGGTACAGACTCTGCACCACACGCAAAAGGTGCAAAAGAGTCAGCATGTGGTTGTGCGGGTTCTTACACAGCGCACGCTGCCGTTGAACTGTACGCAGAAGTGTTCGACTTAGAAGGTAAGATTGAGAACCTAGAAGCGTTTGCAAGCCACAACGGCCCTGACTTCTACGGTATTCCACGTAACACGGACACCATCACTCTTGTTAAAGAAGAGTGGAACGTTGCTGAGACCATGCCTTTCGGTTCAGACATCGTTGTGCCAATCCGTGGCGGCGAGACGATTGCTT
This sequence comes from Vibrio sp. 1CM2L, assembly GCF_023161695.1. Classification (NCBI taxonomy): domain Bacteria; kingdom Pseudomonadati; phylum Pseudomonadota; class Gammaproteobacteria; order Vibrionales; family Vibrionaceae; genus Vibrio; species Vibrio sp. 1CM2L. Next base: position 386,434 of record NZ_JALNTT010000001.1, read on the forward strand.
GGTCTGTAAAGTAAACGCTTAATCGGTAAATAAGCGCTTATATTGCAAAATAAGAGCGTGGTGTTAATTAAACACGACCCATTAGATTAAAAGGGGCACCAAAATGATTATGGTGCCCCTTTTTCGTTTAGGGGAAAGAGGAGTCTATTAAAATCAATAATGCGCGATTACTTACCGCGAATTTTTCCAATCACAGTCCAAACAGCAACGACGATCAGTCCAGCTAAGACACCAATAACACCGTTCAGTAGCGTTGGAACAACCGCTGTCGCTATCGTATGTCCACGAAAATCCATAATAATCGGCTCAATTAAGTGATGAATCGCAGGAACATTGTGAACCACAATGCCACCGCCAACCAAAAACATCGCCGCGGTGCCGACCACAGCAAGCGTCTTCATTAACTTGGGCGCAAACGCGACTAGCCCGTTACCCAATTGAGTTTTAATGGCACTATCGTTCGATGTTCGCTGCAGATAGAAGCCTAAATCATCTAACTTAACGATCCCTGCCACTAAGCCATAAACACCAATCGTCATCACAACCGCAATCAAACTCACGACAAGAACCTGAGTAAGGATGCTTGTACCTGTCACGGTGCCCAGTGCTATCACGATGATTTCCGCGGATAATATGAAATCGGTACGAATCGCGCCTGCGACCTTTCTCTTCTCATATTCCTCTATAGATTCACCAGTACTTGTGTCCTCTCCCTTTTCAGCCTCTTGATGAGCATGAGGAAAGAGCTTCTCTAAGATTTTCTCGGCACCTTCAAAACAAAGAAACAGACCACCAATTAAAAGCAAAGGCATGATCAGCCAAGGAATAAAGGCACTGATCAATAATGCCGCGGGAACCAAAATCAGCTTGTTTTTAAATGAGCCTTTGGCAACCGCCCATACCACTGGGATTTCTCGTTCAGCAGAAACACCGGATACCTGCTGAGCGTTCAGCGCTAAATCATCCCCCAACACACCAGCGGTTTTTTTCGCTGCGACCTTAGACATCAGTGCGACATCATCCAACACAGTTGCAATGTCATCCAGTAGCGTTAATAAACTTGCTCCAGCCATTTTATGGTCTCTTTTAAGGGATTAAACAATTGATAAAATGTAACACCATCAATCCACTCATCAAAGTTATGAGTCTGTAAAAAATAGAGTCACAAGTTGTGTTTTCTATTGCCGTCTCAGCTAGACAGGACTAGTCTGTCTTCATCTTTCGCGAACATAAAAGAAGAAGTATAGATGAAAAGTGAATACTCCTACCCAATCGGTGAGCCAGGACAAAAATGGCAAGAAGCAGAACGTCAAGCATGGTTCGCTCAAAGAACTGTTAAGCGTGAATACCAGCAAGAAGTTGTGCCAAAAATCCAAGCATTGGCAGACCGCTTTGACATCGAGCAATACGGCGCCCTGAGCTACAATGAAGCTCGCTTCCCGCTTTTTGCAATCAAAAGCAAAAACTGGGACGCATCAAAACCGACGATCCTTGTAACGGGTGGTGTTCACGGTTACGAAACCAGTGGTGTGCATGGCGCGATCAAATTCGCCGCAACTCAAGCAGAACAATACTCAGCGCACTTCAACATTGTTGTTGCACCTTGTGTGAGCCCTTGGGGTTACGAAGTCATCAACCGTTGGAACCCAAATGCTGTCGATCCAAACCGCTCTTTCTACGACGGTACGCCAGCAGAAGAATCAGCAAACCTACGTGCATTAGTCGCTTCTTTACCAGAAGTGTTGGTTCACGTTGATCTACATGAAACAACAGATTCTGATGAGACAGAATTCCGCCCTGCACTTGCTGCTCGTGATGGCATTGAGTACATCGAAGGTATGATCCCAGACGGTTTCTACACGGTTGGCGATACAGAAAATCCACAGCCTGAGTTCCAAGCGGCGGTAATTGCTTCAGTTGAAAAAGTAACGCACATTGCGCCAGCAGATGCAGACGGCAAGATCATTGGTTCTGAAGTTACCCAACATGGTGTGATTAACTACCCAATGAAGAAGCTTGGCTTATGTGGCGGTGTGACTGATTGTAAGTACGGTACAACCACAGAGGTGTACCCGGACAGCGACAAAGTGACAGACGAAGAGTGTAACGACGCTCAAGTTGCTGCGGTAGTCGGTGCTTTGGATTACGTAATTCAACACGAACTAAACGCGTAAGCTAATAGCTAGTACCCTAGAGTTAAGCCCTAAAACTAAAAAGAGCCACAAGTGACGATTCGCTTGTGGCTCTTTTTTTGCTCTTTCTCTTACCTGTCATTTCTTCTCAGGCATAAAAAAGCTCCCCTACACACGGTGCAAGAGAGCTTTGAAATAACGCTTCCTCTGGAATAAGTCGTTAATTACCTAATGACTTACTCAGCGGCTTAGCTACTTTATTTCGCTGTTTCGCTAACGCTTGTTTGTCCTTTATCTACTTCAGTGAGTAGACCTTTCAACAAGCTGAAACAACCAATCAGAAGAATGATAGTAAACGGCAGTGCAGCAATGATCGTGATCGATTGCAGTGCTTGGATAGATTGAGTACCACCAATCCACAACATCACCATTGCGATAGCACCTGAGATAACCGCCCAAACCACTTTCTGTTTAACAGGAACTTCAAGCTTACCACCCGCCGTCATGCCATCGATAACGATAGAACCTGAGTCTAAAGTTGTAACGAAGAATACGATGATCAGTGCTACAGCGATAACCGATAGAATGCTACCAAACGGGTAAGCATCTAGCATATAGAACAAGCTTAGAGATACGTCTGTGATGCCTTGGTCGAGGCCAAGTTGCCCTACATGACTGATCACTTGCTCGATAGCCACGCCACCAAAGATAGACATCCAAGCAGACGTTACCAGTGTTGGTATAATCAATACGCAAAGTAGGAATTCACGAACCGTACGGCCCTTAGAAATACGCGCTACGAACATACCGAAGAATGGTGCATACGCAACCCACCATGCCCAGTAGAATACAGTCCAGCCATGCAGCCATGTTGTGTCTTCACGGCCAGAGCTTTGGCTCAATGCAATGATGTTTTTCGCATAACCCGTCACAGCAGTCGCGACAGAATCAAGCACAGTTGTGAAGTTCAGAACAGCGATCAGACCAAGGAATACAAACGCAATAACCATGTTCAGGTTACTTAGGAATTTAACACCACCGTCCATACCACGTAGTACAGAGATGATCGCTAAGCCCATGATCAGAACGATGATAGATTGCTGAAGGAAGATGTTGTTGTCCAAGCCAAACACGTGGCTGATACCACTTGCTGCTTGTGTACCACCTAAGCCTAGTGAAGTCGCAAGACCAAACAGAGTAACCAGTACCGTTAGTACATCAATTACATCACCCGTTTTGCCCCATACTCGCTCACCCAAAATTGGGTAGAACACAGAACGCATTGATAGCGGTAAGCCTTTGTTGTAAACAAAATACGCAAGGCAAAGTGCCGTCATGCCATAGATAGCCCAAGCATGGAAACCCCAGTGGAATACGGTCGCACCGAGTGCCAGTTCACGGCCAGCTGCTGTGAACGGTTCTGCATCGAGTGGCGTTCCGAACCAGTTCGAGAAGAACGCGGTTGGCTCTGCAACACCCCAGAAAATAAGTCCAATACCCATACCTGCTGCGAATAACATCGCAATCCAAGATGACATTGAATAGTCCGCAGTCGCGTCTTCGCCACCTAAGCGAACTTTACCCAAAGGTGAGAATGCAAGAATAACGGCAAAAACTAACATGACGTTGGCTCCCCACATAAAGAGGAAGTCAAACTTTGATAAAACAGCACCCTTGATAGAATCAATCGCAGCTTTGGCATCTGCAGGAGGAAGAGCAAGAAGAGTGATGATGAAGAGAAGAGATAAGCCTACTGAGGCTACGAAGACTGTGTTATGGACATCCATGCCCCATTTACTGACGTTATCTTGACCAACTTGATAGTCAGTAGAATCAATACTGTATTTTTTTGATTTAAAACTCATAAATTATGATGTTCGCATATCCGAATCAACGAATATAAGGACGCTCTCCGTATCCAATTACTACTTGATTGGCTCGCCGAACCGCCTAAATAAAAGGCAATAAAAATCACAATAGTTAGTGATAAATGGACTTACTGGCTCAATCCCAAGGCGCACATTATAGCACAGCTCAAAGCATTTTGACTGAGTTTTAGCTCAATAGTCACACAAACCGCCGTTGATAGTGACAGTTAACCCAATAAAAACAGAATAAAATAAAAGAATAAAAACCTTCAAATACAACAATTTAAATTAAAATGACGCACCGTAAAATTACATCCAAACTTTTTTCAGATAATTTTAATAATCACCCAATTTACTTATAGCTCTAATAAAAAAGCCCCGCTATAGGGGCGGGGAAAGTTACCAAAGGTAAAAGAGAAATCAGTACTCAAATGTCAGTGCTGCGTCTCACAGATCAGCACTGCACATTTCAAAGACAGTTCGTTAGATTGCGAAGCAAAAACCGAGGTTATAGTCTTCACCATTTTTCGCCGTGAACTCTTTGTCTTCACTTGATGCATTCGGGCGGCCACTTTCATCGCCTTTTACTAAGCTCACCCAGTGACGGATGCCAGAAGAACGGCTCGCCTCAGTTTGACCAAACGTGGTGCACGTCTCTAATTGGATATCTTGAATATCAACCAACTCAAGGCGGCCAGTGCCTTTACGAGCGCCGATTGTCACTTCAACGTGTGTACCGCTTTCATCACGGAATAGGATTGCTGAAGGCTTAGATTTATCACCTGTGTAAGCCACAAAGTGTTTAGCGCGTTTCAGTCCAGTATGTTCACCATTTTTGAAGTAAACCTGAACATGTCGGTAATCGATCTCGTAGCTCACTACATCTTCATGTGAACCCGTCTCTAGAGGAAATAGAGTATCAAGCAACTGTTTCGCCATTTTTTGTTTTTCGAGTTGCTTGTCTGCTTTCACCATTTCGACGGCAAAGACAGCTTCAGCAATAAATGTTGAATGGTTTCTGTGAAGTTCTGTTTTGTCTAGTGTCAGCATATTCATAGTCTATCCCTCGTACGGCTTTAAATTTCATTTAGGTCAAACATCCCAATAGACCCTTTTCAAAATTGTTCTTTACTGTGTGGTTTCCATGTTTTTCATACTACTGTTATTTTTGAAACAATTTCACAACAAAAATTACACAGTGTGAATTTTACTAAATTGCTTTTTTACACAAACCGGCATTTCGAGCCCCCAGCCCTTTATTTAACTGGGTTGAGGGTTCCGTAGAAACGCATTTACGTGTTGTTTGAATTTGTGTAATAACCCACCCCAACCAACTTGTTATCGATAACTCGATAGTAAGTGTGCTTAGTTTCCACTTTGCTCGACAGCGGATTTAACCATCGATAGGTGTAAACTCCACGACCATTTTCTTTGGCTAGATTTAACATCTCAGTGAGAATTGGCTTATCGTCAGGACTTAGAATTTCGTTGTGTGAACGTCCCACAAGCTCAGGAGACACGCCATGTGCGAGCAGCTTTCCTGAACTCATATCCATCACAAACACATACAAGTCCCCTTCTACAAAGCGGCCTTCGGTATCATTAAACTCAGTAATGCTGTCTTGCTCAGACTCTACTATTGCGGTCATGGCTCTCGCCAATAATCGCTTAGCTTCTGCAGCACTGGAACGTTCTGGGTAATACCCCACCGCCACGATTACATCGCCGACACGCTCGAAGAAAGTGGTTTTAGGTTCGCCCATTCGGTCAGTAGGATTAGTCCAGTGGTACTTCACCTGACCAAAGCCGTTGTGTACCGCTTTGGTGATCATTTCACGAAAAAAAGGATTGCCGTAAACGTCTTGGGTATCCAAAACGCTGTCGCCCACCAGCACCATGGAAGAGCCGCCACTAGCAAGGAATTGGCCATCAATACCAAGAGCAAACACATAGAGCTCACCGTCTATATATTCGGCGTCACTCATGAAGTCTTTCACGCTGTCATCACCTTCTTTTTGAACGTGCACCACCGCTTTCGCCAACAAGGTTTTGGCTCTCCTTTCAGCGTCACTGACCACATGTGGCTCAGAAATGTCGAGCACATTGACTGGCTTAATCTCTTTCTCGACTTCTGAATGCTCGGCACGCAATCCAATGCCGCTAACCACAGCAAACAAGGCGCAGCCAATAAGGATTATTCTGGATAGATTCATCGTTGTGTCTCCTAATAGCCGACTAAGGAAGGTAGCCAAAGCGTGATTTGTGGGAAGAAAGCGATAACGAAAACGCCTACGACAGATGCAAGTACAAAGGGATGGATCTTCGCGGTGATCTGCTCGACCGTAGAGCCACCGATCCCCGAGGCGACAAAGATATTTTCACCGAGCGGTGGTGTGGCAAAACCTATCGAGAGCGTACACACCACCACGATACCAACATGGGTAGGATCGGCGCCCAACATGTACATGATTGGCAGTAGCACTGGCACAATGATCATGATCGCCGCCAAGGTTTCCATGAACATGCCGATGAACAGCAGCAAGGTAATCGTTAGTGCCCACACCATGTACATGTTGTCGGTAAAACTAAGTAGCGATTCCGCCACAACAACTGGGATTTTTTGTTCTATCAACAGGCGTCCGAACACAGTGGCAGCAAAGAGGATTAACAATACGCGTCCGGTGATCCATGTGGTGGTCGACAAAGATTTCATCACGCTTTTGAACGACAATTCTCGGTGAATAAACACACCCACGAACAGCGAGTAAAAGATAGCTACGACCGCAGACTCTGTTGGTGTGAACATGCCACTGTAGATACCACCAAGAATCAAAAATGGCGCTAATATCGACCATAAACCGCGACGCAAGTAATGCCTTACATCACCAAACGACCATGTTTCGGTAAGCCCTTTATAGCCTTCACGCTTAGCTATGAAATAGTTAGTGACCACCAGCGTCGACGCCATAATGAAACCCGGCACAACCCCAGCAACAAACAGTTTTGGAATAGACAAAGAAGCAAACTGTCCATGCTGAGCAATGGCTTCTGGCGGTGCCATTAAGCCCATCGCAGAAATGCCAAAGATAACCAAAGGAATGGACGGCGGAATGATGATGCCCAAGCCACCTGATGCGGCTGTTACTGCCGATGCGTAGCTCTTATCGTAGTCACGCTTAACCATCGCGGGCACCATCAACATGCCTACCGCTGCGGTTGTTGCAGGGCCTGAACCTGAGATAGCACCAAAGAAAAGACACGCCATTACCGTTGCCGCGCCAAGGCCACCCGTTACGGGCCCGGCCAAGCTTTCGGCGATATCCACCAGACGTTTGGAGATCCCCGCCGCCTCCATTAATGCGCCAGCAAGAACAAAGGCTGGCAGCGCCATTAATGGGAAGTTACCCACCGAGGTAAACGCTATTTGTACTAAAGCGATGGGATTTTTGTCGAGCAACATATAGGCCGCCATTGAAGCGCCGGCCAGTGAAACTGTGATTGGTGCACCTAGAATTAACAGGGTTAAGAAGCCACCAAATAAAATTAGAGTTAAATAGGATTCCATTATTACATCTCTCTATTACGACTATTCTCTGTGATGACTACTGCGCTGACTTTTGTGCCGTCATTTTTCGCAGCTCTTTGACTTCTGGATCTTCGTTGGTTGCGCCTTTGAATAAACGCTCGTAGTTGTTCCAGATAATTCGAATCATCATTAGGGAAAACGCGATAGGTAAAATCATGTAGAAATACTTCATCGGGATGCCTGTGGTTTGAGATTTCCAAAACAGGTTCATTTTGTTAAACACGAAGTCGTAACTGAGGTAAACAAAGTAACCGTTGAAGCAGAGCCATAAGAAGTCAGCGATGGCTTCGCTAACGGTTTGCACGATTGGCGGAAAGAATTTGAAGTGAAAGCTCACTCGGTTATGAGCCGACATTTTGGCCGCTACAACCGCTCCCAAGTAAGCAAACCAAACGAACATGTAAGTGGCTACTTCATCACCCCAAGGTATGGAGTAATCAAAGAACTGACGAGTAATGATTTGTGTGAACAGCAATAGGACAAAGCTTGCGAGCAGCAGACAACAGGTATATTCCTCAATGTTGTTTAGGTGCTTTTTTATTGTTTTAGCGACTGACATATAACCTCCAATGTTGATTTCCACATGACAACCAGTCGCTCACGGTCCTAAAAAGATCAGGTACAGAACAGATCAACGAGTAAAGCCATGTAAATGCCCTATCTCGCTGTTCTATCGCTAGGTGATTAAGTAGCGGAGAACAGCAGATAGGGCGAATCTAATCGTTACTTTCTACCTAGTAACTCAAGAACGTCGTCTAGCTTGTCTTTGCCCCCAATGCTTGAGTAGAACTTAGGCCAAACTGACTTAGTCACCTTGCTGATCCACTCTTGCTCGTTATCTGCTGGATCGGTGAAGACCATGCCTTTTGCTTGTAGCTCTTCACGGATTTTGTTTTCCGTATTTTCTAGATAAGCAAAACTGTGCTCTGTCGCTTCCTGACCCGCTTCAAGAATGATCTTTTGCATCTCTGGAGTCTGTTGTTGGAAGACCGTTTCACTGACGATTAGCGGCTCAAGCGAGAAGATGTAGCGAATGTTGGTCACGTACTTTTGTACTTCATTGAACTTCATCGCATGCACAGTGATGTAAGGGTTATCTTGACCATCAACCACGCCTTGTTGCAGGCCGGTAAAGGTCTCAGACCATGCCATTGGCGTTGGGTTTACACCCCATGCTTGGTAAGAAGCAATCATGATTTCGTTACGAGGAACACGAATCACTAGCCCTTTAAGATCTTCTGGCGAAGCGACTGGCTTTTTCGAGTTAGTCAAAACCCTAAAGCCTGAATAAGCCCAACCAACGATGCGAACGCCAGCATCACGAATCGTGTTATCGACGAGGTCTTGGCCGACTTGGCCTTGAGTCAGTAGAACCGCTTCTTCTGCGCTTTGAATCACGTAAGGCATGGTCAATAGACCAACAGTTGGAGAGAAAGGGGTTACGTTGTTGATCGCCAGTACAGAGAAGTCGAGAAGACCGATTGCCGCATCGTTGACGGTATCTTGCTCATTGCCTAATTGACCATTCGGGAACAAATCGATTTTCACTTTACCATCTGTTTTTTGCTCCATCAGTTCAGAAAACGATGTCGCCAATTCCCACTGCGTGCCACCAGCAGCATCGCCGATAGCCATTTTAAAATTCGCTGCTGCCGCGGTATGAGATAGCACCGCTGTTGCTACAATGGTGACACCAGCAATAATTTTATTTTTAATAAATTTCATAGTCTTAACCTTTCCTATCGTACAGACTTCCTGCCTGTACTTTGCTCACAAGGTGACCTGGTACAACTTTCCCGGTCGTAGTTCTATTTCCCTATTTTGGAAACAATGTTCGAGTCGCGATTACAGCTTTTCATCCTTTAACGAATACCACTGATAAAGGAACCGCTGCCCCATTCTGCGAAACGGTGCAAACATCTCTGATTCCACCACTTCCCTCACGTTGGGGAACGGAAGTTTTGATTCAAATATTGGCAAGTCCAACTTGTGGCCTTCACCTGCGATCCACTGAGCGAGGCGCTTACCTGCTTGAGCGGAATACATCACGCCATTACCGCCATAACCCAGCGCGTAGAAGATGGATTGCTTTGGATTTGGCTGATAGATTCTCGGCATCATGTCGTGGCTAACATCCACCCAGCCCCACCATGAATAGTCGATTTTGATTTGATCGAGAGACGGGAATTTTCGAGTTAAATCCGCTCTCAACATGTCTTCATATTTCTTTTCAGGTGCGTTCTTGCCACTGATGGCACTGCGCGTCCCAATCTGGACTCGGTTATCCGGTAGCAGACGGTAGTAATGGCGCAGGATTCGGGTATCCGTAATCACCTGATTGGTTTTGAAGTTACACGTGGCGATTTCGTCTTGAGTTAGCGGACGCGTCACCATCGAATTAGACAGTACCGGCAACAAGCGATTCTTAAGCTCTGAATGCAAACCTTGGCTAGTGTATCCACCGGTACAAACCCCAACAGAACGAGCCTTCACAACACCGCCGGGCGTTTTTAGGTAATGCACACCGTTGCGTGTTTCCCACCCCATTACAGGGCTTGCTGGGTGAACTTTTACACCGAGTGCTCTCGCCTTTCTTAGATAGCCAAACGCAAGTTTCCCTGCATGAATACCAATCCCTTCTGGCTCATGCATTGCGCCTGCCGCTTCTTGGTCACCAACGTAATCTCGCTTTACGGTTTCCGCATCTAAGATCTGCGCATCGTAATCGAACGTCTCACGCAGCAACTTGGCTTCTTTCTCTAGTGTTGCCATCACTTTTGGACGGTGAGCGACGTATAAGTGACCACCCGGCTGCGGGTCACAATCAATGTCTTTGATTAAAGACTTAAAGGTGTTCATGCCATCTACGCATTCTCGGTGCATTTTCAGCGCGGTTTCTAGTCCCCAGCGTTCAATCCACTGAGAGCGTTTTAAGCGTCCTGACGCACACTGAGCCTGACCACCATTTCGGGTACTGCAGCCCCAACTCATACGGTTAGCTTCAATCACAGTCGCTTTAATACCGTACATTTCAGCAAGGTGTATCGCGGTACTTAGGCCTGTGTAACCTGAACCGATTATCGCCACATCAACATCCATATCCGATGTAATTGGACCATCATCTTCAGGTGGCGCGCCTGCCGTATCTACCCAATACGTTGGTGCGTATTCCTTACCGTGACCTGGGATCTTGTCTTTAAGTGGATCGTATTTTGGATCGTATTTGTCTTTTGCTTGGGTACTTTCTTTTGCTTGGGTGCTTTTCACCTTTGGCGGCACATCGGCTGCCGGTTGTTCCATTACTAAACTCATAATTCGACTCTCCTAGTCATAACACGTGAACGGGTTGCGATTTCGTGTCTAGCTCTTGGGAGTATTGCTGGGAGTTAAAAGAGGTCGTGTTTTACGGAAGGCATTTTTTACGCTGATTTTTCCATCTTTCAGGGTAAACACATCAACCATACGAGCTTCGATGACGCTGCCATCCGGGTTCGTCGCAGAAAACGTTGATTCACTCACAGCACGGTCACCGCATACAAAGTGGACAGGGTCGCTCCAAGCCGCATCTGGAAAGTTCTGCCAAACCAATTCAAAGCTATTTCGAACCGCTTCGTACCCTTCGATAGTGTTTCCAAGCAAGCCTTCTCCTGCCACCGTGTGGAATACACAGTCTTCTGTAATGAAAGACATGAGTGCTTCAATATCATGGTTATTCCACGCCTCACTGAAAGACTGTAAAAAGGCGGTATCGACTTGGTTTTCCAGCACGAATGTCGCCGCATTGGTTTGCATATTCATATTCCAGAATCCTTTATGTTTTCGTTATTGGTTTAAATTTCAGTAGCTTTGCGCCACTTTTTTATTAGAGTGTTAAAACTAGATCTGTGAAAATTTAACAACTTGATAACAAGGCTCATCACTCTAACTTCGAGTTAGGTTATAAACAATCTCTAAGCTCACAGATTTCATCTTTTTATAAATTAATTAGTGTTCTAATTTTATTTATCTCGTAATCACTAGATTTATATGAGCTCTAAATAAAATCAGTAGAAATATTAGACTTTAGTCGAAATCAAAATCTTGATGGTACTTTCGGCCATACTGCTCAAGCTGGCGATCATGAGTATTAACTTGTAATTCGATATTACCCTCACCTTTATTCATTGCTTGATTGCTATCTACATGGGCTTCATTTTTTAAATCAGTCAGTGTCTCTTCAATATATTCTGTCGGTTCATTTAAAACATTCATGGAGATTAATTCCTTTATCAGGTTTACTTTCGCTGATGGAAGAATATGAACGGACACTAGACCGTTTGAATATTCTTTCTCATCGTACAAAGGCTGAATGGCATCATTGCCACCTTCCTTAAATGGGTGAATGGAATACCACTTATCTTTTCGTTGCTCTTGCTGATCACAATCAGCCACATTGAATATCTGAGTCTTATTGAAGTCACATGGTGAGTTAAAAACACTAACCTTATGATAATCAATGGCTTTAATAATATTGATACAGTCTTTACTTTGGCTATGACATACAGACCACAGCGCATTAATCAGGTTATCTGTCCACTCAAGTAAACGTGTTGGAAACCCCTGTTTCTTGGCTAAACACATCAATAACCAGTCATTTATGTCGTGTGAGCTCAGCGAGTGACCACCGTAAACTCTCACAGTTGAAAGCAACTCTTGTTCGACACGGCGTATGTTCTTACGATTGGAACGGCCTAAACTTGGCATTAGATTATTATTTTCATAATCACACACGTTATACATCAAACCACGTTGGTCACTGCATTCATTCATTAATGAATCAATTATCTTATACAGTTCTTCGAGCGTGCTGATATAACGTTTATTGTTCATACTTGGTTCCAACCACTCGACAATATAAATAACTAAATTAAAATTTATTCGTTAAAAACTGACATGTAATGAAATACACATACTAAAGTCTAAGAACTCTATCGACTTATCGATAATTACTATTTAAAAGTTACTCATAATAATTATTAATAAGTCTCTATTACTGAAACCGCGCACCTATTCATCTTGGTTATTTCATTAGGGCTCTAATATTTAGAGCGAAATAATAGAAATATATGACCCAATACTTAGATATCAGTACTATTAAGAATCTTTGAAAACAACTCGGTCGTTGAGTCATTCTGTTTGATCATCCAATTTGAAATTAATGGCTAGTGTTAGAGCTTAATTTGTTTGCCCGACCACATTCTCGATAACTCTTTATCTAGCATTCACGAGACTGTTTTGGTCGGGCAAACTTCCTATGACTTATACGTAGTCTTTGTACTTATCTAGGAAACGAACCGGTGTTGATAGTGCATCTCGGCGGAACGGGTCACCCAATTCCTGAGTACACATGATTTCAATGATGGTTGTTTTGCCTTCGTTCATCTGCATGTCGATGGCTTTTTGCAGGGTTGGACCTACATCTTCTAGCTTATCAACCGTGATACCTTCAGCGCCCATCGCTCTTGCGATTTCAGCAAAGCTTTGGTTTTCAAGTTCACCAGCAACAAAGCGTCGGTTGTAGAAGTCGACTTGGTTCTTCTTCTCAGCACCCCATTGACGGTTGTGGAATACCACGGCTGTCACTGGAATGTTATGGCGAACACATGTCATGGTTTCCATCAAGCTCATGCCCCACGCACCATCGCCAGCATAAGAGATAGCTGGACGATGAGGTGCTGCTGCTTTCGCACCAATGATGGTTGGGAACGCGTAACCACAGTTACCGAAACTCATTGCCGCAAAGAAGCTGCGTGGTTTTTCAAAACGTAAGTAGCTGTTTGCCACTGAGTTGATGTTACCGATATCCGTTGAGACCATTACATCTTCTGGCATCGCTTTTTCTAGCTCACGCAGTACTTGGCGTGGGTGCAGGTATTCACCACCAGAGAACGGAGTCTCGTGCGAGTTTTCTTCAATCATATCCAAGCTGAACGAATCACGTTCGTGCGTCCACTCATCAAGCTCTTTTTCCCACAACGCTTTTTCTGTTGCTACTGTGTCTTGGCGAGCGCCTTTGTTGTCATCACATAACAGTGCGCGACCTTCTAGTCTTTCAGCTAATGCCACTGCCGCTGCTTTTGCATCGCCACAGATACCAACAGAGATCTTCTTCACGAGGCCAAGCATCTTGTTGTCTGCATCGATCTGAATGATTTTCGCGTCTTTCGGCCAGTAATCCATACCATGTTGAGGCAAGGTACCGAATGGACCAAGACGTGTACCCAAAGCGATAACCACATCCGCTTGAGCCATCAACTTCATTGCTGCTTTCGAACCTTGGTAGCCTAAAGGACCACACCATAAAGGGTGACTAGCAGGGAAAGAGTCATTGTGTAGGTAGCTGTTTACTACCGGTGCGCCTAGTCGTTCTGCCAATGCCGCACACTCTTGAACTGCATCAGCCATTACTACGCCACCACCAGAGATGATGACTGGGAATTTCGCTTCAGCAATCAAGTCTGCCGCTTCATTCAGAGATTTCTCACCACCCGGACCACGGTCTAAACGCGCTGGTTTAGGGATCTCGGTTTGAGTTTCGCCGTAGAAATAGTCACGTGGGATGTTCAGTTGAGTCGGACCCATTTCGCTCATTGCGCGGTCAAAGCATCGGCCCGTGTATTCCGCCATACGGTCTGGGTGGGTTACGTGTCCTTGATACTTAGTAAACTCTTGGAACATTGGAAGTTGGTTACACTCTTGGAAACCACCTAAGCCCATTGTTTTAGTACCGGTCTCTGGCGTCACAATCACGACCGGGCTGTGTGCCCAGAATGCCGCTGCAATCGCAGTTACACAGTTACTAATACCCGGACCATTCTGCCCGATAACCACGCCATGGCGACCAGATACACGAGAGTAACCATCTGCCATGTGAGCAGCACCTTGCTCGTGTACCACTGGGACCAATCGAATGCCAGCAGGAGCAAAGATATCCATTGCGTCCATAAATGCTGACCCCATGATGCCGAACATGTCGGTAACATCATTAGCAACCATAGTTTCAACGAACGCTTCTGATGGTGTCATTGTTACTGTGCCGGAAACAACCGTACGTTTTTCTTGCTCACTCATTCTTCCATTCTCCTTGAGTTAACCAAAATTTCATTTTTCGGAATGAATTGTCTCTTTTTCGAATTCATTTTCACCTTAGTAGTAGATTTTTTGTGCGTCAACTTTTTATATTAAATTGGAACAATTCATTCTAATTAATAAAACTAGATCACATTATTGATAGTTTTTCGTACAAAAAGTGCCGTTAACTTAACTGGAGCTGTTAATAATCGATGATATATCGCGATAGCAGCGACAAGTGATGAGCTATATAGAGGAAAATATGATGAAAGAGGCGGAATTGGTACCAACGCAGCCGGTAAGCGTGAGAGAACGCTTTGGCATCGACAGTAACCTAACCGTGATGGCATTTGAACATCCGGGTGAATATGTGCCAAAAATCGATCCTAATTACTGTTTTGACCCCGAAGTGACGCTGGCTATATTGGCGGGGTTCACCTCCAATCGTCGCACATTGATACAAGGCACGCACGGAACGGGCAAGTCTTCTCACATTGAGCAAATTGCCGCGAGATTGAATTGGCCGTGTTTGAGGATCAACCTAGACGGACACCTGAGTCGATTGGATTTCATAGGTAAAGACAGCATCGTCATTAAAGACGGAATGCAGGTGACTGAGTTTAAAGAAGGCATTCTTCCGCAAAGCATTCAACAACCCATCGCACTGGTATTAGATGAGTACGACGCTGGTCGCCCTGATGTGATGTTTGTGATTCAGCAGCTATTAGAGCAAGACGGAAAATACACCTCTTTAGAACAAAACCGAGTGATCACGCCTCACCCTTCTTTCCGCCTGTTTGCTACCTGCAACACACTTGGCTTGGGTAACTTTTCAGGTTTGTATTCGGGTACTCAAGTGCTTAACCACAGTCAGTTAGATAGATGGAACATCATCGCTACGCTCAACTATTTAGACCCACAACATGAAACCAAGATCGTGTTATCCAAACTTCCAGAGCTGAATAATGAAAGTGGCCAGCAGTTAGTAGAGAAAATGATCGCCACCGCAGGATTAACGCGTAACGGGTTTCGGGCTGGCGACCTTTCGACTGTGATGTCTCCACGAACAGTGCTCACTTGGGCTGAAAACATCCAAATATTCGACGATGTAGCGACGGCATTTAGGCTTTCATTCTTAAATCGCTGCGAAGACGAAGAGAAAGAACTGGTTAGCGAATACTATTTCCGTTGCTTTGGTGAAGCCTTGGAAGCACATACTCAAAACTATTCGCACTCGGAGTCGTAAACCATGGCCAATGTTTCTTCTCAGCAGAAAAAGATCCTCGATATTGGTGTGTCTGTCGCCAGAGCAATCAGTGGTGAACTCGATCTGAACTATCGGGGAGAACGACTCTATAAAGGCAATAAGCCCTGTTATTACCAGTCTGCTCACACCAACGATCTCACCTTTGTATCTCGTCATGAGCTGAAAAACAGCAAGCTATCGATGCAGGGCAAGATCGATTCATCGGCACTGCGATTATTGCTTTCTGACGCTGACCTCCATTATTCATTGCGCCCTCAAAAAGAAATAGAACGTCTGCTTTACGACTTCTGCGAACAGGTGCGAATTGAATCGCAAGTTCCATCTTATCTAAAAGGCGTGACCACCAGCATTCAGTTCAACTTTGCGTATTGGAGCGACCAATATCATCAAAATGGCTTTACCGAATCACGAATAGGCATGTTGCTGTTTACACTAATGCAAGTCATCCACACCCGCTTAACTGGCGTTCCGATGTCTGAGCCTATCGCTGAGACCATTGAATCGACTCGCGCCGGCATCGTGCCTACTTTTGGGCATAGCCTGAAGCTCTTGAAGCAACATAGAACCGACCAACAGCAGTTTGCTCACTGCGCCAATGAGTTAGCAGCCCTTGCACAAGAGTTAATCATCCAGGAACAAGAAAGTGATAGCTCGCCCACACCAACCGTTGAAGAAGACATCAAGATCCTTGCTCAGCTTGCCTTGATTGTTGATGGTGACATTCAAGATCAAGAAGTCGATACCGACATCACAGGCAGTAGCAAGGTATTCGAGCTGTCGGGCGCCAATTATCAGGTCTTTAATTCAGAATTTGATCAAGTCATCGCGGCAGACAAACTCGTCAGGCGTGCCCTATTACTCGAACTGAGACAAAAGCTCACCGATGACATCATGGCGAGACAAGTAAACACTCGCCGTTTAGCCGCTATGCTTACTAGCTTTGTAGCCACACCACAGAGGAACCGACGTCAGGACCATTTAGAAGAAGGCATTGTTAATGCCACTACCATCACCAAGCTTGTCACATCGCCATTGGATCGCACTGTCTTTTATCAGCCTGACATCGGTACATCTCATCAATGTGCCATCACATTTTTGATGGACTGCTCAGGCTCAATGCAAAAGCACAGTCACAAGCTAAGCCTACTGATGGATACCATTCTCAAATCCGTTGGACTGGCCAACATCCCTTTCGAGATTATTGGCTTTACGACCAATAACTGGAACGGTGGCAAAGTTTATCGGCAGTGGCTTAAACAGAGCCAACCGAAACACCCAGGCCGCTTAAACGAAGTTCGTCATATTGTATTCAAAGATTTTGATACGCATTGGAGACGCTCTCGCCTTGGCATTGCGAGTCTTCGTAAAGCCGACATCTTTAAAGAAGGGATTGATGGCGAAGCGGTTCAGTTCGCTAGCCATCGATTGCAGCAGCACACCGCCCTGCGAAAGGTTTTGATTGTGTTCTCAGACGGCTGCCCAATGGATACCGCGACCAGCACCGCCAACGATCAGTTCTATTTGGATAACCACCTCAAACAAGTGATTGAACGTGAGTCGACCAAAAACGGGATTGAGATTCATGGCGTGGGGATGGGAGTGGATTTGAGCCCATATTACCGCAACAACATTACCTTGGACGTACAAGAGAGCTGCTTGTTCGGGCTATGTAGGAACATCTTTGAGATGCTAAAGCGCTGACGTGTCAGTGAGGAGGGTGTCATCAAGCATTAAACGAGAATCAAGCCCTCCTCCTTCAAAGATAATTTTGATAAAGAAAACGTTCTAAGCCAAAAACAACGACCATACAGAGACCGCCATCAAGTACCCACCAATCAACATCAACACAATAAACACTAACTTCCTGAGTTGATCATTAGACAACGGCGGTGGGAAACGTCGAGCAAACATAGTGACAAGTGCAACCAAGGGAACAGCAATAGCGGATAACCACAGTATGCTCGCTTCCATGTCACCTGCAGCGTAGACATTGACAGTACGGGACATCGACGTACAAGCGAACACCATCAGCAGTGTGCTTCGCACCAGATCGAGCGTAAAAGGTTGCCGATAGAGATGATAAACAATCGGTGGACCTGCCATCCCAAATAACCCACCCGCGAGCCCAGAACTAAAACCTGAGACAAGGAAAGATACGGTTGCCGAACGGTCCTTTCTGGTTTTAGGTTTAAACATAAAACTCAAACCTGCGAATAGCACCATCGCACCCAATAGTCCTCGGAGAATATGCGTTGCCGAATCGCTTAACTCGTCCAGCAAGTACACCCCCATCGAAACGCCGGGAATAATACCGATGACCAACACCACCAGAATTTTGAGTTCCCCAAGTAGTGGCTTACCCATCAATGCAACCAAACAATTGAACAAGGTCACAATACTGACCACAGCGGCTATAACGGGTAAGGAAACCAGATTAAGGCTAACCGTTAAACCAATCACGATGATACCGAGGCCAAATCCGGTGACAGTTTGAAAATAGGTACCCACCGCGATGGTGGCAAGAATAGCGAGTAAAACAGGTAACTCCATCAGCAGTCCTAGTTGGGTTGTTTGGGTTTGATTCGAATTTGAGTGCTAGATTCAGGAGCGAGATGTTAATACCTAAAATCAAACGTCGACTCTTGTCTTTCTTCAACCTCAGCTTCAGTATCAACCTTAGAGTCAGACACTTTCCCTTGCTGCGCTTGTACCGCGGTCACCGCGATCACATTAAAGATGTCTTGTGCGCAACACCCTCTTGATAAGTCATTCGCAGGTTGATTCAACCCTTGTAATAGTGGACCAATTGCAACTGCCCCGCCTAACCTTTCCGCAAGCTTATAACCAATATTGCCTGCTTCTAAATTGGGGAATATCAATACGTTCGATTGACCTTTCACCTCTGAGTCGGGCAGCTTTTTCGCCGCTATTTCAGTGACAATCGCCGCATCAAGTTGGACATCTTGATCGACGGCGATTCCAGGGCAACGTTGTTTCACGAGTTGAGCAGCATTACGAACCTTATCGACCGATTCGTGCTTAGCACTGCCGTTGGTCGAAAACGACAGCATTGCGACTTTAGGTTCTTCCATCAGTAGCGTTTGAGCACTGTTTGATGCGGCCACTGCAATCGATGCTAGCTCGGTTTCATTGGGGTTAATCACCAAACCACAGTCACTGAAAATCATGCCGCCTTTAAGATTATGGAAAGGCTCACACAACATCATCAGAAAAAAACTGGACACCAATTCACTGTCTGGCGCGGGGCCGATAATCTGAAGCGCAGCTCGCACCACATCAGACGTGGTATAAACCGCACCATTAACTGTGCCATCCACCAGCCCCTCTCTGACCATCAAATTGGCAAAAACGAGTGGGTCTAGAACCAGCTCTAGGGCGTCATCATAAGTCATGCCTTTGGCTTTTCTTAATGTATACAGCCGCTCAGCGAGCACCTCTTTGAGTGACGACGCCTGTGGAGAAACAATATGAATGCCAGCGAGGTTAATGTGGTGCAGTTCTGCAGCAGCGATGATCGCCGATTCATCGCCCACGAGTGTGATGTGAGCGAGCTGTTTGTCGATTGCCATTCTTGCAGCAGCTAGCACTCGCGGGTCCTCAGCTTCACTCAAAACAACACGCTTACGATCTAAATGAGCTTTATCAATAATCCGTTCAATCGCCTTCATCTTTAAATTCCATTTATTGAGATTAATTGTTCCATAATTTACATTTATATTATTGGAATAATAAAAAAGGTCAAACTTTATTCAGATAATTGAAGAATAATGAATTGGTATGTACACTCTTAGGCATAGACATATCGCAAGGATGAATCACTGTATGCAAACAGAAACACCGCAAGTTCAAGGGGATACACCGACCCTCCGACTTTTTGCACTATTAGAGGTGATAGCGCAAAAAGACGAGTTTATTTCTCTGCAAGGTTTAGTCGAAGAGACTGGATTGCCAAAACCCACGCTGCACCGAATGCTTCAGCAATTAGAAGCCGCGGGCATCATTCAACGAGACGGCGACGAAAAGCACTACAGCTCAGGCATTCGACTCAGAAAACTTGCCGAAAACCTACTTTTGAATAGCACCATGCACAGCGCCCGACGCACCATCCTTGAAAATCTAAGGGCAGAAGTCGGTGAGAGCTGTAACCTGACGGCTCTTTCAAGTGGTGAAATCATCTATCTCGACCGTGCAGAAACTGAAGCTCCCCTTCGCTTTCACCTGCACCCCGGCTCTCGCGTTCCCGTGCACTGCTCGGCTACCGGCAAACTGTTTTTAGCACACATGTCTAAGTCGCAGCGCAGACGATTAATTGAAAATGTGCCGCTGACTCAATACACAGTAAACACGATTACCGACTATTCGACTCTAGAGAAAGACATTGAAGAAGCGAAAATCCAAGGTTTTGCTATTGATGACGAAGAGTTTTTACCAGGCTTAGTCTGTATCGCTGTGCTGATACCCTCACCAACAGGTCAATCAAACCTAGGCCTAGCGATACAAGCACCTGTGATTCGAGTGAAACCAGATGAAGCAATAAAATTCTTGCCCGCACTTCAAAAGGCAGCAAAAGCGCTAGGGAAGATCGAAGCTGATAATTGGAGTCAGCAGTAAGCACTTTCTTAGAGAATCTCGAAGTCCATGACTTAGCTGATCATGGATTTCAAAAGCCCTACTTTGGTAAACAATGCTTGCGCAAACAAGGGCTTCAAAACTATCGAATTAACGACCACAATCTGCGACTAATCAACATTTGGTCGAAGTGATCTGAACACTCGCCAACCCGCACATCAGCAACACGTCTAAAGTAATCACGACAAAGGAATCACGATGCTAAACATTGATAACCAGCACTTACTCTCTTTTATGGTGACAGAAGCGAACAACGCAGTTGCAGTCACAAACCCAGCAACGGGTGAACTCATCGGGCACGCACCGGTATCATCAGAAACAGAGTTAGCGAACGCGATTGAACAAGCTCATGTAGCGCAGAAAGAGTGGGTAAAAATTCCTGCTAAATCTCGTGCTGCACTGCTTCATCGCTGGCACCAATTGATCCTTGAAAACAAAGATGACCTTGCTCGAATCATGACAATGGAACAAGGTAAACCGTTAGCAGAAGCGGCAGGCGAAGTCGTGTATGGCGCGAGCTTCATTGAGTGGTTTGCAGAAGAAGCGAAGCGCACTTATGGTGATTCCATTCCTAGCACAATCGCTGGTAAACGCTTGGTGACCATCAAGCAGCCTATTGGTGTCGCATGTGCAATTACGCCATGGAACTTCCCTATTGCAATGATCACTCGTAAAGCGGCTCCTGCCTTAGCAGCGGGTTGTAGCTTTGTCGTGAAACCTTCAGATGAGACACCGCTTTCTGCGTTTGCTGTGGTTGAACTGGCTTATCAAGCGGGTATCCCTAAAGATCTACTTCAAGTGGTGCTTGGTGAAAGCCCTGAACAAGTGGGCAACCTATTCACTTCGCATCCGTTGATCAAAAAAATCTCTTTCACTGGGTCGACCCGTGTGGGCAGTATTTTGATGGCTCAAGCAGCAAAAGGCATCAAACGCACCTCAATGGAACTTGGCGGTAATGCACCTTTTATTGTATTTGACGATGCTGACATCGACGCGGCCGTTCAAGGCGCAATGGCGTCGAAGTTCCGTAATGCAGGTCAAACATGTGTCTGTGCAAACCGATTCTACGTTCACAGTAAAGTGTACGATGAGTTTGTGGCTAAATTCGATCAAGCGGTTCAGCTGCTTAAGATTGGTAACGGTTTAGATGAGGGTGTCACGATTGGACCTGTTGTCAGCCTTAATGCGAAGAACAACATCCAAGCTTTGATAAACCGAGCGATTGAACAAGGTGCTGCGCCTGTCACGCCAACTCAGGAGCTTAATGGGCTTTTCATTCAACCTGTTGTTCTTAAAGATGTAAAACACAGCATGGACATCGTTCAACAAGAGATCTTTGGCCCAGTCGCGCCTGTGATGAAATTCGACACGGACGAAGAGCTTATCGAGATGGCCAACGATACGATTTATGGTTTGGCGTCTTACTTCTACAGTCAGAACATCCACCGAGTGTGGAACATTGCAGAAGCGCTTGAGTACGGTATGGTCGGTATTAATGATGGCCTAATCTCAACCGAGGTAGCGCCTTTTGGTGGTGTGAAACAATCAGGTATTGGCCGTGAAGGTGCGAAAGAAGGCATCGATGAGTACATGGACATTAAGTATCTTTGCTTTGGCGGAAAATAAGGTTGGTAGTAACTAAGTTCTGGCAGTGATTAGGGCTCGGAAATACTTAAGTCTTAGCGAGCACTAAACTGCCCCATTATCCCTCCCTTCCCACCACAAGAATGAATCAAAAAAAAGCCGCGCTATAAAAGCGCGGCACCTTGGGCTCGGTTAAAGGGGATTTCTTTTTTTAGTATTTTACATTCTCTGTTTTTGTTATTCGGTTGCTTCGCTATTCCTGCGCTTTCAGCTTTAGACGCATCGCGTGCAGCACTGGCTCGGTATAACCACTCGGCTGAGCACAGCCTTCAAATACCAACTGGCACGCTGCTGAAAACGCAATGCTGTTTTCAAAATCAGGCGCCATATTTTGGTAGCTTGGATCCCCTGCATTTTGTTCATCAACCACTGCTGCCATGCGCTTCATGGTTTTCATTACTTGGGCTTCCTCGCAAATGCCGTGACGTAACCAGTTAGCGATGTGTTGACTTGAAATTCGCAGCGTTGCACGGTCTTCCATTAATCCCACATCGTTAATATCAGGCACTTTCGAACAACCTACGCCTTGGTCAATCCAACGAACTACGTAACCAAGAATACCTTGCGTATTGTTGTCCAGTTCGTTTTGGATATCTTGAGCAGTCAGCTTTTGATTGCCTAACAATGGGATAGTAAGAATATCGTCAACATTTGCTCTCACACGCTCACGAAGCTCTTTCTGACGGCTAGGAACACTCACCTTGTGATAGTGCAAGGCATGCAGAGTCGCCGCAGTTGGAGAAGGAACCCAAGCGGTATTGGCACCGGCTTGTGGGTGTCCAATTTTCGCGTCCATCATCTTCGCCATGTTATCTGGTTCTGGCCACATACCTTTACCAATCTGGGCTTTACCTTGCAGGCCACAAGCTAAGCCAAGATCAACGTTTTGATCTTCGTATGCGCCAATCCAAGTCATGGTTTTAAGCTGTGTTTTAGGAGCAAACGGACCCGCTTCCATACTAGTGTGGATCTCATCACCCGTTCTATCTAGGAAACCTGTGTTGATAAACACGACACGGTCTTTGGCTGCGCGAATACACTCTTTCAAGTTCACAGAGGTACGACGCTCTTCGTCCATAATGCCGACTTTAATGGTGAAGCGTTCTAAACCTAGTGCATCCTCAATGCGACCAAACAACTCATTGGTGAAAGCCACTTCTTCAGGGCCATGCATCTTAGGTTTAACTATATTGATGCTGTTCGCGGTCGAGTTTTGGTACGCGCTGTTGCCTTTTAAATCATGCATCGCGATTAGCGAAGTGATCATGCCATCCATAATGCCTTCAGGGACTTCGTTACCGTCAGCATCAATAATGGCAGGGTTGGTCATCAGATGGCCCACGTTGCGGATGAACAACATGCTGCGACCTTTCAGCGAGATCTCGCCTCCCGTCACACTGGTGTATTGACGATCGGGATTTAGGTTACGAACGATGGTTTTGCCGTTTTTCTCTAGCGACTCTTGTAAGTCACCTTTCATCAAGCCTAACCAGTTACGGTAAGCCAATGCTTTGTCTTCACCATCAACCGCTGCTACCGAATCTTCACAATCCATAATGGTGGTGAGAGCCGATTCTACCAACACATCTTTAATGCCAGCTACATCGACGCTACCAATCGGTGCGCTTGGGTCAATTTGAATTTCGATATGTAAATTATTGTGTTTCAGCAGAATACTTGAAGGGGCACTCGCATCACCTTGATAACCAATGAACTGGTTGCGATCAATCAGAGTGACTTCTTCGCCGTTATCTAAGGTCGCTGTCAGTGTATTGCCAATGCTGACGTTGCTGATGCTGTATTTGGTGACGTCTTTATGAGAGACACCGTTGAGAGGTGCAGCATCATCAAGGAAACCTCGAGCGTAGCTCACCACTTTAGCACCGCGTACCGGGTTAAAGCTTCCTCCCTTTTCCGCGCCGTCACTTTCACTGATGACATCGGTTCCGTAGAGCGCATCGTATAAACTGCCCCAACGCGCATTAGCCGCGTTAAGTGCAAAACGTGCATTCATAATAGGTACAACAAGCTGCGGACCCGCTTGTGTTGCAATTTCAGGCTCAACGCTGGCAGTAGTTACTTGAAAGTCATCACCCTCAGAAACGAGGTAGCCAATTTGCTGTAAGAACTGTTTGTACTCGGCCGCATCTAGCGTTTGTCCCGCACGCTCTTGGTGCCAAACGTCAATTTGATGTTGAAGATCTTCACGCTTGATAAGCAGTGCGCGGTTCTTGGGAGCCAAGTCTTCAAGGATAGTTGAAAATGATTGCCAAAAGTCTTCAGCGACAATGCCTGTTCCAGGAATGACCTGCTCATTAATTAATTGGTAGAGGGTGCTATCAATGTTCAAGCTTCCCTGTTGAATACGACTGCTCATAAAATCTCTCTCAAACTAACTGATGACTACTCATTAAATCTACGTAACTGGTTTAAATTTACGTTACTAGATTAAACTTACGCAACGGACATAAATTTAGCTAATTTATGCCAGTTATACTGGATATTCACAAAAAAAATACCCTACAAACTGTGTTATTCCGTCACTCCACTCTCGATTTCATTGGCGACACTTTTAATCAAGCGACGCATCCACTGGTGATCGGGATTGGTTTGCAACAATGGACTCCATGCCATCTTCACCTCAAAGGGTTCAATCGCAAATGGCGCAGGCTTGATCAACAATCTAGGGTTATTGCGCTGCAGTTGAGCCGCTTTGGTTGGAATGGTCAGGATCAGATTCTTTTGTTGTGCGAAGAGAATCGCCGACAAATAGTGTCGAGTAAACACCGTGATATTGCGCGTTTTACCAATGCGCATTAATGCTTCATCTATCCAACCAAGCTTTTGCGCTTCGCTTGGGTTGATCCCAACTCCGGTTCCCATTCCGGTCTTACTTACCCAGATATGTTGCGCCTTTAGATAAGACAAAATATCGAAGTTGTCGGCTATTGGGTTATCACAACTAAATAGACAAGAAAACCCGTCGTGCCAAAGGCTCATCTGATGGAACGACTGTGGGATATCGTCAAATCGGTTGATAATTATATCAACGGTACCTTGCTCTACATCCTGATAGCTCACATCACTTGGCGTCATTATATCCAGTCGTATTTTCGGTGCTATCTCGCTCAGTTTTTTCAATAGCGGCTGAATAATGGTCGACTCTGCATAGTCACTCGCCATGATACGAAACACGCGTTCACTGTCTTCTGCATTAAACTCTGTGGTCGGCTGCAGTGTCTTCTCTACATTCGCCAAGATGTTTCGAATCAGTGGCTGCAACTTGTGCGCGCGTTCGGTCGGTATCATCCCTTCACTTGTTCTCACTAATAGCGGGTCTTCAAACAGATCACGCAATCGGCGAAGGCCATTACTCATGGCTGGTTGAGTAATACCCAATTGATTTGCTGCTCGTGTAACGTTTCTTTCACGTAGCAACATGTCTAAATACACAAGTAAATTAAGGTCTATACGAGCAATATTCATAAGAAAAATACCGAATATAATAACTATAAATTAACAAAATTATCACATACATGATTATTATTTGTCCATGGTTAGATTTAATCCAAATCAAATGACCTCGCCAAATTGGCCAACATGTCCACGTGAAACTAAGGAATAGTTATGTCGCAAATTACACAAGATATCGAAATGATTGAAGTTGCAAAAAGCGCTGCTGGTGCTCCATGGGATGCAATTAACCCTGAATCTGCTGCTCGTATGCGAGCTCAAAACAAATTCAAAACAGGTCTGGATATTGCGCAATACACGGCAGATATCATGCGTGCAGACATGGCGGCTTACGACGAAGACAGCTCTCAATACACTCAGTCTCTGGGTTGCTGGCATGGTTTCATCGGCCAACAAAAGCTGATTTCTATTAAGAAGCACTTTGATGGCAAGACTGACCGCCGTTACCTATACCTTTCTGGTTGGATGGTTGCTGCTCTTCGCTCAGACTTTGGTCCACTTCCAGACCAATCTATGCATGAGAAAACCTCCGTTGCTGGCCTAGTAGAAGAGCTATACACCTTCCTACGCCAAGCCGATGCTCGTGAACTGGGTGGTTTATTCCGTGAGCTAGACGCTGCGCGTGAAGCAGGCGATGTGAACCTACAAGACCGTATCCAAGACAAAATCGACAACCACGTGACACACGTAGTGCCAATCATTGCCGATATCGATGCTGGTTTCGGTAACGCAGAAGCGACTTACCTAATGGCTAAGCAGATGATTGAAGCGGGTGCTTGTTGTCTACAAATCGAAAACCAAGTAGCCGATGAGAAACAATGTGGTCACCAAGATGGCAAAGTTACAGTTCCACACGCTGACTTCCACGCAAAACTTCGTGCGCTTCGTTACGCTTTCCTTGAGCTAGGCATCGACAACGGCATCATTGTTGCTCGTACCGATTCTCAAGGTGCTGGCCTAACAAAAGAAATCGCGGTAGTGAAAGAGCCGGGCGATCAAGGTGACATCTACAACTCTTACCTAGATGTTGAAGAGATTGATGTTGCAGATATGGCAGAAGGCGATGTTTGCTTCAACCGTGACGGCAAGCTAGTTCGACCTAAGCGTCTACCTTCAGGTTTATACCAATTCCGCCAAGGTACTGGTGAAGATCGTTGTGTATTTGACTGTATCGAAGCAATCAATGCAGGTGCTGACCTACTTTGGATTGAGACTGAGAAACCACACATCGGTCAAATCAAAGAGATGATGGACGGCGTACGTGAAGTACACCCTAATGCGAAACTGGTTTACAACAACTCTCCATCATTCAACTGGACGCTAAACTTCCGTCAGCAAGCTTACGATGCGATGGTAGCAGAAGGTAAAGATGTTTCAGCTTACGACCGTGCAAGCCTAATGAGCGCGGAATACGATGAAACTGAACTGTCTGCAAGCGCTGACGAGAAGATCCGTACATTCCAAGCAGACGCATCACGTGAAGCGGGTATTTTCCACCACTTGATTACTCTACCGACTTACCACACAGCTGCGCTGTCTACTGACAACCTAGCGAAAGAGTACTTCGGCGACCAAGGCATGTTAGGTTACGTTGCGAATGTTCAGCGTAAAGAAATCCGCCAAGGCATCGCATGTGTTAAACACCAAAACATGTCTGGTTCTGACATGGGTGATGACCACAAAGAGTACTTTGCTGGTGAGAACGCACTAAAAGCTGCAGGTGAAGCGAATACATCGAACCAATTTGATTAATCGCTAACGCTAAAGCCTCCCCCGTCCTTCTCTCTTACTTAGGTAAGATCCGGGGGAAGGCTTTGAGATAAAGCTTGTACTGCCAGCTTTATCTCAAAGCCTCAGATTTGTGTTCCACACCACGGTTAACCGAACAACTTCTGTTTAAGCTAACTGTATACATATTTGTTCAGATTCCTATTTGTTGAGAGTGCCTATGACTTCAATACCTACACACCTACAAGATGCAAAAACACTGTTATCAGAGAATGGTTTCGCGACGGGTGATACTTGGTATCACGGCACATCTTCAGCTTTATTAGCTTCTATTCAAGGCCAAGGCCTAAAACGCTCTGGTGACAAAGCGCTCAACGAAGCAGCTTCAAAAACCATGGCGACCATCGGCAACAACTATACCGAATCGGTTGAGCCAGTATTTCTCACTCAGAGTAAAGAACTGGCGTATTACTGGGCTCAACAAACCGTTCGTGAGCGAGGCGTTCGATTCGAAGGTGAAGAACAACCTATCGTATTAGCGGTAAACCTATCTGAAAAGCAACGCGCCAAAGTAAGACCGGACGTGGGCGCAATGAGCCTATTGATGATGAGTGTGGGTGAGCAATTCATGTCTCACCTCACTGAAATTTATCAAGCCAACAACATTGCAGGCCCCGACATCGAGCTTCGCACAGCCGATCGCATGGACTACCTCAATAAACTTGGTATGGCCTACATTGATGAAGACATCAGCCGCGCTTGTGTTCAAGAGTTAGCTGAGCCCGAGCTGGCCGACTGAAAACGTTCAGTGAATCAGTCTTCTTAAAACAAAAATGGCTCCCAATACGGAGCCATTTTTATTTGCTATCAGCCTATCTCACAAGATACAGGCACATCTAGATTATGAGCACAGAAGACCTTTCTGTGCAGGTTGCGTCATTTCGATGTCACCCTGTAGAGAACGGTAAACGATGGTGTTCCACACTTCACCATTATCCATTTCAAACTCAATAGCGTAATTCAAACCCGCGACAACCTGAGTTCGCACACTCAGAATCTGCTTGAGCTCAGCTGAAGTGTTCATTTGGCCAAGAACTGCATTTAAAGCTTGCTTAGCTTCCGGTGTGATCTCACTTTGCGACCAACCACCCGTCAGGTTTTTAGTGCTGCAGATGGGGTTCGCATTCTCTTGTGGTTGAGTTGGTACCTCTGATTTCTGACTACACCCAGCTAACGCTACGACACTAAACAAGGTTGCTATTCCAAGTAATGATGTTAATCGTACTTTCTTCATAAATTCTCTCTACCTCAATCATTTACGAGGGATTACTCGCAATAATGTTTCATATGCAGGCAAGCTTAAGCCTCGAATGTCATCACTTCATCAGGGATTATGGTGTAACTACTCTATAAACACAGGAGATTGTCAGGAAAACAAACCGAGCACTGGAGCCCTGCGTTTATCCACCTGATATTTAGAACATTAAAATGGGTAGCGAGAGAATAAGCGAGTATAAGACAGATACAATTCATCAGCTAATTAAATACCTCACACCCGAGATATTCATATTGCAATTAATAAGATGAACTCATGTTGATTTGAATTATGACATTGGTTCAAAAAATAGATATTTGAGATTATTTTATAAATTCAAAAGTTTATGCTCGGCTTAATCATGTCTGATTTTAAAACTGTGATCCAACCCTACAAGTTGTTGATAATAATGTATTTTGTTCACCTTTGAATTCATTCAAACATGGAAAATCTTTATTGTTAAGGGTGGGTGCAAGTAGTAAAATCTCACCCGATTATGCAACTTACTTCTCACACTATGGACACAAGTAAAGTTACGATTAGCTCTCTCTAAGTAACGTAACTTCAAACACATACCTAAAATCAGTGTCCTATAGATAGTGCAGATCAAATAAAAATAATTATATAAACCTAGGCTAGGTTAAACATGAAATTAACGTCGTCTTTAGGCTCACTGTTGGCTAGCAGTCTGTCTATCGAAATAAAACAGCGAGCGCTGATAGAGCTCGTCATCAGCACTTATCAGCCACATGAGCGCACTGAGCTTTTTCAAAACGTGACTGAATATCGTAGAAGCCAATTAGAATTGCTTTTCCCAGAGCATCAAAACAAAAGCTACTCTGTATTGTTTGAGGTGATGGACTACCGCGATCTGATTCTGCGCTATCCAAATACACTATCTGCAGAGATTGCTCTTCTAGAGCAGGCCGTAGGGCAGTGCTATATGCATTGGCTAGATTTCTGGTGTGAGTGTGAAATTGCTGCGATCAAAGCAAAATCTCCATTAAATCCAAGCTCTATTTCTCATGTCGACCTCCCTATCAATGACAGTGCTTATTACGGTGCGATCATCGAACAGATAGAACATGAGCCACTTTTGGTACAAACACCGAGTCACCCACAAGGAATGCTAATCAGCGATGCCATTGCTTTAAGCAATCTTGAGGTGTTCATCAAGGGTGAAAAATGGTTTGAGATGCTGCCTTTATTACACCTTTCTCAAGCAGGTAAGCATTTTATTTTGCTCAAACATCCAGTCGATGAAGCCTTTCCAACGCTGGTTTCCTCTACGCTGATTCAAGACTGGTCTAAGAATGACACTTGGCTAAGTTACGCACCGCCGTTCAGCAATGAGCAATGGCAATACTGTTTACCCAATTACGGCTACGATGAACTCGCAGGGTTACAACTTTTCACACCGCCTACACTGTCAAAATGTTACTCTCTCCCAGAATTTGACCAACAATTCCAGTTACAATTGTCCGACAAAGATGCCCTGTGTGAGGTGTTACGTCTGACCGTCAGTGGCAATACCCAACAAAAGCTCTATTTCCTCTACCTTGCTCAAAAAGAGCTGATGAGTGTATTACACCAAATAGGCTATAAGATTGGCTTCACTATTATCGAGCAACCTTTCATGCTTCAGTTTTATCAAACCATTGATTCCAATGCATACTTCCATGCTGGGTATTGCGAATTAAATGATGATGGCACAACAATTTATCGAGGGTTCTGGAATTTCGAGATGATGGTAAAAGCGTTCAATAATATCGATTTTCGGAGCTACAAACGCGCAGTGCGAGAGAGTAGAAAGTCATTAGAAAAATCGCGCTCGGCAGGAAAAACTAGCTCGGTAAAAAAGGATGAACATGTTTGATTTCGGCCTCGAGGCGATCATCTATGCAAAAGCAATCACACTGCTTGCAACCGTGGCTGTGGTTGTCATGTGGTTGTTCTATTACTGCTATCGCCTGAAACAGAAGAACGAAGTGATCGCGGGGACACACCATGCCCCTTACATCGCGTACTCGATCTGCATTGTTGCGTGGATCAGTAGTAACGCTTATTTCCATACCGACTTATTACCAGAACTTGGGGCCTCGGCCGCTGTGTTCGCCGCAAAGTTTGCCAACCTCGCCTCTTTCTTTGCCTTTGCCTTTGCTTATTACTTCTCGTGTAAACTCGCCGCCGAACAACGTAACGGTAAGGTTCATGTGTGGCAACAAGCCATTTTCGTCACCTTAACCGTCTACTCCTTCTTTATCAATTTAAGTCCGGGGTTAACCGTTGAACACGTCACCATTGCTGGCCCAAGCCAGTTCGTGATTGAGTTTGGTCCACACACGCCGTACTTCTTCATTGGGATGATAAGCTTTGTAGTGCTAACACTACTCAACCTGGTGGCCATGCGCGCCAACAGCAGCAAGCTAACTTTAGCCAAAACCAATTACATGATCGCAGGCATTTTAGTCTTCATGCTGTCTACTGCGACAATCCACCTAGGCATGACCTACTTCTTACGTGATTTCTCGCTCACTTGGTTGCCACCAGCTTTGTCGATAAGTGAAATGTTGTTCGTTGGCTATGCCCTGCTGACCTCGCGCTTCTTCAGCGTGAAATACCTGGCGTACATGAGCCTAAATGCTCTGTTGGTCTGTGCTATTTTGGTGATCCCTTTTGGCGCGATATTTATCCCGCTGACAGACGACAGTCAATGGCTCGTTGCTATCCCAATCTGTGCGATTATCGGCATCACTTGGCATGTTCTCTACAAACGCGTAAGCCACTACGCCTCACTCTTTGTCTACGGAAACAAGAAAACGCCAGTACAGCAGATCCTCTCACTAGAAGACGATTTCAAGCTGTCGATTGATGATGCAATGCGTCGATTAGGTAGCCTATTGCAGATTCCCGAAGACAAGTTGCGTCTGGTGAACAGCAACTACAACGAAACCTTCTACGAAGATTATCTGTCTACCAACAAGTCCGTTTTAGTGTTCGATGAGCTGTCTCAGGAGCTTGATTACACCGCGCCAACCAAGCGCTCGATAAAAGCCCTGTATGACAAGATGAGTTCAAACGACACCGCCTTGGTGATGCCTTTATTTGGTCAGGGGAAATCGGTCACGCACTTATTGGTCTCGTCACACAAGAGCAACGATAAGATGTTCTCTAACGAAGAGATCTCTGCACTGCAAACCTTGTTAACTCGTGTACAAAGCACCATTGAAGCCGATAGACGCATTCGCCAAAGTCGCGCTCTAGCTAATTCTATCGCACACGAAATGCGTAACCCGCTGGCTCAAGTGCAGCTGCATTTTGAGGTGTTAAAGCAGCACATTGATAACCAAGCCCCAGCCAAACAAATCCTAAAGGATATTGAGAATGGCCAGGCGGCGATTCAACGCGGGCGACAACTGATTGATATTATCCTGCGCGAAGTCAGTGACAGTACGCCTGAACACGGCCCTGTGACCATGACCTCTATCCACAAAGCCGTGGATCAGGCCGTAAGCCACTATGGTTTTGAGAATGAAAAGATCATTGAACGCATTCGTTTACCACAACACGCTGATTTTGTAGCAAAGCTCAATGAAACCTTATTCAATTTCGTTATTTTCAACCTGATACGTAATGCTATCTATTACTTTGATTCTTATCCAGAAAGCCAAATTGAGATCAGCACCAACACAGGGCCTTACGAAAACGTTCTGATATTCCGAGATACTGGCCCAGGCATTGACGAAGCCATTGCACATAAGATCTTTGATGACTTCTTCTCTTACCAAAAAAGCGGTGGTAGCGGCCTAGGGCTCGGTTATTGCCAACGTGTAATGCGTTCATTTGGCGGCCGAGTTGAGTGCCACTCTAAACTTGGGGAGTTTACTGAGTTCCACCTGTACTTCCCTGTGGTACCCAATGCACCCAAAGCAGACGCACTTCGTACGCCTTACTTCAATGATTGGAAAAGTAATCAAAACGCAACTGAAAACAAAACCAACGCAGAAGCTAAGCCAGATAACCAAGCGGAAACGCAAAGTTCAGAACCAACAAGTACCCTAACCCCAGAGAACCATTTGGCTCCAACCGTGCTTATCGTCGATGATAAAGAAGTACAACGCACGCTTGTTCAGATGTACCTGAGTCGACTTGGCGTCAATAGCTTACAAGCCAAAAACGGTGAGAATGCCGTCGAGCTGTTCAAAACACACAAGGTCGATTTGATCTTAATGGACGTACAAATGCCGATAATGAATGGGTTTGACGCAAGCCAAATCATCAAGGCACGCTCTCCTCAAACGCCAATCATTGCTTTGTCTGGCGAATCAGGACAGCACGAGTTAGATATGATCAGCAAGTTGATGGATGGTCGCCTAGAGAAACCTACCTCTTTGAACGCGCTGCAACACGTGCTCGATAACTGGCTTGAAAAAGGCTGGGCGTCGAATGCTTCCAAAGAAGCCGAAGGTGAAGAGTAGATGGCTAATGGCTAATGGCTAATGGCTAACAAGTTAATCAACGACTTATAAAAAATCCCCTCAAGAAAGGTTCTTGAGGGGATTTTTATTTGGGAACATTTCAGCCATTAGAAAAGATATTAAAGTTCTTTAATCTCAATCTGACGCAGCGTCTCCATGTATTCCAAAGTTTCATTCACATCGACTGGCTCGTACAAACGTAATACACCAGCCCAACCTTCAGACACTTCAAAATCATAAGCTGTACCGGTACCACAATTGAATGTGACAGACACTGTTCCATCACCGTTATCACGCATGGATTCACCAGAAGCATAGAAGTGCTCAGAGTCGATCCAACCATCCGCTCCATAAGTGGTTAGAGAGTAGTAACCACCGCGCCCCTCAAAGTCCAAATTTGGCGTTGGAATCGTCCACTCTTGGCACGTTGTTTTACCTTGGCCAGGAACACGCTCTAGATACTGCGCAGTGTCTGCAGGTAACCCAGCATAACCAAATGCCGTCACGTATTTGAAGTGGTGGTCTTCTACGTCATCCAAAGTCGCACCAAATCCCTTTAACCCTTCAATAGGCGCGCCGTGTTGCATCACGTTATTAATAAGTTTCAGTCGGTAGTTTTCAACGTCACTTGGGTTATAACCTTTGCCCTGATAAGGCTTGTTAGAGTTCGCTTTGATAGAAAGTAAACTCTGGCGTCGCTTAGTGTCTTCAATAGAATCTGCTATACGCGTTCTTGCTAGCACATGAACATGAGTGCCGGTCGTCAAATCATCTGCCGTTAGGTGAAGTGTTTCACCTCGGCGAACCACTTTATGCACAAGATGATTTTCGTCCATGATATGAATAATCTGGAAGTAATCGTTGTCTTCGTCTGGCACATGGAATGTTGCGCCTTCTGATACATCCACAACCATAGTTGAATAAACGACATCACGATTTGAGCGAATCACCGTTTGCGCGTCTTTGGATACTGGGTCAGCGTGCAGCCAATGGTTAACACCCACTTTGTTTTGCAGGCCAAGGAAGTTCCAGTCAGACTCCGCTTCAGGATAGTTATCCCAATTAACACCACCGATAGCCGCGTGGTCATAAACCGCTGAGCTGTTATTGTCTGCGGCCGTTACGCCAAATGCAGTTAACGCCAATAGCGTCACTAACGTCGTTTTCTTCATAATGGTTTCTCGTGTTTGTTTCGATGAGCTCAGTATGTAGATGCTGCGTGATATACTCCAATTGATTATATGAAATCAAGATATACAATATGGGTATATCTCAACAGTTTCGATGATGGAGCCTCACGATGATGAGTAACCGCTTTAAACAACTAGACCTCAATTTACTTAAAGTATTGAAGGTGTTGGTTGAGGTAAAGAATACACGCAAGGCTTCAGATCTGTTGTTTACAAGCCAACCCTCTATCAGTCGTTCACTACAAAAGCTACGTGAGTACTTTGACGATGAGTTGTTTATACGCTCACAACATGGCCTAGAACCGACCGCCAAGTTGCTTGAAATCAAGCAGACTTTATTACCCGTGTTATCGCAGTTAGAACAAGTGCTTGAACCTGAATCCGAATTTGACGTTGCTCAGTTTGATGGCACTGTGAACATCGCGATTAACGGATTTATTGCCAACAGCATCTCCGCAAAGCTAACTCAAATATTGTTAACACAGGCGCCGAAGGTGAAAGTGAACATTGTGGATTGGGGTGCCCATACGTTGGATTTGATCACCTCTGGCGAGGTTGATTTAGGGATCAATTATTACCCATTAGAACTATCTAAACAGGTATACCAGAAACGTGTCGCAAGTGATGATTTTGTATTGGTTTGCCGCACAGGCCACCCACTTGCCAACACATTATTGAAAAGTGACCAGCAAGAACCTTTGCAATTAGCGAGCTTGGTCGTCAGTGATTGGAACGACAATATTGCGTTAGCACCAAACGTGTTAGCCGATGTTGGCATCAAGACTGAGGTCAAAATACGTTCGACTTACTTACACAGCTTATTGTCTATAGTGAAACAGAGCGACGTATTATTCCCATGCTCAAAACTACTGGCTAATTCGCTTTCAGATGAGTTTTCCTTTGTGCAGTTTCCTCATATGCCCAATATGCCAAATGGCGATATTGGCATGACTATCGGGCGTAAACATCGCAATCAACCGAAAATGCTCTGGTTGGAATCGTGTATCGAAGAGGTATTCAGAGGTTAGTTACCGCATCTCTAAAAGTTGAAAAACAAAGCTAGCTCTTACTGGTGATTAGCCTCTGCCATCGCCGTTTCAATCAAATCCAGCAGCCATTTGTATTTGGCTGAGTGCTGGTTTTTCTTATGAAGATAGGCGAACACCTCCATCTCCTCGGGGCCATCTTCCAACCCCTCAATCGCGACTGAGCGCAATACGCCTTTATGTTGCTCAATCACCGGAGGCATGCAAGGAGCGATAATATTGGAGTGCTTGATCGTTTCAATTAACCCAACAATAGAAGTCGTTCGCAACGCCATATTAATTGCCTTACCTTGGCTCAAGACTTCCTCTTCCAACCGTGAATGTTTGTTTTGGTCGAAATAAGCTAGGTCAACGTGAGCAAATGGGAACGACAATAAATCATCAATCGTCGCGATAGACGCCTTAAAAGGATGATCGACTCTCACTGCCAATACAAACTTTAAGTTCACGAGCGGTACAGCAATGATCTCAGCAGGCAAATTCTCAGCTTCAAAGTGAATGACAAAATCAATCTCGTCACTTTTGAGCCTTTCTAAAGAATTTTGGGAACTCGTATGACTGATCAGCCTTGAAAATGGACTTTCTATTGATAGCTGATGAAAAAGAGCGGGCGTCAACCAAGGCAGGATATGAGGGTTTACCTCTATCTTGAAATCTTCGCTTAAATCCGCAGGATTAAACTGCTTTCCTTCTTCTATCGCCGTGAATAGCCCGTCCAATAAAGGAAAAACTCGTCGATACAGGTTGTCTGAATAAGGGGTTGGCAAAAACTGCTTATGGGACAACACAAACAATTCTTCACCTAGAGACTCCTTAAGCTTCTTGATGCTTTGGCTAACGGCAGGTGCCGAAACAAACAGCTTCTCAGCGGCTTTTCGCAAGCTCTTCTCTTGATATACCACCACAAACACTTTCAATAAATTCAGGTCGACGTTGTTCAGTTTCATAGCTAACCATAAAGCATTGCTTAACGAATGGTTAAGTTTATATGAATTAACTTAACAAAGTCCACTTTGTATAGTTGTCCCACCTTCACGATGTACACGGATGTAGTGAGATAACTCTATGAGGCAGCTATGTTATTACAACGTTCTATCCTTTCCCTAACACCTCTTTTGTTGGCCAGCGGTGTTATCGCTGAAGAAACAGAAGTTCAAGACATGTCAGACCCATTGGCGGTCTACACACAAGCTGGCTTCGGCTACACAGATAAAGGCTTAAACCTCAAAGTAGGACAAACCTACGACACAGGCAGCGACACAACCATGGGCATGAATGTGTTCGAAATCAAAGGCATCGCTGGTGAAGCTGTTGGTTGGAACAACCGAGGTGCCGACGACAGTATTGACTCAATCCGCTTTAGAAACTTTGGGGTCGACCTAACCAATGGTCGAGGTACTCAAGTTGATATGTCTTGGGATTTCGATAGCAATCAAGGTAGCGCGTCTTATAGCTTTATTCAGGCATTACCACAAATGGGCATGTTTAATTTCTATCCGCTTGCAGGTGTCGGTGTTGCTGCTGGTGAAGAGTTGGTTGAAGGCACTGGAGGCGATCTCGACGCCGATCAGCTTCGCGACCGCTACAACATGCACGGTACTTTCTACGTGGCGGGTATGTACGCAAAAATGCAACTTACCGACAAGGTTTGGTTGAACTACAACCCTATGTATTTAGGCACAATGTCAGGGTCATCAACGTTCAAAGATTTTGGCTTTGAGGGCAATGATTCAGTACTCGCACATGAATTTGCAGCGAGCTATCAAATCAATCCAAGAGCCAACGTTCGTTATTTCGCAAACTGGACAGAAAACACCAGTATCGAAGACGGTGATCACCGCATCGAATTTAACTACCAATTTTAAGTAGTGATTTCGGCTTTAACGAGCCGGTTTCGCTTGAACGAATAAGTTTAAGTTTTGAGGACACATTATGAACATGATATCTAAAGCCCTTACCGGTACTTTCACACATCCACTGCGATCAACAGCGATGCTCGTTTCTGTAACAGCCTTGTTTTCAGCAACGGCGATTGCTGGAAACGATAACCCAACAGAAACCCTTCAAACACGTTCGGGAGACTTCACTTTCGAAACCGACTTTCTTCATGGTATTCCAACACAAGAAAGCTCAGCAAAACTGTTCGAACTGATGGACTATCAACGCGCGTCACAAGCTTACATTTGGTCCGTGCCTTTGGTGTCAAACTACGCATGGAAACAAGCCTATGCCGACATGGGTGCAGAGGATGGTCAAATTACTTATGTTGAGTCTCATGAATCTAAGCTAGGAGGCTTAACTTACAACACCTCTACGCCTTACGCGATTACTTGGTTTAACGTAGAAAAAGAGCCCGTTATTATAGAAATCCCCACAAATGAACTGCGCGGCGCAGTACACACTATGTGGCAAATCGGTATTTCTCAGATGACTGAGCCGGGCATCTACGTGGTAAAAGCCAAAGGGTCTGAAACACCGAGCAACCTGCCAAAAGGCGCTAAGGTTTTTGAGTCAGACACCAACTATGTGTTCTTCGGCGTTCGCTTAATGGCAGATTCAGACCAGCAACGTATGAAAGACTTAGAGGCCCTGAAAATTACCGACCTTAACGGCAAGCCACTGAGTGATAACGGCGTAAACTTCCCTGAGCGTGGTGAAGATGCCAAACACCCAAGAGGTATGGCATTTTGGAATACGTTGAATGAAGCCATTCAAGCAGAACCAGTAGCAGAGCGTGATCGCATGATGCACGACATGCTACGCCCACTGGGTATTGAGAAAGGTAAGACGTTTGAACCATCAGGTCAGCAGCGTGAAATCTTAGAGCAAGCTGTAGTTATGGGGGAAGCTATGGTTAAGAATATCGACTTCAACAAAACAGAACGCTTGCCACACGCAGCTTACGGTAAGGAAGGCAACTTTTGGGAAGTCGCGACGGCTTCAACACCAAACCAAGATCGTTACTACGGTATGGATCTCGATGGACGCGCAGCTTGGTTCTATGAAGCTGTAACTAACGACGTAGCAATGCACGGTTTTGAAAATGGCGGCTGGGGTCAGATTTACCTAGACAACTACCGTGACGACAATGGCAAAGGGCTAAATGGCAGTAACCACTATACTTTGACGCTAGACGGGGATGTAAATTTCGCCGATTTGTTCTGGACAATTACAGTCTACAACGTAGAGAACCGCGCCATCATCGACAACGATATTGAGCGTGCCGACGTGGGTTCTAACATTGAAGGAACAGTTAAAGATGCACAAGGCAATTACACCTTCCACTTTTCACCAACTAAGCCAGCGGGCGTTAATGAGGCTAACTGGGTGCAAACTCGAGAAGACGAAAACTGGTTTGTTTACTTCCGCGCATACTCACCAAGTAAAGCATTTGTAGCGCAGCAGCCAGAAACCTTACTGCCTAACTTTAAGCGTGTGGACTAGCCGTTAAGTCTATGTACTAACGATTAAGCCCTTTACGACCTACGATAAAAGAGGAGCCTCAATGCTCCTCTTTTTTACTTTGGCCAAATTGTAAAAACCAAGGGTATCGTCTTAGGAACCTAACCAAAGATGAAGAGTAGATGGCTAACGGCTAACAAGCTAATCAACGACTGATAAAAAACCCCCTTAAGAAAGGTTCTTGAGGGGATTTTTATTTTGGGGTGAACTCGTAAAATTCAGCGAGTTACAATTCTTTAATATTGTTGTTCGATCAAACGAATAAAGTAACACCCGTTTCTTGGTTAATTGAAATAGATTGTGCCACTCCATTTCTTACCAAGCTTAAATTGATAACGTTCGATCGCCATTCGATATCAGAAACTCGAACCTCATCGTTTTGCGTCAAGTTATGTACCGTGGCAACTTTAAGAACCGCTTCTTGGCTACGTAAAATCGTGTAAGCTAAATCACTGGTTGCAGGGTTGTCTGGCGCATACCCCAACAACAGAGTTGCTGAACTATCCGTTATCAGCTGCTGATTAAATTCAGTTTGTCCATCAATCGAATAACGCAAATCAATGGACGCTTTAAGAGGTATCTCATGGCAGCTAGTCATTCTTGCTAAAGGCCCATCTAGTGGATTGTCGCAACCTTGTGCCTCTGTCAAAGCGCTGTGTTGTCCTCTGACATGCCAGACCAAATCTAGTTGTTGGTGGTGAGGGTTTTCCGCAGTATTGAATTCAATCGCCACATCCCCTAACCACAGAATTTGACGGCGAAACATCACATCTTTGTATGCGGCCAAATCCCACTGAACAATAGTATGGCTGTCAACCGTCGGTAACTCGCCACACCAATCTGTTTGTGTGTCTAACCATGTGTAGGACGGTTCTTTTACAAACGTATTCACTTGAGGGTTGGCTGGCGGTTGATTCTTCTGATTCACCGCCAAGGTGTTGTGCGTCACCGTATTTTTATAATACCCGTAATGCAGTTCAGCACCGTACCCTGTTGTTCCCAAATCAGGCAAAATTTCTTTACCATTTCGAGTAATGATCATCCCAAGTCGATCATAGTGATCGTGCTCACCACCATACGGAGAGTGCTTAATTAATAGCATGTTATCGTGCTCTCGATCGTGCATGATCGTGACGCCTGATTGTTCTGCATGAATAGACTGGCACATGATCGGCTCTGCCACAGGTAATGCATCAACACCGTACAACAGCGCGTCGATATTGTTGCGTGGCTTATCTTGATAGATGCTCTGCAACGCCGATGCAAATAAAGGGTCTCGGAACTCGCGATACCCGAATTC
The DNA here is from genome assembly GCF_023161695.1 of Vibrio sp. 1CM2L. NCBI lineage: Bacteria > Pseudomonadati > Pseudomonadota > Gammaproteobacteria > Vibrionales > Vibrionaceae > Vibrio > Vibrio sp. 1CM2L. The sequence goes on from NZ_JALNTT010000001.1 coordinate 426,684, forward strand.
GAACAAGTGGCTATGAGTTAATTTCTCTTGGCCGGCAATACAATCGTTCAGACGTGGAAAGTCACCCGTATTGATGAGTAGCTTGAGCGGCAACGCCAACATGGTATGGAAGTTTGGCACTGATTGTAGTGAGTACTCTGTTTTACATGCCATTTTTTCGAAATTCAGAAGTGCTTGTAAAGCGTAGTAATGATAATGGATAGAACCTTCAAACCATAAGCCCTCCCCTTTTACACCATGCTCTAACTGATACTTCAAGCCATAAGGGGTGCTCACCGAAAAGTCGATGAATTTTCGGTCACCAAGTATCAAGCCTATCACGCCAATAGTCGCAGAAATCTTCATTTCATGGTTATGCAATTGATCAGCTCGATGTTGCATCAGGAACTCAGCGCCTTCGCGTAACAAGCGCTGTTCAATAAACAATTGCTCTTCGGTATTCAACTGCTCTTTAACGAAATCATAGCCTCGGGCAAAATCAATATTGCAATTCGCTTCACAGAGAGTCTGCGCATTTGCTTTTCCTGGACCGTTATATGGAATACCGCCATGTTCTTCGTAATTCGGGTAGTATTCTGCATAACCCAATAAGATCTCACGAACTTTTTCGAAGTATTTGCGGTCTTGAGTAATGTGCCAAAGCAAGCCTAGGTCATTACACGCTTTCGAATTGAGCCCATTAAGCCAACGCCACCATGCACCGTCATAAGGTTCCCCGGTAAGCACCTCGCCATCAACAGGGCACACATGTTCAGTGGGTCGGTCTCTATCCCAACTTAAGCGAACCCCATGCGTGGGGCAAAAATAATATAAATTCCATGTTGCGCGGGCATCAGGTGGAACGAGAGTGTCTGAAGTAAGCACAACCTGATTATCTTGAATAATTTGTTCGATGATCTCTTGGCTGGCATTTTGACGAATGATCGCCATTTCCGGAGAGGTAAACTGCAGCATAATGGATACCTATACTAAATCTTTAGATGAATGAAAATTGAAGTATTGTTTGGCGTTTTGATAACAGATGTTCTCGACACTCTGTTTAAGCAAAGGCTCATCATTCGGTAATTCCCCATCATCGATCCACTTACCGAGTAAGTTACATAGAATGCGACGAAAATAGTCATGACGAGAGAGTGACAATACGCTGCGAGAGTCGGTTAACATTCCGACAAAGCGTCCTAGAGCCCCTAAATTTGCTAGATCTTGAAGTTGTTTTTCCATACCCGCCTTATGATCGTTAAACCACCACGCAGAACCAAGCTGCACTTTACCTGGCTGCGCATCACTGTCTTGAAAGGCGCCTATGATTGACCCAAGCACTGGGCTATCTTTCGGGTTAAGGCTATATACGATGGTCTGAGGAAGTTGGCGGTCTTGATCTAACAAACTCAATAAATGACTCAGGTTTTCTGCAATTGGGTTGTCACTGATAACACTGAAACCCGTACCGCCACCTAGATCATCAAAGCGGCGCTTATTCACATTAGTTAACACTCCAATATGAATTTGCATCGACCAACCATGCTTATGATAAGCCTTGCCAAGCACTTCAAAAACGGCCGTCTTAAACTGCGAGATTTCTTCACTATTCAGCACATCACCACGTTTGACCTTTGCTATAGCTTGATCAAGTACATCAGGGTGATAGTGTGAAAAATCCACAATTTTTAACCCCAAGTCAGATAATCGACAGTTATTCTGGGCAAAATAGTCCACACGAGACGTGATTGCTTGAGCGTAGCTTGCAAAATCGACGATATTAATGTCACTGATGAACGCCAGTGAATCGAGTGTCTTTTGAAAACTACTTTGATTCTCTATTTCAATCAGACTGTCAGCGCGAAATGTCGGCAAGACTTGTACAGTAAATTCTGAACGATTCAGTTTATCGTGATACCTCAAATCGCTAAGTGGATCATCGGTAGTGCACAAGGTATCGACTCGACTCTCTTTAAGCAGACTTTGGAATCGGTGAGACTCTTGGCTGAGTTTTTGATTACAGTGTTGCCAAATAACCTCGCAGTTCTCTGAGTTGAGTAGTAAATCGAGACCGAAGTATCTCTTAAGCTCCAAATGACACCAGTGATACAGCGGATTGCCGATAAGATACGGCATGGTCTCACACCACTTTTGAAACTTTTCATAATCACTCGCATCACCTGTGATGTAATGCTCATCGACTCCGTTACTTCGTAATGCACGCCACAAGTAGTGATCGCAACTCAACCAAGCCTGAGCAATATTGTCGTATTGATGGTTGTCATAAATCTCTTTGGCATCTAAGTGGTTGTGATAATCAATAATGGGAAGCCCTGCCGCGTAATCGTGATATAAACGCTTGGCAGTGTCCCCCTGCAATAGAAAATCTTTGTGTATGTATGAAGACATAATTCAAACTCTTGTAGAAAACTGTATTGATGAACTTTAGGGAAAAATTCAATCATGAAATTGTTTCCTAAAGCCCCTCTACGAGGTGGTTCATATAAGCCAGAGAGCGTCCCCTCTGGCCTATACCCTTGTTACTTTTACATGACTAGTTATTGCCGATTACTTAGATGTAGATACTTCTAACCGAGGCGTTTTCCTCGCACTCTTCAATAACAGAGAACCCACAGTAACAATCACTGCGCCACAGAAGATAAAGGCCATGCGACCCCAGAACGGGTTCGGGATTAGTACCATCGCCGTTACAAGTGCACCGAAAACCAGAATGAGTTTGCCTAGCATGTCGCGTTGTTGGCGATCCATTTCATCTTGTCCTTCCTCTTCGATAACAGGAGTCGCAACATCACTCCAAAACTCTTTAAGTTCTGTGTTTCGTTCGCCCACTGGCTCTTTGTAGAACTTAGTTGTTAGGCAGAAGAAACCACCCGTGATCACAAGGTGACCAATAACCCCAAGCAGAACTTTTAGGTCACTCGCTTCACGTCCTGTGAACGGAACCTCTAGGTTTAATAGATTGGCAACGACGTCTGCTGTAAGCACAAAACTCACGATGTAAGACACCAACATGCCCACAGCCAATGTCGCCCAGGCTGCCCAGTCGGGCGTTTTCTTAATAAACATACCGAAGAATAACGGCACTAGAATCGGCATCTGTAACAGCGTACTTACGTACATCATTGCGTCGAAAAGGCTCAAGCCACGAAGAGAATTAATGAACAACGCCACCATGATGATCAATATGCCAAAGACCATAGTCATGAATTGACTCACTCGCATCAGCTTCTTGTCATCCGCATTTTTGTCCATGATTGGCGCGTAAAAGTTACGCACGAACACACCTGAATTTCGGTTTAGACCTGAATCCATTGAAGACATTGTTGCTGCAAATACAGCCGACATAAGCAGTCCCACCATACCAACCGGCATGACGTTTTCGACAAACACTAGGTAGACTGCATCAGCTGCTTTACTACCAAGTTCAGCCGCGTGCACAGTTGCCGCTTCAGGATAGATAATTGCCGTTACCCAAGGTGGTAAGAACCAAATTGCAGGCCCAACCAGCATCAATACAAACGCAAGGAGTGCCGCTTTACGTGCGTTAACAGAATCTTTCGCCGTTAAGAAACGATATGAATCTTGCATGTTGTTGATGTTTTGCAGCTGCTTAACGAACATGAAGATAAACCAAGATACGAACAGCAATGGATAGTTCATATCAGAGCCCATGACACTATCGGCAGGGAACTGCTCGATAAGATTCGCTGGACCACCAATTTTTGCCAATGCAGCCACAGCACAAACCACCGTCACCGCCATGATCACAACCATTTGTACAAAGTCTGAAGCAACAACCCCCCATGCTCCGCCCAGTACTGAAATGAAGAGAACAATCAAGCCAGTCACAACGATCGTGGTTTCGATATCCACTTTAAACACAGCACTAACGAAGAGTGCGAGACCATTTAGCCAAATACCGGTGTAAACCACACTTGTCGGCATTGTCGCCCACGTAAACACTTGTTCATTCGTTGCACCAAAGCGACGACGCACACCTTCAATAGGTGTAACAACACGCATTTGTCGAAAGCGATATGAAAAGAACAACCACGAAAGTAGAAAGCCAAATGCGTTCGCCATGAAAATAACCATGATTGGGAACCCATCGGTAAATGCTTTACCCGCAGCGCCAGTAAATGTCCAAGCACTAAACTGCGTCATGAATGCGGTAGAGCCAACCATCCACCACAACATCTTGCCTCCTCCACGAAAGTAATCACTGGTAGAGCTGCCTGCAAAACGTTTGAAGATGACGCCAATCGCTATCATAAAGATAAAGTAGACACCAACAACGAGCATGTCGATATTCATTACGAACCCCTTTTCATTATTGTTCCGTTTAAATGATTTAATTTTTAAAATACTGTTTCATTATTACATTAACGACATTTTATTTAAGGGTAATCTGTGATTTTTGTGATCCAAATAATGCAAAAGTCATACAAATGAGATCGAGGTTGGATTATTGAGATCGGCGCTTTTTAGGTTGAAAAGATCATTGATGGATATTTGGATACATCGTGGCGAGAAGGAGCAAAAATAGATCAAGTAACCTAGGGATATAGCGACCAAATTACGAGCCTAGGAGGTATACCAAACCATGACTTAGGCGCCTATTGCTTTGGTATTTACTGAACATCAGCCATTAATTATCCAAACACCGGATATAAAAAAACCAGCCTCATTGGGCTGGCTCTCTGAAATCAAGCGTTAGAATTAGTCCAAAAGCGAACGAACGTAATCAGCAATATCTTGATTTTGGCAGTTGTCAAAGAAACACTGTTGGAAGCGAGGGCTACCCACAGCAGTCTTCACTAGATCTTGATCGATAGCGCGCAGTGAATCAATAAAGTGATCCTTCACTACCGCTGCTTTTACCTCATTAAGAAGCGCGGCATTGCGTTGTTGTGGCTCTGCTCGCTCTAACGGGTAACCTTGACCACGCTCACCTGTGAACGCTTTTTCAAAGATGTAACGAACGTTCAGTTCACCAGCCCAACCAAAACCTTTCGCAAAAGCGAGCGCGATAGCGTTGCCGTTGTTGATTTGGTTAAACAAGAACGCATCAGAAGGCTCTAAACAGTAACCACAAACCACGCCTGGATGTAAGTTCAGCGACATCAAAGCACCTTGGCCAGTGCCACATCCTGTCACAACAAAGTCAACCGCCTTTGAGTTAATCAGAATGCTCGCCATAATACCTAGGTGAATATACGTTAAGTGGTGATCATTCTCGTCTGTCATTCCTAGGTTGAAAACATCGTGACCAAAACCACCAGCAACTGACTCTAGTTCAGCTGATACCATTGCATTTTTGCCTGCTTGACTGTTTTCCATCATTAGTGCGATTTTCATTTACTTTCTCCCGCAGCATTACTGCAAATTTAAAAATTAGTGCTCAAATGTTCGTTCTAAAAAATTTAGAGCTTAAACAAAGTCTTTACGCATTGGCGTAAAGTTATCAATTAATACGCCGGCTTCTAGGCAAACACAGCCATGTTCGATACCCGGCTCTTTGTACATAGTGTCGCCTGCGCACACCACTTTCGTTACATCGCCAATAGTGAACTCAAAGGCTCCCGACAAAACGTATGTGAGCTGCTCATGAGGATGGGTATGCAACGCACCAACAGCGCCGGTTTCGAAATGAACTTCTACAGCCATCACGTTCTCGCTATGAGCAAGCACCTTGCGAGAAACTCCCGCGCCAAGATCTTCCATTTTCACGTCTTCGTTATACACAAACATGTCGTTTTTATTCCTGTTGTTGCGGCGTAATTTTGCACTTGGCGTTATCTTGGTATAGACGAAAAATAGTAACGAGGTTAATCCCTATCACTGATATTTCCATCAGCGAGCCACCAATTGAACCAATAATCAGATTATTAGTTAGCCAGCATGCAGCTCCCAATAAAAAGCCGACTCTTAGTGCAATGCCGTTCAATCTAAATATTGAGTACGTTCCAATAATCGTTCCCGCTAAAGGCAGAAGTTGATACCAATGCTGAGCAAAACCGATTCCGCTGCCAACCGCGAGGGCAATAAATAACCCTGCAGCCCACAGCGATTTGGTATACATCGCGGTGCCAGTTCTTAATGCTGAAATCAAAGCACCGATTGCCGATGTAATGGAACCCAATAATAAAAAGTGAATAAGATGGTTAACGTTCAACATCAACATAACCACTTTGAGCTTTTTGTCGTCCTTCTGGTAAAAGGTCGAAAGGCCCAGAAGGAAACTTACTAGCCCTACAGCTTGTGCAACGATCTCGTTAACCATCTTATATTACAAAATATCGTTATCGTGCTAACCATCCACCATCAACAGCAATGGTATAGCCATTAATGTAATCCGATGCAGGTGATGCTAAGAACACACATGGGCCAGCGACATCTTTTGGTGTACCCCAGCGATCAGCAGGAATGCGCTCAAGAATAGCTTGGTTACGATCAGCATCTTCACGCAATGCTTGAGTATTATTGGTTGCCATATATCCAGGTGCAATCGCATTAACATTAATGTTATCGCTCGCCCATTCGTTCGCCATCGCACGGGTAATGCCCATTACAGCACTCTTAGACGCAGTATACGAAGGAACACGAATACCACCTTGGAAAGAGAGCATTGATGCGATATTAATGATCTTGCCGCCAGTGCCTTGCGCTTTAAACTGCTTCGCAACCGACTGAGACATAAAGAAAACGGTCTTGGTATTGATGTTCATTACGTCATCCCAGTTTTGCTCAGAAAACTCAATCGCGTCTTCTCGGCGAATAATGCCGGCATTATTAACAAGGATGTCGATGTGACCAAACTCAGTCAGCGCTTTATCTATAATTCCAGGAATATCTTCCTGCTTTAGAAGGTCAGCACGTACGTCTAAAAACGTATGACCCGCTGCATTCATTTTTTCGATGGTATCTGTTGGCTCAACACGATTTACGCCAACCACTTTACATCCAGCTTCAGCTAAACCAATTGCCATACCTTGACCAAGACCGGTATCACAACCCGTCACTATCGCTACTTTACCTTCCAGATTGAATGACTCTAACATCATGTTCGCTTCCTCAATTACGTTTAGTGTTGTGGCATTTCTGTAATTTCGCCCACTCGATTTAGTCATACAATAAAACATAAATTCGTTGCTGACAATTATTTTTGAAACGACATTTCAAAAATAATTTCTAATTAAGTTAAAACTTTGAAGTCGATCGTTCTCGTTTTTTATTTTTTTGAAAAGGCTTTTTAGAAATTACGAAAAGTGGTATTTTGTCTTGATATTAGATAGCCCAAAGGAAGAAAAATGGAGAAGTCCACCCAACCAGAAGCCGTTTCATCGGTATTAAAAGTTTTTAATATTCTTGAATCTCTGGGGGAACAGAAGGAAATAGGCGTATCAGACCTTTCACAACGTCTAATGATGTCTAAAGCCACTACCTACCGCTTTCTACAAACAATGAAAATGCTTGGCTATGTATCTCAACAAGGCGAAGCTGACCGATACTCACTCACATTAAAGATGTTCGAACTTGGTTCAAAATCACTCGAGTGGGTTGATATGATCACAATTGCAGAGAAAGAGATGCGTGTGATTTCAGAAGAGACTAATGAAACCATTCACTTAGGTGCGTTGGACCATGGCTCAATCATCTACATACACAAGATCGATTCTAGCTTCGCGCTGCGCATGCACTCACGCGTTGGTCGAAGAAATCCTCTGCATACGACTGCGATTGGTAAGGTTTTATTGGCAGAACGTGACGAAGAATTCGTTCGCACTCAGTTGGTAGACGCCGAGTTTGTGAAAAGCACAAAAAATACCCTCGAAAACGTCGACCAACTTATCGATGAACTTAAAGCGGTTAAGCTACAGCACTTTGGCGAAGATAATGAAGAACAAGAGCCAGGCTTACGTTGTATCGCAGCTCCAGTTTACGACCGTTTTGGTACCGTAATTGCCGGTGTCTCAATTTCATTTCCTACCATTCGATTTGATGAAGAGAAAAAAGCTCACTATGTAGCGCTACTGCACAACGCAGGTAGAAATATATCCAAGCAATTAGGGTTTAATGATTACCCAATCAAATAATGAAAAGGCAGCAATTATTGCTGCCTTTTTTATTGCGAGTTGTCCCATCGATTACCAGCCCACGAATCATCGACAAGTCATGCTGTGCGTAAATTGAACAACATAAAGCTGAGATAAATCACTCCCCTTACATCAAATCATGTGAAGACCATCAAACCTATAACCCACCATGAACCATGATCTCGAAGATCACCCAAACCAGATATTTTAGGGATTTGGCAACAATTCCATGATTTAAAAGAGTAAAAGGGTTATACATAATAATGTGTTATCTAAATTACTGAAATTATCATGACGCTCAAAGAGATCCTTAAAATTCCCAATGTCCGCTACTTCTTAATGTTTAGAAGCAGCTACTTTGCGCGTTTTTACTACCCTATATTCACCCTACTTTATTTAGATTACGGGTTAACCCTGTCTCAATTCGCGATGCTCAATGTAGTTTGGGCAGCCACTATTGTGCTTGCTGAAGTACCGTCGGGCGCATTTGCCGATACCTTAGGCCGCAAGAAACTGGTGGTGCTGTCTTCGATCGTGATGTTTGTTGAGATCGCCATGATAGCGCTAGTGCCAACTGGAAACCCCGACTTGGTGTTCGTAGTCTTTCTGATTAACCGGATTCTCAGTGGCTTAGCGATGGCACTGGCCAGCGGTGCTGACGAGGCATTGGCTTACGACACCTTAAAAGAACAAGGCAATGAAGAGTTGTGGCCTCGAGTGCTGCAAATCCAGCTTCGTGTCGCCTCAACGGTCGGTATCTTTGTCACACTGATTGGTGCGGCGATGTACGACGTGAATTTTATGACGAACATCTTTCATTTCCTTGGACTAGCCGAACCAGAAAGCACTAAAGATCTGATGCGTATTCCTGTGTTCGCCACCCTATTTGTTGCGATGATCGCTATCTATGCCGCGATTAATATGCGCGAAGAGAAAAAGGTGATGCCAAGCGACCAAACCAAATTGGCAACCACCATCTCAAGTCTCAAATTGACGATCGATGCAGGTAAATGGGTATTCTCTACGCCTTACGTGCTGTTCATCTTGCTCTACTACAGCCTATTCGAACACACCTCACGCATGTTCCTAACCATGAACAGCCAATACTATCTGGCCATTGATATTCCAATTATCTACTTTGGTTTTATTGGTGCGGGTATAAGTTTGCTTAAGATTATATTGGCAGGACAAAGCCGAAGATTAGCAGAGAGTATTGAGCCTAAAGCCTTCATTGTGGTCATGGGTTTAGCAAGCATGGCGACTTATTACTGGATCAGTTTAGGTTGGTCGATTTACGGGGTCATTCCGGCGTTGGTGTTAATCTTTATCATCATGACGATGAACATTTTCATCAGCTACCACCTGAATAAAAAGACCGAATCGCACAACAGAGCCACCGTTCTTAGTTTCAAAGGGCTGATGTTTAATCTCGGATACGGTCTGATCGGTATCTTGTACGCTTACTACTATAAGTTGGTGTCTCAGGGCTACACCGAACAAGAAATAGAACAGAACCTTGCCTTCTTGGCCTCACTGTCTTCTTTTTTCTATTACTTCACCTTACTGTTCATTTCGATCAGCGCGCTGTTCTATTTCAAAAACAAGAAACAGCCGATCTTCTGAAGAAAGCATCGAACTGTTGAAGAGATCTCTACTGCCGAATAGAGAATTAAGGTGAGCCTGTGGCTATAAACAGATCATGACACTTCTTATCATGTGATTTTTTGTTAGTATCACCACCAAATTACATCACTCATGGAAGCGTCATGTCTTTTAGTTGGATCGCCTTTACTCTCCTTGCCGCCTTTAGCCAATCTTGGCGCAATGCCTTTCAAAGCAAGTTAAGTGGCACCATGAGCGTGGCTGGCGTGACGTTGGCGCGTTTTATTTGGGCTGGCCCAATCGCCCTTATTTACCTCTACGCCCTCTATCAATGGCAGCCAGTCTCCGCACCGGATTTTTCAGGTGAATTCGTTTTCTATATAGTTGCTGCCGCCATTATGCAGATCCTCGCGACGGGTTTAATGGTGATGCTGTTCAAGCTAGAAAACTATGCGATAGGCGCAGGATTAGCCAAGTGTGAAGCCCCCGTGTCTGCGGTGCTATCCGTACTGTTTTTTGGCACCGCTTTAACAGTGACAGGTTGGGTGGGCGTACTTATTGGTACTTTAGGCGTGCTAATCATGAGTAGCGCTTCTGGCTGGCGAAGCTTGTCCCCGAAAGTGTTCTTATTAGGTATGGCTTGTAGTACCGCCTTTGCTTTAACGTCTCTTTGGGTACGGGAAGCAAGTTTGAGCATAGGGTTGCCCTTCCCTCATAGCGCCGCATGGGTGCTGTTCCTCGTCATTTCCCTTCAGACAGTGATTATCTGTACGTATCTTTTCTTCAAGGAACGCGACACGCTGCGCCTGATATTCAAGAAGTCGAAACTGGTCGTAATGACAAGCCTAGCGAGTGTTATCGGTTCTCTAGGTTGGTTTAGCGCAATGTCACTTCAAGCCGTTCCGTACGTAAAGACGCTTGGGCAAGTCGAAGTGATCTTCATGGTGTTGATATCCTACTTCTGGTTAGGCCAAAGCATCGCACGCAAAGACATTGTTGCACTCATCTTGCTCTCTATCGCAGCGGTATTGGTGATGTGGCAGTGACTTGAACGTCGCCATACTTAGAGGTTGGCTCAAAGAGAACTGGAAATCATACCCAAGTGACATATTCATCCACCGTATAAATATTACGGTGGCGTAAAATGATAAGAACGGCCTCCACATAATTTTTATAGTGCACGTATCAGCTATTAATCATTACCCAATAGGATACAGCCCAATGAAAACCCTTACTCAAATCGCACTAGCAACGATCTTTTTTACAACCTCAATGATGGCATTCGCAGAACCCGCGACAACAAACCAAGCCCAACTAGAAGCGTCAACCACAACAGTGAAGCATGAAGGAATGACCGTGACGCTAACAGATAAGCATTTTACGCCTGCAGAAGAAACTGAAGCCACTGCTTCACAAACTTTAACGCAAAGCCAAAAAACAGACTCAGCGCCACAGCCAACAATATAATGGCTGTATCAAAATAGTGGCATGGCAAACTAACACATAAAGACCTGTCATCATCAGGCAGTGACGAGCTCGTTAATATGACTAGGACAAATTGAAGTCATATTGCGACCGTTTGTTTTCGCTTGATACAACGCTTTGTCGGCTCGACTAATAAACCCATCCCAATTCTCATGTGGGTGAAGCTGAGCGACACCGAAACTCGACGTCAGAAACATCTCATTCCCTTGCACGGCTGAGATCTCTGAAATAGACAATCGCAGCTTACAAGCAATAGCCTGTGCTTGTAGGAAATTAACATTGGGCAATAAAATCATTATCTCGTCTCCGCCAAAACGGAACGCGCTGGCTGTTGGCGATGTTTTGATTGCACTTTGAACCATTTCAGCAAAAGACTTGATGACGAGATCACCCACAATATGTCCGTGTTGGTCATTGATCGACTTAAAGTTATCAATATCCATCATAATGGCACTAACAGGCATAGTCCCCGCCTGCTTCATGATGACTGGAACCATTTCATCTAATGCTCTGCGGTTTCCAAGTGCCGTTAAAGGGTCGCTGTAAGATAGGTCATGAATAGACCTAAGCAACCTTGCATTAATCAACCAGAGCATCGTGAAGCTCATCGATACGATAAGAACAATACTCACTAAAAAGGCAAGTTGATGAATGAGCGCGGCCGCCATGAAATCCTGCAGCTCAGCCGAAAATAGCGTCACCATTACTCGGAAAGCCATAAACCCGCCATATATCAAAAATGACAAGGCCATCATCCGAGTTGCTAAGGTCAAGTCATCACGTTGCCCCTTCAATACCGCAAAAGCAGTACAAAGAGTCACAAAGGCTAAATAGAAACTAATGAGGATGATTCGAGCCTTGATGGAAGGTTCGTAGTACGTGAAATAAATAAAACATGGTAAAAGAGCCAACATCATCAGACTGCTGAGGTAGGTGCATTTTAGGGAATATTCTCGAAACAGGCACAAGCTATACAAAGCGAGATGAAAGCCAAGCGCAATGACCATGTTGGCGCCAATAACAGTGATCCAATCAGGGAGTTCCCCTCTTAGGCTCAACATCAACGGCCCACTTCCAATAACAAATATTGAAATGGAAAAAATTGAAAGCCCTTTAATGGACTGTTGGGTAAATTGGAACAGCAACAAGCCAATGCAGTAAATGAAAGAGAACAAAATAATAATAAAATTAAGTGTTCTAATATCCAGCGAAAAACCATCCATGATTTACTCTCTTCCCTAAGCCAATTAAATCACAATATGGTCAATAATTATCTAAACCATAAATTTATTCACCATATGAATCATTACACTTTGTAAAATAGGGGATGTGTCACATATAGGGAGATCGGTATCACATGAGTCCATGACATGGATAGGCACGTAAAGCTCGCCCCCCATATGGCTTCATAGCATCACTGAATCTACAGGCTTCTGCACTCGTTACTTGGTTGAATGACGACTGTCTGGCATTATGCGCCCAAGAAATCTGTGGTTATTACACAGCAAAGAAAGAACGAAGGTAGTCAGTGGTAGAAAACAGCCAACAATTAAGTGACCGTTACGACAAACATGGTTACTTTGTTATCAGAAATTATTTCAATGAAGCTCAAATTGCATCGCTTAGAAAAGTCGTGCTGAAATTTCATGAATCATGGAAAGCAGACAATGAAGAATTCTATAAAGAAGAAGCATTTAACTCGTCTTTAATTACGGGAAGCGAGTATTTGCCTGCGGACGATAGAAGCGTGCTTTTCGACTTCATCAGCTCGAAACAAGTGATGGACGTGGTTGATGCGGTGATTCCGAACAAACCGGCATTCATGAATACACAGCTGTTCTTCAACCCAGTAAATCCGCAACAAAAAGACTTCTGGCATCGTGACTGTCAATACGACTACGACATTGATGACCAGATGAAAGTCATCATGGAAACCCAGGTATTGCATCTGCGAGTGCCCCTTTTTGATGAGCCAGGTATGGAACTTATCCCTGGTACGCACAAACGCTGGGACAACGAAGAAGAATACAATGTTCGCCAAGAAGAAAATGGCAAAGTGAGCAGCGATGACATCTCTGGCGGTAAGCAGATACCGTTAGCCGCCGGTGACTTATTGGTGTTTTCAGCGGATATGATCCACCGAGGCCGATATGGCTTGGATCGTTTGGCTTTGGATATTTTGATCTTCGATTCGGCGGCAGACTATGTCGACTACGTTGATGACGACTGTTTACCAACACCAGCTATGTTAAGCAATATTAGCGACCCAAGGTTGTTTATGAACACGCTACACTTAAAATCGATGCAATACTCATAATCCATAAAGGTGCCCGAACTATGACTGACACTAAGCAAAATACCCGAATTAGCCAGTTCCGTTTCGGTCAGCCAAAAGAATCTCTCAAGTTAGAACATGTCGCTTTAGGGGCACTAGACAAAGATAAAGTTCGCGTACAAATTGAAGCGACTAACATCAACCCTAGTGATCTGTTGTCGATTTATGGTGTGGGCCAATACAAACATAGCCATCAGCCGCCGAGAGTACCGGGATTTGAAGCGGTAGGAAGGGTTGTAAAGTCTAGCAATGCTGAGTTTTCAGTGAATCAGCGCGTGCTTGTGGCAACCAGTGGAACGTGGCAGAACTATGTCGATGTATCACCAGATGACCTGTTCCAAATTCCTCAACATCTAGACAATGGCTACGCCTGTCAGTTGTACATTAATGCGCTAACAGCATGGGTGTTGACGACAGAAATAGCCAAGCTGACCCACGAAGATGTGTTGATCATCAACGCGGGCAGTTCAGCCATCGGTAAGATCTTCTCCCAGTTGTCAGTATCACTCGGCTTCAACATCATTGTCGTTACATCACAGGCGGAGCTGTTCCCTGCCACTTCCTGTTGGGTGTTAGATGCGAACGCTGATCTAGTTTCTCAAATTAAGGCGTTAGGCTTGCCTATGCCAAGCGTTGCCTTTGATGCGATTGGCGGCTCACCCGGAACCAATCTTATTTACACCCTTGGCAACAACGGGCGCTTTATCAACTATGGGACGCTGTCGTTGGATTTTTACGAGCCACGCTTCTTTGAGTACGCGAAAAGCCAACACATCGATTTCAGCACCTTCTTCTTACGTTATTGGGAGGAAGCGGAAGGTAAAGATGTTCGCCGTGATAAGTTCACGACCATGCTAGATCACTTCATCACAAACGACATTCAGCTCGACGTTGACCGCTATCTGCCATTCGATGAAGTGCAAACCGCGATTGATCTCATTGAATCGAAAACCACACGCTTGAACGGCAAGATCATCTTGCTGTCACAGTAAGTAAAAATTTGACGATATATACCTTGTTTATTTCAACAGGCAAGACGTTCAACAGCTGACAAACAAGCTTATTAATATCCCAACGCTTAGAAAGCTTGATTCAAGGAATTGAGTATTGAGAACGCAGTAAAGAGTTGTAATGCGTTTCTCCATAACTTAAGTGATTACGAGATGGTCATTAGTCACATTTATTTGAAACATCAATAAGTTGCATCACTAGAAATATGACACTGATCACCCATAAAATAACCTCGATTCTATATGGTAGCGTCATACTTAAAACCACGATGTGAACATACCTATGAAAAGACACATACTATCAAGCGCCATCCTACTATCTCTAGCCTTTCCCACCTTTGCAGCTGATGGCGACATACACGATGTCACGATACTGGGTACTTCAGATATCCACGGTCATTTTATGGCGTGGGATTACGCGGCAGATAAACTCAACACTCGTGGTAGTTTGAGTCAAATCGCGACCAAGGTTGGTGAGATCCGCAAAGAGCAATCTAACATTATCCTTGTCGACGCTGGTGACACCATCCAAGGCAACTTCGTTGAAACCTTCAAAGACGAGCCCGTTGATCCAATGATGCTTGGCTTTAATCACATGAAATACGATGTGTGGGTTTTAGGTAACCACGAATTCGATTTTGGCCTCAAAACCCTCAACAGAGCCGTTACCCAATTTAAAGGGCAATCTCTCGGTGGCAACATCAAGAACAAAAACGGAAACCCATTCTTGCCGGGTTACACCATCCTTGAACGCGGTGGCATTAAGATCGGCGTGATCGGAATGGATACCCCAATGACGGAGGTCTTTGCGCAAGGTACAAACCGTTTAGAAGGCGTCACTTTCACTAATCCAACCTTGGAGGTGAAGAAAATCGTCAAAGAAATTGATGATAAAGTGGATGCCATCGTATTGGTTGCCCATATGGGGATTGAGAACGAGAATGACATTGCTGACACCGGTGTCACCGACATTGCCAATGCAAACCCAGAGCTTGATGCCATCGTCGCTGGTCACATGCACACTCGCATCGATAAGGCCGTTGTGAATGGCGTTATTATTACTGAGCCCGACAAATATGGCCGCGCCCTATCTCGTATCGATCTTCAATTTGAAGAGCGCGATGGCACATTCACTCTCGTCAACAAAGACAGTTTCACCTATAAAATTAAAGGTATCGACTCTGATGAGAATATGGACGAGCTATACCAGCCTTATCATAAACAACTCCGAGAAATGGCGAACAGACCTGTCGCTCAACTTACCGGCGTTGATTTAGTCCCAGAAAACGAAATCCACGGTATCCCTCAAGTCCACGTTCAAGACACAGGCATCAGTGCGCTATTCCAAGAAGCGAGCTTCTTTTATGCACCTAAAGCCAATGTCATCGCACTTCAAATAGACAACGACAATGCAGAGCTTGATGTTGGTCCAATCAAAGCTAAAGACATCGCGTACAACTACCAATACGCAGGTGGCGAAATCACGGTCTACCAGATGACAGGCAAAGAGCTAAGAACCTATATGGAATGGTCTGCGGGCTATTTCAACTCAGTGCAACCCGGTGATGTGACCTACAGCTTTAACCCTGAACGCAGAGCATCAAAATACTCAACCAATGACTTTTTCGCAGGCGTAACTTATACCATCGACCTCACTCAGCCTGCAGGTACACGCATCACCAACCTCGCGTTTGCTGATGGGACACCTGTTACAGATGAAACCGAAATCCGTATTGGTATGAATAGCTATCGAATGGGTCATCTAACCAAGAAAGGCGGCGTGCTAGAAGGTGAATCATTCCCTGTACTCTTTGATACGGAAGCAGAGTATGGAGAAGAAGCAGGCACGATCCGTAACATGACCATCAAGTTTCTTAAGGAAGAAAAGAACGGTCAGTATGAAGGCAAGCCTCAACAACGATGGGCACTTTCTGGCTTGGAGAGCCGTTACAATGAACAGCGAGAGATCGTAAAGTCGTTGATCAATGATGAAACCATATCAATCCCAACCAGTGACGATGGCCGCTACACAAACATCGCTTCTATCAACGTGAAAGAGCTGCTGTTCAAATCTGACGAAGCCAAACAAACAGCCATAACCACACGCGAAAAGAAACTGGCGCAGGCAACTGAGCAAGAGAGTAAGCAGATCAAACGCGAAATAACTCTGATTGAAGCACTCAATTAATCCCTAACGTCAAACCAATAACGACTTAACGACGCTTAGAGCGTGGTTAGGTCGTTATCGTTCCCGCCCTACAACATCACATCTGTACTGAGTAAAACGGTTGATATTGGATGAATGAGCTGCAAAGGCTAACTCATAGTTGGACAAGAATGAGTTTAGGGAAAATAGAATATGATCGATTACGAATAACTATAGGTATGGAAATTCGCTTAGTTGAGTGTCGAGTCTAACTAGAGCAAATTAGGTCTAGGTTGGAATTGAATTTGTACAACACCACAAAATACAAGATGTGGTTCTATGAAGATAAACCAACCAATTTATAATTTATGTAGCATATGGTAACTTGAACAATTATATAAAAATCAATTGAGTAGGAATTTCATGAACCGGAAAATTTTGAAAAACATATCTCTCCTGGCCGCATTAACTCTTACTGGGTGCGCTATGACCAGTGGAGAGTTAGCTATTCATCATATGTCTGACTATGAGGAATACGATTTAGTTGGGACTAACCATTCGAAAGCCCAACAAATAATGACATTAGTTGCGCGGAATAAACCTGTGGGAGTTAACGATTTAGATGCACCATCGTCAGTTTCTAACAATTTAGTTCGTGTAAACCAAGGAGCGCAGTTAGTCGGCTTACTATCGGGCGATTTAAACCCATTTCAGGCGGGTTTCAACATTATAGGTTCAACAGCAAGCTACAATGAGTTGAATTCACGCTATAGAGGAAACGCCATCTTTACCTTCACTGTATTTTCAGACTCAGACTATACGTCACTTGAAAACACTATTAGGCAGATTAGTGCAAGTCACGAAAATATGATTAAAGACGCTTATCAAAGTCTAGGTCGTGATGTAGTTAAATACACTCCTGATGACATTTCTCAAATGTCAAAAAGAGCAAATTTAGTTGCACCATTAGTTAAAGGCTCTACTGCCAATATTGATTGGTGTGCTTCACCAGATGCATTAGAAAGGGCAAGAAATAAAGAAGATGTAAGTTCATATCTGTGGTCTTCATGTGTCGTTTTCATTTCAGGAGATAGTGTTGCATATGAAAATATCACCAATGCTGACAGTCTCCCTTTCTTAGAGGAAGATCAAAACTTACTCGTCACTCGAACTTTTCTACCTGACATGTTTCCGATGAGTAAGCTACATTCTGAAATTCCCAATACTTATGCCTACATCCCATACTTCAGGCTGATGACTCTAAAAGGTCAAAGGGGTATGAGCGAAGAACAACTTGAAGCTACAATCAAAGAAGTAGCAGATGAAAATTGGTCAAAACAATCGATCGTTGTAGATTTAACAAATGGTCAAACCATGGACTTTGGCTTATCTGATTAAGTTGATGTAAACCTGCGTCCAACTCTGGTAAAGGTAGTCATGACGATTCTAATGATGTTGGGATTCTAGTTTCTCTTTTTGGGCTTGTTTGTCTCTGTCGATTTAGTTTTTACATCCATAAAAACGGTACTGAAAGTTAACGTATCATGCGTATCGTTTTTATATTTCTTGAATATATGAGTAATGTACCTGCCGTGTTTTAGAGCACTTTCGAGCCCAAAAGTACCACGGATAAAAATTCAAAGCCTCCGAGGTGACTCTAAGCTCCCACTAACATCCTTATTCCTCCCCACACTGATCTATTTCCCTCTTTTCGAAGTACAAGTTATTAATAATTCGACGTAAATCGCTTTCTTTTTCAAATTGTTGTCTACAGTTTTATAGAGCTTGTCGCTTCAGTAATTGCCACAAGTAATGACACCTTTTGATGGTAGGTTTTGGTTATAAGGAAAGGAAATGGAAAGCCCAATTGTCACACTCACACAGGCCAGCAAAAGCTTTATTGATGGTAAAGACACTCATAGCGTGTTGGGCAATGTCGACTTCGCTTTGGCGGCAGGGGAAAGCGTGGCTTTGACAGGGGCGAGTGGTAGCGGGAAAAGTACTTTGCTTAACATCATTGCGGGGTTTGAACCTCTATCTGGTGGCGAATTGTGGCTCGATGGCGAGAACTCATTAGATTGGAAAGATCCACAGTGGAGCCGATTCCGCCATCAAAAACTAGGCGTGATCTTTCAACAGTTCAACTTGCTAACCCCACTCAACGTAAAACAAAACATCGCCTTCCCGCTCCATTTAAATCAACAAAAATGGAGCGACTGGTGCGATTATTTAGTTGATGCATTGGGTATCAGCGAGCTACTCGAAAGACATGTATCCGCACTCTCTGGCGGTCAGCAACAACGAGTCGCAATAGCGCGTGCGCTAGCCCATAAACCCAAACTATTGCTTGCCGACGAACCCACAGGCAATCTCGACCACAAAGCAGGGTTAGAGGTTATGAAGCTGCTGAGTGAAATCACCACTCAAGGTAATACTGCCGTGCTTTTGGTTACGCACAGCCCGGAATGTGCCAGCTTTATGCAGACAAAATTGGTGTTAGATGATGGTTGTTTAAGGAACGCCGATCTAACCCCAAGAGCAGCAGCGTTGTGAGTAAACCAATGAAGCAAACTGGCTTCGCACAGAGTCAGCTCACCCATACAAAACTGACTCTGAATCTATTTGCGGCACACTATCGTCAATCACCACTGCAAGCCGCGGCGATTCTGATCGGCATTGTGTTAGCGGTCACCTTGTTTGTCGCAGTGCAAGCCATCAACCTCAATGCCAAGCGCAGTTATGCAGAATCGACCGAGCAACTTGGCGCCCAAGCGCAAAACCTTATCATTCCACCAACAGGGCAAAACTATTTGCCGGAATCGCTCTACTTCAGCTTAAGACAAAGTGGATTAAGCGCAGCGCTGCCCGTAATTGAAGGGCGAGTAAGAGACGAGCAAGGTCGACGTTGGTCAGTTCAAGGCAGTGAGCTGATCGCCGCCCTCACTTCAAGAACTCGCCACTCTCGCGTCGACGAAAAAAGCAATACTCAAACCAAAGAGCCAAACATTTCCCTGTTCGACAATGCCTTACCTTTGCCGCAACTCTTAGCGGGCGAAGCCATTGTGATGATGAGCCAATCTCAGCACCAGAGTTTGGACGAAGTAGACACGCTCACTTTGGATGAAGTACTCACCAAAGTTGTGGTACTGCCAGATGAATGGCAGCTCGGTAGCCGAATGTTGATGGATATTGGGTTCGCTCAGCAACTGCTTAACAAGCAAGGGCAACTGAGCTATATCGCTATTTTTGACACTAAGAGCGACACTAACAGCAATGCTCAGGATAAATGGCAAAGCCTTATTGGCGAGCAAGGGCAATGGATATCCAATAACCAAAGCACGGATCTCGGTTCAATTACCGATAGCTTTCACCTCAATCTCACCGCCATGAGTTTGTTGGCGTTTTTAGTTGGCCTGTTCATCGCTTACAACGGTGTGAAGTACAGTTTGCTGAAACGTAATCGGCTGTTGGTACAAATTCAACAAGCTGGGATTGCGCCAAGCATCGTATTTTCAGCTCTGTTAGTCGAGCTGACTGTTTTAGTCACACTGGGCGCGTCGCTTGGTTTCATTCTCGGCATTCAACTCAGCCATTGGCTACATCCCACCGTCGCGATAACACTTGAGCAACTTTATGGTGCAACACTGCTTCCCGGTACATGGCAGTGGCAATGGTTAGTGCAGGCACTGCTGCTCACGCTGGCCGCAACGCTTGTCGCGTGTTGGCAGCACTTTAAACAGCGGGTGCGACACCCCCTCTCTTCCCATGGCGGTTTCTATCAAGCGCCGGAAGCGTCTAACGAAAATCAGCTGTTTGTTATCGGGTCAGTATTAACCATTCTCGCGTTAGCAGGATTATGGTTGAGCGAGCATCACCGCTTCACCATGGCATGGCTCGGTGTGTTAGTGGTGTCGATTCCTTTGTATTTGCCCAAAACACTCAGCGTGCTAGCGAACTGGAGCGAAAAACGCACCCAATCGGGGTTAATACAATATCTGTTCGCTGAGCTGCGTGAACTTATCTCCCCTCTCTCCCTTGCCATGATGGCGTTGCTTCTCGCCGTCACCGCCAATATCGGAATGAATACCTTAGTCGGCAGCTTTGAATCCACGTTAAAGCAATGGCTTGAACAGCGCTTACATGCCGATATTTACGTTAGCCCTGCCCAAGGTGAAATCGCAAATGTGGAGCGTGCGTTAGAGCAGTTTGATAATGTTGAAACCGTTTATAAGCAATATTATGTCGACGATAACTTGCAGGGCTTACCGACTTTGCTCGGCACCAAAGACAAAGACACACTTGAGCAAACCATGGTGTTCCAATCCCGCGTAGATGACTTCTGGACGCGCTTTTACCAAGGTGAATTCGTGGCGATCAGCGAACCTACAGCGGTGAAGCTCGGCTTGTCCCTTGGAAGCCAACTCAAGCTCGACGCGATCCAAGACAAAACACTCATCGTCGGGGCGATTTTCCACGATTACGGCTCACCCAATGGTGAAGTGTTACTTTCACCTGATCTATGGCTCGAAAGCGGATTTACTGACTTACCCACCAGCTTGGGAATCAAAGTCTCTGGCGACCCACAGGTGGTGTACGAACAGCTACGCCAACAACTCAATCTGCACCCTAGCCAGCTTTACGATCAAGCGCAGATCAAATCGATCGCTTTAGATATCTTCTCACAAACCTTTGCCATCACTCGGGCGCTTAATGGCGTCACTTTAATGGTGGCGGTGATCGGCTTGTTCTGCGCCTGTTTCATGTTGCTCGATGCACGCAAAGCCGCCATTGCAAGGTTGTATGCGCTCGGTGTTAGTCAGAAAAAATTGATGGCGATGGTGGTCGGGCAAATCGTTGTTCTGGTCGCCTTCACTCTGGTTATCGCCTTACCACTCGGCGCTATGGTCGGTTATGTGTTGACGGACATCGTCACCCTGCGCGCCTTTGGTTGGAGTTTAAATTACGTATGGAATTGGAGTGACGCACTCAACATCGCAGCCATCACTATTCTAGTGGCTGTGTTTGCGACCTTGCTTCCACTGTGGCGTTTGGTCAATAAACCCGTGGTATCCAGTTTGCAAAGTGAGGTGTTGTGATGAATCGATCAATGAGAGTTTTCGTTCTCACACTTGGCATCTTGCTCCTTTTAGGATGTGAGGAGTCCACTCAACCACCAGCTCAAAATATGGGTTCGATACTTGGCGCAGAAACACAAACCGACGATGAAACACAAAAAGAGGCTGAGCAATTTACGCCGGTAGTAAAAGGCGTGGAGATCGCCTTCCCCGCCGACCATCAAGCACACCCTGATTTTCGTCATGAATGGTGGTATTTAACCGCAAATTTAATTGATGAAGAAGGCAATACTTTAGGCGTGCAGTGGACACAATTCCGCTTTGCGGCTGCACCACAGGAAAGTGGCAATAGCACTAAGGAAACTACGTGGCAAAGTCAGCAAATCTACATGGCACACAGCGCCGTCACCACCAAAGACAAACACTACGCCGATGAAAAATGGTCTCGCGACCAAGCTGACCTTGCGGGTGTTGGCTCTTCACCGTTTGGTGTTTATCTCGATGATTGGCAATGGACGTCGACGACCGATGACCTGTTCCCAGCTATATTGGTCGCCAACTCGGATCAATTTGGATATTCACTTAAGTTAACCAACAACGCGCCTTATCAAAAGCAAGGCGAACAAGGCTACAGCACTAAAAGTAGCGATGAATGGTTGGCTTCTTATTACTACAGCCAACCATTCATCGATGTATCGGGCAAAGTAACCATTGATGGCATCACGCATCAGGTGTCTGGTAAAGGTTGGATAGACAGAGAGTGGAGCTCGCAGTTTTTACTCGACTCGCAACAAGGTTGGGATTGGTTTGCGCTAAGGCTGAGTGATGAAACCAGCTTGGTGGTATTTCAACTTCGAAACTCAACATCAGGCAAAGCCAGTTATTCCCATGCGAGGTTGATGAATCAAGATGGATCCGGCATAACGATTAAGCAGCAAGACATCAGCTTAACCGCCATCAAGCAAACTAAAATCGACGGGCGTGACTACCCAACAGAGTGGCAAGTTTCGATTCCAAGCCAGCAAATAGAACTGACCGTCTCGGCACTCAATCCAAATGCCAAAATGCCGCTGTCGGTGCCTTATTGGGAGGGGCCAATCGTGATTAAAGGTTCTCATTCCGGAACTGGCTATATGGAATTGACTGGGTACTAAGCCAACAGCATATTTCTGAAATGAGAAGCTTTAATTTTTAACAGGCGAACAAGAATAAAATCAACCGTTACATCGGCTGCCATAAATATCGTTTACCCAGCTTGGGTTATCAATACAAGTTGCTCTAGTTTGTCACTCCCCAACAAACTAGAGCAACTTAAAAATCAACGCCGTAGACAAACATATCAATGGGTTTTCTATTCAGTCGATAGCGCTAGTGCAGAAATCCCTTGGAATATTTCTTGTCCTTTATCTGTTTTAATTTCAAAATCATCGAGCCAATAGATGTCAGTTAATAACCGAACATCTCCGATTAATTCACAGCGATCCTTTTCGCACAGTGTGTCGATTTCTCCACTCCAACATGTTGATATATCGATGACTATCATTCTTTCTATCTCAAGAAACTGATGGCTAAAATGCTCATGCAATGACTCTATACCTTCTGCGTAACTAAGCACTAGAGTGCATCTCCCTTCACCAATATCGCAAACTCTATATTTGCGATCGTTTAAATATATTGTGCAATCCACGTAGATTTATCCTCAATCATTAATTCAGATTACATTGTTTTAAATAAATCGAATCTCTGCGAGGAATTAGAGAAATTCATATATGCAAAGTCGAGCAAACCAAATATGAATTTCTCTAACCCATAGTTCTATTGAATCAAGAAACTAAGATAGCTCGGTAACCAACAGTTAGGTTTATCGATAAAACCGAAAGCGCCATCGATAACCTTTAGGATCCCTTAGTTTCAACTCATACATGATTAATACTGGTGCTTATTTAATAAATAAGCTTGGTGCTATTTACGTATGCGTTAATCAATAAGATGCAACCAAAATGAAGTTAAAGCGCTCAATCGCACCCATAAATTATTCAGCTAAATGGAAGGTCATCGTTCTCGTGTTGTCTGTAGTACTGATGCTTCTCAGTGCCCTACCCTCTGCATTTGGTGAACGTGAAGCTTTGCACATTTCAAACCAAACGCATTCGACACACGCTGATGATGTATATCGTTATCTTGTGGACAATAGCATTGATGTTCACAGTGTTAGCGAAAACAACGATAGGTTAGTTGTGACGTTTGCTTCAAGCGGGCAACAAGCCCCCGCACAAGCTTTGATGTCCGATTTTATCCAATCATCGGAGACCGTTGCCCTCACGCTCGAACCTTCAGCTCCTTCTTGGCTAACCTCGCTAGGCTTTCAGCCGATTAAGTTTGGATTAGATCTGCGCGGTGGTGTGCAATTTCTCTTAGACGTTGACCTAGCCCCTGTCTTTAATGCTCACGCGCAATCAGTGATCGACGACCTTCGTCAGGAGTTTCGTGTACGCGGTCGTGTAGAAAGCGGTGAGGTGGTCATTGTTCGATATAACGAAGCATTACTTGGCGATATTCGAACCCACTTAAGAACACAGTATCCAAATTGGACTCTGAGCCAATCTGGTGAGCGCTTAATGATCTCAATGGATGAGGAAGAGAAACGCGCGATTCGAACTCTGACCGTGACACAAAATCTTCAAACAATGCGAGGCCGCATAGAAGAGCTAGGGATCACAGAAGCCGCAGTCCAACGCCAAGGTGAAAATCGAATTCGCATCGAACTGCCAGGAGTACAAGACCCGACATCCGCAAAAAACATTATCGGCGCCACTGCATCGTTAGCGTTTTACCATGTGGAGCCTAATGTCAGCGCACGAACAAAATCCATCAATGACCAAGATGGTAGACCTGTCATTCTGCATAGAAACAGTATCTTAGGGGGCGAGCATATTATCGATGCACGCGCCAGCCTAGGAGAATTGGGAACACCCGAAGTTAACATCACCCTTGATAGCACGGGGGGGCGACTGATGACCAATCACTCGCGCAGCAATATCGGAAACCCGATGGCGACTCTGTACAGTGAATACAGTCAATCAGAGACAGGACAATCCATTGAGCAAAGCGAAGTTATCAGCGTAGCGACAATTCAATCAACGCTGGGTAACCGCTTTCGCATCACTGGCGCGGGGTCAATGGCAGACGCTCAAAACCTGGCTCTTCTATTGAGAGCTGGCTCACTCACCGCTCCTGTCACCATTGTTGAAGAACGCACAATCGGGCCAACTCTTGGTGCTGAAAACGTCAAAAATGGCTTTGCTGCACTCGCCTTGGGGCTTGGTTTTACATTGGTATTTATCGCTTGTTGGTATCGACGCCTTGGCTGGGTTGCAAATGCTGCACTGACTATCAACTTAGTGTGTCTGTTTGGCCTATTGGCGCTCATTCCTGGCGCTGTGCTAACGCTTCCGGGCATTGCTGGGCTCGTGCTAACCGTGGGGATGGCTGTCGATACCAACGTGCTTATCTTTGAACGCATCAAAGACAAAATGCGAGAAGGCAGAAACTTTTCCCAAGCCATAGATCGAGGGTTCGATAGTGCATTCTCTTCAATTTTCGATGCCAACCTCACCACTATGATCGTTGCCATCGCTTTGTATGCAATAGGTAACGGCCCAATTCAAGGCTTTGCTATCACACTCGGATTAGGCCTACTGACTAGCTTATTTACCGGCGTATTTGCGTCTCGAATTCTTATCAATTATTTGTGGGGAAGAGACACCTCACATGAGGTGAAACTGTAATGACCAAATCAATTAGCGTCACCAAAATACGTCAATTGATGACGATGATATCTCTGATTCTTTTGACGCTTTCCATTACATCGATCGTTGCAAGGGGGTTCAATTGGGGACTCGACTTTACGGGAGGTGTTGTCGCCGACATTCAAACAAAACCAAACGTAACTCAAGTTCAGCTCAAATCTCACCTCGACTCAGCACTGAGCCAAGATGTTCAAGTGACGGCGGCAGGCAGTGAGGGAAATTGGCAACTGCGTTTCAATGATACAGACCTCGATTTGCGAGAAGCACTTAACCAAGCACTGTTGCCAATAGACAGCAATTTCCACATTGCTAACAGCAGCGTAATTGGCCCTCAGGTTGGGTTAGAAATGGTCGAACAAGGCGGATTAGCGATTTTGGCTTGTTTCGTTCTTACCTTGCTGTACTTGAGCTACCGATTTGAATGGCGATTAGCGCTAGGTTCAATTGCGGCGTTGATTTACGACATTGTTATTGTGCTAGGGCTCTTTGCGGTGACTCAAATTGAATTCAACCTAACCGTGTTGGCCGCTTTACTGGCAGTGATGGGCTACTCCCTGAATGACTCGATCATCATTTCAGATCGAATCCGTGAGGTATTTCGTGCGAAGCCAGACGGTGAAACCGATGCCCTTCTCGATCAGTCCATCGTGTCAACGTTGTCACGAACGCTTGTCACATCAGGCACCACCTTAGTCACAGTCTCAGCATTGTGGTTGTTAGGAGGGAGCGCACTAGAAGGTTTCGCCATTGCACTATGTGTCGGGATTTTAAGTGGGACATGGTCTTCTATCTCTATTGGCACACTCTTGCCAACTCTTGTGGGCTTGAAACCAACCCACTATAAACCGGAAGAAACTGAATCCCTTGAAAGCATGCCTTAGCTTTTACTTACTGCGCTCATTGCTTACTGCTTACTGCTTACTGCTTACTTAGCACGCTATTAGGCGAATGTCGGTCGTCTGATAGCAACAAAGAATTTCTCTAATTCATAGTCTGAATCATCGGTTCACCTTAAGTTAGCAACATGGTTAGACGCATAGCTTTGTAGATATCGTTTTAGATGCAAAA
Source organism: Vibrio sp. 1CM2L (assembly GCF_023161695.1). Lineage (NCBI taxonomy): Bacteria > Pseudomonadati > Pseudomonadota > Gammaproteobacteria > Vibrionales > Vibrionaceae > Vibrio > Vibrio sp. 1CM2L. The sequence goes on from NZ_JALNTT010000001.1 coordinate 453,310, forward strand.
GCTTAAACGCATAACTTGAAACGAACCGTTTGCTGCACAGGAAATTGCAGTATTCACCCGATTTACTCTCGTTAAAGGACATTAGCGAGCCTTCGGTTACTCAATAAAGGCTCAACATGCTCAACGTACTCAAACAAGAATACAAACTGCCACTTGGCATCGTTGCCGTTCTATTTTTCAAACTGATCGGCGACAACTTACTCACAGGAGAGCTGTCTCAGTTCGCCTACATAATGATTACTGCGGTGCTGTTTTACTCGGTGATGAGCGCCATTTTTTCGGTTGTTCGCCACTCAGATGCACTGGCGATCAAGCTTGGCGACCCATACGGTACTCTTATATTAACGCTGTCTGTTGTCTTGCTCGAAGTCATTATGGTCTCGTCCGTTATGCTGACTGGAGAATCGAATCCCTTCCTAGCGCGTGACACCATGTTTGCTGTCGTGATGGCGGTGCTTAATGGCTTTGTCGGTATCACCTTGTTAATCGGTGGGATGAAATACCATACCCAAACCTACAACCTTGATGGAATAAAAGCGTACTTGGTGGCCATTATTCCACTCTCATTACTGTGCTTGGTACTGCCTAATTTCACCAGTATGGATTCGCTGGGTAACATGTCGACCAGCCTAACTTGGACATTAGTGCTCGCTTCGATCGCCTTGTATGCCGTATTCCTGTTCATCCAAACACGCAGCCATACCGACTACTTCATTGATGGTGATAATGAAGATCATCATGAACATCACGGCCCTCTGCACAGCAATATATTCCACACGATTATGCTGGTGAGCTATTTGATGGTGGTGATTTTGTTAGCGAAAAGCCTCGCGATTCCAATTAACGATGGCATCACGGAAATGGGCGCACCTGCGGCTCTAGGTGGTTTGATTGTTGCCTTGATTATTCTCGCACCTGAAGCTGTTGGTGCCGTTAAAGCCGCCGTGACCAATCAATTACAGCGTGCGATGAACCTCTTCTTTGGCTCAGTTCTCGCCACTATTGCACTAACCGTTCCCGCTGTTCTGCTGATTTCAGGGGTAATGAACGAACCCATCCAACTCGGCCTCGCCCCTGCAGAAATGGTGTTATTAGGTGCAACGCTATTAATGACAAGCGTGAGCTTTAGCAGCGGGAGAACTAACTCGCTCAATGGTGCAACCCACCTCATCCTGTTCTTTGCCTACATCATCTTGATGTTTGATTAAAACGCATTGTGGGCTCCGGCTATCAACAGCCAGAGCCCACGTTAACTTGGAGTTTCCATGCAAGAGATTATTTCCGCGATTTGGCTGCAAGACTTTGATGCCTTACTTGAATTGAATTCACTGCACGTTTTATTGCTTTTGCTTGGTGTCGTGCTTTTCCTTGAGTCGAGTTTTGTTTTCTTACCACTACCCGGTGACGGCCTAGTGCTGTTTGTCGGGGCCATGGTTGGTTTGGGCGCGATTGATTTTTCAAGTGCTCTAATGCTTCTAACCAGTGCCTCTTTTTTGGGCAGTATCATTGCCTACCTTCAAGGGCGATGGCTGCACAATACTCCGTTCATGCGTAAAGCTGAACAAACACTGCCAGATGAATCGTTACCCAAGGCAAAAAAACTATTAAACCGATTCGGGTTTTTGTCCCTGTTCGTTTCGCGGTTTGTCCCATTTGTTCGCGTACTGACCCCAATGTTGATGGGCGTTGCACAACTCAGCGCAATAAGAACGTTGATTGTTAGCTTCACTAGCTCGATTACATGGGTCTTCAGTTTATTGCTGATAGGAAAGTGGATCATGCGACACCCATTCGTCTCGCAATATCAAGAGTTGATTACAAAGTGGTTCTTAATGGGCAGTTTAATCCTGATGGTTACTGCATTTATCGCCCTCTTTATTCGGCTTGCGACCAAGAAGCGACAACCACAAACATCCGAATAAAAATCGCTTTAATTGTATTCTCACTTATTGTCAAAGGTCTAACATATGACATTAATTACATTAGCTTTTTCATCAGAAGGGGCGGAAAAGCTGTACCTCAAAATACTGGAGTGTCTCACTCTAAGAAAGGCTAAACGACTGAATCAAACGCTTCTAGAGGCTGAACCCGTCGAACTGCCATCAGTCTTAAGGAAGCTCTCTGACCAGCAACGTATCGCCACTTGGACTCTATTAAGCGAAGTAAACCCAAGCCTTGCTGCCAACTTACTTGATCACTTATCTGATCCCGAGCTTCTATGGCTGATCAGTCAACTATCTGAAAGTAGCACCATAGTGCTATTTCAATATTTGCATTCCGCAGACCGCCGGTTGCTACTCAATGAGCTGCCAAGTGACCTACAAAAACAGCTCAGGCAAGCCCTACCTTCAACATGGAAAGACGAGGAGCGTGCAGCCTTGATCTACCCACAAGACTCTGCCGGAGGGATTTGTAAAAGCGAAGTCCTCAAACTGGCAGCAGACGCTACCATCGACAGTTTGAGCGCAATATTAAGCGCAGAAGAACACAACTTAGATCGACTAGAGTGGCGCTACGTTTACTTGCATGACACTGAAGGCAGCTATTTAGGCGGGCTGAAGATCCGTGATGTACTGCTGCTACCACGTGGTACGCCATTAAGGGAATACATAGATACCACAGTGCCCGTTATCAGCCCTGACACGGATCTAAATACGATTAAAAGTACGCTGGACACCACTTTACACCCCGTTGTTCCCATCGTTGATGAACAAGGTTTCCAAATAGGCATCGTCGGTTTTAAACATCTCAATGAAGCCTTATACCAACGTTCGAAGCAGCAAATGCTGGAGCAATCCGGTGTATTTGGAGGTGATGAGTCTCGCACCATGCCAGTACTAAAACGTAACCTACGTCGACTCGCCTTTTTATTGCCTTCAGTCGCCTTAAGTTATGCCGCGATTTCAATCATTGCTATTTACGAACCCATCATTGAACAAATTGCCGTCTTAGCGGCCGTGTTGCCGCTTGTCGCCAATCTTTCTGGTGCGGCTGGGAATCAATCCGTTGCAGTGTCGATACGTGAATTATCGATGGGCCAGATCTCAGCCAAAGACCTGCTGTATGTGGTCGCGAAAGAGATTCCAATCGGCGCGATCAATGGAATGCTAATTGGTGGTGTTCTGGCTCTGCTTACGCTGTTCACGCTTGGCGGGGAGCACTCTGGATTGCCATTGGTTATCGCCATCGCTTACACACTTTCTTCCACTCTTGCCGTCGTGATTGGAGGTACATTGCCCTTGCTACTAAAACGGCTCAACTTCGACCCAGCCATGCTATCAAGCCCAATGCTGACAACCTTAACCGACGCAATTTCGTTCTTCAGTGTTCTGTATCTAGCACACGCTTTTTTACTGTGATTTAACTTTTTCTTCCACCACAAAATGGGGATTCTTATGCATTTAGAAACATTGTTCACCTATATGACACTCACGGTTCTTGGTCTATTACCCATCATGAACCCACCCGCAGCAGCAACGGTTTTACTCGGTTTGAGTAAAGGACGAGATAAGAGCTATATTGTGTCGCAAGCCAAAACGACTGGAGTCTATCTTTTCATTGCCTTGTGCATCACCTTCTTCATTGGTGCATCGGTACTCGAACTCTTCAGTATTTCAATACCGAGCTTGCGTTTAGGTGGTGGCATCATCATTGTCGCGATTGGTTTCAATATGCTGTTTCCTCGCCCCGACAATGGAGCCGCCCCCTCTGGGCAAGATTCAATCGCACTAGTACCTTTAACCATTCCTTCACTGTGTGGCCCTGGTTCTATGGCGATGATCATCAGCCTGGCCGCTCAAATTGCTACTTATGAAAACCACACAAGTATGACTAGCGTCTATGGTGGTGTAGTCGCAGGGCTTACTCTCGTTGCACTTATTGCGACCTTCACATTAACCATGGCGTACCCTCTGCTCAAGGCGCTTGGTCAAAATGGCATCAATGCATTTACCCGAATTATGGGCTTCCTATTGATCTGTATGGGAGTGCAGTTTTTCACTCTCGGGATTCAAGAAATCGTTCTTGAGATCAATGAACTCTTATAAGTAAACAAACAGCCCAATTTTGAGCCTCAGCCATTTTTGGTTGGGGCTTTTTTATGTCTATACCCAAGTAACCTCAAGGTGCTTGGGTATATACGTTTAGCAAATATGAATCGCTGTAATTCATAGTCTATTCCCCGGTCAGTAAATAAAATAGCGGCATAAACAAACACAACTTGGATTTATATTTATGAAACTAACTAAAACATCTCTATTAATTGCATCACTTATTTCTTCACCTTTAGTCCTTGCAAATAACAATGTTGATTTCTCTGACTCTAAACAACATTATTCGGGGTTTGATATTGGTTATGGCAGCAACGATTTTGATATTGGCCTTCAATATGCCAAGTCACTAAATAACGATTGGAGTTTGCTAAGTTCATATAGCAGTGACGACAATTTTGATAACCACGAATTGGGATTTGATTTTCAAAGAAGCGATGGCTTAGGGCTTGTTTTTGAGTATGAACATGATACCAACTTCCAATCCGATAATTTGCGCGCGAATGACTATAGCTTCAGTCTCTACAAGGCCAATACGGTTAACGAACAGTTTTCTGTTGTACCTCAAGTAACGCTTGGCAACCTGAAGCATCAACAGATGAGCAGCAGTGTTTACTACACCAGTGCATCACTTGATATGACTTACAACCTGAACCCAAGCATGTGGGTAGGATTCACACCGGAATACACTTACAGCTTAGGTAAAGTGAAAGAAAAGAATGGCAACAAATCGACGCTTAGAGATTGGGATTACACGGCAGAACTTGGTTATCAATTAAATAGCACAAGCGCGTTCGTCTATAGCTATCAATATGATGATGGTAATAACCTTTCATTATTCTCTTTTAAACATTCATTCTAAATAATTAGAGCTGCCGGTAATAGGCAGCTCATTTTTTAATACCTAATTTTTAAATATTTAAATAAGTGAGACACTTTGAAAACTAAACTAATATTACTGAGCTGTATTATCAGCGCTTATTCCATTGCTGATGAAAACACAATTGATTTTGAGTCCGCGGTAGAAGAGTTTACAGAAGCGACCATTGAAACAACACCCATTGATTTCACCGACCCGACTGCCGCTTATAGCTCCCTTCAATTAGGGTACAGCAATGAAGGCCTTGATGCCGGATTTGGATATGCTAGAGCAATCAATGACGATTGGGCGGGATTGATTTTTGCTCAGTCTCTAAACAGTTTTGACACATACAGAGTCAGAGCCGCGGCACTGAGCACCAATTTCGGTAGTGGCGTTATGGGAGACTATTTATATGATGACCGACATGACACACACACTTTCGTATTGAACGCGATGCAAGTCCTGCCGCTGCATGAACGGCTACTGATTGCACCGACTCTTGGCGCGGGTGTCATATCCAGCGATAACCTTAATAAAGACGTACCTATTGCTATGGCGCAATTGTACGGTGTCGTTACCATTACAGAGCAAGTCTCTATGATGATAGCACCTATCTACACGACATCTTTGAGTGACAAAACACTTAAAATCAACACGTTAGACTGGGAAGGTAATTTTTCATACCAAATCGCAGATAACCAAAACATTTCATTTAAGTATAGTATCTACGATGAAACCGACAACAAGGTGGGCATTCACTACACCTATGCGCTGTAGCTACACTCATTCACTATAAGGCCCTTGAATCTACCTAAAACGAGTACTCTAACTCGAAGCTCTTGTATCACATCATGCCCTAAGCGCCTTTAGTAACACGGATGTTGCTAGCCCTCCTTTTACTTACTCAAGATATTTAGAACGCCTTTCGTTGAAAGCTAACTTCTGCTCACAGCGCATTGCTGCGAACCGTATCAAACATTCTTTAACACATATCGTTCTTAAACTATTGAACAAAGGCTAATTTCCCTTATTCTTAGGTTACGCTTTCGAACTTCATTACGAAAAGGTAACCCATGAAAGAACTTCAAGACTTAGACCTAAATCTGCTCAAGTTACTTAAAGCGGTTGTTGAAACTCGTAATACCCATGCAGCAGCAGACAAGCTTGGTATATCGCAAACCAGTGTCAGCAGAGGGATGGCGAAGTTAAGAGAAACTTTTGGCGACCAGCTTTTTCTTCGTAAAGCACACGGCGTCGAGCCTTCAGAATTGGCAGAGAAACTCGCCGAAGCGGCCGATGAAATGTACTCCCCTTTGATAAAAGTGGTTGAGTCCTACCACAACTTTGACCCTAAAATATTTACCGGCGAAGTCACTATTGCATTAAATATATTTCTACTTGAACTGTATGGCGATGGGGTTTTTAAGGTTCTGCAAGAAGCTTTACCACAAGCGAGCTTTAAATTGATCTACTGGCAAGATAAAAGCTTGGTAGAAGTACTGAATGGACAAGTCGATTATTTACTACAACTTTCAGGCATTCCATTACCTCAAGATATCTACCAACATAAGCTCACCGAAGTAAAATTGAGCCTAATTGCGCGTAAAGATCACCCTGTGTTAAGTAAAAGCAGTGAATGGGAAGACATTCATCACCTACCAATAACAAGAATCTTAATTGATGGCATTAACACCAAGCGTGCTCCGATTGAAGATCTCTATATATCAAAAGGCTACAACGCGAATATTGTGCTGGCGACGCATAGCCTCACAGTATTACGAAGCAAGCTCAGAAATTCAGATGCCTTCTCTTTTGGCAGTAGTTTTATGACGGAAGATGATTCGGAACTCCGCTGTTACCCATTACCTAATTTACCAAAAGAAATGCGCCAAATTGGTGTAGAGGGCGGCTACCTGCAATCCAAACGAGGCTTCCCACTTCACCAACTATTGCATCAAACCATGCAGAGCTACTTTGATAGTATTGTTCAACCTGACGGTCGATAGCGAGCGGGATTTCTGGCCTCAATTGAAAAACTATTAACGATAAGCTCTGGCCCCTAAAGCGATATATAGGTCGCTTTAGAGGCACGTTGTCTTTAGGGGCAAGGTGTCTTTAGGTTAATCGTGTCTGAGGCTGCTTTAAGCAGAAGGTGGGCGCACAGCAGAGGTTGCCGCCGGATACATGATGGTATTTTTAATTTCGTACTTATATTCAAAGCTGAAATCAGGAAATGGGAAGGCTTGCTCTTCATGCCACTGCGCAACAACCTGTTCGGCTTTTCGTTTCTGTTCCTCATTGTCATTAGCATTTACATCCACAAGTTGATATTGCGTAGAGTGAGCTATCTTCGCACCAATGCTCTCGACTTGGGTCAATACAGAAAACAAAATATCCTCTTGGACAGCCATGAACTCTTCATGGTCACGACAGCTAATGTAAGCCATCAGATTAATATTGATGGAGTATTCCCCAACACCCATGAGCCTCACTCGAACTGGATCTTCTTCGATGATTGGATGTTGCAGTAACAACCGGCGCAGATTAACGATCAGTACGCGTAATTGCTCAAGGGTAGTTTCGGAACGCAATCTCAACACATGATCCATGCGTCGCTTATCACGTCGCTCCAAGTTATCAATTTCCATGTTGGCAAATTCCGAGTTAGGAATGGTAATTAAAGAGCGCTCTAGCGTCCGGACTCGAGTCGAACGCAAACCAATACTCTCAATGGTTCCTAGTTTGTCTCCATAACGACAAAACTCACCAATCTTTACGCCCCCGTCAGCATAGAGCGTTAATCCGTTGATTACGTTCTCCAATATAGGGCGAATGGCCAGTGCAACCGCTAAGCCACCCACACCCAAACCTGCCAATATTGGGGAGATTGAGAACCCCATAAATTCGATGACATAAATGCCAAGAATAGCGATCGTCAACCCGCCAAATATACGTGCTAATACGGTAATCAGTGACGAATCTACGTGCTTTCCATTGTGCTTTTTGAATACATAAATATCAGCGAAATAATTGAAAATGGCCATAATAAGCCATGAGACGAAGAAGAACTGAGCCAGTAGGAAGAAGGTGGTGAACAGCTGATAAACACCACCTGTAATCCATATCCCATCATCAATCACCCATCTTGCTAAAAACAGCAAATTCACCACGCCCACCAGCGACAACAGTCGACCTGCCCGCCATTTCAAGCCTTTACCTTCCCAGCGACGATTCCAGCGTTCACCAAGCAAAAAGCTAATTCTTATCATTATCTTACATAGTGACAAAACGCCAGTGAGTGCAAGCCATTGCCATAAAGGAAGCGGCCCATAAAGTTGATTAAAAGATGAAGGTAAAGAAAGAACAAATTGCTTAGAGAACATAGGTCCGGGGCTAATCAGAAATTCCTGATAATAGTCTGGACGTGCTTTGCCATAGTACGGAAGGACTGACATCGTTCTATACCACCGAGAAAGGCTTTGAATGGTGTTAGAACTAAATAGGAACTGATCGGTTCGATCGCCTAGAGTTTGGCGAGACAATACGATCTCAGTATTGCCTAAACGCCAGTGATCAATATCTTCTCCCCTTATTTGCTCGACATTTGGCACTAGCTGATGAGTGCCTTGATCAATTCGATCCAACAACTCACGAAGAAGAATTATTTTCTCCATCACGACAACTGTTCGGCTTCGGTTCGGAACCATAGACAAATCCATGGTTCTGATCACTTGTGAATAAGCATGCTGCGCTTCTTTAAGATGCAGTGTTTCATTTTTCCAATGCTCGATAACCACACTCGAATCCCTGATGAAGCTCGAAAGAGTATGTTTGGGGCTCGACGTGTCAGCGAGCTCCAAAGCAATACTTGGCATGGCTAGCGCATTAGGTATGGTTAGACATAAGGGTATGGTTAGAAAAACGGCTACTAACATCGAATAAAAACGTCTTATCACAACGATCTCCCGTCATCACTTTGTTCCAATGAAAACATAGGGGCAAGCGAATAAGAATGATCCATGACAGATTGATGTTGAGAGTAATGATAATTAGCTTGTAGTAACGTGGATATACATTTTAAAAGTGAAGTGAATAACGTTGTCATTATATCCTCCAAATAAAAATTCACATCCGTGTGATTCAATATTAGCTTGCTGAAATAAACTAGTTGATATGTTTATTGAAGAACTGGCCTAACTCATTAATAGCATCTTCAGACTCTGGCATATCGATTAAGATACCACTCATATAATCACCATGAGATTGGCCATCATATATATGCAGGTCAGTTTCTACGTCTGCACTGCGTAATAATCGATGCATACGAACCGTATCACTTAACAAGAGATCTCGAGTGCCTGAAATGAATATCGTTGGTGGGAATTCATCAATATCAGCGTATATTGGTGAAATAAGAGGATTATCAAGCGCTTCTCCACCAGCATAGACATCGAAAGTGCCCTCAATCAACCCTTCTCGCTGACCTAGAGGGTCTAAGCCTTGCATCGTTAACCATGAATCCGATGTCTCTTTAAGGTCGACGGAAGGAGTCCCAACAAACAATGCGCCAGGTGTGGGAAGATCGAGTTCTTGCAGTTTAAGTGTCGTTGTTAACGTTAAGTTGCCGCCTGCGGATGTGCCAAAAATCGCTGTTGATTCTGGTGATTGAGTTTTTATTAGCTCTTTCCATACTGCAACTGCATCATCAATTGCCGCTGGGAATGGATGCAGTGGCGGTTGACGATAGTCAACAGAGATCACCTGAGCACCAAGCCCGTTCGCAACCCAAATAGCTTCTCGTAAAGCTGATTCACCCCCACCGAAAACAAATGCACCACCATGGATATGGACTAGCCACTTATCTTTGTATTCAGGGGCGATATTCTTCGGCGTAACAAAGAACGTATCGACTCCGGCAAACTGCTTAGCTTCATAAGTAACGTCCAAGCGCTCTAGAGCTTGTTGAGCAATCTTAATACCTGGCGCATCAAATTGGGCTTGTAACGCCAACCACTCTGCCGTGTTGTTAGGAACAGGAATTGCCGGTGAGATAACTCTGTTCTCAAATAACTGAGCAAACTCTGTCGATATTCCTGCTGGGGTCGGAACCTTTCGCTCTTGCAGTTCCATTCCAGCAAACGCCGCTGTGCTTGATAAGGTGAGTAGCAATGCAGGAATAACAGTGCGTAGTGATTTGGTTTTCATAGTAACTCCGGTAATGAATCTAAAAGCCGTGATTGGCGAACTGAGGCTATTATTCACGTCCGAATCCATTAGCACTATGAATTAGAGAAATTCAAATTTGATTATAGCTAAGTAGCAATAATGAATTTCTCTAATTCCTACTAATTCTAAAAATCAAATGCGATATTAAATGAAGAAAAGATAAGGAGCTTACATGAAATACTTACCAGCAAGTATGGTATTAACAGGCTATTTAGTTTTCTTTTTTATATTGGTTATGCGTTTAAACAGCTAAACAATATAGAAAGACAACACTCAATCACTTATTTAACTTCTTACTAGCTTAATAAACAAAAGAGTAAGAGGAACATTAAATTTAGTATCGGTCATCAGAATTAATTCGGACAGTATTAAACCATGAGAAAACCAATGAAACTTAATTCAACAACAAAATCAATCAAGCTATTCATTCTGACAGCTTCATTAAGCGCAACTGCCATCGCTCAAGACACGATGTTTACCTCTCCACAAAACGTATATAACGACAGTGAAGTAGTGCTGACTAAGTATAACAATGGCGGAGTAGTGAATGCTTCGGTGATAGAAAACGTAGCAAAGACTCAGCCTGAAGAGGCGTACATCAAACAAGTAACAGATGGAGTTTGGGCAATCACTGGCTATCATTTCGGCTACAAAACAGTTATTGAGGGCGAAACTGGCCTTATCATTTATGACTCTGGTGACGACATTGAAGAAGCAACGGAGATCTTGGAATTAGTACGCAAACACATTAGTGAAAAGCCGATCCACACCGTCATTTATAGCCATTCTCATTATGTATTTGGTGCACAAGCGATTCAACAAGCCTTTGATGGCGAGCTCAAAGTGATTGGTCATCCAGAGATCAACAAAAACGTTCTAGAAAGCGGCGGCTTAGGTGCGTCGATTCCTGAATTATCACCAACGCTAACAGCCCGTGCCTATGAGCAATTTTCGGTGCTTCTGCCTGCTGAGGGGCCTGACGCAAAATCACCAACACCGATAGGTAAAACACAAGGGTTTGTGCCAGTAAATACTCCTGTAACACAAGGCCAAACAATGACGGTTGATGGTGTCGAGATGGTTTTCTACACCGACTTTGATAGTGATACCGACGATCAAGTGATCGTCTATCTGCCTGAGTCCAAAACGGTACTCAACAACCACCTATGGCCAACTTACCCGAACTTCTACACATTAAGAGGTTCAGTGTATCGTGATCCGACAGTTTGGGCTGAAGGTATCCGCCTTATCAGAGACTTAAATCCAGAACATCTTATCAACACGCACACTGAACCACTCAGTGGCCATGATGAGATCCAAACCACATTGAACGGTTACTATGATGGAATTATGTACCTCTATGACCAAACTATTCGAGGGATTCTGCAAGGTAAAACACCTGAAGAGTTAACTTACTCGGTTCAGTTACCACAAGATCTCGCCGAATTACCCCATAACCAGATGACTTATGGTGAGTTTTCTTATTATCCGAAAAACATCTATTACCATGCGCTTGGTTGGTTTAACGGTGAAGCTGAAACCTTGAACCGTATTGAGCCGAACCTTCAAGCTAAGAAAATCATTGAAGGGTTTGGGGGAGTAGACGCGGTAAAACAAGAGCTAAACAAGACTATTGCCAACAATGAACTCGCATGGTCAGCAGAACTCGGCGGCTACTTAGTCCGTGTTGTCCCGAACGATGAAGAAGCTAAACAGCTTTTGGCAGACACATTAAGACAAATGGGCTACCAAACAGAGGCATCAATCCCCCGATCTTGGTATCTAACCAAGGCTCTTGAATTAGAAGGAAAAGTCCAAATACCAAGCGTGGTGTTTTCAGATGCTAATTCAATCATAGGATCCCCAGCCGAGACGTTGGTGGGCCAATTTCGAGTGCGTCTAGACCCAATCGCAAGCTATGGGGAAGACCAAATGATGGCAATTACGATAAAAGACTCGGATGCCCCAACAATGGGATTGCATGTACGTAGCACTGTCGCTGAGTTTATCTCAGACACCGAAGACTACAATCGCCAAGCTGACCTTGAAATCAGCGTATCTAAACGCACTTGGGCAGAGTACTTTGTTGGGGAGAAGAGCTTAGATCAAATGCTAGAAAGCGCTGACGTGAGCACTAACCACAAAGATGATGTGAGAGGATTCTTTAGCCTCTTTGACCAATTAGACGAATCGAAAACCCGGTTTGTATCCCCATCGCAGTCTTAGACTTGAGCTTCGACATAGACTTAGTTTTTGGGCTTAAACATAGCGATAGCCATGGACTAAACCACTTTTAACCAAAGCCTCCACGACGGAGGCTTTTTGCTATTCATCGTGTTCTATTTATCTAAACGCTTGTTACAAAATATCTAATTTAACCAAACACTGAGCTCCCCTAAAATACCAGTCAAATGATTAGGGGAGATAGAACATGATTAGCTCAGTACACAATGACGAACTCAACAGATACATAGAGAAACTAGACTTAAACCTTACCAAAGCTCAGGTTCGTGAACTTGGTTGGCAGCAAAGTAATGAAGAGGTAGGAAAAGAAAAAACAGTATTAGGCTCGTGGTTTTTCTTTTCTTTCTTTGGCTTATGTACGTCTGCATGTCTTGCACTGCTGATGTATATCTCATGAAGATAAACAAAACAATGACCACGTATAACCAGCACGGAACCTTCTATTGGTTCGAGGTCGATGGAGAAACGTACATACTGTTCAAGGTCGGTATCAACAGCGCGCTATTGAACCAACACTATGAGGATGTCACCGAACAACAGAGTAAAATATATAAGCTGTTAAAGACTAGTAAAGAACCCTAGGTGCCTCGCTTGTTAAATTGATCGCATGATGTTTGAGTTATGTTCCAGATAACAACAAAAAATAGATTGGCGATTCCACGATAATTCACACATCCTACTCCTTCATCTGGCGGGAACAGACTCACCCATGTACTATTGTATAAAAATCAACAAAATATAGTAGCTACGGTTATGGATGACGGTCTGTTAAGGAAACTGGATTTTAACTCTATTAAACTTCTCAAAATTCTTGGAGAAGAACGCAATACTAAACGTACTGCGGAACGAATGTTTTTGTCGCAACCTGCGGTTAGCAAACAGCTCAAAAAACTTCGTGAAGATATTGGTGACGAATTATTCATCCGCCGACAATACGGGTTAGAACCAACGCCTTATTGTTTAGAGCTTCTAGATAAATTACCGGCGCTATTCGAGTTACTGGAAGATGTTTTTTCTCGAAACCAAAATTTCAAACCTAGCGAGTACACTGGTGATATTTGCATAGCCATCAATACTTCAATGTATCGCCCTATCTCCCGAAAATTGTATACACACCTTAGCGCCTCAATGCCAAATGCAACATTGAAAATAATCAATTGGGGTCAAGATACCGAGCATAACCTGGCCATGGCAAGAGTGCACATCGGTATTAACTATCTTCCGCTCGATATTTCCAAACAAATAATTCAGAAGAAAGTGGCGCGATGTACCTTCAAGCTTGTCTGCAGAGAAGGACACCCAATCATCAACACCCAGCGTACTGCTCACGATGTAGGGCAATACCCTCTCGCTCTTCTCCAGCTTCCAGATTTCAATAAAAAAGAGAATCTAATTGAAACAAAGTTACGCGAATCGGGAGTCACACCAAACGTGGCACTTCGAGCAGACCAGTTAAGTATCTGTTTGCACGTTGTATCTCAATCCAACGCACTAATGCCTTGCATCGATATCTTTGACACCGAACTCCCAAAAGGGACGAGGTTTATATCCCCGAACAAAGAAGACACACCAAGTAGTGATATTGGTGCTTTCATCCCATCGAAACTCTCTAGAACACCCTTAGTGACATGGTTGCACAAAGAAATCGATCAAATCTTTTCGCATGCTAATTAGGTCAATTAAATTCGTATCGGTAGCTCATGGGAATAAGGCGCTGTCCTTAGCTGCCCGATAAACATTAATTTCCATAGTTAAACGAAGCTTTCGGAACCATTAGACTTTCCAAAGGTGAGCCCTGATAAATCAAACTTTGCACGGTACTACCTGCTAAGCCTTCCTGAGGTAGGTAGTAACGAACGACAAAGTAGTAGTCTTCGCCATCCACTACTGGCATCCAGTAGGTTTCGTTCTCTGGATTATGGCTTGAGAACGTAATGGTGATATTGCCATCAGCGTCAGGTGACGTGTTTCCTCCAGCCCATACTTGTCGCTGTGACCCACCAATCGTTGCAGGATCGAGAGGCAAACGGGTCTCATCCGAGTAACGCGTGACAGACCAGAATTGTCCAACGGCTTGGTCATGAGGCATAGTCAAGACAAAATCTTCAGCTCCGTTCAACTTTTCGCCTTCAGGCGTCATCGGGATCAACTCATAATATGCATGCTCTGCAGGAAAGCCAAGATGCCCTAAATGCGTTAATACTGAACGTCTTCTTTCATCGGCAAGATCATCAACATGACCAGGGTGTTCAAAGCCAGACAAATTGTTCACTACTAGCCCGGACGAGGCTAAGTTATGCACGTAACTCCTAACCTCGGTTAGCCTTTCTTGGTCGAAGTTTTCATCTGCGATAATGGTTTGGATGTTGTCGTGAGTCTGAACCCAGCCATCGGTAATTTGGTCTGCAAAGCGGAGGACCTCTCGAACATTGGCACGATCAGGCAATACAACATTTGAAACAGCTGAGTGATTGTCGATAACAAGTTGCTTACGCCACTCATCAGCCCCTCCGTTGTCACGATACTCGAATGTTTGCACTCGAATAAAAGCAAAAATCAGGTCATCGTTGACCTCGATGGTGTCGATATAGTTCCCCTCTGGCGTGTCATAATCTGAACCAGAACGAATAATAAGGTAGGTTCCACCTTCATCAGGAGTCACTTCGTGATAAGCCGCGAAATGCTCAGCGTCCAGTAAATGGAATGAAGCATATCGACTAGATTCACGAGCTGGTACCGTCACTTCAATAGGGCCATTGGATACGTCAAGCATCGCTTTAGCGTAAATGTGGTCCAGTGCAGGCGTGATAACGTCCCAAGTATGATCGGCTAAGCCAGGAAATTCAAATTGATTTAGTCCATTTTTCTCCATGAAACCAATCATGTTTTCCATGTGGTGATACACTCGTTGCCCTGTTAATTCAGCATCCGTTGGTACAATTTCTTCTGCATTAACTACATTTCCAAGAGAAATAGATGCAATCAACAATGATATTGCTGTGTTTTTCATAATAATCCTATTTTTAAATTATTAGTTAGAATAATTTAATTGATATTGTTAGGTTGATTTATTTACTGTGGTTTTTTTCTAAATTTAAAATTGATGGTTATATTCGATTCTAAAATCGGTACCAGTGATAACTTCACCAAAATTCCAGAATGCCCGTATATTACTCTGGCTATCTATTTGGTAACTTGCAGCCACTTCATGCTGCCAACCATAAAAATCGCTCGCGAGCTCTACACCACCAAGTTGGGTTGTATACATGGGGTTATAGTTGAGCCAAATATTGTCCGTGACGTCGATCTTGGAATACGAACCGATCACCGCAAAACTAGATGGAATGGTGTAGCCAATAGAGCCTTCATAGTCGGCGCCTGGTTTGATCAAGTGTGAATGCACATCTGCAACTGACAGTCCCACACCGACGAGAGGATACAATTGCACTGGCCCTATGCTTGGTAATGCTTGAATAAAGGAGTAAGAAGTAGAACCTACTTTGTTATCGAAGTCCCAGTTCAAATCAAGTTGAGAGCCCAATCCACTCTCTATGTTTACGTTGAAGTCGCGATAGCGCAACGAGTCAAAACTGTCATCACCTTTTAGGCTTAAACTTTCGGCAGCAAAGCCTTTTACCTCTAGAACATGCATAGCCATTGTTTCATCATTTCTTGTGTCATAGGCTTGGCCAAACTTAAAATTAACACCTTTATTTGTAAAACCTAATCCTGCTTGAGAATAGACAGCCATAGGGTCAGACATGTCCTGATATTCATCCGCAAAAACTGAGGTGAATGATAATGATAAAATAGAAGCAAGTGCTAACGTCAAATTTGATTTGTTTTTATTTAATAATTTCATACTGTTCTCTCTTATTTATTATGCTCTCCTTTGCAATTGCAATTATTAATTTAACTGCATCATGATTTTTTAATTAACCCCGAAGCGAGATTGTTATTCCTAAACAACCTCGTTTCGATAGAACAATATTAAATAATTAAATTTAGATTCGGAAATGAACTAATGAACATCAAATATTACCCAGAGGCATATCTGACGTATCTTAGCTTTCGGATCCAAAGTTGTCAGAGGTCTAAAAAGAGGAAAAGTCAGCCATAAATGATTAAGGTGTAGTCAGTATTAACTGAAAAATAAGATGAAAAGCGTTGAAAGAATATGGAGAGAGGCAGGATATGCAGTTTACTACGTCCAAGAATAAAGAGTCTCTCTGGAGCTTTAGAGGTTTTCTGAGTGGTTAAGCAGTTAAGTAATCCAATGGAACAAAATTAGGAAACTAGGAGGGAGGCCAGTGGTGGTTCTACAACTTCACTATCCGAAACAACCGCGTATCGATTGAAATTCAAACACTTTATCTACGATACATCTTGAATTCATCGGCAAAATCTCAGATACGCCCAAACAGAGTTCCAGGACTTGATTGGGCATGTTGTAAAGTTTAAGTACATAGAACGAACTACAACAAACGGTTCTTATACTGCTCTGGCGTTTGGTTCGCGTAACGTTTGAACATGGTGATAAATGGACTTGCTTGGTTATAACCCAATGTAAGAGCGACCTCTTTAACCGATTGGCCGTTTCTCAACAAGTCCATTGAGTAAAGGTAGCGCACTCGCAGTCGCCACTCGGTAAAGCTCATTCCAAGCTCCGTCTGGCAGTGGCGAGAAAGGGTTCTTTCCGTGGTGTGGACACGTTCAGCCCAATCTTTCAGTGTCACTTCGTCGGTTGGGTTCTCTTCAACAGAAGCCAATATAGGCGCTAGATACTTATTGTCGGTTGAAGGCAAGAAGTGATGCTCAACCTCACGCTGCGCAAGCTGGTCAAGCAGTACCTGGACAAGCCTTTGATCTTGTTCTGTTTCCGCAACATTTATTCCACGCTCGCGAAAGTCATCGATGATAGAAGACACAATCGGCGTGATCTTTATAAGACTGGTTTTTTCTGGCAAGTGTTGCGTGAGTTCTGGCGCGATATTTAGCGAGCAGTAGTCCAGAGGCTTACGGTTATAACTGCAATGCATCACCCCGGCCGGTACCCAAATCGCCAAATGCGGTGGTGCTAGAAATCGGGTGTTTTCCGCTTCCATCTCTAATATACCGCCACTGATCAATTGAACCTGTCCCCATGAGTGGCTATGAACTCGGGTCTCAGTGTTCGAAAGAAACGCTTCAAAATTCATAAATACGTTGGATGGTGCCTTATCAATTGATAAGGATGGGTGAAGGTTTCTGGAGTGTTTTTTCAAACTTGTCTTCCTATCGCGCCTGATGTCTTTCTAAAGATACTTGTAAGTATAACGACCTGTCAAACTAGCCGCATCAACTCATTTGCGACGGAATTCACATGCATTATCTCTTACCATTTTTTACAGTCTGTATCTGGGGCGCCAATGCAATCGTCAACAAGCTTGCTGCAAGCACCATAGAACCTAGCGCGATGAGTTTTTACCGCTGGTTTTTTGCGATGTTAATTCTCACGCCTTTCTGCATTCGCCCGGTGATGAAGCAGTGGGCTGTTATTAAGCCAAACCTATCGAAATTAGCGTTCCTCGGCTTTTTGGGTATGGTGTTGAACCAATCTCTAGGTTATTACGCAGGCTTAACAACAACCGCTTCCAACATGGCATTGATCACATCTTTAGTCCCGTTGATCAGTGTGTTTCTAAGCGTTCCCTTATTGCACAAGTCCATTTCTGGTTTGAGTATTGTGGGTGGCGTGTTGTCACTGTCAGGCTTAGCTCTGATGTTAGGTAAAGGCGATCCTTTGTTTTTCATGCATCAAGAGTTGACTCAAGGCGATGGCTATATGCTGATTGCGGCCTTTGTTTATGCGTCTTATTGTGTGCTATTGAAACGCTGGAAGATGTCAATCAGTAGCTGGGTGGTGATTTACATTCAGGGTCTGTTTGCTGTCGCGATGCTTACACCACTTTGGCTTACCAGCGAACAGCTTTTACCACCGCAACAAGCGATCCCATTGATAGCTTACGCCGCGGTTGCCGCTTCAATTTTAGCACCTTGGATGTGGGTGAAAGCGATTGACACCATTGGTGCTGACTCAAGCGCGATGTTCATGAACTTGCTTCCGGTTGTTGCGATCGTATTAGCCGCGACATGGCTTGGCGAAGAGATTAACCAGTTCCACATCATTGGTGGTGTGATGGTGATTTCCGGTGTCATCCTTGCTCAAATCAAAAGAAAACCAAGGCTTGAGGCTCCTCTCCCTCAACAAAGCTAAACGCATTACCCAACGCTCACATTAGGGTAAATATTCAAACTCACGTTTCACACAGCAAATGAGAGTGGCTACTGTAATCCAGATTATCATGAGCTCTTACAGCAAGCGCGTAAAACGGAAGATCAGTCTAAACGCTTCGCTTTATATCAGCATGATGAGTCGCTAGTAAACGATTCGGCAGCAGCTATGCCTATGCATCATTACAATCACACACGATTAGTGCGAAATACACTAAAAGGCTTCCCAAACAATAATCCGAAAGGAAATATCTACGCGAAGGATCTATACTTTGTAAAACAGTAAAAGTGAGCTGATAAGAAAACAATAATCACTACCACTTTAGTGGTAACTGAGATACAGTCACTTTAACTAAACCAAATCAACAGCGGTTAGTTGGCTAACACAAAAAAAGGTACCGACATGAGTACCACACGGCTTAGAAACACCTAGCATTGCGCTAGGTGTTTTTTTTGTAATCGACCTACCTAGCGACTCAATCAGTATTTATGATCTCTTAGCTTGATATCACTTCATCCATGTTTGCCATTCGCCTCATAGGCCTTTAAACACCAATATTCATCAACTGATCATCTGTTTGAAAAAAATAGTCTTAACCGTGAGATTATCCGCTTTAACTTATGTCATCTTAAGTATATTGTTACTAGCAAGTAACAAGCATGTTATGCAGCAAAATAATAATGAAGGAAGATAGATGAGCAGTAGCAATAGCCGACAAGATGGTAAACGAGACGTTACTCTGCGTTTTTTAGCTGAACCCGGGGATGTGAACTTTGGTGGTAAAGTTCATGGTGGTGCAGCAATGAAGTGGATCGATTTAGCAGCCTACGCTTGTTCCGCAGGTTGGAGCGGCAAATACTGTATAACAGCCTATGCAGGCGGAATTCGATTCGTTGCCCCAATTCATGTAGGCAACCTTGTGGAGGTAAGTGCAAAGGTCATCTACACAGGTTCATCTTCAATGCATATCGCTATCGACGTGCAAGCAAGCGACCCTAAAGAGCTCAATAACCGCCTAACAACTCACTGTATCGTTATTATGGTCGCTGTCGATGAGAATGGTAATCCGACTAAAGTGCCAGAGTGGATACCAGAGACGCCAGAAGACATCGAATTACGAGATTCGGCTATTCGCCTAATGAACATGCGAAAACAGATAGGTGAAGAGATGGAAGCTCACGTGAAGTACCTTAAGTAAGGTCCACCAGCAGCCCTCCCCCCCGACAAAACCTTATTACAATGCCAAGCGCCTGCTTGGCATTGATCTATTTGATACCTTCGTGCTCTACACCGCCAAATCCGCTGCACACCCAATACAGACGATAAGAGCGTGATACCCAGCCAAAGGTTGAAATGAATCGGCACTTGTTCACCGATTTATTTTGACTGTAATAAAGTCGTCATTTTGCTCTGATTAAATACCGCCAATCATAATAGATGCATTTGAATTTCTTGGAGCCACTCTTGAGCGTCATACGCCCCACTCTTAGCGAGTCTACACTGAACAATTTAAAGGCTGTTGAGTACCAATGGGTTAGAACTTTGTACGTCGAAGGCTACGACAGCAATGAAATCAACCACTATATCCAAACGTGTTTCGGCGGAGATCCGACATTTGCCGATCTATTTCGTCGCGTGGCACTCGATCAAGAAAGCATCTATGTATTATTGCAACACTTAGGCTGTGCTCCCTCGAGCAAAGAGTTCTGACTTCTAACTCCCGCCAAAAACCAGATATATAAATAAAGCCACTTCCATAACCCTCACAAATACCACTTAAAGACTCTGTAACTACCTCTCGCTTCCCTACACATTTTCAGTGCAATTTCAGGTTTTGTTGCATACAAATCATTGAAGTATCACGCATTGGAATATTAGCAACATATCAATAGTACAACGGCCACTTATACTGAGTGTCTGATTTGTGAGATTAGTTCATTTCTACAAGTAACCAAAATGAAGCGGTCGGTATTTAGGAGAGAAGTAACTCGAAATTTTGGGTTTTAAAGTAGATATGAGCGCGATAGTTGACGAGTAACGCTGAGACAAAAAACAAAAAGTAGCAGGCATAAAAAAACCCAAGTAAATACCTGGGTTAGAGTTACAAAAACCACTAATCATTAATAGCGTAAGGAACCTGATTAGTAGCCAGCTATGCGTAACCTGAGGGTTATTTTTATTACTGATCGGCGGCCAAACCAAATGATGTAATAAAAATGCCAATATAGAGCGACCTAACGGTCGCTCTTTTTCTTTCTTATAGAGTACAGCTTATCCTTTTACACCACCTGCCGTCAAACCGCCAACTAACCAACGTTGAGCAAGTAAGAACACGATAGTAATCGGAAGTGCTGATAGTACAGCCGCTGCCGCAAAGTCACCCCATAGGTAGTTCTGAGGGTATAGGTACTGCTGCATACCTACTGCTAGTGTGTAAGAATTCACATCCGATAGTAGGATTGAAGCAACTGGCACCTCACCAACAACACCAATGAAAGATAGAATAAACACAACCGCTAGGATTGGCACAGACAGTGGTAGTAGAACCAGTCTGAATGCTTGCCAAGGTGTTGCACCATCAAGGGCTGCAGCCTCTTCCAGAGAGTTATCAATCGTTTCAAAGTAACCCTTAATCGTCCATACGTGCAGTGCAATACCACCTAGGTAAGAGAAGATTAGACCACCGTGCGTATTCAAGCCTAAGAACGGAATGTATTGACCAAGTTTGTCAAACAGCGCGTAGATTGCTACGAGAGCAAGTACTGCTGGGAACATTTGGAAAATCATCATCGCTTTCAGGATAGTTTCTTTACCTTTGAAGCGCATACGAGCAAATGCGTAAGCCGATGTTGTAGACAGTGCCACAATTAAAATAGAGGTAATACCGGCTACTTTTATTGAGTTCCATAACCAAGTCAGTACTGGAAACGGAGGTGGCGTTACCGAGCCATCAGCATTCGTCACTGACATACCTAATGCTAGCTTCCAGTGTTCCAAAGATGGGTTATCTGGAATCAAGCTACCGGTTGCAAAGTTACCTTCACGGAATGAGATAGCAATAATCATTAACAGTGGGAAAATAATGAGCGCTAAGAAGCACCACAGCGCAAAATGCGTTGCCCATAGTCGGTATTTAAGGCCTTTACCTTGTACCATAGCCATTGTCGTGCTCCTTAATCTTGAGTCAGTTTAGTGAAACGAAGGTTTAGTAACGCTAGTGCACCAACCAGTAGGAAGATAAGCGTTGCGATAGCACTTGCTAGACCGAAGTCTTGACCGCCGCCGCCTTCGAATGCGATTCGGTACGTGTAACTTACAAGCAAGTCTGTGTAACCCGCTGGCTCAGAAGTACCAATCATGTTCGGGCCACCGTTCGTCAATAGTTGAATCATTACGAAGTTGTTGAAGTTAAAGGCAAACGCTGCAATCAATAGCGGTGTAAGCGGTTTAATCATCAATGGGAACGTAATGCGCTTGAAGTTATCAATGAAGTTCGCACCATCAATCGCTGATGCTTCGTACAAGTCTTCAGGAATCGCTTTTAGTAGACCCATACACAGAATCATCATGTAAGGGAAACCTAGCCATGTGTTAACAATCAACACCATGGTTTTTGCAAGAATCGGGTCTGAGAACCAGTTAGGACTTAAACCAAAGATACTCTCAAGCACCATGTTGATCTCACCAAAGCTTTGGTTGAATAGACCCTTAAAGATAAGAATCGAGATAAACGCTGGTACGGCGTAAGGCAGAATCAGCAGAACACGGTAAACTGCGCGGCCTTTCAGCTCTTCCCATTGCACAACGTTCGCCAGAATCAAACCAATCGCAAGTGTGAAGGCGACAGTACAAATCGAGAATACAACCGTCCATATAAAGATGCTAATAAACGGTTCTTTAATGCCGTCATCTTTCCAAACACGTTCGAAGTTAGCTGTTCCGATTTCTACAACAAAACCTGGAGAGATTGTGTTACCCGTAAACTCACCTTTATCATCAACTGGTTGATAGAAACCCACTTCCATGTTTGGCTTCAAGGTTTCGCCAGATTCATTGTTGTATAGCGTTTCACCGTCGTCCTGAAGGGTGTAAAGCGGAGCAACGGCAGCAAACTTACGTAAGCCACTCATGCGGATGTCATCACCGTTTGGCAGATGGAAATCAACACCACTGATCGCTGAACGGTTTTGGATGATCGCTTTGATCTTCTCTTTTTCACCTTGCGCAGACTCGATTGCTGATAGGTCCATGTCTGTTGCTGTCATACCTTCTAGAGAAAATACGTCAGTTGCCAACAGCTGGTCGCCATCTTTCACTACGATCTGGTGACCGTCATCTGTTTTGTACAAAGTAAATGGGTAACTTTCACCGCTTTGGAATGAACGGTCTAAAAGAACGGTTTGAGTACGCTCTAAAGAAAGCTGGTTTTTTGCGCTGTAGTTAGTAAACGCAAGCCCTACGGTGTATGCCAATGGGAAAAGAATGAATAAGATCATTCCGGCAATACCTGGGTAAATGTAACGGTGGGCGTAAGTTTTCTTACTGCCAAAAATGTAAAGTGCCAAAGCCGTTAAGATCACCGTAAGCAGCGCAAATGCGAGCTCACCGCGAGAATACATTAAAATTGTAGCGTAGCCGTTAATTAAACCAACACTACCAAGCAACCCCCATTTGATGAAGACGCTTTTACTGCCTGGAAGGCTTGATGGTGCCGGGATCGCATCTGAACCTTGAACTGACTGCATAGAGGAACCTGCTAACGAGATATAAAAATAGAAAAGTAAGGAGAGGTTGCCCCCTCCTTAAAAGGTAATGCTTTATTATTACTTAGTCATACGAGCTTCAGCAGCATCGAGTGCTTGATCAACAGATTGACGACCGTCAACTACGTTACCGATCGCTTCTTCCATGCTGTACCAGAACGTTGTGAACTGAGGGATGTTAGGCATGATTTCACCGTTCATCGCGTTGTCCATTGTTGCTGCAATACGTGTGTCGCTGTCTAGTTGACGTTGGAAAGAGTTAAGAGCAACAGCACCAAGTGGCTTGTCGTCATTCAAGGTCTTCATACCTTCATCTGTTAGTAGGTAGTTTTCCATGAACTCAACAGCTAGGTCGCGGTTTGGAGAAGCAGTGCTGATACCACCTGCCCATACACCAACGAAAGGCTTAGACGCTTTACCGTTAAACTTAGGCAGTGTTGCTACACCGTAGTCTACGCCAGCTTTCTCAATGTTTGCCCAGCCCCAAGGACCGTTGATGGTCATTGCAACGTTACCTGCAACAAACTCAGACTCAGCTACTGAGTAATCCATGTCGGCAGAGATAACTTTGTCTTGTACCATCTTCTCGATGAAACCTAGAGACTTCTGAACACCGTCAGTCGCTACGCCCGCATCTTTAATATCGTAACCTTCAGCAGTCTGTTTGAATGCGTAACCGCCGTCAGCTGCTAGTAAAGGCCATGTGAAGTAAGCTCCGCCACGTAGAGGCCACATGATTGCTTTCTTGCCGTCTTTTTGAAGCTCAGCGTTAAGTGCTGGAATTTCTTCCCAAGACTTAGGTGGGTTAGGAACAAGCGCTTTGTTATAAATTAGAGAAACTGACTCAACAGCAACAGGGTATGCGATTGTTTTACCTTCGTATGAAACAGCGTCCCATGCGAAGTCTACGATACCTTCTTTAGTCTCTTTAGAAGGTTTGATATCAGCAAGAAGACCCGCTTCTGCAAAACCACCAAAACGGTCGTGAGCGTAGAAGATCATGTCTGGGCCATCGCCAGCTGCTGCTACTTGAGAGAATTTCTCTTCTAGTTTATCTGGGAAAGCTACTGTTACTTTAACGCCAGTATCTTCTTCGAAACGTTTACCTACTTCAGCCATTCCTTCATAAGCTTTATCGCCACCAACCCAAATAGTTAGTTGACCTTCTTCGATAGCAGCGTTTGCACCAAATGAACCCAGAGCCACTATTGTGCCTAGAGCTACAGCGCTTAGAGCGTTTTTCATGTCAATATCCTTTTTATATTTATACGTAGGGCGCATTCAATTAAGACGAGCCAGTTTTCGGAGGTTATGATCTGAGAAAATCGATGACAGCTCATCATCCTAGCCACTACGCCCTAGCTATTATGGCTTAATTTCGTGATCGTCATCCGGTCAGATTAGAGAGCGAAGTCACAAAGTGTATACTCATCGTGATCCACATCACCGTTACGTGGTGGATTTATTTGAACTGGATCGCCAATTAAGGATAACCCCATTTATCTACTCCTCCCCTCCTACTCCCCCTAGTTAATTTTCCATTAGGAGGATGTACCCTTACGCCATTTCACCGAAACTGCATTCATCCAAGAGTGGATAGTAAGAACCCTTTACCGGCAAGTGTATGCGTTGACGCATTATTCATTTAGTTGGCTTCACTGCCCGCTGGTGTCTTATATTAGCATCGAGCTAAATCTGTGATTGAATCACGGGGGAGGTTTAGCTGGATGTGGGGGAAATGGGCATCAGTTTGGCTATGACGGGTGGGCTTGGTTAAAGAAGCCAAGTCTCACCCACTTTTTTCTTACTCACTCAATACTTACCAATTCCTACAGTTACTGCTGACCCAAAAATTTCTTATAATGATAAGCAGTAAAACTTAAAATTTGATCGATCGAGGACAAGCTAGATGGCGAGTGTCACGTTAAAAAACGTTTATAAATCATATGGTGATGTACAGATTTCTAAGGATGTAACCTTAGACATCAACGAAGGTGAATTCGTAGTATTCGTTGGACCATCAGGTTGTGGTAAATCGACGCTATTACGTTGTATCGCAGGTCTAGAAGACATTACGTCTGGTGATTTGTACATTGGCGACCAACGCATGAATGACGTTGAACCGTCAAAGCGTGGCGTGGGTATGGTATTCCAATCGTACGCGCTTTACCCTCACCTTAACCTTTACGACAACATGTCTTTCGGTCTTAAGCTAGCAAACGCAAATAAAGCTGAGATCGACAAACGTGTTGAACATGCTGCAGAAATCCTTCAGCTTGGTCACCTTCTTGAGCGACAACCTAAAGCGCTTTCTGGTGGTCAACGTCAACGTGTTGCGATTGGTCGTACTCTGGTTTCTCAACCAAACGTATTCCTACTTGATGAGCCTCTATCAAACCTAGATGCTGCACTACGCGTTCAAATGCGTTCGCAAATCACCAAGCTACAACGTCAACTGGGTTGTACCATGATCTACGTTACCCACGACCAAGTGGAAGCGATGACAATGGCGGATAAGATCGTTGTTCTTGATGGTGGTTATGTATCTCAAGTCGGTAAGCCGCTTGACCTTTACCACTACCCTCAAAACCGTTTCGTTGCTGGCTTTATTGGCTCACCGAAGATGAACTTCATGTCGGTACACATTGAACAAGCTGAAGCAGAACGCGTATTGGTACAACTTTCTAACGGCATGACTTTCTGGATTCCTGTTGACGGGACGACGGTTAATGCCGGCGATCGCATGTCTCTGGGTATTCGCCCTGAACACTTGATGTCTGCTGAAGCAGGTGACGCGACGATTGAAGCTGACGTGATGATGGTGGAGAAGCTAGGTAACGAAACTCAGGTTTACCTAAACCTTGAAAGTGCCGATGCTGATGTTATCTATCGCCAGCCAGACACGTTAACAATCGAATCAGGTGACAAATTGGCGATTGGTATTCCAGCGCACCGTTGTCACCTGTTCCACAGCGATGGCCGCGCATGTCGTCGTTTGTACAAAGAATACGGCACAGACTAATCGCTTAGCCTTTTAGGATATAACTTGCCCATACCGAATCCCCCTTACTCAGTAAGGGGGATTTTTTATGTGCTGGAGACGGTTTCACTTACATTGAATAGTTCATGAGTCAGCTACTCTGTCTTTCGCTAGCGGCAATAAAAAAGGCCTAGCAACCGCTAGACCTTTATCTGTTAGTCAGGCTATAAACCCAACCGTTAATATCACTTCTTTCAGACATGAAACCTGTCTAAATCAACTTAGTGAATTGGCGTATCATTCTGTTTGTTGAACTGGCCAAAATGCTTCTCTAACACTTCAGGAGTCAGTTTGCCTTCCGCTTCTAGTCGCTTGAACTCAGCAACAATTGCTTTTTGCTCTTCAAGTGATGGCAGTTTCACCTCAGG
Organism: Vibrio sp. 1CM2L; assembly: GCF_023161695.1. Classification (NCBI taxonomy): domain Bacteria; kingdom Pseudomonadati; phylum Pseudomonadota; class Gammaproteobacteria; order Vibrionales; family Vibrionaceae; genus Vibrio; species Vibrio sp. 1CM2L. The sequence goes on from NZ_JALNTT010000001.1 coordinate 480,136, forward strand.
CTCATCGCCCATCTCTTGAGTCATCTGCTCTAGTTCTTTTTCAAAATCGCTCATGATACTTACCTAAATATTAAACCTAACGAGATTTTACTCATTTACGCCCTATGATGCTAGGGTGATTGAGTGCAAAGCCCGAAACCAGATCAAGCTAAGGTCCGTTAAAAGAAAACAAACCCACAAAATAAAAAGAGCTGGATTCACGATTAAATGAATCCAGCTCTTAGTTTATGTCTCTTTCTAAGCCATGCTACAGCTTAAAGGGATTAAAGCTTAAACGAACCAACCATCTTATCCAGACGAGAAGAAAGGTCTCGAAGCTCTTGGCTCGCCTCAGCAAGTTGCTCAGCAGTGCCCGTTGTCACTTCGTTGATGGCGTTTATCTCTTCAATGTTCTGGTTGATGGTGTGAACTACGGTTGATTGCTCTTCCGTTGCCGTTGCCACTTGAGTGTTACGGTCCGTAATATCAACGATACGGTCTGAAATGCCACTCAGCACGTCTACCGCTTCATCCGACGCCGATACACCTTCAAGGGTAATCACCTTACCCGTACTCATTGCCGTTACTGCATCTTTAGCATCGCTTTGCAGTTGGTTGATCATCTTCTGAATCTCTTCCGTTGAATCTGCGGTACGGCTTGCTAGGTTACGTACTTCATCCGCTACAACGGCAAAACCACGACCTTGCTCACCGGCACGGGCTGCTTCAATCGCTGCGTTTAATGCGAGTAAGTTAGTTTGCTCTGAAATATCACGAATAACACCCAGAATAGAACCGATGTCTTGAGTTGTAGAAGCCAGTTGCTCTACTACCTGACCCGTGCTTTCAATATCTTGCGCCAAACGACTGATCGCGTCTTTTGCTTTGTTCACCACAGAGCGACCTACTTCCGTATTGCCTGAAGCTTGAGTTGCCGTTTCTGCTGCGGTTGCCGCGTTCGATGCAATCTCGCTGATGGTCATACCCATTTGGTTAATGGCAGCCACCACTTGAAGCGTTTGGTCGCGCTGTTCTTGGCTGTTGTCGTGGGTGATGTGGGCTTTGTTAGAAACACTCTCTGCCGCCACTTGAAGCGCTTGGCTTGTCGAACACACCTCTTTCATCGACTCGTGAATCTTTTCAATGAATCCGTTGAAGCCTTTTGAAAGCTGTGCGATTTCATCGTTACCTTTCACTTCGATACGCTGCGCAAGGTCACCGTCACCTTCGCCAAGGTCGCCGAAACGCTTAGCCAGAAGTTTAATAGGTTGAGTAATGCTGTTCGCCAGAACTACGCCCATTAGGATAAATACTAATGCCACTACCGCAGTCATGATCAGCATCTTCTGCGCTGTCGCATCTAGCTCTGCAAATACTTCACCAGTCGGAACGACACCAATAACGAACCAGTCCATTGACGACACATACAAGCTCGCCACAAACAGCTCTTGGCCTTGGCTTTCAGTGGTAATCAGGTTAAAGCCCGACTTATTCAGTAGTTGACTGGCTTGAGGGCCGTAGAGTTGTTGAAGTGAAGAGTCACTGCGAGATCGCTCACGGTGAATTTGAACATCACCTTGGCTATCGGTTAAGAAGACAAAACCGGTATTTTCAATCTTGAAACCGTTCAGCAGGTTAACCATGTCATCCATCGACTTTGATAGACCAGACATCGCCAAACCAGAAGGCTGCTGATAGTTAGCAAACATCTTCACTTCGCCATTGGCTTCTTGGAACATGCTCACCATGGTCGGCTGTCCAGATTGCGTAAAGCCAAAGAACCAACCATCTTGCTGTTGGTTTAACTGACGTAGGAAACCATTTTGGTTCCAGTAATACGCCGTTTGACGGTTCGCCACTGAGGCATCATTCAACTGATACTGGTTACGAACATTGTTCAGTTGTTTCACCAGCTTGTTTTCTAATGACGGAGCGCGATCGGTCGATTCTATAGCATCAGAAATAAATTCATTTGAAGCAATTTGCTCCGCCGCCAACAATAGCTGAGACACTTCACGATCAATTTCACCATTGATTCGCTCTAGCATTCCTGGAAGTTCAATATCGATCAATCGATGACTTAATACATCTCTTGCTTGTTGTTGTGCCATTGCGCCGACAATCACTGTCGATGCAAGAACCGCAAAGGTAATTCCAAGTACAACTTTTTGCTTGATACTCAGAGAGTTAGTTTTAAACATATTTGGACCTTTAAAAAGAATCGCTCGTTATTGGTATACCCTGAACAGGACTTTTTAGTGCACGCCAACAAGCAATGCACAATCTGAGTGATGTATCGGCCACAACCAATAAAACTAGAGACTTTTCTCTCAAAAAATTGCAAATGTGATGTAACAATTAGAAATATTCACCTTGAACATGAATTAACTAAGCAAATACCGCATTGTCGAGAGTCGATTTTAGCTCTCAGCCCTTAGATCCAACCGAACTCAAACCACTCGCCACCGCCGAGCTTTTGTATATAAAAACCAATTGATATGGTAATAATCACAACCTAACGATGTTTTTAGCTAACCACTTGTAAATCTTTCCAATTTTGAAAAAATAAATTACGCAAATGTACTGGAACTTTTTCCTCGAAATCAGTGACCAATACACAAAATAAAAATCAAATGGATACCCAGAGAGTCCAAAATGCACAAATCAAATTTCGAAGTCCTTCAAAACTATCTAGAGTCTCAAATTATTGGTCAGAAAGAGCTCGTTAAGCAACTGATGATCGCCCTCTTGGCGGATGGTCATATCCTCGTTGAAGGACCTCCCGGCTTAGCAAAAACTCGCGCAGTAAAATCATTGGCTGACTGTGTTGAGGGCGACTTCCATCGTATTCAATTCACTCCCGATCTATTACCTGCTGATTTAACGGGTACCGACATCTTCCGTCCTGAGACTGGGGAGTTCACTTTCCAATCAGGCCCGATTTTCAACTCGCTGATTCTAGCGGATGAGATCAACCGAGCTCCGGCGAAAGTTCAAGCGGCAATGCTGGAAGCAATGGCAGAGAAACAAGTGACTGCCGGTCGAAAAACCTATGCGCTGCCTGAGCTGTTCTTGGTAATGGCAACACAGAACCCGATTGAACAAGAAGGGACTTACCCGCTACCGGAAGCTCAGTTAGACCGATTCTTGCTTCACCTAGAAGTTGAATACCCAGATATGGAAAGCGAGCTGGAGATCTTACGACTCAACCGTGGTGAGGCTCAAGGCAACGAATCAGCTCAGCCACAACAGATATCTCAGCAAACGATCTTTGAAGCGCGCCAAGAAGTGCTCAACATTCACATGGCAGACACCATTGAGCAGTACATCATCAGATTGGTAATGGCGACTCGCCAACCTAAGCAATACAGTGACCAACTTGATCAATGGTTAGACATGGGTGTCAGCCCGCGTGCAACCATTGCGTTAGACCGTTGTGCCCGCGCTCACGCTTGGCTTGCAGGACGAGATTACGTCACTCCACAAGACGTTCAAGCGATGGCATTCCCTGTGTTACGCCACCGTCTATTGCGCAGCTACCACGCACAAGCTGAAGGTGTCACCGCAAACCAAGTGATCGCACACCTTATTTCATTGGTTGGCAGCGCATAGGGATACGCGCATGAATAATCAACTACCCAACCATAGTGACGGTGTCACGTTAAATCTAGATGAGCTGCTGCAATACAAAGCGCAGTCTGTTCGCTGGTTGCCTCCAGCCAAGAGCCTTTGGTCGCAGCTTAACGGTCAACACGAGAGCAATCGCAAAGGTCGTGGGATGAATTTCTCTGAAGTTCGTCAATACCAAGCGGGCGATGACATTCGCAGCATAGATTGGCGTGTGACAGCCAGAACGGGCAAAGCGCATACCAAATTGTTCTCTGAAGAAAGGGAGCAACCTGTCATTCTGTTCTTAGATCTTTCAAGCAGTATGATTTTTGGCTCAACCTTGCTGCTGAAATCGGTTCAACTTGCTCACTTTGCTAGCCAACTGTGCTGGCTTACTGTGGCTCAAAAAGACCGAATTGGCGCGGTGATCGATACTGGCAAAGAGGTCATTGAGATTAAGCCAAGTGCAAGCAACCATGCTCCACTGCGTATTTTGAAAAAAGTCATAGAAATCAATAATTTGGCACTGTCTAATCACGACAATCATAATGACACGACCTTAGAGCATGGGCTGAAATCTCTGCACCAGCTTTGCCCTAAAGGAAGCGATATTATTATGCTCAGTGACTTTGTGCGTTACCAAGAAAGTGACTACTCACTTATCAGTCAAATTCGCCGACACAACAGAGTACGTCTGGTGCATTTCTACGACCCGCTAGAGCAAGGTGAAACCGCCTATAAAGGTTCTAAGCAGGTCACCGATGGCAGCAAAACTCAATGGTTTAATTTCTCTTCTAATAAAGAAAAGCAAAAGCTTAACCATGCTTTTTCGGCTAAGAAACAGCAGCTACAGCAGATGGGGTTGTCTCTCGCGATACCTTATAGCTCGCTGTCGAGTGCGCAGTCACTCATGAGCCAGATATCAGGAGAGCAGTCATGAAGCAGCCCTTAGATTTAAGTCCGGTTATTGCGCCAGATGCACCGACTTGGTGGCCTTTGGCGTGGGGATGGTGGGCCGTGATTATCACGGCCATTTCCCTGATTGCCTTGGTGTTTTTCATTCTAAAACGTAGAAAAAACAATCAACAGGCGAAGCAAGAAGCGTTGTCTTACTTTAGTAATAGTCAGTCTCCAGATGGCTTGTCTCCGAGCAAAGCGCAAGACATGGTTCGTCAGGCTGCACTGAGCTATTTCCCACGCGAAAAAATTGCAGGTTTGTCTGGTGATGATTGGTTGAAGTTCTTAGATGCGCAATTGGCGAAGCCGTTATTTGTAGCAAAACAATCCCAGTGGCAACAAGCGCTCTATCAAGATGTAGCTCTAATGAACGACGACCAGAAAAAGGCTCAACAGCAATTGGTTAATGACTGCGAAGTGTGGCTTCGTACTGCCCTTCCTCCAAAGCGAGGTCGTTATGAGTGATTTTCTAAGCACTATGTTTCTAAGCAGGGACTTGCTAAACATCGAGTTCGTTTGGTGGTGGATGTTCTTCCTCGCGCCACTGCCGTTGCTCGTTTACTTGTTCTCACCAAAGTCAGAATCAAGCAATGCCCTAAGGCTTCCATTTCTGCCCGAAGACAGCAACACAAAAACACCGAGCAGTCGCTTACCAAAGGCGTTGTCCGTGATTATCTGGCTTCTGCTGGTTACGGCGAGCGCGCGCCCTGTATGGTATGGCGAACCGGTGGAGTTTCAGCCTAAGCATCGTGATTTGATGTTGGTTGTCGACCTCTCCTACTCGATGAGCCAAGAAGACATGCAATTCAATGGCGAATACATCGACCGCTTGTCGGCTGTGAAACGAGTATTGAGTGACTTTATTGAGCGTCGTAAAGGTGACCGAGTCGGATTGGTACTATTTGCTGATCACGCCTACTTGCAGACTCCGCTTACGCTAGATAGAGATACGCTTTCACAACAACTCAATCAAGCGGTGTTAAAGCTTATCGGAACTCAAACCGCGATTGGTGATGGTATTGGCCTTGCTACCAAAACCTTTGTCGATAGCGATGCCCCTCAGCGTGTAATGATTCTACTCAGCGACGGCAGCAATACCGCCGGGGTATTAGACCCGCTAGAAGCGGCGGATATTGCAAAAAAATACGATGCGACGATTTACACCGTGGGTGTCGGTGCAGGCGAGATGATGGTCAAAGAATTCTTCATGACGCGCAAGATCAATACTGCTCAAGACTTGGATGAACGCACACTAATGGAAATTGCCAAACGCACCGGCGGTCAGTACTTCCGTGCGCGTGACAGTAAAGAGCTGGCAACAATTTACGACACCATCAACCAGTTAGAACCCGTGACGAACGCTACTAAGATCTGGCGACCACAACAAGAATGGTTTGTGTGGCCACTATCGGCGACAATGTTCTTCGCATTTATGCTGTTAGCCATTAGGAGAAACAATGTCTAACTTTACTTTTATCTACCCATATTGGTTCTTGGCGCTTGCTGCATTGCCCGCTATTTGGTGGCTGAGCAAGACACAATCCAAACAGGGATTACTCGCGTCACACATCGCCCGTTATCTGGTTCCTGAATCGAGTAAGCCATCGAAAAATCGCAGTACTTACTTCGGTATTTGGTGGCTGGTCGGCGTTATTGCGTTAGCCGGGCCAAGCTTCGAGAAAAACGAACAGCCAAGCTTTGAAAAAACGCAGGCACGAGTTGTGATCATGGATATGTCGATGTCTATGTATGCCACCGACATTAAGCCGAATCGCTTAACTCAAGCGCGATACAAGGCTCTGGATCTGCTTTCATTATGGAAGGAGGGGCTAACAGGCATGGTGGCGTATGCTGGAGATGCTTACACCATTAGCCCGCTAACGTCAGACATCAACACCATCAAGAACCTAGTCCCTAACCTATCGCCAGATATCATGCCTTATCAAGGCGGTGATGCCGCATCAGCCGTTAAGCTAGCGATTGATATGATGACTCGCGCTCATATCTACCAAGGCGATCTAGTTCTGATTGCTGACGATATTGATGCTCAAGAGAAGAAACAGATCGACTCCCTACTCTCTGACAACGATTGGACATTGTCGATTTTAGCCGTCGGGACTGAAAGCGGTGCGCCAATCTCGTTACCTACGGGTTCGATGCTGCAAAGCGACTCAGGACAAACCGTGGTGGCAAGAACCAACTTGAAGAACATGCGCGAGCTTACACGCAGCTATGGTGGCACGTTCATTGAAGTTCAATTTGATAACTCAGATGTTGAACACATCGCGAGCTACCTCGACCGCGTTGCAACAACATCAGAAGTAACCAAGACCAACAACTCACTCAACACCAGAGTGAACAACGGTTTCTGGTTACTGCCTTTGCTATTACTTCCCGCACTTGGATTATTCAGGAAAGGTGTTATTTGGTGTGCCTTAGCTGGAGTTATCTCTTTTAGCCAACCAAATACTGCGTTTGCGAACCCGTGGAAAACCGATGATCAAGTAGGCTATCAGCTGTATCAGAACGAAGACTTCCAACAAGCTGCTGAACAGTTCACCCAGCAAGAATGGAAAGGCATTGCTCAATACAAAGCCGGCGATTTCGAAGCCGCTGAGCAGACGCTGCAAGACCTTTCTGGTGAAGATGCTCGCTATAACCTTGCTAACGCCCAAGCCCAACAAGGCAAGTACGACCAAGCGATACAAGAGTATCAACGTATTCTTGAAAGCAACCCTGAGCATGCTTATGCGAAGAAGAACTTAGAGGTCGTCGAACAAGCCCAGAAGCAACAGCAACAGCAACAGCAACAGCAACAGCAAGGCGATTCTGACTCCAAAGACCAGAAAGACCAAGGTCAGCAAGGTCAGCAAGGTCAGCAAGGTCAGCAAAATGATTCTTCGCAAAGCTCTCAGAATCAACAACAAAGCTCTGCTGACAACGGCAAGTCACAAGATCAAAGCAGTAACCAAGATCAAAGTGACAACCAAGGTCAAAACGCAGCTCAAGGGCAACCTGAAAATCACTCTGACTCTGAAAAGTCTAAACAAAACGACAAGCATGCCGCTCAACAAAGTAAGAGTGATCAGCCGAAACAGAGTGAACAAGAAGGCGCTACACCTCAAAGTGCTAGCGCACAACAAGCTTCAAAAGAAGATGGTGAGAAAAGTGGTCAGCAAGCTGTAGCACAAACCTCAGATCAACCTCTGTCGAGCGATCCGGACATGCGAAAACTTGAGCAAGTAGAAAGCGCCCGTGACCCGAGCCAACTGCTTAAAGCGCAAATGATTTTACAAGCACGACAAAAAAGTGCTCCTAACAACCAGAACAAAAAGTGGTAACCATGCGATTTCTAAACAAGCCATTTTTATCCGTACTCCTAACATTGTTGTTGGGCGCTTTCTCGTCCTTCTCAGCATTGGCTGCAAACGCCGTGGCGAGTGTTTCACATAACAGTGTCACCAAAGATGAAGTATTTCTTCTTAGAGTCGCAACCGATGAAAAGGTCTCTTCTGACGCGTTAGATCTTACGGCGCTCCAGCAGGATTTCTATGTCGGCACGCCAAACTTTGGGTCATCGATGCGAATCGTCAATGGCAACCGTTCGGTGTCAAGTGAATGGAACATTACCCTTGCTCCACTGCGTTTGGGTAAGTTGCAAATCCCGAGTTTTGATATTGAAGGGGCAAAAACTCAGCCTATCACCATCAATGTTGCAATTAACAAAGCCGCTCCAACTCAACATGACATGGCTGAGTTCCAACTTAATCTCAGCAAGAACTCGCTGTACCCACAAGAAGTGGCTGAGCTTGATGTAAAACTCATCATCAAAGCTGACCCAAGAAGGCTGCAAGATCCTAAAATAGCGCCACCGAGCTCGCCGGGTTTAGATGTGGAACCTATTGGTGAGTCGAAGCAATTTCAAGATGTTCTCAATGGACAAGAGGTGACGGTAGTTCAACAGTCTTTCCGTATCTCCTCACAAAAGGCCGGACAGTTTAAGTTGAACGGACCGAAGCTGACTGGAGCCGTTGTTTACTCAACCAACAACTCCAGTACAACGCGTCTGTTCCAGCTCGATACACCTGTTGAAACCTTAGGTGTAACTGTGAAGGACGTACCAAAAGGCTACCAAGGTGAGTGGTTACCAACATCAAACTTCAAACTGATTCAACAATGGTCAGATAGCCAAGGCAATCAACTGGGAAATAGTAATGCTTTAGAAGGCGGTAACCCAACCATTGAAATGGAAGCGGGTGATTCGTTAACTCGTACCATCACCATGACGGCTAGCAACTTAACGCAACACCAGCTGCCAAAACTGAATATCACCTACCCTAATTCGGTACGTGTTTATGAAGAGAAGCCGCAATTTGGCACAACTCAGTCAGGTGATGCTGTCGTTGTTTACAAGCAAGTATTGATTCCGAAAGAGGCTGGAAATATCTCGCTTCCTGATGTGTCTCAAGCTTGGTTTAACACCGATTTGCAATCAGAACAAACCAGTAAAGCGCAGGGGCTAGAGTTAGCGGTAAAAGCAAGTGATCGCGCAGCGTCAAGCACTCCACCAGTTACGGCTACGCCCGCCCAACAAGTAAGCCCGACGGTTGTAACTGTAGATAGCCCTGGGATATGGCCTTACCTAACCGCTCTGTTTGCTGTTTTATGGTTAATCAGCTCAGCGATGGCTTTCTATTTCTGGTCACGACGTGGTGTAACGACAAAACCAACACGCATAGTTGAACGTCAATCATATACAGCAGAAGCGCTTATTGAAGCTCTGAAAACGAAAGATGGCGTGATGACCAGAACCTTGTTTGAGCAATGGAAAGCTGAAAACCCAGATCTGAGTGATGAGACAATAGGAGTGGTTGAAACTGAGCTAACGAAGCTCAATCAGAGCCTCTATGGTGAAGCTGGTTCACCAAGTCAGTCATGGGATCCTTCTGAGGCAGTCAAAGCAGTTAAAAAACCAAAGCGAGTCACAAGCAAAGCACGCAAGAGCACATTGGAAAAGCTTTAGTTAACCAGCAATCTAAGTAAACAAAAAAGAACGAAGCCGTGATGACCATATTGTGATCATCACGGCTTCATTCGTTTTACGCTAAGAAGAAACAGATACCGCACTAAGAAATTGAAACTTCGACCTTTTTACGTTTCAACGCAGAAACGATCCGATTTCGCCCTGAGTCTTTGGCTTGATACAAGGCTTTGTCGGCCTTGCCATACAGCAGATCAAAATCGAATTGATGCTGGTCTGAGGTTATCGAGGCATAGCCGACAGATGCAGTTAAATACCGACTGGTGCTGCTTTCACAATGAAGGATCTTCGCCTCTTCAATGCATTTTCTGATCGACTCTGCACGCCGCTTGGTCTCAGAGTGATGGGTGCCGATCATTAACAACATAAACTCCTCTCCCCCAATACGACAGAAAGTCTCTTGCTCATTGTAAACATGGTTATTTAGTATCTTACCTATCGAGCGTAAAGCAGCGTCACCTTCGGTATGACCATAAACACTGTTGTACAAACCAAAGTGATCGAGGTCGACAAGGATCAATCCGAAAGTGACCTCATGTTGTGTGGCAAACGCTCCTTGATCGTCACAATTTAGATCTTCTAAAACTTGCGACAACATACGACGATTTCCAAGACGCGTCAGCGGGTCTAATTTAGAAATGATGTCCAACTGTTCATTGGCTCTTTCAAGCTCTTGAGTGCGCTTACTGACCTCTTGTTCGAGCGTTTCATTGAGCTTTTTAAGCTCCTCTTGCGCCATGGTTCTTTGCAGCACCTCAGCAAGGCTAGAGGCAAAGATACGAATCACTTCGCGAAGCTGGGAAGTTAAAGGGCTGCGTGTTAACAAGTTATCGGCGGCAATAAATGCAATCGGCTCACCCGTATTGGTGGTGAGCATGGTCATTGCCGTCCAACCTACCCCAACAATATTAAAGTCATGATAGATAGGTACTGATTCTTCAAATGCGACTTGATTGGGACAAGCGCGAGCCGCTGAAACAATGTTGCGTTCCACCAGCTCTGAACGATAGTAGGACTCGTCGACAATATCACCCTTTATGTCGGTGCCCCATGTACCTTGCATGTAGCTGCAATTCTTATCCGTCAGGAAAACCGCCAATCGGTCGATGCCTAGGTGTTGAATAGCAAAGCTAACCGCAGACTTACACACCTCACTAACACTGTCGCAGCGAGACAACTCAACCATGCTCGAGTGCAGCATGCGTATGTTCTGCTCTTGGCGTTTACGAATGTATATCTGAGAGAGGAGCGACCCGAAGGATTCAAGCATCTGCTTTTGATAATTGGTAATGGGTGAACGGTGGATGTAGTTATCCATCGCAATCCAGCCGACCGGTTTATCCCCTTCACGCAAGATAAGCATCCCATTCCAGCCCTGCCCCACTACCTTGCCTTCGGTGTAGAGTGGCGCTTGTTCAATAATGACTAAGTTGGTGTGGTTGTCAGACAACGCCTCAATGTATTCGGCCTCAAGCTGGTGTAAATCATATTGAGTATGATGTTCACTGTTGGTTTTACCCGTTTCGTCAGTGCCGTAAGTACCACTAAAGCAGCGCTTTTTCATATCAAGTAACATGAAGATCGCACGATCAAAGCCTAGGCGATCGCGTACGGCTTCTACTGATGCTTTATAGAGTGCATCTAAAGTTTCGGGATTAGAAAGCTCTAACGCCACCTGATGAACTAGCTTCATGTTCTCGACAAACAGTTCACGAAGCTTAATCTCATCAAGGTATTGAGCTTCACGTGTGTCTCTGTGTTTGATCTCAAGTGCCGCGTTCTTCTCAGCACGAATACACTGCCAGCGAGCGGCGGCAAGTTGAAGAACATCTAGATCTTGGTCGAAGGTTTGATTGATCTTTTCGGCATCGCAATTTTGAACAATTAAATAAGTTCTGCAGGCAGGCGCATTATCGAGCATCATGATGAATGACTCCCCACCGAGCACTTTTATGTGATCCCAGTTACAGGTATTGATTGCCATAGGTAAAACACCGTCTGCGGTATCGAACTGTGAAACCCAAGGCCAAAATGTTGAGGGGTAATTCTCAAGTGAGGTTAATTCACCGTAACAAAACAACGGCAACGAATCGCTTTCCGGTATCGGCTCAGCAAATATCCCAATCCCTTTTGGAGCAAGCATTTTAGCCAAGTACTCAAAAAGAGACTCTGCCAATAAACGGTGATCGCGCGTAGCAGATATTTGTTTTGCAAAGGCTTTTACAGGCACAGCTTCCGTCCATTGGCTATTGAGAATACAGCAAAAATACAGAAGCCTTGATATGCAATCAATGTAACTAAAAATGAGATGTTAAGCGGGTCGCAATTTCACTTTTTACATTATCACAAGCATGAGAAGGACTACAAAAATGGGATTTCCTGCCCAAAATTTCATCGACATTGGGACTTTTTTAGAGGCATAAAAAAGCCCCACCTAAAGTGGGGCAAAACTTCCATCGCTTATAGTTATAGTGATAATTCTGTCGATCTATTCGATTATCTAACCTGCGTATCAGTTAGCGTGCTGGTTTTGCTAATAGGCCAAACACAGCACTTAAATAATCAATTAACCAAAGTCACCGTTTACGTAACCTTTAGTACGATCATCTTTTGGTTCGCTGAAGATAACACTCGTTTCATTGTGCTCTACAAGCTCTCCCATTAGGAAGAAAGCAGTACGGTCTGAAATACGACGCGCTTGCTGCATTGAGTGCGTTACGATAACGATAGTGAAGTCTTTCTTCAGGTCTTCCATCAATTCTTCAATCTTGTGCGTCGCGATTGGGTCAAGAGCCGATGTAGGTTCATCCATCAGGATTACATCCGGTTCCATTGCAATGGTACGAGCGATACATAGACGTTGTTGCTGACCACCAGACAAGCCAAATGCGTGTGCTTTAAGACGATCTTTTACTTCGTCCCAAAGTGCTGCACTGCGCAGTGAACTTTCTACTACTTCATCAATGTGCTTCTTGTCTTTGATGCCTTGAGCGCGTAAGCCGTAAGCTACGTTCTCGTAGATGCTCATTGGGAATGGGTTTGGCTTTTGGAATACCATGCCTACGCGAATACGCAGGTCAGCCACATCAATATTGCCGTAGATGTTTGTACCATCCATATCCAGCTTACCTTTGATAGTAACGCCTTCAATTAGGTCATTCATGCGGTTCAAGCAACGTAGTAGCGTTGACTTACCACAACCTGATGGGCCAATCAGTGCCGTAACCTGACGAGTTGGAATTGGCAGGTTGATAGATTTAAGCGCTTGGTTGTCGCCGTAAAACAGATCTAGGTTCTCAATATCAAATTTGTTCATGTTCGTAATCTCTAAATTCTTAAATTCGTGTCTAACTTGATGCTTTCTTTATCACGGGGGCTCTCTTTATTGATGAGCCAGCTAATGAGCTTAGTAAGTTGCCGTGTTGAAGCGTCTCGCAATCAGTTTTGTAACCATGTTGATCAAGAGAACCAGTACGATTAGGACTGTCGCCGTGCCGTAGGCTTGGTTCCACTCATCGATAGTAAATAGCTCTGTTGTCAGCTTATATAGGTGAACCGTTAGTGTACGGCCAGAATCGAATACCGACTCAGGAACACGTGCCACCATACCTGCTGTTAAAAACACAGGTGCTGATTCGCCAATTACACGACCAATACTAAGAATGACCGAAGTTAAGATACCTGGCATTGCGCTTGGTAAGATCAAACGCCAGATAGTGTAGATTTTTGAAGCGCCAAGGCCATACGAGCCTTCGCGGTAAGTTTGTGGTACTGCCATCAATGCTTCTTCTGTAGTACGAATGATTACAGGAAGAATCAGGATACTTAGCGTTAGTGCACCCGACAGAATCGAGAAGCCAAGACCAAGAATCGAAACAAAGAAGGTCATACCGAACAGACCAAAGATGATCGATGGGATACCAGCTAACGACTCAGTACAGAATCGAATCACTTTCACCAATCGGCTACCTACTTTCGCATATTCAGTTAGGTATATCGCCGTCATGATGCCCAGTGGCGCGGCTACCGCAATCGATGCAATTACCATGTAGATCGTGGCAATGATCATTGGGAAAATACCACGTTCTTCACCAGTACGAGTGTAATCATCAGTGATGAAGTTCCAATCTACGTATTGCAGACCGTTCGATAGGATGTACCAAATAATCCAGAATAAGAAACCAACGGTTACAGCTGCAGCTGCCCAGATAAAACCTTTTAGGATGTTATCTTTGGTTTGACGTGCTTGTTTTAGTTTTACGCGATCCATATTACTTATCCTCGCCTACTTCGCTTTTTCACGGTTAAGATAAAGTAGAGCACCATTTAACATCATGATGAACACTAGAAGTACAACACCTGTTGCGTACAGTGCGTTAGCGTGAACGCCACTTGCGTAAGACATTTCAATTGCAATGTTTGCTGTTAGCGTACGAGCAGAGTCCAAAATGCCTTCTGGCATTGCTGGCGCGTTACCCATAACCATGATGATTGCCATCGTTTCGCCAAGTGCGCGACCAATACCCAAAATCACACCAGTCATAATGCCTGAACGTGCAGCAGGAACGAGTAGCTTAAAAATCGTGTAGATTTTCGAAGCACCCAGTGCAAGTGAACCTTCTTTGTATGTGCGAGGTACAGCACGAATCGAAGTTTCAGAAACCGTGATAACGGTAGGAAGAATCATAATACCCAGAACAATGATACCCGCCAGGATAGTATTACCCGCTGGTACTTGGAAAACGTTCTGAATCATTGGAACGATAATTACTAGACCGAAGAAGCCGTAAACTACCGACGGGATACCCGCTAGAAGCTCAACTGCTGGTCGAATAATATCTGCAAGACGCTTTGGAGCAATCTCAGCAATAAAAATAGCGGTTAATACACCAACTGGCACACCAACAACTACAGCTCCAAGTGTCGAAACAATCGATGCAACAATCATGGTTGCAACACCGAATAGAGCTGGAGGTAACCAGTCAACACCCAGAACGATGCCAGAAACACCAGCCTCTTGGAATGCAGGGATACTCTCTGCAACGATAAAGTAAGCGATAACGGCTAGTGATACGATGCCGATTACAGCACTCGATAAGAACAAGCCGTGGAAGATTCTTTCTCTCCAGTCGATGCGCTTCTTAGCACGTAGACTTGGCTTGTTGATTTGAGTCGCTTCAGTATTCATAAGCTTTTCACTATTTGCGATGGTCATATATAAAATCTCAAACTTTGTGGCTCAATAAGAGCTCGAAATAAACAAAGTTGAAAGAAAAGGCTCAGCCTAAAGCAGGCTGAGCAATAATTAAGATTGAGTCAGTTAAGATTAGTTAACTGTGATGTAGCCTTTTTTAGCTGAGATAGCTTGAGCTTCGTCTGCAACCATCCAGTCTAGGAATTGTTGAGTTTCAGCTGATGGAGCGCCATCTTTGTAAAGAACTAGGAAAGGACGAGCAACTTTGTAAGAACCGTTCTTAACGTTGTCTACAGTCGCAGCAGCGCCGTCGATAGTTAGAGCTTGAACAGATTCGTCAACTGTACCTAGAGAGATAAAGCCGATAGCGTATGGGTTGCTTGCTACAGAAACTTTAAGTGCGCCGTTACCGTTTGCAACTTGTGCACGTTGAGAGATAGCCGATACTTTCTTATCGCCAATCTTCTTCTTAAGTTTCATGATGTCTTCGAATGCACCACGTGTACCAGATGCAGTATCACGAGTGATTGCTACGATTGGCTTGTCAGCACCGCCAACATCTTTCCAGTTAGTGATGTCGCCTTTGTAGATTGAAGTGATTTGCTCAGCAGTAAGAGCAGATACTTCGTTGTTCGGGTTAACAACAACTGCGATACCGTCACGAGCGATAACTAGCTCTTTCAGGTCAGCTGTTTTCTCTTCTTCTTTTAGGTCACGAGAAGAGATACCAAGGTCAGCACTTCCATTTTTTGCTGCTTTGATGCCTGCAGAAGAACCTGGTGCTTGAATTTCGATGAACACTGGTTCGCCTTTATTCATGTAGGTTTCTGCAAAAACTTCAACCAGTGGAGAAGCACTGTTAGAGCCAACTACAGAGATAGTTTCTTTAGCTGAAGCTGTATTCACTGTTAGAGCGCCTAGTAGTGCGATTGCACCGATAACTGTCTTTTTCATCACAAATTTCCTTTAGTGGCGTTATTGCCGTAATGTTGTGTTTTGCTTGAACGAGGCCTACTTTAGAATCTGAATATGACAGTTGTGTTTCACTTAATTGAAGCCTATATGACAACTACAACTTATTTTCTTGTTTCTCCCCTACCAAATAGCCTTAAAGTAATAAATTAGCCCCACTCATAGGCACCGAAAATTCATTCCAACCTATTTAAGCTAAACCGCTCAATATCTCGCCATCCTTTTATTTTATTACCTAATACCACACAAGGTTCTGTGCCAAATAACCCTACCTTAAAAATGGCTAAAGCCTTGTTTGTACAATAAATATTCAAAATTTATCAAATATCTATCTCATATATCAAAATCGAATTCATTACTGATTGAATTGTCATTCTCAGAAGTTAGAATCACCTGCTAATTACAATAATAACAATTGCTTCTGCTCATTTATTTATTCAAAGAAGGACATTACATGCGCCAACCTCTCAGTGGCTTATCAATCAAAATACAAATTCTCATACCCGTATTATTTTCCGTCGTCTTACTTTTAGCCGGTGTCATCATCGGTGGTGAAAAGCTAGAAAGTGCATTCAAAGATGTATCAGTAGCGACCGACCAATTAATCTTACATAAAGAAGAACTAAGCGAAATCGTCGACAACAGCTATGGCATGCGCATCAAAGCGATTTACAGTCTATTCAATGCTGATGACGTAAAAACACTGGTTGAAACACTAAACCAAAAACGCGACCAAAATACTCGCCTACTGAATTCATTAGACACAGTTCCAGGCATGCAAGATGAAGTAGCAGCGATGAACAAAGCGATGAATCACTATGTCGACTTTTCTCGTACAACAATGCTTCCTTTATTAAGAGCGAAGCACGGCGATGCATCACTCTCTTCAGATTTTGAAAACCGCTACCAGATCGCAATCGACCAATACCGACACGCGGGTAATGACATGGTGCAAGCGATCAACACGCTTTCTAAAAAGTTGAATCTGCTTGCGACTCAAGAAGTCGACATCAATGGTCAGCAACACACCAGCACACTCGATACCGCAACCATTGCGCTTCTAGTGATCCTATCTGTAGCTCTAATTATCAGTTGGACGCTGGCTGGCATCATTGTTAAGCCGATCAGCAATATTCAAGCAACCATGCGCGAAGTGGCAAAAGGTAACTTGTTAGTTAAAGCAGAAGAGTATGGCGACAACGAAATCTCACGCCTAGCGCAAGACGTAAACCAGTCTGTTGAACAATTGCGTGACACGGTAAGCTCGCTGTCTCGAATCAGTATCGAAGTGGCTTCTGCGTCGACAGAGTTAGCAGCAGTAATGACACAATCGAGCGTTAATTCAGACCAAGAGAAGCAAGAAGTAGAACAAGTTGCTTCTGCTGTAAACCAATTAGAAAGCACAGCATCACACGTCAACGAGAATGCAGTACAAGCCGACTCAGCTTCCAAGCAAGCCGACGAAATGGCAACACACAGCATGAGCTTGTTTAACGAGAGCAACCAAGCTAATGAGCAAATGGCGATTCAGCTGAGCGAAGCGGCAAACGTTGTAGGCACGTTAAAAGAGCACTCCGAGCAGATTGGTAAGGTAATTGAAGTAATTCAAAGCATCTCTGAACAAACTAACCTTCTTGCACTTAATGCAGCAATCGAAGCCGCACGAGCTGGGGAAAGTGGCCGTGGTTTCGCAGTTGTTGCCGATGAAGTTCGAATGCTGGCGGCACGTACCCAAGATTCAACCAAAGAGATCCAAGCAATTATCGAAGGTTTGCAGGTTCAATCGGGTAACGCCAATGAAAGTATGAGCAGTTCACTGTCTATGTTAGAGCACAACCAAACGCTCTCGGGAGAGGTCAGCGCAGCCCTTTCTGGTATTGCTAATTCAGTAACCGACATGACAGAAATCAATACTCAAGTCGCCTCTGCCGCAGAAGAACAAAGCCAAGTGACTGCAGACATCAACCGCAATATCTCCAACATATACAGCCTAGTAAGCCAAAACGTAACCGGCATTACCCAAGCCGCTGCAGCAAGCCATGAGCTATCTAACTTAGCCGAGCAGCAAAAGCAGCAGTTGGACTACTTTAAGGTATAGGGTTTAAGATTTAAGTTAAGACCTAAATACCAAAACCTAAAAGGCCGTGGAGAACCACGGCCTTTTTATTCAGAACATTTCCATTAAATTATTCTGCAACTAATAAGACGCTAAATTTATATTGTGCAGCGTTGTACTGGTAAACCTCACCATTAATCGAATCAAACGTCATCACGCTCTGTCCACCACCTGCAGGCGTTGAGCTCCAAATAAATGAAGCTAAGTTTCCGACTTCAACGTTAAACGTATCACCGAACACCTTGTGACTTATTGCTGGAGAGTGACAAGCCACCTCTTTTAATGATACCAACTCTTTGATGTTTGGCATGCGCCATTCTTTTACGCCTGCAAACTGATGTAACACATGGCTACCACTCTGGTCATTAATTGATTCAACCATGGAGAGCGCACTTTGCCAATGGTACGTTTCAGCAGGTCCACTACAAGCTAATGTCTTCGTATCCCAAGTTTTACCTAGTTGACAACGCATCCACGTTAATCCAGTCAGTTCATCGCTAAACGTCCCATTATCATTCGCAATGTAACGCGTACTTGGAGCTGATTTTTCGATATTCAAGCTGCACTCTTGTGCTATTGCACCCGCAGAAAATAGACCAATCAAAGTAATGGTTAATAAATTTTTCATCGCTATTTACCTTGTAGTGAAACTAAACGAGCTGGAAATTGGTATGAATCGTAATTGTCTGAAGAATCAACATCGCCAGAGTAAATTTCGAGAGAACTGATGTATCCACGATCGCCGCCAAGGGTGCCAATTTCGTTGTAATAGAAGCCCCCATCAACGGCAGTATTACTGTACTGATTATAAATAATGGATTGATTCCATACCGACCCTATATAGCTTGTGTAGTCGATCCCAGCCGTTTGGTGGGGGAAGTACTTATAAGTTAAACCGTAAGCCTTACCATCCGAGTTGGTTTCTGTCTCACCAAAGTCGAGTAGATTATAAAATTCATGAAATGTTGGTAAACGCCAGTCAGATTTTCCACATAAGTTAATTGAGTTAATGTGCTCCACGTAATCTTGGGTCGTACAAACTTGATCGCCTTTGGTCTTACACGTTGCTAGATCAACATCCTGATCGTAAGGCGTTACTACTCCAGGTAGTTCAAGGGCTAATAAGCGGTCTTTGTGTTGAATCGAGTTTTCATCATCCGTTTTCGATTCCCAAATCAAGCCACTGCGTTGATCCAAAACGCAAGACCACTGTGCTGCATCATCGGCAAGCACCTGACCATTAGCATCCAACTTCGCGAACTGAAAACCATTGCCAGTGTTCGAATTCAACTCGGTTTTATCAAAACCATACTCTGCATCTTGACCGGGGAATGAGCTCTGTGGTTCTGCCACATCTTGTGTGTCATCAATATCAGAGAAGTAACGTATGACACCGGTATCATTCAATGCTGTCGCAGCTTTCAATTCACCCTCTAAGAAGTTTGCAAAAGCGACAACCTCTTCATTAGTCA
Source organism: Vibrio sp. 1CM2L (assembly GCF_023161695.1). Classification (NCBI taxonomy): domain Bacteria; kingdom Pseudomonadati; phylum Pseudomonadota; class Gammaproteobacteria; order Vibrionales; family Vibrionaceae; genus Vibrio; species Vibrio sp. 1CM2L. Next base: position 499,476 of record NZ_JALNTT010000001.1, read on the forward strand.
GTACTCCATTGACATAATCAGCCGCACTCTTATCAAACTTCGCACTCAACTGAGCGAGCATGAATGCACGATTCGAGTGCTTAAACGCCTTAATTGTTGATACAATATTTTGCTCCAAACTCGCGAGCTCAGACGCAGATAAATCATCTTGTATGTCACCAGAAATGGAGATGCCACTTTTCGCCAACTGCGCTTTTAACTTGCTGTTGGCCTCAGTAACCGTCAATCCATCCGCAACATAACCAGCCAGTAATGAGCTAATACCATTGATCTCATTCCCAGCGTTTTTTTGTAAACCAGGTGCCGCTATGTAAGCGTAAGAAGATGCAGAACCACTTGTACTATTTGCAGCAATCCCCGTATCGACTTGTGCTAACAAAGGCACCGATAAAATCGATTTTTTAGTACTGGTAATACTAAATTCACCATTCGCGTTAGCTGTTGAACTAGGCTCTCCGCTGTCACACATGTAGTTTTGATTTATGTCTGCACAGACCTTACTTTGCAAATCTACATTCTGTGCTGTCACTGTACCTGACACGGTATAGGTTGGAGCTGCAGATGCAGAGGTATCGGAACCGCCCGAACCACCGCAGCCAGCAAGAGCCAAAGAGATGGCCAAAATTGTCAATTGAGGTTTCATAGAGTTATCTTCTTGTTTTGTTTTTAAAGAGCCTTGCCACTAAAGACAAGTAACGCGTAGTAAATGACCTGCCGAACGAGAGCAAGGACATGAATAGAATCAACATAGGTGAAGCCGAGCCACCAGACGAACCGCTGGCAACGACTGGTTCTTTTGGTGATGTGGTTGTTTCACCACACTCGTATTTTGAAATAGTGCCAAGACCCCAACGTTTTAAGTGCCCAGTTTCACCATTCACATAATCGGCAACTTCTAAGCGCCAAGATCCGTTAATAGACTCCCCCTTAAACGAATCTAGAATCGAGTCATGCTTGAGTGTGAAGTAACCATCAAAGCCAGAAAATCGCGTCGATTTATGGTTCAGTAAATCTATCCGTGTCCCTCTAGGTGAAATCAAGGTGACCACTAAATCACTCAATCGAGGGTGATCGATCTCTAGGTACACTCCGAAATTTTCGTCTGCCGTTTGAACCGCTCCATTTAGGGTGTAATTAAATGTTTTAAACCCAACGATCGGCTGATTTGTTGAGCTCAATCTGCTGTCTGGAAGATAGCCGTTCATTTCTTTGATATCGGATTCGAGGACAGGTAACCCATAAACAAGTGACAAATTATGCTGCCAGTTTTGTGATTTCAAAGCGTCGCTGTATTGATAATCGACGCTCGTATTCATGATGACTGACGAACCACAAACCTCACCAGTAGGAAGTTTTGCCTCTATCAACAGCTGGTTAACCGGATCGCTAACGAATGGCTGTGTTAATGTCGATATTTTGACCTGACCGTCGACCTGTGCCTGTCTGAGCGTGGGATACAACTCGATCGCTAGCGCTTTTTCTGGATCAACATAGCGGCTAGCAACTTCAACCTTAAACGGCTCTATTACCAGCCCATGCACATCAAATTTTTGCTTCAATATTTCGGCATAATCGCGATTTGGATACAGTTTTTGAGCCACAAACAGCGTGCTCTCAGCTAGGTCGTGCATTTTCAACCCACGACCAACCCCGTACATAGATTCGAGTACAATTGAATCGAACTCTTTAAAAGCGAGCTCACCATATTGTTCAACCGATGCTTTCAGAGCCTGGAACAAAGGCGTTGACCAAAGCTCATCACCTAGCTCACCCGCAACGCTTTCATGAGGGCGATATTCCGCTTGTCTAAAGTAACGTGCTCTTTGGTTCCATAGGCTACGAGTGGTATTCCTGACCCCGAAGTAACCATCCCAGTTAAAGACGGTATCGATCTCGAACTCTTGTCCACGAGTTTGAGTATTTTCATATTGAGTACGAAAGCTAAAACTACCCGCCCAGTAATCACCAAAACCTTCACCGATTGCGCCGGTATGACCATAAGCCCAATCTTTTACTATGTGATAATGAATCCCATGCCCCAGCTCATGCAGGATCACATCACCATCTAGTGCATCAGGAGATCCTCCACCGATACCAAACAAAGCGGCTTTGGGGCCATAGTAATAGGTCGAGTTATCTGCGGATAAACCTCTGCCATCGAACTCAAGTGGCTCTTCAAACAGATCGAAGCCCAAGTTGCTGATATAACGCAAAGATTGATCAAGGTGAGCGAAAACCATTAATTGCGGGAATCGTGTATCTTGCCAATCTACATTTTGTAGTTCAGCTAGGTCAGTAAACTTAGCGACACCTTCAGCTGCGAGGAAATTTGAAGCATCACGGTTCGTTACAGCACCCGAGTCAGTATCAATCGAATATAAGGCAGCTGCATCAACCTGAGAGACACGATCATTGGTAAGGTAGATACCATCGCTGTGGTTCAAAACCTCCACATCAGTTTGTACATAATGTGGAAGACTCGGGTATTGGCTAACATCGGTGAGTAAAGATTCTGGTGGTGCAGCTTTGTCCATAGTTCTCAAATCTGGACTGAATACATTTACATGCGTCGAAACCACTTGCCCGCTGCTTAAGCTTGGCGCTCGCTCAGCTTCTAGTAAACGAGGAACTTCAAGCTCAGCTGCCGTTGTCGGAATTCCATTGAGTAATACGGTATTTTCCAGACTCCTGAAGACTCGCGAAACCTGCTCGTCTATGTTGGTTGATAACACCACCGACTTCTGTTGTTGGTACTCGCCTTCGATCAATACATCGAAGTTGTAGTGGTGCCCCAACTTAGACTGAGTTTCATAACGAAACCTAAACTTACCAACCTCAGGGTAAGCTTGTTCTAAATAGGCTTTGGCTTCCTGTTGCGTTGTCACAACAGTATTATCAATTGGGTAATCCCACTCGGCAGCGCTACTGGCTGCTGAAACCAAGAACAAAGCGATGTATAGAGGACTCTTTTTCATATGCCCTCCTTAAAACGCATACTTGGCGTTAACGGTGAAGTAGCGGCCAGGTTCTGTGGAGTAAATTTTATTGCTGTCCGCAATACCCGCAACGTCTTGGTATCGGATATATTCTTTGTCGAATAGATTCATCACATTGGCACTAACATCCAAGCCAAAGTTCCAAGAGTAACTGACTCCCAAGTCGACACTTGCCCAGCCAGAGGTCGTCGCACAGTCAGTAACGATACCTAAATCATCTTCACACTGAGGTACGCTGTCCATAGCTTGAGCCCAATTAACCATCGCGTAAGCGGAGAACATGTTGTCGTCATAAGTCACCTCGGCATTGCCTTCCCAAGGGGTTAATGTGCGAACTTTTTCTCCATCCTCATCTTCACCATCAACAAAACCGACTTTGGTACTCACACTCCAAAAGTCACTCAAACGATGCGCAATTGAAGCTTCGATGCCGTACGTCTCGACTCCATTTACGTTTTGATACTGCTTGTAGTAGTTGCCTGTATTTGAGTCAGGTACAAACGTGATCTGTTTAACGTCGATAAAATTATCGAACTTCTGATAGAAAACGGCGGCGTATAACTGAGTTTGGCCATTATCAAACTTACTACCTAGCTCAAACGAATCACTGGTTTCGGCCTCTAGGTCCATATTAGGCACAATGACAAATGGGGTAATTGGGACAAAATCATGATTTTGATAACCATAAATTTTGTCATAACCCGGAGCTCTAAAGCCGTGGTTGTACGAAAGGTATGTGTTGAGTGATTCTGTTAACTGATAACTCACCGATAAGCTAGGTGAGAACTCGCTAGAGCTTTGTTCCTTCACTTCGTAGCCATTGATCGTGCTCTGTGACTCAGGTTTCAACTGGTGTAAATCGAAACGGGCACCTGCCGTCACCGTCCACTGATCAATTTCAATCGCATCACGAACAAATGCAGCAAAGTTATACGAGCGAGCTAGAGCAAAAGGGACATCCGCGTTAAGTGACACTCCGTTCCAGTCTAAAACAGAAGATTGACTTGGACGCTCATGGAGGTTGGTTTCCATGCTCATGCCATAAGACAAGGTATGGATCATGTTTTGATGTTGGAATGCGCTAATAAAATCGGCGTTAGCACCAAGAAGTTGATCCGTGAAACCACGAACATCAATCGTTCTACGAAGCTCGGAAACGTTGTTGTTGGTTCGAGACATCAAACGATTCGTTGTGTCCTCATTAGTCATATCACGCCAATATATCTTGGCATCTAACTCCTCAAACCAAGAATTTAGGGGCAGATACTCAAAGCCCGCATACGCAGAAAACGTCTCAGTATAAGACTGTTGGTCAAAATCTTCAGTGTCCCACTTACCGTCTTTTTGGATCTTAGAGGTACCTTCTTTTCGACTTAGATTCTCTTTGTAGTACTCAACATTCCCTTTAAGCATCAAGGCATCACTTGACCAGTAGTTCAAGGTGTAACCACCACCGACACCATCTATGTCTCGGTTATATAAGTCTTCATCAAAATTTCGTGTTTCTTCACCTTCCCAATAAGAAAGATTAACCAAGCTTTCGAATTTTCCCGAACGGAAGGCGAGGTTTGTTGCACCTTTATATTTATTACTGATACCGGTATAGGTTGCAGAGACATCACTATAGAAATCTTTGTCCTCTAAATAGTCCCCCGGCTTTTTAGTCCGAACCACCACCACACCACCAATAGCACCTGAGCCAAATACAGACGAACTCGCCCCTTTTATAACCTCAATACTTTCTAGGTTAGACATATCAAACGAGTTACGCCCAATCTTGTCATTGATGTCATTGGCACCAAAGCCATCAGCAGACTTGATTCCGTCTTTCACAATCAAGATACGGTTACCTGTCATTCCGCGGATAGTGATGTTTTGAGGTCGCCCCGCTCCCCCAGAAACACTAACTCCCGGCTCGCTCTTTATTGCATCATAAAGCTCTGTTACACCCTTTTTCTCTAGTTCTTCACCAGTGATCACAGCCACTGACCCAGCGACTTCGGATAGTGGCTGTTCTATTTTATTCGCTGTTACGATCACTTCTTCAAAGTGATAAACCTCAGATTCGGCGTGCACGGGGTTGGCAGCAAGTACACTCAGTACTGCCGCTGATAGGGGGGAAAGCTTCATTTACTGCTCCGCTTTAATGTCTTTTGGGATAAGTGATAAAAGAAATGCGTACTCAAACGCTTGTTGCGATTGCGATCGTCGCCTGTCTGCCGAGTGCCCTTGAGTAAAGTTTGTCGACAATAAATAAGGCCCGCTCCCGGTCGTTAGTTCGCTAAGTTTTGCGTAATACTTAGCTCCTTCCCAATAGGGAACTCGGCGGTCATTGAGGCCAACCTGAATCAATATTGGTGGGTAGTTTTGTTCGCTAATATTCAGATAAGGGTCGTATTGCTGCATTACCTTCAATTCATCGGCAATATTTGGATTACCCCACTCACCATACTGCTGAGTCGTTAGAGGTATTACAGAATCAGACATGCTGTTCACGACATCGACAAAGGGGACTTTAAGGACTGCACCATTAAACAAGTCAGGAGCCTGATTTAATGCTGCGGCAACAAGAGTGCCACCAGCGCTTCCACCCATAGCGTAAATTGGGCGTCTACCTTGATCGTATGTCGTCAAATCTCGAGCTACAGCAATGAAATCCGAGATAGCATTCTCTTTTTTGACCCCTTTTCCTGCTTGGTACCAAGCGTCACCATAAAAGCCGCCACCGCGAACATGTGCAATTGCATAAATCACGCCCTCATCAAGTAGGCTAATGATTTGGGGCATAAAGTAAGGCTTCATCGTCATTCCGTAGGCCCCGTACCCGTACAAAAACAGAGGTGTATCCTTCGTGAGCTTATCCTTGCGATACGCCAAAGTTACTGGGATCGCTACCCCGCCAGAGTTGACGATGACTTGCTCGGAATAATAGTTAGATTTTTGATATTCAGGGTAGTGATCTTGAGAAAAGAGCTCTCTTTTTAGAGTGTCAGTATTCAGCCGCTCCCACTTCGCTGGCTGAGTTAAAGACATGCTTCGAATGTGCAGTTTGTTACTTTGGTAGTCACCTACTTGGCTTACCCAAGCAACTTGACCTGGTTCTGCTATCAGCTGTCTTGAACGATGACGTCCGTCGTTATCGAAGAATTGTAAGAATTGAGACGCACCAGTCTGGGTGATGATCACAGGCCCAGACTCAAACAGATGAAAGTTACTGATTCTAGATTCATCACTCGGTTTAAAAACAGCATTCCAATTATCTATTTTTGATGCTTGATTAAGCGCTACCGAGTAAAAGGCAAATCCCTTGCGAGCATGATTACTGTTCGAGAATAAACGAGAGCCAACAACATCAACGTAGTACTCCACGCCAGTTCTGCGAGGTAAGAAAGGTTTAGAGATTTCGCCGGTATCAAGATTTAACAGGCGTTGCTCACTTGAATCTTCATTGTTTGCCTGAACGATAGCAAATTGCGTATCACTTGAAAGGTAGTACGACAGTAACCACGCAGAATCTGGTTCTTCAATTAATTGATTTGGCTCTGACTGGTCTAAGAAGTATTGCGTTAGCGCATAAGGTCTCGAAGTTTGTTGCTCAAGTTGAACCAAATACAGAGATTGATCGTCTTTCGACCACGTAAGCGTACTGTCTACATTCCGCGCGATTGGGGTAACTTGACGAGTTTTAAGATCAACAACACTGACTCGGTACTGTTCAGATCCTTTGACATCTTCGGCGATCGCAAGCTGTGTTCTTGTTGAGTTTAATGCCCAGCCAGCTAACTGATAGTAATCAAGATCGGTAGATCGATCGTCAAGGTTAAGTAGCTGCGTTGATTCTTCATTCCCAACCAATCGGGACAATAAAACTCTTTCACCATTGTGATTGAGGATCGCATACTCATACCCACCAATTTCAAACCACGGTTTGTCAGCTCTCTCTGGGCGATTGTCCTGCCAATTGTCTTGCAAGGATTCACTCAATAACCGAATACGTTCTTGATACTGCTGAGTTTTATTATTTTGTTGATTAAGATAGTTGAGTACGTTGCTCGCGCTACGGGAATCATCTCTAAGCCAAGAGAGCTGATCGGAAGCACTGACCGTCCCCATCAGTAAAAGAGTAAAAGCTAACAACACAAACACTTTCATAAACTCAACAAATCCATACGCTAATTTAATAAATTTCGCGTATACTGCACCCAAACGATAATGAGATCAATTATCATTTACATAAATATGTGATATTAATCACGATAGATACGTCAATTAATTATGAATTGCTCTTGTATTACTATGGAATATTTATGTTTATTCAGAAGAAGAAAACCAGTTGATAGTTTTGACTATAAGCAATAATTTACCATATTACAGAATAAGCAATCGTTTACTTAATTAAACTAAATGACTTTACTGTTTAGTTTCATTAGCTCGAATTCTTTCAATCGCTTCTACCCTTCTAAGCTGTTCTGGTGGGAAATGTTCAGTCCTAAGTTGCGCAATCTTCTCTTGTTGTTCGGTTTCTGATAGGAATGAATCTTTCAAAACATCATTTCGTTCTGCCAAGTAGACCTCAAAAGAGTCTTCAAAGGCCGCTCTTTGTTTATCAAGTGCTTCAAGTCTTTGGGTTGCTTCTTCACCAACAAGTTCGCTTCTCTTTAGGTATTTACCCTGTTCATCGAGACCTTCAGAGCTAGAGAGTTGTTGGAGTAACACCTGATTCTGGTGACTCGACTGAACATAATCAGGTTGCTCAGATAAATAGGATTCAAGTCTTTGTTGGTATTCTTCATCCTCTAATCCCTCCTGTTTCAGAAGTAACTTTTCTAAGGCGATTTCTCTCATTCTGTTGTCGTGCGTAAACAGAATACTTATCTCGCTTTCATTGAAGAACTGAGCTTGAAGGTCAAGGAGCGCTTGATTGAGTGCACGTAGATCATCAACGGAAATGGATGTGGTATCTAACTGCACGTCCAACGATATCAGTGCCGACTTGTACTCAAGATACTTGGCAAACAGTGCTTCATCGACAATCGTAGCTTGTGATTGCTCATGGTGTTTTGCCACATTGTCGCGAATATCTTCAAGTGTTAGTTCGGTATTACCGGACACGAAGTATTCCATCATGTCTTTGGCTGATGCGTTATCGATGTCGGTATCTTTCTGAGAGGCAACTTTCAATGCGGAGACGCGTTGTTCGTCGTCAGTATGTGTATCTTGATTATTTAGATATAAAAAGACCGCCGCCGTACTCATCAGGGCTATCGTGGTTATCGACAAAATGGCGGTCTTTTTCATCATACTTTCCTTGTTTTCTTATTAAACGGCTTTGCAGACTACAAGCCAGCCAACTTCAATCGATTCGCATGCTGACGATATAGAGTCACAGGATCGGTCTCAAACAAGTGGTGAATTCCCAATAACCCATTGATCTCATCTAGGTGGTTCATTTTGTAATCATCACCAATCACTTTGCCCAAATGGGCGCTGCATGCTCCTACTAACCCGTCATTAGGTTCATTGAAAGCTAAACCTAGGATTGTCATCGCTCCGTCGGTAGGATCAAGAAGGTTGGTAAAAGTGGAAGACCCTGTCCATGAATAGTAATAAACGCCGTTACTTGCTTGCCACTCACCATCACCACACTCAGACGTCGGAACACCCTCAGGATAAAACTCGTTGAATGCTAGCGAGCCTTCTGTGGTCAATGCTTCAAGAGAAGCGAGTCCGTCTTGGTCGAGATCCGTTCCACCAGATAAAAGGTTAATCAGTGTCGTTAATCCACCTGCTAATTTAACCGCAATACCTTCTGTGACAGAGCCTTCAGATACGTTCCCTCGAACGAGATCAGCAACCTTAGAACCTTTATGCACACCACCAATACTGGTCACTGAAGCCACAAGATCCGGTCGAACCGACGCAACATAACGAGCCGTAGGCCCCCCGTGGCTGTGACCAACCAGATTCACCTTACTTGCTCCTGTTGCAGCTAGCAGCGTTTCAACTTGACTGAGTAACTGTTCACCACGGATCTCAGAACTGTTGGTTGCAGAGACCTGAGCGATGTATACGCTCGCGCCATCTTTGGTTAGGGATTCTGGCACGCCATAGAAATAGTCGACGCCCGCTAGTGTATCGAAACCAAACAGACCATGTACCAACATAATGGGGTATTTCGTTTCAGTGTATCCGCTGACTTCTAATGCTGATGCGCTCGTTCCGGCATATATGCCAAAACTGGATAGGCAGGCTATCGTCCAAATTAATATCTTTTTCAATGCTCTTTCCTTAAACAGATTAGACCTCTGATGAGTAAAAGAACCGTAGATGATGATTTTATAAAACAGAAAGTAACGATTTGATATTTGTGATGGCGAACTTGAATTAAACAGGTGCGATGAACATCAGGCAAACAGAATCAGAAGAAAAACCAAAACCATAAGTAATTGATTAAATTAACATTTAGTTAAGTTTAATGAGATTACTCATTCAATATCCTGACTCAAATATCAATTCCACATTCTCAATAAACCAAAATTTTTCGACAAATAACCGTTTGGAAGCAGGTATTTTTCAACCACAAACTCGTTGAAAACTTGATACTTATGCCATTAACGACACACCACAAACCTGAATACATTGACGTTAATTATTGATTTTAGATATAGGTCGTACCAGTTATTTACTTATCCAGTTATCAGCAAGAAACAAGCAACAACGTTTTTGTTTGGCTCATCTAAATATAAAAGAGAATACAGTGATGAAAAATACGGCTTTAATACTCACGTTAGCCCTGCCTTTTGGCGCTTATGCCGCAGAAGACTCAATACCAACACCTGAATCGATTACATCTGCACAAGTACTCAGTACACAAGGCTCAGAGACCTATTCATATGTTAGATGTTGGTATCGAACCGATGCCTCTCATGACTCTCCGGCCACCGACTGGAAGTGGGCAAAGAAAGAGAATGGTGATTACTACACGATCAACGGATATTGGTGGTCTTCTGTTTCTTTCAAAAACATGTTCTACAGTGATGCGCCTCAATCTGAAATCAAACAGCGTTGCGAACAGACGCTCGACATCCAACATGACGCCGCCGACATCACCTATTTTGCGGCAGACAATCGCTTCTCTTACAACCACTCAATCTGGACCAACGACAACGCTTTTCAAGCCAGTAGCATCAACCGTATTGTCACCTTTGGTGATAGCCTGTCCGACACTGGTAACCTATTTAATGGCTCTCAATGGGTTTTCCCGAACTCAGATTCGTGGTTTTTAGGGCACTTTTCGAATGGTTTAGTCTGGACTGAGTACTTAGCAAAAGCGAAAGATGTTCCTCTGTATAACTGGGCTGTGGGTGGCGCCGCAGGCACCAACCAATACGTGGCATTGACTGGTGTTTATGATCAAGTCACCTCTTATCTGACCTACATGAAAGTTGCCAAAAACTATCGCCCAGAAAACTCACTGTTTACTCTCGAGTTTGGCCTCAATGACTTCATGAATTACAACCGAGAAGTCGCCGATGTAAAAGCTGACTTTAGCAGCGCGCTGATCCGCTTAACGGAATCCGGTGCGAACAATATCTTGCTGTTCACCTTACCCGATGCAACCAAAGCCCCTCAATTCAAATACTCTGCCGAACAAGAGATCATAAAAGTTCGTGGCAAGATCTTAGAATTTAACCAGTTCATCAAAGCTCAAGCCGAGTATTACCAAGGTATGGGGAAAAACGTGGTGTTGTTCGATGCAAGTGCGTTGTTCGCCAGCATTACCGATAACCCAGAACAACATGGCTTTCGAAACGCGAGTGATGCTTGTCTTAATATCAATCGAAGCTCAGCCGCAGACTATTTAAGAAGCCACAGCTTAACTAATGATTGTGCGATCTATGGTTCAGACAGTTATGTATTCTGGGGCGTGACGCACCCAACCACCGCCACACACAAATACATTGCCGACCATATCCTAGCTTTTTCATTCTCAACATTTGATTTCTAAAGCCTTTAGAGCAACTCCGTAACCTGAGGCAGCACCTCTTAGGCACAAAAGTCAGATACAAAAAAACCGCCTAATAATGGCGGTTTTTATTTATGTCAGTTTTACAAACAAACGCTTTTAGCTGGCTGTCGATTACTCGTCGTCAGTTTTTGGCGCAACTTTTTTCTTAGGGATAAACACTGTATCACCCACTGCCACATTCTGGTGGAAGCTCTTATCGCGCTTAACTGGTTTCTTCGGCGTTTTCTTCGCTTGAGTGTTGGTTTTCTTCTTCGCAGGACCGCCTTTAGCAAACGCAGGTTTACGAGGCTTAATACCTTTGAACTTACCTTTTAGGCCTTCAAGCACAGAGAAAGCAAGATCTTGTTGAAGGTAAAGCTCAACACGCTTGAAGCTGTCCCAGTCTTTTGGACCAACCAAAGAGATTGCATCGCCTTTATTACCTGCACGGCCAGTACGACCAACTCGGTGGACGTACTCTTCGGTGTGCTTCGGCATATCAAAGTTGATTACGTGGCTTACGTTTGGAATATCGATACCACGAGAAGCAACATCGGTTGTTACCAAAATCTTGTAAACCGCACGCTCAAACTGACTCATGATCGCATTACGCTGCGTTTGGTTTAAGTTACCGCTCAGTGCAACGGCTTTAAGCTTCTTCTCATTTAGCTTATCCGTTAGGCGATCAGTATCAGCACGAGTGGCTGTGAAGATCATAACCTGACGGTATTCAGCTTCTTCTAATACACGGTCTAGAATCGCTTCTTTGTGATCTAGGTGATCACATAGGTAGAATTTCTGGGTGATATCAAGGTGCTGCTCGTTAGAAACACCCACCGAGATGCGCTTAGGTGCGTCTAGCATTTCATTGGCAATGCCGTTCACTTCCGCGTGATCAAGCGTTGCAGAGAACATTAGAGTTTGACGACGACGGTGCTTAGCTGCGTTTGCAATACGACGCAGTTCTGGAGCAAAACCAAGATCAAGCATACGGTCTGCTTCATCAAGGATTAGCGTTTCAACACCATCAAGGAACAATGAGCGGTGCTCTAGGTGGTCAGCAAGACGACCTGGCGTCGCTACGATAAAGCGAGGGTACTTACGCAATGCTTTAACTTGATCGTTAAAGTTCTCACCACCTAAGATAAGCGCCGCTTCATAAGACAGACCACCAAGCATGCTACGCAGTTCGCCGTAAACTTGCTTCGCTAGCTCACGAGTAGGAGCCAAAATTACACCACGAGGATCTTTAGCAGAAAACGCTTTTGTTTTTAATGCTTTATGTATCATTGGCAACACAAACGCCAATGTTTTTCCTGATCCCGTTTTTGATGAAGCCAATAGATCCTTACCAGCAATAGCAACAGGGATCGCTTTTGATTGGATCTCTGTCGCCTTCTTGAAGTCGTAATGTTTTAAGTTCTTCAGTAAGCGGTTATCTAAGCCTAAATCTTTAAAGTGCAAAGGACTCTCCAGTCATGATGGTATTGAATAAAATTAATTTAACGTGACATGATACCGCGAAAGTACTTTATAAGGATAGAGATCACAGTAAATTTATCCCTTAATCTATCTTTAGCTAGAACATTGTATGCATTGCTAGCAAAGGGATAGCTCTCCAAAAACACCTTCAAGTCGTCTCTAAATCCTTCATCTCATAAATGAGACACAACGTGATACTTAGCTAATTACCTCAAAAATTTAGCAATTTCTTTAGTTATTGTTTTTGCAGTTAAAAAATTAGTCGCTACAATCATTAATGAAGCGACTATATGATAAAGAATGTATAGCGCATCTTTTGATGATAAATAAGCAAGGAGTTCTTATGAATAAGACGTTAATCGCAGCTGCAGCATCAGTTTTCATTCTAGCCGGTTGTTCTTCAGAGCCAGAAGAAGCTGCAGTGTCAGAAATGGATCAACTAACTAACCAAGTGGCTCAACTTACAAGCGAAGTTGAAGCACTTAAGAGTGACAAAGCAGCAGCAGAAATGAAGGCTCAAGAAGCAGAAGCAGCCGCTATGGCAGCGAAAGAAGAAGCGGATCGTGCTAACGAACGCATCGATAACATCGCTGAGTCTTACACTAAGTAGTTTGAGATCTAATCGCGATTAAGCTGTAGATTAAATAAGTCGCAAAAAGCAGTATATAGACAGCACCACTTCTTAACGAATGTGGTGCTTTTTTTGGGCGATACCAATTCGAGTAGAAGGTATTGATTCGAGTAGAGAAAAGATAAAACGCCCCTTGTTACAGAAGAAGCAGTCGAATTAAAACTCAATCACAGGTGGTGCTATCTCTACAGGCACGCCGTTTTGAGCAAAGATAACCGCTTTCGCCTTTGAATTTGGCAGTTCTGCGTCTTCAAGCCACCATTTTAGTTCCACAGGGATCTGTAATGATTTCTTCGAACCATCACTTCGAGTTAATGGTTCGTGCGCTTCAACAAACACACTTCTATCTGGCTCTAACGACACCTTGATAGGCTCATTGATAATAGTGACCTGTTCACCACGGTTCACTTGCTCAAATAGCCACTCAATGTCTTTAGGTTCCATTCGGATACAACCAGAGCTAACTCGTAAACCTATCCCGAAGTCTTTGTTTGTACCATGGATCAAATAGTCGCCAGCGCCATAAGCAAGCCTCAGAGCGTACTCACCCAATGGATTTTCCGGCCCAGCGGGAACCACTCTCGGTAATTCAATGCCTTTTTCAAGATACTCTTTGCGGATTGAATTTGGTGGCGTCCATGTTGGATTCGGTCTTTTTTGGCTTATCTTGGTGATCATCTCGGGAGTATCGCGCCCCACTCGACCGATACCGACAGGGAAAACATGCACCTGATTTTTCTCAGGCTCGAAATAGTACAACCTTAACTCAGCAAGATTGATGACGATCCCCTTTCTTGGGGTGTCTGGCAGAATCAAGCGGCTTGGAATGCTTAACACATAGCCTTCCGCGGGAAGAAAAGGATCCACCCCTTTGTTGGCTGCCATTAGAGAGAGAAAACCAATATCGTATTGCTTGGCAATAATGGCTAAGGTTTCGCCCGCCGCCACTTCATGTTGTTGGATTCTGCCCACAATGCGGCTTTCTGTTGGTGGCAATTCAAAGGTTGCAGCAGACACCCACGATGAAGCTATCCCGCTGGCAAGCAAAGTAGTTCTTACAACAAGCGACACCGCCCTGTGAAGTCGTGTTTTCATTGACGGTAAAGGCGTCGAGTTAGCGCAATGCGACATACAAATCCTTGGTTTGTCTTTTATCAAAGTTTAGATTATCTCTGATCAAACGTCTCTACAACGTATTGTTGTCTCGAAACTGATAGGCAACAAGTTTATATGTAAGCCTTTTCCTCTCATTCGCTTGCAATTAACCCATACAAAATCGATTGCCTTTACGCTTTCAACAGATTTGGTTATCAATATTAATAAAACTATAATGACGGACCTGTTTTGTGACTAAAGTCTCATGGAGCCACGTTCTAACTCGCTAATATTGCCTCAACAAAACGAATTCAATTCAACAGAATCGGTAATTGATTAAATCCTGTTCCTATAATTACCGTTTAAACTTTGGAGAACGACCATGGCTACACCTCATATTAATGCTCAAGCTGGTGATTTCGCAGAAACAGTACTTATGCCGGGCGACCCGCTTCGCGCAAAATACATTGCAGAAACATTCCTTGATGACGTGAAGCAAGTTTGTGACGTTCGCAACATGTTTGGCTACACAGGCACTTACAAGGGTAAGAAAGTTTCTGTAATGGGCCACGGTATGGGTATCCCATCATGCTGCATCTACGTACACGAGCTAATCGCTGAGTTCGGCGTGAAAAACGTTATTCGTGTAGGTAGCTGTGGCGCGGTACGTGACGACGTTAAACTAATGGACGTTGTTATCGGCATGGGTGCATCTACTGACTCAAAAGTAAACCGCATTCGTTTCAACAACCACGACTTCGCTGCTATCGCTGATTTCGGTCTTCTAGAAGAAGCAGTAAACCAAGCACGTGCACAAGAAGTTCCAGTTAAAGTTGGTAACGTATTCTCTGCAGACCTTTTCTACACTCCAGAAGCTGACCTTTTCGAAAAAATGGAAAAGCTAGGCATCCTAGGTGTTGATATGGAAGCGGCTGGTATCTACGGCGTTGCTGCAGACCTTGGTGCTAAAGCACTAACTATCCTAACAGTATCTGACCACATCATCCGTGGTGAAAAACTAAGTTCTGAAGAGCGTCAAAAATCTTTCAACGACATGATGAAAGTTGCTCTAGAGACAGCAATCAACATCTAACGATTTGATAAAAGATACATTGAAAAGCGTTACCCCGCAGCCAGGCTCGCTTGGCTGCTCAAATAATCCCGAGGGGGAGATCGTGTCTAACGACAAGCTGCCAAAAGATGCGGATGGTTTGCAACTCAACTTTTGTAAAACATTGGCGTGTGACAACTTTGGCTTGAGCGATGCAAAACGGTATGTTTTGCAACACGCGAACCCTAAGCGTCCAGCGATGGTTTGTCGTGAATGTGGAGCTTTCCCCCCCTTACTTAACAATCGTGAAGTGTTAAGCGAACTTCATCGCCTAAGACAACTTCACAGCGATGGGCTTCCTGCTTGTCGTAATGATGACTGCGATAATTTCGGCTTATCGGTTCATACCCACAAACATCTTTATCATGCCTTCGGCTACAGTGGCGACAGGCAGCGTTATCGATGCAAAGACTGCCAATCAACCTTCGTTGATAAATGGTCTGGATCCAATAAAAAACTCCAATTTCAAGAGAACCTCATGGGCTTACTGTTCATGGGCTATTCCGTACGTGAAATCTGCCGAAAATTAGAGATCAACCCAAAGACTTTCTATGATCATGTTGACCATATCGCGAGCCGTTGTCGTCGTAAATTAGCGATGATCGATGCACGATGGGTTAACCATGCGAAAGATTACGAATTCGCATCTCACTACCAGCGTCTGCAACCACAAAGTAACAACGGTGTGGTGTGGATAGCGACAGGCGAGGCGCATTCTGGCTATATACTTTGCCAACACGTTAACTACTCTCAAAATGAAGAACCATCAGGAAACGTCGACCACAACCCTTATGATGATGTGGCACGATTTGTATCCAAAGAGCACTCTTCAGAAGCGAACCTCGAACTGCCTCAGCCCTCAGACAAACTAAAAGAGCGCATTGAACAGCAGTACCAAGTAATTCTTGCGAGAGGTAACGTTGAGGACCCTATGGGTAACCTCACCACATTTAGCTACCCTTCAAAGGGTGCACTCATTCGACCGCCTTATACCTCTTATGCTCACTTCTTACATGTGTTGGATATGTGTAACGAAGACAAGCATGTCGCCATCTATATGCCACAAGATCCATTACTAAGATCTGCCGCTTTAAGCGTATGTTTGCCGCGCATTCAGAGTCAAAATATTGACCTTATGTATGTCGAAGAAGATTCTGGCTGGCAAGACGATCAAAGTTTTGAAAAGATCGACATCGTTCACATGAGTTGGTGGCGAGATCGTTGGGCTATTGCGAATCAGGGTGATAACCAGAAAGGTATCTGCTACCTAACCGGTAACAATCCAGAACCAAAACAGTGGTTTAACACGGCCTCAATTCAACAAACTAAGTTCTATCAACAGCGCTTTCAGCTGTTATTTGATAGCTTTATTAATGAGCCCAGACGTAAGCTTCGTCCTGGGGGCATTCTTCCATTGCTCGACATATTTAGAGCTTGGCACAATCTGTGCTACCAAGATAAGCAAGGGCTCACGGCAGCACAACGCTTAGGCGTAGCGGAGCTGCCATTAACTCTAAAGCAACTACTTTCATAGCAACAAAGCCTCTAGGTAATTATTCGGGAACTCATTGATTTTAAAGCGACAATATGAGGTAACACCCATAATTAGAAAAGATCGATGTTCCTTTGACGCTCTACGAAAGATAATTGGTGCTTATCTCAAATTACACTCTTATAATGATTGTGTTATCAATATGTTCGATAATCATGGATCTAAGTCTTGGACAAAAATCAGTACCTTCTTGAAACAGAATTAGAAAAACTCAAAACTCGTGTCGACTCTGAGCCATCGGTGATCCTAGAGATTGCCCAACAATGCCTAGTCCGATCAGAGCAAGTTCTGTTTGAAGAGGGTGTCATCCAGTCATTGATGCTAATGGCAAGGTGTAGCTGGAACCTGATGGATTACCAAAAAGGTTTAAAATACATCAAGGAAGCCTACAAGCGCCAAATCCGATTAGATACCGACCTTTTTCTCCCTGAAATCCTCCATTTACACGCGCTCCAGTTCTGGGGACAAGCCAAGTATTACTCCGCCCAACAGTTCTGGATCAATGCCTTAGAACAGTCCGCATTGGTTGATGAAGTCGAAATTCAAATTGAATGCCTCATTGGCCTTGGCAATATTTGGCGAATGACCCACGAATATAAACTTGCACGTTCAACCCACCAGCTTGCCGTGAAAGTGGCTAACAACAGCCGCATTGGTTGGTTAGAGGGCAAAGCCAGAATACTGCTCGCTTGGGATTACTACCTGCTCAACAACTATGTTGAAATGCTGTCGGTATTGGACGGCGCAGAAGAAGCATTAAAAGACCATAAAGATAACACTTGGCATGCTGAGGTGTGGGACTTCCGAGGCCTTGCCCTACTTGGTCTTGAACGCTTAGATGACGCAGAGCGCGCCACAGCCAAAGCGCACAATCTGGCCGTTGAACACAACCTAGTTTGGATGAAGGCGCACTCATACATCAGCCGAGCTAGATTAGAGCTCTTGAGAAAAAGGCCAGAACAAGCGGCGGAATTACTCAGGCTCGCAGAACAGTCTGCAAACGAGTTCGATAATGGGGAGTTGCTGAGCCAAATCTGTTACCAACAATCCTTGGTGGCGGAAGAAAACCAAGACTTCCAAGCCGCACTCGTCGCATTTAAAAAGTACCGTCAATATTCTATCGGCATGCTCAAAGAGCAAACAACACGTGTTGGGTTAGATAAAGCGCGCAGTTCGAAACGCCAGCTTGAACAGAGAGCACGAAAACTGATTAACCGTATTCGCGGTCAGCACGAGTACGATCCTGAAAAGCACCTCTCTTACGTTGTCTCTGAAACCTTTTGGTGGGAAAAGTTGGTGCTATTTAAGACAGAGCTTAAACGCTCAAACCACAGCATCATTATGTTCCATCATGTCGATACTGATTACTTAGATGTCTGTACCGAGCTTGCTCATGCTTTATGTAACCAGAATGACTTCATCGCAAGGCTAAGCTCTGAACGTGTGGCTCTTATGCTTTCCGAGAAAGGCGAAGCCGCAGAGCAAACCTTCCAAACTCTCAGCACCATGCTCGATATCTATCCTTGGCATAGAAAAGGATTAAAAGGTTCGAAACCAACCGTCAGCCTCAATGATATTTTAACGTTCCCGTTCACGCTTGAACAACTCGAAGAAGACCATGCTGAGGTAATAGAATAATGGAAACTCTATTAAGCAAGATCACAGACGCCGGTTTAGACCCTTCATCAGTATCAGGTGAAGAAGCGATCATCTTCTGGAACCACATTCGTCAGCACGTTTCGACAACGCAAACAGAGCAAGCACACTGCTATATCATTAGCTCTGAATACCGTGCTGAGTTACAACAAAATCAAACCAGTATCGAAGAGTTGAGACGAGCACTCGATCTGCTCCACCTTCCTGCCGATGTCGAAGACATTCTGACAGTCAAAACCAGCCTAAGTGACCGCTTAGTTGAAATTGGTGATTACACCTCAGCACTCAATGAATTCGTCAGTTCATCGACAATCGCGGTTGAACACGGCCATATCGATGAATATGTATTAGCCATTTTAGGCATGGGGAACCTGTGTGATTCCTATGGCGATCACAACAGAGCCCTTCGCTACTATCAAAAAATCAGCAGCATAGACCATGCGATAAGCAGTCGCTCACTTCGCCTTAAATTCAAGCTGCATATGGTAGCAAGCTTGCTTCTACTCAATCGCATTACTGCAGCCAGCGATTTACTGAATGAGTGCGAAGAACTGAGTATTTTGGTGAGTGACAAGTTGCTCACAGCTCAAATATTGCTTTACCAAGCAAAGGTGCTGCGCGCTAAGAAAAAACACCATGAAGCGCTACGCTGTCTGTCTAAAGTTCAATACCCAGCCAACAGCACTCAAGCAAGCTGGCTTGCAACCATGACTCGTCTAGAGCTAGCACATTGCCTAAGTGCAACCGGCAAGCAAGACTACGCGAGCATGATTTTGTCGAGCACAGACAAACGCGTGAAAGCCTACTCGTCGCCAGTACTTGCAAAGCGATTCTACGATTCGCTGAGTGATGTGTGTATGAATCAAGGGCGTTTTCAAGAAGCGCTAAGCTATGAGAAAAAAGGCTACCGAATTGAAACCGATCTGATGAAGCAGATCCCGATCAGTGAACTCGGTGCAAGCCAGCTACGCCGACTGTCTCGTTTTGAGTTACAACTAAAACTCATTCTCTCTGAACAAGAGAACAAAGAGCTCAAAGAGACAACCGAACAACACAAGAATGCGGTGGCTCAGCTTCAACAAGACGTATTCACAGATCCATTAACAGGGTTGCACAACCGCCGCTGGTTAGATGTGAAACTGAAAGACATGCTGCTGCACGATACCTCTTTCGCGCTGATGGTTATTGATATTGACCACTTCAAGTCTATCAATGATGAACTGAGTCACTTAGTGGGTGATAAAGCGATTGTTAGTGTGTCTCAAGAGCTGCGCTCATACTTTAAGTTTAGAGGCGCGTCGTGTGTCAGATTTGGTGGAGAAGAGTTCCTCGTCATTCTAGAGAACACTGATCTTCCTAAAGCGGAAATGCACTCTGAAAATTATCGAGAGCGCATCTTCCAATTCGGTTGGCATGAGATACTTGGGGAGCGCGGTTTGACCGTGAGTATTGGTATCACTTTGCATCGTGACGGAGAGAATACTCAACGCACCTTCTACCGTGCCGATAAAGCTCTATACCGAGCTAAAGCCAACGGCCGTAATCAAGTTTGTACAGAGTAATGGCATGTCACTCTGTAATTCTGTAATTCTGTAATTCTGTAATTCTGTAATTCTGTAATTCTGTAGCTAAGGCCAACAGATTATTGATAAAAGAACAGGGAAATACCCGCGAGGGCGGCAAGCGTCCCGATGATACTTTGTTTTGACACCTTCTCCCCTTTCAGCGCATAAATCACCAAAATAAAGACCGGGCTGGTCGCTATCAAGGTTTGTGCAATCGCAGGGTTAGCATTTTTCAGCGCCACTTGTTGAAACCATAGAGCAAGAAACGTCCCGACAAAGATTGCTCCTAATAACCAAAGTTTATCGAGCTTGGTCATTTCCCATAAATCTCTTTTTATCGATGAATACGGCTTCTTTTCAACGAAAGGGATAATCAGCATCACGGCAAACACGCCGATCGTCAGGCGAATCAATGCACCTAACAATGGTGGAATATCGCCCGCCACTAACGCGTAATGAGAAATAACCACACCAGATGCCTGACAGACACTCGCCACAAGTCCATAACCAATGCCCCCCCACTGCGCTTGGTCATTCGATTCACCGCTCGCCGATTTTGATGGTTGGAAGACAACGAAGGTCACCGCCAGTGTTGTAATCACGACACCGAGCCAACTTTGCACTGTCAATACAGCGCCAAGGAACATTAATGCCAACACACCAGAAAGAGGCGGGGCTAAAGACTCCAGTAACAACGTCTTATTGGCACCGATTCTTTTCAACGCTGCAAAATAGGCGCTATCTCCAATCGCAATGCCAATCACACCTGAAATTGCCAATATCAGAAAATGGTTGGTACTCAGTTCAAAGTCCGGCATCGGAATAAGAGGCATGACCAGCAACATCATCCCTGACGCTACTATACCCTTAACAATGTTCAACTGCATCGCAGAGAAGCGATGTCCAAATTGCCCATAGATCCATGTCGCACATGCCCACACAATTGCAGCGCCAATAGCCGCTAATTCACCTATATACATCCGTATTTGTCCCTTGTGGTTATGCCCGTCATTTAGAATCGTAGCTGTCATCATTTCAGCTTAAATACCAACCAGAAAGCCAAAATAGCCTCTTCAAACGCGATGAGAATTTATAAGATTCATCAATGCTTTTATTCGCATTAGAAGCGACAACACATTATTTTCAACTCGGTAAATCATTTTTATAACAATTACTTGGATGATAGCGTAGTATATTTATAACTAATATCTAACATTACAAGGATCTGTTATGTTTTTAGACTACTTTGCACTCGGTCTACTGATTTTCGTAGCATTGGTTATCTTTTATGGCATCATCGTTATTCACGATATTCCCTATGAAATTGCGAAAGAACGTAACCACCCTCATCAAGATGCTATTCACGTCTCAGGCTGGGTTAGCCTATTCACCTTACACGCTATTTGGCCCTTCCTTTGGATCTGGGCAACGCTGTGGCGTAAAGATCGTGGTTGGGGCTTCGCTAAATTAGAAGAAGAGCAACACGATATTCATCATCGCGTCGATATTCTCATCGATCAAGTGAGTACCCTTCAGGAAGAAATCGCACAGCTCAAGCAAGCTGGTGCTGAGCAAAACAGTCCAGAGAAAGAGACAAACAACGTTCAAGATCAGGAGGCTAAGTAATGGATTTACTGCTGATAATGACCTATGCGGCACTTTGTATCACCATCTTCAAAGTATTTAATATCCCGCTCAATAAATGGACAGTACCTACCGCCGTTCTTGGAGGTGTCGTCATCATAGGTACTTTGATCCTACTGATGAACTACAACCACCCTTTCACGCAAATTGGTAATCAAGTTTACTCAACAACGCCAGTCGTTTCAGGCGTTAGGGGTAAAGTTATCGAAGTACCTGTAGAGGCAAACAAACCTCTGAAGGAAGGGGATATTCTTTTCAAAATCGACCCAGTTCCATTCGAAGCTGAAGTTGCAAGATTAGAAGCTAAAGTAAAGGAAGCAAGCCAAGGTGCACTT
The DNA here is from genome assembly GCF_023161695.1 of Vibrio sp. 1CM2L. NCBI lineage: Bacteria > Pseudomonadati > Pseudomonadota > Gammaproteobacteria > Vibrionales > Vibrionaceae > Vibrio > Vibrio sp. 1CM2L. Next base: position 521,551 of record NZ_JALNTT010000001.1, read on the forward strand.
GGAATGGAATCTGAAGTGGCTGAAGCTGAGGCTGCAAAAATCAAAGCCATCGCAGAGAGAGATAAAGCCCAACGTGAATTCTCTCGTTACAAGCGCGGTTATGACAGCGGAGCCTTTACCGAGCAACAATTAGATACACGCAGACAAGCTTACAAGGCATCAGAAGCCGCCGTGAAAGTGGCCGATGCTAATCTAGAACAAGCAAAAATCGCCTTAGACTCTGAAATTGGTGGCGAGAATACAGCCGTTTTAAGCTTACTGGCTGAATTGCGTAAAGCTCAGTTTGATTTAGAGCAAACCGTGGTTCGAGCTCCCACTGACGGATACGTTACGCAGCTAGCATTGCGCCCAGGTGTTATGGCAGTACCGCTTCCTTTAGCTCCTGTGATGACCTTTGTTCACACAGAAGAACAATTCTATACCGCAGCGTTCAGACAAAACTCCTTACAACGCCTACAACCGGGCTACGAAGCTGAGTTCTTGTTTAGAGCATTGCCAGGGAAGATATTCAAAGGACGTATTGATGAAGTGATTCCAGCTATTGGTGAGAGCCAATTCCAAGCTAGAGGCGCGCTTCTAGGTACTGATGCGTTGCGTACCAGTGGTCGTGTGTTTGTTAAATTGAGCATCACAGATGATCTGTCTGACTACCATTTACCTATGGGTACCGCGGTTGAAGTTGCCGTTTATTCTGACAGCTTCACTCACGTGTCTATCATGCGTAAGGTCCTTATTCGCATGAAGAGTTGGCAAAACTATCTATATCTAGACCACTAAACGGTCGTAGATATGTGACGAACCCGCTTAACACATTGTTAAGACGAATGAAAAAGCCAGACCCGCTCTGGCTTTTTTGTTGCTTGATTAACCGTAAAATTGCGCTTTTTACACGATATTTAGGTGTTCAGATGGAATTTTAGACATCTAGACACTTACCTTCCCTTATGGAAGGGTTCTACTGTATAATGCGCGCCTTATTTTTTATATTTGCCCAAAAAACGTTCTCATTGAGACGCATATTAATAATGGCGAATATTCGTTCTTTATTAAGCTTTATCTTTCAGTATTCGAGGTTATCTATGAACTTTTCAGCTAAAACAGTGGTCGTTATTGCCATTGGCGCGGCACTGTACGGCATTGGTGGTTTACCTATGTTTGGTGTCCCAGTGTTTGCGAACACGACATTGAAACCAGCGATGGCAGTCCTAGCACTGTTTTCTGTTTTGTTCGGCCCAATTGTTGGCTTCTTAGTTGGCTTTATCGGTCACTGGGTAACGGATCTGTTCGCAGGCTGGGGCGTGTGGTTAACTTGGGTACTAGGCTCAGGTATCGTAGGTATGGTGATCGGCTTATTCCCTATGATGACTAAGAACCGTCTTCAACAAGGCGAGCTGCCAATGAAAGATTTTGTGTTGTTCGTGATACTGGCCCTTGCAGGTAACGTTGTAGGCTATGGCTGCTCTGCGTTCCTAGACACCATCCTATACGCAGAACCGTTTACTAAAGTCTTCACTCAACTGTCTATCATCGCAGCGGGTAATACCGTTCTGATCGCTGTTGTGGGCTTCCTGATCCTAAAATCAGTCGCTAAACGCAACAAACAAAGCCGCAACCTGACTGAGGCATAAGCGATAATGACTATAGCATTTTCGAACTTCTCTTTTAGATATGAGTCGCTGGATAAACCGACGCTAAAAAATATCAATCTAAGGATAGAGAAAGGAGAGAAAATCGTCATTATTGGACCAAGTGGTAGTGGTAAATCTACCCTAGGTCAGTGTCTCAATGGTCTGATACCTCATGCAATCAAAGGTGAGGTGTCGGGCTCTTTAGAGATAAACGGCAAGAATATCTCTGAGTTTTCGATGCACGATTATACCGAGCAAGTCGGCACTGTATTGCAAGATACTGACAGCCAGTTTGTGGGTTTGAGTATCGGTGAAGATATCGCGTTCGCACTCGAAAACCAGTTGATGTCGAACATTGACATGTACCCGTTAGTTAAGTCGACGGCAAAAATGGTCGACCTAGCGGACATGCTTGAGCGTTCACCTCATGACCTTTCTGGTGGTCAAAAACAGCGAGTATCGTTAGCGGGTATCTTAGTTGATGACGTTGATATCTTGCTGTTTGATGAGCCTCTAGCAAGCCTTGACCCGAAAACGGGTAAGGCAACGATTGAGATCATTGATCAGCTGCATAAAGAAACCAACAAGACCATCGTGATTATCGAGCACCGCCTCGAGGATGTCCTACATCGCGATATCGACCGCGTGATCTTAATGGAGCGTGGTGAAATCGTTGCTGACACGACACCCGATGAAATCTTGGCTTCTGAATTACTTGATACACACGGCATTCGTGAACCGCTTTACTTATCAGCGCTTAAGGCGGCGAAAGCACCACTAACCAGCGAAGACAAGCTGTCAAACCTCAAAGCTTTAGACTACAAAAGGTTCCGCCCTGCTGTTCAAGCATGGTTTGCTGAGCGCCCAGCCCCGTTAGCAGAGAAGCAGTACCCACCTTTACTCGAAGTTCATGGTCTGACTTATTCTTACGACGGCGAGAAGAACGCACTCGAAGATGTGAGTTTCAAGATTGGCAAAGGTGAGTTCGTTTCGATTCTGGGCAAAAACGGTTCGGGTAAATCAACCATCACTAAACTCATCATGGGTGTGATCGATGCCGATTCAGGCTCTTCCTATCTAAATGGTGAAGACCTATCTGAGCTTTCTATCTTTGAAAGAAGCCAGAAAGTCGGTGTCGTGATGCAGAACCCAAATCATATGATCTCGCATCATATGATTTTCGACGAGATTGCCTTTGGTCTTCGTAACCGCAATATTGCAGAAGAGCTGATCACAGAAAAAGTAGAGCATGTTCTTGAACTGTGTGGGCTGAGCAAGTTCCGTCACTGGCCGATCGAAGCACTGAGCTACGGCCAGAAAAAACGTGTAACGATCGCTTCTATTTTAGTGCTGGAGCCTGAGCTTCTTATCTTGGATGAGCCGACTGCAGGTCAAGACTACCGTAACTACACATCCATGCTGGCATTCATCCAAAAGCTTAACCGTGATTTGGGTATTACCGTTGTGATCATCTCACACGACATGCACCTCGTTCTCGAGTACACCACACGTTCGATCGTAATCGCAGACAGCAAGTTGATTGCGAATGCAGCGATGACGGAAGTATTTAGTCAACCATCTCTTCTAGAACGTGCAAACCTTTGTACCACCAGCATTTATGAACTCGCGACTATGATGAAAATCGACGACACCAATGCATTCATGCAGTACTTCATCGACTACGAGAGAAGCGCTCAATGAACGCATCAAAAGTAAAATTCGGCATCAATTACATTGATACAAAATCACCGCTTCATGCTCTCAACGGCATCACCAAATTTGCGCTCTTTTTAGCTTGGGTGACCGTAGTATTGACTACGTTCGACCTGAGATTGATTACGCTGCTTATTGTGACTGGTTTATACCTGCTAAAGCTTACCAATGTACCTGTACGCGTGTATAAGCCTTTGTTGTTAGGAACGGCAAGCGTATTAAGCCTAAATGCTCTGTTCATGTACCTGCTGGCTCCCCAGCAAGGTACTGAGCTCATCGGCAGCGAAACCTTATTGCTGACATTGCCGGGTAACTACTCGTTGAGCCAAGAGACACTGTTTTACTTGGTTACTGTCACGCTCAAATACATGAGCATGTTCCCGATAGCGTTGATTTTTGTCTTCACAACGCATCCGACTGAGTTTGCAGCTAGCCTCGACCGTATCGGTGTTCCCTACAAGATCGCCTACGCGGTGAGCTTAACATTGCGTTACTTGCCTGAAGTTAAAAAAGACTTCATCAATATCATGCATGCTCAACAGGCTCGCGGTGTAGAGCTCTCAAAGAAAGCGCCTCTAATTACTCGAATCAAAAATGTTGCTAAGGTTCTAGGCCCGCTCATTTTCTCTAGCTTGGACCGCGCAGACGAGATCTCTAACGCAATGACATTACGAGGTTTTGGTCGACACAAAGCACGCACTTGGTATAGCTATGCACCTTTGAAACGTATCGATTTAGTTTGTTTGAGTGTCATCGCTTTTATCGTGGTGTTAGCCATTGCGAAACGTATTCTAGAGCCGCAGTTATTTTGGTATCCGTTCTAGTCATCTGAATTAGCAAAGATAAACAAAGACTTTAAATAACACACCGCTCAATAGGGCGGTGTTTTTGTATGCACTTAAATATGATCAAAATTCAAACAGATGAATGTTAATTATCGTTTTTTAACGATAAACTGACCATTTATTTACCTCTGGGGTTTGAGATTTAATTCAGAAACTCTTAATATACTGTGTTTACAGAATGTTACACTCAATAGAGATTTGTAATGGCTCGAATAACTCAAGTACAGAAACTAGAAAATCAAAAAAACTACGATAACATCGTACTAAACCTTTTTCTGGCTGAAGGACATGAAGCACTAACTTATGCAAGGATTGCTCAAGAAATTGGCATTAGTTTAACGACGCTTCAGGGCTATTATCCGTCGACCCGCGCTATTCGTTCAGTACTTCACGAACACATGCTATCGATCGTTATAGACAGTCTAGATTTTTCATCAGAAGCGCTCTTTATCCAATCTTGGCAAACCGCTCTAGATGACGAGCAGTTTCGATACGTGATTAAATTGATGTTTTTCCATGCTTCGCAAATAAAGAACCCTGAGCAATTTAATCTCAGCTCAAACGGCGAATTTCGTGAAAAGATGTTGGATAGTTTTGGCAACGACTCAGTTCGAATCCTTGAAATGGTAGTCGGACGCTCAATGTTCTATCTCACCAACTTCAAGTAACACTCACCAGCTTACTGAAATAGAAAAAGGGAACCCTTGGGTTCCCTTTTTTAGACTTTCAGAAAAGTGAGCAGCGATAGCTTGCTCAACTTATAGACCTAATTTAGCTTGTAAAAAACGGTCGATAACGGCGGTAAGCGTAGTTCAATCGATGTGTCTAGCCCTTCGCTTTCTACTGATTCAATCTCAACAGTCTGCTTCACTTCAAAACCGCTGCCTGCATAGTCCTCAGAGTCTGTGTTCAACAGCAGTGAGTACTGACCTTTTGCAGGAACACCTAAGCGGAAATGCTCGTGAGGCACTGGCGTAAAGTTAGAGACAACTAATACACGCTCACCAGATTCACTGATACGCTCATGCGCAAGAATGCTTGCTTCAGCAGAGTCCTGTAGACGCCATTCAAAGCCTTTTGGGTCAAAATCAAGATCGTGCATTGCAACTTCAGAGCGGTACAGGTTATTCAAGTCTTTCGTTAAACGCTGAACTCCTTGATGACGTTGGTAATCCAGCAAGAACCATTGCAGTTGGTCATCATGGTTCCATTCAGCCGTCTGACCAAATTCTGCACCCATGAAGTTTAGCTTCTTACCCGGCTGCGCATACATGTAACCCATATAAGCACGTAGATTTGCCGTTTGCTGCCATTCATCACCCGGCATCTTGTTGTGGATAGAACCCTTACCGTAAACTACCTCATCGTGAGACAGAGACAATACGTAGTTCTCGCTGTGTGCGTAAACCAGCGGGAAGGTAATCGTATCGTGGTGATATTTACGGTTGATTGGATCTTCTTGGATGTAAGACAAGCTATCGTGCATCCAACCCATGTTCCACTTAAAGCCAAAGCCTAAGCCGCCCATGAAGGTAGGTGCAGAAACACCTGGGAACGCTGTCGACTCTTCGGCAATCGTCATCGCATTCGGGAAGTGCTTGTACACTTCTTCATTCATCCACTTAAGGGTTGCGATGGCGTCATAGTTTTCGTTGCCGCCGTCTGCGTTCGGAATCCATTGATCATGGCTGCGCGAGTAATCGAGGTACAGCATCGAAGCAACTGCATCAACACGAATGCCATCAATGTGAAATTGCTCGAACCAGTAGAGTGCATTAGAAACTAAGAAGCGACGAACATGCTCTCTGCCTAAGTCGTAAATGTACGAGTTCCAATCTTGATGCCAACCGCGACGTGGGTCCGGATCATGGAACAATGGTGTGCCATCGAAGTTTGCTAGGCCGTGATCATCACTTGGGAAGTGAGCTGGAACCCAGTCCAGAACAACGCCAAGACCCGCTTGGTGACATTGATCAACGAAGTATTTGAAATCATCTGGAGAACCAAAACGGCTAGTCGGTGCAAATAGACCAACAGGCTGATAGCCCCAAGAGCCGTAGAATGGGTGTTCTGAAACTGGCATTAACTCAACGTGCGTGTAGCCAAGATCCGTTAAGTATGGAATCAGCTCAGCTGCCAGCTCGCGATAATTTAAGAACTCACCTTCAGCGTTACGCTTCCAAGAACCTGCGTGAAGTTCGTAGAACGACAGTGCTTCTTTACGTTTCTCCGTCACTGGGCGGTTTTGCCACTTAGCATCTTGCCACTCGTAACGAGCATGATCGTAAGTCACGGATGAGAACGATGGGTATTGCTCAGAGTAGAAACCCCATGGGTCAGCTTTGTGTGGTAAGCCTTCGCCATTTGGTCCTTTTAATTCAAACTTGTATTGAGCGCCTTCTTCCAGTTCAGGAATGAATAGGCCCCACATACCGTAATCTAGGCGTTGCATTGGGTGGCGGCGACCATCCCAAGCATTGAAGTTACCCACCAAGCTTGCCGCAGTTGCATGAGGTGCGTACACCAAGAAACGCGTACCTGAAATCGTCTGTCCATCACGCTCTAGCGTAATAAACTGAGCCCCCATGTGATGATACATATCTTTCGGTGTATGAAGATCTTCATAACTCGCGTACAGATCGTGGTACTGGTACGGATCATCGATGATCTGTTCTACGCCAGCCCAATCAACCGCAAGCTTATAGTGAGTGAAACGTAAGTCTCTCTCTTGCTTAAGAATGAAACCACTTTCACCCTCTCGCGCTAACTCAATACGAGGTTCCTTTCCAACAATCAACTCGACTTTATCTGCCCCAGGAATCCACACACGTAATGCACCTTGCTCAGAAGGTAGGTATGGCCCTAAAAACGCAAATGGGTCTGTAAAACAAGCCTGTGATAGTTGGGTATATATTTGTTTTTGCTTTGAAATCGAACTTAGTTCCAAAACGTTTCTCCCTAACCAAACATCCAAAAAACATAATACAAAAATGCCCGCTATTAGTGCGGGCAATATAACGACGATTTATTCTACCAGATGAGCATTCATTATTGAGTGACCGAGGTTGTAGTTTCGTACGGCGTAAGCAAAAAACCACCTAATTTCAAGTCACTCAACGTCATTACTTACCTGCTTTTTCTCGAACGTCAGTCAGCTTAGAAGCGATACGATTAACGCCTTCGTGAGCAAATATTTCGTCCAAGTTCATTGATAGTTTACGACGCCAGTTAGGGTATTCATCAACCGTGCCAGGAATGTTTACTGGCTTGTCCATCTCTAGCCAATCTTCTAGCTGAACACTCAGTAGTGTTGAACCACCAGCCGCTACGTGCAGTTGAAGTGCCTCAGCAAGGTAAGAGTCCATCGGTACTTGGCTCGCATCACGGCCCACACCTTCTGGTAGGAAACCATGCCATGCTACTGAATCTAAGATACCTTGCTTGCACTCTAGGCGGTCATCGAACAAAGTTTCTAGTTGTTCAGCATCTGGGTATAAGCCAATCTCTTGGCCCATTTTCAGGTCATCACAGTGCCAGAAGCCGCGAAGCGTTGGCATATCGTGAGTACACAGTGCCGCCATCGATTGTGATGCGTAGTGTTTTGGTGAGATGAAACCACCGTCATCTTCTGATGTTTCGAAGAAGAACACTTTGTAAGAGTGTACGCCCGCATCTGCAAGGATGTCGACAATCTCATCCGGTACCGTTCCTAAATCTTCACCGATAACGCTACATTGGTAACGGTGAGACTCAAGCGCCAGAATAGACAGCATATCTTGTACTGGGTAGTAGATGTACGCGCCCTTAGTTGCGTTCTCACCCTTTGGAATCCACCACAAGCGCAGTAGACCTAAAACGTGGTCGATACGCAGTGCACCACAGTGCTTCATGTTCGCACGAAGTAGCTTGATGTAAGCGTCGTAGCTTGTTTCTTGAAGCACTTCTGGGTTTAAGGGAGGTAGACCCCAGTTCTGACCCAAAGGACCAAGAATATCAGGTGGAGCACCAATGCTCGCATCCATCACTAGGTTGCCTTCGTCAGCCCAAGTCTCGCTGCCTGAATCTGCAACACCTACCGCTAAGTCACGGTACAGGCCAACAGCCATGCCTTTCTCTTCAGCAAGAGACTGTGCATCGTTGATCTGGCAATCAGCTAGCCATTGCAGGTACATGTACAGATGAACGTTTTCTAGGTTCTCTTTGATGTACTTCTGTGTCGCTGGGCTGTCGAATGTACGGTACTTCTCAGGGAATACCGGCCATCCCCACATGCCAGAATCTTCGGCATGCAGTTCACCATGTAGAGCATCAAACGCCGCTTGATGCATCAGGCTATCGCCACCCTCTTCTACGAAGGCTAAGAACGCTTGTGCACGGTCGCTGTTTTTGTCTAGATGACGAGTCTTAAATTCTGCGAATAACAGAGGCAAGATGCTCATCTTAAGCTCAGACACTTCGGTGTAGTTTACCCAGTGTGCTTCACGCGCTTTTTGTAGACGCTGTTGGAACTCTGCGCTGCCGACTGTTTGTTGTGCTTCTGCACTTAGTGCGAATTCAGGAACTGAACTCACATCAATGTATAGGATGTTCAACCAGCGACGAGAAGACGGACTATATGGGCTCGCACCTTCAGGGTTCGCAGGGAACAATGAGTGAATCGGGTTTAGACCAACGAAGTCACCGCCGCGAGACGCGATATCAGCAACCAATTGTTTTAGGTCACCGAAATCACCAATACCCCAGTTGTGCTGAGTTCTTAGTGTGTAAAGTTGAACACTTGGTCCCCAAAGCTTTTTGCCTTGCTCGATTGGTGACTGCTTGAAACACGCCTTTGGCGTAATGATCAGTGTCATCTCATAAGGCTTCTTACGGCGCTTACGGCTCACAATGAGCTTGTGGTAACCCCATGCCAAATCACTTGGCAATGCAAACACTAAAGGGCCACCCTCGGCACGCTCGTCACGAACGACTTGAGATTGAAGATAGCCTTCAAGTACCTCTCCTTGCTCGGTTTCTAAGCGCCAGCTAAACTCACTTTCACGAGCACTTACACCTAGATTAAGCGCCACTTCTACTGGCTCACCGTCACGCAAGACAAGAACTGGGTCTAGTACATCTTTTTTGTGTTTTCTTTCTGCTGACTTAAGCAGTGCATCATCGCTGCTTGTATCGTAGCCCAACGAAGCCAATAGAGACGTGATCGTCTCGTCTGATACTTGTGCTTCATCGCCCCACGCACTAACGTAACTGTCGGCAATGTTTGCCATTTCTGCGACTTGTTTTAATACGGTTTGTTCTTTCATCGCTCTCTCCGAAAACGTTCTGACGCTTTCTATTTTGTAGGGTTGTTAATTTAATTTTTACTAATCAATTAGCTTGTGACAATCGGTTTGTAAGGAGCTTGTTTATAAACGACAAACCTTTAAGCCTTTCGTTTGCTCACAAGCTAATTGAGCCAAGGCAGAAACTGCCTTGGCTACTTTGGAAGTATTAACGGTTAACCGCTTCAAGTTTCCAGATGTTGTTCACGTAGTCGCGGATAGAGCGGTCTGATGTGAACTTACCAACCAATGCTGTGTTAAGAATTGCTTTCTTAGCCCAACCTGCTTGGTCTTTGTATTGCGTGCCCATGTCTTCGTGCGCTTTCACGTAAGATGCGAAGTCAGCAAGACATAGGTAAGGGTCACCACCGTCTAGCAGGCTATCAAACGTTGCACGTAGAAGACCTGGCTGACCTGGAGTGAACTCATCGCCAGTCAGTAGGTCTAGAGATGCTTTCAGTAGTGGGTCTGCATTGTAGTAGTCGTATGGGTTGTAGCCCTGAGCTTTCAGAGCTTGAACACCATCAACGTCTAGGCCGAAGATGTAGATGTTTTCATCACCCACTTCTTCACGAATCTCTACGTTTGCACCATCCATCGTACCGATAGTTAGCGCGCCGTTTAGAGCCATCTTCATGTTGCCCGTACCAGATGCTTCTTTACCAGCTAATGAGATTTGCTGAGAAACGTCTGCTGCAGGGATGATGATTTCAGCCATGCTTACACGGTAGTCAGGAATGAATACCACTTTCAGTTTGTTACCGATGCGAGGGTCGTTGTTGATCTTCTCTGCAATCTTGTTAACCGCGAAGATGATCTCTTTCGCTAGGTGGTAACCCGGTGCTGCTTTCGCTGCGAAGAAACATACGCGTGGCTCACACTCGAAACCAGGTTCGTTAAGAATACGGTGGTACAGAGATAGAATGTGTAGCAAATCTAGGTGCTGACGCTTGTATTCGTGCAGACGTTTGATTTGAACGTCGAAGATAGCGTTAGTATCTAGCTCGATACCCATGTTCTCTTGAACCCAATCAGCTAGGCGCTGTTTGTTTTCTTTCTTAACAGCCATGAATTCTTTTTGGAATTTCGCGTCTGTTGCAAACTTAGCGATGCCTTCTAGCTGCTCAAGTTTTGCTGGCCACTCAGTGCCGATCTTACCTGTGATTAGCGTAGATAGGCCTGGGTTACAGAACTTCAACCAACGACGTGGCGTGATGCCGTTCGTTACGTTAGTCAGTTTGCCAGGGAAGATTTCATTGAACTCAGGGAACAAGTCTTTCTTAACCAGTTGAGAGTGAAGCGCAGCTACACCGTTTACTTTGTAAGAACCAATCACACATAGGTTTGCCATGCGAACCATGCGGTGGAAACCTTCTTGGATGATAGAAAGCTTCGCTTGCTTCTCACCGTCACCAGGCCACATCTTGCGAACTTCTTGCATGAAGCGGTGGTTGATTTCAAAAATGATTTCCATGTGACGTGGAAGAAGACGGTTGATCAGTGATTCAGACCAAGTCTCTAGTGCTTCAGGAAGTAGTGTGTGGTTCGTGTATGCGAACGTATGAGCACTGATTTCCCATGCTTGATCCCAAGATAGACCTTTCTCGTCAATCAAGATGCGCATTAGCTCAGGAATCGCAATCGTTGGGTGCGTATCGTTAAGCTGAATCGTTTCTTGCTTAGGCAGATCTTCTAGAGAGAAGCCTGCTGCTTCGTGACGACGTAGAATATCGCGAACAGACGCTGCTGAGTGGAAGTACTGCTGCATTAGGCGCAGAGTCTTACCTTTCTCGTGGTTGTCGTTCGGGTAAAGAACTTTAGTGATGTTACCTGCATCGATTAGCGAGTGTTGCGCTTCGAAGTAATCACCGTTGTTAAAGCTTGCTAGTGAGAATGGTGCGATTGCCTGACACTCCCAAAGACGCAGCGGGTAAACCGTGTTTGACTCGTAACCTACGATAGGTAGATCCCAAGGCATCGCTTTTACTTCCATACCTGGAACCCAAGTACGAACTTCTTTACCGTCAACGAACTCAACGTCTACATGACCGTAAAAACCAATGTGTTGTGCTAGTTCTGGACGAGCTACTTCCCATGGGTAACCTTCAACACCACGCCATGCGTCAGGTGCTTCTTGTTGACGACCGTCTTGGAAAGATTGTTTGAATAGACCGTACTCGTAGTGAAGACCGTAGCCTACTGTTGGGTATTCTTGAGCGGCACAAGAATCCATGAAACAAGCAGCAAGACGACCTAGACCACCATTACCTAGTGATGGGTCGCGTTCTTCTTCTAGAAGGTCAGTTAGGTTTTGACCTAGCTCTTCCATTGCATGAGTGATCTGTTCGTATAGACCCATGCTGATCAGGTTGTTACCTGTTAGACGACCAATCAAAAACTCTAGTGATAGGTAGTTAACGCTCTTAGCGTTCTTAATTTTTTCATCATTTTCAGTTTCTAGCAGGTCAAAAGTCGTTAGCTCTGCAAGAGCACGACCCATTGCTAGATACCATGAACGGCTGTCTGCTGTTTCAACGGTTGTTGCGTAGGTTGCAGATAAATGTTTCTTAACACTCTCTTGGAATGACACTTTATCGAAAGTTTTTTGCTGAGTTGGTTTCATTTCAGAAATCTCGCTTTTAATAGTTCTAATTCATCTGTGACATATCGTGCATGGTCACCATAAACTAAACATCCTCCCGCTAATGCAACTGACTAGGAGTAGATGGGAGGGCGTAGGGGGCGTACCGACTTAGGGTTAGTGATCTGACTCTCATGTTCTGACTGCGAACAAAAACTTGGAGTGACTAAGATCACAAGCTCCCGTTCGATAACTTAACTTCAATTGATGTGACTTTTATTTAACCAGATTAAAGTCATTGTCAAATCTGATATTCAGATCACGAAAATAATTTCCAACTCTCATCTTTTGCATAGATTCCCGTGTAGGGATGAACGAAGTCACATTCATAAACCAACCCGCAACGTGAGCAAAGTCTCAAATAAAGGGCGTAGACACCCAAAAACATGCAGGAGCGCAAGGTTTCTGAGGAGGATCATAGTCGGTAACGTTTGGCTTCACGTAATATGAGTAAAGACTTAAGTAATTAGGCTAATGTCATTGGAGTGCACTCAACGATAGATTGGGATATTCCAGAACATAGCCACGGAATAGGTGTAAAACTTCGATATGTGGATCCCTTCGAAACTGACTCGTCCCGGCCGCTTACATAATGCAATCCTACGACCTAGGGTTCTCGATCTGCTTCACAATGCAGATTGCTATAAGCTTGTGTTGTTCCGCTCTCCAGCGGGCTACGGCAAAACCACCATGGCTGCACAATGGTTGGTAGATAAACCTAATGTGGGTTGGTACAGCATCGATGATAGCGACAACGATGCCTTCCGCTTTATCAACTACCTACTTCAATCACTTAATAAAGCGACTCAAAATGCCTGTCCGAACGCCCAAAAACTGGCAGAAAAGCGACAGTTTTCATCGCTGCATTCTTTATTAAGTGAAGTATTTGCCGAGATGTCGGAATTCCATCACGAGTGTTTTCTGGTGTTGGATGACTATCACTTGGTCAACAATGACGACATCCACGAAGCCATGCGCTTCTTCCTCAAACACATGCCCGATAACCTAACGTTGGTTGTCACCAGTCGTGGTACGCCACCACTTGGTACAGCAAACCTGCGCGTTCGTGACTTAATGATCGAATTAGGCAATGACTCGTTGGCGTTTGATACCGAAGAAACCACACGCTTTTTCAACCAACGCGTAGCCGATGGCATTGATGACACCACGGCAGACAGTATTTGTAGTTATGTAGAGGGTTGGCCTTCTGCACTGCAACTTATCGCGCTACAAGCACAACACCAAAAACGCACTCTTGCACAGTCCGCAGAGTCATTCTCTCACTTTAACCACGCTCATCTTTGGGACTACTTGGTTGAAGAAGTATTCGACCTGCTAGACAAAGAAACCCGACAGTTCTTGATGCAATGCTCTGTGCTTGATCACTTCAACGATGAGCTTGTGTGTGCACTTACACAGCGTGAAGATGCGTTAGGTATGATCGAATCACTCAACCGTTTTGGTTTGTTCATCTACCCTCTTGAAGGTGAAAAGAACTGGTATCGCTTCCATAACTTGTTTGGTGAGTTCCTCGCCCATGAGCGCCAAGCTCGAATTCCTCAGCAAGAAGCAGAACTGCATCGAAGTGCTGCAAAAGCGTGGATCAAGCAAAACACACCGCACCAAGCACTACGTCACGCACAGCGCGCTGAAGATCCAGAACTGATCATTCAAATCCTGACTGAACACGGTTGGCCGATGTTCAACCAAGGCGAGCTTTCATCTTTAGAGATGGCGATCAAGCAACTGACCACCGATCAACTTTACAGTGAGCCAAAGCTTTCGATGTTGCGTGCTTGGCTTGCACAAAGTCAGCACCGTTATGACCAAGTGGGTACTTTGTTGGAAGAAGCTGAAACTCAATATCAAGCTCGAAACATTGAACTCGATACTCAGCAACAAGGCCAATACAACGCCTTGCGCGCCCAAGTTGCCATTAACAGCAATGAGCCAGAGAAAGCATTGGAATTGGCTGAGCTTTCATTGAGTCAGTTGAACACCACCGTTTATCGCAGCCGCATTGTCGCCACCTCGGTTGTGGGCGAAGTGAATCACGTAATGGGTAACCTAAGCCGTGCGCTACCGATGATGCAACAAACAGAAAAACTGGCACGTCAGTATCAAGTTTACCATCAGGCTCTGTGGGCGATTCTGCAACAAAGCGAAATCTTGATTGCTCAAGGTTATGTTCAAGCTGCGTTTGAGCTTCAAGACAGCGCATTCAAATTGATTGAAGAACATCAGCTTCAATACGTGCCGCTGCATGAATTTTTGCTGCGTGTTCGCGCTCAGATCTTCTGGTGTTGGAACCGACTAGATGAAGCGGAAGAGTGTTGCTACAAAGGCTTAGATATCCTTGGACACCACTCTCCGAGTAAACACCTACACAGCTATTCTATGTTGGCTCGTATTTCATTGAGCCGCGGTGAGATTGATAAAGCGTCGAAATTTATCGACCAGATTCAGCACTTATTGCGTCAATCGACTTACCACGTAGATTGGACGGCAAATGCTTCTCTTTCTTTGATTCTGTTCTGGCAAGTGAAAGGCGATAAAGAGGCGATACGTGATTGGCTGAGTGTGGCGGTTCGACCTGAATCGGCAAGTAACCACTTCTGCCAACTTCAGTGGCGAAACATCGTTCGTGCACACATCATCCTTGAGCAATACGAAGAAGCCGAAGAAGCGCTGACCTTCCTTAAGAGTGAAGCCCAGCGTTCGCACCTGATTACAGACACTAACCGAAACTTGATCGTTGAAGCCGTGTTACGTACACAAATTAACGATGAAGACAGCGCACGAGTACTGCTTGAAGAAGCACTTCATATGACTAACCAAACCGGTATGGTCGGTAACTTCTTAGTAGACGGTGGAACTATCGGGCATATCTTGGATAAGTTGAGTAACAAGCCAGGCTTAGGTGATTTAGAACGTCACCGCGCGCAACAAATCATGAAAGATATCTCCACCACCCAACGCAGCCGCTCCGTTCACTTCGATGAAGACTTTGTTGAGAACTTGGTTAATCACCCGAACATTCCTGAGCTTGTGCGCACTAGCCCACTCACTCAGCGTGAATGGCAAGTACTTGGTCTGATCTATTCAGGATTCAGTAATGAGCAGATCGCTCAAGAACTCGATGTAGCGGGTACCACGATCAAAACTCACATCCGTAACCTTTACCAAAAGCTCAACATTGCTAACCGTAAAGAAGCAATCAGCACTGCGGAGAACTTGCTGCAGTTGATGGGGTACTAAAACGGATTCGAGATTCGAGATTCGAGATTCGAGATTCGAGATTCGAGATTCGAGATTCGAGATTCGAGATTCGAGATTCGAGAAAAGTTTAAGCTAGTCGCCAATGGTGGCTAGCTTTTTTTTGCTTGGAACATGGGAAAATAGCAACTTACCAAACGACAGGCAAAAAAATAGCCAACCGCAATAATCGCGATTGGCTCTATATATTTGTGAACAAATCATAAGTTCACTAACAACGTCAGTTGGCTAGGTGACCCTCGGCTTAAGAAGGGTCAATGTTTTTAATGCAGTTAGCGTGCCAACTTTTATTCAACGTTTTATAAGCCCTGCATCGCATAAAAACCATGAATTTTTCATGCGAATTGCAAAGTGCATTTGCATAATGCAACCAAGATGCAATATTGATAAGAGATCAGTTTCATCGCTGCTCTTAATGACAAATTACTAAGTGGTTGTTATCTAAATGTTAGGCAAATATTCACTTCAACTTATTGCCTTACAATTAATAGAGTAATAAAAGCCCTTCCCCAAAAGCATATTCATACTTTTTTTACACTAAAGTTTGTATACTGCACAAAATCATCCTCAACTCTATGAAGCAATGAACTACTTAAGTACTTTTTTCAAAGGCATGGCAATGGGCGCAGCAGACGTTGTTCCTGGCGTGTCGGGCGGAACCATCGCATTCATCACTGGTATCTACGATACGCTACTAGAAAGCATTCGCAGAATTAACCCTAGCGTACTTGGCTTATGGAAACGCGAAGGCTTCAAAGCCGCGTTTAATCACATCAATGGTTTCTTCCTCATTTCACTGTTCGCGGGCGTATTCACGAGCATTGCGACATTCGCAAAATTGATTTATTGGTTATTAGTCACCCACCCTGTTCCACTGTGGTCTTTCTTCTTCGGCCTGATCTTGGTGTCGGTTTTCCATATTCTTAAGCAAGTAGAGAAACGCGATATGATTCGCTTCGTGTTTTTGCTTCTTGGCGTTGCTTTCGCTTATAGCATTACCGTGCTTAAACCGCTGCAAATGGAACCAACCAGCATCAATGTTCTGATTGCGGGTGCGATTGCTATCTGTGCGATGATTTTGCCGGGTATCTCGGGCAGCTTTATTCTGCTCCTGATTGGCATGTATGGCCCCGTGCTTGGCGCCGTTAAATCATTTCAAGTCGATGTACTTGCGCTATTCCTTGCGGGCTGTGTGATCGGACTGCTGACTTTCTCGCACGTACTCTCTTGGTTACTGCGTTCATTCCGCGACTTCACATTGGTATTCTTAACCGGTTTGATGATCGGTACGCTGCCTAAGATCTGGCCTTGGAAAGAGACCATCAGCTGGCGCACAAACTCAAAAGGTGAACAAGTTCCTCTGATTCAAGAAAACCTATCACCGTTTGATTTTGAAGCGGTAACCTCTCAGCCTTCTCAGTTGGCCATGGCGATTGTGATGATGTTTGCTGCGATTGCATTGGTTTTAGGACTGGAAAAGTTCGCAGAGCGTAACGCTGACTAATCATTCAACGTATTTCTGGAACATGTTCAGAATGGATAGAACTTAGAAATACTAAGCTCACATATCTATTAAACAGACAAAAGCGAAGCCAATGGCTTCGCTTTTTTAGTTCTACCATACGCACAAAATTGCTTTTTGATACAAGCACGTATTGAGGGGTATGATAACATCGCCGCTCTTATAAAATTAGATGAGAACACGACATGCACTCTGCATTAAAGGTTGCTGCTGTTGGGATCGCTCTCGTGGCAGGCTTTTATGGGCCGCAAGCAATTCAGCAGTTTAAATCAGCGATGGAGCACTCAACTGCCGACGTCAACTTGGATGATTACTGCATGCTTTCAACCACATCATGTGAGCAAAAAGCGGTGGCGATGACACTCGATAGTGAGACGGCTCAGCCACTCGTTCCAAGTAAAATCAAAGTAGTTTGGGAAGGCGCAGCCTCTGACACATTAATGCTGTCACTCACTGGCTTAGAGATGGAAATGGGCTCGGCACGTTTTCAATTAAAGAATATTGGCGACAATACCTATGAAGGTGACGTGATTTTACCTGTGTGCACCATGGATAAAATGACTTGGCTTGGCGAACTCACCGATGGTGTTGAAACCGTAAACCCTGCAATAAGGATGGCAAGATGAGTAAGAATTGGTCGTTAGCATTAGTGGTAGCGTTTGTACTTGGCTTTGGTGTCAAAAGCTATCTTGATGGGCAAAACGAAGCTCAAGAGCAACACGCTGCAAAACAAGAGTTCTCTGCAACAACCCTTTTCGGTAAAGACAACCAGCCAACGGAAATCTTTGACCAAACTGATGACAGAATTCGTATCGTTTACTTTGGTTTCACTCGCTGTCCAGATGTGTGCCCCACTTCTCTAGCAATGTTAGCCGGTGCACTTAACCAAGTTTCTGATGAAGCAAAAGCCAAGATTCGCCCGATGTTTGTGTCTCTTGACCCTGAGCGTGATGCAGCAGAAGCCTCATACGAATACGCACAATACTTCCACCCAATGATGGAAGGACTAAGTGGTCCGTTAGATGTGACAACCACGCTTGCACATAACTACGGTGTTATTTTCAGAAAGACCGAGCTGGAAGGTTCAGAGTTGGAATACACCCTTGACCACAGCTCATATTTCTATTTTTTAAAGCCCGACGGCACCTTGATTACTAAAGTGCCGCATACGTTAACGCCAGCGCCGATTGTTGAGGCCATCAACCAATTGACGCAGTAAAACGTAACAATAAAGAACTTAACCAATAAAGTTCGAACAAAAAAGTCAGGTCCCAGACCAAAACATAAAAATTAAGGACAACAACATGAAGTTAAAAGCACTTGCTCTAGCAGGCTTATTGCTCACTCCCCTTGCTCACGCCAATAGCGATATTATGGTTCATGACGCGTATGCTCGTGCAACACCGCCTTCAGCAGTGAACAGCGCGGTATTCACGACTCTGATGAACCACAGCGATAAAGATCGCGCTATTGTTTCTGCGACAACGCCAGCAGCAGGAAAGGTAGAACTTCATGATGTTATCGTTGACGGCGACGTAATGAAGATGCGCCAAGTTCAAGAGATCACAATCCCAGCGAATGGTGAAGCGGTACTTAAACCTGGCAGCCTACACATCATGCTGTTCGACCTAAAAAGCAGCCTAAAAGAGGGTGAGCAAATTGAGATGACGCTGACCTTTGCCAATGGTGAAACACAGACCTTCGACGCACCCGTGAAGAAAGTGATGAGCGGCATGAAAAAGATGAACCACGACCATCATTAATCGTATTCACAATTGATAAAATAATTTAAGCCACGATGACTTCTCGCCATCGTGGCTTTTTGTTAAACTGAGCGCGCTTTTTATTCAAAGCCTGAACACATTAATAAACCAAGGAGAATAGAAGATGATTGTAATGAACACACTAAAACTGGCAGTAAAAGTAACGCGTTAATTTTGTTTGGTTAAACCAACTTTAATCTCGAACTACCAACATTAAGCCATCAGCTGGCTACCGCACACTTTTACCCGGTTTACTGTTGATCGTAAGTGATCAATATCTGCATGCCTGTAAGCATGACTCAATCCGGGGTCCTATCTATTTGAATTCGACCCAAGCTCAAACATTTTTGACGTCTCGACGCTTTTTGATCTGACTAACGCTTTTCGATCTCATCAACAATCTGGGGTCTTACAAGACGTTAATGCTCTCATAAGAAAAGAAAGCTCGCACGTCTGGGTAAATAGACATGAATTCACAAAACGCATTTTCTCATCCAATGTCACTTCAACAACTTGGATGGCAACCTGTATTCCAACAACAACTGACACTCGAAGACTATGACCATTCCGTCATTGCTCGTATCGTCGCACATCACCGTAGTGGCTATACCTTAGCGTCAGAGCAAGGTGAAATTGTTCTACCCATCCACCAAAACCAACCGGCAATGACCGTTGGCGACTGGGTGATTCTGAACTCCGATCTGCAATTCGACCGTTTACTAGACCGTCAATCGCTCTTCCGCCGTAAAGCAGCAGGCAGTCGCGTAGCTGAACAATATATTTCAGCCAATATCGACACGGTTTTTATCGTGGTTTCGTTAAATAACGACTTTAACCTAAGCCGCATCGAGCGTTATCTCGCTCTCGCTAATGAAGCGCAAGTTGAAGCCGTTATCGTACTCACTAAGAAAGACTTGTGTGACGACTACCAAGACAAAGTACAGCAAGTGCAAAGCTTAGATCCGATGCTGATGATCGAAGCCGTTAATAGCCTAGACCAAGACTCTACTCAAGTATTAGCACCTTGGTGTAAAACGGGAAAAACGGTGGCTTTGATGGGGTCGTCTGGTGTTGGGAAATCTACACTGGTCAACTCACTGCTTGGGGAGACTCAGCAAGCCACGGGTGGCATTCGTGAAGACGACAGCAAAGGCCGACACACAACGACGTCACGCTCACTGCATTTACTGACATCGGGCGGCTTACTGCTTGATACGCCAGGAATGCGAGAGTTGCAACTTGCAGACTGCGCCGAAGGGGTAAGCGAAACCTTTTCTGATGTCGAAGAGTTAGCTATGCACTGTCGTTTCTCTGATTGCCATCATGAATCAGAGCCTGGATGCAAAATACGCAAAGCCATTGAGAGTGGTGAGTTGTCTGAAAGACGATTTAATAACTATCAAAAGCTATTGCGGGAGCAAGCCAGAAATGGAGCCTCATTGGCAGAGCAACGTGCTAACAGTAAGCAGCTTTCGAAGATGTACAAAACCGTTCAATCAGAGAGTCGAAATCTTAAAAAAGCTTCTGACTAAACCTTTAAGTTAACGACTATAAGTTATATTTGAGACAAGCTTAGCCCCATAGTGTTAAACACGTGGGGCTTTTTGTTTCAATTTGGTCTTAGTGTGACTATTTATGCACACAATGTTCTCGCCAATAGCCGTTTACATTTCCAGATTTACAGTATATTGAGTCTATTAAATGTCATTCTGTAGATTTATAGCTCAATCAAAATACATTAATTTAACATTTAGCTCTAAAAACACCACGTAGCGCAAACAATCACCCTAAAAGTAAACTATTCCTAGACACCCTCTTAGATCCCGCTAATATGACCGCCCATTCCACTAGTGTATAGTCGGATTTGGTACAACTTTATAAAAAGATACATCACTATAATAAATTAACAATTGCAGGTATTTTATGCAAAATCACAACATGCTCGCCCGCATCGCTCGTGGAAATCTCGTTCTACAGATCCTTGCTGGTATTGTTTTCGGTGTCGTTCTCGCCATGGTTTCTCCTTCAGCAGCTCAAGATGCAGGCCTACTAGGTAGTCTGTTTGTTGGTGCTCTGAAAGCTGTTGCCCCAATTTTAGTATTCATTCTTGTTGCAGCTTCTATCGCAAACCAAAAGAAAGGTCAGCATACTCATATGCGTCCGATCATTGTGCTTTACCTGATTGGTACGTTCTCTGCAGCACTGACTGCTGTTGTACTGAGCTTCATGTTCCCAACCACTTTGACACTGGTTGCTGGCGCTGAAGGTGCTAACCCTCCTCAAGGTATCGCGGAAGTTCTTCATACCCTTCTATTCAAGCTTGTCGATAACCCAGTTAGCGCACTAATGAACGCGAACTACATCGGCATTCTTGCTTGGGCAATCGGTCTTGGTCTTGCACTGCACCACGCATCTGCAACAACCAAAGCTGTTTTCGAAGACCTTAGCCACAGTGTTTCACACATTGTTCGCTTCATTATCCGTCTTGCACCATTTGGTATCTTTGGTCTTGTTTCGACAACATTCGCAACAACGGGCTTCGATGCACTAGCAAGCTACGGTCAACTGCTAGCGGTTCTACTAAGCTCAATGCTGATCATTGCACTTGTGGTTAACCCACTGCTTGTATTTGCAAAAACAAAACAGAACCCATACCCACTTGTACTGCAATGTATTCGTGAATCTGGTGTAACGGCATTCTTCACTCGTTCAAGTGCTGCAAACATCCCAGTGAACATGAACCTTTGTAAAAAGCTAAACCTAGACGAAGATACTTACTCCGTATCTATTCCTCTAGGTGCAACGATCAACATGGCGGGTGCTGCAATCACTATCACTGTGTTAACACTTGCTGCTGTACACACAATGGGTATTGAGATTGATATCTTCACTGCGATTCTACTAAGCCTTGTTGCTGCAATTTCAGCATGTGGCGCATCGGGTGTTGCTGGCGGTTCATTGCTGCTTATCCCATTAGCATGTGGCCTATTCGGTATTTCTAACGATGTAGCGATGCAGGTTGTAGCGGTTGGTTTCATTATCGGTGTGATTCAAGATTCAGCTGAAACAGCGCTTAACAGCTCAACAGACGTCGTGTTCACTGCGGCTGTATGTAAAGCTGAGCAAAACAAAGCTTAATAAGCTCTTAAGTATTCGGCTTTCGCTCTAAGCTCTAAGCTCTAAGCTCTAAGCTCTAAGCTCTAAAAGCAAATAGCACATAAATAAAAAGGGAAGCATCAGCTTCCCTTTTTGTTGTCTTGAATTTCTCGATTAGAGCTAAAACGACCTATCGACCGTACACAACCAATGAGTGCAATTTACTGGTTTCTGTTCCAGTTAGACTCAACAGCAGACTGACTGAAATCTAGAGGATCACTATTTGGTGTCGCTTGTCTCTCTGTTGATGCTTGCTCGGGATTCACCTGTTGGCTGTAATCAACATTCGTATCTTGAGCACTCGGCGCTTGAGTCGCTATGTGGCTCGCATCTACATTCAACTCATTACCTTCTTCATCGAGCACTTCTTTTACTTTCTTAGGAATCGGTATAGTACGCTTGTAGAGCTTGTTGAGCGCTTTAATGATTGAGTGCTTAGTGATTGCTTCTTGGGTCAGCTTAGTCATTATCGGCTTAGTCAGAGCCTGTAAGCCCACGACTGCATCCACACCAAGCTCCCCGCCGACTTTATCCCGCAAATGCTTCGCTTCGGAGTAACCAAAATGAGCTGATAGGAATAACCAGATATAAGCGATGGCGTTGCCGTGTTCACCATGGTCTATCCAAGCTTCGCCTGCTCTAAACATCGCTTCTGCACTGTTCTTTTCTGCAGCCGTCTCAAACCAGTAAACAGCCTCACCATGGTTAGGCTCAACACCCACACCATTCAAATAACTCATACCGAGTTTGATCTTGCCGTCTAGGTTGTTTTTTTCAGCGGCCTTTTGGTACCACTCGACAGAACTCTCAGCTGAGTAGTCTGGGTTTTCTTTATCGAGACACCAGTCACCGATAAACAGCATCGCTTCGGTATTACCACCAGCCGCAGACTCTTCAATATAGGTATAACCCTTAGGGATATTCTTATCGGTTCCACGACCAAAGACGAGCGCTTTGCCCATCTCGAATTTCGCCGATACGTCATTGTCTAAAGCAGAGATTGCCAGCTGCCAAAAGTTGGCTTTCTCTCTTAAAATCAGGTCTTCTTTACGCTTCATGCTTAGGCGCACAATGCCGTACATGCCATTGATATTATCGAGTTGCGCCGCTTTGTCGTACCAATACAGAGCTTCTTTAATATTGTTACGTTCAGCTTCTTTTGCCAAATACAGAATCGACGGTACATGACCGGTTTCGGCTTTGAAGTGACGCTCTTTTTGCTCTTGTATGCGCGCTTTTTCAATCGCTTTTCGGTAAGCGACAGCACGAGCCTTACGTTCTTGTTCCAAGCGCTGCTTTCTTAGCGATAAAGAGATCAACCACACGGCGACAAGTATTAACGAAAGAGCCGTCGCACCAATTGCGATTCCCATTGTACTCATAAAATATTTTAACCTAACTCGGTTGATATCAGCCTCGGTGTCGAGGAGTTATCAACCTATAGTGAATGTTTCGAATTACAGGGAAAAGCGCCGTTATTAAAACGTTCCGCCCTAAAATGAACTCAGTTAAGTATCTCAGGAATACATAACGATAAAAAGTCTACTTAGACCTATCCGTATGCACTCCATAAATGGTGTGATCTTGCTTCAATATCGATTACTTATGAAGACCACCTTTAACCAGAAATTCAGTAGTAAAGGGAATGATTTCCCACTCTCTATCTCTTACATTTATGGTTAGGTAAGCTGCCCATAAATGTATGCCAACTCAGCGACCGTTTTCGCAGAAAACTTCTTCATCAAACTCGCTCGGTGTACTTCCACAGTTCTCATTGCAATGCACAATTCATCGGCTATTTTCTGGTTACGCTTACCGTCGATAATTTGTTTGAGGATGTCTATCTCACGCTCGGTTAACGACGCGTACGCTTGGCGATACACGTTCAGGTGTAAGTGCTTTTCAGAAGCGTTCAAACCTTGCTTGATCGCCTCAGCTAACTCATTGCCTTTAACTGGCTTTTGGAAGAAATTCACCGCGCCGGCTTGTAAGGCTTCAACCGCCATTGGCACATCACCGTGCCCCGTCAGATAAATCACCGACAGTGGGCTCTGCGCTTTCACCATCAACTCATGAACTTGCTGCCCTCTCATCTCTGGCATTCGGCTGTCTAAAACCACACAACCCGGCGCACTCAAATCCACTGAGTCCAAAAAACTGGGGCCATCTTCAAAAGCTGACACAGTGAAATCATGCTCTTCTAATAAGAACACCAACGAGTCGCGCATCGACTCATCGTCATCAACCACATAGACAGGAAGCCTTTGATGAAGTTCAGACATAACAAGATTCCTTATGAATCATTTGAAAGAGAGAAAGGCAGTGTCACCGCAACATGACATCCATGTGGGGTGAGTGACGTGATCGTCATTTGACCACTGTGATCTTCAATAACATCTTGGCAAATCGCGAGCCCTAACCCCAAGCCGTTTTCTTTGCTGCTCACAAAGGCTTGAGTCACTTCTTGCTCAGTGAAATCTAAGCCCGTTCCGTTATCGATAATCGACAACATTATTTTATCCGGTTGATACTCGGTAATCACTTTAATTGTCGCCGGCTCACTGTTTTTGTTATCAATATCAGACGCAGCGCTTTGTTCGCGATGCTGTTGTGCATTACACGCATCGGTCCCATTGTTGATCAAGTTTACAATCACCTGTTGCAAACCCACAGAGTCAACATTTAGTTTGATAGGCTTACCTACGGCATAGCGTTCAATGGTTATCTTGTGCTTGTGTAATCGGAATTGCAGTAACTCAATGGTGTCTGTAAGCAGCTGCTCGATATCGGTCTGAGACTTCTCTGATGAGCGTTTTTTGATCATGTTTCTCAAGCGCTGAATGATTGCGTCAGCACGATCCACTTGTGACTGAATCTTCTCAAATACAGGCTCTATATCTGTCAGCGGTTTGTTCTTCGAAATCCGCAGTAAACCACCTTCGCTATAGTTACGAATCGCAGCCAAAGGCTGATTGATCTCGTGTGCTAAGCTGCTTCCAAGTTCACCAACCACTGCGATGCGTTGTGAATGTTCTAGCTGTTCACTCTTGCTCTTTAACTTATGCAGCGTGGCTTCTAACTGCTTTTTGCTGCGGCTGAATTTGTATTCCAACCAAAAGTGGTAAGCATTCAATAGCACCACCAGAATAAAGAACGCCCATGCCCACTGCTGATTGTACTTGAGCCATATTAACGCTTCTTTCCACCAAGGTTGTTGCAGTGGGTGCATGTCGAGTTGTTGATAAAGCTTGTCTATCGAAAGCAGACTTGTCGGTGACGTCCAACCCGATGCATTCGCTGCAATGGCTGGCGCACTGCTCTTAGGCATCGCAAATAACACCTGACTCATCTGTTTGGCCAGTGCCGAAGAAGCCCGCTCTGTTTTGGCGAACGACCAGTTGGGGTACAACGGCGTAGACACTTGGCATCGGAATCCTTCTGGCGCTTGATTCTCGATAATTCGATATTGCCCCGCCACCAGTAAACCTTCACTGATCATGTTCTCAACTAAACAGCTTGGTACGACAGCTGCTTCAATATGTCCTTCACGCAGTTGATACAAACTGGCGTCGATTGGGAAACCTAAAAATTGGGTGTTAGAGAAAAAATGGTTGGGATTAAGCCCTTGTTGCATCACTTGATAACGCATTGTTAGATAGCCGCCAAATGCATTTTCAGATACTGCCGCAATCGGCTTACCACTCAATTGTTCGAGCGAGATATAAGGTGACATTCTTCTCACCACCAAGGCAGAGCCAATACTTCGGGTATTGCTGATGCTTCGATCTTCGAAGTTATGGCTGGTCATGGTCGCCATCCAAGAGAGGTCATATTGACGCCCTAATCGAACCGCCTGACCCGGATTGGTGATGACAAAGTCGACCTCAACACCTTTTACCGCATCAGCCATCTCTTCTAAGTTGAAAGGCTTGAGAACAAAGTGTTTGCCGGGAATGCGCTCCGACAACCAATCCATCGTCGGCTGCCAGCGCTGCTGCGCGGAAAGCTTGCCTCGGATAGCCAGCACACCGACCTCAATAACCTGCTCCGACTCAACAATGTTTGTCGTTGTAATCTCTTGCTCCGTTTGAGCGGCTAAACACATTCCTGCAGTTAAGCTCAACCAACAAAGGCTAACGATTGATATTAGGTTTCGGACTGTCACTAAAATCTCTTTCTCCACACTGACGGCATGTTCACACTCAAATAACGCATTGACGACACGTTAAATAGAGCCTTTAAACAAAGCATAACAGCTAGATTGGTAAAACCACATTTGTTCTAGATCAACTTTGATCTGGGTATGTGGAAATCCACAATACCCCGCGTACGCCCAAAATCTGACAATGAGCCCAACAGATAGAATAGTCATTTATAGGTACCAACATGGACTCATTGAAAAGACGGTTTCTCAGCCAATTCGGCAAGGTTTCCGCTGGTGCTGCGCTCATTCCCATCACCGGAATCAACACCGCAGTCGCAAGCACAGCCATTCGCAATAACAACCAACCTGACCGCAAAGGCGAAGTAGGTAAACGCTACGCCATGGCAGTTGATTTACGTAAATGCGTTGGCTGTCAGGCGTGCACTGTTGGCTGTAGCGTTGAAAACCAAGCGCCAATTGGCCAGTTCAGAACCACCGTAAAACAGTATGAAGTCTCCCTTGATGATGGTTCGACTACTCAACAAGACGTGAAGTCATTCATGTTGCCTCGTCTGTGTAACCACTGCGACGATGCTCCGTGCATTAAGGTTTGTCCTGTTCAAGCGACCTTCCAACGTGAAGACGGCATTGTAATGGTCGACAACGAACGCTGCGTAGCCTGTGCTTACTGTGTTCAAGCTTGCCCTTACGACGCTCGATTCATCAACAACGACACCCTTACCGCAGACAAATGCACATTCTGTGCACACCGCCTTGAAGATGGCTTGCTGCCCGCTTGTGTCGAAACCTGTGTTGGTGGTGCGCGCGTTATTGGTGACCTCAAAGATCCAAACAGCGAGATCAACCGCCTGCTTAATGAAAACCAAGACGACATCAAGGTGCTCAAGCCAGAGCAAAATACCAACCCACATGTTTTCTATATCGGCATGAACGAGCGTTTCGTTAGCCATATCGAAGGTCAGCCTGCGATTTATGATCCAGCCGCCATCGATAACTCATCCTCTAGCAAACAAGAATTGGCAATCGCGACACAAGGCAAACAAGGAGAGACAGCATGAATATCACTGAGGTGTTAGTTCCCGCTCAAGAGATCGCTTGGCTACCGTGGGCGGTTCAGTATTTCTTCTACATAGGTTCGGCTTACGCGGCGGCTATTCTGTTTTTGATTGCACTTATCTTCAAAAACTCTACCAGTCACCAATTCCGTTCTGCCCTTGTGCTTGTGATGGCCATTGGCGCGATTGTTGGGCCATTAGCCCTCACTGGTGACTTACA
Source organism: Vibrio sp. 1CM2L (assembly GCF_023161695.1). Taxonomy (NCBI): domain Bacteria; kingdom Pseudomonadati; phylum Pseudomonadota; class Gammaproteobacteria; order Vibrionales; family Vibrionaceae; genus Vibrio; species Vibrio sp. 1CM2L. The sequence continues at coordinate 548,856 of NZ_JALNTT010000001.1, forward strand.
CCAACCGGGACGTGCGTGGCACTTCTACGCTCACATCACACCTTGGTCATGGATGTCATTGGGCTCTCTGTTCCTACCTTTGTTTTCTGGTCTGGCTGTTGCGACTGCTTGGGTTTACCTGCGTGATGACATCGCACAGCTCAAAGAGAGTGAAAACCCACTTCTAAAACGCTTGTCTTGGTTAACACTGGGCCAATGGCAGGTATCGACAAAAGTGATGATTGCATTAGCCGCTGCAACTGCGTTATCAGGCCTAAGCATCGCGCTTTATACAGGTGCAGAGATTGCGATTTTGGCGAGCCGACCACTTTGGCATCAACCGGCTTCTCCACTGCTTTGGTTCACGACGGCATTCGTTGCTGCAACAGGTTTAACTCTATTTATTTGGGCTCTACTGCCTTCAAGCAAGCCAAGCTTAAAACCAACAGATCTCGCTCTGGTACAAAGAACTATTACCTTAACGGGTGGACTTGCGATCATTCTTACGTCGATTTGGGCATCTAACCATGGTCATTTCAACCTGTATGAGAACGACGCTTGGGGTATAAACCTAGGCATCATGACCACCAGCATTTTGCTGTGCATGATCTTAGTGCTGCCACTACAACGCCTATCGCAAAGTAAGCTAGGAATTATCTGTGTTGCGCTTGCGACCATCGTTTCAGCATGGGCGGTACGTTGGGTCACCATGATGGAAGTTCAAACCATTCCCCGTTTTGATGTGGGTGCATTCCCTTATGAACTGCCGATGGGTAGCGCAGGATTACTCGGCATTGTTGGTATGTGTAGCCTTTGGTTAGCACTTGCATTGTTCGCCTCTGAGATCGTGTCAACTCGATCTACACCTAAGACAATATTGAAGCCAAACCAAAATACATCATCGTCACCACTTAACCGTTCACATAGCTTGTAGTCTGAGGAATCATCATGGATAACAAACGTCGTCAATTTTTGAAAACAGGCCTTGCTGCCGGTGGTGTTGGAGCTTTTGCTGCAGGTTATGCGACAACCACAAAGCACATGGTTCACGGTGCTATCGATGGCACAGCTGGCAAGAAAACCAATCACATCCATCACGGTAATTCGTTAGAGACGGAATACAGTGTCGATGAGCAAGGTAAGATCTCGCCAAATCCAAACCAACGCGTGGCACCTTCAATGTGTTTTGGTTGCTGGACACTGTGTGGCTTGCGTGTACGAATCGATAATCGCAATGACGAGATCTTACGTATCTCAGGTAACCCGTATCACCCGCTATCAAGTGATCAGCAAATCCCGTTCAAAACACCAGTAAAAGACGCCTACATTGGCTTGTCTGGTGAATCTGGTATCAATAACCGTTCGACAGCCTGCGCTCGTGGTAATGGCATGCTAGAGATTCAAAACAGCCCATACCGAATCACTCAACCGCTCAAACGTGTTGGTAAACGTGGTGAAGGTAAGTGGGAACCGATCAGCTACGAGCAACTTATCTCTGAGGTCACCGAAGGTGGTGACTTGTTCGGAGAAGGCGAAGTTGAAGGCTTGCGATCGATTCGCGACATCGAAACACCACTTGATCCAAACAACCCTGAATACGGTCCAAAAGCGAACCAGTTATTGGTGACTAATGCCGGAAATGAAGGCCGTGACGACATCTTGAAGCGCTTTGCATTTAACAGCTACGGCACACGTAACTTTGGTCACCATGGATCTTACTGTGGCTACGCGTTCCGCGCGGGTTCTGGCGCGATCATGAACGATCTAGACAAGTTCTCGCACTTAAAACCCGACTTCAACAATGCAGAGTTCATTCTTTTCATCGGTATGTCTCCAGCTCAAGCGGGTAACCCGTTTAAGCGTCAAGCAAGACAATTGGCAGAGGCTCGTACCAACGGAAAACTCAACTACACCATTGTCACTCCAAGCCTTCCGGCAGGATCTTCAAGCCTTGCAGCGGGCGATCGCAACAACTGGCTGCCGATCAAGCCGGGCACTGACTCAGCATTAGTTCTGGGTATGATCCAGTGGATCATCGACAACCAGCGCTACAATCACGACTTCTTGTCTCGCCCAAGTGCGCAAGCGATGAAGAAAGCAGGCACCACACACTGGTGTAACGCATCTCACCTCGTGATCAGTGACGAATCACACCCACAAAATGGACGTATGCTTCGTGCATCGGATATAGGTTTGCTAGAAACAGGCGAACCGATGTCTGACGATGACGGATTTATAGCATTAGATGTGACAACGTCACTATTGACATCACATATTCAGGTGAATGAAGCGGCTCTGTTCGTCGATCAAGACGTAGAAGTTGATGGTCAGACTGTTCGCGTTAAATCTTCTCTACAAAGATTGAAAGAAGAAGCCTTCAAATATGACCTTGCTTACTACAGCGAGCAGTGTGAAATCCCACAAGACCAGATTATTGCGCTAGCAAAACGCTTTACCAGCTACGGTACGAAAGCAGTCGTGGATACTCACGGTGGCAACATGCACACCAACGGCTTCTACAACTCGTTCTCTATTCTGATGCTGAACGCGCTGATCGGTAACATCAACGCGAAAGGCGGTGCGATGGCGAAAGCGGGCGGCTACCCAACTTCGGTTGCAGGCCCACGTTACGACTTTACCAAGTTTAAAGGTAAGACTAAGCCTCAAGGTGTGTTCTTGTCCCGCAGCAAGTTCCCGTATCAAAAAACCAGCGAATACAAGCGTCGCGTTGCCGCAGGTGAATCACCTTACCCAACGCGCGCGCCGTGGTACCCAATCTCAGCACCGCTTTTAACTGAGCACTTATCAGCTGCAATTGATGGCTACCCTTACCGAGCAAAGGCATGGATCAACCACATGGCGAACCCACTTTATGGTGTTCCGGGTTTAGACAACTTGCTGGGTGAAAAGCTTAAGGATCCAAAACAGCTTGGTTTGATCGTGTCTATCGATGCCTTCATCAATGAGACCACAGCGTTATCGGATTACCTCGTGCCAGACACAGTGACCTACGAAAGCTGGGGCATGGCAACACCTTGGCATGGCGTTGCAACTAAAGCGATCACCGCTCGCTGGCCGATTGTCGAACCTAAAACCTCACGCACTCAAGACGGACGTGCCATCAACCTAGAGAACTTCTTTATTGATCTAGCGAAAACGCTTGGCCTAGGTGGCTTCGGCGACAACGTAATCAAAGACAATCAAGGTAACTGGCACGGTATTCATAGCGCTGAAGACTTCTACCTGCGCTCGGCTGCTAACTTAGCGTTCGTAAAAGGTGGCGTGCCGAATGTAGACGCGGAAGATATTGTTTGGTCTGGTCTAGAACGCCTAGTGCCTGTGATGAACAAAACGCTCAAGCCCGAAGAGATGCTCAAAGTAGCGTATATCTTTGCGCGTGGCGGTCGTTTTGAAGACGCCACTAATGCCTACACCAATGAAACCATGAAGTACAAATGGACCAAACCACTGGCTATTTGGAATGAAAAGCTCGGTACTTCTCGCAACACCATCAGTGGTGAGCAGTACATGGGTTGCCCGACATGGTATCCACAAAAGCTGGCAGATGGCACACCTTTGGCAGAGCAGTTCCCAGCAAAAGAGTGGCCATTTACGCTAACCAACTTTAAGTCCAATATTCACAGTGCGGTCTCTAATTTGTCACCACGCTTGGAATCGATTAAAGGAGTAAATCCGGTTTACATCCACCCGCAAGACGCTTCTTCTGCGGGTATCAAAACCGGTGACGTGTTTGCTATTGAAACACCGAGCTCAACCACACATGCGTTGGCGATGGTGATTGATGGCATCAAACCCGGTACATTAGGCTTTGAACACGGCTTTGGTCATAAAGAACTCGGTGAGCGTGCGCACTGGATCGGTGATACACAACAACCTGTGAAGATGAAGTCGAACGATGGCGTTAACATCAATGATATTGGCTTAATTGACCCGACCAGAGAAGGCAAAGGCGTGATGTTGGATTGGGTTGTGGGCGCAGCAGCAAGACAAGCGCTTCCGGCTAAAATCTACAAAGTCTAGACGTTCAAACCTCCCCTATTTCAGTCAAATCAAGACTGAGCACAGTAGAGCAACTTCGCCATTCGAGGTTGCTCTTCTTTTTAAGCTATTCAACGCCCAACCATCAATTCTTTACATCACTTCCCTGCAAGTTTCTCTCCTAGCCCCATCAAGCGTCTATGCTTATACAATCGGTGCCATAAAAGAGCCTTAACAAGCAGTCACACCGAGGCGAACATGGCAGTTCCCTTGCACTTCGTTAACGGTAGTTGGATTCGCCTATCGAAATCCACACTAATACCATTGTGGTGATTGAGGTTATTAATGTGAGACTTACCTCAAGTTCCCAGTGAATTAATGTGGAAATCCACAATAGCGCGAACAACCAATTATGTCGAAAATGCGTGCATTACAACCAATAGCGACGCCTCATGATTAAGCTGAACATAAAAACTCAAACTCTAACGCTTTGCATCGCTGCTCTAGGAAGCCTTTCTTTATCCGGTTTTGCACAAGCAGCGCCTAATCCAATGCCAGAAGCCGCAGAAACCTGTAGCGGTTGCCACCAAGCCGACGGGAAAGGCATGCCCAACATCGCACCGATGCTTGCAGGGCTCAATGCTGATTACCTCGAACATCAGCTTGTTCTGTTCTCAAGTGGTGAGCGTCAAAGCGCGATCATGAAAGGCATGGCTGATGGTGTCTCTGATCCTGCGATTCGTCGTGAAGTTGCAGAATACTTCGCTTCATTATCTTCATACGACTTCACCGATTTAGAACAACGCGGCTCACAAGCCGATATCGACAATCCCTATCGTAAACTTGTATTCCAAGGCGATTGGGATCGAAACATTCCAGCTTGTGCAACCTGTCATGGGCCAAGTGGTATGGGCGTAGACAAATTCCCTCGCCTAGCGAGCCAGCATGCCGACTACATTCAGACTCAGCTCAACGCTTGGAAAAACGGCACTCGTAAGGGTGATGATTTGAACATGATGGGTAATATCGCCGGCAAGTTGACCGACGATGAGATCAAAAATCTCTCTTACTACTTCGCATCTTTCCGATACTAAAGGGCTCGCATGAAAACATTACTTCTAATTACCGTAACCCTTGCCTCTGGAATCGCTTATGCCGAAGCTGAGTTGCCCGATCGCCAAACCGAACTGCCCGCCGTTGAAAAACCACAAGATAATAAATACCTGGTGCCACGCGACTTGGTAGATATTCCTGATGGGGAATTTGGCGATAAAGTAAAACTGGGCTATTCCCTGTTTGTCGATTCACAACAGATGCGTGGTACATTCGTCGGCAATGAACAAAACTGTGTAAACTGCCACATGCAAGCGGGCATGAAGCCTAACGCAGCACCTCTTTGGGGTGCGTACATGGCCTACCCTGCGTATCGTTCCAAGAACGACAAGGTAAACAGCTACGCAGAACGTATCCAAGGTTGCTTCACCTACTCAATGAACGGCCTGCCACCGGCTGAGGGTTCAAAAGAGATGGTCGCACTAACGGCTTATTCATACTGGCTGGCGATGGGCGGCATCTTAGACAAGAACGGCATGCAAGACACGCCTGTCCCTGAGATCAGCGATGTTGACTTACAAGTCGGTGGTAAAGCGGAAAGCTTCCCTCTCCCTGAAGAGCTGTTAAGCAAATACCCAATCGATGACCGCAGTAAACTGGCAGGGCGTGGCTACCCTAAGATTGATAACCCTGAACAAGAGCCGTCAATAGCGCGTGGTGAAAAGGTTTACCAAACCAGCTGCCAAACCTGCCATGGTCAAAATGGTGAAGGCATTAAAGGAGCTGACGGCCGTTCATACTTCCCACCACTGTGGGGCGAAAACGCGTATAACTGGGGCGCGGGTATGCACCGCGTGAACACCGCTGCCTACTTCATCTATGAAAACATGCCGCTTGGAAAGAGCCAGCAGCTTTCGATTCAAGATGCTTGGGATGTGGCTGCATTTGTGAATAGTCATGAACGCCCACAAGATCCTAGATACAAGGGTGATGTTGCTGGCAATGTTAAGCGTTACCACAACCACCAAGGCTACTATGGCAAAGAAGTCGACGGTCATGTGCTGGGTACCAAAGCTTATCTGAGTGGTAAAGAAGTGATTCATGAGCATTGATAGGTATTAGTGATTATGAGCCGTTCACGCCAGCTATAGCTAAGCTTTACATTGTAAATCAGTTATAGTCGGAACAATAAAAAAGGAGCCAGATCGTTCGACGTTCTGGCTCCTTTTTTATGTTTGAACGATTAGAAATCCAGCTAACCTTGCTGCATCTTTTCCCAAATCGTCGGAGAGCCGATATAGTCTTGAACCGTGGTAATGAACTCTTTGACCAGTTTTGTCTGTTTACGGTGCGGATACACAGCGTAGATTGCAGTATCAATCGTCGAAATCGGGTAATCAGGAAGTAAAGTGACTAAGCCGAGCTCTTTCATTGAGGCATACAGGTTTGATTGATCAAGGAAGCCATATCCTAAGCCATCTTTCACACAAGAGACCATGGTGCGAACATCACTCACCTTATAGTTGCCACGAATCGTCAGGCTTTGAAAAGTGTCGCCATGCGGCTCTTCACTGATACGCAGATGATCAACCGTCATATCTCCATTGGTATAAATCACAGCAGGTAGCGCGAGCAAATCTTGTGGCGTTTTCGGTTCACCGTGCTCCTTCACAAAATCGTTCGATGCGACCAACATGAAGTTACTGTCGGCAATCTTCTTCGCAATCAAATTCGATTCAACAAGCTTACTGAAGCGAAACGCGATATCAAACTGTCCTGCAATGATGTTGGCGATCTTATCGTCTAGTGAGAGTACAATCTGAACATCCGGGTACTTTCTCATGAACTGAGTGATGATAGGTTGCAGATATTGCTGCCCAAAATAGATCGGTGAAGTAATTCGTAGCACGCCTTTTGGCTCTGACTGGTATGAATCTGCAATGCCTTGAATCTGATTGATGGTGTCTTTAAGCACATAGGTTTGTGCGAGAATATCTTCCCCTGCCGACGTCAACGAAAACGAGCGTGTAGAGCGGTTCAGAAGCTGAACACCTAAATCTTGCTCGAGCTTTTTGATCTGTTTAGAGAGTGATGAGTTGTCCATATCGTGCAAGGTTGCCGCTTTGGTAAACGACCCTTGTTGAACCACATCTAAGAACAATAACAACTGATTGGTATTTGGCACTGCGCCTCTCCTGAAATAAAACTCGACTAGCGTTCGTCTTTAGGGGTATCCATCACAACCATAGTCGTAATAGATTGCACCTGAGCACATTCCCCAAGCACATCGGCATGAAACTTCTTATAGCCCGGTAGGTCTTTGGTTTCTACCCTTAGTAAGTACTCGTTGGCGCCAGTAATGTTGTGGCACTCCACCACCTCTTTTTCCATACTGACGTGCTGTTCAAACTCCAGCTGAGCCGCTTTGCTGTGGCTTGATAAACCAATCGAAACATAAGCAATAAAACCGACACCCATCAGCCCATTATCCAGAACCGCACGGTAACCTTGAATGATACCTTTACGCTCAAGATCCTGGACGCGTCTTAAGGTCGCAGAAGCCGACAAGCCAATCCGTTCTGAAAGCTCAATGTTGGAGATTCTGCCGTCCAATTTAAGCTCTTGCAATATCCTTTCGTCAAATCTATCCATAAGTACTTATTATTGTGCATTTAGTGATAATAGAGGAAATAAAAGCACATAATTGCCTCACTTTCCACCTACTATGTTTCTCAACACGTGAAAGTCATGACCGGTCAGTCACTTCGTTCATTTTTTTGCTGGAGAACCATAATGCCTTTAGAACAACTTAGCGCACTTGCCTTGTTTGCGTTCGTCTCGACCTTCACGCCAGGTCCAAATAACATCATGCTCATGACTTCTGGTGCGAATGTTGGCTTTGCTCGTACCATTCCGCACATGCTCGGCATAGCTCTAGGGTTTGCAGCCATGCTGCTATTAGTTGGCTTTGGTTTAATGGGCATTTTCAACGCTTATCCGGTTACGCACCAAATATTGAAATACCTAAGCCTTGCTTACCTCGTGTACCTTGCAATTAAGATAGCACTGAGCGGCAAAGCCAAAAGCACCGAGGCTTATAAGCCAATGACCTTCATCGGCGCGGCAAGTTTTCAGTGGGTGAACCCGAAAGGTTGGTCGATGGCGCTGACGGCAATTTCAGTCTATAGCAGCGGCAGTTCATGGTGGGAGCTTGCGATCATCGCAGGTATCTTCACGCTAGCCAACTTACCGTCAGTGACATTCTGGACAGCTGCAGGCAAGCAACTGCAACACTGGTTAACAACACCCATCCGCATCAAAAGCTTTAACTACGGTATGGCGGGGTTGCTGTTAGCCTCAACGATTCCGATGTTGTAACAAATAGCTTCCCTATGATGGTTAGTAAGTGATTACTAGCCATCACTTTACAAGTATCCAATAACCTCGCTAAGCCAACGCCCAAACGTCGCCTGCCCGCTCGGAGTTAACGTCCACACAAACGCCGCAACATTCATTGCCACTGTCACCCAATATATCGCTCTGAATGGCTGCTTCTGCGTTTTATGTCGCAGCTTATCTTGAGCAATCAACGCCCCTAACCAGCCACCAGCAACAGACAAGATATGTAAGGTTTTCTCTGGCACACGCCAATTGCCATTGATCGCTGCTCGCTTGTCCTTTGCGTACACAAAAAACGTCACCACACCGATAACCAAATACCACACCAACAGCGCTTTAGAGCTTTCTGTAAACAACACAGATACCGCCACCAGAACCAAATAGGTGATAACGATTTGAATAGATGAAGACAACATGACTCCTTTTGGGCAACAGCTCACATACTGTAGCAATTACGCCCTGTAGATTTTGATAAGGATGAGTAAGGCATATTGTAATTCGGTTAGCCTGCAAAGAATAAACAAGCCCTTTCATCCCTACATAACATGATGGAAGTTAAAGGAATTATAAATATGTACAACCAAAAGTACGCCATCTACCAAGTTTTTACGCGTTTATTTGGCAATAAAAACACCCAACATGTTCCATGGGGCACAATCGAGCAAAATGGCGTCGGTAAGTTCAGTGATTTTACCGACAAAGCGCTGTCTGAAATCCGCAAACTCGGTATGACTCATATTTGGTATACCGGGGTGCCACATCACGCCATCATCAATGATTACAAACACATCGGGATTTCAGACGATCACCCGAGCGTAGTGAAAGGCCGTGCAGGATCACCTTACGCCGTCAAAGATTATTACTCTGTAAACCCAGATCTCGCCGACAACCCCGAGCACGGTCAGGAAGAGTTTGAGGCATTAATCAAAAGAAGCCACGACAACGGCTTAAAGGTGATCATCGATATCGTCCCTAATCACGTTGCGCGTCATTATAAAGGCTTGAACAACCCAGAAGGTGTCAGTGACTTCGGCGCTCAAGATGACACAACGCTGGAATACCACAGAGACAATAACTTCTACTATATTCCCAACAGCACCTTTGAATTGCCAGACATAAAGCCCGCCTTTACGCCGCTAGGTGGTGAACAGCACCCTAGCCTAAGCTCCCCGTTTATCGAAACGCCAGCCAAATGGACGGGCAATGGATCACGCTTAGCTAAACCTAATTTCGACGATTGGTATGAAACCGTGAAGATCAATTACGGTGTGCGCCCTGACGGTTCAAAAGATTTCCCTGTGCTCCCCAAAGACTATGCCCAACGCGATTACCGAGAGCATCACCAATTCTGGGAATCGGTCGCTGTACCTAGCTCTTGGATTAAATTCAGAGATATCGCTTTGTTCTGGTTAGACAAAGGTGTTAATGGACTTCGCTACGACATGGTTGAAATGGTGCCTGTTGAGTTTTGGAGCTACCTAAACTCATCAATAAAGATGAAAAACCAAGATGCCTTTCTGATGGCAGAGGTGTATCAGCCGGACTTGTACCGCGAATACATTCACTTAGGCAAAATGGACTATCTATACGACAAAGTTGACCTATACGATGGTCTCAAAGCCATCATGCAAGGCAAGGCTTCAACGGCAATCATCCCTGAAATCCAACATCAAATGATGGATATTGAACATCACATGCTGCACTTCTTGGACAATCACGATGAGCAACGCATCGCTTCTCCCGAGTTCGTTGGCAATCCACATGTCGCAAAGCCTGCGATGCTAGTCAGCGCGTTATTGAGTAGTTCTCCAACCATGATCTACTTTGGGCAAGAAGTCGGAGAACCCGGTGCAGAGAATGCAGGCTTTGGACAGCCCTCACGAACTTCCATATTTGACTACATTGGCGTCCCACAACACCAAAAGTGGATGAATAATGGTGCGTTCGATGGTGAGTTACTAACCAATAAAGAAAAGCAACTGCGTCACTTCTATCAAAAGGTAATGAACTTTTCGCTAGAGCACTCGTCGATGACAGGTGATTACCAAGACTTACACCAGTGCAGTAACTTGAGTGATTCAGTCTACGCATTTCTGCGCTATGACCACCAAGAGCTAACCATTGTTGCTGCTAATTTCAGCCAACATACCACCGAAAGTATTCACCTAGAGATTTCACATGACGTCATTCAAAAACTCAAATTAGTTGATGGTCGTTACATACTCAATGAACATATTGAAGGCATAGCACAACAAGTGCTCGACATTGAGAACAGTGTTGGCAACTTTAATATTGAATTGAAACCGCTAGCGTCTTTGGTTTGGGTGTTATCCTTTAATGGATAATATATCTATCAATATTAATTACCGAACAACTCCCTTTAAATCAATTGATAAATAACTTAATTCCCATATAAAATTAACACTCTCTCAATTCGATATATTACTCACATTAATAAGGATGAGCTCTCATCCTTATTAACTACACCTAGCTTCTACGCCCTACATTATTGATATTAAACAAATGAGTCATTGATCCAATTAATTTAACAACAACCAAATACAAAGCGTGATATTGACGCTAGGTTTCCTATATTTACGAATTAAAAATAACTTTATACATTGCCATCACAAATAGTTGACCTTGGTTAAAGCTAGGATATTTATCTTCATAAAAAGTGAAATATGGATATCAAAACGTGAACAACATAAATATTAATAAAATTATCTCTCTACGAAATACCTTCAATGTGACCAAAAAGAGAAGCTTCAAGCGCTCGACTTTGGCCAAAGCAATTTTACCGCTATTCACCGCTACTTTGATCGCAGGTTGTGGCAGTGATAGCGACAATGACATCGACGCAGGCAATGATGGATTATACAAAGCAGGCGAAAACGAAGTTGTTGTTTATTACAAACGTGACGTTGCAGCCGCAAGCACTTCAGGCTCTACTTACGACGGTTGGGGACTTCACCTATGGAATGGCGAAGGTTGTACTAGCACAGACTTAGTCGCAATGGGGTTGAGTGAAACCGGAACCGATTGGAACAGCCCTTACGAATACGATGGTATCAGCGATACTTACGGTGCCTATTATGTATTGAAAGTAGATCCTGATGCTTCTGACCCACACAAATGCATGAATTTCATCTTGCACAATGGCGACGAAAAAGCGTTTGGTAGTGCCAATTCAAAGATCGAGTTAACCAAACTTGGTGATTCGCAAGGTGTATTCGGATTCCACGGCAGTAGCGAGTTATATTACGACCCAATTTCAGAGCGCCCTGTGAATATTGACGGTCAAAAAGCACATTGGTTAGATGCGACCACCATTGCTTGGGAAGCCGCTAGCAATGCCGACTCGGTGAAACTGTTCTACGCACTCGATAACAGCATCACGATGAACGACGACAAAGAGATCGTTGGTGGCACTGCAATTGAACTGAGCAAAGATGGGGAATTGTCTTCTGAATTGAAAGAGCGTTTCCGCCACCTTGCAAGCTTACCTGCCCTTGCTATCGACGTTGACGACAACACATTACGCACCATCTTAAAATCTCAGATAATTTTTGTTGCCTATAATGCCAATGGCGATGTTATCTCTTCAACTGAGGTTCAAAAGCCAGGTGTGCTTGATGCGGTATTTGCTAGCGAAGATGCTGGTAATGCAATGGGTGAAGAACTAGGCGCGATTGTTGAAGGCAGTGCTGCGACCTTCAAGCTTTGGGCACCAACCGCGCAAGATGTAGAACTCGTCTTGTACAGCGAAGATCTGCAAAGTTCACAAGTGATCCCAATGACGGAAAACACTGAGACGGGTATTTGGGCGACTGACGCGGTGTCTAATGCAGTCAACAGTTACTATCGTTACCAAGTGAAGGTCTACCACCCAACTACAGGCAATATCGAAACTCGCCTAGTAACCGACCCATACTCTCTCAGCTTGTCGAAAAACTCGGCATACTCTCAAGTGATTGACCTGAATGATTCAACTTTGAAACCAGCGAGCTGGGACGACTACGAACGACCAACCGTAGAGAAAGACGAAGACCACGTACTTTACGAATCTCACCTACGTGACTTTAGTTTCAGCGATAAGCTCGGCACAGCTAGCCTAAATGGAAAATACCTCGCTCTCACAGAAGCCGATCGTGAGTCGGTCAAACACCTACAAGCTCTGAAAGATGCGGGTTTAACCACGCTGCATATCTTACCAGCATTTGATATCGCTACCGTTGATGAAGATGCCGCGAGCCGTGTTGATATCACCGACACCGTAGGCAAACTGTGTGATGTAAAACCGACTGCTGCCTTATGTGGAAGCGAAGACGAAAACAAAGTCATCGAAGACGTACTCGATGGTTATAACCCTTCAACGGGTGACGCACAAGCATTAATGAATGACCTTCGTATGCTTGATAGCTTCAACTGGGGCTACGACCCATTCCATTACACGGTGCCAGAGGGAAGTTACGCGACCGATCCTAATGGTTCGCAGCGTATTCTCGAATTCCGTCAGATGGTGAAAGCCACGCACGACATGGATCTCAAGCTGATCATGGACGTGGTATACAACCACACCAACGCGTCTGGTGTGAACGATAAGTCGGTACTGGATAAAATTGTCCCTGGGTACTATCACCGTCTTAACGTCAACACTGGTGGCGTAGAAAACTCGACTTGTTGTGACAACACTGCGACCGAAAACCTGATGATGGGTAAATTGATGGTCGACTCACTCAAGGTATGGGCTGACGATTATAAAGTGGATGGTTTCCGTTTTGACTTGATGGGTCACCAGCCAAAAGACGTGATGGTCGAAGCATTGGAAGAAGTGCGTAAAATTGACCCGAATACTCTGTTCTACGGTGAAGGTTGGGACTTTGGCGAAGTAGCGGATAACGCACGCTTCGATCAAGCAAACCAAATCAATATGGCAGGTACTGAGATCGGTACATTCTCAGACCGTTTGCGTGACGCCGTTCGTGGTGGTAGCCCGTTCGACGGTGGCGTCGATTCAGAAGGCAACCACCCACTTCGCTTTAACCAAGGCTTTGGTAACGCAGCGATTGCCAATGAAGAAACCAAAGTTGATCAAGATTCGATCAATGGTCGTTTGCATAACCAAGACCTTGTTCGTTTAGGTATGGCAGGTAACCTCGCAGAATACGTACTGATTGATTACAAAGGCGATACCAAACTGGGTAAAAACGTTGATTACAACGGCGCGCCAGCTGGTTACACCAAGATGCCTTCAGAGAACATCTCTTACGTGTCGAAACATGATAACCAAACGCTTTGGGATAACAACGCATACAAAATCGCCACTGGTACTAGCTCTGCAGAGCGTGCTCGCATGCAGTCTGTATCGCTTTCTACCGTGATGTTAGGCCAAGGCATACCATTCATCCATATGGGTTCTGAACTGCTACGTTCAAAGTCTATGCAGCGCGACTCTTACGATTCTGGTGACTGGTACAACCGCGTAATGTTTGATGGTACTAACAACAACTGGAATGTTGGCTTACCACGTGAAGACAAAGATGGTGCCAACTGGGATCTGATCAAAACTATCATTGCTGACAGCGCGGCTAAACCAGACGCAGACGACATTGAGTTAACTAAGCAGCAATTCCTAGAGCTATTAAAGATCCGTAGCTCAAGCGAACTGTTCCGCTTAGATACAGCTGACGAAGTTATGAAGCGTGTCGACTTCCGTAACGTTGGCGAAGATCAAGTCGAAGGCCTGATTGTCATGTCGATCGATGATGGTGTGTCTGCGGGCGACGATCTTGACCCTGCAAATGATGCGATTGTGGCAGTTGTAAACTCAACCAATGAATCTCAATCGTTCAAAATCACGGGAGCAACAGGCTTTACACTTCACACCGTTCAACAAAGCTCTGAAGATGACATTGTAAAAGGTGCAAGCTTCGCCGCTGAAACCTTCACAGTCCCTGCATTAACCACCGCTGTATTTGTACAAGTTCAAGGCGATGCACGAGGTGCTGGTTTGCCGGTTGATAACTCAGGCAAGGATGTATCGAGCATTCCGCCATACGGCCAAACAACCGTTTACGTTAAAGGTGACATGAATGGATGGGGCGCAACGGATGATTGGGCAATGAGCTTTATTGGCAACGGTGTTTACTCTGTAACAAAGACTTTGGAAGCAAAAGAGTATGGATTCAAGTTTAGCGGCGCTACTTGGGAACAGCTTGATCTTGGTTGTAATTCAGTTGAACTTGCAGATGGATCTATCGGCATTGGCAACGCGGGAGATTGTAAATTGAACGTAACAGAAGCGGGCAGTTATACCTTTACTCTGAATGCGATTCACGAGCTGGATGACAATGTGGAGAAAGCCGTAGTTTCTGTGACTAAACAATAGATTCAACAACAAACAATTAAAATATACCTGCTTGTTAGGGGAGACATGATCTCCCCTTTTTAACGACGGTTGCTCCCAATACATTGAAGTAAATGACAAACAACAGTACCTCCTTTCTTTTTGAGCAGCAGCTCACATACCACAACAACTACGCCCCGAATTTCTTAACTAAGGAGGATAAAGCAGCATTCTGATTGAGCTAGCCTCCTAACCCAAACATAAAGGTCTACACCTCTACTTCACGAGATGGAATATAAGTATGTACAACAAGAAACATTCAATCTATCAAGTTTTTACACGTTTGTTCGGTAATCAGAAAACACAAAACACACCGTGGGGAACCATTGAACAAAATGGTACTGGCAAGTTTAGTGACTTCACTGACAAAGCCCTTTCAGAAATTAAAGAACTCGGCATCACACATATTTGGTACACCGGAGTACCACACCATGCAGTGATCAACGACTACAAAGACATTGGCATCTCAGACGATCACCCAAGCGTTGTAAAAGGGCGAGCAGGCTCTCCTTATGCCGTCAAAGATTATTACTCCGTAAACCCAGATCTTGCCGACAACCCAGCGCAGCGCTTACAAGAATTCGAAACATTGATAAAAAGAAGTCACGATAATGGCTTAAAAGTCATCATAGATATTGTCCCTAACCACATCGCTCGTAATTACAAAGGATTAAATAATCCAGAGGGAATAAGTGACTTTGGCGAGCAGGACGACACAACTATTGAATACCACCGAAACAACAACTTCTATTACATTCCTGGTAGCTCATTTGAACTCCCCGAGTTCGAATCCGCTTTTATCCCACTAGGAGGAGAACAACACCAAAGTTTAGCCTCATCATTCCTTGAATCGCCAGCAAAATGGACAGGAAATGGGTCTCGCTTAAGCAAACCAAACTTCGATGATTGGTATGAAACGGTAAAGATAAACTATGGTGTGCGCCCAGACGGCTCAAAAGACTTCCCTGAACTGCCAAATGACTATGCTACACGTGACCACCTAGCTCACTACCATTTCTGGCAGCAAGTTGACGTACCAGATTCATGGGTTAAGTTTCGAGACATTGCCTTGTATTGGTTAGACAAAGGCGTTGATGGATTTCGCTACGATATGGCAGAAATGGTACCTGTCGAATTCTGGAGCTATCTAAACTCATCAATAAAAGTAAAGAATCAAGACGCATTTTTGATGGCAGAAGTATATCAACCGGACCTTTATCGCGATTATATTCGCTTAGGTAAAATGGACTATCTATATGACAAAGTTGATCTTTACGATGGCCTAAAAGCGATTATGCAAGGTAAGGCTTCAACTGCAATCATCCCTGAGATTCAACATCAAATGATGGACATTGAACACCACATGATGCACTTTTTAGACAACCACGATGAACAGCGTGTAGCATCTCCAGAGTTTGTCGGTAACCCACACATCGCTAAGCCAGCCATGTTGGTTAGTACGCTATTAAGTAGTTCTCCAACCATGATTTACTTCGGGCAAGAAGTCGGCGAACCAGGTGCGCAGAATGCAGGTTTTGGACAACCTTCTCGCACATCTATATTCGATTACATCGGTGTTCCTCAACATCAAAAATGGATGAACGGAGGAAAGTTCGATGGTGGGCAACTCAACAATGATGAAAAGCAACTCCGACTCTTCTACCAGCGAGTGATGACGTTTGCACTGAACCATTCATCTATGACTGGAGAGTACCAAGATTTACACAAATCCAATCAGCTAAGTGATTCTGTTTATGCTTTCTTGCGCTTTAATAACGAAGAGCTTGTTATCGCAGCTGCTAACTTTAGCCAAAGCATAACGGATAATATCGAGTTGAAGATTACTGCAGAAGTGATTCAAGAGCTGGGAATCGCAGACGGAAGCTATCCGCTCAAAGAACATATTGAAGGCGCCCAACAACAGACACTATATGTGGAAAATGGCGTCGGTTACTTCAGCGCTGAATTAAGTCCCCTAGCGCCTTTCGCTTGGGTGTTAGCTATCTAATATACTGGCTCTCGAAGTCATTAATTATTGTTACATCGAAATAAGGATAAACGGTACTTAACGTAAATATCAAACATGTTAAGTACCTAAATGCCATGAGCAGTAGAGATGTTAAACCATCGAAAATTCACAAAATCCTATTAGTTTTTAAAGCCTAATTAAAATTAGCCTTTTGTAAAATTTCAATGAAGGTTTTAATCTTCAGATCGTCCGCTCCCTGCTTCGCGTAAAGACCAACATTCCCTCGCTTAGAATCATCAATCAACAAAGTTTCAAATCCTCTTTTTTTCATCCAATCACACATTTTATGACTGTATGGCATCACAGCATCTGACATTCTTAACATATCTAAGCTTGCAAAAAGAGAATCAACATCATAAACATCTCGCCCTACTACCTCGACATCACGCCCACCAGATTGTGAGTTTACGTGATCAGAAAGTACGGAGTTATGTCTGGAGTGATCGGGAGTCACTTGGAGTATTGGATAATCCAACATGTCACGCCTTAACAAACTGAAATCTAGATATTTCTTTGTTAATAATGGATGACCATTTCGAACAAACACGGCTTCTTTGTCTTGAAATAGTGGGTAGAAAGTCACTTTACATCGCTCATGCAATCCATAAATTTCATGGCCTACAAACAGATCTATATCCCCTTGAACTAGGTGATGCATCAAAGATAAATTATTTCCGAACTCTAAATGTAACGACCCCATTTGTTCTTGTTGTTTGTACTCTTCAACAGCCTTACAAACAAATTGTTCCCACCAAGCTTCGCCTGTGCCGAGCTTCAATTTACCTAATTGGCGCTGCTGCATATCGGTAAAACGGTGCATTAGCGACAGATGCTTTTCTTGCTGCTCTTGCGCAAACTCCCGAAACAGCAACCCATACTCGGTAAGTTCAACGCCTTTTGACTTCCGAATAAAAATAGCAACACCAATATCACTCTCTAATTTCTTAATTGCAGCAGTCAAGGAAGGCTGGCTTATATTCAGTTTTTCTGCAGCACCTTTAATGCTACCGGTATGCGCAACCATCAGAAAATATCGATATAGCTTATTCATAAGACTCTCTTAGTTTGCATTCGATCACAAAATGCGAGGTTAGAAATTCGACAAATTACCCCACTGATGTTTGCACACAGCGGATAGGCAACATGATATAGGATTTTTCTATATAGAGCATTAGTAATGCTATTTCCCACTCAAAGGTGAAATCACTATAGTAAAGGCAACTAACTAATTAAGTGGAAATTGAGATGGAACAGAAATGGTGGCATGACGCGGTAGTCTACCAAATTTACCCGCGTAGTTTTTTAGACTCAAATAATGATGGTATCGGCGACCTAAATGGGATTATCAGTAAGCTCGATTACCTCAAGGAACTTGGCATCAATGTCATTTGGTTATCGCCTGTTTACCAATCTCCAATGGATGATAATGGTTACGACATCTCTGACTACCAAGCGATTGCTAAAGAATTTGGCAGCATGGAAGACATGCAACGCCTTATGGACGAAGCAAAAAAACGTGACATCAAGATTGTCATGGACTTAGTGGTAAACCACACGTCAGACGAACACCGTTGGTTCGAACAAGCTCGCTCTTCAAAAGATAACCCATATAGAGATTATTATATCTGGCGTGATGCAAAACCGGATGGGAGCGCACCAGACGACCAAGAATCTATCTTCGGCGGTAGCGCTTGGCATTGGGATGAGCTAACACAACAATATTTCTTCCACCTATTTTCAAAACGTCAACCAGATTTAAATTGGGAAAACCCGAAGGTACAAGAAGAAGTTCATAATATGATGAACTGGTGGATTGACCTTGGCATCGGCGGCTTTCGATTAGATGTGATCGACCTTATCGGTAAAGAGATCGATAAAGGAATTACGGGTAACGGGCCAAGACTACACAAGCTATTGCAACAAATGAATCAGGCTACCTTTGGCAATAAAGATTTGTTAACAGTTGGAGAGACTTGGGGCGCAACACCAGAGATTGCTAAGCTATACAGCGGACAAGATAGAAATGAACTATCGATGGTATTCCAATTTGAACACATCACACTGACATGGGAAAACGGTGACAAATGGAATCCTATTCCGCTCGACCTTAGAGAATTCAAGAATGTTCTGACGAAATGGCAGCTAGAATTGGCAGATGGTGGCTGGAACTCTCTATTCTGGAATAACCACGACTTACCGCGCTTGGTGTCAAAATACGGTGATGACAAAAACTTCCGGATCGAGTCAGCCAAAATGCTTGCGACTTGTCTACACTTCTTGAAAGGCACACCCTATATCTACCAAGGTGAAGAAATTGGCATGACGAACGTTGCCTTCGATAGCTTGGAGCAGTACAAGGATATCGAGACTCATAACTTCTACAAAGTAAAAACAGAGTCTGGTGTCACTCATGAACACATGATGGATGCCATTCACGAGAACAGCCGTGACAATGCCAGAACACCAATGCACTGGAACAATCAAGCTAACGCAGGGTTCTCTAACGTAACGCCGTGGATTGAGCTCAATCCAAACTACCCGGATATAAACGTCGAAAGTGCATTAGCCGATTCAGGTTCAATATTTTACCACTACAAGAAATTAATTGAGTTACGCAAAGCTCATCCAGCAATTGTCTACGGAGCTTTCATTCCTGTTTTTGAAGAACACGATAAGGTTTTTGCCTACGTTCGTGAATTGGATGGTGAACAGCTTTTTATCGTATGTAACTTCTCAGGAGAGTCGTTAACTCTTGAAGTTCCTGAACAATATCGCACCCAAACGCCGACTTGCCTAATCAACAACTATGGTGAAGTTTCAAGTGTAGATACGCTATTACACTTAGCACCTTATGAATCTTTTGCTTTAAAACTATAGCCCTATAAGCTCCAACCCCCGCACAAAGGCAAGGTAATTCCTTGCCTTTTTTATTGTTCCTAATCAGTGGTTTTAACTCATACAGCATAAACCGACATACGCAACTCCCTCCTTAGCCAGCTATAGCTAAATGACCAGCAATTTGTTTGAGCCCACCTTCACATTTCTTTTCATGTTCAACATCACAAAAGCTTTCCATCTTCCTCTAAAACTCTAGCCTCACCTTAATGATATAGATTTTTACTATATCTTCTGTTTGTTTACCTATTTCTCAAGGCACAAGGAAACCGATAAAATCACTCCAAGATAATAAGAACTGATAGAAGTGATTATCGTTATGGATAACCTTCTGAATATGGAATAAAACTATGAAACCTCTATTGAAAACACTGTCTATTTGTACCCTTGCTGCTCTTTTTAATGCACCAGCTTTTGCTATGGAAGAAGGTGAAATTACTATCTGGATCAACGGCGATAAAAGTTATGCCGGTCTCGCTGAAATTGGTAAGCAATTTGAAGAAGATACGGGCGTTAAAATCAATGTTCAGTATCCAGATTCACTGGAAGCAAAATTCCAACAACACGCTGCGACAGGCGGCGGCCCAGACATCATCTTCTGGGCACATGACCGTTTTGGTGGTTACGCTGAATCAGGTTTACTTCACGAACTAAACCCAAGCAAAGAATTCAAAGAAAAGCTTGTCGACTTCAGCTGGGATGCGGTAACGGTGAACGGCAAAATTGTAGGGTACCCTCTAGCAATCGAAGCACCTTCTCTAATCTACAACAAAGATCTACTTCCAAACCCACCAAAAACATGGGAAGAACTTGCTGCTATTCAAAAAGAGATGGCTAAACAAGATAAAAAAGCCATTATGTGGGATGTAAAAAATGCTTACTTCACATGGCCAATGATCTCTGCCGGTGGTGCATTCGCTTTTGAGAAAACAGAAACAGGCTATAACGCAAAAAGCACTGGTGTTAACAACGAAGCAGGCGTTCACGGTCTTCAATTCTTAGTTGATATGGTAAACCAAGGGGTTGTTAACCCGAACATGGATTACTCAGTCGCTGAAGCTGAGTTCACCAATGGTAACGTTGCGATGACCATTAACGGCCCTTGGTCTTGGGGTAACTTAGATAAGCTCGGCGTTAATTATGGTGTTGCAGAATTGCCGACATTAAATGGTGGTAAGGGTAACCCGTTTGTTGGAATCCTAAGTGCAGGCATCAATGCTGCAAGTCCGAATACTGATCTTGCTGTCGAATTCTTAGAAAACTACTTATTCCAAGACGATGCTTTGAAAACCATGAATGATGATAAGCCTCTTGGCGCCGTGACACTAAAATCATTCCAAAAGATCCTTGAGAGTGATGAACGCATCAAGTCAACTATGACGAACGCTGAAAACGGCGAAATCATGCCTAACATCCCTCAAATGACCGCTTACTGGTTCGCTGAGGGTGCTGCAATCGATAACGCAATGCAAGGTAAGCAAACGGTTAAAGAAGCACTAGACACTGCAGCTAAGCAAATTACCAAATAACCTTTCTTCTTATTAATATCCTATTGTCCTTTGGCACAGCGCATGCTGTGCCTTTTTTGTTTTGGAAGTCACCTCGTTATGCAAATCCCTACTCTTTATCTCAAAGGTACATTTAATGGTTGGGGGTTAGACACCCCACTTATCAAAGAGCAAGATGGCTCTTATAGAGCAAGCATATGCTTATCAACCGATCTTTATCGCTTCAAGATCTCTGATTCAGATGGAACGAAGCAATGGACACTTTCAGGGCATGAAAGTGAAGCAACACTTTGCGAGTTCGAACAAGCAATCTCTCTTATCAATACACAAGGAATTGGCAATGACCTACTACTCTCTCCCACTGAGGCAGGTCAGTACTCCTTGAAGGTTAGATTCTCCTCGTCGACTCCAACCCTCACCATAAGCAAAGGTGAATACAACACTCAATCAACACCTCAACGAGAGCGCCTTGATACTAAGCTCATTGAGATTGAGGGCGTATTTCCCGACTGGAAGCACCCTGAGTTTGCAATACCACACGAGCAACTATTCCAAGAACTAGCCATCACAGAGGAACAGTCATTCCCGTTTGTATTCGGGGATAACGTCGATGGTTATTATCACGGTACTACCTATAACTATGTAAACAGTGGAAAATATCGCCACCACCAAGGTTGGATACTAGGCTCCTTCGCCAGCTATACCAACGGCAAGTTTAATAATAAGCTAGAAGCTCAATGTGCTCGCCTTATGCCTTATGGAATTGAGCATCATTACGACAATAGTCAGGAATCGCTAAGCCTTGTTCAAGGTTCGAGGCTTGTATCGCTCACGGTTTCGTCAAACAAACCAAGCATTTTAAGCCTGATTCCAGAACTCAACATACCGACTGTTCACTCTACAGTTCATACCTCAAATACCTCAAGCTCAAATGTAGTCTTAGAACTCAGCCCTCAAGTTTGCCCTGAAGGCAGCCCAAGATTTGTAGCAATTGCTAGCAACCGTTCAATACATGCAAAAGAGGTATCACTAGACGATCATCATGAACTGCGCGACCTAGTTCAACTCTCAGAGGGTAATGTAAAACTAATGCTCTCAACGTCGAATAAACAAACAGACCTTATTGTCTATTTAGGCTTTGCTGACACTCTTGAATCCGCTAGTTTACTGGTAAATCAAGCTGTCAAAAATAACGAGCACGTTCTTCACCAGCAGCGAGTTTATGACTTCCTGACCAATAATTATTTGTGGACCAACGACCCGGAATACAACCGAGCGGTTATGTGGTCACGTCTTGCCAGTAGAGCCTTTGTTAGCCATGAATTTGGAACCGGTATTTGGGCTGGGCTACCTTGGTTCAAAGACTGCTGGGGCCGCGATACGTTTATCGCTTTATCAGGAACAAGCTTGGTTAATGGCTTATTTAACGAAGCCAAAGAGATAATTGAAAACTTTGCATCAATGCAGATGCTCGACGAAAGCTCCGTGAATTTTGGCCGAATCCCCAATCGCGTGACAAGTAAAACGAACATCATTTACAACACTACTGATGGCACACCGTGGATGATTCGAGAAGCTCTTGAATACATCAACTATTCTGGTGATGTCGCGTTCGCTAAGGCTATTTACCCTACCCTGAAGCGTTTTATCACAGGTGTCGAAAGACACTACTTAAATAATGAAGATAGCTTGATGGCACATCGCCATCCTGATACATGGATGGATGCAAAAATTGATGGGATGACACCTTGGTCTCCTCGTGGACCTAAAGCCAATGACATCCAAGCTTTATGGTTTGAAAGCTTAAACTGTGCCATTCAACTCGCAACTTTAGTGGGCGACTCCGAAGCAGAAAAGAGTTGGAAAATCCAAGCAGGAAAAGTGAAGGAAAACTTCGCAACCAAATTTTGGGATAATGTACATAATCGATTAGCCGACCATTTATCTGAAGGTGACGTTCCCGATTATAGCGTGCGTCCAAACCAACTCATGACGATTTCAATTCCTCAGAAAGTTGAGCTTAATCAGAGTGAAAAAGAGCAATACATCGTCAAGAATGCTGTCGAAACGCTATTGTTCCCATGGGGGATCTGTTCATTACAACAAGAGCACGTTGATTTTCACCCATATCATGACAATCAAGCCATGTACCACAAAGACGCGGCTTATCACAATGGTACGATCTGGGGGTGGAATGCAGGCTTTACCATCACTGCTCTCAACAAGTTTAAGAAGCAAGACCTCAGTTACCAACTATCTAAAAACTTGGCGAGGCAAATCCTTACACAAGGCTGTAGAGGAACAATGAGTGAGAATTTGGACGCCTACCAAGTCGATGGCCGCGATCTTGTAGAATCAGGCACATTCGCTCAAGCTTGGTCTGTTTCCGAATATGCTCGTAACGCGCAACAAGACTATTTGGGATACTGCCCACGCTTATTAGATAAAGAGATACACCTAACACCCAACCTTCCAAGTTGTTGGCATGAATTGGTTGCTACGCTACCTTTTGGGAAAGGAAATCAACTACGGCTAGCATTTGAATCTAAAAATGGTATTTGTCACTACGAAATTCAGTCAAATTTAGAAGGTACAATAAGTTCCGAAATAACATTAGTTCTTAAACTGGATATAGACCAAAAATCTGTGGCTGTTATCTCAACACCATTGACGGAGCAGTTGGAAATAATGGTCGATAGTCTCCAAAATCAGGTCACTGTAAGCAATAAACAAGCGCATATTGATATTCAACCTAAACAAAGTAATACCATCTTAAGTGACTTACAATTTGCTAAACCTGATTTTTCCAGGAAACACAGTTGCATGTTTAACAATGACTACTTGTTGAATAAACGGAATAAACAACAGCTATCAGTAGCCAAAGACTAATTCCATTGTTAGCAAGCCGATATAAAGAAAGCCTAATCCACTTATTACTAGAAAGAGAATGGAATTAGGCCTTCTTTTATTGTCTAAAAATAAAGTCGATGAAGTCAGGGAATCGCAGAGACCAAGCCGTTTCATTATGCTTATGATCTTTACCTTCTTGATAAAACAGCGTCACGTTCCGTTTTTGAGCGAGTAACTTATTCATTTCTCGCGAACCACTTAGATATACATCCGCGAAATCCACTATTGTGCCTTCGCGGGCTTCATCCGTTCCCATATCCATATATATTTTTGTTGGATACCTAAAGTTCAACTCTTTCATATATTCGAAGTATGAGGTTTTATTGAACCAAAACGCTGGAGAGAATACCCCAAGTCCGCCAAAGGTATCCTGATATAGAGAACCTCCGTACAAACTGATTAATCCCCCCATGGAACTACCAGCAAGATACGTAAACTCTCGGCTAGGCTTTGTTCTGTATGTTTGGTCTATATAAGGCTTCAATGTTCGACAGATGAAAGCCATGTAATCGTCACCTTCACCACCAAATTTAAGTAACTCATCACCCACGCCCATTTCTTTTATGTCTCGATGTGCTTTCCAAGGTGAATACTCGTTATAACGCCCCATCTTATTAAGCTCATCACTACTGTCGATTGCTACGACAATTAACCCAGATAATTTACCAAGTCTCTGCATCTCATCAAGGGCCGTTCGTGCATCCCAACACATCCCATATGTCGCTGTGGACTCTTCAAAGACATTCTGCCCATCGTGCATGTATAAGACCGGATAAGCTTGTTCTGATTGTCGGTAACCCGCAGGAAGATAAATACGAAGTGTGCGAGTTCGATTAAGTTGTGGGATTAGGAACTCATCAATAAGAATCAATTCAGATTGCATAACTACCTCTAAACCTGAAATATATGAATACAGATAGAAAAAACGCCCCTTAAAGGAGCGTTCGATCTAAGCTACAAGGCTGCTAATTTATTAAGCTATTTTGCGTTGACAGCTCGTACAAAGGCTTCTTGTGCACCTTCAACATTGAGAGCTTTTGCTTCATCCAACAAACTTAAAGCTTTAGGTACATCACCAGATTTCACCGCATTTTGTATAGCAGATAAATAGAAGTCTTTTGTCTCTTGTTGTACGCGAATCTGTGTATCAGCTTTGTTAGTTGTCGCTACCACAGGAGTGGCAACAGCAGCCACTGGAACTACAGCAGCTTTAGCACGGTAAGGGCGAAGCTTTAGAGTTTCAACTTCTAATACTAGACGACCACCTAGTTGATTGGTGTATACAGGGTCAGTGACCATAGGCATCACTTCACCAAACTCTTTCGCACGAACTTTCGCAGGGTGATCAACTCTAATCGCTTTTCCTAGCTCATCAGCTGGTGTGTAAATAATAATGTAAGGTGTTTTACTTGCATCAACACGTAAGCGCTCAATGTAACTAGTGCGTGTAAACGCATCGGATGCCTGAACCTTAAAGTCTTCAAACTTCAATGTTTGTACTGGCTTAAAGTTCTCATCAAGAAGCATAGCTTCTGGAGCGAAAACAGAATCATCGATCATCAAACTAGAAAGCTTAACTAACATCTCACCAGAGCGCTCGCTGAACTTGAACGCTGCAAAGTGGCTATTACCGGTCGTAAATGTACCGACAGGTGAACCCAGGTCGATATCAAATTTTAAATCTTCATTGTCATTTAATCGAGCGTATGGGAACTGAGAAAAATCGCTGCAACATACTTCTGCGTTGGTAGGGGCATCTAATTTAGTTTGAACTTGAGCATCTGAAGCACAACCGCTTAGCAAGGCACCTAGTACCACGGCTAACATAGAGCTTTTATTTGTCATTTTAATCTCTCTCACTATTGGTTGTTGTTTTGGGGAAAACGGAAAAAGGCAGCCAATTGGCTGCCTTATACTGTAAATGGTTTAGAACCAAATTTCAGTGTGCACACCGAATACAAATTGGTCTTTACCGTTTTCGATACCAATTTGCTTAGCACTTGCTTCGTCGTCAGCTTTAATGTAGCTGATGTAAGGTTTTACTTGTGGGCGACCAAAGTAGTCTGAGTTTGCTGTGAATGCTGTGGCAATTTCTAGGTTAAGAATATCACTTTCCACATCATCACCGGTGCGCCCCCAGTAACCTTCATCACCTTCTTCGTGTGCGTAAGAAGCTGTCGCCTCTAAACGAATATTGTCGTTAAGCTTGTAAGAAGGACGAGCTGCAACAATATAACGTGTTAGGCCTTCAGCGCCCCAAAGTTCATCAAGAGCTGTGATATATGTCGCTTCTGTACCTAGTTGCCATCTTTCTGAGATATTTAGGACACCGTAAGAAGTCAAGAATAGAGACTCAGCATCATCATTACCGCCTGACCAGTTACCGAAGTTCACGCCACGGTTTTGCATTACACCTGTACCGTATGCAATCGCGTTTTGAGTCCAACCATCTAAGCCGTAGTAGCTAGTATTAAGAGTCAAAGACGCACCGAAGCCGTCGTCATTTTCTCCGTCAAGAGCTTGTTGGCCGTATTTCAAATCAAAATCTAATGAACCGATACCTGCGTCAACACCGTAATAGTAGAGGTCAAGAGAAGAAAGTGTTGCACGGTCAGTACCATTATTGATGGAATCATTTGTATCAGCCATCGTGTATGCAATACCTGCAGTATTTCCGCCTAACTTAGTTTGGATACCAGCACCAACACCTGATGATTGTTTCCAGAACTCACCAGACAAGATACCTGCAGCACGATTTAGGTAACGTTGACCAGCCCAAATTGATGTGTCTTCTCCAAGAACGCCACCTAGTTCAACAAAGGCCTCTTTTACTTCAAACTGAGAGTCAGTATTCTGCTTCTGTCCACCTTCAGAAGAGTATGCGTAAGAGTTACCATTACCATATTCAGTACGTAGAACGTAGTCAGCCCAAACACCATTTTGGTATTCAGAGTGCTTCTTAATTACGAATTCAACTTGGTTAGTGCTCTTACCATGTGTACCCGCAGTTTTGTAATCTGGCTTACCAAATTCAGTATCGACTGTTTTACCATCTACAACACGTACGTTAGAAGACATGTAACCGTGAACTTCCCAACCATCAGCAATAACTTCCGTTGGGTTTTTAACCTCAACTTCCATTGCTTCATCACCACTTGTTACATCAAGAGCTACTTCTTCTGCATATACAGAACCAGCCATAAGTGCAGTAGTCACCGCTGCAGCAATCAAACTTACTTTTTTCATTCTTAACTCCATTAAGGACGATTTATTTTTAGGTTTTATATTTTTGCTCTCTTGCGACAACCAAAGGCAGTTATGGCGGACGTAAGATAGAGAGGTTTAGGGTTTCCCCTGATTCGTTTCAACGGAGCCAATATTAAGAGGGGATGACAAGTTTGACTTCCTCCGCCCTGAACTAAATTAAGGGGGATGAGAAGGGAGTAGAATTTATACAGAACGGTGTTTACAGGAGTTAGATCACTTAATCTAGGAGGAGTAGACAGCACACAGATCTAATTATTCAATATAAGTGGGATCTACTTCAAATATATAATTTGAACCTAATCGGTAAATTATTTTTTTAACAATAATTATTCTGTGAAGTTGCTTGACCTTACTGTGACAAAGCTTTTTACTTATAGTTCACTGATGTCGATAAACGAACAAGAAATCAAGCAATGACTAGAACGCTCGCTCGCCCTTATCCACTAGGCGCAACGCTAGGTAACACTGGCTGCAACTTTTCAATTTATTCTCCTGACTGTAAATCACTCTCTCTCGCTCTTTTTGACGAGAACGACGAATTCACCACTTATAAATTAGAAAATGAATACGCTGATATCAGATATGTCTTTATTGATGGTATTAAAGCGGGACAAAAATACGGCTTCATTGCAGAAACGGACAACGGTCCTATCCTGCTTTCAGACCCGTATGCCAAAGCAATAAGCGAACCGCTCAATTACGTCACGCCATATACCAATGAAAAAAGCTTTGCGATGGCGAAATGTGTCGTTGTTGATGACACCTTCGATTGGCAAGATGTAGAAAAGCCACGCATTAGCCGCGAAGATACTGTTCTTTTTGAAACGCATGTAAAAGGCCTATCTCAACTCCACCCAGAAGTGGCAGCCAATACTAAAGGACGCTACTTAGGGTTAGTGAGCCCTGAAATGCTTGCGTTCTACAAACAACAAAATATCAACTCTCTACAGCTTCTACCCGTTGCTGCGTGCATGCATGAGCCTCATCTCTTGGACATGGATAAAGTGAACTATTGGGGTTACAACCCATACTTGTTCATGGTGCCAGACCCACGCTACGCAGAAAAAGACGCCGTTAATGAACTCAAAACCGCCATTCGTGAACTTCACCGCAATGGCATCGAAGTTATTCTAGACGTGGTGTACAACCACACGGCGGAAGGTGGCGAAGGTGGTACAACCTTCAACCTCAAAGCGCTAGATAGCCGCTACTACATTAAACATGGCTGTCATTACGCGAACTTTACGGGTTGTGGTAACACCGTTGATCTCACCCACCAGCCTGCACTCAACTTAGTGATGGATACGCTTCGCTACTGGGTAAGTGAGTTCCAAATCGACGGCTTCCGCTTTGACCTAGCAGCAACGCTGGGACGCGAGGGTGATAACTACAACCCTGAGGCTGCATTCTTTAAAGCTGTGGCTCAAGACCCTGTACTTAAAGAAACCAAGCTCATTGCAGAACCTTGGGACATCGGTCCGAATGGCTACCAAGTGGGTAATTTCCCGCTAGGCTGGAATGAGTGTAACGACAAACTACGAGACATCACTCGTAGCTTCTGGCGTGGTGATCAAGGCTACCTAAAAGAGTTTGCAACCCGTTTGATGG
Source organism: Vibrio sp. 1CM2L (assembly GCF_023161695.1). Lineage (NCBI taxonomy): Bacteria > Pseudomonadati > Pseudomonadota > Gammaproteobacteria > Vibrionales > Vibrionaceae > Vibrio > Vibrio sp. 1CM2L. The sequence goes on from NZ_JALNTT010000001.1 coordinate 577,912, forward strand.
GGTCACGTGACATCTACAGTGCAGCGCACTGGCCGTATAAATTAACCGTCAACTACATCACTTACCATGATGGCTTCACCATGCAGGATCTTGTTTCTTACAAGCATAAGCACAACGAAGAGAATGGTGAGAACAACCGCGATGGACACGGCGACAACCGTTCTGAAAACTACGGTGTTGAAGGTGAAACTGAAAACCTGTTAGTTATCGCGACACGTGAAAAGCAGAAACGAAACTTCATGGCGAGCCTGCTGTTTGCTTTTGGTATTCCTCATATTTTGACGGCCGATGTGTTATCTCACACTCAAAAAGGTAACAACAACGCTTACTGCCAAGACGGTGTGACCAGCTGGCTTAACTGGGAAGATTCAGAGCGCAAGACTTACTTCAAGACTTGGTTATCTGAAATGATCTCTGCTCGTCAGCAATACATGGTGCCGTTTATTAAGGCATTCAGTGGCGAAAAGCGTAACTCTAACCGCATCTTCTGGAGCCGTGTTGATGGCACACTTATGGAACATGATGATTGGAACCGCTTAAGCTCAGTAGCTTTGCATTTAGGTATTGGTAAAGATGGCGACGAGTTGATTTATCTGATCAACCAAACCAATGCGCCAGCACGTTTCTCGTTACCGAATGATCGTGAACAAAACTGGGTAACCATCTGTGATACCAACTCGCGAAACGTTAAACCCGGTCATGCAGAAGGTGAAATGTTGTTATCGCCCACTTCGATGGCAATTTTGCACTACTCACCAGAGAAGACTGATTTGATTAAAGTAAAAGCTAAGTCAGCTTAATAAAACACCGAAAACCATAGAAGCCAGTTATATTTATAACTGGCTTTTTTGTTAGCTGAATATCTCAAAAATCATTCATCCATATGGAATCATTTGCATTGATGTGGTTAATGAAACTGTTTAGTATTGCCGTACTATAAAAATGAATCTATAACGTCTTTGGATATCATGGCTTTACCTAAAACATTAATTCGGCTTTTTAAACCATACATTATTTTATTAACTGGAGGGATGCTCTATCTTGCTGTGGCTCAGCTTGAAAAAGTAGAAACAGCAGCAACAGAACAATCATCATCAAACATTCGTATCGCAAGCTCTACCATTCGTTCCAACATCGAAGCCACATTCGGCAAACTCTATTTTTTAGAAACCAGTCTAGGCTTACCTAAAGCGGCACCAATCGGTGACAAAAAATTCAGAGAATTGAGTGATAATATTCTAAAAAGAACGCCAAACTTCTCCGATATCGTTCGATACCAACCACAATCCCAACAATATATATCAAGTCGTGGATTACCTCTTTCCCATGAACAAATCGACGCCATAAAATGGAACTCAATAGACAGTGTTGTTGAAGATTTCTACATCTCTTCGATTTACCAAAAAGCAGATGGTCGTTGGGTATTCGCAGTTAAACACACGGCGGAAAAATTGAATGAAGAAATATGGATTGAGTTTGACCTTCTACACACCACTCAAGGATTAAGAGACTTAAAAACGCTTAATCATGGCTATGTGTTTGTGGTTGACCGAGCAACAGAACGACTGGTCTTCCACCCAGATCCAAAACGTATCGGAACTAAATCAGTCAGCTATCACGCAGGTATCAGCCATCAACTCTCACAAGGTGAAACCGTTGGTAAGCACGAATACTACTATCAAGATAACTTCAAAATATCGGTGTTTGACGCTGACAACAGCTTGAACTGGGTATTCATCGCAGGCACCGATCGCCACGACATCTTAACCAGCTCACACCAATTTACGCTAACTGGCTTGGTACTTGGTTCACTGCTTCTATTGTGGATTGGCGCAAACTATTTGGCTTATCGTTTGAACGTGTCCTTGTCACAACTGAATAAAGTCGATGACCTTGTAAGCTTTAAGCGAGAGTTAAAATCCATACTGGATAGCTTTACCTACCAAAAAGGCATTCAATTCTGTCTCTATCAGCCTGAGAACCACGCATTCAGTACCATCGACTATCACGGAAACAAATCAACGGTACATTGTGACAAAGCCCTTGCAGAGCGATTTACACCGGACACCATGGCTTACCGAAGTGGTAAGTACGCCGATCCACTGGCATGTAAACTCAAAATACACCAACGCCATTACTGTATTCCTTTGCACTCTCGCAAGCAGTTGATCGCAGTGCTCTATGTGAACGCAAACTTACCGATCAGCCAGAGTATTCTGCGAATGATCCGTGATTACACTGAAGTCTCTTTGTCTAACTTACTGCTTCAACATCAATTGAGTAGCAAAGACCTGATGACGCAGTTAGACAATAAAAGCAGTTTCAGCATCGCCATCGAAAACTACGTGAGCGAGCCCGACACCTATGTCGCACTGCTTGATATCGATAATTTCGACCACGTAAACCGTGCCTACGGTGAAGCTGTGGGCGACAAGATGATCAAGCTGACTGCAGAATCGATACGCTATTACTTCCCTAAACCGAAAGGCCTTTGCTTGGCGCGTGTTGGAGGAAAGGAGTTCGCGGTATTGTTCAAAGCCAATGATGTGAAAGATGCAAAATTCCAGCTAGACCAGTGCCGAGTCGGAATCGCGGAGAGAACCATCGTCACTCCAGATATCACCTTATCACTAGGGGTTAGCGTGGGATACTCGCAAATAGAGGGCGAAACAGACTCAGCTTTAGCGCTAGCGGAACAGGCAAAGCTTATCGCGCAACAGCTTGGTAAGAACCGAGTGGAAGGGCATATCAGAGCCGTCGCCAAAGCATCGTAAACCCACACTAACCATTTTGTAGCCATCACACACCACAAAGCACCTAGGATTCACACCCTAGGTGCTTTTGTTTTTCTAGAAAGTCATTACAATGCGCCTTCGATAAGACCACATCCCTTTTCTAACGACGCGAACCTTATGAAGCTAAGTAACCGACTGCAAACTCTCCACTCCCTTGTCAGCAACGACTACCAACATATTTGGGACTGTTGCTGTGATCATGGCTTTTTGGGTGTTCAACTGTTGTCGGATAATAAAGCGCCTCAGATTCACTTTGTCGACATTGTCCCGTCTCTGATGAGTGAGCTTGAAGGCAAGCTAGCGCGCTACTTTCCACAAAATAATAAAGCCGAACAAACGGTTACCAGCCAATGGCAAGTCTACTGCATGGACGTCGCCGCTATCCCGCTTGAGAAACATACTGGCAAACACCTGGTGATTATTGCGGGCGTCGGTGGCGATCTCACTCAGAAGCTCGTCGATGATATTCATCGTCAACACCCAGACAAAGCGATCGATTTCTTGCTTTGTCCGGTGCATCAGCAATTCGAGCTAAGAAGCCATTTAAAGGCGCTTAATTTTGGTCTTATTGAAGAAGTGTTGATTGAAGAGAACCGTCGTTATTACGAGATTTTATTGGTGAGTAATAGCCGCGGTGATGCTAAAAAGAACCAAACCATTAGCGAGATATCAAACGTCGGTGACAAGATCTGGACACCAAGTTGTGATGAACAAGTGAAGGTATCACAGCAATACAAAGCCAAAACATTGCAGCACTACTTGCGCATCCATCAAGGACAAGAGAAGCAAGGCAAACTGAGCCAAGTGAAACACATCATCGAGGCTTATCAAGCAATTTAACTTTGCATTCTCTTTGAGTGTCTTCGCTTTAAAGAGTTAAAAACATAGTAAGTACTAACTTCACGGTTCAAAGCCGATAAAACCAATTCAATAAAAAAGCCGACAGTTCAATGAACTATCGGCTTTTTTGATGCTATCTGTTTGGTTTGAGCTTACTGCTCTTGCTTCTTATTAACCGTATCAAGCCCATCAATCGTTTCAGCCTCACGGAGCGTATCAACCCCATAAACCGTATCGAGATAGTCGTCTTTCTCTTTCCACGTGCTATTCAACCAACTGTGGAAACGGCGCTTAAACGCTTTATCTTCAAAGTAATTACCGTTTACGTTCTCATCCATCGGATGCAGTTTAATGCGCACCACGACCTTGGTCATTTTGCCTTTTAGCATATCTTCAAACGGAGAAGTCTGGTTTTCCGGATAAGCCAGAGTGACATCCACGATACCATCTAAGATTGGCCCCATTGCAGATAAAGCAAATGCCACACCGCCGGTTTTAGGCTTAAGTAGGTGTCGATAAGGTGTTTTCGCAGTCGCCAGTTTCTCGTGATTGGCACGCGTCCCTTCAACGAAGTTAACCAAGGTTGTCGGCGCTAGCTTGAACTTAGTACACGCCTTGTTGATTGCATCGAAGTCATCATTACGACGCTCAGGATTACGCAGCAAAAACTCACGCGAGTGACGTCTCATGAAGGGCATATCTAGCCCCCAACATGCCAGTCCAACAAAAGGGACGTACAGCAGTTCATGCTTAAGGAAGAACTTAGTCATCGGCATCTTGTCTTTCAAGATAGAAGACAGAATAACAATATCCGCCCAGCTCAGATGATTCGACATCATCAAATACCACTGTTTGGTCGAGATATCTTCCCCGCCTTCGACTTGCCACTCGATGTCGTTGTTCACGTTCAACATCCAAAGGTTGAGCGAAGCCCAGCACCAAAATGTGAAGTTAGCTAAACGAGTACACGACTTCTGTACAACAGAGATTGGCAGAATCAATTTGATGAGGCCAAAGAAGCTCACGGTAAACGCAGTCATTGCGGTATTGATGGTCACGAACAATACGTTCAAGGCCATACGAAGATTATCAAGCATAAAACACGGCTATATTGAGATCGAAAGCCGCCATTATACTCATCTGCAAAATATTCTCTTTAGTAATTGGTTGAATACCCTAGGGGTCAAACCACTGCACTAATTTTGCTTGTATCTAAAGACCAATTCATCGTTCTTAATCAACAAAATCAGCATCAAAAAATATCAATGATGTCATTTAGACTCGAAGTTAAATAAGTCCATTTGACACAATTTCAAATTATTTTCACCACAAAGCAGTATTGATAAGCATTCTCATTATTGGCATGGTACATGCAACTCCAAAATGTAAATAGTTGAGTATCCTTAATGAGATAACTTCTCTACGTAAAGGTGATGATATGACAGATATTCCTCATGGTTTGGTAACCGGTAAAGTTTTAAACAAGACGGAATGGACAGATCAACTGTTCTCACTTCAAGTCAGTGCTCCTGTCTCTCACTATCAGGCGGGGCAGTTCACGAAACTTGGCTTGCTTAACAGTGAGGATGAGTTCGTAAGACGCGCCTATTCGATGGTAAACGCACCAGAGCACGAACAAGGTCATCAACATCTGGAGTTTTTGATTATTAAGGATCAGAACGGTCAACTTTCACCTCAACTTCATGAATTGAAGGTGGGCGATGACATCTTTGTCGGCAAAGACCCAAGTGGCTTTATGACCTTGGATGAGATCCCAGAGATCGCCGACGATCTATGGATGCTTTCGACCGGAACCGCGGTTGGGCCTTTTATCTCAATGCTCGAAAGCATGCAGATACAACAGCAAAACGGCTCCGAATCTGAAAAAGTCGCCTCGTTCAAAAACCTTGTACTGGTTCATGCCGTAAGAACAGAACAAGACCTGACTTATCGAGACCGTATCGCTCAACTCGTTCATCACTTCCAAGGGAAACTACAATATGTGCCAATTATTTCTAGAGAATCAGTCACCGGAACTTTGCGCGGACGAATCCCAAGCTTGTTACTTGGAGGCGACCTTGAGCAAACCGCGTCTGTCGCTTTCAATCAAACCCGCAGTTTTTTCTACCTTTGCGGCAATCCGCAAATGGTTCGCGACACAAGTGAAGCACTAACCAGCTTAGGTTTCGAAAAGCACTTACGCAGAAAACCCGGTCAATTCAGTAGTGAGAACTACTGGTAAATAACAACCGCCAACCGTTAGACAGAAGCACAACTTTCAAAGAACAGTTAGAGAAGAGGTTTTATATGAGTCATTTACGTATTCCGTCACACTGGAAAATTCAACGTTCCACTCCATTTTTCACCAAAGACAACATACCAGCTGCGCTTCTCAATCATCACAATACCGCTGAGGGCGTATTCGGCCAGATCTGCGTAATGGAAGGCACCGTCACCTTCTACGGTTTTGCCGATGCAGAAGCGACAGAACCAGAAAGTGTTATCACAATCGAAGCTGGGCAATTTGCCACAAGCCCACCTCAATATTGGCATCGAGTAGAGCTTAGCGACGACGCACAATTCAACATTAACTTCTGGTCTGAGAAAGAGACCAAGAAGATGTTCAACACCCGAAAGTAAGATCCATTCAATATTGATGAACTTATAAGCAAGCTGCCTCGTACTGTGATTTTTAATGTTCAAGAACTGAAGAAAAAGACCAAGTAACCATAGTAATTACAATGACTAATGGTGATAGACAAGAGAAAAAAACTCTAGCACACTGAACAGAGTTATTAGTTTTAACCCCTTATCAAATAAACATAATTGGGGTTTTCATTTTTTAGGTAAGAGAGGAAGCCATGCTCAACATTGCTTTTTTTAGCTCAAAATCATACGACGAAAAATCATTCGAACTGGCAAAAGGCGAACTCAACGCTGAGTTTCATTTTCACGATTTTCGACTCACTACAACAACAGCAAAAATGGCACACGACAACGAAGTGGTTTGTGCGTTTGTAAACGATGACCTATCGCGAGACGTGTTAGAGATTCTTGCTCAAGGCGGCACCAAGCTGATCGCGATGCGCTGTGCGGGCTTTGACAAGGTCGACCTAGACGCAGCCAAAGAGTTTGGTCTGCAAGTGGTTCGCGTTCCGGCTTACTCACCAGAATCGGTAGCAGAGCACACAGTCGGCATGATGATGTGTTTGAATCGTAAACTACACAAGGCATACCAACGTACTCGTGATGCGAACTTCTCTCTTGAAGGCTTGGTAGGCTTTAACTTCCACGGAAAAACGGTTGGTGTGATTGGTTCAGGTAAGATTGGCCTAGCGACAATGCGAATTCTGAAAGGTTTAGGCATGAATATCCTATGCTACGACCCATATCCAAACCCGTTAGCTGTTGAGTTAGGCGCTAAATACGTTGAACTCGACGAGCTTTACCAAGAGTCTGATGTAATTTCTCTGCACTGCCCGATGAGTAAAGAGAACTACCACTTATTGGATGCAACGGCATTTGAGAAGATGAAAGATGGCGTGATGATCGTCAACACCAGCCGTGGTGAACTACTGGATTCAACCGCTGCGATTGAAGCGCTTAAACAGAGTAAGATTGGTGCGCTTGGTCTTGATGTTTACGACAACGAGAAAGAGTTGTTCTTCCAAGACAAATCTAACGATGTGATTGTCGATGACGTATTCCGTCGCCTATCCGCTTGTCACAACGTGCTGTTCACAGGTCACCAAGCTTTCTTGACCAAAGATGCGCTGTTCAACATCGCCAATACAACGCTCACCAGTGTCGATGCTTTCTTTGCGGGCAACACCAGCGGCAACGAACTCGTTTAATAACAGGCTGATTTAATAGCCTACTGAGCTAATAGCCGGCGAGTTAAAAACAAACTAGCTCTGCAAACACAAAGCCACGCTATTCTGAAGTGAACAGCGTGGCTTTTCATTTATTCAGTATTCTAAAACCCTTCCTAGACGCAGAAATGACAATCTTCGGTGTCTAAACCATACACGCCTTTTCGAATGGCAAGGTGCTCTTCACCCGCTTTAATGCCCATCTCATAACCTGCATTAAGAGTGCTTTGATCCATAGTCAAACGCTTCACTGCGAACGCTTCTGGCGGCGCTATCACTTTAATTGTCGCATCTTTGGGTGGGTTACGAATGAACTCCAAAGACTGGTTGTAGTTGTCGGCACGCACCGCCATCGACTCAGCAATATTTGGGAATTTCTTTAGTAGCTTTTTCAGCATCCATTGGTGCTTTTGAGGCTTCATTCGGTAACTCAAAGGATGAGAAAGAATCACCGTAATGTCTCGCGCACCACGACGATAGGCTTCGCGAACCGGAATCGAATCCGCGACACCACCATCGGTATAACAGCCACCAGAGAAGCACGGTGTTTCTCGGTAAGCAATAGGCAAAGCGGTGGTTGCTTCCACCACGTTAGAGAGGTTTTCTGGCTTGATATGATAGTAGTCCGCACTGCCCGTATCGACATTTGTGACAGCAGCGATGAGTGGGATGCTTGAAAACAACTCACCACAATCGAGCGGATAACGTTGATTGGATTCGTTCCATAACCATTTCACGTCCACTAAGTTACCGCCTTTAGCAAAGCGAGCAGGGTTAAAGAAGGTCTTATCCGTCGCCATAGTGGTGATCACATCATAACTACGTTTTGGTGCATGAGATAAGTAGCCAACCAGATTCGACACACCTGCAGATACGCCGATGGCAAAATCATAAGGACGGAAATCGTCTTGCATAAAGGCGTCTAAAACTCCGGCAGCAAAAATGCCTCTCATTGCTCCACCTTCAACGATTAATGCGCTCTTATTCATCTCAAACTCTTCTACTTTATAAACTGATAGCCACAGAATAATCCCATCACTCTTACAAAGATAATGGGATAGATTTATCAATTCGATAGGTAAAAACTATCAATGTGGATTATTAAATTTTTCAATGATTTAGGGTTGCTTGATAAACCAAGAGATCAAAAAAGGCCATCGAGTGATTCACTCAACGGCCTTTCAATTAACTAGTTAAGATGATTGATTACGACTTAAATTCGCTCACGTCGATTTCAAGCAGTTTACCAATGCCTTCACCGTATGCAGGGTCGGCTTTGTAACAGTGTCTTAGGTGACGCAATTGAATCTCTTTTGGCACGCCGCCTAGGTTGCGAGCAGTGTTATCAAAAAGAATCGCTTGCTTCTCTGGTGTCATTAGGCGGAACAAGTCACCCGGTTGCGAGAAGTAATCTTCATCTTCGCGGTGATCCCAGTGTGCTGCTGCACCATCTAGGTTCAATGCTGGTTCAGCGAAATCTGGCTGCTCAGCCCATTGACCTTCGTTGTTTGGCTCATAACCTAATGTGCCACCGAAGTTACCATCGACACGCATCGCGCCATCACGGTGGTAGCTGTGTACTGGGCAACGAGGAGCGTTCACTGGAATATGCTGATGGTTTACACCCAAACGGTAACGTTGTGCATCACCGTAAGCAAACAGACGACCTTGTAGCATCTTGTCTGGTGAGAAGCTGATACCTGGAACTACGTTCGCCGGGTTGAATGCCGACTGCTCAACTTCTGCGAAGAAGTTTTGTGGGTTACGGTTTAGCTCGAATTCACCCACTTCAATCAACGGGTAATCTGCATGAGGCCAGATCTTAGTTAAATCAAACGGGTTGTATGGAACCTTCGCTGCATCCGCTTCTGGCATCACTTGTACTTTCAGCGTCCATTTCGGGAAGTCTTGGTTATCGATGCTGTCTAGCAAATCACGTTGGTGGCTTTCGCGATCATCACCGATCACTTGTGCCGCTTCTGCATCAGAAAGGTTCTTAATACCTTGCTGAGATTTGAAGTGGAATTTAACCCAGAAACGTTCGTTATCAGCATTGATGAAGCTGAACGTGTGGCTACCAAAGCCGTGCATGTGACGGTAAGTCGCAGGGATGCCACGGTCACTCATTACGATAGTAATTTGGTGCAGAGCTTCCGGCAAAGAAGTCCAGAAATCCCAGTTGTTTTTCGCGCTACGCATGTTGGTGCGTGGGTCACGTTTCACCGCGTGGTTTAAGTCAGGGAACTTAAGAGGATCACGAAGGAAGAATACTGGCGTGTTGTTACCCACCATATCCCAGTTGCCTTCTTCAGTATAAAACTTCAATGCAAAGCCACGGATATCTCGCTCAGCATCGGCAGCACCGCGCTCACCCGCAACTGTTGTGAAACGTGCAAACAAGTCGGTTTTTTTACCGACTTCAGAGAACAATTTTGCCTTGGTGTATTTTGTGATGTCGTGTGTAACGGTAAATGTGCCGTAAGCACCTGAGCCTTTCGCGTGCATACGACGCTCTGGAATCACTTCACGATCAAAATGGGCCAATTTCTCCAAGAACCAAACGTCTTGAAGAAGTTGAGGACCACGTTTGCCCGCAGTTTGAACATTCTGGTTATGAGCAACAGGACAACCCGCAGCTGTAGTTAGTTTTTTACTCATCATCAATTCCTTATTACCTTTTAGGTGCAGCATCTTTGTTGCACCGCCACTTCTGTATGGTAGTTATTCATCACACAAAACCACGCAGTAACTAAGGATATAGAATAAGCTTGAATCAAAGTAAAATATAATCGTTTGTAATTATCGTTATCATGGACAAAACCTATCAAGTTAATGATCTAAATCATAATCATTTCATATTGATAAGAATATTTACAATATAATAATCATAAACTTACGAAACACAGCAAACCAAACATCGGTTTACCCCATCTTGTAGATGCCCACTATTTTTGCGATATTTTGTGACCTAACCGTAAAGTCGCTGCAATATTTCTTGCCGTTCTCGTCAAGTTGACATCAGCCTCTTGTAGTACTATTTCTAAGGTTTGAGGTGATCTCACGGTACCAAACAAGCTGCTCATTTCGCCGTAAAGTGCTTCTACTTCGGAGCCTAAAGAACCAGCAACCCCTATGGTCGGAATACCCTGTAAGCTCGCACGTTTAGCAATCCCATAAGGCGTTTTTCCTTGCAGAGTTTGATTGTCCATTTGACCTTCGCCGGTAATCACAAGGTCTGCGCCTTTCAATACTTCATCGGCTTGCAAAACATCAAGCACCATCTCAATACCCGGTTTGATCTGCATGTTAAACAACAAACCAAGCCCCATTGGAGCACCACCAGCCGCGCCATAACCCGTGCGCTTGTGAACGGGGTCATCGCCACCAACAAGGCCTTGTATTTCTGCAACTTGAGTAAAGTTCGCAAGCGCCTTATCAAGCATCAAGACTTGTTCCGGTGTCGCCCCTTTTTGTGGGCCGAATATATGGCTGGCACCGTTATCACCACACAGCGGATTATCGACATCGCACGCCACAATTAACTCGATATCAGCACAGCGGGAATCTAAACCAGTAAGATCAATAGATGCTAAATCCGCTAGTGCAGCGCCTCCTCGGTTAAGCTCTTGCCCTGCATTATCTAACAATGTCCCGCCTAACGCTTGAACAATACCCGCACCACCATCATTAGTCGCACTGCCACCCAATCCAAGAATAATCGTTTGAGCGCCCTGCTCTATCGCTTCCAAAATCAGTTGCCCAGTACCGAATGAAGAAGCAACCAATGGATCACGCTGCTCTGGTTTCAACAAGTCCAAACCCGATGCAGCGGCTATTTCAATCAATGCCGTTTTGTTCGGGTTGCTATCGGATGGCTCAAGCATCGCCCATTCAGCATTAACCAATGCGCCCAACGGCCCTTCCACTTGATATGTTCGCTTCTGCCCTACTAAACCTTGCAATAACACATCCACAGTCCCTTCGCCGCCATCGGCTAAAGGCAAGGTCACGTATTCAGCATCAGGGAAGATTTCACAAAAGCCCTTTTCAATGCACGCCGCCACCGATACAGCCGATAAAGATTCTTTAAACGAGTCTGGTGCAATAACAATTTTCATACTGAGAGATCCAAAAGGTTAGTAATTTTGATGAGTGCCCAATCTAAAAATGCCCCTATGTCAGATTAGCAAGCCAACCGGACGAATTGCCAGCTTTCATCCTTGATAGCTTGCTCACCGACATTGATCTTTCGAGCAGTGTGATTGATGAGCTTCGAGACAAAGGCATTAAGGTCATTAACTCGTAACGGATCCCCCATCAAGCTTCAGGCTCACCAACCAAACATTCAGAGCCTGAATGGCTTTCACCCAAAACCATCTATTTATCTACTCGATAAAAATAATTCTTACAATTAAGCGTTTATATTCATTAATAATATTGGCGGCGGACGGCATAATAGCCGCGAATCCTTTTAACGAGTTTGGTTATGTTCTACAAGCGTCTTTTGGTATTGGCTTTACCGCTTACTTTTGTGTTTCCCACCCATGCTGAAACGTTTGGTGAGCGAATGGCGCGCATCGAACAAGAGAATGTACTGGCGAAAACCATGAGTGAAGAACAAGTTGAATTGATACAAAAAGTCGTACAGACCAACCACTGCGCTAAAGTGGCGTTAACCCATCACCAACGCATTTTGGGGCAATATAAGGTTGAGACGTCTTCTTCGGAGTTATTCGTAAAATGGCGTCAACTCGGTAAGCAGTTAGACGCTCAATACGAGACAGATTACCCCGGCTACCCTAAGCACGCTTTTCAAGAATATCCAGCAGCTTCAAGCAAAGTCGATGGCTACCTTTTTGCTCTAATCGACAATGGTTTAAACGAGCAATCGTGGATCGCCAAAGAGTTTAAGCAGTGTAAAAAGAATAAGCTGATATCCCGAACCTAAGCTCTAGTCTACTCAGGTTCGAGAGCACTCACTCGCATTGGTTCTAATAAAGTAAGAACAGCCCTTCATAACCGCCAATTTCTATTTCACTCACATAGTCACCAACGTGACCGTTAGCATCAACAGGTTTCATTGGAACATCCAGCACAATGGTGAGTTTTTCCGCGTCATAAAAGCTCGGGTTCTTACCGTGGAAATCCGTGCGATACAACACACGACCATTGCTGAACTCTCTCGCTAACACCATGTCCTCAGGACCACCAGCAACCACCTGATTTTCAGATTGATACATAAAGTACGTAAACGTCGGCAGAACGTGAGTCATACCATTGAGCAGATCAGCATGCACCATTTCGTTCATCGAGGAGTCGCCAACGATGGTGTAGTCCGCGGGTTGAGGTGTCGTTGTCGATAGCATCAAAGGAATCGGCTCAAAGCCTTGTGGGATCTGATGACTCGGCTCTCCCAAATCAACGGCCAATAAAGAACTGGGTTGGTAGGCGATGTTTTTAGGGACACCACTTTGCCAGAAAGTGTCAGCCGTCGTGTTGCCACTTCCATAGACGTAACCATTGTTCCACTGATTAAAGTAGCTATGTTGAGCGTGTCGATTGAGGTGGTAGATCGCTAGGGTCGAGTATTGGTCTTGCTTCCAATTCTCTTCACTATTTCCAAGATACTGAACTCGCCCATAACGCGTTGTCGCCTGAAAAATAACACTTTGTCCATTGTAGGCGAGCGCAGAATTATCCCAGAATTTAGAGATCCCCGAGTAACCACTAAACCCAGTAGATGGAAAAATGTAGTGCTCCCGTAAATAAAGAGATCCTGCCTCGCTAAGATGAGACTGTCCATTTCGACCCAGTAAGTTCGCGGTTCCGATATTCAACCCAATCGACGCATCACTTTCTAAAGCAGATAGATTTTTCAGAAACGCTGAAAATTGTTGTTTATAGAGATCATCCGCTTGATTCGAACCCGCAACTGCTCCTAACTCTTGAACATGCCCGCCAGAATGAACATAGAACTGATTCGAACCAATAAGCTTATTTGTGTCGTCGTTGTACGCACCATTCAAACCTTGGCCTGCCCAACTTTGCTTGTAGTAGCGATGAATGGCAGATAGATAATCCGCGTTTGCGACGTTTGTTAACGACCAAGATGAGCTAGCGCTCCACATTCGACCAAATGGCACCACTCTTGATTCCCAACGAAAACGCGCTGTCGCGTTCTTATTAGTTCGATTTCTATACTCACTTGGCGACAAGTAGTTATCGCCATCTAGGTCTGCAGACACATCAAAACCGCGGATTTTTCGCCATTGGCTGATAGCATTGCCGTCCGGCGTTGTAGTCGGAGCGTCGGTTAATTTGACGGTTGGAAAACTGTTTTTCAGTTTTACTTCTTTTAAACGCGGCCTGTCGTCGGCGTTCTCACTTTGCCAACGAACTCTCACAACGTATGAGCGCCCACCATCTCTCAAAAAGGTTGAACCAAAATACTGTCCGCCACCATAGCTCGCACCACTGCCATCATGAGTTGTGGCTCTTACCCAATCATTAGGAAGGTTCCAGATCACCGATTGGTTTTTGGTCATGCTGAGCGTTTTGTCTTTCTTTACATCGAGCCTTTCCCACTGTGAAACCCTTCCGTGAGAATCAATAGCTGTTGGGTATTCAATCCAGAATTCGCCGCTGCCAGCAAACTGTGAGAACTTAAAGGTCAGCCGTTCGAACTGCTCAGCATGATAGACATACAAAGCCCCACCCTGTTCGAAATTCTCAAACACATCGGCATCCCACGGAGGCTCTTGATACAGCCAAAAGCCAGCATGGTCTTCACTGGCTGTATAGCCCAAGATCATAGGCTTTCGGTTTAAAAGCGTCTTTTCGCCGTGAGTTTTATCAACTTCGGCAATGACAGTATCTTCAGAAAAGTGCAGAAAATAGTCTTCGAAGTTGAGGCCTTCTAACTCAGCTTGGTTACGGAGATCGTTCTCCAACCAACCCGAGTTCATCGCCATGACTTGGTTGTACATATAACCAATTGTCGTGGCCCGCTCATTGTCGGCTTTGTCGGCATAAGCTCCGAAGACAATATCACTGTTGGTAATTTCCCAATCAATGACGGCATTCGCAGATAGTGGGGAGCCCGAAAGATCAACACCCGCTTCATGTTGCCCTGGCAGCACAACCGCTGTACCAACAGCAAAAGCGTAACCAGCGATTAAACATGACGGTATGAGTGCGAGCAGCCCAGAAATGTAGGTTTTCATGATTCAAATTTCCTAATCGATACTGTCATGCCTTAAATCACAAGACGAAAAGTCAGCCAACTTGCGTGTCAATTTAGGAATCAAAATACGAAAAAAGTATCGACTACATGGCTCTATTGTTCAAGTGCTCGTCTGTATTGTTTCATCCATGACAAAGAAAACGAGCAAATGCCGATTCAAAATCAAGACATTAAGGAAAAGATAAATTTTTGTGATTTTAATTTTATTTGGAAACCAAGTATCTCCGGCTAACGAGAAATCAGCTCAGATTTTCTCAAAATGAGAATAATACGGTTTGGAAGATGAGAAGTTATCAGAGCCTAGAACTCAGAATAGGACTTGGATTTGCTGTATCGAATCTCAGTTTGAGCGCCACAATGTTGAAACTCAATTTGGATAGGCTAGTCTCGGTCATCTAAACAAGAACGATGACAACAGAGAGTGGTAAATAAAGCGATGTACGTTGACTATCATAAGCGGCTTGTTCCCGTTATACGCTATTTAGAGAAGCACTTTAACGATCCGCTCAACTTGATCGAAGTCGCGGCATTAGCTAACTTTTCACCCTACCATTTTCATCGTACTTTTAAGGCCGTTCAAGGCGAAACGCTTGCTGATTTTATCAGACGATTGAGACTCGAAGCGGCAGCCAACGATCTCTTCAAAACCAAGCAACCTATTATTAATATTGCACTAGATTACGGCTTCTCATCGTCTCAAAACTTTGCCAAATCCTTCAAGCAACACTTTGGCGTTACGCCTAGCGCATTTCGTGATTGTGAAGACTACCAAGCTTTCGGTGAGTTAACTCGAAATAGCAAGATTGGACACACGTTGCGCAAGACTGGAAACGATGCAGTTACGAGTAATTCATATACTGGCTCCGAACTTTCAACATGGAGTAAGACAATGAAAACGCAACAATTCGAATCATCAAAATTGGCGTATGTGCGAGTAACAGGCCCTTATGGAAAAGGGTATGAAGAGCCTAGCGGCCGTCTTTATCAGTGGGCAGAAATGAAAGGATTATCAGGCAACACCTGCATGTTCATTTACCATGATAACCCAGAAATCACACCGACAGATAAGTGCCGAACAGACATTTGTTTAATGGTTCCAGAGGATGTCGAAGTACCCAGCGGTATCGAGCTAAAGGACTTTCCCGGTGGGCAATATGCGGTGACGAGACAAACGATCACCGAAATCTGCCAATATGCCAATATGCCAAAGCTTGGGATGATTTAATGAGTAACGTCATTGAGTCCGGTATTGAAACAGACGATCGACCTTGTTTTGAGCTTTACCACAGCTACGATCCGCAAACTCAACATTCAGACGTCAGCTTCTGTACCGCAATTAAATAACGACAATCAAAGCCTACCTCGCGTAGGCTTTCTTCTCTTCGGTTCGCTTGCCAACGGCTTTGTTGATTAATTAAGTTTATGGATAGCGACATCTCGTTTCGTAGATTTTTAGTCAATCAATGAGAACAAATACTAGTAGATACCAGTAATGTCATAACCCAAACGGATTTCATCCATCGCTTGAGGCTCGAAGCACTTTCCTAACGCGTACAGTAAAAAACATCACCGCACATGCGGTATAGAGCTTACCTACCCATAAGCCGATATTGATCAGCTGAGTTTCTTGCTTAATGAGACGTTGATACTCAGTATCAGAGAGGTAAGGATCGTCAAAGGGGACAACGTTAATCCCCCACATAAACCAAACAGACCAAACGACACTTCCTACTAGCAGCCACAGAGCTAGTATCAAAAATTGCTCGAACACACCTAGCAGTGTGTTCTTGTTAAGCGAAATTTGAGCTTTATTCATTTCACGACCTTTTTATCACGACACAGTTGAGGGGTTCTAAAGAAGCAAGAGCACTAAAGCCTCTTGTTCCACTTCCCTTGGTGGTCACGGTCGCAATTTTCTTGTGTATCGTAACTAACATGCTTATCGATATTCTTCAGTTGAATCCCAACTTGATTGAACGCGTGTTGGATAGCCCCAGAGGCACTCTGTTGACCTTCGCCACTTAAGAAGTTCGTTCTATCCTGATTGGTATCGAATATACAGACAATTTTCAAACTTTGCGGAAAAGATGAGAAGTTGACCGAGTGAGTCACCCATAAAAAACCATCGAAGCCTTTCAGCGTGTCTTCACAAACGTCAGTTAACACGTCTCTGATTTGATTCTCGATTTTCTTATCTGATTTACGCATGCGGCAAAGGTCCTATTTAACACCTTAAAAAATAAGGTTTTTCGGTCAGTTTCGTACTACCTGATATTGGACACTGTGGCGGTTTCAAATGCAAAGTATTTATTGGGGAGAGTCGACTGGAAGATATAGAGGAAACGCCTCATGTTTGATAGCTTACGAGGCGATCAAACATGAGACGAGTATAGAATTTACTAAAACATTAGCTCGCCGCTTGTTCCCAATCAGTTAATAACGTCATGATCACGCGAGAGTCTTGGTGGGTTGCCATTGGCGCAGCAAGTTGTGTGTCACCTTGCTCAACCGCTTGGCGGATATTGCGCACTTGATAATGGAAGCCGTCGCCTTGCGCTTCAACTTTCACTTCACGTGTCGACGTCTCATAGATCTCTACCGTAAACGTGTTTTCTGCAGTCGGTAACCATGGATTAGTATCTAGCGTAATGCAGCCTTTGCTACCTAGAATCGTAAAGCCATGCTTTAAGCCGTGGTCTTCAGCGGTGTGGATTTGCGCGGTCAAGCGGTCATTGAAACGCATCATCGCCGACGATTCACAGATATTGCTATCTTCGCCTCGTCGGCCGATTGCCGAGATCTGCACATCATCGAACACACTCTCACCGAACAGCTGCTGCGCAACAGAGTGAATCAGCGACATTGGGTAGCAACCAAGGTTGTATAGCGCGCCTTTGCTCGCAGGATTCACGAACTGATCAATCGCCGCAACGTAGGAACCTTGAATTGAGCGCACTTCGCCGATCTCACCAGTTGCCAGCTCTTGATGAAGCTTGGTGATAAGTGGATGGTTTAAATACATCAGACCTTCAGCAAAGAATACGCCCGCTTCTTTCACGGCTTGTAAAGCTTGCTCGGTTTTTTCCATATCTACCGACAGAGACTTCTCACACAAGATCGCTTTGCCTTTTTGAGCTGCTTTAATCACATACTCATGATGGACATGGTTTGGCAGAGCAATGTAGATAATGTCGACCGACTCATCTTCAATCAAGGCTTCATAGCTGTTGAAGGTTCGTGTTGGTTGGTATTGGGCAGCAAACTCGTTAAGTGTTTTTTCAGTACGACCAGCAACGGCATACAACTCGCTTTGAGCATCGCCTTTAATCGCATCCGCCATTACGCCTGAGATAAAGCTGGTTCCTAGGATTCCCCATTTCATGTCTTAGATCTCCTGCTCTTGTGTTTTGATAGATCCACGTTGCGTTTCAAATGCTTGCACTAATTCCGTAATATCACGCTCAATAAATGCTTGGGTATGAGGCATCACAAAGTGCTGATTAATCGCCTCGCGGTTTGCGTATTGCTCAATCAAGATCACACGATCGCTTTGGCTTTGATCATAAGTTGCGATTGCTTGTAGGCAGCCCGGCTCGCTCTGCATGTCTAAACAAAACTGTTCGATAGCTTCGATCGCAGCAGCTCGCTCTATGTTAGTTTTGATCTTAAGTTCGGCAGTAACAAAGATGGTTT
This sequence comes from Vibrio sp. 1CM2L, assembly GCF_023161695.1. Classification (NCBI taxonomy): domain Bacteria; kingdom Pseudomonadati; phylum Pseudomonadota; class Gammaproteobacteria; order Vibrionales; family Vibrionaceae; genus Vibrio; species Vibrio sp. 1CM2L. The sequence goes on from NZ_JALNTT010000001.1 coordinate 596,355, forward strand.
CATTAATTTGAGGCATTTCACGCTCTTATTTTAGTTAATTATCGATTTGCCATTAATATAATTAACCCCTAATAATTGATAAACTCACCTTTTGTTTATTGTTTATCAACCAAGAGTGTTTAATGGATAAGTTAACCAGCATGAAAGTCTTCGTCTACGTAGTGGAACAGGGCAGCTTTCGTAGCGCCGCAAACCACTTCAACCTGTCGGCGACCATGATAAGTAAACATGTCCATTCCTTAGAAACCAGTCTGAACTCTCAGCTGATCCACCGCACCACGCGTAAGCAGTCTTTAACCGATTCAGGTCAGCTTTATTATCGTGAGTGTAAGCGAATTCTCGAAGACATCAGCAATGCTGAAAACCTGATTCAAACCTTGGAAAACCAACCACAAGGCACGGTAAAAATTAACTGCCCTGTCACCTACGGAAACAAGGTACTTGCCCCTATCGTAGCCAAATTCCTTGCACAACACCCAACCATTAACGTTGAGCTGATGTTGAATAATGACCTTGTCGATCCTTATTCATCCGACATAGATCTGATTGTGCGAATTGGCGACCTGTCCGATTCAAGCTTGGTCGCAAGGTATTTAGGGGATTATGAGATGTGTTACTGCGCGGCGCCCGCTTACCTAAACCAACATGCTGAAATCAGAGTATTGGAAGACTTGGCGCAGCACCCATCGCTTGGATTCAGTTACAGCAGCCAAGCTCCTCACGCCACACCGAATAAAGAACGTGTGCGCTTGATGTCGAATAATGGTGATGTGTTGCGGTATGCCGCCCTGCAGGGTGTGGGCGTGTTGTTGCAACCGACTATCTTAGTCGCAGAAGAGATTGATCGTGGAGCGCTGTTGGAAATCCTACCCGGCATGGCGCCGTTACCAAAGCCGATTCACTTGCTCTACAAAACCAAGCAACTGTCGTTGAAGAACAGAACCTTTGTCGAGTTCTTGTTAGCTGCGTTTGCTGAGTAACTAAGCGCTTTCTAAACAACAAAGACCGCTAGACTGTTTGCCATTGGCTCATCAAGCGCTTGCCAAGGTCGGAAGGTGTGGTGTTATGGACAATCATCTCATCACATTGGTTGAACACCATGAAGTGTTTTAGTTCTTCGCATAAAGCGTCAATCAATGACTCATGAGTTTTAACTCTGTCTTCAACAACCAAGTTGCGAATATTGAGTAAGCGACTCTTTCTATCGACCTTGCAATCCATTCGCGCCACCAGCTTACCTTGCCATAGAATCGGCAAACTAAAGTAACCAAACTGACGCTTGGCCTCTGGAACATAGCATTCAAGGAGGTAATCAAAGTTGAACAATGATTGCATTCGCTTTCGTTGAATCAGCAGGTTATCAAACGGAGACAGTATCTTAAGCTTGGTTCTGGAAAGAGGTTGATTCAGCAGTTCAAAAGCACCTGACAGGGCATAGTAATCAGAGCCTTGAATATCTACTTTCAGAACCTGCTTATCTTCAAGCATCTGTTGAAGTGTTTTCTGAATCAGAGGCTTTGTGTTCTTGAGTAGATAACTCATTTCCGACGCTATTCCAACTCCGTTAGCCTCTAAATAACGTGTTATCAGATGCTCGATGTACTCTTGTTCCGTTGGTTCTGAGGTATCAATGCCACCCGGCAAAACTCGTTCGGTTAGGTCATACACCTTATGGAAGTTCACTCGGCTCGGCACCATTAAGTCACCTTGCATAAACAAAGTCTCTAACGCCTGTTTAGCAGGTTTGCCACCCCACCCGCCGGGGTTTGGCCTATCCCCTTCAAAGTCTTTCGCCATCAATGGCCCTTCATTCTCAATACGTTTGAGAACATGCGCCATCAGTGCATCATCCTTTTTATACCAATGCTTAAGCTTACCGCTCGCGAAACCATTCTTGCGGTGTAAGCTGAAGCGGTAGTCACGCATGGGTAAATACGCAGCAGCGTGCGACCAATACTCAAACACTTCTCGACGCTCTAGCAGCTTATCAAGATGATCAAGCTGGTAGTCTTGATTGCGATTCCACAACGTATGATGGTGAGCTCGCTGAATCACAGAGATGGTATCAATTTGAACATACCCAAGGTTTTCAATCGCAGACAGCGTGTTCGCCAAAGTGCCTCCATTGCGTTGCTTTTTAGGTGGCAACTTCTTAGGCGGCAGCTTTTGCGAAAGCAATACCAGTTTTTGCGCTTGAGCGAGTGACAATGATTCCATGTAATTCAGACTCTAATTGATACCAATAATCGGCTTATGATTCAGCAATAAGTTCTTGAAGAATTTGCTTGTACGTTTCGACCGTCTGCGCACCAGTGACTGCACTCTTGCGGTTGAACACCACAGTAGGAACCGCAGAGATCCCCATGCGTTGCCATTCAAACTCTTGCGCTTCAATTTGCTTCAAGTTGTCGGTGTTCTTTAGGCGCTTCAGTGCCTTCGTTGAGTTTAGCCCAACCGCTTCAAGCTCTTGTGCAATGGCTTCAAGATCGGACAGGTCTTTCTGCTCTGTGAAGTGAGCAGTAAAAAAGCGTAGCTTTAACTCAGTCTGTTTACCGTGCTCTAGTGCAAAATCGAGAAGCACATGTAGATGACGTGAATTGACCATTCTCATGCTGTCATAGAAGTTAAAATCGAAACCAACCGCTTTGCCACGAGCCGCAAGCTGTTCACGTGAACGTTGGCTCTCTTCTGCGCTAGAACCGTATTTTCTCATGATATGGTCACGCAGGTTTTCACCCTCTTGCGGCATGTCAGGGTTAAGCTCAAACGGCTGCCATTCAAGTTCAATCTGGTCTTCTAAACCAAGTTCCGTAACGGCTTGCTCTAAGTTTTTGTAGCCGACCACGCACCAAGGGCACATCACGTCAGAAATAATATCAAGTTGAAGTTTCTTGCTCATAGTCATTCCAAATATCGTTACTAAGGCGTATCCAACTCAAAGTGAATACCCATCTTTCTGATTAGATTACAACAAGCTGAACACTCGTTCAAATTTAACTCAATACAACAGCAGCCAACAAAAAAGCCAACTCATTTTCACGAGTTGGCTTTGATAAAAATCGAATCGAGCTTAAGAGCGTTACGCTAGCAGCTTCTCAAGCACTTGGAATACACCTGCATCAACGTTACTTGGCGCGCCAAAACGAGCGATCTCTTTCAGCTTTGGATGTGCGTTTTCCATCGCGTAAGAGTGGTAGCTCTCTTTAAGCATTTCCAAGTCATTCAGGTAGTCACCAAAACTCATGGTCTGTTCGTAAGTGAAGCCAAGTGTGTTTTGTAGGTGTTTAATCGCCGCGCCTTTTGATGCCTCAGCGTTCATCACATCCAACCAAATTTTCGCACTCACAACCACTTGGTAGTTCTCACCAAACTTGGCATTAATGCTTGGGTTCACTTTCTCTTGTGAACCGTCAAAGTGACAGATAGCGACCTTGATGAAATCGTCTTCTACCGCCAGTAAATCTTCTACTTGCTCGCGGCGATGGTAGTACTTAGAGATCTCCGCTAGAGCACTCTCATCTTTGGTTTCAATGTATGCAGACTTCTTACCACAAAGCACCACATGTGCACCTTCAATGGCACGCGCTTCTTTGATGATGTCTTTGATGGCATCAGTATCAAGTAAGCAGCTGTAGAGCTCTTGGCCTTTATGCATCACCAATGTGCCGTTTTCAGCAACGAACATCATGCGACCTTTTAGCGGGGCAAAGGTTTCCATCAAGCTGTAGTACTGACGACCCGATGCCGCAGCAAAAATAATGTCTTGAGCTTCTAGTCGCTCATAAAGATTGAAGAATTCTGGGTCTAACTTTCCGTGTTCATTAAGCAGAGTGCCGTCCATATCAGCAGCGATAAATTTGATGTTCTGTTGTGGCATTTCAGGGCTTACCTATAAGTAAAGATTAAAGTGTAAATTATGATTTTTCGTTATCTTGTGTAACGGTTCTGCCTTCGATTATATCGCTAGAATAGCCAGTGAATGCAATGCTTTTCGGTAGGCTTGTCTGTTTGAGTCTGACTTTGAATCAAGCTGACTAAATTCACTTCTTACAATAAGTCCTTCGATAAAAGTCATAACCGATTCACTGCGTAATTCGAGTATTGCAGTGTCGACTTCTTCATTACCTCTGACCACATCACGAATGCTGTTTTTGAGCCAAACTTTGTGCTGTCGCGAGAGCATCGCAATGTCATCTTCCGACTCTTTAAATTCGGCTAACGCGTGCATGAACATGCAGCCTTTGAAGTCAGGTTGCTCAAACCATGCAAGGTGCCAATCTAACAGAGCATCGAGTTGGTTTTGTAATCCAGACGTTGATGATAGTGCCGCTTCTAAACTCGACTCGAAATGCTGATGACGCCTTTCTAACACGGCTTCAATCAGCTTGGTCTTCGATCCAAAATGGCGGTACATGGATGTCTTAGAAACCGCTGCCTCATCTCTAATCATATCCACCCCAACAGCGGTATAACCAAACTGATTAAACAACGATTCTGCTACATCCAGAATCAGATCTTTTTTACTCATCGTTCATCAACCTCGACTCGCTCTGAAATCGTAGAGCTCAATTTCTCGTTGCAAGAAGTGTACAGATCTGTATCATCCAAATCAAACAGTACAGATCTGTACACTTTCAATAAAAACAGAAAACGAAGAGGAAACGATTATGATCAGCAAACTATCTGGTGGTGGAGCCCTTCCTCCGAAAGCAAGCATTAGCCAGCTTATTAAAGGTTTTATTGGCGGTACGCTGGGCATCTTAACCTTGTGCCTATTAGCAGAAAGTTCTGGGTTCCCGTGGTTAATGGCTCCATTTGGTGCGACGTGCGTACTGCTGTTTGCGGTGCCTACATCGCCGTTAGCTCAACCTAGAAACGTCATTGCGGGACACTTTATTTCGGCTGCTGTGGGCTTAATCGCGTTATATGGCTTTGGGGATTCTTATTTGACCATGGCAATCGCTGTCGGCTTATCCATCATGCTAATGCAATACTGTCGAGCGGTTCACCCACCCGCTGGCGCCAATCCGATTGTGATAGCTTTGGCAGGTACCGCACATGTGGATTGGATGTTCTTATTCACTCCCGTATTAGTAGGCAGCATCGCTTTGGTTGGTATTGGTGCGCTATTGAATAACAGCTATTCACAACAAAAGTGGCCGTTATATTGGTTTGGTTCATCCAAGTCTTAGTCCATTGAATTTCAATGATAAATATGGATTTTGACATCAAATTTAGAAGCAAATTGAAAGATCACATTGACCCTTATATAAAATAGGCTTACCATTAATCGTCTTTTAACGATTATGGAAAGCGAAACATCAATATGAACGAAACTTGCTCTACAACTGGTGGCTGTGCTCTACCAATCGGACATGGTGATACCGAAGCTGAAAAGCAAATGGCAGCTCTAGCCAAAGCGCTCGCTCACCCGGCAAGAGTTCGTATATTGAGTATCCTTTCAACGCTAGAAAAATCGGGCGGCTGTTTGAACAGCGACTTGGTTAGCGAATTAGGTTTAGCGCAATCGACAGTATCAGAGCACCTAAGAATCTTGAAAACCTCTGGCTTCATCACTGCTGAATCGATACCACCGAAAATGTGCTACCGCATTAATCGAGGTAATATTCAGCAATTTGAATCGCTAATCGACACCATTTTGAAATAGATTCATCGCGCTTAGTTTGTCGAATACAGAATAAACTAAGCGTATTTTTTTGTTTTTTAATATCGTTTTTCGACGATTAACGATATCAACCAAAGAGAAAATATCATGAAGCCAAAATTAGGTTTTCTAGATCGCTACTTAACACTGTGGATCTTTATTGCCATGGGTCTTGGTGTATTGCTTGGCACCCTATTCCCACAGATCGAGCAGTGGAACGAATCTATGTCTATTGGTACCACCAACATTCCGCTTGCGATTGGCCTTATCTTAATGATGTACCCACCTCTGGCTAAGGTTAACTACAACCTGCTAGGCACCGTGGTAAAAGATAAGAAAGCGATCAAACTATCTTTGATCATGAACTGGCTTGTTGGCCCAATTCTAATGTTTGTATTGGCACTGACTTTCTTGGGTGACCACCCAGGTTACATGGTCGGCGTGATTCTGATTGGTCTTGCTCGTTGTGTGGCGATGGTTCTAGTTTGGAACGACATCGGCGGCGGTAACAAAGAGTACGGCGCGGCATTGGTTGCTCTAAACAGTGCATTCCAAGTGGTGAGCTACAGCTTTATGGCGTGGTTGTTCATCAGCGTTCTTCCACCAGTATTTGGTTACGAAGGCATGTTGGTTGATATCTCGATGATCGACATTGCACACAGTGTACTTATCTACTTAGGTATCCCATTCCTAGCGGGCTTCCTAAGCCGTAAGGTCCTTGTGTCGATGAAAGGCGAGCAGTGGTACAACGAAGTGTTTATTCCACGTATCTCTCCAATCACACTGATTGCACTACTGGCAACCATCGTTCTGATGTTCAGCCTAAAAGGCGAGATGATTGTAGAACTGCCAATGGACGTATTGTTGATTGCGGTTCCACTGACTATCTACTTCACAGCGATGTTCTTCATCAGCTTCTTCATTGGTAAGAAGATGGGTATTGAATACGACAAGAACGCATCAATTGCATTCACAGCGACAGGTAACAACTTCGAGCTAGCGATTGCCGTTGCTATCTCAGTATTCGGTATCAACTCAGACCAAGCGTTTGCCGGTGTTATCGGTCCACTGATTGAAGTACCTGTGTTGATTTACCTAGTGAACGTGGCGCTTAAGATGAAAGACAAGTACTACAACGGTCAGACGGTTAAACCTAGCGTCTAGGATCTCCATCTAGCCCTCACAAAAATCAGTATCACTTTGAACAGAAAGGCTCACACGCTAAGCGGTGAGCCTTTTCTTTATTTAGTTTCGTCTAATAAGCCTTTCAATGCTTGTTCAAGCCAAAGCAAGGCTGGGCCTTTAGAGCGTGTTTTAGACAGAACAAGATCAACGGGCGGCGACCATGTTTTGTGATCGAATGAGACATTAATCTCCACTAAACGCTGTTTATTCAGTTCCTCTTCGACAAGGTGCTTGGGTAAATATGCCCAGCCAATATCGCTGCCGAGTACCATCTCTTTGATAACAATAAAGCTGTTTGACCACCATACCTTTCCGGCAATCAGTGGAAACTGATCCATCACCTTACCTTTGTCTCCCCTCAACATTAGTTGACGATGCGGGAGTAAATCAGAGAGTTTCGCCACACCTGTTTTTGCGAGCGCATGACTTGGATGACACACAGCAATAAACGGTAAGTGACCGATAAAGCAAGGCTCAGAACCGACATCAAAAGCCAAGTTGGTAAACATTAATCCAATGTCGGCTCTCTCTTCGATAATCAACAGATTGACCTCAGTCGTGGTACACGCAACCAATTCAACTTCCGTCGCTGGGAATTGATGACTGAACTGACTAAGGATCTTAGATAGATTCGGGACCAATAATGAATCATCTAATGCAATTTTGATGAGCCCCTCTTCACCGCTACCCATCGCGTTAACCGTCACATTCAGATCTTCAACCTGCAGCACGATCGCTTTCACCTGTTTAAATAACTGCTCGCCCGCTTTGGTTAGTGAAGGCTTTCGAGTCGAACGATCAAAAAGCTCAACATTAAAATCTATTTCAAGATTGCTGATGCCTTGGCTCACCGCCGACTGTACCTTACCCAGTTGACGAGCACTGGCAGAAAATGACCCTAATTCAACGGCATACACAAACATTTTCAGTTGTTCAATGTTGTACATTCGGTTTCTCCCAAAACTTACTATCACTATATGTGATGCTAACTATCTTTATATTATCACTTAAGAAGATATTATCTAGCCAAGTCATTAGCCCATCGGCGGCTATTTAATCGTAAAGAGAGTTAGAAAAATGTCACATAAAGAACGCATGTTGCACATGGTGCTATTTGAATTGGTTGCTTTGGTTTTGATGGCAGGGCTTGCAACCTATGTTACAGGAAATGGCGCAGGTGAAATGGCAGGCTTAGCGCTCGCAATATCATTGATAGCGATGGCTTGGAACTACATTTACAACTATGGCTACGACAAAATTTACGGAACAGACCGAAGCAAAAGAACCACGAAAACACGTATCCTGCACGGATTAGGTTTTGAGCTTGGCTTGATGACAGTGACTTTGCCTGTCTTGATGTGGGTTCTACAACTCGACTTCCTAACCGTACTGATCATGGACATCGGCCTAGTTATTTTCTTCGTACTTTACGCGATTGCGTTCAACTGGGCGTATGACTCGGTTCGAGATCAATTGGTAGCGAAAGGAAAAGTGGCAGCTCTGGTTTAGAGCTGCACACATTGAAATAAAAAGGGGCTAACTGGTAATCAGTCATCGTAAAAAGGAGAATAAATACGATGACCACATAAGCATAGACGGACGGGTCACATATCAGTTAGCCCATGAGTTTACTCTAACAATCTAAGCTGTCATGCGCCTGACATGACAGCAGTTAAGTTTCGATGAATCAGTGAGTGATGTAGGGAAACCAATCACTCACCGATTTATTAGCTCACCATGAACAGAGGCACGTTGGTTTTACTCAATAACCTTCTGGTAACGCCACCCAGCATCTGTTGATGCATCTTCTTATGAGCAAGCGCGCCAGCCACTATCAAGTCAGCATGAAACTGCTCTGCATGAGCAAGGATCGCTTGAGGCGTTTTGATTCTGCCCTCTTTAAACGAAATACACTCCACTTCGATGTTATGCAGCCCCAAATAACGCTTTAAATCTTGTTGGTTAGGCTTTTTGTTGAGTGAACGCTCACTGGTTACCACCACGATGTTCTTTGCTTTTCTAAGCAATGGCATCGCAGCTTTCACAGCCCTCGCACCCGGATCATCTCCATTCCAAGCAATCATAATGCATTCTGGGTTAAAGCTTTTTTGCTCACGAGGCATCAGCAAAATTGGGCGACTGCCATGTTCTATCGCCACGTCAAAACTCACGCTACTTTTGCCATTAAGCGGTTTAGGGATAATGATTAAGTCAGACACCTTACCACGCTCAGAGACTACATCTGCTCGATAACCCGTTAGATTATGCCATTGAGCACTCACGTGTTTATTGGCCTCATTCATCACTAGGTTATCACTGTCACACAGCGGTACTTCGAGCTTGTCGCACAAGGTAGTGAACTCAAGTTCAGACTGGTTCATGTCTTCTGCAACGTAGTTATTCACCAACTGGTCGATACGGCTTAACCACTTACTCGGTAACAGTTGTCGCTCTTCTGGCATCAACTGCTGTGGGCTAATTTGAGCGTGTAACACATCCAAATGTGCACCAAAATATTGTGCAATGCTCAGCGCGCCTTCTAACCTTTCAGCGGAGTTTGCCGTAGAAGCGAAGGGCATAATAATCGTTCGAATCGTCATAATTACTTTCCTTCTATTATCCAATTGGCCAAGGCAGATTAACGGTTTCTTGTAGCAAGCCAATCGGCAAATCCAATACCATTAGGTGAGTCAAACCCAGTAAGAAACCGGTGGCAGCAACGGTAACCGATGCTGAACGCATCAAGCTCAACCCTGCTTTACTCATCAAGAACAAACAGAAGAACGCACTGATAGAAATCACATAACCCACAAAGTAGCAACCAAGGATCAATGCGCCTAGCCAGTACAGGTAGTGCATCATGCTGATACTGTTGGTATCAAAGGCGTACCCTTGCTCATACTCATTATCGAAATAGACAGCATCGCCTTCTGGTTTGGTCAGCAGTTGGAATAGCACCACAGCAGATAGCACCCACATAATGCTAGCAATGATAATAGTGAACACACCACCTAAGAAGCTCTGTTGGTAGCCGTCATAAATGCCATACATAAACGCGATATTGACCAAAGCAGCGAAGATAACTTGAGGCTTGCGATTACTGATTCTTACTGAAGGTTGAACCGTTTCAGTCGAAGTGTCTTGTGCTTCACTTTGCTTGTTTTTCTTCACGCTTTGACGCCACATGAAGAACAAAGAGAAAATTGTCAGCGCACCAATGATCATCACGCCAGGGCGTAGTAAGAACGCAACACCATCAAACTGCACCGCTTGATACAGGTAAGTTTCCATACCATTAGCAAGTACAAAACCAATCAAGAATGCAGGGCGAGGCCAGTCGAAACGCTTCATCAGCACACCCAGTGTACCTATGCTTAATAGCGTGACTAAGTCGCCAAGGTCGCGTGTTGCTTGGAATGCCGCAAAGCAGATCACCATCACCATGAATGGAGCAAGCAAGGTGTAACGAACCGTGGTCAGCCTAGCCACCCAAGGTGAAATCAGCATACAAGCGCCCGCACCGAACACGTTGGCTAATGCCAAAGACCACACGATAGTGTAAGTAATATCAAGGTCAGTACTCACCATCGCAGGGCCCGGTTCTAAGCCCACCAATACCATGCCACCGAGGAATACCGCCATGCTGCCAGAACCCGGAATGCCAAATAACAGCGTAGGGACTAAACCACCGCCCTCTTTCGCATTATTCGACGATTCAGGGGCAATTACACCACGCACATCGCCTTTACCGAATTCAGGATCTTTCTTAGTGGTTTGCACCGCATGACCATAAGCGATCCAGTCCACTACGCTGCCACCAAGGCCGGGAAGTGCACCAACAATACAGCCGATCACGCTACAGCGCACTGCGAGCCATTTGTTTTCCAAGAAGTCACGAACGCCCGCAGACCAACCCTTGCCAAGTTTACTAGCATTGGCGATTGGCTTATTTTGACGAAGCAGATCAATAATCTCAGGAAGTGCAAAAATACCTAAGCCCACCACAACCAGAGGAATACCATCCATTAGGTAGAAGTTGTCAAAGGTCATTCGATATTCGCCCGTTGCGGGAGCACTACCTACACTGCCAAGCAATACGCCCATGCCACACGCCGACAAGCCTTTTACCAAGCTCTTACCTGCCAACGCACCGACCATGCTCAAACCTAATAAGGTCAACATGAACAACTCACCAGAACCAAAAGCGAGGATCACAGGTCGAGCGATCAGCACAAAACCGGTCAGTATCACCGCGCCAAACAGGCCACCGAATAAAGATGACGTAAATGCAGCAGATAACGCACGCGCCGCCTCGCCTTTTTTCGCCATAGGGAAGCCATCAAGCACGGTTGCTTGCGAGCCACTTGAACCCGGAATACCCATTAATACAGAGGTAAAAGTGTCAGACGTTGGAATAACCGCAACCAAGCCGATAAGCATCGCCAAGGCTGAGATTGGATCCATGCCATACAGGAATGGAAGCAGTAGTGATAAGCCGGCAATACCGCCAAGCCCCGGAAAGATACCAATCGCGAGACCCAGTAACACACCACCTAACATAAAGGTGATGTGCTGGACGCTTAATATGGTTTCCAGTGCAGCAAAGAGTTCGTTAAACATCGTTGAATCCTTTCTATCATGAGACTCACTTTCGCTTCGTTTACCACCGCTTACCTATCCATGGATGTCAAAAGCCCTACGGTTCAATCCGTATAAGCCACATGCTTTTGGAGTTTGGCGCTTACTTTTTTACGTAGCGATATAAAAGTTACGTACGATATTGAAATGACGTAACAATATAAAAGTGAGATGAAAAGGCGTGAGCCACGATCTTGCGCCGCGGTCTCACTGCCAGTTAGTACTGAGCGTTGTTAAAACTCATGTTTTCTTGGGCTTCTGGATAGCCTGTTTAGAAACGGGTGTTGTAGTTTGTGGTCAGCCAGTTTCTGACCCATTCAAGGTTGCTTTCATCAAGCGACAAAGCGGCGTTTAACGCTAACTGTGCTTGTTCGCCAGTTAGCTGAGGGTAATCACCCAAGACTTCGACTGCGCGTTTTTGAAAATCAGGTTGAGACACCAACTCAGAAGCCGATGCGCGCCATGCAGCAACTGTTTCTTCTGGCGTCGACTTAGGCACAAAGATCATCTTCTGAGCGGCAAACCCGGCCATAAAGAATGAGCGCCAAACCGCATAGCCTTGTGTTTCTGCTTCTTCCGAGTGGAACATTTGGTAGACCTCAGCGAAGTGAGGAAGCTCTGGGAAATTAGGATCTCGCTTCAACTTGCCGTCTTCACCCAATACACCGAAGCTAAACAATGGAATCGCTTTACCTTCATTGACTAGCGGCGTCACTTTGTCGATGTAAGATGAGCTAGTTTGAGAATCGATGTTCACTTCGCCGCGCTCGAACGCCAGTCGACCAGCGCCACGCCCTTGCATGCCGAAAATTGCTTGTACCTCCAAACCAAGTAGATCCATGGCTAACAGTGGTACCAAGTCAATCGAGGTCGCACCTTGGCTTGCGTATTGAAACTTGATTTGGTCTTTCTTATCGAAAAGATCTTGTACGTTCTCGATGCCTGTTTTAGGCGAAACATACACAACGCCGCCAGTTGGGGATGCGAGAATCACGCTCCAATCGTTGTAGTCGTAACGAACTCGGCGATCTTGAAGAAGATAGGGATATTGGGTTGATGCCGAGCTTGCAAAGATGTTGAGGCCGTTGTCTTTCGCACGGCGAGCAAATTGGTTAGCGCCTTTTGTTGAACCGCCACCCGGAATGTTTTTCACCACTACTACTGGATTGCCCGGTAACGATTGAGACAAGTAAGGTGCATAGAAACGCCCCCATGTATCAGTACCGCCGCCCTCTTTGTAAGGCATCACAAACTCGACACGCTCACCTTTAAACGAAACCTCTTCGGCTTGTGCGTGATGAGATAATGCCCCCACACCAAGTAGCGTGACCAAGAGTGATTGACAAACTTTTAACTTAGACAATTTTTGAGTCATAAGAAAAGAACCGTTCGAGAATAACGAACCCTTAGTAGATGGTTGTGTATTGCCGGGTAGTTGTACGTTCAGCATCGTGCCTCCTAATATCCATTTACTGCGTGTTGCCTACAGCTGGACTGTTTTTTGTGGTTTCTGACAAATTAGTCGCCGAACCTGTCATCCAACTGACACGCTCCATTTTGATAACAAAAGTGTTACAAAGATCGCCCTTTCAGGCACAAAAACAGAGCACCGCGCGCTGAAGTGGTGCAGTAAATCTCTAGGTTTTACGAGGCTTGGGGGAAAGTGTTTAAAGCTAAAAAGAATATGAAGGTGAGAATAAAAAAATCGCCAGCCCAAGGCTAGCGACATGAAATAGCTAATAAAGCAGATTAGATTAGAATGTCGGGTAAACCTGACCTTTGAACAGTGGACGAGCGGTGCGCACCAAAGCCGCTTGACGAACCGCAGGCTCAATTTCCCCTGGCTCTACTTTGATATTGACTTGGATTTGTCCACTAGGGTGCTCAATAACGACCGTTTCAGAGTTAATGCCTTGGCACACTTCATGGGCGACTGTGCCCGGGATCATGCAAGCCGCCGCAACACAAATCCCTCCGGTAACAGCATGACTTGCGTGGCAGTTTTGTGGCACAAAGTATCGAGAGGTAATGTGTCCACCATACGTGGGTGGTGATAACAAGGAGACCTTAGGCACCACACTCCCCGTCACATCGCCCATACCCATTAATCGGCCTGCCGCTAATCGGATAGACTCAATGCGCTCTAATAAAGGAGCATTTTCATCAAGCTGTTGCTTGGTTTCATTACCCGTTAAGCCAAGGTCTTGAGCATTAATATGTACCATAGGCACTGCCGCGTCTAAACACGTCAACTCAACGCCTTCGACCTCATCACGCACCTTACCTGTAGGAAATAGCTTGCCCGTTTTCGATCCGCCGACATCTAAGAAGTTAAGCAAAACCGGAGAGCCAGTTCCGGGCACACCATCGACTCGCACATCCCCATCGTAACGTAAATGGCCATTTGGGCTTTCGGCGGAAACTTCGATAATAGTATTGGTGTTGATGTTTCTGACACGCAACATGGTCGATGGACTACTTAACTTAACCAAATTATTTTCACTGGCGAACGCCACGATTCCAGAGAGAATATTACCGCATGAGGGGCGGGTATCGACTTCTTTTTCTTCAACGCCAACTTGAGCAAATAAGTACTCCAAGTCGGTACCTTCTTCTGAAGATTTAGAAACAATGGCGACCTTGCTAGTCAACGTTGTTCCGCCACCAATACCATTAATTTGCTGTCCCTCACCAGAGCCCATAATACGCACGAGCAGTTCATCTCTTTCTTGCTCACTTTCAGGTAAATCACTGGCTAGGAAGTATGCACCTTTCGATGTGCCGCCGCGGATCAACATGCAGGAAATATTCTCATTCATGACCGTTTTCAACCTCTTACTCTTGAAGTGAAAGAGCAAATCCATGCTCATTTGTGGACTTCAAGAGTAAAAAACGAAACTGTCATGCAGCTGACTCGGTGACATTTAGCAGGGGCAGACAAACCAACATTTGGCTCAGTCGGTTCAAAGGCAGAATAACAGAGGGTTAATACCGAGGCTAAAACTGACCTAACCTGACCTAAACTGAACTGAACTGAACTGAACTGAACTGAAATAAGAATAAGGCTAGTCGTAGCTTTTTAAGGCACTCTCCCATTCCGTAATCACTAACGATTTTTTGCTTTGATCTGAGAAGATCAACAAGCTGACATCTAATGGCAAAGGCTTAAGTTGGTTCGCAAACTGTTCACGTAAGACAACGGCGGATTTTGCACTTTTTATATCGGTGCGCACTGGAGGCATGTTGGTTTCTTCTGCCATTAGCTTCTGTCCTGAATAGGAAAACAGATAATCGATAAAGGCTTGAGCTTGTGCTGGCCGCGGAGTGGTTTTGTTGATAAATGCAGTTCGAATAACCACAGGGGTATAGTCATTCGCAGCCACAATCACCACATCTTTGTGCTTTGATTCCCATGAGTTCGCGTACGAGCCCATGATGTTGTAGGCAATCGAGATATCACCATTGGTCAACGCCTTGAGCATCGAGGCGGAGCTATCAAAGGTGCGCGCGTGATGAAGATTAAACAGCTCTAAAAACTGCCCGTAGTTACTTGTTTGTGCTCGTTCAAAGGACCAAAGCAGATAACCGATACCCACATCACGAATATCAAACAGCCCTATCTTCCCCATCAGCTCATCACTATGTTGACGAATAAAACTCAACAACTCAACACGACTAAGCGGGACTTCTTTGCCTTCAAGAAAAGCTTGATTAAACACAATCACAGCAGGTTCATAGCTAAAACCAAACAACTCATTTCGCCATTGGCTCCAGTGCGGAACAATACCCGATTGAGAGCCATAGCCCGGCACATTGATTTGGTAAGGTAATGCGTAACCATCATTAACAAGTCGCAATTGTAAATCCATCACAGAACTGATGGTGATGTCAGGTTGATCCGGCTTTTGGTCTCGAATATGAGCATCTAATACATTGCTGCTCATCGCTTGATAGCGAACCGTAATATCTGGATTTCGACGTTGGAAGTCATCGAGCAGTGGCTTCATTTCTGACAAGTAGGCCGCACCATAGATCACCAGTGCATCTTCATTGTCATCACCTTGGTTGCTATTGTCTTGGTGAACAGAGTCTTGGCGACTAGCGCCTTGATTAGCTTGTGCGGTGGCATTCGTAACAAATAGAGCGCTTGCTAGCAGCACCGCCGAAGTTAGCCCTGTAATCCAAGCCCGTATTAGTTTGATCATTAAACCTCCCACCAATAGGTATGCGGGAACTGAACTTTCACCGTAAGACCGCGATTATCCGTTTCATTTGGGTTTGTATCTTCTAAGCTCAGAATTGCATTGGATTTTTGGGCAACATCTAACGCGATACTCATCCCTAGCCCTGTGCCTTGGCTAATCGCATTCGGGCTGCGATAAAACTTCTCGAACACATGAGGCTTATCTTGCTCATCAATGCCCGGCCCGAAATCGCGAATATACAGCACCGCTTTGCTGCCTTGCTGTACTAATTCAACCTCGATAGTGCTGCCTTTAGGGGAGTACTTGATGGCATTTTCAATGAGATTCGTCAGCATCTGAGTTAAGGCAAAGCTGTCGCCTCGAATGTGAAACTTCAGTGATTCGATGTAGCTCAGTTCGATGTCTTTGCTCAATGCATTCATCGCTAAACCACGGCTGGTTTGCTTCACCAACTCATTAAAATCAATCTCTGTGGGCTCAATACTTTGGTAGCGATGGCGAATCGTCGCGTGGTTCAACAACTGCTCTACCGTACGCTCAAGCACTTCACATGCGCCAGTGACTTTATCTAAGTAATCGAGTGTGTGGCTGTCATTGGCTTTGCTTTTGGCCAGTTCGATTTGAGCTTTAATGCCAGCGATTGGCGTCTTTAACTGATGCGCAGCTTCGCCGGTAAAGTTCTTAAGGTTGGTTAAGTTCTTATCGAGTTGAGACATAAACACATTGATGGTATCGACCAAGTGCTCAACCTCTTCAGGAGCGTCGAGATTGATTGGAGTTAGGTCGAGATTGGAACGCCTTTCCATCTTATTGTTGATCTCATTGACCGGCTTGAGCACCTTTACAATCAACACAAAGATGACCAACAACGCACTTAACATCACCGCGAGCAGTAGCTTAACCGCGTGGTCCGAGAGTTGCTTCTCCCATACTTGCCTCGCTTGTGTGGTTTGCCCCACAAGCACATAGATATTCTGAGGCCCTTCGCGGGTATTCATGATGCGACTGACCAAAGACAAACGCACCCATTCATCTTTAAAGTTTAAGTAAAAATAAGCAGCCTCTGGTTCGAGCTTAATCTGATACTGGTCGATTTGGTCACGCACTAACTGATCATCAAGCAATTCTTTATAACCCGTGATGTAACCCGACTCCGATGAATTCGAAGAACTAGCAACCAGATAGAAAACCTTATCTCTAGGGGAATCAGCCAGCGATTTGAAGGCCGCGGTGGGGATGTCGACACTGAATGTTAAACCATTAAAACGAACCTGCTCTATGATCTGCAGGGCGGCGTTATTCAACTGGCGATCGTAAAACATCTGAGTGGTTTGATAGGCGTAGCGCTTTACCGCAACCAAAGTCAGCAAACTAATCAGGCACAATAGACAGGTCGCAGAGAACAATAATTGAAATCTCAGCGATTTTGTTCGAAAACGAAAGCGGACAGATTGGGTCAGTGCCGTCACCTAATACTCCTAAGCTCAGTCTTCGACTTTATTAAGCACGTAACCAAGGCCACGTAGGGTTTTGATCTCGACATTACTATTGGCTAGCGCCTTCCTCAAGCGACCAACGTAGGTTTCAATCGCATTAGTATTAGGTGGGTTATCGAAGTTATACAAGTGATCGATGATCTCTTCTTTGCTCATCACACGATTGAGGTGGTTCAGGAAAATTTCTAATAAGCGATATTCACGCTGTTTAAGCTCAATGACCTCACCCTTCACTTTCACAATGCACCCGGCACTGTCGAACTCAATGTCACCAAACGTCACTGTGTTCTGATCGCTGCCTTGACGACGTCGAACGATCGCGCGACAGCGAGCCTCTAACTCACCAAAATCAAAAGGCTTAGTGAGATAATCATCAGCGCCTAGATCCAAAAGTTGAATTCGGTCAAACACTTCACTGCGCGCGGTAAGAATGAGAACAGGGGTATCAGACGATTGGCGAATACGTTTGATGATCTGCTCACCCGATTTATTGGGCAGGTTTAGATCGAGAATCACTAAATCAAAATCGGTGTGGCTGATCATGGCGAACGCGACTGCCCCATCGTAGGCACAATCAACACCATGACCTAGGTCGATAAAGCGCTGTTCTATTGCTTCACTGATCAAGCGATCATCTTCAACTACCAATATTCGCATCTTATCCCCCGCATAAAGAAGACGATTGTTCTTAAGTATGATGGCAATTTCAATAACAAAAGTAACAATAATAAAACAAAGCACAGTACCACATCACATTTAGAACATTCTGTTCAGTACACAAGGTAAAGTGTGTTAAATATCATCAAGCTACGTCTAATAATCCACCACTCACGAAGTAGCATCACAAATCCAAACATAAACTCCTCGTACCAGTTGTGCATCCGTTTACATACAGGTAGTTTTAGCGACCTCGAAACACATCCATTCGAACAATGACGTTCATGCGAGCGTCTTTTCCGAGCAAAAGTGTTCGGATTAACATTTCAAGTGACTTTAATTAACAATTTCATGCTCAAACGCTCACTTTTTATGTTCGTTTATTTTCGAGTTCGCAAATTTATGCACAATGCACGTGCTAGATAAGCAAAACTAAAAAGGACTCGAACATGACAACAAACAAACACCCTTCTTTATTTGGGCAATGCTTAGCTGAATTTATCGGTACAGGATTGCTCATATTCTTCGGCGTTGGCTGTGTGGCTGCACTAGTACTAACCGGTGCGACATTCGGACAATGGGAAATCAGCATCATCTGGGGCTTCGGTGTTGCGATTGCAATTTACTGTACTGCCGGCGTGTCAGGCGCTCACATCAACCCAGCGGTGACGATTGCACTAGCCATGTTCCATGGTTTTGATAAAGCGAAAGTGCTGCCTTACATCATTTCGCAACTGCTTGGCGCATTCTGCTCTGCAGCACTGGTTTACAGCCTGTACAGCAACCTATTCACTGACTACGAAATCGCACACAACTTCGTTCGTAGCAGCCAAGACGCACTATCAACTGCTGGTATCTTCTCGACTTACCCACATGCTTCACTCTCTTTCTTTGGCGCTTTTGCTGTGGAATTCGTGATTACTGCAGTGTTGATGTTTGCCATTTTAGCGTTAGGTGATGAGAACAACGGCGCATCTCGCGGCGCAATGAACCCTCTACTGATCGGTATTCTTATCGCAGTTATCGGTGGTTCTTTAGGTCCACTGACTGGCTTTGCAATGAACCCTGCTCGTGACTTCGGACCAAAACTTTTTGCTTACTTTGCAGGTTGGGATTTCGCACTAAGCGGTGCTCGTGATATTCCTTACTTCATCGTTCCAATTCTTGCTCCAATTGCTGGTGCTTGTTTTGGTGGTTGGTTGTACCCACGTGTTATCGGTGCTTACCTACCTATTGAAGGCCAAGGCTGCACAATTCCAAACCAATGTGAAACAGAACAAGAAGCTGAACAAGCTCAAGCTTAATCACTAAGCGCCCCTACATTTACTAAAATATAAATAACAAAAGAAAAAGGATTCTTACCATGACCGAGCAAAAATACATTGTTGCCCTAGACCAAGGCACCACAAGCTCTCGCGCTGTAATCCTCGACCACGATGCAAACATCGTTAGTTCTTCTCAACGTGAATTTACTCAGATTTATCCTAAAGCCGGTTGGGTTGAACATGATCCAATGGAAATCTGGGCAACGCAAAGCTCAACATTGGTTGAAGCGCTTGCTAAAGCAGGCATCCGCAGCGATGAGCTAGCGGGCATTGGTATCACTAACCAACGTGAAACCACCATTGTTTGGAACAAAGAGACAGGTAAGCCAGTTTATAACGCAATCGTATGGCAATGTCGCCGTACAGCAGACATCTGTGAAGACCTAAAAGCACGTGGCCTAGAAGACTACGTACGTGACAATACAGGCTTAGTCCTTGACCCGTATTTCTCAGGTACCAAAGTAAAATGGATTCTAGACAACGTTGAAGGCGCCCGCGAAGACGCTGAAGCTGGCAAACTACTGTTCGGTACGGTTGATACTTGGTTGGTTTGGAAGATGACTCAAGGACGTGTTCACGTTACGGATTACACTAACGCGTCACGTACTATGTTGTTCAACATCAACGACCTATGCTGGGATCAAAAGCTACTTGATGAAATGGGTATCCCGTCATCAATGATGCCAGAAGTGAAGCGTTCTTCTGAGGTTTACGGTCAAACGAACCTTGGTGGTAAAGGCGGTACTCGTATTCCAATCGCGGGTATTGCGGGTGACCAACAAGCGGCTCTTTACGGTCAAATGTGTGTAGAAGCAGGCCAAGCTAAGAACACTTACGGCACAGGTTGTTTCCTTCTAATGAACACGGGCCAAGAGAAAGTCACATCGAAAAACGGCCTTCTAACCACACTGGCATGTGGCCCTAAAGGCGAACCTGCATACGCACTGGAAGGTGCAGTATTCATGGGCGGCGCATCAATCCAATGGCTACGTGATGAAATGAAACTACTGGCTGGCGCAGAAGACTCTGAGTACTTCGCAACCAAAGTAGATTCTTCAAACGGTGTTTACGTAGTCCCTGCGTTTACTGGTTTAGGCGCACCATACTGGGATGCTTACGCTCGCGGTACGATTGTTGGCCTGACTCGTGGTGTTAACTCGAATCACATCATCCGTGCAACCTTGGAAGGTATTGCTTACCAAACGCGTGACGTACTAGACGCGATGCAAGCGGACTCTGGCATCAAGCTAGCGAACCTACGTGTTGACGGCGGCGCAGTAGCGAACAACTTCCTAATGCAATTCCAATCAGACGTGCTTGATACTGAAGTTCACCGCCCTGAAGTAACGGAAGTAACGGCTCTTGGTGCCGCTTACCTTGCTGGCCTAGCGGTTGGTTTCTGGGACAGCATTGACGAGCTTCAAGACAAAGCCGTTCTTAACCGCACCTTCATACCACACCACGACGAAGAGAAACGTAACCGCCGTTACAAAGGCTGGAAGCGTGCAATCAAGTGTGCACAGGTTTGGTCTGAGCTGCACGATGACGACGAAGAGTAATACTGAGTATTCAACTCACCGTTAATCATTAACCGTTGACCTAGGAACTCGAGTAATCTAATCGACTAGATTGCTCGAACCTCAGCAAACGAAACTAAAAAGAGCACTATTTTGTGCTCTTTTTTGCGTTTCAGGCTCAAATTCCGCGTTTTGCGCAACGTTTTTGCGGTTTAGACATGATTCCTTACCATCATTACTTCTCTCTTTTCATCAATTCGAGCACAATAGCGTGAGTTTATATTTTCGATTTTGACGCGCTAGAGCCCTTTGCGCGTAGGGAGTGGTAAGTTAAGTGAAGCAGATACCAAGACACCAGCAGATTGTAGATCTGGTAAAAACACAAGGATATGTGAGTACCGAAGAGCTCGTTGAAAAGTTCGATGTCAGCCCACAAACCATCAGACGAGACCTCAATGAACTTGCCGATAGCAACAAAATTCGTCGCTATCATGGTGGTGCAACCATTCCTTTAAGCTCGGAAAATACCTCGTATAACACGCGTAAAGCGCTTAACTTCAACGAAAAAGACGTGATCGCCGACGAACTGGTTAAGCACATACCAGATGGTGCAACCCTGTTCGTTGATATCGGTACCACGCCAGAATCGGTGGCACGCGCACTCAACAAAAACCACAAACAGCTAAGAGTCGTCACCAACAACATTAACGTTGCGAGCATCCTTCTTCCGAATCCAGAGATAAAGGTTATCTTGGCCGGTGGCGAAGTGAGAAACCGCGATGGCGGCATCGTGGGTGAAGCAACACTCGATTTCGTTAAACAATTCCGCCTTGATTTCGGCATCTTAGGTATCAGCGGCATCGACTTTGATGGCTCACTGCTCGACTTTGATTACCACGAAGTTCGTGTGAAACAAGCCATCATCGAAAACAGTCGCAGCATCTTCTTAGCCGTCGACCACACTAAGTTTGGTCGTAACGCGATGGTTAAGCTTGGTAACATCTCTCAGGCACACATGGTGTTTACTAATAAGCAGCCACCGGAAGAGATTCTCAACATCCTTAAAGATTCGGCAATACCATTAGAAGTGATCGATACCGCTCAACCTTCAAAATCAAGCGAATAGCCCCAACTAAGCTCAGCCAAGCCAGATTGAATTGGTCTGAGTTAAGTGAAGTAAGAGCACTCGCATTCGTGAGCAATCAAAAGCCAGTTCTATTGATAAAACACTTTATCGATAGCTGGCTTTTTTATGGTTCATCGAGGATTAGCGGGAACTAAAAACAAAAACGGTAGTAAGTGATATGGTTTGGTCGCCAAACAAAAATCATACACAAACTACGCTTTTCATGCCGAATCATACTTTTCTATCTTCATTCTGGGAAGGCTTTAAAATAGTAAAGTCTCACCAGACAGCATCACTTATTATCGTGACTCTTAAACCTAACTCTGAGGCTAAATACCCTTGTGGTCTTGAGGCCGAGGCTATCCATGAGTATCAAAGGCGTCATGTAAAAAAAGCGATGTTGCTCGGTGTTCCTGTTGAACTTTCCGTTCAAATTCGAAGGATTAGGTGCCGTGAATGCGGCATAAAAACAGAAGAAATTTAAATACACAGCAAGACAGCTATCTTACAGAAATATTGAATATCAATAAGGACTTAATGACCACTTATATACTAGGGTCACAGCTCCAAAGAGCTTTGGTATTGTGAATCAGAAGCACATGCTAAGGGGTTCTGGGGTGCATGGTGGGCACAAATACAAGAGAGTGGAATTAAGCCATTGAAAGAGTTCACACGAAAACTGAGCCTCTATCTTCACGGTATTATCGTATCGGCAAATTATTTGCTAAACACCTACACAGAGGAAGGGGTAAACAACAAGATACAACCGATCAAGCGAATGGGGTCTAGGTATCGAGATACAGACTACTTCTTCTTGAAGATAAAAGCGGCTTTCCCCGGAAATCCACTATGAACCCAAAAAAGCCGCCCCGAGGGACGGCCAAAACTCAACGTTTTATAGGTAATTCTTAGAATGCGTACTGAACACCGCCGCCCACTACTACGTCGTCAGAAGATGCCGCCAGTGTACCAGAAGCCGACCAACCAGTGTCAACGAAAGAGTGAGCAACACCAATCGCTAGAGCAGCTTCAGAGCCCGCGTAACCAACACCCGCACCGAATGCAGTCATGCCGTTTGCAACCATTGGACGTGCGTTAACTGTCGCAGCGTTCAAAGCTTGAGTTTGGTCGATACGAGTATCTAGACGGTCAACCTCAGAGAATAGAGTGTCGATGTCCGACGCGTTTTGGTTGCCTAGAGCGTAAAGCTCATCGATTTGGTTCTGTTGCACTGCCGCTTGTTGTGCAGCAGCTATACCTGCGTCTGTCATGTTCTGACCAGACTCGCCAAGGTTCGCGATTGCTTCAAGTACAGTTCCTTGTGGCGTTGGCTTAACTTCAGGTTCGCCCTCTATTGGGTCAACTTTGATTGGTTCACCAACGATTGGTAAATCTTTAATTGGTGCATCTTCAATTGGTGGCTGTTTTTCGTCAGCGCGTTTTTGCGCCTCAGCAACTACCGCAGCTTTAGCCGTTGCGATTTCAGATTCCGTCACTTCGATTAGGCCGTTTTTGCCCTCTTTGTATAGAGCTCCGTCGATGATGTGCAATTTACCTGCGCCAATGCTCTCAAGATGCTTATTGATAATAGTAACTTTGTCTTCATCGCTGAAGTAGAATTTTTTGTCGTCATTCTTAGCGCGATTTGCTGCAAGCTCGGCAAAGTTTGCTTTGATGTTTGTATGGCCATTTTCTTCAGCGTAATGCTTGATGATAGCGATTTCGTTATCGTTTAGGCCGCTTAGGTCACGACGTTGGTTGCGGTCTTCAATACGACCGTGTGAGCGTGATACTTGACGATCGTCGCGTTTAAGTTCGCGTCCGTCTTGGCGGTCGTCGCGACGATTCTCGCGGATTGTGCGGAAATCTTCACTCGCATCGTATGCAGTGCGAAGAGCCGCCTCTGGGTCAGTAATAACATTGCTATCGGCATCAAGAAAAACAACGTCACCTTCAGGTGTAACCATTGCGTAATTATCTGAACCTGTACGTTGCATCATTTCGTTGAACACCATTGCTTTCTGTGCGCTTGTAACGTTTTGACCTAGTTCAAAATCAGCAGGCGGTGTTGGTTGGCCGTTTTCAGCAGCGATTGAACCAAAAGAAGTTGCTGCGATGATTGTTGCTAGAATTGTGCGTTTCATATTCATTTTACCTATAAATATTAGTTAAGCGTATATATACGCATTGAGTTTCAAAAAATGGCCAATTCAATTTGGCTTTAACTCGATGTCCGCTTCGATGGGATGTATTATGTATATATACCCATTGTAGTGCAAGATTTTTTTAGTATAAATACGAATTAATTTTTAATGCATTGATTAGTAAAAGAAAATAATACTGTTCTAAATACAGTTTTTATACTTGCCATTGCATGTCGCGTCTCATGTTCTGAGATAATGCGCCTACAAACCAGTTAACTCCATTGATGGTTTGCGCGTTTGTGTTCTCTGCAAGGGCGCTATGGAATAACATTCTAACCACTGGAGGAAAGAAGTCACCGCTCCCACAGCTCTGACCCAAGAGTCCTCGAAAGCTTGCGGGCTTGATATCTCTAGCATCGCCATCATTCGAGGAAATACTCGCCCCTGCAATGTCTAAGCTCTCACGCGCGCCATTTCTGCAACCCGTCCGTAGGGTGCCGCGTCCCATCCCTCAGTCATGAATAAGTCATATATGATTTCATTTTGGAAATGTGTCAACCATATTTAGGACGGTACAGACCTTATTTATTGATGCGTGGGCGGTAGTCAGAACATAGAGTCCCAACATTTGAACCTCTGCTTTCATAAGCAGAGGTTTTTTTATGCCCAAATCACATAAAACGCGCATAAACGAAAATAATAAATGACCGTAAACGAAAGTTCATATAGGATTCAATTATGTTCTAAAATGCTCGTTCGCTCAGAAAGAGGTCAAACCATGAGTGCTCAACAAAATAATTCAAACAACAGTACATCCTCCACTTTAGACTTGATCGTGATTGGCGGCGGCATCAACGGCGCAGGCATCGCGGCAGACGCATCAGGTCGTGGTCTAAACGTTGGCTTATACGAAGCAAATGATTTCGCATCTGCAACGTCTTCTGCCAGCTCAAAGCTTATCCACGGTGGCCTACGCTACCTTGAACATTACGAATTTCGTTTGGTTTCGGAAGCACTCGCTGAACGTGAAGTCTTGTTAAGAAAAGCGCCTCATGTTGCTCAGCCAATGCGTTTCCGTTTACCTCATCGACCATTTTTACGCCCAGCTTGGATGATTCGCTGTGGCCTATTCCTTTACGATAACTTGGGTAAGCGCACCACTCTTCCAGGAAGTAAGACAGTCAACCTAGCGAAATCAGGCCTACTGAAACCAGAAATGAAGACAGGCTTCGAATACTCAGATTGCTGGGTTGATGATGCGCGTATGGTATTGCTTAACGTGTTGGCAGCAAAAGAGAACAACGCAGAAGTACGTAACTACTGCCGTGTTGAAAAAGCGCACCGTGAAGGCGGTATCTGGCATGTGACGATCCTTGATGTGATGACAAACCAGCGTTTTGAACGCAAAGCGAAAGCACTGGTTAACGCAGCTGGCCCTTGGGTTAAGCAGTTCTTTGATGATGGATTAGAGCAGGCTTCGCCTCGTAATATTCGTCTGATCAAAGGCTCACACATTGTTGTGCCACGCATTCATGACGAACCACAAGCGTATATTCTGCAAAACAAAGACAATCGTATTGTGTTCATGATCCCTTACCTAGATAAGTTCTCGATCATCGGCACTACCGACCTTGAATACAAAGGCGACCCTCGTAACGTCGCAATTGATGATGTTGAAGTAGATTACTTGATTGATATCGTTAACCAGCACTTTGTTAAACAGCTTGGCCGTGAAGACGTGGTTTGGACATACAGTGGCGTAAGACCACTATGTGACGACGAATCTGATTCCCCACAAGCGATCACTCGTGACTACACATTGGAATTAGACGCAGAGCTTGATCAAGCACCACTGCTTTCGATCTTCGGTGGCAAGTTGACCACTTATCGTAAGCTCGGTGAAGCGGCACTTAAGAAGCTTGAGCCACACCTAACCAACATGGGTGCACCATGGACAGCGAACGACACGCTTCCAGGTGGTAACTTTAGTTGCAGTAGAGAGCAGCTTGCGAAGATGATCCACACTAAATACCCTTGGGCATCTGAAGCGTTGTTACTTCGTTATGTGACTCAATTTGGTACTTACACGTGGAAGCTACTGGAAGGCGCAAACAGCGAAGCTGACCTTGGCATCCAGTTCTCAAGCGAAGCGCATGGCGTTTATCAAGTTGAAATCGATTACTTGATCAATGAAGAGATGGCGATGACTGACGAAGACATCTTGTGGCGCAGAACCAAACTTGGCCTGTACATGAGCGAATCCGAACAGCAAGCAGTAACGGATTACCTGAAAGAGAAGCTACAAAGCAAGGTTGTAACCTTTTCTCAAGTAGGCTAAACCCCACCAACCTAAACATGGTTCAAGAACATACTTAACAACGAAGCTTAGCGTCCCCCGCGCTAAGCTTTTTTATTGTCTGCTATTCCGCTCAGCCTGAGACTTTGTTAACACCTCTATTTTCAACAAAAACTAAATAGTGTTTTATTAATCCGGTTGATTATCAACTTCACAAAAGGTTGCTATTCTTTATCTCAACGAAACAACACATTTAAAAACGCTCACCATGTCAGCGCTTTAATAAGGAATCTATTCCATGCAAAAAGTTATTCTGATCACAGGCTCTACCGATGGTATCGGCTTCGAAACGGCAAAAGTACTTGTTCAACAAGGTCACCACGTTTTATTGCATGGACGTAACCCAAGCAAACTCAAAGATGTAGAGCAGCAACTTGTGGCTATCTCTGCAGAAGCGAAAATTCAAAGTTACGTGGCAGACTTGTCTGTTCTGGCTGATGTGGATGCGTTGGCTGACGAAATAATTGCTGAGCACGATAAGATTGATGTACTGATTAACAACGCAGGTGTGTTCAACACTCCGAACCCAATTACTAAAGACGGTTTAGATGTTCGTTTTGTTGTGAATACCATTTCACCATACCACCTAACTAAACGTCTGCTAGCTGTACTCGGTGCATCTAGCCGAGTAGTGAGCCTGTCTTCAGCGGCGCAAGCAGCAGTGAACATCGAAGCGCTAGAAGGCAAGAAGCCAATGTCTGATGGTGACGCTTACGCACAAAGCAAGCTTGCGATCACTATGTGGACTCGTGAAATGGCAAAAGAGTTAGGCTCTACAGGGCCAATGGTGGTTGCGGTCAACCCAGCTTCGTTACTAGGTAGCAAGATGGTGAAAGACGCTTACGGCATTGCAGGCGGCGACCTAAGCATAGGTTCTGATATTCTGGTTCGCGCATCATTGTCTGATGAGTTCGCACAAGCGGGCGGTCAATACTTTGATAACGACAACAACACATTTGCGAACCCGCACCCAGATGCGATATACGGTGATAAGTCGCAGCAAGTTGTCGCTAAAATTGAAGAAATCATCAAAGCGACGCTTTCTTAACTGCGACGACTCGTACTGAGTTGATTTGCAAATCTCAATAAAAAAGCCCTGTGTTTCTAATTAATTAACTTAGAAACACAGGGCTTTTTCGTACAACGTTTGTCTCTACGTTTGCTCCCAATACGGCGGATTACCATAATATTCAGAGAAGTAGTCAATGAAGGCTCTCACCTTTGGTGCCAGTAACCTTGTGCTTGGGTACACCGCCCAAATCGCAGGTTCCGAGGTTAATGGGTAATCTTCTAATATTTGAATCAGTTGACCGCTTTTCAGTTGCTCATACGCACACCAATTCGACGTCACCGTGATACCCATACCACCTGAGGCTGCGTCACGCAGTGCTTCTCCGTTATCTGCTCTGAACGACCCCGATGCCTTAATCGTCTTAGGCCCACCTTCAGTTTTGAAGGTCCAGTTTTCTAAACCAATCAAGCTGATACACTGATGATCGTTAAGATCTTGAGGAATGGCTGGCTTACCGTATTTGATTAAATAATCAGGTGATGCACACACAATACGTTTGTCTGTCGCCAATTTTCGGGCAATCAGTGTCGAGTCTTTCAGCTCTGAGATACGAATTGCGATATCAAAGCCGCCCTCAACAACATCCACCATCGAATCTGATAGTCTGAGATCGACTTTTAACCCAGGGTAGCGTTCTAAGAATCCTGGTAAAGCAGGAACAAGATGCAAACGCCCAAAAGACGCAGATGCGGTAACTCGCAGCGTTCCGGTTGGAGAATCACAACCCACACCAACCGCGGATTTGGCAGCATCGACACTCGATAACACTTCTTCAGCATGAGGTAAGAATGCTTCCCCCTCTTCGGTTAAAGAGACCTTACGAGTGGTTCTGTGGACCAAGCGAACGCCTAAATTGTCTTCCAGCTTACTGATGTGTGAGCTGGCAACTGCAGGTGATAAACCAAGCTCTTGCCCAGCCATGCTGATGTTATGCGTGGAAGCTAAACGAACAAACAATTTGAGGTGTTCAATATTCATGAGATTACCAATAAAATCTTAAAAATCGTGTACCAGTAACCCTCATTATGCGTCATTCACATAACAATACAACGTATTAACTCAGTTGAATTGTGAAGATGTTATTGAACCAAAACGAAAAAAACTCCCGAAGGAGTTTTTTTGTCTAAGTCTGCAATTCGCCATTTAGCTAATCAGCAAAATTACTAGCTCAACTAGCCAGTTAAACGTGCATGCAGTGCATCTTTCAGTACAGAACGATCATGTTTCAGTTGGTGCATCGAGCCGTCATCAATGGGTGAATCTTTCAGCTCAAGCTTACGAATCTCTTTATCAAGGTTGTCGTACGTTTTCATGTCTGCTGCAAAGCCATCGTCAGTTTTAACAAGCTCAGCAATTTTATCTTTCATTTCAGGAAATTCGTGAACAAGAGAATGATTTTCACCTAGCATAGAAACCTCTTAAGTTGAGTAAAGTGATTGGGTTAGTCTTAAACACATTCATTATTAACCTTAGCAAGTGGTTCAAATAACAAATGAGATCCAGTACACAGCATAGAATATAGACAATTCAGATTCACAAATTTACAACATGTACCTAGAAAATGGCTTTGTTGATTTTGATCAATCTCCATAACAAAAATCACTAGCAAGGTCCTTTAAACAAAGAACATCAAGCTCCTTGTTGATATTAGGTGTTTATACGTTATAGTAACAAAAACAATTTGGAGAAAGAGAATGGCACGCATATCTGCAAAAGAGAAAGAAGAGAAACAAAAGAAATATGACGAGGTTGTCTTTAACATCTTCATTACTGAAGGTTGGGATGCAATCAGCTATGGACGTATAGCCAAAGAAGTCGGGGTGACAGCTTCATCACTACAAAATTATTATCCTCGACTGGTCGATTTTGGCAAAGCATTGCAGGGTCGCGTCTTCCCAATGGTCGCACATCAATTAGATTTCTCTTCTAAAGAGGCATTTGTGTCCTCATGGGATGTCGCAATCCAAGGTGGAGGCTTATTTCCTTCATTGGTGAGAATGCTCATTCAAAGTGCTCTGGAAGCCGAGACTAGCCCGCAGACAGTTCAGGGTATCATCCGACTAAAAGGCATTTTAGGTCAGCACATGAGTCCAGAAGACGCAGATTCGGCAATAAAATCCGCGTTAGGCACAACTATAATAACCCTTATGAATCAATAAATTAAAGTTAATATATTAAAATGATTCAAATTTCTTTCAAAAAGCACTTGCCTTTATTAATGCATATACCCAGAACTCCTTCCCATCTAAACGGAACGACGTTGAGACAAAATCTGTAGATTTGCACGAAGAAATCAAAGATATGAGCCTAGATCAGAAATTCGCTGATTACATTCGTGGCAACAATGGCGAGATTGCTGGCCACATTCCTGATATTGAGTCAATTCCAGGCGAAGATGATGGACCAAAACTACTAGGTGACGTAGTTGGTAAAGTTCGTGATGCTATAGTAGAAGCTGGTTACAACCTTGGCGAATCTGGTCAAAATCTAACAGAATCAGGTAAAGCAGCAGTACAACAAAACCAAACTTATGAGCTTTACGCTATCGGCAACAAAAAAGCTCCAACAGTTAATGCTCGCCCAATGGTGACAAACGGTATGACTGCATTCGACGCAGGTGTTGGCTACACTGGTTCTGAAGCAACTCAAGCAATCGGTGTTGCGCACAGCTTTGGAGATACATGTTGGTCCGCTTCAGGTACTGTTGCAGCTTCTTCTGACAATTCAGTACTAGGTGCGAGCGTTCAATACGCATTCTAAGAGTTACCTATAAAACACAAGTTTTAGCCCCTCGAAAGAGGTTTTTTTTCGTTTATGGCAAATAAAAGCCTTTTGAGAACACAAGGCTTTACAGGAGTAACTCTTTATTAGAGCAGCTGAAAGGGGGTTTCCACAAAAGGAGATTAGCTGCTGCACCCCTGAGTATGAACTCGATTCATGTCGTCACCGACTTGTGCTTCTTGAGAGCCCGTCGATTGGCATCCTGCCACGAATAACAGCGTTACAGATAAGATAAGCAATTTCATAATAAATCCTCTTTCGGTCATGACTAAAGCATAGTGCTTAAAAGCGCAGATACCTCAGCCATTAACTAAAACCTTACCTGTTGATAAAGCCTTGGTTAATGAACAAAGCATCGCTTCATTAATTAACGACCTGCTTTTGTACAAAAAACTTTCACTCAACTGAATAAAAATCGCACAAAAACTAAAAGAGGACTGCTATGGAGCTAAGAACAAGAGCTAGAAGTTAGTCACTCGTCGCCAAACGTACTGCCGCTTCTGCATGAATGGCTGTGGTATCAAACAGGGGTACATCGGTATGTTGTTGCTGAATCAGTAGGGCGATTTCAGTACAGCCCAGAATAACGGCTTCTGCACCTTGTTGGCCTAGCTTCTCAATGATTTGACGGTATACATCTTGAGATTCTTCTTTTACTTCACCTCGACACAGCTCTTGGTAAATGATGTTGTGCACTTTCTCTCGGTCACTCTCATCAGGAATCACCACATCGATACCGAATTTTTTAGTCAGGCGGCCTTTATAGAAATCTTGTTCCATGGTGAAAGCCGTGCCGAGTAATCCGACTTTCTTCACTCCTTGTTCCAGCAGCTTCTGCGCCGTGGTATCAGCGATGTGCAAGATAGGAATCGTGATCTTCTCTTCGATCTCAGGAACGACCTTATGCATGGTATTGGTACAAATCAGAATGAAATCAGCGCCGCCCTTCTCTACCGATAAAGCCGCTTCCGATAAGATATCCGCCGTCTCAGCCCAGCGACCTTGATGTTGAAGCTTTTCTATCTCATCGAAGTTCACGCTGTACATACAAACCTTTGCAGAATTGAGCCCACCAAGGGTCGCTTTAACGCCCTCGTTGATGGATTTGTAGTAGCTCACTGTCGACTCCCAACTCATACCACCGAGCAAACCGATCGTTTTCATTTTTCTATTCCTTTAATTTCTGACTAACTCGATTAAAGCGCCATGCGTTGGGGATTTATAGTACGTTATTGCTGAAAATGAGACAAAGCCTTCGCTATTTCGCAAAAAAGCTCGAATCAAAAATCCGAGCTTTTATGAATCAAAAATCAAGAATCAATTAGGCGTTAGTACACCTCACACCAATCGGATTTCATGTCGATCAGCGTCCAATCCTCTCTGGAATTCGCCTCATCTAGCGCTTTATCCAACTTACCAACATGAGACTTACTATCGTACTTCCACTCGCGCTCAGCGTCAGTGTGATGAACAATCATTGCCATTGAATTAGGTTGGCTCGTTGCCCATTGCATCATCGCTTGGTCACCGTCTGAATTACCCACCGCTAGAATAGGTTTCTTACCGATAATATGTTGAATGTTAGTGACCTTTCCGGCTTTGTCATCAATGGTCAAAATCGACGAGTCTTTGGTAACAGTCGGTTTGCCATCGTTGTAGCTGTAGTTGTATTTAAGCGCACTACCGATGATTTG
Organism: Vibrio sp. 1CM2L; assembly: GCF_023161695.1. Taxonomy (NCBI): domain Bacteria; kingdom Pseudomonadati; phylum Pseudomonadota; class Gammaproteobacteria; order Vibrionales; family Vibrionaceae; genus Vibrio; species Vibrio sp. 1CM2L. Next base: position 628,216 of record NZ_JALNTT010000001.1, read on the forward strand.
CTCTGTAGGAATATTGTAAGCTTGTGGAGCCCATGCCCGCATGAAGTCAACGCCTCCGCCCGACACAATATAAGTCTTAAATTCATGATCTTGCAGGTAGGTCAGCATCTCTTTCATTGGCTGATAAGTAAGGTCTGTGTAGGCTTTGTTGAAGCGTTTATCTTTTGCTACCGTCAACCATTGCTCAACGTCTTGCTGGTATTGCCCAACAGTCATACCAGAATGTGTCGCCATGATAATTTTCAATAACCCTTCTTCACCGCTGCCCAGAACGCTCTCAATATCATCTTCGAGTACAAACTTAAACGGTGCTTCTGTTTTCCACTCAGGATGTTCTGGAGCCATCTCTTTTACTCGGTCCAACGCAAAAGCCAATTGGAAGTAATAAGGCTTTTCCGACCAAAGCGTACCGTCGTTATCGAACACGGCAATACGATCTTCAATCGCCACGAACGCATCAGACTCTGCTTTGGTGGCTTGCCCAACAAAGTCGACGATAGCGGATTTACTCTCACTGTCTTTCCAAGAAGGCAGCAAATTGGGATCACAATCTTTAGCAAAAGATGAGAAAGAAAGGCTAGATAAAATCGTAACGGACAAAAGGGTTATTTTCTTCATAGCAACTACCATGTTGTTGAATTAATTGTAGGGTTTAATTCAATTTATCCTAGTTGGTCTACTCTGATTTTCCACTTATGGACACTATAACCGCTGTTTATGTTGCTGTTGGAACAGACGTAAAAAGAGGGCTAACCTCACAGCCAACCCTCATTGTTTTGATGTTACATAGAACGCTTAAAGGCTAGGTGGAGTTCCCTCACCGTTGGAAGTAATCGCATCGATTTGCACCAAAGCACCCATAGGGATATCAGAGACACCGATCACTGTGCGCGCAGGCAACGGACCGTCAAAATAATGCGTGCAAACGTCATTGAGCACATCTAGATCAGCCATGCCTCTCAATTGAATATTCAACTTCACGATGTCATCCATGACATGACCAACGCTCTCAACGACTTCTTTGATGTTATTCAGACACTGCATTGCCTGCTCTTTTGCGCCATTCGCAACAATCGCTCCAATTCTTGGATCCAGCGGTAATTGAGCGGAGATATTGTTGTAGTGTGAAAAGGCCACAGTTTGCGTTGAAAACGGGCTGATTGGCGCAGCTTTGGTATTGTTCGCTTTGATTACAATCCCATGTCGATCTTCAACCGCTTGTGGCGGAGTGCCATCACCGTGTGACACAGTCGCATCCATCTGTACTAACGCTCCCATTGTTAAGCCTTCAACCACCGTCACCGAGCGCGCAGGTATGTAACCGACTGCCCTTGCAATCGCGGAATCTGGAAAGAAAGTGGTATACACTTCATTGATGGCTGCAAGGTCATCCAAACTTCTCACATGGATATTAACCTTCACAATGTCATCAAGTGGAACATCAATATTTTCCAGTATCGATTTGATGTTTTTAAGACATTGAATCGCTTGCTCTTTTGCTCCACCAGCGACGATGCTACCCGATTTCGGATCAATAGGTAGCTGAGCTGAAATGTGATTATAGTGAGAGAAAGCCACCGTTTGAGTTGAAAAAGAACTGACTGGTGCGTGTTGAGTATTTCTTGCGATTTTAACTAACTCACAAGCCGCTTGAGGATAAGTACCTTCACCATTCGAGATCACTGCATCCATTTGTAAGTGAGCGCCTTCGAGCGGTAAATCAGCGACAGCGAGTGTCGTGCACGTTGGTACGTAGTGTTGGAAAAAGGACGCATAGATTTCATTAACCGAGTCGATATCCGCAATGTTCTTCAGGTATATATTGACTCTCACAACATCGTGCATACGGTGTCCAACGCTCTCCACAATCGCTTGAATATTTAACAAACACTGCTTGGTTTGATCTTCCAAAGAGCCAAAGATCAAACCGCCCGTTCTTGGATCAATCGGTAATTGAGCTGAGAGGTTATTGTAGTGTGAGAATGCCACCGATTGTGTTGAGAAAGGGCTCAATGGTGCATCTTCAGTGTTTCTTGAAACTTTAATAATATCGGCACTCATGTCGATATATCTCCTATTCGAGTATTGATGTCAGATAGAGCCGATTGGCCGCAGGTTTACCGACATTTCAAAATAAAAGGTACAAAAATAGCCGAACCAATAAATCGAGATAAATACTGGTTCAGCTTAATTCGAGCATCACAGTGGAGGTTTTTACTCCCTCACAAATAAACCCCTAAAGAGTGCTTAAGAAGCTGCTGATTTTTTCTTCATGATGCTTAACGGTTTCTTGTGTTGGGATAACCGCATCTTTATGTGTGAAGTACACCAAAATCGCCATCTGAGCTGTGAGTCGGTTTTCTGCTTCATCGAACGCCACTGAGTATTCACTTTCTAGTGCGCCGCGAGTCACTTCTTCTTTGTCATTCGCTGGTAGGCAGTGAAGCAACATTGCACCTGGGCGAGCCTTCGCCATTAGCTCTTCAGTAATCACATAGTTAGGCATGAATGCCGCAAGACGCTCTTCCTTCTCATCCATTTGCGTCACCCAGTAGAAGCTATCGCCGTACACCACATCACAGTCACTGATACGCTCTACATCATCAGTAATTTCAATCTTGCCACCAGACTCTTCACAGAAGTTCAGCGCCATGTCGATCCATTCTTGCTCCATGTGGTACTTCTTAGGACCAATTTGCTTGAAGCCCATACCGTACTTAGCACACGTCAGCATCAGCGAACGACACACATCCGTCGCGTCACCCATGAATGCCAAGGTGAGATCAGACAACTTACGTCCATCAGTGATGTGTTCTCTGATCGTGTAGAGATCAGCAAGCATTTGAGTTGGGTGGAAACGCGTATCAAGGCCGTTGATTACTGGCACTGTCGACATTTCAAGTAGGCCATCTAGTGTTTCAGGACTATTGGTACGAGCCATGATGATGTCGCACATACGTGATAACACTCGAGAAGTATCATCAATCGACTCTTTACCACCTAAGTGAATGTCTTTTGGTGATAGGAATAGCGCATGCCCCCCCAGTAATGTTGCTGCCACCTCAAAAGAAACACGTGTACGAGTCGAACCCGCTTCGAAGATCATCCCAACTGACTTGCCTTTGAACAGTGGTGGAATAGCGTTGTCTTTGCGCGCCTGCTTCAGGTGAGTCATCAGCTCCATCATGTTATCCATCTCTTCAACAGAGAAATCTTTCATGGAAACCATGTGCTCTAGGTTTGCTTTGTTTAGTTCAGTTGCGCTAGAAGAAGGTAATTTCATAATAAGTTCCTATTTTTCATAATTTTGTGCGCGGCTCTTTCAAGTTCACTTTCATGGCAATTTGATTTTGAATACCTGCCATCACTTTCAAGAACCGCTACGTTTGGGATTAAATTTTGGTATTAACGACTGTTCTCAGTCTTTAGTTGTTATTAGGTTTTATCGTTGTAACTAAACTCTTGGCACTTGTTGGGTGATGCAGTGGATATTGCCGCCACCTAACAAAATTTCTCGAGCCGGAACGCCGTTCACTTCGTAGCCTGGATAAATGCCTTCCAAGATCCCGATAACATCGTTGTCGTAGCGCTTGTCCAAAAGCGGCAACACAATTTGGTTATTGGTAATCAGATAATTGGCATACGATGCCGCTAAACGCTCGCCCGCTTCTCGCTCCATTCCGTCTGCGATATCGATACCTGCCGCTTCTTCCTCGGTCATGAATAGAGGGCCTGGCATTGGCAGCTTATGTACTTTTATCTGACGGCCTTTGGCATCGGTCTGGCTGGTGATGTAGTCATAGGCTTCTTTGCTGATCTCATATTGAGGATCATTCTTGTCATCGCACCACGTTAAAACGACTTCACCCGGTTTCACGACGTGAAGGATGTTATCGACGTGACCATTAGTTTCATCGTTGTATAAACCACGAGGTAGCCAAATTACCTTCTCAACGCTGAGGTGTTCGCAAAGTACTTCCGTCAGCTCTTCTTTGCTCATATCTGGGTTTCGGCTTTCGTGTAACAAGCATTCTTCTGTTGTGTAGAGCGTGCCTTCGCCATCAACGTGAATTGAGCCGCCTTCTAGTACGATTGGAGCGCGGTATCGAGAGTCACGAATGGTTTCACACATCTTTTGAGCGACTTGGTTGTCGCGGTTCCACGGTGAATACAATCCATCCACAAACCCGCCCCATGCATTGAATTCCCAATCCACTCCTCGGCGTTCACCGCTGTCATCAACAACATAAGTCGCACCGATGTCGCGCATCCAAGAGTCATCAGTCGAGATTTCCAATACTCGAATATCCTCTGGTAAACGAAATACTGCGTTATCGTACTGGTCTGAACTCGCGAGCATGGTGACTGGTGTCGTATGGCTGATCTTGGTAGCAACGTCTGCAAACACCGCTTGTGCTGGTTTTGCACCATTGCGCCAGTTGTCGGTGCGCTCTGGCCAAGCCATCCAAATCTCGCTGTGTGGCTCGTGTTCCCCTGGCATTCTAAAGCCATCATGTTTTGGAGTAGTCTCAATCAATTTTTTCATCGTTATGTCCCCTAAATTATGCTTGAGCTTCTTTTTTATCTTGCGTATCGGCTGTGTCGTTATCGTCCGAACCTTGCTGCTTCTTGCGCTTTAGAGCGCCTAGAAGAATCCATTCACCAGCAAGGATGGTGGCAATCACGCCAATCAAAACAGGTCCTGTGTATCCCCAATCAGCAACGGTTAGATCAAGAGCCTCGGGGAAGATAAATAAAATCACGGCTTGAAGGATGACGAAGAAACAAACAATGGACATCACCCACTGAGCCGCCATACCACCAGGTACTTTGAATGGGCGTTCACGTTTACCATCAACCACACGAAGCTTTAGGTATGCAGGGAACATGAACAGATAAGGCAGTAAGAAAATGCAGCTAGAGAAGGCAAATATCGACCAGAACAGATCATCATTACCTTGGGCAAACAGCGCGTAAGACAGGATGACGACCGTTGATACAGTGCCTGTGATGTTGTTTGCACCAACTGGAGAACCTTTCTCTGATACTTTCGCGACAGGCGCTGGAAGTTCACCTTCTTGAGCGGCTTCAGCTGCTGCTCGGCTCGCACCCATTGTCCAGCTCACCATGTTGCCGATAAGCGTTAGCAGAGCGAAAGTACCGAAGATGTACACCATGGCTGTACCAAACACGCCAGCACCGAAGAGTGTTTTGAATGTATCGATAAGACCAGACACTAAGCCAATGCTTTCAACAGGAAGCGCCATCAAGATGCCTACCGTACCGAAGATGTATAAGAAAGCGGTGATACCGATAGAAAGGAAGACGGCCTTAGGCATGTCGCGAACATCTTTCATTTCTTTAGTCATGGTCGCAACCAGTTCAAAACCCATTAGGTTGAACACAATCGCTGGCAAGAAAGAGACCGCTGAATCCAATGAAGGCATCATAGCTGGCAACGTAAATTCGTTGGCAACGCCGTTTTTCATTGCATAGATAAAGCCGCCCACACCCAATGTGCTGATCACGACAATTTTCAATATTGCACCAATATTCGTGACCCAAACACCGATGTCGGCAGACACATTACAGATCCAAACCGTTAACCACGTCAGTAATATACAGATGGCGATTTGTCCCCATAAAGACAGACCTGGCATAAAGAGTTCGGCAAACATCCCTGCAAACATGATGTATACCGCAGGCATCCACAAACCAACGTTAATCCAGTAAAACCACGTTGTTCTCACTGCCCATTTAAAATTGAAAGCTTGTTTTACCCAATCGTATATCCCACCTTCACCAGGGTAGGTGGTACTCAATTCCGAAGTAATTAAGCCATATGGAATGACAAAGAAGACCAGCATTAACACCCACCAACCAATGGCACTGACACCAATACTGGCTGACGCGGTTAATGTGTCGACCACCAACACTGCACATAGTGTAAAGAGTGCAATTCCCGTAACCCCCATTTTTCCTTGCGTTTCGTTACTCATCTCTTAGCTCCTTAATCTCTAATTCGGGATTAATTAAACGGCAAAGCGATGAAGTGAACTGGGATGAAAATTGAATATCGGTTTTACACAAACGAGTTCGGAGCAAAAACAAAATAAACCCAACAAATATTAGATTTATAATGCTAAAAGTCGGAATATTTGATTTTGGTCAATAACCATTCGATTAATAAATACATTTTCTATTTCAAAACCAAGATCACATATCTAGTTAATCTAGAGATAATTAAGGCTTTCTGTGACATATAGGCGACTAAAAACATCAAATATTAATCACAAATCGAATTGTGATTTTTATCCCCACGACTCCGACAATATTTAAATACAATTCAAACCAACTTATTTGCCAAGAGCAAAATATTATTTGGAGAATTAAACATGTCGAAGCCTATTATTGTTGTTGCTGTCGGTGGGAACGCTTTACTACAACGTGGTGAAGTGATGAGTTGTGAAAACCAAAAAAAGAGCATCGCGCAAACCGCCAGCTCTTTGGCTGAACTCAGTAAAGACTACCGTTTAGTGGTTGTGCACGGAAATGGCCCTCAAGTAGGGCTACTGTCATTACAGAACAATGCTTACAAAGATTGTCCTCCTTACCCATTTGATGTCCTTGGAGCTGAGACTCAGGGAATGATTGGATACCTTATTCAACAAGGGTTGAACGCTGCGATTCAAGACCGCTTTACTACGACAATTCTGACTCGCATTGTGATTGACGAGAACGACCCTGCGATCGCCGACCCAACCAAGTTTATTGGCCCTGTCTATACAGAAGAACAAGCTAAACAACTCGCAGAAGCCAACCAATGGATTGTGAAACCTGACGGCGCACACTGGCGTCGTGTGGTTCCATCTCCTTCGCCAAAAGAAGTGCTAGAGATAAAAGCCATCAAAGACTTGTTAGAGAAAGAGCACCTAATTATTTGTGGCGGTGGTGGCGGTGCTCCAGTCGTCGAAAAAGATGGCGCCTATGTGGGTTTCGAAGCAGTAATCGACAAAGACATGACTGCTGCTCTTATCGCAGAAGAAATCGGCGCAGAACATTTACTGATCCTCACTGACGGCTCTCATGTTTGTTTAGATTGGGGAACTCCAAAGGAAGAGAAGCTTGAAAACGTATCTGTCGCACAAATGAAGAAATACACATTCCCAGCTGGTTCTATGGGGCCGAAGGTAGATGCATGCTGTCTTTTTGTTGAAAAAACAAAACAACACGGACACATTGGTGATCTATCTAGCGCACTAGAGATCATAGAAGGTAAAACGGGGACACATATTAACGCCTAACATTGGGTTATAATGTTTTATATAAATAAAGGGTAATAAAGTCTAAGTTTTGATATTTCAATTGGAACTTTGCTTGAAAACCCTTTATGTTTTTTGTGTTCCAAATAACAGTGAGGATCATTAGATGCGCAAAGTAACCACCGAAGAAAAGTTAATTCGAATTCATGATGCTGTTGTGCAACTAATGGAACGCCGCGAAGCTACTGATATTTCAATGTATGATGTTGCTAAAGAGTGTGGAATGGCAACATCCACGGTTTATCATCACTACCCAAATATAGAGAACTTATTCCATAATCTATTAGATGACGTTTTTATTGATTTCGACTCTCTGTTAGGTAAGTGTATAGATGCCGAGCATGTTAATCATTGGACTGACATCAACCGCATGATTGAAACAGCGTATGTTAATTATTACAACGATCACCCTATTGCCAAAAAGCTTATATTAGGTCGTCATACGTTCACGGAGTTAGGTCATGCAGACACCGAGAATGACTTAATCCTTGGTAAAGAAGTAGAAACGATTTATCGACAGTTTTTTGATGTTCCTCAGTTACCACAATCCATCAATGTCTTCGCTATCTCACTGCAAGTCGCAGATAAAATATACTCGTTATCTTATCGCCAACATGGTTGCATCACACCAGAACTTGCCAATGAAGCTATCCGACTGACTGAGTCTTACCTTCAGCTGTATATTCCTCATATCTGTCAAAGAACAGAACCCAACATGCTGCATACGCATTAAGTGAAGCTGTAATCCCGATAACGTCTTGCCTTTCTATTTTCGCTTGATGACCTGACTAAACTCGCTGACCAAACAAAAAAGCAGAACTTCAATTCCTCAAAGTTCTGCTTTAAAGTTCATTACTGTTTACGCTCTGCGCTTTTTGAAGGCGTACCAGCCAGCGCTGAGAATTGTTTTTACCACCACACCTAATGCGCTTAGTTTAGGGTCGGCATTCTTGCCAGAGGCGATGCGCCACATCTGATGTTCATACCAAACCAGCCCGATCATCGCTACCTTGTCTAAAGCGGGTTTTCCTGTGGTTGGCACCGTTAGTGGCATGCCGTGGCTAGGGTCTTCAATTAACTTGTTAGGAAAATCAGGATCAACCGCCATTGTGCGCGCAATACCAATAAAATCGGTCGCCGAGGTGTTTAATGCTTCATTCATAGCTTGCGCGGTTCGAAAACCACCCGTGACCACCAGCGGAGTGCTGACGAGTTTTCTCGCCTTCACCATGTAATCCATAAAATACGCTTCACGCTTTACCGTGCTGGCCTTGATTGGTTCAGCTTTGCTCTTCGACCCCATCATGGATGGGCTTTCATAGGTGCCGCCGGAGATCTCAATCAGGTCGATACCGTTATCACTCAATGTTTGTACAACCTGCATCGACTCTTCTTCAGTGAAGCCACCTTTCATGAAGTCGGCGCTGTTGAGCTTAATCCCGACAGGGAAATCGTCACCGACCTCTTTTCGAATCGCACGATAAACCTCAAGCACAAAACGAAGTCTGTTTTCGAGTGAGCCACCCCATTTGTCTTGGCGTTGATTGTGTCTTGAAGACAAAAACTGACTCACGAGATAACCATGAGCACCGTGGATCTGCACACCGGTAAAACCCGCTTGTTTTGAAAGCTTTGCACTCAGCGCGAATTTATCAATGATTGCGATTATTTCCGTCTCAGTCAGAGCTCGTGGCGTATTAAATCCTTTTTCTAATCCGCGCTCTAAAGAGATAACTGAAGGGGCAACCGGGCTATCACACAAGAATTTAGGAATTTGCTTACCTGGGTGATTCAGTTGCATCCATATCTGCGAACCATTCTGTGTTCCGGCACTCGCCCACTCACGAAATACGGTTAAGTCACTGTGCTCATCTAACACAACGTTTTTAGGTTCACCAAGCGCGCCTCTATCGACCATCACGTTACCCGTTATGGATAGACCAATTCCTCCTTGAGCCCAACGCTGATAGAGCGTGACTAAACCTCGCTTAGGGTTATGGTGTTTATCACCTAGCTGTTCACTCATTGCCGATTTGAACAGGCGATTTTTGATCACTTGGCCATTAGGAAGAGAAAAAGGGTCGTTGAGGCAAATTGGATTCATGCGCGTGGTTACTTTCTTTGGTTTATATATTGCGTCCAGTATGCCCTATTTTATCCGACAGTTCTGAGCATTTAACGCCTATTTCGAAGCAAGTTTCGCTCAATAAAAAATGCCAGCGGCATAGCAACTGGCATTAATCGATTATAAACGAAACCTTAAACAGGTGACTTAAATCATCACTTTACCGTGGATTTTTTGACCTTGGTAAATGGTGTCGATTTCCATTTATCTGTTCTCACCTCTTCACCGGGCGTGTACATACGTAACACTGAATACCATTGATGATCGGGGATAGGTAAGAAGTTAGGATCATCTTCATGCCCTTTTACATCGCTACTCATGTAAATGGTGTAGCTGCCATCAGCATTAGGCGTTAGCGTTCTGTCTCCACGGGAATGACGGTTTAAGTCGTTTTTTTCCATCAATCGAGTTTCACCACTGTAGGCCGTGTATGACCAAAAACCACCCTCTTCTAGCGGCGGCGCATCGAAGGTCACCGTGTAATCATACTTACTACCGTCGAGCGCACCACCTTCACTATCAAAGAAGTCACCGCTGTACATAGTGTGTTTTGCAGGCAGCCCCCATTGGCCCATTAAGGTGCCGTAGGCGTGCTGAAAGCTTGGAACCTTGGTCATTTCATCGCGAGTGCCTAACACGTCACGTGAATCATCAAAGCCCGCATTAATGATTCGTTCCAGTCCGTCTTTTTGACCAGACTCGATCATACTAAGCTGCTCTGCCGTAAATGGATGATTGGCTTTGCCTAATTCAACATCTCCTAAGCCAATGTACTCAAACAGTTCAAGCAGCTTTTGGTCATGTGCCTTCATAGTTCCTTCAGACAGAATGAAATTGGTTCGCTCGACCCAATTAGAGTCTTCAGGATCTGGATACTCGCGTACGACGGGATCTGGCCCTTTCTGACCTAAATATTCCGACAACGTCCTAATATTCCATTGATCCATTAACTTTTGAGCAGTTGCAGAATCGTCACCGCCAAGGTCCATGATTCGACCCATCATCTTGACCAGCGGATGCTCGACATAGATCACTTGGTCGACACTCGCAGGCACTTCACCTTTCCACCCTTCAACTGCATACATGAAACTGCCGCCTTTTGTGCCTCGCTGTGGAGAACCAAAAGCCGAGTCAGTAAAGTGCTGCATATTCATGGTATGGAACAACCAGTATCGATTGTCATCATGGTCTGGAATCGTAATGATGACCGGCTCTGCCGCTAGGTCCATCCAACCCATCAAGTGTAACGTGTCATTGTTAATCGTCGGATGCGCAGTGTAAGTGTCGTCAGCAAGTATTCGAATATTTTGGAATCGATTCAAAGGGTAGTCTTGCTCAACGACGGTTTTGTAAAAGTATTTGTAGGCTTCATCTATCGAGTACGCGTACTCGTAGGCAAGTTGTGCCAATAACTGATTATCCTTTTTGAGCGACGCTAAACTCGCCATCTCAACGGGTAGAGTTTCCGTTTTTATCCCAATTGCTGTTTTTGTTGCCACAGCTGCGCTGGTCGCGTCCACGGATTGGCTCGCAAGTACCGGAGACGGAAGTGCAGCCATGAAAGCACAAGCCAGTGCTGCCGCAAGTATGTTTTTTTTCATCATTTAATGTCCTAACTAAAAACGAGTACGGAAGGTGATCCAAGTGTTGTTGTCAGTATCACCACTAAAAATGATGATGTTGTCACTATCTACCTTGTAGCCCAGCTGCATTTCAGCAGAGAAATCTCGAGTGTTCTCACCATCCAATCCGTAGGTGTATTGGGGGGCGAGTAGAAGATAAAATTGGTCAGCAAAATCGTACTTTAGATAGTTGATACTGCTGATGATTTGCGTGTCCTCAAACTTATTACTCTCCTCCCACATTTGTCCGTACGTTATGGCGCTATAGAGTTTAAATTTGTCGCTTAACTCGAATGCTTGCATCACACCAATAGAGGCGTAGTTCGATGTTAGATCGTCGTTGGAGAAGTCGTGTCCAGCATCAACAAACAAGCCGGTGCCCGTTTTCTTATTGGGTGTGAAGAATCGTGCTCGATAGTTTTCAAAGTTGTCTTTGCCTTCCAGCTTACCCAACACACCCCAATCGCCACGATTCACGCCAAATTGGAAGGTAGCGCCAAGCCCTTTATTGCCCGCAATTAGTTCACCTCCCGTATAAACGGCCATTGGATCAGCCATGTCACTGGCAGGTTCTTCTTGAGCGGAAACACAAAATGCAAAGGGGATAAGCGCAAAGATAGAGAGTGTAAAAGTGGAAAAGGTGCCCGTGAGCAGACGTAACGGTTTCTTCATATTATTGTCCGATAGTAAGGTGCGCTTGTTACAGCACACCTTGTATTAGTCGTATTTGGCGTTAGTCAGCAACCACTGATTTGTCTGCCATACCAATACCACCGGCTTTCTGTCTTGGTGGAAACGCTTTGAGTGACTTCTGATATTCCGCCGCTGATTTTTGCAGCTTTGGTAATACCCAAGACTTCTCTTTCATCCATAAGAACCAACCACGAGTATCAGGGCTACGCTCGTAAGGATCAGCCTTGATGTTGATGAGCATTCCTAGTGGCCACTCTTCAGGAGGCGCAATCCACTCCGTTTTGGTTTTTAGGTGCACTTTCCAATCATCCACTCGGAACGCATTCAAATCTTGCTCGTTGTAGAAGAAGAACTCATGACGTTGACTCGGCTCGCCTTTGGTCAACATATCCAGCTGGTTATAACCATCCAAGTGAACTTGGTAACGCTCGCCGTTTAACTCTTTTCCATCAAGCAGCTCTTGCTTAATGTCGCCTTCACCCACTGCAGCCATAATGGTTGGCACCCAGTCTTCAGAAGTCATGAAGCCATCGGTGTATTCACCTTGAGGGATTTTATCTGGCCAGCTGACCAGCATAGGCACACGGAAACCGCCATCCCATGTCGTGCCTTTTTGTCCTCTGAATGAGGCAGAGCCTGAATCAGGCCAGTGATCTAGGTTTACGCCATTGTCAGATGTGAAGAGAATGATGGTGTTGTCGATTTCGCCCAAGTCTTCAAGCTTATCGAGCAACACACCGATCTGGTCATCCAGTTCGATCAAGCCATCGTAGTAAGTGTTGATTTGGCTCGCACCTTGGTACTCCGGGCGCACGTGCGTTTTTTGGTGCATACGAGTCGGGTTGTACCACATGAAGTAAGGCTGTTCGTCTTTCTCTGCTTCATGTCTATCAAGCCAATTCGTAGCAAACTCCAAAAATTCGCCATCAACGGTTTGCATGCGTTTAGCGCCTAAAGGACCTTTATCTTCAATCGTTTGCTTTCCAACCACACCAAATCTTGGGTCTTCTTGCATGTCCACACTCTCGGTAGCGACAGTGTGAAGAACATTACGAGGGCGACCTCTGAAGTTAGGATCTGTTGGGAATTCCGGCTGTTCAGGCATCTCCATAACATTAAGGTGGTAAAGGAAACCGAAGAATTCATCAAAGCCGTGCACCGTTGGCAGGTGACTATTGTTATCGCCTAAGTGACTTTTACCGACATGCACGGTCGCATAGCCTTTGTCTTTCAACATTTCGGCTAGGGTTGGATCTTCTTTTTGAAGGCCAAGTGAAGAGCCCGGCTGACCGACAGACGTTAAGCCTGTTCGGAAAGGATATTGACCCGTGATAAAGGCAGATCGCCCCGCAGTAGAGCTGCCTTGTGCGTAGTAATCGCTGACCATCATGCCGCGTTCGGCAATTCGATCAATGTTCGGCGTATCCACCGCGCCTAAACCGCGGTGGTAGGCTGACAGATCTGTTGGGCTCACATCATCGAGCATGATGGCAACCACATTGGGTTGGCTCGCTGCATGTACGTTGACGCTCGCCAGTACCGAGAGCGCCAGAGCGGATTTAACAAAAGACTTATACATTTATAACCCTCATTCACTATGAGTAAATCGCTGAAGTCACAACGAAAATTGTGCATGTCTCAGCGAACCATTGTTGAGGTAAATGGTATAAGAAAGACGCCAAAAATGGCTTGATAGCCACTATTACGATTCTTAATAGTGGCTGTTAGAAAGGGGAGTTATTTAAAGGGAATAGTAGCGTGATACTAGGATTGAATAATCGACGTAATTTCTTTTTGCAGCCAATCCGTGAACGGGTTATTGCGGTTAGCTTGATGAGTAAACAGTGCCAACTCTCGACGATAGGTGTCTTTCAACAGTTCCGGCGGTAAATCGATACAACGATAAGAGTGATCAAGCAAATAGCGGCATTTCGACGATGTCACATAGATGAAGTCGCTGTCTTTAACGACTTCTAGCATCAAATTCATATTGTTACTTCTGAGCCCGATGTGTTTATCTAAGTCGTATTTTTTGATCAACATTTCCGTCTTGGACGGCTGAATGTAACCAGGGATCATATTGATACAGAGTGGGTATTTCAGAATTTCCTCAAGGGAGTTGCCTTGAATTGGGTGGTCAGCTCTTAGCACCAACATGAACTTATCAAAGCCAACTGGGCGTTCAGTCAGGGTTTTATTGACGTCCATAGGAAGATAGCTCACTCCCCAACACATTCGGTTGGTCTCTAGGGACTGCACACCGTTATCTAACCAAGGTGAGCATTGGAACGTCACTTGCGGCGCTTCTTTGGTCAGCTTTTTGATTAGTGGCACACCCACTGGGGTCAACAGCGGGGAAGGCAACATGATTTGAACCTCCCCTCTTAAATCTTCCAACCCCCACTCATCATTGGGTATGTAAAGGTTATCTAGCTGTTCTAATAGCAGGGGCAAGGTTTCTATAAGCTTCAAGCATTTTGGAGTGGGTTCAAGCCTTGCTTTATCTCGAACAAACAGCTCATCATCAAATTGTTCTCTGAGCTTACGAAGCATGACACTGATCGTCGGCTGACTTACGTTCAAAGCTTTGGCTGCACTCACCGTTTGACGAGTTTCATTAAGCACCAAAATGAGCCGCAGTAAGTTTAAGTCTTTGGTCATGCCCTACTCCAAATGATTTAGAAAAGTGGAAAGTACGCTGGCGAATACCCTTTTTTCATCGCTTCTACCATAGGCAGTAATTTGGGTAATGCGTGACGAAAAAACATCTCATACCCTTGGCACAAATGATTCATCGGACTGCCATCTTCGGTTGTTGCTATTCTGTTTTTAGGACAACCACCTTGGCAGAGTTCAACAAAATCACAACGTCGACAAGTGTTGTTTAGCTCTTCATATTTGTTGGTGCCAAACGCGATTTGTTCTGGTGAGCTCGCCATGGCTGCAAGCTTATCACTGTTCATGGTGCCCAGTTGATGATCTTGATACCCATAATGGTCACAACTGTAAACATTGCCGTCATGCTCAACCATTAATTGCTGTCCACAAGTCGCGCTGTGATGGCACATTTGGCTTTGGTAACCCATCAACACCATTAAACAGTTTTCAAAAAACTGGATATACACTTTACCGACATCATTGGCGCTCCATGCATCAAACAAGTCACAAAGAAATTGCCCCCATTGCTCCCCCGTTAACGACCAGTCGTGCCCTGTTCGCCTGTCCAACTCATGATCGATACAAGGCTGAAACTGCATGTAACCACTGCCATTTTCAACCAAAAATTGATAGATCGTTTTACCGTGTTTGTAGGTTTTATTGTTCACGACCGTTAACGTATTAAAATCAACATTGTGCTTCTTTAGATAAGACATCCCACGCATTGTGCGCTCAAAAGACGACTCGCCATTTTTGTCGATCCGAGCGATGTCATTCAGAATATTGGGCCCATCGATACTGATGCCCATCATGAAATTGTGTTTAGCAAAAAAACTCGCCCAACGATCGTTAATCATGGTTCCATTGGTCTGCATCGTATTCACGACGAGCTTGGTTGTCGCTTTGCTTGCCTGCGTTTTCATCGCAGCTTCATAGAAATCGAGCCCTCTTAACATAGGCTCGCCACCATGCCAGATAAAGTCCACTTGCTGATCTTTCATTGGCTGCGCGTCGATATGAGCACCGACAATTTGCTCCATCATGTCCAAAGACATTGAAGACCTCTTATCGACATCTTGTCTATTGAGATAATAGCAGTAGCTACAATCCAGATTGCACTGAGCTCCTTCTGCTTTAATGAATAAGCTAAAAGGATAAGTAGATGTGTTCATATCGATTCCCGTACTTTTTTGCCAACATATCAACCGAAAATCAATCAAACAATAGCGCCTAAAGCACCCTACCCGCACACGTCGTAGAGTCGCTTCGCCACACTAAATCAATGTTAATTAAAACAAGCACTTGAAGGCTAAAAAGAGACTATTAACATCCTTAATATCGGCTATTACACTCCTTAATCTCACTTGCTCATATGATAAATGCCGAATTCTGTTCCTACGATCTAAGGTGTTCCATGAGAAAGCTACTCTATAAGAAAAGTGTACTGACCAGTTTAGTGTGTTCTTTGTCCAGTATTATCGCGATGCCATCCCTTGCCCAACAATCTATTAATCCTGAAGAAGAGCTCGCTTACAATCTCGGTGTTCAAGCATTTATCTATGGTACAGGCCCATTAACCGTGGCAGCGGTTAGGCAAACGACCACATCTGTTGACGCGCCAATGGACAACGCCATGGCACCATTGAATGAAATGGGTAAAACACGCGTTCTATCCGGACCTCAGGATAGAATTGTACCTACCGTGAACAACGATACGCTCTACTCACAAGCTCACTACGATCTAGATTTATCAGGTCCAATGGTGATTGATATTCCTCGCACCGATAACCGTTACTACATTGTTCAGTTATTGGATGCTTACTCAGATTCGATTGAAGATCTGCACGTGAAGAATGTCGGCGACCAAGGTTCAAAAGTGCTTTTGGTCAACAAAGGATGGGCTGGCGAAGTGCCAGAGGGGATTGATCGTGTCGTAGAGTCTCGCACTCCTATGGTTTGGTTAATTCAACGAACGGGCGTATTTGGCGAGCAAGATCTCAATGACGCATTGGTTACTCACGATAAATTCCTCAGCTACCCACTTGATCAGCTTGGCGCAGAGCATGACATCGTAGAACTTAAAGCTTCGACAGGTCGCATCCCACCCATGGCGAGGCCTGAAGGGTTAGAGTGGTATTTATTGATTGACCGCGAGCTACGTAAAAACCCGATTCCAGAAGATGCTGCCATCGTTGATCAATTCCAGCAAATTGGTATTGGAGGATCGACCCCCTTTAACCCTGAAGCGCTAACCTCAGCACAGAAAAAAGGGCTAATGCGCGCGATTGAGTCTTCACAGCAGATCATTCAATACGCTGGTCGAAGCATCGGCGATGTCAATAATGGCTGGTCGATGATGTACGAGGGAGGCCGTTACGGGAATGATTACCTGAGCCGAGCGAGCATCAATATGCGTGCGGCTGGTTTGAATGTGCCAGAGCGAGCACTCTACCCAAATCGATACACGGACTCGAATGGCGAGCAGCTGTCGGGAGACAATCAATATCGAATGACCATGCCTGCCGATGCACCCGCTGACGCCTTTTGGTCTTTGACCATGTACGACGCTAAAAACCTGTTCATGGTTGAGAACTTCATTCAACGCTACTCCATTTCAACCAATCGTAAAGATGAGCTGAAATACGCAGAAGACGGCACCTTGCCAATATGCATTCAATACGTAAAACCGTCCGATCCAACGTGTAACTGGCTACCCGCGCCTCAAGATGACTTCTATCTTCACATGCGCCTGTATGAGCCAACTCAAGCCGTTCTCGACAATGAATATCCACTGCCACAAGTTGAAAAGCTCTAGCCCCAACTTGGTCAATTAAGTAGGTCAAGTCGATTGCCACGGCGTTCTTAATGTTCGCTCGTGGCAATTCGTTCTATCCCTAAATACATGACTCAAACTGCTAGAAACATAGCTCATACACTGAAAATGAGGTTCTATTCTTGAAAACACCTTTCATCACACTGTCTCTGTTAGTAACAGGGATAGTCAGCTCTCTCGCGCACGCGGGTGGATTAAACCTATCTCAGATTGCGACAACCAAAAGCGTTGGCACAGCCGGCGCAGGAAACGTAACCGCGAACGATGCATCCGCCGTGATCACCAATGCTGCGGGGTTATCGGCTATTGAAGAAAGCGCTTGGATTCTCGGCGTTCAATACCTCGATGTTGAAACCACTTTTGTCCGTGACGATAACTCGGCTTCGACCACAGGAAGCAGCGCCGATGTTCTCCCTCATTTGTCTTACGCATCAAGGCTCAATGATCAATGGGTCGTTGGCGCAGCATTGCACGCAGCTGGCGGCACTGGCGTTGAATACTCACACGGCGTTGGCGCGCACCCTGCTTTATTGATCAAAGAAAATAGCATTTCGGCACTCAACTTAACGTCGTCATTGTCGTATCAAGTTAGTGAACAACTGTCTCTTGGTGGTTCTTTGATATTGCAGCACGCAGCTCTTGAAACTCAAGCTTTGAACGGTCGAGAACTCCAAGGAGATAGCCTCGACCTAGGATTCGGCCTGAGTCTCAATCACCACATCAGTGACAACACACAATTGGGTGTCAGTTATCAGGGCCAATTTGATCACGACCTTTCCCTTGATAACGCCAACGCTTTTGGCATTAGCTCTGAACTAACATGGGTTCGAAGCTTAAACTTAGGGTTGAAGCATTCATTAAATGAAGACTTAAACCTTCTACTCAGCTCCAACATGGAGACTTGGCAAGATTATGATGACAAATACTCAACCACCTATTCTCTTGGGGTTGGTGTGGAATACGCATACGAGGATTGGTTGCTGTACAGCGGAGTGAGCGGTGACACGAGCCCTGTAAGCAGTCAAAACAGAGATGTGTTACTCCCGCTCGATAAACAGTGGCGTATCGGATTCGGCGCTGAGAAGAAGATATCCAACGACTTACATCTAGGATTGAGCTACCAATACCAAGATTTAGGCCATGGTGAAATTAATGCTGACTCAGGACTATTTCAGCCTTCTGGCAGCTATTCGACCAACAGAGTTCACTTCATCACTTTGTCTCTTCGCCATTAAAGCGAACTCTTGAGCGTTATTCGCTTCTAGCTTCTAGCTTCTAGCTTCTAGCTTCTAGCTTCTAGCTTCTAGCTTCTAGCTTCTAGCAAGAAACCGTACAAAAAAGGATTGGCTGTGACAGCAATCCTTTTAAATTCATGAATATCATTCTGCCAACCAGAAAGGCTCGAACACCCTTTACGCTCATGGTAATTGTCGTTATTGTGATTCTCTACGTCATCATCACAAGGACTGTCTGAGAGTTATGAACAGCACGATTGAAACTATTCTGGGGCACCGCTCCATTCGTCAATATACAAATCAACCGATTGAAAAAGCACAACTTGATGTGATTATTCAAGCTGGTCTCGCGGCTTCGTCATCGAGCTTACTGCAGGCTGTTTCTATCGTGAGAGTGACAGACAAAGAGAAGCGCAAACTGTTAGCTGAATACGCAGGCAACCAAGCTTACGTTGAGAATGCGGCTGAGTTTTTGGTGTTCTGTATCGACTATCAACGCCACGCTCAAATTAACCCTGAAGTGAAAACCGACTTTACTGAACTGACCCTGATTGGCGCTGTCGATTCTGGCATCATGGCGCAAAACTGCATGCTGGCTGCTGAGTCTCTAGGTTTGGGTGGCGTGTATATTGGTGGGCTGCGTAACAGCGCACAACAAGTCGATGAACTGTTAGAACTGCCACAGCACACCGCCGTGTTGTTCGGAATGTGCTTAGGTCACCCGGCACAACAACCAGAGGTTAAGCCTCGCCTCCCTGCTCATGTGGTGATGCACGAAAACCAATACCAACCGCTGAGCCTAGATGAAATTGCCAGCTACGATGATTCAATGCAGAGCTACTACGCAAGCCGTTCAAGCAACCAAAAGCAGAGCAGTTGGTCACAACAGATCACTCAAAAGCTGTCTGGCGAATCTCGCCCACATATCCTGCCTTACTTGAACAGCAAGCAGCTGACCAAGCGTTAAGCCGTTAAGCCGTTAAGCCGTTAAGCGATTAGAGCTAGCAGCAAACAGCAGTACAAACAAAAATGTCAGCGTACAATACGCTGACATTTTTATTTATCCGAGGCGGCTAGCTTACAGATATTTCTCAATCGGTAACAACTGTAGGAAACCTGATTGCATTCGTTCCCATTGACCAGTGTCAGGTTCGCTGTCCCAACGTTGATCGCCTGAATACCAATACACATCACCGTCTTCCAGTTCCAAGCGCCAGCTATTATCTTCACTCATCGCTTGCTCAATGGTGTCAGCTAACGTTTCAGCAATCTCTTTGTTCTCGATGATCAAAACCGATTCAGTATTGAGATAGGTAGAGCGCAAGTTGAAGTTAAATGAGCCGATGCTCGCGATGCTGCGGTCGAATACGACTGATTTAGCGTGCAAGCCATAGGCCGTCTCAGGTGCACATTTAGACACGTCTTGAGTCGATGCTTCACACAGCTTAGATTCTGGTTTTAGCTCAAACAGGTCGATGCCATGCTCCAACATGTCGTAACGTCTGCCCGCATAAGCGGAGTGATTAGTCACCAGATCATTAGAGGCCATAGAGTTCGTTAGCGCTTTTATCTCAACGCCCTTATTGTTCAATACCTGCCACTCTTCAAGCTGACCATCATCGAATACAAGGTAAGCCGATTCCAACAAGATCTCTTGTTTCGATTCGCTCGCCAGTTTCCCTAGAAGAATCGCGGTCGCTTTCGGTTCATCAGTATTATCGGAGTCATCAGGAACGGGTTGATCGTAAACAAAGCGCGCATTCACCCATGTCATCTCACCAATCACCTCTTTCAGTAAGCTATCAGCAGCCTCACGGTCTAATGGTAATTCAGGGTAATTTTGATAATGCGGCACGACAATATTATCTATCTTCGAGAGATCAGGTTGTTCGTCATCCCCCAGCATATCGACAGGGTAAGACCAACGGCTGTTCCAGTATTCAACAAAACTGGTTTGGATGGTGTTAACTACCGAGCCCATGACTAATACATCGCGGTCTCGGAAATTGATTTCATCAGAAAGGTCAAAGTATTCATCACCAATATTACGGCCGCCCACCACAGACAAAGTGCCATCGACGGTAAACGATTTATTGTGCATACGGCGATTTAAGCGAGAAAAGTCACCGACAAAGCTCAGCCATTTACTGAAGCCACGGCGTGTTGGTGTTGGATTGAAGATACGAATCTCGACGTTCGGGTGCGCATCCAGTGCCGACAGCAAACCTTCACGTTCGTTGAGGTTGATATCATCCAGCATTACACGAACCTTCACACCGCGCTCGGCCGCGGCTAACAAACGACTGGCTAAGTAACTGCCCGATTCGTCAGAGTTCCAGATGTAGTATTGAATGTCGATGGTGTGCTCGGCACTTTCGACCAGCGCTAATCGCTGTGCCAAGGCATCCCAACCAGACTCTTGCAGACGAACCGCAGTGGTGCCTTGCTCTAAAGCTTCAGGCTGAAATTCATTGGTTAGAACCGATAAAGTGCTAGGTGCAGGAGAGGTTGGCGGTTCTGTCGGGTGATCGATGCCTTCAGGAAGTGAAGAACACCCACCTAAAACGGCGATTAAGATTAGCGTTAAACTGATGCGTTGGAGCACAGGCATGTATCTGACTTCCTTTTCACTATGACGTCTTTAGAAACTTTCCGTACAGCTTTTCAATGAACAAGCTATTCCGATCTATTCATTGATTATTACTGCTAAATCCTGAAATTTATAGGTAATTATCCAGTATAAATTTAGAGGTCGTTAAATTGGCCTACAGATCACTTAAGTTGAGTGAGCGCCAAACAGTATAAACTCAGCGGCTTTTCGACCATTTCAATAGTGAGCTCTGTTCGGTCTGGGTTACAGTTCAACGCCAAAGCGTAGCCGTGTAAATAATCCACCAACAAGTCCAACGCATTTTTGGTTTGCTCTTTGGTTAACGCTAACGGGCTCAACACCGCTGTAAAACGTTCACTAAATACCTCCATCGGCCCGAGGGATTTCATGGTCAATAAGGTCTCTAACAAGCCTCGATATTCGTTGAGCATCGACAAGTAACTCACACTGAGCCGATATAGGTTATCTCGCCAGTCTTGATTCAGCTCTGGCTGTGCCACTTCTTCAATCAAAGAAACCGTGATTGCCTCAAGCAGATCGTTTTTGTTTTTGAAGTAATGGTATATGGCCATCGCATCGACCCCGAGTTCCGTCGCGAGCCCTCGAACACTTGGCACTTTGCCTCTCTCTCGCATCATGCTTTTAGCAATAGTGAGAATTCTCTCGGCGCAGAGTTGGCTTGCCCCACTCTTTGGTCGACCTCGTTTCTGATCCTTGACAGTCATACCGTCACCTCTTAAACTTTATTTCTACACTGTAGAATATTTTAATTTATTACCGTGTAGATGCCAAGTTTCTCATCGATATCGGAGTTAAAAATGTCAAATATTGTATTCATCGCAACCAGCCTTGACGGTTACATTGCAGACAAGCAAGGTGGCTTAGATTGGCTGCAAGCGATTCCAAATCCAGACGGTGACGACATGGGTTACAACGCTCATACCGATCGTATCGATGCACTGGTCATGGGACGTAATACAATGGACATGGTGTTGAGCTTTGGCATTGATTGGCCTTACAGCAAGCCAGTCTATGTACTGAGCAACACTTTAAGTGAAGTACCTCAAGACCTTGAAGGTAAAGTATTTCTGATGAAGGGCGAGCTTAAAAAGATTGTCGCGGATTTGAATAACAAAGGCCTAAAGAACTTGTATATTGATGGCGGCATCACCATTCAAAACTTCATGAAAGAAGACCTGATTGATGAGCTGATCATCTCGACCATTCCAGTCTTACTTGGTGGTGGGTCTCCGTTATTTGGTGACTTAGTATCTCCCGTCGATTTTACATTGAAAGACGTCACGACGTACCTTGATGAGATAGTGCAAACTCATTACTTACGTAAGCGTTAGAAAGCCTTAGCTACACAGTCAGATAATAGCTTCTAATGTTCTCTAAACTTATTCGGCTTATATTCTATTGACAATATAAGCCGACGTTGACATTCTATAATGCTGCGTTGATTTTACCGCACTAACTGTAATGCAGTTCTAACTTTTTAAGATAGGTAAAATATGAACTTCCCAAGTACTCTTCCAGCACCTCACAAAGCACTTCTTATCAAAGTGATTGATGTCCTGTCTCAAGACCCTCGAATCTGTGGTATTGCCGCAAGTGGTTCTTTTGGTTCTGATTCTATGGATAAATACAGCGACTTAGATTTTGTTATCGCGGTAAACCCAGCCGACTACAACAGCGTGATGCAAGAACGATTCGGCATCCTTGACCAGATCGGTGGTAAAGTCGCCGCCTTCACGGGCGAACACGTAGGTGAACCACGTTTAATTGTGTCGATATTCGGTCCTGAGCCAGTGCACGTCGATTTCAAATTCGTCTCTCTGCCAGACGCAGCAGCACGAGTCGATAACAACCACGTGTTGTGGGAGCGAGACAGCTTATTAACCGACGTATTCTGTACAGCAGAACCAGATTACCCTCAGCCAAACCCGCAATGGATTGAAGACCGTTTCTGGATCTGGACTCACTACGCTGCAACAAAAATTGCTCGTGGCGAATACTTTGAGACCATTGAATTCTTATCATTCCTGCGTCAAAACGTATTGTCTCCACTGGCACTAAAGCAGGCGGGTTTAACGCCCTCTGGCGTGAGAAAAATTGAAGCACGCTTGCCAGAATTTGCACAAGAACTCGCTAAAACCGTTTCAATGCCAGAACGTGATGCGTTGATTCCCGCTTTAAACCAAGCGGTAAAGCTCTACCTAGAATTAAGAAGCAACGAGCAAGTATCTGTAGATGAACATGCTCAGTCGTTTTGCCTTCAATACGTACAAGACGAATTGAGCTAACGCGACTAAAAATGCAGCAATCAGTCTGGCTCAATTGCTAATACACCTTAAACGCCGAAAGTATGAAAGCTATCGGCGTTTTCATTTTTGCGCATCAAAAGCTCCCTCTCACTGGCTTTCAAATCCTTCTTATTCATCTCTCTGCACTAACGCCTTTCCTATCAAAAGCCGACCTAAAGTAGTACCCTTTATCGTCTCTCATTCTTGATGGTAGCTGGATATTATGAAGCTTTTGGTCGATCGCACTGGTGAACAGTTTTTAGAAATTCTGCAAGAATCTGGAGACACGCTGACGGTTCAATTCATTACCAATGAAGGCAGTAGAAAGGGCAAGCCATTCCAAGATAACCTGAGTGGATTGTTCCTCACAGGGTGGAAGCCGCGCACCACTTCAACCGCCATCGGATTAGAACGCTTTAAGCAAGGCAAACTTGAAGATCCCAAAGTGAGTTTCGCATTGCACCAACTCTATCCACTGGGTCGAGACGTAAAATTACCTTCCGGTGATATCGCAACTATCGCGAGTTACGCCAATACCCATGCCGACGGCTACTATATGTTTGTGCGCCTCAACGATGAATTAACCCGACTCAAGATTACACCCGATTGGGAACTGCAACCTTCCGCTCAAAGATTGGCTCTGCCTTATTATCCAGCCCCAAGAACTAAAGAAGAGCTCGACAACATTGACGATTTTGATGCGTGGGCTGGCGGTTTTTAAATACTCTTTACCTACGCCTAGTAGCACATAATCTCCAGATTATTATCAATTAATTTTTGACAATAATTCAAATATAGCGCTGTTTATCGTTTCAAATATTCCTACTATTATTTGTCCATCGACACAGACTGCAGCTCAATGAACAAAGAGTGGCGCTGTAAACACAGACAAATCACCATTTCGGTGAAAAATAATATAGGTACGAACATGACTCAACTAACTATCGTCGCAAACATCGTCGCTAACGAAGACAAAATTGAATTGGTTAAAGCAGAGCTGCTAAAGCTGATTGATATTACTCGCGCTGAAGAAGGCTGCATCAACTACGACCTTCACCAAGACAATGAAAACCCAGCACATTTCACTTTCTACGAAAACTGGACGTCTCGTGAACTTTGGCAAACACACATGGGTAATACTCACCTTGCTGAATACATGGCAGCAACCGAAGGTAGTGTTACGTCATTTACACTTAACGAGATGACTAAGATCGCTTAAGTACAGTTTCAGTAGTCTGTTACTAGAAAGCACACTGACAAGCTATCGAGTTCGATTTGAAAGCCCCGCTGCGCGTCAGCGGGGCTTTTTTATTTAAGCGGGTATCGTCAGTCTGCCTTAGTTAGAGCTTCAAACGGGGCTGAATAAAATCGATAAACGCCGAGATACGTTTAGAGACCGATGACGACTTGTAGTAAACCGCATTCACTCGCTCTCGATCTGTGTTGGTAAGTTTGTCTTGTTCCAGAATAGGGATTAGTCGCCCTGCTGCCATATCCTCCTGCACCATAAACCCCGATAAACAAGCAATCCCATTTCCAGCTAAGACTAGTTGACGCACGGTTTCACCATTACTGGCTGTCACAGTAGGCGCTACATAACTTTGGTTTGGTAAAGGCCAATGGTTAAGCACTTTGTTCCCTGCAAAACCCACAATTTGATGTGAACTCAAATCTTCAGGTTTGGTGGGTAACCCACGCTTAGCGAGATAATCAGGTGACGCCACAATATGGAGTAAACTTTTTCCTAACGGGCGAGCGTGCAATGTTGAATCGGACAACTTACCGATTCGAATCGCAACATCGGTTCTCTTTTCGAGAAGATCAACGAAGCCTTCGTTGGAAGTGAGTTCCAACTCAATGTCTGGGTAAGCCTCTTTGAATGACTGCACCAACGGCACTAGCTGATGGAATACGAATGGACTGGCGGCATC
This sequence comes from Vibrio sp. 1CM2L, assembly GCF_023161695.1. Lineage (NCBI taxonomy): Bacteria > Pseudomonadati > Pseudomonadota > Gammaproteobacteria > Vibrionales > Vibrionaceae > Vibrio > Vibrio sp. 1CM2L. Next base: position 653,552 of record NZ_JALNTT010000001.1, read on the forward strand.
GACTCTTAAACGACCTTTTGGCAACTCACCGCGCGACACGATTTCTTCTTCCGCGCTCTGGATCATTTGTAATCCCACCCTGACTGAATCGACAAACTGCCGCCCTTCCTCCGTCAATTCCACGCGTCTCGTTGTTCGGTTGAATATTGAGACGCCGAGTTGCGACTCAACCTTACTCACCGAACGAGATACCTTGGCGACCTGCACATCCAGCGCCTCTGCCGCCGCAGAAAAACCACTAGCATCGACAACGGTGAGTACCATTTCTAAATCATCTGAACGGGTTAACATAAGGCTCCTTCGCTATCTTCATTTTGTTTAATGTCATTTCGCTTGTGCTCATCAGCTTAATCCAATGATCGGTTACTCCTTCAATTATTGCAAATTTAACAAAGGTTATTTGTTAATTAGGTCATTTATCACAAATATATATTGCTAGATAATCCTCGCCATCAAACGAAGCGCTCCTATTGCAGTCACAAGCTGCCCCATTTTATCGCGCTCGGTATTTAACAAAGAACAGTAAGAGAGATGATTATGCCACTAGCATTACTTGCATTGACGCTCAGCGCCTTTGCCATCGGAACCACAGAATTTGTCATCGTAGGCTTGATTCCTACCATGGCGAGCGACTTGAATGTATCTCTGCCATCGGCGGGCCTATTAGTCAGTTTATACGCGCTTGGCGTTGCTATTGGCGCACCAGTATTAACGGCATTAACCGGCAAATGGAATCGTAAATCGGTGTTGCTGACCGTGATGGCATTGTTTGTCATTGGTAACTTATTGGCGTGGCAAGCTCCAGGCTATAACACGCTGATCGCCGCACGAATTTTGACTGGCCTTGCCCATGGTGTGTTCTTCTCGATTGGGTCGACCATCGCGACAGGTTTGGTTTCAAAAGATAAAGCAGCCAGTGCCATTGCGATCATGTTTACGGGCTTAACGGTTGCATTGGTGACAGGCGTACCACTGGGCACTTACATCGGCCAAACCTTTGGCTGGCAAGCAACCTTCTTGATCGTTGCCTTGCTTGGTCTTATTGCTCTTATCGGTAGCGCTATCTTGGTTCCAAGCAACCTTAAGCAACCACCAGCGGCGAAGATTTCGGCACAACTAAAGGTTCTAACTCAACCACGCTTGCTGTTGGTTTACGCTATCACAGCACTAGGTTATGGCGGTACATTCACAGCGTTTACGTTCCTTGCTCCGATACTGGAAAACGTATCAGGATTTGATTCGAGCTCTATCAGTCTCATCATGTTGGTTTACGGTGTGTCAGTGGCGGTAGGTAACATCTGGGGCGGAAAAATGGCCGACAAGATGGGCCCGATTAAAGCACTGACCGTTATCTTCTCTGGTTTAGCCGCGGTACTGGTAGTATTCAACTTTACCGCAGTAAACCCTTACGCAGCTGTTGCTACCATTTTGGTTTGGGGTGCATTCGCATTCGGTAACGTTCCGGGGCTACAAGTGTATGTTGTGAAACTGGCTGAGAAATACACACCAGACGCAGTCGATGTCGCTTCTGGGTTGAACATTGCAGCCTTCAACGTCGGTATCGCATTAGGCTCATGGGGCGGTGGTTTGATTGTCGCGAAATCTGGATTAATGAACACCCCTTGGGTAGGTGCTGTGATCGTTTTGATCGCTCTTGTTCTGACTCGATTCAGTGGTGCGTTAGACAAGATAGGTCAACAAGTGGGCTCTCCTATCCAAAACATCTAGTTGGTCACTCAATAAATAAAATGGCGAATAGACTATCTATTCGCCATTTTTCTTTATTGAAAATCACCTTGCTGATAAGTTCACCACTAATACCTGATATAAGCGAATCAACATTGCTTCAGAAATAATTAGTATGGATACTATCAAATGTATTTTTTTAATATCAATTAGTTATTTAATTTTCTTTTTAATAACTTACTCATTAACTTTGATTTAGATCAATACTAATTAATTAACAATAATACCTTGCGAAATCAAAGCCATATTATTTAGTTTTCACCCAATTGGGTGATGATAAAGACATCAATAGGTGACTAATATCTATATAAGATAGTGGAAAACATACGACAATATGAAAATATCCGCTTGATGCAAGCTTAAGGAATGAGAGATGCAGATATCAGAAAACACAATTCCATTAGATCATGGTTTTAATAAATCCCCTTCTGAATTAGAAGAGGAAATTAAAGATGGGCTCATAGAAATTGGGATTGAACATGCCACTTTAGTTATCATGTCAAAAAACAAAAAACCTGTTTTCAAGTATATAAAAAGTGTTAATGATAGAATCTCTATTTCAAAGCGAGTCACAGAGAAGCTTGACTCTTACCTATCTTTACTCTCAATGGATAAGAAAGGTCAATTATTCCATAGCCAAGACACCATAATTGAAAATCGAATCTTTGATCATCAAGAGCTGTCGATCATTACCCATGCTCTAAATCACTATTCAATCACTGATGAACTCTCTTACAATTATGAGATAGTCATTGTTCTCCACAGCATAAATGCACTGAATCCAGAAGAATTCCGCCAACTTGAGCTCATCTGTGACATCACTATCGCTTGGGCAAATTCTTGGATAGCTCACCATACAATGTTGTTGCATTGGAACCGCTACGCCGAACCTACAACCACAATCCTGCCCCCGATTCTTACAAAATCGGAGCTTGTTGTTTTAGAACTAATAATCAAAGGGTTAACTGGTTCAGAAGTCGCGCAAATACGCAATGTATCCAAAGAAACAGTCAGAACCCAAATCAAAAGCATTCTTCACAAAACTCAATGTAAAAATCAAAATCAGCTGATATCACGCTTTGGACAAGGCCAGTGGTTGATGAATAAATCAGCGCGCTTAGTTTACACATAATTCCGTCGAAAAACGCAACAAGGTAGGGTACTTATGTCACACCACCTTCCATCTCCATATATATGTTTAATTACTAGAGATGTAGTTTTATCTAGGGTTATACAAGACATTTTGAAATTTGCATTCCCATTGAGTCAGTTTCAAGCTCTTGAATCCTTTTCTGAACTTAATGTTAGCTATAGAGGCATCGTCATTTACGATAGGCAAACCATCCCCATGCCAAACAAATGTGGTTTATCTATCGTAAATAGGAAGGACAAATGGATTGCGATCAACATTACTAGTTCAAGTTGTTATGACTATTTACAGCTTGGATTCTTTGGTCAAATTGAAACCAATCACTTTGAATTTCTGCCTAAAGCCATTAAGTCTATTCAAGATGGTGAATTATGGTTCCCACGTCATGTGATGGAAAGTTTCATTATTGATCTATGCATTAATGACACACAAAAAACACCAATATCTATAACAGAAAAAGTTACGAGTAAATTTTCTTTGACGAAAAAAGAAAGGCGCGTTTTTGAGTTAATGTTACAAGGATTTTCGAACATTCAAATAGCAAGAGACACTAATGTGAGCATAAATACTGTAAAGACTCACGCTTACAATGTGATGTCTAAGTTAGATGTTCACTCACGGTACGAATTATTTGCAAAAGCACATGAATTAACTGTTTAAAATTAGCACTCTTTTCATACTTGTTTATTAAATATATCACCCACCTTTGCGAGGCACATATCTTAACGGCAAATTATTATCTAGTTGTTGTCGGTAATAACACAGGTAATGAGGGAATAATTATGAAAAAGTTAATGATAGCAGTAGCAGTAGCAGGTGTGATGTTTAGCGTAAATAGCTTTGCACATGGTGGTTCTGGCGGAGCTAAATTAGAGGCAAATGTCGTCCAGTTTGGTGGAGCAACTAACACCCTACTCAGCAATGCAAGTAACACTGATGGAGCACACATTCGCATGGAAGGCACGATTCCACAACGTTGTGTACTCAACTTAAAGTCAGCACAAGCCGGAGAGTTTGTGAATGGCGATATCCACCTAACTGACATGTTGGCAGAAAGCAAAAATTTGGTCTCAGGGTTAACAGCTAGTAAGCCAATTGCAAAGCTTCGCGCGTGGTGTAACTACGGAAAATCAATGGAAGTCGATATGACTGCCACACCTTTCAAAATGACTCGTTTTGGCATGGCCATTGGTAAAGAACGTATCGATTACACGCTACAAGCAAATCAAACTGACATTTTCGATACAAGCGAAGCAAGTGATGGTTTGTTTGGTAATACGACAGGTAACTTCCAAGTTAAATGGAGTGGCGAACACCAACAAGCAAGAATTGCAGAAGTTCCTCTTAGTATTACTACAGAGGGTGCAGCTTTAGCAAGAGCCGGTAATTACCGCTCTACAGTGTATGTGAAACTCCAAGCGAAAACTTGTCATCACATGTGTGGCTTTTAGCTCATAAATCAGAGCCCACAAATGTGGGCTCATTTTACCAAGGAAGGGTTTTATGAAAAACATCACTTTATTTATCAGTCTGCTACTCTTCCACACCGTCGTTCTCAGCTACGAAATCACTCCTATGTATCAAGAAATGAGTGAATTTGGCGGAAAGGCACTCTCAAGCTATACCATCAATAATCCCCAAGATCGCTCACTTCCACTTGAAGTTGTAGTGTATGACGTAAGCTACGATGAAACTGGTGAGGTACTAACACTTAATGAAGATAGTTTTCTCATTTTGCCTCCTCAAATAATGGTAGACCCACAAAGTTCTCAAAAAATTCGGGTTCGCTATATCCCTAGCGATGCTCTCACAATGACCAAACTGTACCGAATTGAATTCAACGAACTAGAAGTCGAGGGACCAGAAGATAATGACAGTAAAATAAAAACGCTTCTCAGTTTTTCGACCTTAGCTTTTGTCTCCCCTAACTCACTAAAGCCGACTATGAAACCCTCGATTAAAGACAGGAACATAGTGGTAGAAAACACAAGCCAAGTCCTAGTGAACTTACTTCACGCAGTATTCGAACTTCAAACGGACGGCGAGAAAAAAGACCTCCCGTGGAGCCAAATAGATACTAAGACAAGTGGCTACTTAATGCCTGGTGCCACTGCATATTACCCGATTCCAAGCAAATTCAAAAAAGTCACTGGTATTGCCATAAAGCAAAATAATTAACGCTGAACCACTGGCTTTTACACGAGCTTTACTGGGAGGTAAACATGAGACGATATTTCACAGTACTACTGTGGGTTTCTCTATGTTTGCTAACCCAACCTTACGCCTATTCCGCGGATTGGTTATTCCCATTTCCAATCAACTATTTGGGCTCAACAGTGGGCGATGTAGATGCCTTTTCTGATGGCAAAACTATCTCTAAAGTTAATACAGAACAACTACATAAACTGATTGCATCAGCGCTTACGAGCGAAGTGTCAGGTAACTTATCTTCGTACAAAGACACTTTTATTTCAGTTGAAATACTTAAAGAGTGGGGAATATTACTCTCCTTCTCATCGTCCGACATGTCTATCTCGTTGTCTTTTGTTCAAGATGTACGAAAAGAACAAGCTTTGAGTTTCAGCTCCCCTTACTCTTCGCCTATTTATTCTACGTCAGCCTTTTTTACTAACATCAATAACTTTAACTTTGGCGTATCGGATACACGAGGGGTCAAGACTCAAAGTGGAGAACAAAAGTGGAATGTAGAGTGGATCTCTACAGGGAACTTTGCCGGAGCTCGGGGGGTGAATTATAAACTTTCAGGGTATTTTGATGGCGGCACCGATGAGGACCAAAGTTTTTATCGTGGTGATATATCGGCCTTTATTGACCGTGCAGAAGTTCCTTACCGAGTAACATTTGGCGATCAGGTCAACAGCACTTCAGGCCACCTACCTAGCCAACAATTTGGTGGAATCGGTTTTGAACGTAATTACTCAGCATTACAACCTAATCGCAGTATTCAGGTAGGCGGTACTCAAGCATTAGTTCTTGAAGAATCAGCCGACATCGAACTCTACATCAACGATTCTTACGTAACAGAATTTCGTCTTCCGCCGGGCCGCTACCTACTCGACAACTTACCGCTCTCTTCAGGTAGTAACGACGTTCGTTTAGATATTGAATATCAATCAGGAAGACGAGATTCCATCCTCTACAGCGTGTTCTACAATTCGAAGTTGCTTAAAGAAGGAATATCAGACTTTGGTATGTATTTAGGCGCTCCTTCAGAAATAGAAGACAGTAACTATAAGTACGATACCGATAACCTAATCACCAGTGCTTTTTATGACTATGGCTTAACCGAATACTTAACTCTAGGACTAAACGGCTTTTACCATAAAGACGGATTCGTACTGGGGGGAATCTCTACGCTTGGGACTTCAATCGGTAATATTGGCTTTCGACTCTCGGGCAGCCAATCCAGCGAATACGATGAAACTGGCTATATTGCGAGTATCGATTATGCCGCTTCGCTCTGGGATCAAAACAACTACAGCGCCCCCAATTTACGTATCGCCCTTGAGTCTTATGATTCCTACTCCTATCAGCCTTGGACAGAAGAAGGCACTACAGGCCACTCAGCAGCGGTCAGCTATACCTTAGGTATTACCGACGATATTTACTTGTCCCTTTCATACAACCTAGATAAAGAGAGTGGCTACGAAGCTGAGTGGAGTGCAGAGGCTTCAACATCTTGGTCTTACTCCAATGTTGTGATTGGTTTAGGTATTACTCATGAAGAAGACCCAAATGAGGGAGTTTCAAATACTAAAGGCACCGTATCTATTGATTGGACATGGAGTTCTGATGACGGTCAATATACCGCAGATGCAGGATACGCAAGTGATACTGAGATCGGACGTGCAAGCTTTAGTAAGCCTAGTAAAAACCAAGTTGGTCAATATGGTTATGCGTTATCTGCAGATGTGGAATCTGACCAAGGCCAATATCAACTGCGTGGTGATTACGTCAGTAACCGAGTTCGCTACGACGGTGATGTCACCTACTATAACTCAACCGAATCTGAAGACACCGTCGTCACCTCTTTTAGACCAAGTACCGCATTCACAATCAGCGACGGCACCTTATCTTGGTCACGCCCGATATACGGTGCAGCTGCGGTCGTGCAAGTTCATGACACCTTAGACTCAAAAGTATTGATAAACAGTGATGAAGACGATAACGCCGAAGCCATCTCTTCAAATGGACTCAACAATGCAATAAGCCTTTCTACCGCTCATCTATCTCAAAGCTTCACGGTGGAAGCACCGAATGCACCGATTGGCTACGACATTGGTAATTACTTCTACAACGTTACTCCAGGCGCATACACCAGTCACATTTTCACTGTTGGCTCAGACGCATCCAAAACCGTGATCGGAAGATTGAGCTTAAGCGATGGAAAACCGTTGTCACTAACTCAGGGTTACTTTATCAGCGATACAGGCGATTCCATCCCATTCTTCACCAATAAAGGTGGACGATTCGTTGTAGAAGGGATCCGCAGTGGACGCTACAAAATTCAACCCATGAACTCAGAGATTAAAGGACACATGAACATCCCGGAATCAGAGGACAATTTAATTCGTCTTCCAGAGATTCAACTCATACAAGGAGCGAGTCATGAATAGAAAACTCTTGATGAGGACAGTGCAATGGCTACTGACGTCATATCTACTTGCGTCAGCTATTGCATACCCCTCAATGGCCTTTGCCACGAATTGTGCAGGCGTCTGGGATATAACCCAATCGAGCAACACCCCGCTCGAATTTGATAAATCCGGCTATGCCAGCATCCGATTTGAGTTGAAAAAACTTCGTTCTAAAACTGAACAATGTGCACTGAAATCTGTACGTTTAAAGGTGTTAGACCGCCCAAAATCTTCACATATTCACTTCATTAATCAGAATCAAACTATGCTGTCCTATGACCCCAAAGAGCGTGAATATTTACTTAGCTCTCAGCAGAATCGTCCGGTTCGCTTCTCATTAGTCGATCCCAAAGCAAAAATTAATTATGCGACCAAGTATGCGGTGCCATTTCTCGTCAAATTGCAGTTCAAAAACGACCAGACCGTGACACTCTCAGCAAACGCAAACTACAAAGTTAAGTCATTTGTCTCTTTGGATTGGTCTGGCAAAGGTAACAATTTTCATAAAACAACATCAGGGTATCGCTGGGCTTTGGGTGTTCTATCAAACAGCAAGCGCTATCAAACCGACTTTGTAATCAGTTCAAATTCACGCACCGAGCTATGGGTAAAACCCAAATATCGACAGTTGGTTAATTCTCAGAATCCAAAATGGACGATTGAGTACAAGCTTATCGTTGACGGGACTGAAATATCACCAACGCATCAAATGCTTCCGATAAAGCGTTATTCAAGGGGAAAACACAATATCCCTTTTGACTTAAAAATCACTGGAAATACAAACCTATCGCGAGCAGGACACTACAAAGAAGAGCTACAGATACAAGTAAAAGCCATAGACCCCATTTACTGAATGAGCAGGGGATACTCACGGGCTTTGAGTTTTCGAGACAAGGGTGAACCATATGAATATATTGAAATTCATCATCAAACAACGCCACTGGATGATAGCCTGTGCTGCACTGAGTATCTTATGTTTGCACATTGGTGATATTAGAAAGCTGATTGGGTTTGTTGAAAAAGACCAACAACATAGAACTCAGCTCATCCAGTTTCTTGTCCAAGATAATATATCCCGAACGTTAGAAATATTAGGGGCTACGTTATCGCCTTCACTTGGCCACGTCGATATTAATAGCTTAGAAGGGGTACTTCATTCATCTTCATCTCCTTTCAGTGGTAGCGATGTTCAAATCGTCGCACGTCGCTTTGGTTTAAACCCTGAGTCGTCTACATTTACCAACGCAATCAAACATAAACATACACTTTGGGGGTTAGATTATGACCAAGCACACTCTCAAGTACATCTAATCGCAGGTAGCATAAAACCACCCAATTATTTTGAAACCCATTTTGACTTAATGCCCTACTTCCCGAAAATTAATTCAGGGTGGAACACCATCATAATGATTGAGAATGAGAAAAAAGAAGTCTTCATGCCTTCTGGTGAGCCAGCGAAAATCACGTTCACCAACAACCTCATTAGATCCGATCAAGTAGATGCTGATTCAACCCTCCACTTTACCGAGACACACCTCGGGAACTTACCGTTCTTTAGGCTTAGCTCAGACGACAATCGATATTTTCATTTGATCACAGTGCCTCTCCCCCAACTAAACGCGAAATTGTTGGTGTTCGACAACATGACCACCTCCGTTGTTGAGATCATTGTCTCATTGCAAAATCTCATTGAGATCATTCTGTTGTTGGGGTTGCTCTACGTATTAATGCAGGCGTTTTCTCGCTATCAAGACAGAACAGCGCAAGCACTGCAATCAGATACGCTTACAGGGCTTAAAAACCGGCTTTACCTTGAAACTGCAAGCTCGCGTATCGAACAAACACAGCAACATGAACAATCTCGCTGTGTCGGCGTTATCGCCATAGACCTCGACCATTTTAAGATGATCAATGATAAATATGGCCATCACATAGGCGACTGTGTTTTGGTTCGAGTGAGTGAAATATTGTTGGAGAGTGTTAGAAGACACGATGAGTGCTATCGGATCGGAGGTGATGAATTTATTGTGATCATTAAAACAGAGAAGCAATCTGATATCGTAAAACTCGCCGACCGTATTCGCGCTAAAATATCAAGCGATCAGCAGTTGCACAATCAAGTCAACGGAGGCATTTCAGCTTCATTAGGGCTTGTGGACTTATCAACAGGTCAATCAATTGAAGAGGCCATCATTTCTGCTGATGAACTTTTGTATCAAGCCAAGCACCGAGGAAGAAACCTAGTACAGAGCTCAATTTAAGGCGATGAACAGGGATATAGCATCGAATGAAATCATTCGGGATAAATGAACATTAAAGAAAGCCTATAAAGTCTCATTCCACCTCTATTAATGGTGATTTTTAGCACAACAGTCAGTATAAGTTGAACAATCAATATGCCGACTACACGATGACCAATGAAATATTCAGACTTTAGCCTTATTCCAACTTTCGTTGCGATTATGGAAGAGCGCAGTTTTAGCCGCGCTGCAAAAAGGCTTGGCGTCAGTCAATCTGCAATAAGCCAAAGTGCAATTCGACTTAAGGCTCTATTTGATGACCCCTTATTTCTCCGTGAAAGCCATGGAATAACACCTACTCAGTTGGCAATCAGTATCTATCCGACGCTAGCCTCTGCGGTCGAAGACATCAAACTCACTACACCTTATTATCGTACCTTTGACCCAAAACATTGTGAGCGAGAGTTTGTCGTCTCTGCGCTAAGTGTATTCGGTTTAAGCATCCTACCTGTCGCATCAAAGCTTATTGGTCAAGCAGCTCCCTTGGCAAGCATCAAAGCAGAAGCACATGTAAGCCAATCAGAGACAATAAGTATGTTGAGAAAAAGGTTCGATATCACCTTGGACGTTGATTATGGTCAATACCCACAACTATGTTCAAAAGTGATCGTCAAAAACCAGCTCAATGTTATTTGCCGAAAAGAACACCCTCGATTAACTGGGTCGAGTATTACAGCAACAGAGTTTTTAAATGAAAGACATGTCACACATACGGTACCCGGTCAGGTGCAAAGCTATTTACTGAATAAAGGGCTAACAGCAGAAAGGTTATTAAGGAAACGAGACATTGCATGGCACTCGAACAGCATCACGGAAATGTTGCCGATTATTGAACAAAACGACTATATCGGCATATTTCCAAGCACACTTTTAGATCAGTACTTTCGTCATTTCAACCTGAAAACATTGCAATGCGATTTCTTACCTGATTGGTTGAGTATTTCAATGTTCTGGCATGCATCAAGAAACAATGACCCAAGCCATCAATGGCTTAGGAGTATTTTTTCTGAAACATCTAAACAGCTGTCATTGAAATACTCTTAACACCTGAGTCAAAACAATTAAATCATTTCTCAAGTATCGACGAGTTTACTCGTTATCGATCGCTTTCAGTACTTTACATGGATTACCGACGGCAACCACATTAGCTGGGATGTCCTTGATCACCACACTGCCTGCGCCAATCACGCTGTTTTCGCCAATAGTGACACCGGGGCAAATGATCACACCACCGCCAAGCCAAACATTGTCGCCAACATTAATCGGTGTACCAAACTCAACACCCTCTTCAACTCGGCCTTTCACATCGAGTGGATGACCTGCGGTCAGGATTTGAACGTTCGGACCAAGCAGCACATTATCGCCAATGGTCACTTCAGCTACATCCAAAATCACGCAGTTAAAGTTAGCGTAGAAGTTCTTGCCCAGCTTGATGTTCGAGCCGTAATCACAACGAAATGGAGGTTCTAAATGTGCATTTTCACAGCCCGGAATGAGCTCTTGCGTTGCTGCTTCCCATTCGGGTGTGTCAGGAATACTGTTATTGAGTTTTTGAAGCACCTTACGACATTCGATACGAGCTGAATAAAGCTCTTTATCCCAAGCCTGATAAGGTTCGCCTGCTAGCATTTTTTGTTTTTCTGTTTTCACGTTACTTACCTGTTCTCACATCACTTAGCTATTTTCATATTACTTAGCTAGTCTCACATTACTTAACTAATGCTGGTCAATTCATCGACCAAAAAACGCAATATCGCACATCTAAATAACAGTGAATAAGGAGTGTTTAAGCTTGGTTTAAGAGATGCGCAGCTCGTCACTTTTTGTAGGTGAAATATGAAATTCGAACAGTGCTAATTTAGCTTCGCTATCGAATCACGTAACACCAAACTACCAGTGGTATTGATGGTGGTCGCTTGCTCTGTTTCACCGACAATTTGCAGGATCGCCTTTTGCGTCATTTGCTCTAATGGCACACTGACAGACGTTAAGCTTGGCGTTAAAAACGCCCCCACTTTGCTGTTATCAAAACCGACGATAGAAACATCTTGAGGCAATGAGTACCCTAGTTCAGTTAACGCCTTAATCGCACCAATCGCCATATCATCGTTTTCAGACAAGATAGCGGTGAACGTTGCTTTGCTTTTTACCAGAGCCTGAGCCACGTGATAACCGCTCTCCATCGTCCAATCACCTTGAACAACTTTGGACTCATCCAATGCAATACCCTGTTTAGTTAGCACATCTTGATAGGCTTGGTAACGCAGCTCATCGGTCGAAGAACCGGCTTTTCCTCGAATCACTGCAATGTCTATATGGCCTTGCTCGATGATGTGTTCAACCATCAAACAAGCGCTCTGATAGTGGTCGGTGGTGATAGCATGATTGGGCTTCGACGGCATTTCTCGGTTGAGTACCAGAATCGGTGTGTCAGTGCTTTCGATGATCTTTGCAATCTCACTTTCGGTTAAGCACTGTGGATAGATGATGATGCCCGCGCACTTCATATCCAGCAGGAAGTTGATTGCCTTTCTTTCGTCTTCAGCGCTGTGTTTGCCATCGGTGATCACCAGCTGGTGATTCGACTCTTCGCTATAAGAAGCCGCGTGATACATCAAGGAAGAAAAGTAAGGGCCATTGAACAACTCATTAGTGATTACAAAGCCGATGAAATTGGTCTTCTTAGTCGCCAATTGCTGAGCCAACAAGTTCGGTCGATAACCTGTTTCTTGAATCGCATCAAATACCTTTTTCACCACATCTGGGCGCACGATGTTCTTGCCATTTAAGACACGAGAAACGGTCGATTTAGATACGCCTGCGCGGTTCGCGACATCAAGCATGGTTACCATTCGCTTCTTTTCCTTTATAAAAAATTAGCCGACATAGGCCGACTAATTCATTGCAAAATGACAGCTCACAGTTCATATAACTGTGCTGGGAAATGCATTCTAAATAGTGGCACCGTTAGATGCAATCACGCCTTTATACCACTCAAATGACTTTTTGCGCTTGCGTTCTAGTGAGCCAGATTGATCGTTGTGCTTATCTACGTAAATGAATCCGTAGCGTTTTTTCATCTCGCCAGTGGTGAACGACACTAAATCGATACAGCCCCAAGGGGTATAACCCATCAAATCAACACCATCAATCGCAACGGCTTTTTTCATCTCTTTGATGTGGTCGCCAAGGTAAGCGATACGGTAGTCGTCATTAATGCTGCCATCTTCTTCAATGGTATCAACAGCGCCAAAACCGTTCTCAACGATGAACAATGGCACTTCATAACGTTCATACAGAGACGCTAAACAGAAACGTAAACCCGTTGGGTCAATTGGCCAGCCCCAATCGCTAGACTGGATAAACGGGTTATCGACCGAGTTTTCATGACCGCCGTCCATCGCTTCTTCAGTCGATTGGTGAGAAGAAGAATCCAAGGTATTAGACATGTAGTAGCTAAAGCCAAGGTAATCCGCTTTACCTTCTTTTAGGATCTGCTCATCTTCGGGCTGCATCTCAATGTTGAAGCCTTTGATTGCCCAGTCACGCTTAGCGTAATTTGGGTAATGGCCACGCATCATTACGTCCGAGAAGAAATAACGGTCACGCATCGCTTGCTGCGCCACCATGATGTCTTCTGGCTTTGAAGAGCGAGGGTAGAAAGGCACCATCGCACACATTGCGCCAATTTGAAGTTCTGGATTGATCTCGTGACCTTTCTTAACCACCGACGCACTGGCAACAAACTGATGGTGAACCGCTTGATACATGGCTTCTTGCGGCTTTTCACATTGTGGGAACTTCACGCCTGAGCACAACCAACCGAAGATGTCTGCCGAAGTGTTCATCTGGTTGTTGATCTCGTTGAACGTCATCCAGTATTTTACTTTGTGCTGGTATCGCTCCATCACCGTAGTTGAATACTTAACGAAGAAGTCGATCACTTTGCGGTTCATCCAGCCGCCATATTCGTTAGCTAGATGGTAAGGCATTTCAAAGTGGCTCAGCGTCACGACTGGCTGAATATCGTATTTCAGAAGCTCATCAAATAGATCATCGTAAAACGCCAAACCCGCTTCACACGGCTCAGCTTCATCGCCATTTGGGAAAATACGCGTCCAAGCAATACTGGTACGGAAACACTTAAAACCCATCTCAGCGAATAACTTAATGTCTTCTTTATAGCGATGGTAGAAATCCACTGCGACTTGGTTTGGATAGTTTTCGCCATCAATCACGCCATCGGTGATTCGACGTTGTATACCATGAGCGCCCGCTGTTAATACATCAACAACACTGACACCTTTACCATTCGCATCCCAGCCGCCTTCTAGTTGATGTGCAGCAACCGCACCACCCCATAAAAAATCGTTCGGAAATTCGTTGTTCATACCATTACTCGCTACAAGTTATTCGTGAAAAAGATCAGGATTAGAGAGCTCATTGCAACTCTGAAACCGATTTCAATAAAAGCAAAGATACAGATTGAAACCGGTTTCAGCAATGCCTTTTTGATCTTTTTATGATCAAACTTAGGATCAATTTGAGCTCATACCAGCCCACATGACTCCTTTCATTAAAACCAACTCAAAAGGTAATTTCTTAATTTCTAGGATCAATCTAGGCTAAAGACTGTGCTTTAGCGCACACTCATCCCACTCGTGCTCACTAAAATGGCAAACGTTTCCTTCACTGACATGAGCACGCTATGAAAAACCTTAAAATGAAACCTTTATGCTTTGCTGTCTCCGTATTAACGACAGTGGCTTCAATGCCAACCTTAGCCGAAATAAAAGAGATCACTCTGCTTCATACCAACGATATTGAAAGTGTTTACGAACCCGTAGACGCGTTCTGGAATGATGACATTGAGCTGATTGGCGGTATCCCTTACTTGGCGACGTTGATCAAAAACGTTCAAGCTGAAGAAGGAACCAGTTTTCTATTAGACGCTGGTGATATTTATACGGGCGCACTCTCTAAAAAATCGAAAGGTAAGCTGCCTTTCGACCTGTATAACTCAATGGGTTATGACGTAATCACACTGGGTAATCATGAATTCGAATACGGTTGGGAATCACTGGTAGAAACTATGCCTCGTGCTCGTTTCCCTGTGCTCAACGCGAATATCTTCCATGAAGCTTCTGATTCGATGTTTGCTCAACCTTACACAATCCTTGAGCGTGATGGCGTTAAAATCGGCGTAATTGGTGTCATGGGAATTGATGCGTTCTACAACACAATGTGGAAAGGAAACCGTAAAGGGCTAACCGTCAAAGATCCTACGGAAATCGCTCAAAAATGGGCTGATAAAATCCGCGATGATGTCGACATGATCGTGGTACTAACGCACCAAAACAAGACGGCGCCTATGCAAACCGACAAAGAAGCCGATGCAGAAGTTCAGCGCGGATTCGATGAAGACTACGAAATGGCAGGAAAGCTCAAAGGCGTTGATGTGATCTTCGGAGGTCACTCTGACAATGGCTTAGTTGAACCAGTCGTTCATCCAAAAACAGGCACCGTTATCGGCTTAACCTTTGGTCAAGGCATGCACCTTGGCTACACCAAATTTACCGTCGATACCGAAAAGCATGATGTGAAATTCTTAGGCGGAAAATTGATTCCCGTTGAATCTGCCAAATTAGAGCGTGACGAAGCGACTTACGCATTGATTCAGAAAATTCGCGATGCTCACCCAACATTAGCCGATCAGCTTTCTACCCTAGATAAAGCCGCATCACGCCGTTACTATCGAGAATCGAATGTTGGCAACCTAGTGGCTGATTTGATGAAAGATGCAGGCCAAGCTGACATCGCGATGATCAGCTCAGGCAGCCTTCGTGTTGACCTAAATCCAGGTGCAGTCACTCGTGAAAATGTAATGAACCTTTTCCCGTTTACTGACACACTAACGGTGGTTGAACTAACGGGTGACAACGTTCAAGAGCTGCTTGAATACAGCTACACATTGCCTTACGGTCTGGCGCAATTCTCAGGGATCAAAGCCACTTACGACAGTACAGAACCGGAAGGTGAGCGTTTGATTAGCTTGAGTATCAACGGCGAGCCCGTATCCGAGAATCAGAAGTACAAAGTGGCAACGTATTCATACGCGGCCAGTGGTGGCGATGGTTACACTGTATTTAATAAAGGCGAAACACTATCGAACGGAGATCCGGTCATGCAAGTACTGATTGAAGGTTTCCAAGAACGTAAAAACATCATAGTTCCTGAACTTGGTCGTCAAGTCGATGTAAGTCGTCAGTAACAGAGATATCCAACAACTTACGTCATAAGATACGTATCAGGGATTAGCAGGTACAACACTCATGAGAACTCAGTTCAATTGCTGTAAAACATATAACTGTTTTAACCTAGCTAATCCTGATCTAAGCCTTTATCAGCGCAGCTCTCAATTAGGCTTCACGTCTTATAAATGCCCTTTGTGTGGGGCATTTACTCCGATACTGGAAAACGAGCCGATCCTCGCTTTAGCAAAGCAAATCGAAACTAATCAACTCCGCTTGCCTGAGATTGAATGCCCTACTTGCTTAAAACACACTGAAACCAGTGCCTATGGGAGCACAAAGATCGGCACACCGCGTGTTAAATGCAAACAATGCTCAACGGTGTTCAGCCTACTCAATCCACAAAAGACCAGTAGCAAACTGCAGCCTTTGTTAACGCTGATCACTTCTGGCGTTTCACCTAAAGATCTTCAACGGTTATCTCAACTCAATAGCAAATTGTTCTACGAACGTATAAAACAGTTGGCTCAATTGCTGCAACAGTTCAATCAACTGCTGATTCAAAAGTATCTTAGCAAGGCCGAAAGCAGCATGTCGCTGCACACCTCAAGCTTCGTATTTTTATCACGCTCAGGAAAAGGAAATACCCTGAAATGCTGGAACCTTTCGACTACCGAAAGCCAGTATGGTTTCCATGTCTTAGACACTGACAACTTTTATCGACATGACACACAGAACAGCCCCGCAGGGATTTATTACTTAGACTCCGTAGAAACAACGGATGAGTCGTCAACTTCACCTTTAGAAACCGTTCAAGCGACTTACGATAAGATTTTCTCTCGAAGTAAATTTGATGAATTAGGTTACACCTATCAAATGGAGTGTCAGTCCAATGAAGGAAGCGTGCTTCGACCCGTCTATGCAGCCCACGCCCATTGGATAAGTTTGTCTAAGATATTGCCTCAACATCACCGATTCGACTTCTTTCTAGAACACGAGAGTTTCATTCGCGGTGGCGCTATCACCAATCTTACCCAAGGTATAATGGCTGGTCGTTACAATCTTTATTACCTATACACAACACCCTCGGAAAACAATTCCGAGACTGATATTGAGCAAAAGAGTATTGGTTGGTGGGGAGAAAACTGGTCGACTCAAACCAAGCAATATCCAAGCGGCTATTGGGATGTCACTCTATGCGCTCTAACTGAAAGCAAAGAACCTGACCTTGAATTCAACGGCACTGAATGGCACCAAGACTACTTAAACCAGCTAATTCAATGGCTACCAACCCAATATCAAAAGAGCATCTCTTACCAGATGTCGCAGCATTGGCGTACCATATTCAACTACTTATACAACTTCACCTATAGCCAAGATAGACGCCAATGCTTCACCGAATATGAATTCGAATCAATTCTAGAAATAGTCACAGCACTCAACGCCTCAGCTTCCAAATAAGCTGAGCAAACCTCTTATCATAATAAGAACGAATGGCACCCCAACATCAATGCTGCTCAAAATACTGATCATGCTGCGATTTGCCGGATAGGTCTTGAGTTCCTGGGTAGAACTGGACGAGAGTCTGATCAGCAAGTGTGAGGTGAATCCAACCCTCTTTGACTTTCAGCCAATTGGTGCCGTTGGTCTCATAGACGGCAGGAAAGCTGCCCCAGCCTGACTCTGATACCTGCAACTCTTGAAAGCGGTTAATCGGGGATAGCTTATTGCTGTCGAAGTTTGCGTCGGCATAGACTGATAATGGCTCGATGGCATCGTTTGGCTTGAACGTATAACAGCTCACAGAGGCTGAAGTGCGATCAAACCACTGGTAGGGTTGTGCGCCGATTAAATCGTAGACCGTGCAATCATTGAATTGAATCGCCCACTCTTGGTGAGCTTTAAAACCAAGGTAACCTATGGGTTGTGATGGTTCAGGTTTCGCGTCCGTCTCCTGCTCATACACCGGTTCTGAGGTTACACATCCCATAAGCCCAAGACTAAAAAGGAAAGTCATAGCATGCTTCATCATTGTAATACCTCAGTTCCGTTGGTGAGTTAAAAGCTATTCAAGCTCCCTCCATTAAACGGTAAGCTCCAAGCGATTACCATCTGGATCGAGTACACAGCTCTCATAATAGCCATCGCCTGTTCTTCTTGGGCCATCTAAGCGCTCATAACCATCTTCAACCAAGCGTTGAGTGAGTGCATCGACCGCTTGTTCCGAGCCCAATGAAATCGCCATATGAACAAAGCCTGTAAACTGATCATAGATGTCATCTTTCGATTCAGGCACCGAGTCCATTTCCATGATCTCTAGACGGCTCCCTGTTTCGAAAGAGAGGAAGTATGAAGAAAACCCTTTAGTTGGGTTGTGATATTTTGAATTCGATGTCGCGCCGAAATAGTCTTCATAAAATCGCTTCAGCACTTCGAGTTGTTTGGTCCAAATTGCGATGTGTTCAATCTTCATTTTGTTCACCTCAGTTTGATGTCTAACGCTAGATTACTCATCAAATATGGCTCAATAAACAGAACGAAATTCATCGAAGCTGTTCCTGTTTAAGAACTCAAACTTATGTCCATAACTGCACAGTATTGGTATCTATGTTTGTGTAATAGTTATCTTTCCTCCATAGTCGGGTTTTACACATTCTGAGATATAAGCCGTGAACTTTCTAAAATTAATAACTCTCGCAGCTATATGGGGCGGTTCGTTTCTGTTCATGAGAATTGCCGCTAATCCATTGGGCCCAGCCGTGTTGATTGAAGCGCGAGTGCTATTTGCTGCCATCACTCTATTATTGGTCGCTATCTACTTAAGAAAGAAGTTGTCGTTCAATTCACATGCTAAGCACTTCTTTATTCTTGGATTGTTCAATACTGCGGTTCCCTTTTTACTTTTCGCTTATGCCGCACAGACACTGAACGCCTCGACACTCGCTATCTTGAACTCGACAGCGCCAATTTGGGCGGCAATCATAGGTGCGATATGGACCAAAACTACACTCGAGGCGCGTGTTCTATTAGGACTTGGGATTGGGGTAACGGGAGTTGGCGTGCTGGTCGGTTGGGATGCGATGAACATTGGTCGTGAGGCTGTGCTTCCAATCTTTGCGGCGGTGATGGCGGCCTTTAGTTACGGAATCGCATCAAACTATACCAAGCAAGCACCTAAAGTTGAGGCATTCAACAATGCTCATGGCAGCATGTGGGCGGCGGTCTTGATCGTATTACCGTTTGTCTTCTTTATGCCGATGAGAGAGGCTCCGGATCTCACCATCACCACATCAGTGATCTTATTAGGCGCCGTGTGTACTGGCCTTGCTTACTTGCTTTACTTCAATCTCGTTTCTGAACTGGGTGCGCCTTCGGCTCTGTCTGTAACCTTTTTGATCCCAGTGTTTGGCATCTTGTGGGGCAACCTGTTCCTAGACGAAGCGATTGGCCTTAACACTATTTTCGGATCGGTTCTGGTTATTACTGGCACCATGCTAGTGACCGGTATGACGCCTTCTAAGATGATAGAGAGCGCCAAACAAAAACGAGCAGCAAGAGCGGCTCGTTAATCAGCCATGTATTGTTGAATCTTGTTTCTCAACCACTGATGAGCAGGATTCAAATCGGTTCTCTTATGCCAGATCATGTATTGCTGCATCGGTAAGATTTCAAACGGCTGATCAAGGACTTGAAGCTGGAAAGGTTCAGAAAATTGATTGGCAAAATCACGCGACGTACTGCCAACACAATCTGAGCCCGATACCAGCACACACATGGTCATCAGTGAGTCACACTCTGCACTCACTTTTCTCTGTTTCAGTGGTGACTTGGTAAAATAATCTGCCGTATATAAACGGGTTCGACGCATTCTAAAAGTAACATGCTTTTCGTTGTAATATTGCTCTTCAGTCACTGAACCATTGATTCTAGGATGCCCCTTTCGAGCTATCAATACGAGTGCATCCTCAATCACAGGCTGCTTCATGTAGCCGTTAACTTGCGGGTAATGGATATCAATCGCTAAATCAGCTTGTTGCATGCTCAAGCCTTGCAATAATTCTTCTTCGTTGTTCGGCACCATATTGAATTCAATCGAGATATTGCCCAACGTCTCATCTTGCTCGACGAGAGGTTGAAGCTTGGTTAATCCAATCTCATTCACCAGGATACGAAACACATGATGCTGCTGATTATCAAATGTCTTTAAAGTGCTTACTGCGCTGCTTATCCCTTCTAGAGCAGGCTCTACTCGGTCTGCCAATTGCACCGCAGCGTTAGTCGGAATAATCCCACGCCCTTCACGAATAAACAGGTCGGTATCAAGCTGAGATTGCAATCGCTTCAATGCCCCGCTAACCCCAGGCTGAGTCATACCAAGCGATTCTGATGCAAGCGTGATCGACTTTAATCGATACACTTCTAAGAACACGCTCAATAGATTTAAATCCAACTTTTCCACGTCGCTCACCGTTACTCTCCCTGTCAATGTGGTCTTAATCAATCATAGGTCAGGATTCGTGTTCGTTCCCCAACCATTGTATGACTCAATACATAGCCAATCGTGATGTATTAAATAAAGCTTACTTTATTTTTTGCTATATGTCTTATTCCTATAATCGCCTCAACGAAACAAAATTCTGAAATGAAGAGGCTCTTATGACGACTTCACGCACGTTCAAAAATGCATCACTGTTCCTAGCTATCTCGCTCGCATTCCCTGCAGTTGCAGCTAACCATGACCACGCACACTTCAGCGAAATTGGCGACCAAGGTGGCAAAAGCGCAACCGAGATGACGACTAAGGCAAACCAAGAGTTCGCAAAAACACTTAACTTTGCCGACACTCGCGCTTTCGACAATAACAACAAGGGTCTTATTGCTAGCTTCGACCAAGAGACGGGCGACATCATTCGCAATAGCTTTAACTTTATCGACCCAAGTGTGACGAATGCAGACCAAGCACCAGATTCAGTAAACCCTTCACTGTGGCGCCAAGCGGTATTGAACCAAGCAGCAGAAGGCTTATATGAAGTTGTTCCGGGTAAAGTTTACCAAGTTCGAGGTGCTGACTTAGCGTCTATCTCTTTCATTCGTAGTGACAACGGTTGGATCGCTTACGACGTTCTTCTTACCAAAGAAGCGGCCGCTAAATCACTCAAATTCTTCAAGAGCAATGTGCCTGATGGCGGCGAACTGCCCGTCGTTGCTATGATTTACTCTCACTCGCACGCTGATCACTTTGGTGGCGCAAGAGCAATCAAAGACGCGTACCCAGATGTAAAAGTGTACGGTTCGAAAAACATCACTAAAGAGATCGTCGACGAAAACGTATTGGCGGGTAATGCAATGTCTCGTCGTACTGCTTATCAATATGGCGCAACCCTGAACCGACACGAACACGGTATTGTGGATGCGGCACTGTCGAAAGGTCTATCAACCGGCAGCATTACTTACGTCCTGCCGGACTACGAGCTGAACCATAACGAAGAGATTGAAACTCTGGTTATCGACGGCCTAGAAATGCAATTCATGGATGCTTCAGGTACCGAAGCGGCCTCTGAAATGGTGACGTATATTCCAAGCATGAAAGCACTCTGGACTGGCGAACTGACCTACCAAGGCATGCATAACCTGTACACGCTGCGTGGCGCTAAAGTACGTGACGGCTTGAAATGGTCTAAGAAGATCAACGAGATGTTAGTCACTTGGGGTGAAGATACTGAGGTGCTGTTTGCGTCTCACTCATCGCCAATTTGGGGTGAACAAGAGATCTCTGATTACCTAAAAATGCAGCGTGACGCTTACGGTTTTACTCATAACCAAACGCTTCGCTTAGCCAATAACGGTGTGGTTCTACAAGACATCGGGGACGAGATTTACAAGGTCATGCCAGACAGCATTCAACAGTCTTGGCACACTAACGGTTACCACGGTACTTACTCTCACAACGCCCGCGCGGTGTACAACATGTATCTTGGTTACTTCGACATGAACCCAGCTAACCTAAATCCACTACCAATCAAGCCAGAGTCAGTGAAGTTTGTTGAATACATGGGCGGCAGCGACGCTGTGATTGAAAAAGCGCAGCAAGACTTCCAAGAAGGTGAATATCGCTTCGTTGCAACAGCACTGAATAAGGTGATTCAAGCAGAACCAGAGAACAAAGTTGCACGTGGCTTATTGGCAGATACGTACGAGCAATTGGGTTATCAATCAGAAGGGGCAGGCTGGAGAAACATCTACCTAACCGGCGCTCAAGAGCTTCGTATTGGCACACAACCGGGCGCACCGAAAACAGCATCACCGGATGTGTTAGCGAACATGACCATTGAAAACCTACTCGACTACTTAGCCGTAAAAGTGGATTCGCTAAAAGCACAAGAAACACCATTTACGTTGAATATTCAGCTACCAGACGTGCAAGAGTTCTACTACGTTGAAATGTCTAACGGTAACCTGAACAATATTCAAGTGAGCGAGCTACAAGACGCCGATACGACACTGATCATCAATAAGTCTGACGTGTCTGACATCGTGCTTAAGAAAACAAGCCTAGGAAAACTGTTAGAAGACGGACAAGCAGGCGTGAAAGGTGATAAGACATCACTTAACAAACTGCTGTCTTCACTGACAGAAGCTGACACCTCTTTTGAGATTGTACCGCGTCCAAACAAAGGCGAAGAAGTTGATGCAGAGCTATACCAAGATTCAGCGGTACACGCTCATTAAACGCCAGATACACTAAATAAAAACAACAGCAGTTAGCTAGAAAAACGTTCTATAAAGAACATAAAAACAAGCCCCTACCTTTTGGTCGGGGCTTTCTTATTTGTTATCAATGAGTGCTTCTTGAACGCTACTCTTACTGAAGCTGATAGCTACTGAGCTTGACCGTTTACTTCGCAATCCCAATAAGAAGGTGAACCATAATATTGAACAAAGTAATCGATAAATACGCGAACCTTAGGCGCAAGTAACTGGGCACTCGGGTATACCGCCCAGATAGCCGCCTCATCCTTTAAAGGGTAATCTGGCAACACCTCAACCAGCGAACCTTCCGCGAGCTGCTTGTATGCTATCCAAGTCGCACACATGGCAATGCCCAAGCCATCGACACATACATCCCTTACCGCTTCGCCGTGATCGACACGGATAGCACCTTTCTTCTTGATGGTGACATCACCTTCTGGTGTATCGAACGTCCACCCTTCTAAGCCGGTTTGATTGATACATTGATGTTGCTTGAGGTCTTCTGGTGTTTTCGGATAGCCATGAGCTGCCAGATATTCTGGTGATGCACACAAAATACGTTTATCAGTAGAGAGCTTGCGAGCGATCAGGCTTGAGTTTTGTAGCTCCGCATTACGAATCGCCACATCAAAGCCACCATCAACTAAATCGACGATTGAATCACTGAGTGAAATGTCCACCGACAGATCTGGATACTTAGCCAAAAACCCTTTCAGAACAGGCATAACATGCATTCGACCAAACGAAGAAGGTGCAGATATTCGCAACACCCCTTTTGGTAGTTCATTACCGGTTCCGACAGAGGCAACACCCGCTTCGACACTCAAAAGGATTTGCTTGGCGTGAGGAAGAAATGCCATGCCTTCTTCGGTCAGGGAAACCTTTCTCGTGGTGCGATGCACAAGACGTGCACCTAGGCTTTCTTCGAGCTTTCCGATATGAATACTGGCTACCGGAGGTGACAACCCAAGCTCTTGTCCTGCTTGACTTATATTGTGCGTAGACGCGAGTCGCACAAACAATTTCAGATGTTCAATATTCATCAATAATGGCTAGCCTGCGCTGAGTAAACGCTGCTTATTGGCCGCAGCGGAACGGGGAATAATGTGAGTTTTAATATAGGCATTAAGCTTAAACCATGCAAAAGCGCCCGCTAAAACATTGGCGACGGTCGCAGCAATAACCGCATTGATCATGTCTCCAGTTATCGAGCCGAGCCATAAAGCAGGAATGTAGAAAACAAACAAGCGTAAGAAAGAGACATTCAAAGCTTTGCGAGGCACACCTAAGGCATTAAAGACCGAAGCAACCAACATGCAAAGCCCAAGCGGGCCATAGCTGAACGGTATAAATAACAAGGTCACTTCAAACCAGCTGCGTATGCTTTGTTCTTCCGAGATAACAGGAATAATCCAGCCACTAAACAGCGCCAACAATGTTGCCATCACGGTGTGGAAAACCAATAAGAACTTCGCTGTTGTATTCAATAGCTCAGGGATTTTGCATCGCTGCTGCGCCCCTAGGTAACGACCAATCATAGGCGGGATAGACATGGTCAGAGCAAGAGAAAACACCAGCATAAAACTTTCAACACGGGCGAGTAAGCTCCAAAAAGCCATCTCATCGGTTCCGATTCTCGCAATCAAAAGCATTGAAAAGAACGCGCTGACCGCAGGTAATATCTGATTCGCAGTGGTTGGCATTACCGTCTTGAATAACTCAAAACTGTAGCCTTTGATTTGGTTGCTGCGCGCGCCATTGAAGCCAAACCAACCTTTACCGCGAGACTTGATTAGCATATAGATTGCGCCGAAAGCGTAGCCAATGCTCGATGCGATCGCCGCCCCTGCAATGCCCATATCCAATCCAAAGATCAGAATAGGGTCGAGAATTAGGTTAATCACGCTGGCAGCCAAAAACATGCTGCCGGTTGTTTTGGTATCGCCATTGGCACGATAAACGCAGGTGGCCAGATAAAGCACCGCCACCATCAATGCACTGAACAACCACAGTGGCCAGTACACATTAAAAATCGACAGCATGGATTGGTATTGAGACTCGGAGACATCATTCACAAACGACGCAAAAACAGAATCGCTAAAAACAATCAGGCCTAAGCAGATTAAGGCTATTACCGCCACACCAAACCCGACCGACAACGTGGCAATTGAGGTGGATTTACGTTGTTCTTTTGCCCCTACCGCTTGAGAAATAATGGACGTTGCCGCCACACCGATGCCCACTTGAACTCCGGTAAACGCCGCTTGAAATGGCAAGGTGATACCGTGAACCGCCAACTCATTAACCCCTAGCTGACCAATAAAGATCGAATCGACCAATTGCACCATCATGATCGCAAACACGCCCAGCGTCAGTGGCAGTGTTTTCTCAATAATGGTTTTCAAAGTCGTGGATCTCATCTGCATAAGTCGGTTCACTCTTGTCTGTACCTTGGGGCTAATTACCTAGTTGAGCAGTATACGAAGCTAAATGAAAAGGATAAGAGCGCCAGGCAAGGAATGAGTTTTTAGATTTCGTTGACAATCGAGTTGGCAAGATACTTTCAACATTAAAATATCCAACTAAGGCATTGAATAAATTGAAATTACAAAACTCGCCAACACTCTTAATAATTCGTTAATAGTGTTTCGTTTAATGGTTAATTGTTGGTTCGAACATTCCTCGCTAGCCTGAATTTAGGTCGCATTCACACTGAATAGGCTGAAATGAAATCTCTCAGAAGGAATATGGAAATGGCATATCAAGGTTATACAACGTTTAAAGCTCAAGCCGAGGATGGGATTCTTACCGTCACTTTTGACTTCGGTACTGTGAATGTTCAAGGGCAAGAGATGCTTGCCGACCTCAATGGTTTAGCTATGAGACTAGAGCGCGATCGTGACATCAAGGTCGTGGTATTTCAGTCAGCAAACCCTGAAGTTTGGGTCTGCCACTACGACACCAATCTATTAAAAGACATGTCGACAGAAGCCGTTTCTCGTGAAGAAGCGAAGTTACTCGACCTGCAAGTGGTGCTAGAAAGAATCAGCAAACTGCCACAAGCCACCATTGCCAAGCTTGAAGGCTTCGCTCGAGGTGGAGGCCACGAATTTGCACTGGCGTGTGACATGCGATTCGCGGCTCGTGGGAAATACAAATTCATGCAAATGGAAGTGGGTATGGGCATCCTTCCTTGTGGTGGCGGTGCATCACGTATGGCACGCCAAGTCGGCTTAGGTCGCGCACTCGAAATCGTCCTAAGTGCACGAGACTTTGATGCTGACGAAGCCGAAGCATACGGCACTATCAACAAGGCACTAGAGCCGGATGAAATTGGTGAATATGTTGATACTCTTGCCAAACGAATCGCTCAATTCCCTGCCGAATCGATCAATGCATGTAAGCAAGCGGTGTATGAATCTATTGATAAACCGATCGACGAAGCACTCAAAGCGGAAGCTTACTGGTTGTATCAAGCCACCAGCAAAACCCCTGCGGTTAAGCGCTTCCAAATTGCCGATGAGCAAGGCCTAGAGCACGATATGGAAAACCAACGTAACTGGGAAACTCTGGTTATGAACGTTCAAGACATCAAATAACTCGGTCACTTCTCTTAATTTGGGTCAGCCACAAACTGACCCATTGTCTTACTTAATGGTTAAACGCCAGCTGTTACCCACCAAGTGTTAAAATGGTCATTATTTGCCCCATAGACTCATATTTGAGTCTTCAGCTTGTGAGCCAAATGCAACTATGTGTCATTAATCTTTGTTATAACGTTGTTCAAACTATTTTTTGAAGGACGGAACATGCAAAAAATAATTCTGATCACAGGGGCCACGGATGGCATCGGTTTAGAGACCGCAAAAGTACTAACGCAGCAAGGGCACCATGTTCTAATTCATGGCCGCAACCCAGCTAAGGTCAATAAAGTCGTGACCGCTCTGTCTCGCCTGTCTAAGAATGCAATCATCGAAAGCTACATCGCAGACCTATCGACGCTCTCTGAAGTTGAGGCGCTCGCAACCCAAATCAAAAGCGGTCACAAACGACTCGATATACTCATTAACAACGCAGGTGTGTATAAAGTGTCGGACATCACCACTCCAGACAATCTTGATGTGCGTTTTGTCGTAAACACCATTGCGCCGTATCTCCTGACACAAAAGCTGCTTCCTCTTTTTGATGCGACAGGTCGTATCGTCAACCTATCTTCAGCAGCCCAAGCACCCGTCGATTTAGATGCATTGATTAGCCCGAATGCGGGAGAGCTTGATGGTCCGGTTTACGCGCAAAGTAAGCTGGCGCTAACGATGTGGTCCATCGAATTAGCCAATACTCTTTTAGACAAGGGCACCGCAATTATCCCTGTAAACCCAGCCTCTTTCCTTGGCAGTAAATTAGTAAAAGATGCTTATGGCGTTGATGGAAACGATCTAGCGATTGGTGCCGATATTCTTTGTCGTGCTGCGTTCAGTGATGAGTTTGCCAACGCTTCCGGTAAATATTTTGATAATGATTCTGGGTTGTTCAAAGACCCACACGCCGACGCATTAGACAACACTAAGAACCATAAGCTGGTGACCGTGCTTGATCAATTGCTCGAAGAAAAGCTGTGCGTTGCGCACTGATCATTCATTAGTAAAAATACCACTAACACTCTCCCCCAACAATCCAAGCCGCAGTTCTATCCATACAGACAAAGAACTGCGTGCTCTTTCGATTATTAAAATTTCTTTAATACTGATTCACCACTTTGCCCAATTATCACCCAAGATGCAGATTGCTAAACTTGCCCCCGTCGAAACAACACAGGCTACGGCCGAGGAGCATTTATGCGTTTTGAAGGTAAAGTTTATCGTCCTTGGATGGAAGCAGAGAGCGTACTCATCCAGACAACATTGGGGTGCAGTAATAACCAATGTACCTTCTGCACGATGTTTGATGATAAGCGTTTCAAAGTAAGAGACATCAAAGACATCTTTGAAGATATTGATGCAGCGAGAAAGATCTACCCGCATGTAGAGTCTATCTTTTTAGTCGATGGTAACGTGATGGCAATCCGAACCGAGATGCTGATTTCGATTCTAGATTACATCAAGATCACCTTCCCAGAGATCAAGAACAATTGGAGTCCGGTGACCCAATTGTTCTTGAACGCATTCAAAAGCGCATGACGCGTGAGCATGCGATTGAAGGAATGAACTTAGCCCGTGAAGCAGACATCAAGGTACTGGCTTCTTTCATCTTTGGCCTTGGCGGCAAAGAACGTTCTGTCGAGCATGCGATTAATACCACCAGCTTGCTGAACATCATGCAGCCGGATGCGATTGCACCTATGGCTTTAGCCGTTCAACCGGGATCGGTATTAGAGAAAGAAGTAAACCGTGGCGAGTTTGTTTTACCAACGCCATTGCAGATTCTTGAAGAAGAAAAATACTTACTCGAAAACCTAGAAGATTTCGATTGCTACTACTGGGGCGACCACGGCAATAACATCTCACCAATGCGTGGCATGTTGCCTCAGGCTCGCAAGCCGTTTCTTGATAAGATCAATCAAGACATCGCTCACAACCCAATCACTAAGCAAAACGTCATTAAAACCTTTGCTTGGTAAGCGCTCGATTTAGCTCGTAAACAGACCAAACGACAGGCGTTGCAACTCCATATTATGGAATAATCAAAGTCCAGCAGCGCCTAACGTATATCTTACTTTTTCAGGTTCACAGCCCTACCTAAGCCAAAGCCGCTAACAACAAGTCAGTACTCGCTTCAACGTGAGCTGCAATCTCTTGTTCTGTGGGTGCAGGCATTCCCATCAACACACCCTCTCTGACACTCATCACCATACCAAGCCACAGCTTAATTTTGGTTTGTGGTTCTTCAATATCGAATCGCTCATTGAAAAACTGAGCAAGCACTCGATCGGTATCATCTGGGCCAACGTCCATAAAACGGCTAACTAATTCTGGAGACTTACTGCCTTCTGCTATCAACAACTTAAAGGTCGCAATATGCTCGCTCGAAAGGTGAAACAAAACGAAGTCTTTTGCGAAGCCCAATAGCGCTTGTCGAGTATCGGCGTGTTGCAAATGCACCACCAACTTATCGTCTGTCTGGCTACCCATTTGTCTTAACGTCGCTTCAAACAACACATCTTTAGAAGAGAAGTAACGATAAAGCGTTTGCTTGGTCATTTTCGCTTCACTAGCGACTCGGTCCATGCTGGTTTGCACGTAGCCTTCCACGAGGAATATCTCCTTCGCCGCTTTTAAAATCGCGAGTCGTTTCTTCTCTTTGTTCTGCTCAATCTTGCTCATTACTTCATCCACCCCAAAACAGAGATCATACTTTAAAGTATGATTTGTGTTGACTCAACCAATTTTTAAAATCATACTCACTAGTATGATTTATTGATAGCAGATAATTGGATAGAGAAATGACGACAATGAACCTCCCTAAAACTGAAGCAAGAAACACACGAACCCTCGGCTTTACCCTCGCAATTGCAGGCGCTGTATTGATGAGTATTGATCCGATATTCATTCGCTATGCTGGCGTAAGCGGCTTCGACACGGCCTTCTTGTTCGGCTTATTCAGCGCAATCTCGATGCCGATTTTGCTTAAGTTCAACGACAAGCGTGGTATTCGAAAAGCAGTAACACAAAGCGGTTGGCCGTTGTTAGCAGCGGGTATTCTTATGCTCGGCAGTGCCTCAGGTTTGGTGTTCAGCATCAAGATGACCTCGATTGCCAATACCTTTGTGATCCTGAGTGCAGCCCCTGCTGTGGCCGCTATTTTCAGCTGGTTGATCCTAAAAGAAGCCACTAGTCGATCGACTTTGATTGCCATTGTTGCGGTAATGATTGGTATTACGATTGTGGTTTCAGGTTCGTTTTCTTCAGGCAATTGGATGGGCGATGCGTTGGCTGTGTTCGCGGTGATCTGCCTTTCAATGATGTTTACCCTGCTGCGTAAATATCAAGACGTCAGCCGATTGGCGAGCGTTGGCCTAGGTGGTTTGTTGCTAGCGGTTGTGATGTTTTTCTTTGCAACGCCATCAAGCTACAGCGTTGAAACGTGGTTAATCATGGGCATGATGGGCTTGTTTACGGCACCTGTTGGCCGAGTGTTATCTATGGTCGCAACGCGCCACATTACCGCGCCAGAGGTATCAATGACTCTGATGTTGGAAACTGTGTTAGCGCCAGTTTGGGCGTTTATCTTCTTCACCGAAATTCCGCCTTTGACCAGTATTGTCGGCGGTGTGGTGATCTTGATTACGATCTTCATCTACACCTTAATGACCATGAAAAACGATGACAAATAAAAAGACTAATAAAGAGATAAATGGAGCTGAATATGGCTGCAGAACTGAAATTTATTGGCCGAATTGCCACGCCTTATCACTCGGTTTCGGAGTGTCCGAATAACATCCAACCGGACAACGGCCCAATCTGTAAAATCATCTTAGATGACGTTTATCAGCAAGGCTTACTGGGTTTAAACGGCGGTGACCACATCTTAATCTTGTATTGGTTAGAGGGCGCAAAACGAGATGAATTGATACAAAGCAGGAATGACGAAACACCGACCAAAGGCACCTTCGCACTGCGTTCACCGCACAGACCAAACCCAATCGGTGCCGCAGTGCTACCGATTGAAAAAATCGAGAATCACACCGTAACCGTAAGAGGCTTAGATTGCTTGAACAACACACCACTGTTGGATATCAAGCCAGCGATCTATAGAGAGCTGAGTGAAAACAAATAAAAAGGGCCAGTATCAGCTGACCCTTTCATTTTCTAGTTATGTCGCTCTCTGTCGAACTATCTGGAGCCGACCGCTCGGACTAATTCTGCGATCCCATCCCAATCACCCTTGTCCATTTTGTCTGTCGGTACCATCCAAGTTCCACCGCAGGCAACAACTGATTTCAGTGCTAAGTAAGACTCAACGTTCGCTGAGCTTACTCCGCCTGTCGGCATAAAGTTAACCGGATAAACAGCCGTCAACGCTTTCAACATTGCGACACCGCCAGATGGCTCTGCAGGGAAGAACTTTAGTGTCTTAAGCCCCATTTCCATGGCTTGTTCAACCAAGCTTGGGTTATTCACTCCGGGAACGATCGTAACCCCTCTTTGCTGACAGTATTTGACTGTGGTTGGATTCAAACCTGGGCTGACAATGAAATCAACACCCGCATCAATGGCAGTATCCACCTGCTCTGTAGTCAGCACAGTACCTGCGCCAATCAGTAACTCAGGGTAAGCTTCACGCATCAAACGAATCGACTCTGCTGCCGCTTCTGTACGAAATGTCACTTCAGCACAAGGCAAACCATTTTCAACCAACACTTTCGCAAGCGGCACAGCCTGAGCAACGTCATTAATGGCGATCACCGGAACGATGCGAATATCTCTAAGTCGCTGTTCAATTGTTTTCATTGTTCATTTCTCTCATTATCAAACAGACAAATTAAGCCAAGTCGCTGCCGTTGCTTGCGATCACTTTTTTGTACCAGTGGAATGACTTTTTAGGAATACGATTTAACGTACCATTGCCTAGGTTGTCTCTGTCCACATAGATAAACCCATAGCGCTTGCTCATCTCTCCGGTCGATGCCGCGACAAGATCGATACAACCCCAAGGTGTATAGCCCATCAGTGGTACACCGTCTTCCATTGCTTCATGCATCGCAACAATGTGCTGACGAAGGTAATCAATGCGGTAATCATCGTTCACTTCTCCATTGTCATCCAAGGTATCACGAGCACCTAAGCCATTTTCTACCAAGAAAAGTGGTTTCTGGTAACGGTCATAGAGTGTGTTCATCGTAATTCGAAGACCTGTAGGATCAATGACCCAGCCCCAATCACTTGCTGGAAGATGAGGATTTTTGATGGACTTAACAACATTAGCCGCGCTGGTGTTACCCGCATTCATATCGGCAGAAGCACAGCGTGAAGCGTAATAACTAAATGAGATGAAATCGACGGTGTTCTTTAGAATCTCGAAATCTTCTTCTTGTGTTTCAAGCACCACACCTTTGTTATCAAACACTTTTTGAGCATAAGACGGGTAGTAACCACGTGATTGAACATCGATAAAGAACAGGTTCTCGCGATCTTTTTCCATCGCCATAAGCACATCTTCTGGCTTACATGAATATGGATAGAAGTTACCGCCCGCCAGCATACAACCCACTTGGTTTTGCTCATCAACCTCATGGGCAATCTTTGTTACCAGAGCGCTTGCTACTAGCTCATGGTGGGCAGCTTGATATTTCACTTGGTCGTGATTTTCGCCTTCTTGGAACAACAATCCAGCACCAGAAAATGGGCTTGCCAGTAAGATATTAATCTCATTGAAGGTTAGCCAATACTTCACCAAACCTTTGTAGTTCTCGAAACACGTTCTCGCGTAACGGCTAAAGAACTCAATCATCTTACGATTACGCCACGAACCATACTCGTTGACCAAGTGCATTGGCACATCGAAATGGCACAAGGTAACGAGCGGCTCAATACCGTATTTCTTACACTCTTCAAAAACATCACGGTAAAAATCTAAGCCAGCTTGGTTCGGCTCTAGCTCGCCACCTTTTGGAAAGATTCGGCTCCAAGCGATGGATACGCGGAAGACTTTAAATCCCATCTCTGCCAGCAAGGCGATGTCTTCTTTGTAACGGTGATAAAAGTCTATGGCGTTATGGCTTGGGTAGAACTCGTCTTCGCTGAGCGTCACCTTATCAACCTGACCAAGCTTAATTGGCATACGGTTCTCACCGTAAGGGATCATATCTACGGTTGTTAGGCCTTTACCACCCGCTAAGTGAGCGCCTTCAGACTGGTTTGCGGCAATAGCGCCGCCCCATAAGAAATCTTCGGGAAATTGAATGTTTGACATCGAATACCTCGGAAACAATAAAAGTCACCTTACGCTGAAGTAAGGTGACTGAATAAATTAATCAATTCTAATTAAGACGCGGACACAACTGTCGGCTTGTCTTCTACCTTGCCAGCTTCTTTCTTTGCTGGCTCTGAAGTTGCTTTCTCATCGGCATCATCTTCTGGAACATCTTCAAAGCCTAGAACTAGGGTTAGAACAAATGACAGAACAATAGACAATGCGATCAGACCGAACACCCAAACGATACTCATCGGGTCATTCACATCAAAGAACTGAACACTCGTAAACAAGCTTGGTGCTGCCATCGAGTGACTCGCAAGACCACCCATGCCCGCTAATGCACCTACGATAAAACCAGTAATCATTGTTGCGATAAGTGGACGTTTCAGGCGAACAAGCACGCCGTACAATGCAGGCTCAGAGATACCGGCGAAGATAGCTGAAGCACCCGCGGCTAATGATGTCTGCTTTAGTGCGCTGTTTTTGGTTTTGTAAGCAACAGCCAGACACGCACCACCCATACCGAGGTTGGCACCGATTTCTGAAGGCATAACCATACCTTCACGACCCGTTTCGGCAATGGTTTGAATAATCGTTGGAGTAAATACACGGTGCATACCAGTAAGAACAAGTAGAGGCCACAATGCACCCATGATAGCAACTGACAACCAACCTAATGTGTCATGAATTGTGTAAACAAGCGCTGAAAGTGCAGTACCTACCCAAATACCAAATGGACCGATAAGTACGATAGCAACCGGAGCTGCAATCAATACGATCAACATAGGTTTCAGGAAGTTTTTAGTCACAGCAGGGGTAATGCTATCTACCCAACGTTCTATGTAAGAAAGAGCCCAAGTCATCACAAGTACAGGAATAACCGTGTAAGTGTATTTTACTGACGTGATTGGGATACCGAAGAAATCAACGTGCTTGCCTTCTGCAGCTTGCGCCATCAATTCCATAAAGTTCGGGTGAATCAAGACACCGGCAATCGCAATGGAAAGAGACATGTTGGTCTTGAATTTGATCGATGCGGAAGCGGCAACCATAACCGGTAGGAAGAAGAAGGCGCCATCGCCAATCGCTTTCAAGATAATCAAGGTAGGCGCATTTGGCTCAACCCAGCCCAACATCTCAAGTACCATGGCGAGCAGTTTGACCATTGAAGCGCCAATGATTGCTGGGATAAGAGGCGACATGGTACCAACCAGCGCGTCCAACATTTTCGCACCAATTGACTTAGCCGTTAGCTTCTCTTTTTTAGCAGGAACCTCTGACTCAGATACAGTGGATAGCTCACAAAGCGCCATCACTTCTTTGTATGCATACGATACCTCGTTACCAATGATAACTTGTACTTTGTCTCCATTATCAACAACACCCATCACACCTTTCAGTGCTTTTAGTTTGTTGATATCGACACCATCTTGGCTGTGTAAAACGAATCTTAGTCGAGTCATACAGTGTGTTAGGGCAGCCACATTTGTCTTGCCCCCAAGATGCTCAACAACAGATTTCGCAATTGCGCGGTAATCGTTGGCCATTTTATCCCCCAAAGATCTCTTTCCAGTGATTTTTAAACGCGAATATAGTGAGATGTGACTAATTTTCCGTCAGTAGGATGCAAAAACAATCACAATTGTTGTTTTGTGTCCTTCATCACACTTCCTTAAGTTACCGGTAACATGTTACCGATAACACTTATAAGATAAAGCCATATTTACAAGCGATGTTCAAAATTGAGATCACGCGCAAATTTGTTAAGAGGATTGAGTTATGGCTGGTAGTAGTGTCATCGTCATGGGTGTCAGTGCTTGTGGGAAAAGCACGATAGGCGAGCAGTTGGCAAAAAAACTTGGGCGTAAGTTTATTGATGGTGACGACCTTCATCCTCGAGCAAACATTCAAAAAATGGCGTCAGGCCAACCTCTTAATGATGATGATCGCATTCCATGGCTGGAACGGGTTCGTGATGCAGCGTACAGCCTAGAAAGTAAAAATGAGCACGGCATTATTGTGTGTTCTGCGTTGAAGAAGAAGTACCGTGACCAAATTCGCGAAGGGAACAAAAACCTCACCTTTCTCTTTTTAGATGGCGACGTTGACCTGATCTTGCATCGAATGCGTCAGCGCCAAGGTCACTTCATGAAAGAGAACATGATTAAAAGCCAATTCGAAACGTTAGAAAGGCCCGATCACGAGCCAGATACGGTTGTCATCAGCATTGATGGCGATATTGATGATGTTGTGGACTGTGCTGCGATTGTGCTTTCAATGACTGATGAGGCAGAAACAGCATGACCCTTCCAACCATCCAAGCGGTGACTCAACGATTAATTGAACGAAGCAAAACGACTCGTGAAGCGTTTCTAAACCGAACTCAACATCAAGCCTCTGCAGGCAAAGGTGGCAAAGGGCTTTCTTGCGGCAACTTGGCTCACGCTGTCGCGGCTTCTTGTTCCGATGAGAAACGCTCGATTCTTGATCTCACTAAATCCAATGTGGCGTTAATAAGCTCTTACAACGACATGTTAAGCGCCCACCAGCCGTATCAACACTATCCAGATCAGATCAAAAAGGCGTTAGCTAAGTTCGGCCACACCTCTCAAGTAGCAGGTTGTGTTCCCGCGATGTGCGATGGTGTAACTCAAGGGCAACCAGGCATGGATATGTCTTTGTTTTCAAGGGACTTGATTGCTCAATCAACGGCTCTTTCACTGAGTCACAACGTGTTTGATTCAACCCTATTACTTGGTATTTGCGACAAGATAGCTCCAGGACAACTGATGGGCGCTCTCTCATTTGCGCATCTACCGACGGCCTTTGTTCCGGCTGGCTTGATGGCAACGGGTATCAGCAATGATGAGAAAGTACACATTCGCCAAGAATACGCGGCTGGTAACGTAGGAAAAAGTACCTTGCTGGATATGGAGTGCAACGCTTATCACTCAGCGGGCACCTGCACTTTTTACGGCACAGCCAATACCAATCAGCTGGTATTTGAAGCGATGGGGCTAATGCTACCAGGCTCAGCGTTTATTCACCCTGACTCTGAATTACGTGCGTCACTCACTCAGCATGCCGCCATTGAAATTGCTTCAATGACACCACAAGCCACAAACTTCCGCCCACTTTCTGAAGTCTTTACCGCTAAAAGCTTAATTAATGGCATTGTTGCCCTACTCGCATCAGGTGGCAGCACTAACCACAGCATTCACATGGTCGCGGTAGCACGCGCAGCAGGATTTATTCTGACTTGGCAAGACATCAGCGACCTATCCGATGTGGTGCCTTTACTTGCTCGAGTTTATCCCAACGGTCCAGCAGATATGAATGCGTTCCAAGCGGCAGGCGGAGTTCCCGCGCTGTTACGCCGTTTAGATCAAGCCAACTTACTGCACCGAGATGTCACACCTACCTTTGGCTCGTTTGAAGATCAAATGAGTATTCCAGAGCTTGAAAATGGAAAGCTAACGTGGAAAAAGTGCGAACAGTCGGCAGACGCAGAGGTAATTGCAGGCCAAGAACAAGTATTCCAAAGCACAGGCGGAACGCGAGTCCTTTCTGGGAACCTTGGCAACGCAGTGATTAAGGTGTCAGCGGTTGCAGAAGAGCAACGTGTAATAGAAGCACCTGCGGTAGTTTTTGATTGCCAACATAAGGTAGAAGCGGCGTATCAACGAGGTGAACTCAACAAAGATTGCATTGTTGTGGTGATAAACAATGGCCCAGCTGCGAACGGTATGCCTGAACTGCATAAGCTTATGCCGATTCTAGGTAATGTTCAGAAACAAGGGTTTAAAGTGGCTCTGGTTACCGATGGTCGCCTCTCTGGAGCCTCAGGAAAGATCCCATCCGCGATTCATGTCTCACCAGAGGCGATTCGAGGCGGAACTATTGGGCTTGTTCGCGAAGGCGACATCCTGCGCTTAGATTGCGCGAGTGGCGAACTCAATAACCTCAACGACGTGCAATCTCGCCAAGCGAGAGTGTTTGAGGCAGACGCCAACCAACAAACCATGGGGCGCAACCTATTTAGCGTGATGCGCCAAAGCGTTTCGAGTGCAGAACAAGGGGCGAGTTTTATCGTCTAACTGTGTTATCGCTTAAATGTAAAAGCAAAAGGGCATCATTTCGATGCCCCTTTCAGTTTCCACGACACTTGGTTAAACGCTTTCGCCATCGGTGATGCGATAGCCCATATCCACTACCGTTTCCGTAACTGGCTCACCTTTCAATCGGGCAAGCAGTAGCTCGGCACTTTTCTTACCTATTTCATAACGTGGCGTATCCACGCTAGTCAGTTTTGGGCGTATGGTTTGACCGATATCTAACGCGTTATAGCCCACTACAGATAGCTGTTGCGGCACTTGGATTCCACGTTGCTGGGCAATGAGCAAGGTACCTATCGCGATGTCATCATTGGTGCAGAACACGCCATCTAGATCTGGGTAATCCGCAAGAGCGCGATCAAGCAGATCTTCAGCCAAAGAGAAGTTAGAGTGCTGTTCAGTCAACACGTGTTTAGGCTCTAATCCAGCCTCATGCATCGCTTTGTCATAACCTTGTAAACGCAGCTTAGTTCGCGCATCCAATCGAGCGCCAAAGTAAGCAATAGAGCGCTTTCCAGCTTCAATCATTCGCTTCACGACATGGTAAGAAGCATCAATATGGTCCAAGCCAACAACCATGTCGATCGGATTGGTTGGGAGTTCCATCGTTTCAACAACAGAAACACCTGAATTCTTGATCATCTGTAACGTGCGGGGGGTGTGGTGGCTTTCCGTCAATATCAACCCATCAACTTGATACGAAAGCAGCGAAGCAATTTTTTCCTCTTCTTCCACAGCATCATAGCTAAAGTGAGCAAGCAACGTCTCGTAGCCATTCTCTTTGGTAACCGTTTCGATACCTTGAACAAACGCGGCAAAGATTTGGTTTGATAACGAAGGGAGCAAGATACCGATCGCTTTACTCGACGACTTCGAGAGCATAGCTGGCGCTTTGTTTTCGATGTATCCCATCTCTTCAATAACCGCAGCAATTTTAACGCGTGTTTTGGCTGCGACTGAATCGGGATTGCGCATGTAACGAGAGACGGTCATCTTTGTGACCCCCACTTTGTCTGCAACATCTTGAAGTGTGGTTCGAGTTTTCTTCTGCTGTTCTGTCATAACTATTTGAACTCTTTATTATGTTACAAGTAACATTATAAAGTTCTCACCCCCTCAAGTTCAACCCATTCGTTATCATCGACACATAGTATTGAAATCGTTCTACCATCGGCAAATTAGTTTGGCGTTAACGAAAGGTGGTATTACGCATGCTTGATGAAAGCTTGGCTTAACTGCTGAAAGAGTGAGTCTACGTTGGGTAGAGTTGTCAGATATGCGGACAACGGAGTATGAACCTGCGCATCCACCACGGTTGGATTTCCACAAACTTGATTATAAAAATTCACGGGCGTAACGATGTTCTCTAGGTCGACATCCAACAAGATACAAGCTTGCGAAAGTACGATTTGGCCGCCCCCTTGTTTAAGCAATACACGCTGCGCAGTGCCCACTAATTTTTGTTTATTGATATTGAGGTTATAGTCGCCATCACAATAAGAACCGGGGGTGGCATGTACATCCACATCGATGCCCAGTTCTTTAAAAAACAGGGTTAAGACGTCGCATAAATGTCGATACGCTTTTTGGATGTTGTAGGCTTCATCACGAGGCCAATGGTAAATGTGCGATAGGTTAATGATCCCCGGCAGTTGAGGAACAGGAGCACCACCCGTTTTACGTGAGGTGAGTTGCCAGCCTTGTGCCGCGAGTTGCTTTCTAGACTCTACGGTCACTGGCCACTTTTTACCTGCGGGCAAAACGAGTGTTGGCGTTTTTGCTTGCCACAGCATTAAGGCTTGTCCAATCTCACCCGCCTGAATTTGCTGCAATAATTCAGCTTCTTTTTCAAACGCACGATCAACATCAATGTGCGGGTAACGTACGAGTTTATTCGTTAACTTCAATGCACTTTTCCTCTACAGATTGTGGTGACTTAGTGTTTAACGTCCTGAAATAGTTTACTAGATATGTCGCTATACGGGATGGAAACAGCGCCAAAATTTAGTTAATGGTGTCATAGTGTTTGTTAGGCAGATTTTCTTAAACGCTGTCGTATACCCTTAACAATTTGGCCATCGATTACTTCTTCTGGCTCCAAATTAAGAGCGCAATTTGCAATAATTGATAAAGAGTTATCCGTAAGCTTAAAACTTAGGGGTAAAACACTATTGATGTGTTCACTGTGCTCTTCAATTGCAGCAAATAGCGCTCTGAAAAAGTCCGCAACTGACGATCGTTGAGAAGAGGTCGCCGCTTCAGTCCAAGAATCACTTGAATAAACCTCTGAACTCTTTGCATCTATGCCAATTTCACTTACCACTTCAGACAGACTAGGCCAATATTTAAGGTCATACTGCCCACTAAGGCTTTCTAATGGCTGCTTTAAGAAGCCTTTATAGTGACCATTGTATTGCGATGCACTATCAATGACGTCCACAATACTGTAATGGGAGTTACTGTAAAAATTGGAGCTATTATTTAACTCTTTTCGTTTCGCAAGTAATGCCGCCAGCTTTTCAGCAACTTTTGCTATTTCAGCATTAGTTTCTATTAGGTGTTTCTTCTGAGATCGATACTCACTTGCCGCCTGAGGGTTCCAAAATGCGGCAGTAGACATAACTATGTCTAAAAATACGTTTATGTGGCTTTGTTCATAGTTTTCACCTAACTCTTTATAAACCACTGTCATCTCTGCTCGGCGAGCTAACAACCTGTCGGTAATTTCAACAACACTTGCCCAAATATCATTTTCGACATTATAAGTTCTATCGTTTACCAAGAATTCTTCACATAGCTCTACTGCTGATTTGTTCATCATCTCTGTTTCGTCCCAATAATTTGTTGATGAAACAACATTAATCGACCTTGCTTGTAAACAAGGTATCCCAGTTAAAACAATTTTCGAAGCTCTCAAATACCTGGTATCGACCCAGCTAAAAATCACTTCAGTGTTCATGCTGTAGACCAAAATGGTAAGGTCATTAGTCAGTAACCCGCCCTAAACTACTGACTACAATAGCAAATATGCCACTCATGCGTATAGATATTGATGCGTGTGGTGGTGCACATTATTGGCAAAGGGCGATCTAAATTATGCCGTGGCTATCTCCAAAACAGTCCGACACCTTTTCTCGATAACACTGGCTTCTGTCTAACAAGGTTGTCTGATATGGTGGCGGCAGAACTTCAGCAATTGTTTAGATAGTATTAAATATGAAAACACTAACCATACTTGATGGCGGCATGGGCCGAGAACTCAAAGAAATTGGCGCGCCATTTTCTCAACCGCTTTGGAGTGCTCAAGCGCTGATTGAAGCACCCGATTTTGTTAGCCAAGCGCATCAAAACTTTGTCGATGCAGGTGCTGAAATATTGATCACCAATAGCTACGCCTGTGTGCCTTTTCATTTGGGTGAAGAGCTGTTCGAGCAACGCGGTTTTGAACTAGCCGCACTGTCTGGTGAGCTGGCTAAAGCAGTTGCAGACAATGCTACCCACACAGTGAAAGTAGCAGGCGCGATTCCACCGCCATTTGGCAGCTACCGACCAGACTTGTTTAAGGTCGAAGAAGCAGCGCCGATCATTCAAACGCTTTACGATGCCCAAGATCCAAACATCGACCTTTGGATGGCGGAAACCATCTGTAGCCTGCAAGAATTCGAATCCATTCATGCGGTACTTAAGCAGTCCGATAAGCCGTGTTATTACGCATTCAGTTTGGAAGATACCAAGGGCGATTCTGCCAAAACTCGTTCAGGCGAGAGCGTAACAGACGCCATCAAACTTGCCTGCCAATCAAACGCGACAGGCATTATGTTTAACTGCTCAGTGCCTGAAGTGATGTTTCAAGCCATTATCGATGCCAAGAAGGTGATCGATGAGCTAGGCAGTGATTTAGAAATTGGTGTCTACGCCAATAACTTTGCGCCTATCAGCAGTGAGCATGAAGCGAATGACATGTTTCAAGAAATGCGTGAGCTGGATGGCCAAGGTTACTTAACTTACGCTAAACGCTGGCACGCACTGGGCGCGAATATTATCGGTGGCTGTTGTGGCATCGGGCCAAAACACATTCAAGCCCTAGCCGATTGGAAACGCTCCTTACAGAGCTAATCCTGAGTTTCAACTAGAATAAAATAAATAGAGAACAGGTTGAGAAATCTGTTCTCTATTTGTATGTGGCGTCTCTGAGTACACTGATACAAAACAACGATTTGGAGCAACTGATGAGCGACACGCAACGCAAAATTAAATGGGGCATCGCAGGGTTAGGCAATATTGCCAATCGATTCGCAACCGCAGTCACAGAGCACTGTTTACATGGTGAGCTGTATGCCGTTGCAGCTAGAGACCATACACGCGCAGCCACGTTCGCCAATAAGTTTGGTTGCGACAAGGCTTATGGTTCTTATGAAGATATGGCGAATGACCCAAGTGTTGAAGCGGTTTACATCGCTACGGTTCACCCATACCACCAGCCACTTGCTGAACTGTTTCTAAAGAATAACAAGCACGTATTGGTCGAGAAGCCTGCTTTTACCAACCTTGCTGACTGGCTTGAGATGAAAGCCCTTGCGAAACAAAATGGCGTGATGCTGTTAGAAGCGATGAAAACAATGGTGTTTCCCGCGTATAGTGAGCTCCAATCATTCTTGGTCGATAACAACATTCAGATAGACTCAATCGAAGCCAGCTTTGGTAACCAGCACGACTATGAGCCCGATTTGTTTATCTTCAATCCGGATTTATCAGGCGGAGCAACGCTCGATGTCGGCGTCTATGGGCTTTGGTTCTTCTACGACCTGTGTCGAACGCTGGGTGTGAAACCTTCAAAACCTCATGTAGAGATGTCGTGTCTTTATCAAGGGGCAAATGTTGATACCGATGCGTGCTTTACCTTCTCTGGTGATATGAACGGTAAGATATCGGCATCAACAGTGCAAAACCTTCCCCGATCAGCACACTTGAGTGGGCCTGATACTAAGATCACCATTCACGAAAAATGGTGGAATCCGGCCTTTATTGAGATTGAGCATCAAGGCAACAAGTCGACCATCAACTACCGTGTGAAAGGGAATGGATTCGAGTTTGAAATCGACCATTTTTCAGAGTTAGTCCTTCAGGGCAAAACTGAATCGAATATCCTAAGCTCAGAGATAACCTCTCGAGTTCTCAACACGATGGAAAAAGCACTGATTGACTCTGGCTATCCACATTTAACTCAACCTCGTCGTTAGGAAAAGAAAATTGGGCAACCTTAAGCGCAAGCTTGAACTGTATGAAAAGATATTTCAGGCTTTTGGGCCTGGAGTATCACATTGTCAGGTCAACCAACTGGCCACACTGCTGTACGTGAGTGAACGTCACGTTCAGACCTTACTCAAAGCGATGACAGCACAAGGTTGGATTGAGTGGCAAGCTAGCTCAGGCCGCAGCAAGAAGGCACAACTGACGTGTCTGGTTGAGCCCATTGAGGCGTGTTACCAATACGCACAAACACAAGCAGACGCAGGCAACATAGAACAGGTGTTTAGCACCTTGAGCTTCAATGGCCGTAATGCTGGCGCTGAGTTGCAAGCCTTTCTAAGCAATACCAATCCGTCGGCGCAAAATATCGCGTACATCCCTTTTCACCGAGAACTCGAAGCGCTTCACCCTCAACGAGTACTTAGACGCA
Organism: Vibrio sp. 1CM2L; assembly: GCF_023161695.1. Classification (NCBI taxonomy): domain Bacteria; kingdom Pseudomonadati; phylum Pseudomonadota; class Gammaproteobacteria; order Vibrionales; family Vibrionaceae; genus Vibrio; species Vibrio sp. 1CM2L. The sequence continues at coordinate 696,114 of NZ_JALNTT010000001.1, forward strand.
CCGAACGCTTCTTAGTGATGCAAGTTTGCCAACGTCTAACCTCCGTTCAACACGGTCAACTCAGCGGCGATCTGGCTTATCATTGGCAGGCTAATCAAGATGCGACACAGTGGTACTTTCAGATTCGCAATGATGTTCGCTTTCATAATGGTCGAACGCTTGAACCTAAAGACATAGCACGCAGCCTAAACTCGCTCTGCCAAAGCAAAATATGGCGTCGCTGTTATCAACATATTGATGAGGTCTCTGTCTCAGCAGGCAATGTGGTTGTCGTGAAATTGAATCAACCTGATTGGCATTTACCGCGCCTACTTGCTAGGGCTGAAGCCTCCGTATTTGATCACTCATCACCGACTGACAGGCTGATTGGTTCTGGCGCGTTCTCATTAGACATATTCTCAAGCAAGATGTTGAGATTGAGCCGTAATAGCGCCTATTCACACAGCACGCCGATTCTCAATCGAGTCGAGTTGTGGGTCTATCCTGAATGGGCACAGAGCAAAGCCTGCGCTCAAAATCAGGTGTGCGTGAAACTGCCCGAGAAAACGACCACCGTGCGTGGCGATGACCATGCTTCCCAACCGGATTTCGGCTCAACGTTTTTCAAAATTCAAAACCCAACGTTGTCGAAAGCCGTTCGTGAGTTCACCGTTGAAGACACCTCTGAATGCCAAACCCTTTTCGAGCAATTGTCTGTGTCTGGCGACAACAAAACCAGCGTGGAATATGGGCACTACCTAACTCACTACCTAACAACCAAAGACGTCGCGCTGTGCAGCATTATTGATGAGAACGACACCTTCACTGCGTGGTTAAGCTTTTTCACTCGCTTCCCGTTTGAGGAATTAACTTTACCTTCTGAGATGCTAGAGAAAATCGAACAAGGCTTAGCCTCAGTAACAAACCAACCCAACTTTGAGTTAGCGATGAATGAACTGTTAGAACTCAAGCATTGGTTGAATGAGTCTGGGGTTGTGGTTGAGCTTAAGCAAGAGGCGTTCAACTTAGAGGTTTCTGAAAAGATACACGGTGCACAAGTGAATGGCTTTGGTTGGTGTGAGCTCGATAAGTTGTGGATTAGCCATTTGTAAATCTAGTCGTGTTCAAAATAAGTCATTAGGCACAGAGACTTATCTTTAACACTCCCCTGCCAATAGCAAAGAAATGGGGTGCTAATGTACTCTCGAAGTGAGATTCAACAAATATAAGCACAAACTAAATAGCCCCAATAAGAAGGTAAACCATGACTCGACACCTAACAGGCTCATTACTGTTTCTTTGCGCATTCTCTTTTAACAGCATGGCAAGCACCCAATGCGACGCGCTAACAGGTTGTGAAAAGAAGTTCTGTGAGATCGAATATCAGATAAAGAAAGCGGAGCAGTACGACAACCAGTACAAAGTAGAGCGATTAACAAAAGCGTTGAAAGCCGCGAAAGAGAACTGCACCAATGAAGGTTTGAAGGATGATCTCCGTGAGAAGATTGAATCCAATGAACAAGATTTAGCTGAATACCAAGCCGATTTAGAAGAAGCAAAAAGAGATGAAAGAGCGGATAAGATTCGAAAGTATGAGGGTAAGATCGAAAAAGAACTGCGTAAAATCGATGAATTGAAACAAGAACTGGCTCAGATTCCTTAATCGATAATTTAAACAAAAATGGTCTTACTGCCTAGTAAGACCATTTAGAAAATATCGCTGTATGATGACCTCAAGGATCAACCTAGCCAACGCCAGCCGTTATTATCCTACCAGCGCCAATTCAGACTCTTTATAAATCCGGTTAGCCACTTTGTATGCCGCAGGTGACGTTAGTGTTTCTTTGCATCTGCGCTTAAACTGCTCGACTTCAATCGTTTGTTGTTCCAGTAAATAGTACAACTCACTCAAATAGTTAGCTTCAAACACAGCTTGACCAAGTGGTGTGCATTCGTATCGGCTCGACTCTTGGTAGCCAATTGCGGTCATCACTGATTCTGGCAGTTCCCAGAACTTAGCAATGGTGTAAGTCAGGCGAATTGAGTAGCTGTTCATCAGGCGCTTCAATGCTAACGAGTTAGGCGGAACAGAAGGATCAACATGCTTGAAGGCTTCTACCATCATTTGGAAAATAATCATCTTGCCTAAGTTGCGAATCAACCCAACAAAGTACGCCGCTGCCTGATCTTCTTGGGATGAAGAGTCTTTCATCAACTCCTTAGAAAAAGACGCGGTTTGAACACTGTGATTCCAAATTTTCTCACCGAAGTGACGCCAGTAAATATTGTTCCCCGGCGTGAAGTTCTTCATGTAGCTATTCACTACTCCTTCAACAAGCCCTTGAGAACCCATATTTAAGAATGCTGTTTTTAGGTCAGTAACCTGTTTTTCATTGCGTTTGTAAAAGGCGCTATTTGCCAACTTAATTACATCGGCAGCCATACTCGGCTCACGCTCAATCACTCTTAACAGTGCATCGACATCAAACTCATCGCTCTGTAATTCTGCCATTAACGTGGTCACAGAGGCTGGCATCACTGGCAGTTCATTAAGCAAGGCTTTTGGAGAGCGAATCAAACGTTCGATCTGACAAGCGACAAAATCACTAAATGGGTCTGACTCCGTTCGAAGACGAGACTCTCCAAACAAATAATCAAGGAACTCACCATCGTGAAGGCTAAGCGTCTTATCGACGATTAATGATGATGGCTGAGCTGACGACGGCGGAACAAAGATTGAAGACTGAACAGAATCAGTAGCAACGGTTTGTTGTTGCTCTTGTTGGGCAGGCTCTGCAGAGGGTTTGTTTTTTGAATCAAAAAAAGGTGAGAATAATGCCTGCAATACCCTTTTAAACATCAATACGGCTCCTAGATGATTATCAAACAGTTCGGGATATATAACGGCGGTGATTATCGCACAGTTAATTCATAAACCACACAATAACAAATGAATCATTAATTTCTCAGCTGTATAGGATCTGTTACTCAACGGGCTGCGAGACTGTGCCTACCAGCATTCACTAGAAACAAAAAGAGCGAGCACATAACGCTTGCTCGCTCTTCCATAAATCTAAACCGTGAAGCTGACTAAAACTAGCGTTCTGCCACTTCCAACACGATCTTACCAACATGCTTTTTCTTTAAGAACTCATCTTGCGCTTTATGGATATCGGCTAGCGGATAAGACTCTGCGACAATGGCGCCAATCTGCTGCTTCTCAATACGGTCTACTACATTCTGGAATGCCTGCGGTTCTAAAACCGTGCAACCAAAAAAGCCAAGGTCTTTGAGATACAAAGTTCGTACATCAAGCTGAACCATAGCGCCACCAATTGCGCCAGATACGGCATAACGACCGTGTGGTTTCAGCACTTCAAGGAATTCCGGCCATTTGTCACCAGCGACTAAATCAACAACCACATTCACACTGCTTTCGCCTAGTGCTTTAACCAAATCCGCATCACGAGCAATCACTTCATCAGCGCCAAGTTCAAGTAACTGTTGGTTCTTGCTTGGGCTAGTGATGGCAATCACATACGCGCCGCGAGCTTTTGCTAGCTGAATAGCCGCAGAGCCCACACCGCCCGATGCGCCAGAGATAAGCACGCGATCACCTTCAACCACATTCGAGCGAGTCAGCATGTTTTCTGCGGTCGAGTAAGAGCATGGGAAAGACGCTAGCTCAACATCCGACATGGTGCTGTTCACCGCGTAAGCATGCTTAGCTGCTACTTTGGTGTATTCAGCGAAACCACCATCGCACTCAGAACCGAAATACCATGGCTGTGGTAGATCTTGTCCATAAACCTCAGTCAAACAAGGTTCAATCAGAACACGCTCGCCAATACGTTCAGCCGAGACTTCGTTACCAACGGCTACAATGAAACCGCACACATCGGCTCCTTGGATACGAGGGAATTTCAACGCTTCGCCAGACCAACTGGCATCGTCTGAATCATCACTTTTTGCATACCAACCTATTCGCGTGTTGATGTCGGTATTGTTAACACCTGCCGCCATCACTTTGATCAGCACTTCATTAGGTTCGATTTGAGGAACAGCAATGTCTTCACGGTAGCCAAGCATTTCTGCTCCGCCGTGACCCAACATCTCTACGCCTTTCATTGTCTTTGGTAGTTCGAATTTCATCGTGTTTCCTCGAGTAATTTTGTCACCATATTCTGTGCCGATGCCACTGCTTCTTCGCCTAAGACTGGCCACGCGCTTGATACGCCTTCATGAAGTAAAAACAGTGGTGTCGCGAGATCATCTCGCAGGCTCTGATTGCCTATAAGCAAACGAACTTGTTCTTTATGCTGCGTAACCGCTTGGTTAATAAGTTCATTATCTGGGAACGCAGCAATCGCATTCATCGACATGCACCCATGCGGCGCATACTCTTCTAACCATTGTTGGAGCTTGTTGAAGATATGAGTGACAGATTCCAACCCAGCCTCTGGCGATGCCTCCAATAAGAAATCGAGATAGCGTTGGTGTCGGTATTCCAATGCACCAACAATCATCGCTTCTTTTGAAGGAAAGTGTTTATACAGGGTTCTTAGGCTCACACCGCACGCGGTTTTCAGCTGTGCAACGCTCGGCTCAGCAAAACCTTGTTGGCTGAACGCTACTTCAAGGCTTGCTGCAATCTGTTCTCTCAACATAGTGCTCTCTCAATACCCGACAATGGGTAGAATGATTGTTCTACTTACAGAGTAGAACGATCACTCTACCCGTGTCAACATCCTAATTTACGAATCAATAAAATGAAAAATTCCGCACCAAATAGAATGCGGAATTTATCGATATAGATGAGAGGTTTACCGTTTGGGTTAGAGTCGACTGCGTATCGTCACCAACACAGATAACGCGCCACAAAGTACTAACACCACGCCTAGATCTTGAATCATTCCCGCTAAAGCGAGCCCTGAACCAATCAAGGTGTAATACATCAAACCAAACAGTGCGCCTGCACTTCCCGCTTGAGATTGGTAGCTGACTAATGCGCGACTCAACACATTGGGAATCGCAATACCAAATGCCATGACCACCAGCATCATCGGAAGTAAAAACCATATTGAGTGTTGTGAAAAATAGACACCCACCGCACCTAATGTTTGAAGCCCTGCCGCGATACCAATCAGAGACATTGAAGACACTTGTCGCTTCAACAATGTCTTGTTCACCAAGCTTCCCAACAGAGTCCCGAACCCAAGCACAATGCCGCTGTAGCCAAACTGCTCAACGCTAAATCCAAGTTGAATGAAGGCAAATGAACCCAATTGATAATAGGAAAACAGTGCAATATTGAACGACGCGACCAGCAACGCAGACATCCATATATCGCTATCTTTGATCATGTGAATACTGAGTGACTTTAACTGCAATGGTTGCTTAGATTGTTGCGTTTCAGGCAATGACCATAGGCTATGTGCCAACAGCACTAACACCATAATAAACAGGGCAATAAACACATATTGATGCCCGCCCGCTTGGCTTAATTGGCCGCCAAGAAGCAGCCCGATGATTGGGCTAATCGACAGCCCCATTCCCATGTAACCAAACACCTTGGCCAGTTCAGCGCCGCTAAAAGCATCTCGCAGCATGGTTTGTGTCACAACCGAGCCCACCGCAAGCCCGAAAGCGCCCATGGCTCTGGCTATCATCAACCACGTAAAACTGTCGGTTTGCATAGCAATAAGTGCTGAACAGGCGAATAACCCCATGCCCAATAACATGGTTGGTCGGCGCCCCCATTTGTCTGCCAATATGCCCCATACCACCACACCGAGCGCAAACGCTGAGAAGTAGATCGAGAGCGTTTGCGCCGCTTGTGCGTAACTGACATCAAAGGATTTCGATATTGAATCCAGAGTCGGGCTATAAATGGTTTCTGCGATTTGAGGGAACATCAGCAATAGCACCATTTGCCATAAAGAAGGTTTTGTTTTCATCATTTTTCCAAGACCTGTGAACTTGACGAGGAGTCTAGGGGAAACTAACCTTGGCTCGTTAACAACATTAAAACCAAAAACAACAAGATTGGGACAAATGGCATTAATCAGCGAAACCATTGAGTTTGATGCAGACAGCTTACCTGCGCACGTAATAGGGATTGCGGCAGAGCTAGGCCAGCATGATTCAGGAATACATCACCACGAAAAAGGACAGCTGCTGTATGCTCCGCAGGGTTGCATCACCTTGACCTTAGAAAACGCCATTTGCATTTTGCCGCCGACTAAAGCCGTGTGGATCCCGCCCTATACCAAGCATCGAGCTCAGATGACCAATGTGGTTGCTTATCGGTCGCTCTATTTTGATAGCAGTATTTACACCTGCCCAGAAGTGATTGAGATTGTGGAAGTGAACGAGCTTTTGAAAGCCCTAATCAATAAGATGGCTTTCTGGGATTGGAACGTTGCCCGCGAGCAAACCACCAATACCGCCAACCTATTTTGGGAAGAGTTTTACAGCGCTAACCAACACTCGTTTATCTTGCCACTACCGACAGATCGCCGCTTTAAAAGCTTTTGCAAACGAGTCCGAACCGCTTCCTTTCTTGCCCCAGCCCTCTCGACATTAGCGAACTCGGTTGGCGCAAGCACCAAGACGATTACCCGATTATTCAAAGCCGAAACAGGCATGACTTATCAAGAGTGGCGACAGCAATGGCGCTTGTTTAAAGCGATTGAACTGCTCTCAGAAAACCGACAAGTCGGTGATGTGGCACATTTGCTAGAGTTCTCATCCAACAGTGCGTTTATCGCTTTTTTCAAACAGCAAACCGGACAAACTCCGTTGGCCTTTACCAAGTTAGCAGCGTGATTGTTGTTATCCAAACTCTGAAGTTTTACTGAGCTCAGATACAAAAAAACCAGAACATGAGTTCTGGTTTTTAGGCGTATTTTAAAGCTAGATGCGGTCGTTACTTGGTGTAGAAAGCGCGTTTCAATGCCATCTCTAAACCACGAACTTCAGCTAAGCCTTTCAGTCGACCAATCGCCGAATAACCTGGGTTAGTGGTTTTCTTAAGGTCATCCAGCATTTGATGACCGTGATCCGGACGCATTGGAATTAAGCGGTGATCGCCCACTTCTGCACGACGATTTTCTTCATCCAAAATAGCCATCACAACGTTGTACATGTCCACATCACCATCTAGGTGCGCTGCTTCGTGGAATGTCATTGGGTTACTCTCTTCACGCTTAGTTGAACGCAGGTGCGTAAAGTAAATTCGGTCACCGTGCTTTTTGATCATATTAACCAGATCATTGTCGCCACGAACACCGTATGAACCCGTACACATCGTCAAGCCATTCATTTTGCTCGGTACATGCTCGGTCAGCCAATCAATGTCTTCGATCGTTGAAACGATGCGAGGCAAGCCTAGAATCGGACGCGGTGGATCGTCTGGGTGAACCGCCATCTTCAAACCATTCGCATCACAGATAGGCATCAGCTCAGCGAGGAAATAAGACATGTGCTCACGTAGCTTGTCTTTATCGATTCCCGCATAGCGATCTAGCTGCGCTTGAAACGCTTCTAGTGTGTAACCTTCTTCAGCGCCTGGCAGGCCAGCAATGATGTTATTGGTCAGTTGCTGAATTTGCTCAGGCGTCATGTTGTTGAAGTAATCCAACGCTTGAGCTTGCTCTGATTCTGAATAGTCCGATTCTGCACCTGGGCGCTTCAAGATATGCAGCTCAAATGCCGCAAATGCGATTTGGTCAAAGCGCAGTGCGCGCGAGCCATCAGGCATTTCAAATTCTAAATCGGTACGCGTCCAGTCCAGCACGGGCATGAAGTTATAACAAACCGTATCGATGCCACACTCAGCAAGGTTAGACAGAGTTTGCTTATAATTATCAATCCACTGCTGGTAGTTGCCAGTTTGAGTTTTGATCTCTTCGTGCACAGGCACGCTTTCTACAACCGACCACGTTAAACCTTTCTCTTCGATAATGGCTTTACGCTTAAGGATTTCTTCTTTTGTCCAAACTTCACCATTTGGAATATGGTGCAGTGCATTCACAATACCAGTTGCGCCCGCTTGACGAATATCGTCTAGCGAAACTTGATCATTAGGGCCGTACCAACGCCACGTTTGTTCCATGAGACTTACCTTTCTTTAAGACGCACTTAGCCGGCTCGAATTAATCAAGCTAAATGCAATAACGACTTCTTAATGGCAGCAATGAAAATTACTGCCCGAGATAGCACCGGTCTACGCCGGTCTAAAGACGATGACTTATTTGCAACCTAGTGAATGAATCAGCTTCCAAAAAGAGTCTTGAAGCTGAATTCAACGTTAGCTTTCAGAACTAACTTTCAGTACTCAGCAGCACCACTGGGTTTGAGCTAAATAAGTAACCATCAAAGTTTGGGTCATCAATGTCTGACAGCGCTAACAAACGCTGTTTAACATTCTCAAGGTGTTGCCACATTGCGTTCTTAGCAGCGACAGGGTCTTTGCGCTGTAAGGCGGCGAGGATACGAGCGTGATCATCTAACCATTCTTCACGGTAATCTTGACCACTGATGTGAGAGTGGAGTTTATTCCACATTGGACTCTTTTCGCGTCGATCCCAGGATTGTTTCAACATATCTACCAGTACAGAGTTTTGAGTGGCCTCTGCAATACACATGTGAAATCTTTCATCTCCGCTGCAATCGGTAGTGCCGCTTGCAAGCTCTTCGCGCTCGAGTTCGAGTGCAGAGCGCATCTTAATAATGTCGCCCGGAGTGACCTGAGTTGCCGCAAACTCCGCGATATTACTTTCCAGTAATTGGCGGGCCTGCAGCATCTCGAATGGACCAGCGTCATCGCTGACCACATTCTCGCGAGAATGAGTTGGAATGTTCAGGACATAAACACCCGACCCTTTTTTCACCTCAACTAAGTTTTCAAGCTCCAGCATGATGATTGCTTCACGCACTACCGTGCGACTGACGTCTAAACGTTCAGCAATATCGCGTTCTGGTGGCAACCTATCTCCGACCTTATACAGACCTTCAATCAGTTCTCTTCTTAGTACTAACCCTATCTCCTGATAAGGTCTTTTCGGCTCGAAAGGCATCATGATGATATTGTCACTTCTTTCCATTGTATTTCTCTCGCCATCATAATGACCAAATATAATTGGTCAACCTCTATATCCTAAAATGCAGTAACACCTTGTTTTTGTATTACTATTTTTTCTATATTTGCTCGTTATTCAACAGCCTGAATACGGTCAATCAATGCGCTCAATTCTGGGTCCGCTTTATCTAGCGCGTCATACATAGGTTGAACCGCTAGTGCGAACGCAGCCTTGTCTGGTTCCACAAAAGTCACGCCCATTTTCTCGGCTTTAGCACGCTCTTTTGCTTCCGATTCAGCCCACAATTTTTTCATCAATTCAGATGAATCACTTGCCGCTTTCATTAGCGCATCTTGTTGTTCTGTAGTCAGTTTATCGTATGCTTTGGTTGAGATAACCAACACATCCGGAACCATCGTGTGCTCATCTAAGCTGAAGTATTTAGACACTTCGCTGTGACGGCTCAAGCTGAATGAAGGAATGTTATTTTCAGCCGCATCCACCACACCTTGCTGCAGTGCTGTGTACAACTCACCGTAAGCTAGTGGCGTTGGGTTACCGCCTAACGCTTTCACCATCGCAATTGCTGATGGGCTTGGTTGAACACGAACTTTCAAACCTTTCAGATCTTCTGGCGTGTTAATTGGCTTATTGGTATAGAAGCTACGCGCACCAGCGTCGTAGTAAGTCACACCAATAAAGCCGCTATCACGAGAAGAGTTAAGAATGTCACGGCCTACTTCACCATCAGTCACACTGTAGTAGTGTGCTTGATCGCGGAATAAGTAAGGCATGTTGAATGATGAATAAGCAGGAGAAAAAGCTTCTAGCTCAGCAGCATTACTTTTCACCATATCTAAAGCGCCGTTCTGCATCAGCTCCATAGATTCACGCTGTGTACCCAATTGAGCATCAGGGTAAATACGAATACGCACCTCACCATCAGTCAATTCACGTACTTCTTTCGCCATAAACGTCATCGCTTCATGTACTGCATGGTCACGAGGGTGGTTATGGCTCAGTTTCAATGTTGTCGCTGCATAAGCAGAAGCTGTTGCTCCAAAAGTCAAAGCAGCACCGACAACCGCACTAATCAAAGTTTTACGCGTCATCATCATTCTTATTCTCCGTGGATTGGTTATCCAAAATGTAGGGTGTTTTTTGTTATGGGCTCATATTGGGGCTCAAAAAAGGAACCGTCAAAGCTGAAATTAAAATTGATTGACCAATATCACAATAAAGACCCATAAATTGGTCAACCAAAATCATTTGTGAAGTTGCTCACGCCAACCAAAAAATGAATAGCTTATGATTCAGCCAGATTTTTGAACACCCCATCCCTACATAGAAACAATTTCTTACATTGGTAAACCAATTGTTATGAGATACGCAATTTTGTTGAAAGGAAATAAACATGAATAAATTGGTCAGTTACATAAATAGAGGGTTGGCCGCCTTTACAGTGTCTCTATCGTCTTTCCTAGTGCTGTGTGTGATATGGCAGGTTTTATCCCGCTATGTTATTGGCAAACCAAGTACTGTTACCGACGAGCTCGCGCGTTATCTCTTTATGTGGGTAGCCTTAATTGGTGCTGCTTACACTACGGGGCTGAAACGCCACCTTGCCATCGACCTGCTTACGATGAAGCTGACTGGCAAACGCAAATTAATCAACGAAATCGTTATCCAAATAGCCATCGCTTCTTTCTCTTATATCGTTCTGGTACACGGTGGAAGCCAACTTGCTGCTAAAACGCTTGCGATGGGACAGCTGACTCCCGCTCTAGGTTTAGAAATGGGTTACATCTACTTCTGCTTACCGATTAGTGGCGCTTTGATGATTTTTTACTCCGTCGTATTTACCTACGAACGCGTTAAACAATTAATGTCAGGTGACGATTTGATCACCGACTCACAACTTGATTGATAGAAGGATTTCACAATGGAATGGCAAGTAATACTGACCTTATTCGGTAGTTTCGCTGTACTGCTTACAATCGGTGTACCGGTCTCTTTTGCGATTGGTTTATCGTCACTAGCAACCATCTTAATGAGCTTACCGCTTGAGCCTGCAATCGCTGTAGTTGCTCAACGTATGGCCGCAGGCCTTGATAACTTTGCACTATTGGCAATCCCGTTCTTCATTTTGGCGGGCAACATCATGAACCAAGGCGGCATCGCGCTGCGCTTGATCAACTTCGCGAAAGTGTTGGGTGGTCGTCTACCAGGTTCATTGGCACACGTAAACGTGATGGCAAACATGATGTTTGGTTCTATCTCAGGCTCAGCGGTTGCATCGGCGGCTGCAGTGGGTGGCACCATGTCTCCTCTGCAAAAGAAAGACGGCTACGACGAAAACTTCTCTGCTGCGGTAAACATTACTTCTTGTCCTACTGGTCTATTGATTCCGCCAAGTAACACGCTGATCGTTTTCTCATTGGTTTCTGGTGGTACTTCAATTGCGGCGCTGTTCTTAGCGGGCTACATCCCAGGTATCTTGATGGGATTAAGTATCATGATTGTGGCGGGTATCATCGCGAAACGTCGCGGTTACCCAGTGGCAGCGCGTCCTTCATTATCAATGGTTTGGGATACCTTCCTAAAAGCGGCACCTTCTTTAGCACTGATCGGCATCATCATGGGCGGCATCATTGGCGGTATCTTTACTGCTACTGAGGCTTCCGCAATTGCTGTGGTATACACGTTTGTTTTAGCTGTGCTTGTCTACCGTGAAGTGAAATGGGGCGATATTCCAAAGATCATCCTTGAGTCTGCAGTAACAACATCTATCGTTCTATTACTGGTTGGCGCATCAATGGGTATGTCTTGGGCAATGGCTAACGCCGATGTGCCTTACATGATTGCCGATGCATTACTGGCGGTTTCTGATAACCCGCTAATGATTCTATTGATCATCAACATCATCCTGCTGATTGTGGGTATCTTCATGGATATGACACCAGCGGTACTTATCTTCACACCAATCTTCTTACCAATCGCGCTAGACCTAGGCATCGACCCTGTTCACTTCGGCATCATGATGACCTTCAACCTTGCTATCGGTATCTGTACACCGCCAGTAGGTAGTGCTCTGTTCATTGGTTGTTCGGTTGCCAACATTGCCATCGACAAAGTCATCAAACCTTTGCTGCCATTCTACGCAGCACTGATTGCAGCCTTGATGGCCGTTACTTTTATCCCTGAGCTGAGCTTGTTCCTACCTGAATTGGTACTGGGCTACGGTTCGTAATTTGGTCACAGATACATTCTAAGACTGCTAAACACCCAAACGTTTTACCAAATAATAAAATCCCGCTGGTTCGCTGGCGGGAAAAGGAACTGAATAATGAAGACTGTTGCTAACTCTACGCTGCCAAACACTGTATTACGACCTGACTACGACCGTTCAGCACTCCAAAGCCGTATCGTGCACCTTGGCTTCGGTGCATTTCACCGAGCGCACCAAGCGCTGTTCACCAATGAAATGCTCAGCAAAACCAACACTGATTGGGGCATTTGTGAGATAAACCTATTCGGCGGCGAAGACCTAATTGAATCACTTCGCGCGCAAGACCACCTTTACACCGTAGCTGAAAAAGGCGCTGAATCCACAGACGTTAAAGTGATCGGCTCAGTAACCGAATCTCTTCACCCAAGTCTAGATGGCATCGAAACCGTATTAGAAAAAATGGCCGAGCCTCAAGTGGCTATCGTTTCTATGACCATCACAGAGAAAGGCTACTGCGCTGACCCAGCGACAGGCAAACTCGACAAAAATAACCCATTAGTCATCGCGGACTTAGCTAACCCAACTCAACCAAAATCGGCGCTTGGCTACATTGTGCAAGCGCTAAAAATTCGCCGCGAACGTGGCTTAACACCATTCACGGTTATGTCTTGCGACAACGTGCAAGAGAACGGCCATGTAGCAAAAGCAGCGATCATTGAGTTTGCTCAACTGCTTGACCCAGAATTACGTGATTGGATTGAAACCAATGTCACCTTCCCATGCACCATGGTTGACCGCATCGTACCCGCAGCAACAGAAGAAACACTGACCGAAATTGCAGAACTGCTTGGTTGTGAAGACCCATGTGGTATCGCCTGTGAACCCTTCCGCCAATGGGTGATTGAAGATAACTTTGTGGCAGGTCGTCCAGACTGGAATGTCGCTGGCGCAGAGTTCGTAGAAGATGTAGTGCCTTACGAAGAGATGAAACTGCGCATGCTCAATGGCAGTCACTCTTTCCTTGCTTACCTTGGATACCTTGGTGGCTACGACCATATTTCCGACACCATGACAGATGCAGGCTACCGAAAAGCCGCTTTTGACATGATGATGAAATCCCAAGCACCTTCGTTAACCATGCCTGAAGGGACTGATTTAGAAGGTTACGCAACTTTGCTGATCAACCGCTTCACTAACCCAAGCTTGAAGCATAAGACGTGGCAGATTGCGATGGATGGCAGCCAGAAGATCCCTCAACGCATGGGTGGCAGCTTACGATTCCATTTAGAGCAAGGCTCAAATTTCTCGTGGCTTGCAACCGCTATCGCTGGCTGGATGCGTTATGTATCTGGCGTTGACGAGCAAGGCAACGAGATTGATGTTCGTGATCCAATGGCAGATACTCTTCGCCAGATCTGCGACCAGCATGGACTCAATGTTTCTGTGGTTCCGGCATTGCTTGCGGTTGAAGCGATTTTCCCTGCCGAGCTAGGCCAAAACCCACAGGTGATTGATGCGGTAAGTTCAGCGTACCAATCACTAATTGAACACGGTGCCGTTGCGACCGTGGCTGCGTTATAAGGAGTACAAACAATGAAGAATTTCTTATGTGAAGACTTTTTACTGTCGAATGAGACTGCACGCCGTTTGTACCATGAACACGCAAGCCACCAGCCGATTTATGACTATCACTGCCACCTAAACCCGGCAGAAGTGGCTCAAGATCGTCAGTTCGAAAACATGTCTAAGATTTGGCTTGAAGGTGACCACTACAAATGGCGTGGCATGCGTTCAGCAGGGATTGATGAGCGTCTGATTACTGGAGGCGCAAGCGATTATGATAAGTTCATGGCATGGGCTAGAACCGTCCCTCAAACCTTGGGCAACCCACTTTACCACTGGACTCATTTAGAACTACGCCGCCCATTTGGTATTACTGGCACTCTCTTTGGTCCAGAAACCGCAGACCAAATTTGGCACGAAGGCAACGAGCTATTAGCGACACCAGAATTTAGTGCTCGCGGCATCATGAAGCAAATGAATGTGGTGATGGCAGGTACGACAGACGATCCTATTGATTCTCTTGAACACCATAAAGCGATCGCAGAAGACAACACATTTGATGTGAAGGTTCTTCCAAGTTGGCGCCCAGATAAAGCATTCAAAATTGAACTCGATGGCTTTGCTGATTACCTGCAAAAGTTAAGCATGGTTGCTGACGTTGAAATCACTCGCTTCCATCATCTATTGAGTGCCTTAGACAGCCGCCTAGCGCATTTCAACGACCATGGTTGCCGTGCAGCAGACCATGGTATCGAAGTGGTTCGCTACGCGCCGATTCCATCAGAATCCGATTTAGATGATCTGTTAGCTCGACGCCTCAATGGCGAAACGCTCACCGATTTAGAATGTGCACAGTTCTCAACAGCGGTTCAAGTGTGGTTAGGCAAGCGTTACGCTGCAATGGGTTGGGTAATGCAGCTTCATATTGGTGCTCAGCGCAATAACAACACGCGTATGTTCCAACTGTTAGGCGCTGATGCAGGGTTTGACTCGATTAGCGACAAGACGTTTGCATTCGAATTAGCTCACCTATTAGACGAGATGGATCAAAGCAATGAGTTACCTCGCACCATCCTTTACTGCTTAAACCCTCGCGATAACGAGATGATGGCAACCATGATTGGTAACTTCCAAGGTGGGGGCATCGCGGGCAAAGTTCAGTTTGGTTCTGGTTGGTGGTTCAACGATCAGAAAGACGGCATGCAACGCCAAATGGAGCAACTATCTCAGCTTGGTCTGCTTAGCCAGTTTGTCGGAATGCTGACTGACTCTCGCAGCTTCTTGTCTTACACACGCCACGAATACTTCCGCAGAATTCTGTGTGACATGCTTGGTCGTTGGGCTGAAAACGGCGAGGTGCCAAACGACATGTCACTGCTTGGCCCTATGGTCGAAGAGATCTGCTTTGGTAACGCAAAACGCTATTTCGAAGAGAGGGCGTAACCCATGAAACATATCGCCATCATTGGTGAGTGCATGATCGAGCTTAACGGCAAACCGTTCGGCTCAATGCATCAAACGTTTGGCGGAGACACTCTCAATGCTGCGGTCTATTTAAGCCGCGGCTGTGAAGCCAACCTCAATCAAGATGACATCAAAGTGTCCTACGTCACGGCTTTAGGCGCAGACCCGATTAGCAAGGGAATGTTAGAACGCTGGCAACAAGAAGGGGTGTCGACGGACCTAGTTCTACAAGACAACCAACGTACGCCAGGCCTATACCTAATTCAGCTTGATGACGGAGGTGAACGTACCTTTCTGTATTGGAGAAATCAGTCGGCTGCACGCTACCTACTGCAGCACCCAGATTTCAATCAGATAAAGCAGGCACTGCGCAATGTCGATATGGTCTTTCTCAGCGGTATCACATTAGCGGTTCTGCCTGAACAAGATAGTATCGAGCTATTAAACATCTTGGTTGAGTTGAAAACACAAGGTGTTGAGATCGCCTTCGATAGTAACTTCCGCCCTGCACTTTGGCCACAGGACGAAAACCAAACCGTCAAAAATAGCTACCAAGCCATGTATACATTGACGGATTTAGCCTTGGTTACATTCGATGATGAACAGTTAATTTGGGGAGATACTTCACCTGAACAAACCATTGAACGTCTAACTTCACTGGGTGTTAAGCGATGCATCGTCAAATTGGGTGCAGATGGTTGTCTCATTCAAGATACCACAATTCAAAGTGACATAAATTCAGATTCTGGTACCGCTTCGGCTCCACGGGCGGTGCCGACCCTACCTGTTGAACACGTCGTTGATACGACCTCGGCAGGAGACTCATTCAATGGCGGGTTTTTATCTGCTTACCTTGCGGGCGAAAACTTAACAAAGTCATGCCAGCGCGGCAATACCATGGCAGGCGTCGTTATCCAACATCGTGGTGCCATTATTGCAAAAGAACTAACTCAAGCGGCCATCACAGCCATTTAAGGAATACCAATGTCTAACATCAAACAACAACTGAAAACACTGAAAGTTATCCCTGTGATCGCTATCGACAACGCTGAAGACATCATCCCTCTGGGAAAAGTGTTAGCTGAAAATGGTTTACCTGCAGCAGAGATTACGTTCCGCTCTGAAGCTGCAGTGGAAGCTATTCGTCTACTTCGTGAATCACAACCTGAGATGTTGATCGGCGCCGGCACTGTGCTCAATCGTGAGCAAGCTATCGCGGCTAAAGAAGCGGGCGCAACGTTTGTGGTCTCTCCAGGCTTT
This sequence comes from Vibrio sp. 1CM2L, assembly GCF_023161695.1. Taxonomy (NCBI): domain Bacteria; kingdom Pseudomonadati; phylum Pseudomonadota; class Gammaproteobacteria; order Vibrionales; family Vibrionaceae; genus Vibrio; species Vibrio sp. 1CM2L. Next base: position 712,692 of record NZ_JALNTT010000001.1, read on the forward strand.
AATCCAAATACTGTCCGAGCTTGTCAGGAGATTGGTATTGATATCATTCCTGGGGTCAACAACCCAAGCACAGTAGAGGCTGCTCTAGAAATGGGACTAACCACATTGAAGTTTTTCCCTGCTGAAGCATCGGGTGGCATCAACATGGTTAAGTCACTTCTTGCGCCTTACACGGATATTGAGATCATGCCGACAGGTGGCATTAACCCAAATAACATTAAAGACTACCTAGCGATACCTCGAGTACTCGCATGTGGTGGTACTTGGATGGTGGATAAGAAGCTGATTGAAGAAGGTAATTGGGAGGAACTGGCTCATTTAACTCGTGAAGCCGTTAAGTTAGTCAATTAAACCTAATGCAGTTACACCTTTAACGCTATATCTAGCCCTCCTTTTGGAGGGTTATTTTATGGTTAGGGATTATTCATTAACAATTAATATTAAATCGTATTATATAGCATCTAAAGATAAAGGATAAATATGGAAAACTGGATAGCACAAGGAATTGGCGGGTTGGCTTTTGGTATCGGTGTCATGGCCTTTTGGCAAAAAGATGATATGCGTTTTCGCTATCAAATGATGATATTTTGTTTTGTCATGAGTATTCATTTCATATTAATGGGTGCAATAGTAGCCGCTATAGGTGTAATTATTAATGCTATTCGAAGCTACGTATCGATAAAAACTCAATCACGCAAAGTGATGTGGTTCTTTATCGGGTTAATGTGGTGTATGACTTTGCCTAACATGAATCATTTCTTTGAGTTTATTACCGTTGTTGGTTCATCCGTTGCAACATGGGCACTCTTTTCAAGACACGGCATCGCCCTGAGATCCTTGATCTTATTCAATTCATTCTGTTGGGCTAGCCATAACATTTGGATTGGTTCGATAGGAGGAGCCTTTGTCGAAATCACGTTTATTATCACTAACCTAGTCACTATCTTTCGTTTGCAGCAGCACAGGTTATTAACTATAAAATAGGCAACATGTTTTTAATTTAATATTTAAAATATGGAAGTAATACACCACTAATTAAGCGGGGTAATAATTGGATATCAAAAAAATAATCATAGATAAGTTTACGTTATTTAAAGTTCGTCAATATATTTCCAATACTAAATTGAATTAAATCACCAATTAAATTTATATGGTGATCCAAATCTTTAGTTTGATTAATTTTGGTTAACCAATAATCTGTTAATTATTAAAATTGGTCATGTACTTATTATTATACTAACAATAGGATCGTGACCATGAAGCGTCTTACCCTGACACCTATAGCAATCGCGTTGCTTCTTGCGGGATGCAACTCATCTGATAGCGACAATAACCTCCAGCAACCCCAAGTTCACTCTCGTGTTCATGATGTATTGAACATTGAGGGTTACCAGTTCCGAGATTCTAACGGCAATGGAACACTGGAACCCTTTGAAGACTGGCGATTATCTCCAGAAGAGCGAGCAGCAGACTTGGTTAGCCGAATGACGCTAGACGAGAAAGCCGGCATGATGCTCATTGACACCTTAAACTCAGCCGAGGGTGGGCTTGTTAGCAGTGCCGGGCAAGACATGATTGCCGATGCTCAAATGACGCGCTTTATCTTCCGTAACAGCGTAGTTGAAACCCCAGCTAACACACCTGATTGTGATGCTGGTCGTTCAGGCTGTCAGATAACCCCAATAGAAGCTGCCCAGTTCATGAATAGTGTTCAAGAACTGCGTGAACAGACGCGAATGGGTATCCCCGCTCTATTCAAGTCCAATGCTCGTAACCACATTGATCCATCTGCAAAAGCAGGGATCAACGTTTCTTCAGGTGCCTTTTCGGCTTGGCCTAAAGAGGCAGGTTTAGCAGCCACTCGCGACATGGATTTAATCACTGAATTTGCAGGTATCATGAATGAAGAATGGTCTTCAATTGGCCTACGCAGTATGTACGGATACATGATGGATTTGGCGACAGAACCTCGCTGGTATCGAGTGCATGAGACCTTTACCGAAGATGCAGATTTAGCGTCTGGCATTATGCGCTCACTGATCAAAGGGTTGCAGGATGGCGGTGAGGTCAACGAAGACAGTATCGCGCTAACCATCAAACACTTCCCTGGTGGCGGTCCACAAGAAAACGGCGGTGACCCACATTATGACTTCGGTAAAAACCAGGTCTATCCAAAGAACAATTTTGATTACCACCTAAAACCGTTTATTGCTGCGATTGAGGCTGGCGCTTCTTCAATAATGCCTTACTACGGCATCCCTGTAGATCAAAAGTGGATGCCAAACGATGTTGGCATGTCCTTTTCAAAAGGTATTGTTACCGACCTTCTCAGAGAAGAATTGGGCTACACAGGTAACGTAAACTCAGATACCGGCATCATTGGGGATCGAGCATGGGGTGTGGAACACAAAACGATTGATGAGCAGGTTGCCATGGCGGTCGAAGCTGGAGTCGATGTTCTTTCAGGTTTCCATGATAAAGAAGTCATCGTGAAACTCGTGGAAAAAGATCTGATCACCGAAGAGCGTGTAGACCTATCAGTCACACGCTTACTTGAAGAACAATTCAAGCTTGGCCTTTTCGAAAACACTTACGTTGATGAGAAAAAAGCCCAAGAGATTTTAGGCAACGAGAAGTACCAAGAACGCGCGGATTACGCACAGAAAAAGTCTGTCGTCTTACTTCAAAATACCAATAAGACTTTACCTCTAGCTGAATCAACCGCACAAAATCCTGTTGCTCTGTATGTCATGGGAATGGACGAAAACATTGCAGGAGACGACAAGTACAACTTTACCGTGACTTCTGGAGATTACGAAGCGGGAGAAACGCGTCCACCAGTACCAGCCGATACGGACTATGCGGTTATTCGTGTTCGCGTATCTAACGAAGGTTCAGACCCTGATCTTATCTTTGGTGGTGCGAACCCAGATGAACTCGATATTCTTGCGTTCAGTGAAATGGCTACAGCTGCATCTTGGTATATTGAACCAAGCCTAAGCGACATCAAAGCCGTTATGAACGAAGTGGGCGCTGACAAAACGGTATTGTCCATCAACTTTAGACAACCCTTCGTGCTAGACGATCAAAGTAACCTTAAGCAAGCCGGCGCAGTGATAGCGACATTTGGTGTCTCGGACAGCAACCTAATGGAAGTGCTTTCAGGCAACTTTGCTCCTCAAGGAAAACTGCCATTTGCTTTAGCGAACAGTGCCCAAGCGATTCAAAACCAAGACTCAGATTACCCTGGGTATGATCAAGCCGACACCCTTTACCCGTTCGGACATGGTTTAAGTTACGAATAATATTTGAGCTAATTCAGGCAGTGTTGAGCACTGCCTTTCCTTCTTAGATACCAAGGACAAAGTCATGGAACATATCTTACAACTGGGTTGGGATGATCACGCTATTCCACATAAAATCTGGATAGAACAATACTACGATGGGTGTCGTATCTGCTTGAAAGTCGTAAAGGACGTTGAGCCAGAAATGCTCTCATTGATTGTTCCAAATATTGATGTGCAAACCACTCATAAAGCGTGGCAAGGTAAAGCGACGAACATTACACCGGCCTATGATGACGGCGTGTTATTCACGCAAACTCGCTCGCTATTCAATTTACCTCACGGCTGCGTGATTTGGGCGGTAACACATATCCAGATGCAAAACGGCTTAAAAATGTCGGCAGACAAATTGTGCTTCGTACCAAAATACAGCAATCAAGATTCTTGCTTTAAGGTTCCGGCATAACGCGACTAAGCACTCGTTCAAACCACAAAATCGAGACCAACAAAAAGGCCAACGTTCACACGCTGGCCTTTGTTTTATCTGCTATCGGTCGGAATCAGGAACTAATCAATCAACACCAGCGAATCGAGAATCCCTTTGCCACTGTGGATCCCACCTTCATTTTCGCTAGCGGGTTTGCTACGAATTAGGTAGCCCGCGTAGCCATCTAGCTCTGTTACTGGTTCACCTTTATAGTAAGCGGTGAACAAACCCACTTCGCTGACTAAGTCTGTCACGAGCGTTTGTTGAGTGTCACGTACTGCAATAGTCGGCACGTCACGTTCATGCGGGTACAAGCGCTGCATCAATGCCCACGCGTCGTACTCTTCTGGTTTAAGCTGGCTCAGTTGTTCGCTGATGTCGTCACCAAAGACACAATGGCCACCGCCCTCACCTTGGTTTTTCAGCACCCACTCTTGCTTATCAGCTTGTGTGTTAAACCATTCAATTGCTTCACTGGTGATAGGCTTCATATCAGCCAGAACACTCTTGACCAGTTCGGCTTCTTCTAGCGTTAAACCCCAGCGGGCGTATTCTGCTGCTGACATCATGGTCAGCAGCATTTGCATGGTTTTGCTGGTCGCTAATTGCTGGCTGATAGTCGCGTTCATTGCGACATGGTGTTGTTCCATAAACAAGCGAGTCTGACTTAGCGTGTGGCAACACACCGATTCATTGAGCTCTGGAGCCCAGTAATCTGAATACTGGTAGCCAGCTCTTAGGTACACCACATCGACAGCGCCGACATCTTTCAATAACAAGCGTTGATTATCACCCGATGAAAGCTGACAGCTCAATTGTTCAAAGGTACGACGAACCGTGCGAATGCCCTGTTTTTGTAGCTCAACTTCAAGCAAATGTTGGTCATATACGTTGTCTTCGTTCTTCTGCACCACCATCAAGAAAACTGGTTTATCTTGCTCATTGAAGTCCGCTCTCACCTGCCTTGCAGCATTAGCGATACCATATGCCAACTGGGTTAAACCTTGGTTTTCAGCCGGTGTTGCTGACGGATCTTCCAACCAATGGTTATACACGTTTGGCCATTGGTTTTGCATGAATGAATGGAATTCTGTAGCGCGTTGACCAAAAGGCGCCATCCCTGCCGCAATGCCATTAAACTCAATCACTTTGGCACCGTGTTGGCGATCGTCCATAAAATCAGTACGCATCAACAACAAAGGTTGTCGCGCTGGATTCAAGCGCTCATCCGCACTGCCATGGGCTTGTTGATGCAACGCCATCAGGCGACCAAAAAACGGATCGGCTTTCGCCATATCGTTCAATGATGACTGTAAAAAGTCGTGGTCTTCAGAAACATTATTGATGAGCTTGGTGATCAGCGGCGTCACCTTCAACAGGTGTTCAAAAACCTCACGCTCAATACTCATTGGGGCAAGGCTAAAAGGGCAATGTCTCGCGGTATTGTCAGACTGACGGAAAGCGACACCGTGCATAATTGCCCACTCACAAGCATCTTCAATAACTTGTTGCGAAATCGATGGTATTGGATTCATTTAGATATCTCATTCTTGGCGGGCATTTGGCACCCGTAATAAGACGATGCTCATTCTAAAAAGACGAAATAAATTTAAAAAAACTTATTTCGCCGTTTTGATCATCGTAGCTCGCGGTTTACAGTTGAGGTTCTTGGGTCTTATTGACTATAAGGTCGCGAAGCCATTTGTGGCTTGGTTCAGAATCAAAGTAACGGTGCCAAAGCAGAAACAAACCACCGGGAACCAACTCAATGGGAATCGGCTTCATCACCAGCTCGCCACTCTCAATATAGTCACGAACCGAGTTGTACGGATAACACATCAGCAAATCGCTTTGTTTGCACAGCTTTACTGCGCTGGTGATGTCCGACACGTTGGCGGCTTTGTTAATTTGAAGCTGTTTGGCTTGCAAGATTTCCAGTAGCAGCCAGTCGCCAACGCCACCGGTCACTAACTGAATATGACGGTATTTAAGGAAGGCTTGCAGGTTCCACTCTTCTTGAAGCACTGGGTGATCATTGCGCATCAAACATACAGAGTAATCTTGCAACAACTCGACATGGTTTAGCTCGGCAGGGATATTTTGAATGTGGGTACTCGCCCTTTCATCGAGCTCAAAAATTCCAATCCCGAAATCGACCTCACGCTTTAGCAAGCGCTTAAAAGTTTCACTACTCCAAGTAGTGCTGTTTACCGTAATGTTCGGCGCATCTGCCAGCGCGTTAGGCATAAATTTAGGGTAAATCGCGGTATAAGCGGTTTCAACAAGATCGATATTAAAAGTGCGTTCGCTGTCTTTCGGCTCAAAGATGTCCGGCACGGTTAGCTGTTCAACTTGCAGCAGGATCTGATGAATCTTAGGCGCTAAAGAGGTGGCTTTCGGGGTTGGAAACAGACCTTTTGACTCACGTTCAAACAAAGGGTCATCAAACAGAGAGCGTAGCTTGGTGAGTTGCTTACTCACCGCAGACTGACTAAGGAACAATCGCTCTGCCGTTTTACTCACGCTGCGCTCTTCAAGCAACACATGTAAACACAGCAGTAAATTCATATCACATTTAAGTAAGCTCTTAACATCTACCATGATATTCCTTAGATTCAGATTAATGATGACTTTATGTCACTTTAAATCATATCACAAACTTGTTAATTTAAGCCCATGTAACCTATGAGTTAATAACTCAAAAAAATAATAGACCTAAGGAATACTCATGAACTTTCTAGCACTCCCTAAGATTGATCTGCACTGCCACCTAGACGGAAGCGTTCGTCCAGACACCATTATTGATCTGGCGAAACAGTACGGAATCGAACTTCCAGAAGACCGTGAAGCGGTAGTAAAGTCTCTAACAGTGCCTGAAGATTGCAAAAACCTTGATGAGTACCTAGCTTGCTTTAGCCTGCCACTGCAAGTGATGCAAACGGAAGAAGCGATTGAGCGTATCTCTTTCGAGCTTTACGAAGACGCAGCACTAGAGAACGTTAAATACCTAGAAGTGCGTTTTGCACCGATTCTTCACGTAAATAAGGGCTTGTCTCTTGATACGATCATCGCGAGTGCGGTTAAAGGCATGAAACGTGCAGAAGAGAAGTACGACATCAAGGGCAACTACATCATGTCTGTACTGCGTATGTTCCCGAAAGATTCGATCAAAGACGTGATCGACGCAGGCCAACCTTACCTAGGTAAAGGCGTGGTTGCGTTTGATATTGCTGGCGGTGAAAAGCCGGGCTTCTGCGCTGAATTCCCTGAGTACACGCAATACGCGATCGAAAAAGGCTACCGTGTGACGGTTCACGCTGGTGAGCAATGGCATGGTCAGAACGTTTACGATGCAGTAACCCTGCTAGATGCTGAACGTATCGGCCACGGTGTTCACATCCAAGGTAACGAAGACGCATACAACATCGTTAAAGAGAAGCAAGTTGCGCTTGAAACTTGCCCAACAAGTAACGTGCAAACTAAATGTATTCACAAATTCAGCGATCACCCAATTGCTGAATTCAAGAAAGACGGCATCGTTGTAACGATCAACACAGACAACCGCACTGTGTCGAACACAACCATGACTAACGAAGTGAAGCGTGTATGTGAAACGTTCGGTCTAACACAAGAAGACTACGCAGAGATCTACAAGTACTCTGTAGAGAGCGCTTTTGCTTCAGACGAAGTGAAGAAGCACCTAATGGGTTTCGTTGAGCAAATCTAATTTGAGCAATCTTGATTGCTAAGTAGAAAAACAGGAAGAGAAAGGCGTAGGCTTTTCTCTTTTTTTATGTCCAATTATCCGTATTCTAATAGCGATGTTGACGAATGGGATGCAAACAATGAAAACAGAACTCGAGAAAATGCTGTCCGGCGAGATTTTTGATGGCGCAGACCATGAAATAGACCACATGCGCACTCACGCCAGTAAGGCGCTGTCAGACTTTAATCAATGTACAGACGATACTCAGCAACCAAGCCTGCAAGCTAATCTGTTTGGTAAAGTAGGAAGCAGCGTTGTCCGTCCTCCTTTTCATTGCGAGTTTGGTAAAACCATCGAGATCGGTAACGACACCTTTATCAACATGAACGTGGTGATGCTTGATGGCGCGAATATCAAGATTGGTAACAATGTATTGATAGGACCAAGTGCCCAGTTTTACACAGCCTCCCACTCACTGGATTATCTCAGCCGCCGTAAGTGGGAAACTTTCTGCCTACCTATCACCGTCGAAGACGATGTGTGGATTGGTGGAAACTCAGTCATCAACCAAGGCGTGACGATTGGCGCTCGCTCAGTTATCGCAGCCAACTCAGTAGTCAACAGTGATGTACCACCAGATTGCCTATATGGCGGCACGCCAGCCAAGCTGATTCGACACTTGAATACCGAACAAACTCGCGACTAAACAAGAAAGCGCGTATCCAAATCTAAAAAGAGCCATGTTTCAATAACATGGCTCTTAATCTAATAAGCAGCATTGCTCTATCATACAGTTAACTTTCTACACAGTTTATCTCATTCACTGCTCTGAGGCCTGTAATGGGCTTCGCTCTAAAGCCTTCTCATACTCGGTTTGTGGTGAGCTAAGATAGGTGGTTTTCACGAAATCCTTCCACCCTGAAAATAGCGACTCTATCGGCTCATTCGTTATTACAGATACATCGCCATTACTCTTTATGAGCTTGATAAAAGCCTCTTCTCCCCAAGAACGCTCGATAAATTCACCGATGGTATAACCGACTTCGTAGATTGTTGCACCACCATTAGGGTTTATGTATAACTCTTGAACAAGCCCATCAAAACGGGCTTTGATTGCATTCCTGTTATTCATGTGGAACCAGTAATCTTCAGACTTATAGATAGCCACGGCTTCCCACAACCAACGAGGGTTGTTCACGAAATTAGGGTTAATTTGAAGTGTCAGTAAATGCACAAATTCATGCAGTGCCGTTCGTTGGATTTCGCCACCAAAATAAAGCAGCCTGATTTCATTACTTTGAGGCTCGATGTAGCCTGTAGAAAACGCATATCGCTGACCAATACTACGCTCTTGCTCATCTAAGTACGCCTTTTGGCTTTGCCATATTCTCACCGTTATAACCGGTATCGAGTCAAGACCGAAGCTCTTCATCAAAGGAATCTGTTTGAGCAATAGCTCGTTGTGAATACTTGGAATTATCGCAGGTGAAGTTCCATCATAAAGGACAAACTTGAACTGTCCTTTATCTGATTCATAGCAACCATCACATGCTTGCTCACCGCGGATTTGAAGCACGACAGCCACCACTAAAACCAGCGCCGATATAGTCAAAAACAAGAATGCAACGATAGACTTAGGTGGGTATCTTTTCATTTTCTACATCCTCAAATTTAACTCATTCGCCAAGGCGTCAATCGATTAAATTAACGCCAAGCGCCTGTAAGCTATTTTCACACTGAACAGCATTAGTAAACTGGATAGCCGCCATACCCACAGTTCTCGCACCTTCAACGTTATAAGGCATGTCATCGAGGAAGACGGTTTCTGAAGCTTTGAGCCCATAATTAGATAACAGCGCTTGGTAGATTTCAGGTTGTGGCTTAAGCAAACCAAGTTCAGCAGATACTGCCGCACCATCAAACAACGCCCAAAATTGATAAGTATTTTTTAAGTATTCAACAATCTCGACCACATTATCGGTAAGCGCGTACACACCATAACCCGATCGCTTTACTCGCTCGATGAGTTCAACTGAACCGTGCAATAAGATCTGCGTTTGCTTAACGTAATAGAACAGGCGATCGCACTCTAACGGGGACAAGTCGAGTTCTTGTTGATAACGCAGCTTGGCCTCACTTTCGGTCAAGAATCCTTTGTTCAAATCCATCCAAATCGTACTTTGAAAAATAGAACGAGCTCGAGACTCCAATTCTTCAGTATCACCAAAAGTAAGCCGGGCAATTTCCAGAGGTGCCCAACGCACAATGACATTACCTACATCAAACACCACATTTTTGATTTCATTAGAACTCATACACACTCCCGTTATCACCATGTCATTGATGGAAAAGCGACACAAAGTGCCGCACATCAAGATTCATAGCGAACGTTTATAAATTAAAAGCCTTGGGTAGAATATACAATCAATGGAGTACAAAAAAGGCCATCATTACGACGGCCTTCTCAATATCAATAAGCTAAGAAATAACTAACATAAATCGGCTTCCGATGAGAATATGGTTGGCGCTCCGGCAGAGGCGTTCGAACGATAAATAACGACGCAGGTTTCGTTTGGTTGCGCGTTGTCAAAAGAGTAGACAATCACCTCATTAGGAACCGAAGCAGCATGAGCGCCTAACATCTTCCAATCGCTGTTCTCACCACTTAAACCTTGCACCGCGATTCCTATTCCCATTTCCGACGCTGTGGGGTAGCCATAATCAGTCTGGACTCCGTTGACCGTTGTTCCTTGGCTTGAAGAAACAGGTAGATTCTCTACGCCTTCAATGGCTGCTTTGCCATAAACAATCGCAGCCGCACCTTCCATTGAACCTTTAAGGCCTTTTAATGCCGCCGCTCTCGCGCCTGACTGAAGCCCTAAGAATTTAGGGGCAACAACCACAGAAAGAATGCCAAGTATCACGACGACAACAACAAGTTCAAGTAAGGAAAAACCGTTTAATCTTTTCATAGTCAGCATCTTACGTTATAGAACGAAAGACAGTATACATAGGAGGGTTATACTTTTATACCGTCAGCTATACTTTTATTGTTCTTTTTCCATTGAAGTGGTGTTATTCCGTTCGATCGCTTAAACGCTCTTATAAATTGTGAGGCATCTGCGTATCCCAAGTGAAGCGCGATATCTGAGATCGAATAACCTTGCTCAGTCATAACGCGCTTGGCGAATTCAAAAGACAGGGTCTCTTTAATGGTTCGAAAGGTCGTCCCCTCTTCACTAAGTGCCCTTTGGATTGTACGCTTACCAATCCGGTTTATCTGACCAAACATCACCAAATCTACATCTACTCGACCAATATAAGGAAGTAATGCTTGTGTCACCTTGAAGGTGGAAGTAGTAGCCGTTGATACCGCTTTGATTGAGCAATCTCGATCAATGGGGTTATACGAAATGCACGTCTCATTTTGACCTATGTACTGTGGTGTTTCCGTTTGTATTCTCAACTCACTTAACGCACTCGCCGACACTGAAACTAAGTCGTAACGAATCGGCTTATCAATATCAGTTTGTTGAGATTTAAAATAAGCGTGGCTATAAACGATCAAAAACAGCTCGGCTTCAATACCATTGAGCGAGCTATTAGATACTAGAAATGAAAGCTTTAATGACTGTGAAGACGATTCGACTGACCATTGTTTAAACGGAAAAAGAGACAGAAAATCTCGAGCTAAAAGATTGGAAAAATCGAGTTCGAGAGCAGCTCGTTGAGCACAGTCTAATAACGAAGAAACAAACACCTCGGATGGTAATACCTTCCTCAACCCCTCTAAGAACTGCGTAAACGCATTAAACGAGACATATTGAGCAGGTGAAGTATCCATTGAGAATGGCATGCTCACTTGAACTGCGAGCGCTTCTATCGCGGCGTGATATAGAGCTAATGACTTATCTTCTCGGACGCACTGCTGGAAATGACTCACAACACTCTTCGCAATCAATGGTAATTCAAGCATCAGTTCACAATTCCTTTGTCTTGTTCAAAACAGGTCAAATCCACAACTCAACCCAATATCAGCATCAATTTCTTCATCAATACCAGTCTAAGTTCAGTGGCACAAAATGCACATTTTACTTTTCTAGCTTAGCTACTATTACCTCAAGTTAACAAGAGGCGCTTTAAGTTTTTAGCATTAAGGCGAAATCACAATTCAGGACGTAACGCTTTGATTACAAAGTATGACAGGGTTATCAATTTTAAATAACTCAACGATACCGTCAGGGTCTACTATTAAATCTAGGCATCAATATAAATGGACTTAAGCCAGTAATTGAGAGGTTTTCATGTTTAAAAAGATAACGTTAGTAGCAGCAAGCATTGCAATGAGTGTTGGTGTTGCACAGGCAAGTGTTGAGAGTAAGACCTGGCCTGCATCAGATAAGGCTAAAACATTTGTTCAAGACACCATTGTCATTGGTATGCTCGCGAGCCCTTACGGTGCAGGTTGGCAGGACAAGCAACAACTGTTGGATTACTTCCAAGATGCTCGTGATGCAGGTATCACAGGGCATGAATACACCATTACCGCTGCTGATCACAACTTTGATGACTTCTTGTTTCACCATCATAAACACCGCTCTGCGATGGCAAAACAACCTGACAATTTCATCATCGCGCATTCCAATAATGACATTGAGAAAGCGCACACCGAAGGCAAAACCGCCGTACTTTGGAACAGCCAAACCGCCACTATTTTGGAAGAAGATGTGACCAAAATGGCGATTCTAAAAGACATGGGCTTAAAAAGCATGATCTTGGCGTATAACGACATTTTCAGAACAGGTTCAGGGCAATTAGCAGCATTTAACGGTAGAGATATTGGCCTAACGCCTTGGGGAGAGTCTGTTATTGATTCGATGGTCGAGTATCAGGTCATTCTCGATCTCAGCCACACAGGCTCAAAGACAGCAAATGACGCGATGGATTACATGGAAGAGAAATATCCTGGAACCCCATTTGTTTACACGCACTCAGTGCCAGCAGGGCTTTATAAGAGTGAGCCAGATGCAACGCCACAAGGTTGCTACCGTGCTATTCCTGACGATGAAGCGATACGCGCGGCTAAATCAGGTGGCTACGTTGCTCCAACCTTCACCGAGTGGATGATGGACGGTGTTTGGCCTGAAGATATTTCTCCGGTTCAAGCTGCTGATATGATCGACTACTACGTGGAATTGGTAGGCGTTGACCACGTAGGTATCGCAACTGATGATATGTTCTCTACCGCAATGGTTGTGGATTTCGCAACCAAGAACGCGAAAATGTACGACGACGGCGGCTACATGATTGAGGCGTTCAACAAAGGCGCTACCGGTAATGGCGAACTGTCGAAGATCCTAGCGGCGATCACTGATGAACTGTGGAAACGCGGTTACAGTAACGATGATCTTGCCAAGATCTACGGTGGTAACAAGATGCGAGTGTACGCTCAAGTATCTGAGGGCGCTGACCCTGACGAGTTCCAAAAAGAGTATACAAAGCGTCTAAAAGTGCTCACCAAATTAAGAAATGAAAACTTAGCTATGTAGCTCGCAACCAACAAAGCTCAAACACTCGAAGCACGTCCTATTGGGCGTGCTTTTTTATTATCTACTTGCAGATGACCTCGTCTTCACGCTTATCTAACCAAGAAGGAGAATGAAGTCACACACCCAGAAGTAACCCTTGAATTCGCACTCCAAAACACCCTATTTCTCATCATCTAATTGGCCTTCTATGTTAGAATTATCGGCTAGTTCGGAATGCGCTGAGTATCTGATTTAGTTAACTATAATTTAATCACCATGAGTGCTTTTTTAAGTTTTTAGAATGAAAAAATATGAATTAGTTGTTCAAGATATTGTGAGCAAAATTTGCCAAAACAGTATCAGCCATAAGCTTCCTGCAGAACGAGAACTGTCTGAAATATATGGATTATCTCGTTTCACGATTCGTAAAGCACTAGCCAAGCTAGAGGCTATTGGCATGGTGAAATCTAAGGTGGGTTCTGGTTACTTCGTCAACACTTCTCTCATTGGTACACCACTGGTGTACAACTCCATTACTGAAAACAGTTTTGAAGAGATCTCTTATAAAAAGCTCCAGTTGAATAAAGCGCTACCTGATAACCACGAACAGCAGATTTTTTCTTTAGACGACAATGACTACATTTGGAAAATTAGACGGCTTCGATTGATTAACAACAAAGTAGTTCAGATTGAAGAAGCCAAGATCCCTGTCAGTGTCTTCCCAGAGATGAATGCCGAGATCATTGAAAGCTCAATCCAGAAACATGCGCTAGCGAAAGGTCTTCAGATCGATAGCTACTTAACAACGTATCAAGCGATCAATGTTTCTAAAGAAGATGCGGAGTTGCTCGGCTGCAAAAAAAATGCGGCGGCGATGAATATCACCAACCGAGGTTTCTTAGCATCAGGTGAGCTGTTCATCGTCAGCGATATCATCGACATCAACTACCAATGCACCTACCACACGCCTTTTAACAGTGAGAGCATGAGCTTCCGAGACAAAAAGTAACGGCTTGACTTGCATTGAGCCACTTTGTCTTCCCGCGTTTAATTTCTCTAGTTTTCCGTACCCCTAAAAACAACAACCCGCACAGTGGCGGGTTGTCAGTAGAATTGAATCAACTGATATTAGAATTCGTAGTACAAACGTACGCGAGCACCAAAATCATCGTCTTCAGAGAACGCAGATGTATTGCTCGTTTGGTTGTCGACCGTCGTGTAGTAAGTACCAAGAAGAACAGAGAAACCTTGTACTTCGAGCACGTTCTGGAACTCATAAGATGCGTAACCCGTGTTAACCGTCACATCACCTTTTGCCCATGTGGAATCATATTCGTTCGCACCATAGATGTAACCGATACCGAAGTTGTTATAAAGCGCGTTCAAACCCGCTGTTGCATTAGTTTCATCGACAGCATCTAAGTAAGCAAAGTTAGCGTTAACGCTCCAAGAATCATTAGACCAATTACCTGTTAGACCGTAACCAGTTCGGTCAGAGATATCTTTACCCGAGGTATCGACAACAGCATCGCTGACTAAGTTAGTTTCCATTGAGGCTGCAACAGTAAAGTCACCCATTTTATATGACACAACCGGGCGAACAAGGAAGGCATCTTTGGCGTTATCGTGGTCTACTTCCACACCATGGTAGCTATCAGAGAACAAGTCAGAGCGGTCACCGATCATCGTTCCTACTTCAACATACAGATCACCAAAACTTTGGCTATACATCAACTGACCATCAGAACCACGACCGCGAGCTTCTTTCATCTGATACACATAAGCGCTGCCACCCGTATAAAGTTCATTTGAGGTATCACCTGAATACTCTAGGAAAACATCGAGGCCGACAGGGAACATATCGTAGGCTTCAAAACGACCCGCTTTGATCGCCCACCCGTCTTTTTTGCCGAACTCAAAGTAGGCATCATCGAGTGCGACATTACCTGTGCTTTCAAATAGAGGTTGCGCTTTAACCCCAACATAGTGACCATTACTGGTGTACTTTTCGCCAGCGAACTCAATCAGAACTCGACCATCTTGGTTGAACTCTGCGTCACCATTATCATTCGACTCTCTATCTTGGTAGTTGAAATTCAGCTCAACGTTACCACCAACAGAGAAGTTACCTTCTTCTGTATCAACAATGGCAATGCCTGCATGAGCTCCCATTGCAGAAGTAACTAAAACAGCAGCTAAAGACAGTTTGAATGTGCTTTTCATATAAACCCTAATATTATTTTATTGTTATTAGTTGCATAGCAACTTTTTGATGTTCAAGTTGAAATATATGGACAGTATTCGACTCGATTTCTAGGGCGTATATTTACTAATTAACTCCTCACTCACAATATTATCCATCTGGAATTGCAGACCTAAATCACTGTTTTACATTTATAAAAATAGTCTTTAAATTCAATGCTTTAAATATAAAATTTAAAATTAGAAACTAAAATAATCTCTATTGCACAACACAGGTTAAATAACAGTCAAAACTTGGGTGGTTTTATAGCAATACGCTAAAACAGTTTAATTTAAATTATATTAAACTGTTTTAATAACCATCAGATTATTTATTAGAATTTAAATTAATCAAAGGTTAATGAAGAACTATTGAAAATATTAATAGCTCTAATTAATGTACATAATTACTTTTTTATGATTCATTTAAATAAAACTACCCCATATAAAAAAGATACACTTTGAAAGTGGGGAAATTAATTTTCGAAATTATAGTGAAACGTTTTACATTAAGGTCAGCCTGTTATTACTGAACTATTTAAAGTCAGTTAATTGAAGAGATGTGAGAGGTAATACTAATAGTTTGGATATGAAACTTCTGATTACTTGCTGATTGATTAGCTAGTTAAGCAACATCAACAGCAACAAATTGAGAACGAAGACTGACAAAGAAGCTAAAACGAACGGTAATTTTCAGACAAAAAAATGGCCGCTATCTGCGGCCATTTTGGTTAACTCAATGAGTTATGGAGTGTGAATCGCGCCATCAGGAAGGCGACTTTGAGTCCACTCGTGGGGGCGATACATAACAGGGAACTCGGCTGCAACCTCTCGGTCGATTTCAACACCAATACCTGCGATTTCAGAAGCGTATAAGTAGCCATTAATTGGCTCTGCAGCGTTCGGGAATACCTTGTGCGTATTCTCGTTGTACTCAACATGTTCTTGAATGGCGGCATTGTGTAAATGCACATTCAAATGCGTGTTTACCGCTGCACCAATTGGCGTCATATCTGGCGGGCAATGCCATGCAATACGAACACCGAAGGTCTGACATAGATGGCCTAGTTTCAGGGCTGGGGTAATGCCACCAATCTGTGAAACATGGCAACGAATGAAATCAATGCGACGGTTAGCAATCAATGATTTCCACTCTTCAGGGTTATTAAATAACTCTCCTAAACCTAATGAAACTGAGCTTTGGCTACGAATATTATCCAACCATTCCGTTTGGTTTGGCGGCAGAATATCTTCAATGAAGTAAGGCTTATATTGCTCGACTTCTTTGGCAAATTGTATCGCTTGGTTCGGGAATAGGCGCTCATGAACATCATGAAGAATATGGAATTGGTTACCATATTTCTCTCTCAGCGACTTAAACATCGTTAGAGTATTGTCCATGTACTGATCTTGGTCGTAGTACGAACCTTCAGTCGGGTTTTGAGTGGTATGCAAATCCGTTGGAACGCCGCCATAGAAACCAAGCTGACAACGAATGTGCTTGTAGCCTTTGTCTAGGAAAGATTCCACCAGCTCATAAATGCCTTCCATCGTGTCGCTCGTCGCGTGTGTGTATACAGGAATAGCATCACGAGACTTACCACCAAATAATTGATGTAACGGCATGCCCGCCAATTTGGCTTTGATATCCCACAGTGCCATATCAACACCGGAAATTGCATTATTGATAACAGGGCCATTTCGCCAATAAGCGTTGACCATCATCATTTGCCATAAGTCTTCAATATTATTGGCGTTTTTACCAATAAGAATAGGCTTTAAATATTCATCGACCATTGTTTTTACAGCAAGCGGTCTTTGTTGGAATGTCGCACAACCAAACCCAGTCACGCCTTCATTCGTTTCAACTACCACGGTAATGAGATTGTGTCTGTCTGGTTTAGTAATAATACAATGGATATCAGATATAATAGTTTCTTTCACAATTAAATAACCTAAACTTAAGTCAACTCCTATTATCTAACCGCTTTAAAAACCACATTTCAAGCGCTAATTTTGCGTAAAAATAATTGGTACGTTAAGTGATTTTTTTTGATAAACAAAACATACCAATTGGCCAAAAACGGTGAAAAAATAATTTTTCGGATTTTAAGTGTGATTGAGATCTCTTTTTACTCCGTTGGATTTAAATTGGTTGTCGTTATGATTGCTCGAGTTAAATATATTCCAATAACAGGTGTAGTATGCAAATGGTAGAAAAGAGTGATGCCGTTATTAATAACTCGAAGTCATCATCGAAGAAGAAAAATTTCAAAGAAAATATACAGTTATTAATCACTGCACTTGGTGGTGAAGACAATATCGTGAGTATCACGCACTGTATGACAAGGCTGAGATTCAAATTAGCTGACGAGTCGCTGGTAGACGAAGAAGCGATCAAGCAGATCGCAGATGTGAAAGGTGTGGTACTTCAACAAGGCCAAACTCAAGTCATCATCGGTGTTGAGGTCGAGAAGTGGTTCAACGCACTATCAAACACTCAACAAGCTGACGCAACTCCGGCTGATGAGCTAGAGAAAGGCAAGCTGTTCCAAGGAGTGATGCGCATTGTCGCAGGCATCTTTGGTCCGGTTGTACCCGCAATCGCAGGCGCGGGTATGTTGATGGGCCTGTTGTCTGGCCTTATTGCAACCAATGTTATCTCTGAAACCTCAGACACGGTTTACTTCTTCCGTTCTATCTCTGTTGCTGTGTTCTTCTTCTTACCTATGCTGGTTTCTTTCTCTGCCGCTAAGGTATTCAAAGTAAACGAATACATTGCGCTTGCTGTCTCTTCTGCAATGCTAGCGCCTCTGCTCGTTGATAAAGCAACAATGCTAAAAGATGCAGGTGCTGCTCCGGAGTTGACCGTTCTTGGCGTGGTTCCTATTGAGCTGCTCAACTACGGCGGCGCTATCGTACCTGCGATTCTAGCAATCTGGTTATTGTCTAAAGTGACTCCGTTAGTTGACCGTCTAGTTCCTTCTTCTGCGAAGCCTGTATTTACACCACTGCTTGCCTTTACGGTAACTTCGACCATCACGCTATCATTTGTTGGCCCTGCTGGTATCTGGCTAAGTAACGGCGCAGGTTGGGTAATGAGTTCACTACTGGAAATCTCTCCGACGTTAACAGGCTTTGTGTTTGGTCTAACTCGCCCGATTACCATCGTATTTGGTATCCACCACAGCATGACGCCAATCAGCCTGAACAACTTTGCACTGTATGGTAAGGATCTACTTATGCCGATCATGTGTTTGGGTAACATGGCAATTGCTGGCGCGACAATGGCTATCTGGCACAAGCAACGTAAAACGGTTTCTAAAGAGCAATCTTCAATTACGATGGGCTCAAGTGTTACCGCTATCTTAGGCATCACGGAGCCGGCTCTATTTGGTGTCCTCACTAAATACACCAAAGCGATGATGACCGCGAGTTTGGCTGCAGGTGTGTTCGGTGCTATCTCGGTAACAATCGATACGCACTTAACAAGCTACATTCTTTCTTCTGTATTCAGCTTGCCAGCTTACCTTGCAGGCGGTACGCAAAACTTCATTCAAGCACTGATGGGCGTGGTGGGTGTATTTGCACTGTCTTTCGTCCTAACGATGTTGTTCGTAAAACTAGACAACAAGTAATCGGCTAGTCTCACTCCCGTAAGATTAGAATCGAAAAAGCATGACCATATCTTGTTATGGTCATGCTTTCTTCAATACGAACAAATCCAACCTTTCCTTTCTAAGGCTATATTATGACCCACATCGCAATCATCGGTGAGTGCATGATTGAACTGAATGGGGCTCCATTTGGCGACATGCATCAAAGCTATGGTGGAGACACATTAAACGCGGCAATCTACTTGAACCGCAGCGCTGCGGTTAGCAATCCCATGAGCTGCAATAACACTGCGAATCCAGCGATACGAACTAGCTATGTCTCAGCGCTAGGCTCAGACGCTATCAGCCAAGAGATGCTTAACCGATGGCAAGATGAAGGACTATCAACCGAGTTCGTGCTTATTGACGAGCAGCGTTCACCCGGACTCTATCTCATTCAACTCGACGATGTTGGTGAGCGCACCTTCCTATACTGGCGCAACGATTCGGCGGCTCGCTACATGGTACAGCACCCCGATTTCGATAAGATAGCCAACCAACTTCGTGATGTTGATATGGTGTTTCTGAGTGGCATTTCCCTCGCGATACTGCCACACAGCGATCAGCTAAAGTTGCTCACTATCATCGAAGGCCTGCGTGAACGTGGCGTTACCATCGCCTTTGATAGTAACTATCGACCAAAGTTGTGGAGCTCAGAGGCCGCAACTAAAGAATGCTATCTATTGGGCTATAAAACGACCGATATAGCCCTAGTCACGTTCGATGATGAGCAACTGTTGTGGAGCGATCAAACACCACAAGACACCATAACAAGGCTGCATGCTCTCGGTGTCAAAACAGTTGTAGTCAAGCTTGGTGCTGAAGGCTGCTTGATCAGCGAAAGCCCCGTAAATGAGCCCGTAAAAATCACAACGACACCTGTCGAGACTGTGGTGGATAGCACCTCTGCTGGCGACTCTTTTAACGGCGGTTTCTTATCTTGCTATCTCGCTGGAGGTTCTATTGAAGAAGCCTGCCATCAAGGTAATGCATTAGCCAGATTGGTGATTCAACATCATGGCGCAATCGTCCCAAAATCCATCACCGACACTCTTTCAAACTGATATTAAGAAGTACACATGTCTACAATTAACGAACAGCTAAAAGCACTTAAAGTTATCCCTGTTATCGCCATTGATAAGGCAGAGGATATTATCCCTCTAGGCAAAGTATTGGCTGAGAATGGACTTCCAGCGGCTGAGATTACTTTCCGTTCAGACGCCGCTGTTGAAGCTATCCGACTGCTTCGCCAAGCACAGCCTAATATGCTGATCGGCGCAGGCACCATCTTGAACCGTGAGCAAGCACTCGCAGCAAAAGAAGCGGGCGCAACGTTTGTTGTATCACCGGGCTTTAATCCGAACACAGTTAAAGCATGCCAAGAGATCGGCATCGATATCATTCCAGGTGTGAACAATCCAAGCACCGTTGAAGCGGCATTAGAGATGGGCTTAACAACCTTGAAGTTCTTCCCAGCAGAAGCATCTGGTGGGATCAGCATGGTTAAATCGCTCGTTGGCCCATACGGCGATATTCGACTCATGCCAACTGGCGGTATCACGCCATCAAACATCGATCACTACTTAGCAGTGCCTCAAGTATTGGCTTGCGGTGGTACATGGATGGTGGACAAGAAGCTGGTTACAAACGGGGAGTGGGACGAGATCGCACGCCTAACACGCGAGATTGTTGAGCAAGTGAATCGTTAAGCGATACCGTCCTAGAAAGAACAAACTCCCTTGATTCCATAGCAACGAAGCCACAGCACATGCTGTGGCTTTTGTTTTATCGGGTTGTATCAATACCCTAACTGTCCGTCGTCGTTAACGGCCTTTTCCCATCACACGCTCCTTTCTCAAGGTCGTATAGCGGGCTGGCCCCATGACTGCTCCATCGGTGATCTTCCCTAGCCAGTTTTCTATATTGAGTCGGCGTAACACCAATGTATGTTTGGAAGGTTTCATAGAATCGGCTGCTCGAATTGAAGCCCACCGTGAGTGATATATCGAGAATGGTTCTATCCGTATCACTCAGCAAAGCACGAGCGTGGTTGATGCGCATCGCAGTAATGTACTGCTTAATGGTCATCTGCATCGTTCGCTGAAATACGTTCATCGCGTAGTTGCTATGTAATCCGATATGTTCAGCGATACCTTTAACGGTTAATGGCTGATTATGGTGAGTCGCAATGTATTCCAACATCTGGCTGACATAGAATTGGGAGTGTTTCGATACCCCTTTCTTGGTCGACTTATCCTGTCGATTTACCAGTAGTTGTTGCCAACCATCAAGGCAGATTCGTTTAAGCATTAAGCCAATTTCATCCATAGCCAACTGTTGACGACTTTCGGACGAATGTTTTATCTCTTGTGCCCAACGGGAGATTTCAAACTCACTGATCAACGAACAGGAATTCGATTGCAATACACTGCCGTGAGTTATCTGATTAACAAAATCCCGACTAAGAGCCCACGACATAAAATGGTGAATCGGTATGTTAATGATCCCCATATTATGGCATTGCCCTGGATTGGTAAGTCGATGGGGTACCGATGCCCAAAACAAGCCAATCGATCCGCTTTTAACCACAACCGGACTGCCGTTAATGATGTACTCCACATCATCCCCAAAGGGAATATTCACCTCAACTTGACCATGCCAGTGATAGCCTGGCATGGAGTGAGGCGCTCTGAGTTCGATATCGATTTTCTCATAAGAAGAATAGAGAGAAAGCGGACTTACCGACACGGTCTCGGATGAGTACTTATCTAAAGTGATAATTCTCACCGTATCTGAGGCTGATTGCGGCATATCTCGCTCCTTAGGAAATCGTATAGCTGAGTTTTAGCAGTTCCTCGATAATAAAACTCTGAAGGCGATCATAGAGCCGCAGTACCCCAATTCATAAGATCATCACGATGTGATTAGAGTCAGTATCTTAAGTGCAAAACTCGCTTCATTGCATAAGCTCTCTCCTTAAAAGCCAGCAAGTTGTCCCATTTCCTAAGATTTTCATTGGGTGATTTAAAAATATTAGAAAACGGGAGAGCTATTAGATTATCTGAGACGAATCGACATGGGTTCTAGGTGTAATTTATCTGCATCAACAAAGAACTCAGAGAGATAAAGGATTCCACTATGCAAAGCCCTAAGATCACATTCATCGGTGCTGGCTCAACCATTTTTGTTAAGAACATTCTTGGTGACGTTTTCCACCGTTCGGCATTACAAAACGCTCATGTCGCCTTGATGGATATTGATGAGACCCGATTAGAAGAGTCTCACCTTGTCGTCAGTAAGTTGATGGAATCATCAGGCGCTACTGGCTCTATTTCATGTCACTTAAATCAGAAAGAAGCGCTACAAGACGCAGATTTTGTCGTCATCGCGTTCCAAATCGGCGGTTACGAACCTTGTACCGTTACCGATTTCGACGTGTGTAAGCGCCATGGTCTGGAACAAACCATCGCAGACACACTTGGCCCGGGCGGTATTATGCGTTCGCTACGCACAGTCCCGCATCTTTGGAGTGTCTGTGAAGATATGACGGAGGTTTGCCCGAACGCGACCATGCTCAACTACGTCAACCCAATGGCAATGAACACATGGGCAATGTACGAGAAGTATCCGCACATTAAACAAGTCGGTTTGTGTCACTCAGTACAAGGTACTGCTGAAGAGCTAGCACGAGACCTAGACTTAGATTACGCAGACCTTCGCTACACCTGCGCGGGCATCAACCACATGGCTTACTACCTGACCCTCGAGAAGAAAACAGCAAGTGGCAAGTACGTCGACATTTATCCTGACCTACTGGAAGCCTTTGAGAGTGGCCAAGCACCGAAACCGGGTATTTATCACAATGGTCGCTGCACCAACTTAGTTCGCTATGAGATGTTTAAGAAGCTTGGCTACTTTGTGACAGAGTCTTCTGAACATTTTTCTGAATACACCCCCTACTTTATCAAGCCAAATCGTCCAGATTTAATCGAACGTTATAAAGTGCCACTTGATGAATACCCTAAACGTTGTGTCGAACAGATTGCCGATTGGAAGAAAGACCTTCAAGAGTTCAAAACGGCCGATAAGATCACCGTTGAAGAATCTCATGAGTACGCTAGCACCATCATGAACTCTATCTGGACAGGTATACCGAGCGTCATCTATGGCAACGTTAAAAACGAAGCCTTAATCGATAACTTACCGCAAGGTTGCTGTGTTGAGGTCGCTTGTTTAGTTGATGCCAACGGTATTCAACCAATCAAAGCAGGGCGTCTACCAAATCACTTAGCGGCATTGATGCAAACCAATATCAACGTTCAAACTCTATTAACCGAAGCCATTCTCACTGAAAACCGCGACCGTATTTATCATGCTGCGATGCTTGATCCTCATACTGCCGCTGTACTTGGAATAGAAGAGATATACGCGCTGGTTGATGACTTAATTGAGGCTCATGAAGGTTGGTTACCAGAGTGGGTTAACAAGTAATTTCATACTAATAAAAATACAATAACGTGAATATTAACGCCTTCTTACTAAGGAGGCGTAAGGAGTGGCAATGAGTATCTCAATGAATACCAAGCTCAGTTATGGCTTTGGCGCATTTGGTAAAGACTTCGCAATCACCATCGTCTATATGTACCTAATGTTTTACTACACCGATGTGGTCGGTATTTCTGCCGCTGCAGTCGGTACTATTTTCCTCGTCGCGCGTATCTGGGATGCGGTCAATGACCCAATTATGGGATGGCTGGTCAACAATACCCGCACTCGTTGGGGTAAATTCAAGCCTTGGATTTTAATCGGCACACTCGCCAATTCAGTCGTTCTATTGATGGTGTTTAGTGCTCATTATATCGAAGGCCCTTGGCTAATCGCTTACGCTGCTGTCACCTATATTCTATGGGGCATGACCTACACATTAATGGATATTCCTTTTTGGTCATTGGTTCCAACACTCACCTTGGATAAGCGTGAACGTGAAGAGCTCGTCCCATACCCTCGCTTCTTTGCTAGCCTAGCTTGGATTGTCACTGCGGCTATCGCGATGCCTTTCGTGAATTACGTAGGTGGTGACGACAAAGGGTTCGGCTTCCAGATTTTTACACTCTTGTTGATCGCTTGTTTCTTGGTATCAACTTTCATTACATTGCGTAATGTGAAGGAACGTTATTCAACCGCCAACCTAGACACAACTCAACCTGAAGAAAAGGTTTCACTGAAAAAACTACTATCACTTATCTACAAAAACGACCAACTGACCAGTGTTCTGTGTATGGCGTTGTCTTACAACCTTGCGACCAACATCATTACCGCCTTCGCGGTTTACTACTTCACTTATGTGGTCGGCAATGAAGAGCTATTCCCGTACTACATGGCGTATGCAGGTATCGCGAACCTTATCACTCTAGTGTTGTTCCCTAAACTTGCGAAAATGTTCTCACGCCGAGTTTTATGGGCCTGTGCATCCACTTTCCCTATCTTAGGCAGCGCGGTACTCATCTACGTCGGCATGTACGACAAACAAAGCATTCTGCTGATATCAACGGCAGGCGTCTTCCTACAAATCGGTACCGCTCTGTTCTGGGTACTGAACGTGATTATGGTGGCAGACACGGTCGATTATGGTGAGTTTAAACTGGGTTCTCGTTGTGAAAGTATCGCTTACTCGGTGCAAACTCTGGTTGTAAAAGCAGGCTCAGCATTTGCCGCTTTCTTTATCGGCATCGCCCTCACTGCAGTTGACTATGTGCCCAACGTAACGCAAAGCCCTGAAACCGTCTTCGGCATGCAATGCATCATGGTCGGCCTACCTGCTTTCTTCTTTGCCATTGCGTTAATCATCTACTTCCGCTTCTACAAACTGAACGGCGCATACCACCAAAAGATTCAAGATCACTTAACCGAGAAATACGACCACATTACAAATGACGGCTCAAGCACAGGAGAAGCTTCGAAGCCAACCAAACCAGTACAAGCAATTTAGACCCAAGTAACTAGTCAAAGAAACTGGGAAAAGAAAAGTCAAAACAATCAGTATATCATCGATGCAAAGAATCCCGGAAACTAAAAAGCCTAGCGAGTCATCGCTAGGCTTTCGTACATTAAAACAATAAGTGAGATTAGGGGAAAGGTTGCCAATCACCAGTTCAAATCAGGAGAACAGCACCAGTATTCAGAACTTCTTTATTTTAGCGGGTCATTGTCCGGCAGTGCCTTATGAAGCCAGAGTGCTAAACGCTTCTTAATGTTCGCGCCATCAAGCTTGTCGTCCGGTAACGGTGTGATCTGATTGACTTCAACAAGGAACAAGTACACTGCTTTAACCTTTATCGGTTGGGATGAATTTGGCAAATCAAAACCTTGTAGCTTTGCCATCTTAAAACCGACTTCAACTGCTTTTTTTACCAGCTTATCTTCATTAATGATCTTCGCGGTTTTCGACATATCATCTCCATCATCTTTATCGAATGAATACTGAGTATATCAAACCGAAAAAATCACAAGATTACTTCGTTCTCAATTTGAGGAATAGCTTTGATAAATAACAAACTCCAAATACGGAAAAGCCCAAAGTTATTAGCTTTGGGCTTTTTGATACCAGTAATCATTAACTCAACAACACACTTAATATAAGTGTGCAAATTCTTCGATTCGACTCTTACCGCGCAATAATAAAAAGTTCAAAAATCGGGATGTTGAGGTCGTGATTATTTTGTCTTCTTCCACACCGTGCTTTTCAAGTAATGCTTTTACAAGACCCAAATGAGCAATCTCTTCACAGAAATGCGCATCAGAACCTGTAGTAAAGTAAACACCAACTCGCTTGCCGATCTCGACAATTTTTGAGCATCGCACATCGCTTCCTTTTCGGCTCTTGCCTGTCAGTGACGTATTGTTCACTTCAATTGCAACATTGTGCTCCTTTGCGCACAGCAGAACCGCTTCCATATCGAACTTGTAGTTTGGATTCCCTAAGTGCCCTAGCACATCAACTTTGCCACTCTTAATTACGTTGATTAACGCCTGTGTATGTTCTTGTTCCGTCGATGGCTTGAAAACTGGCTCATGTAAGCTCGCAATCACCCAGTCTAAGTGTTGGTAAGAAGAGGGAGGAAGATCCAACTCTCCAGCAGTGTTCAGTGTGTTGGCTTCCACACCACGCAAGATACCTACATCGTGCAGAAAGCGGGGCAAAATTCTTTGATTGTTGAAAAACCAGTAGTGGGGGGCACCCGGCATTTCAGGAGCATGATCCGTTGTACAAAGAAGTTTCAGCCCCTTATTTTTCGATGCCAGTGCATTTTCGATAATGGTGCTATAGGCATGGCCACTTGCCAATGTATGAGTATGGCTGTCGACAACAATCTCCATTATGACCTCCTAAATTGTTTAATTGATTTGAAACGAACCGTCTTGACTCATGAAGAGTGTTAGGTCAGCAGGAATAGAATGGTCTAACACTTTATCGACGTTTTTTGAGTCTGAATTTTTATAGAACTCGACCGCCTCTTCTAATGTGGTACCTCCTCGCACCTTGCGGTTTACTAAGCGCTCTTCGAGGAACTTAGCGTCGGTGTCTATGAAGATGGTGAAATCAGCCAACTCATGCAATCCATTCCAAACAGGCTCGTTCAATAACAACCAGTTGCCTTCAATCACGACAATGTCCTTGTCTACCGAGATTGCGTCATCCACAGGATCATGAAGATTTCTATCGTAATACGGCCACGTAGGATTTTTTACTTTCAGCTGTTTCAACTTATCGATCAACGAGGTTAGGTTGAACGTTTCGTGAGAGCCTTTAATGGTACGGAGTTTAATTTTCTCTTCATCACGAACGATGTAGTTTGAGTCCAATATCTCATTGGGGTAATGAAAACCGTCAAATGGCAATACCTGAAGTGGCTCAACGTTGGTTTGTTGATGGGACAAATGCTCCCAAAACGCGGCTAACGTCGATTTACCACTGCCAGGAGGGGCACACAAAAAGATAATCGTACGCTCTTTTTTCTGCTCAAAAAGTCGCGTAAATTTTTCAACCAGTGGTTTATGAATCTGTTCAATATCTTTATCAGGGAATGTCGCTTCGGTTTCAAAGCCACTCACATTTAAGGAAACTTTCATGTTCAACCTTATCCTAATATCTCTTTCTCAATACTTTCCAACAAGTTCTCGCAACAGAGTTTCAACACTGTTTTAATCAGCGACTCGTAACGTGTTTGAGTGAATGAATCGAATGACGAGAATTTTAATTGGTTAATTGAATCTAAGTAGAAGCTATCTTTGCCTTTCGAGAGGTTTGATTGATTACTGATGAAGTCGTAAACCATGTCATCGCCAAATGTCAGTACTTGCGATTGCTTACTAGTGTATTCATACATTTGGTCGAATAAGCCAATATCTGCGTAGGTTTCCAAAGAGATCTTACCCATCGCAAACATCAATTTAGAGGCGACGTCGGTTGTCACAAGAGGCCCATCTTCTTTTAAAAGAGGTACGACGGCGTACTCCATCACCAAAGCATCTTGAACAAACACGTTCGGTAATAGCTTTTTCAGTTTTTGGTTTATTAACTTATTAGACGCTTCGATCAAACTCGTCGCGGAATCACACTGTTCCAATGCATCCAATAATTCATCTTGCAACAAAATATCAATTACCTCATGAAGCTGTGGTGGCTGGCTCGCCACCACAATAATGAACCATATTAAACGGTTAAGCTCACATCATAAAATTCAAGTAGCGCTTTTTCTGCCAATTCATTCCAAACGTAATTATTGGCTTTCAAGATTTCATCAAGCTCCAGGAAGAATGGAGACTGCTCTGCCAGTGTATGGAATTGGTCAATCGCTGTCAGCGGTAAGTCGATATGTGGGTAAATCAACTTCTTGCCACCCGGAATATCCAGTTGATTTAGGATAGTGTGAGGTGCCGCCTCTAAGCCACCAACGTGAGTTAGCATAAATGATGGGTTGATCTTACCCGCTTCCGAAAGTTCAATGGATTCAACCATATCCCCTGTTGAACCGCCAGAGGTTCCTACAATATGCGTAGATTCATAATGCACATTGTAAAAGTTGAACGGTACTTTAAATTGCTTATCTGTTGGACCAGCAAAGAAGTTCAGGCAGCCATCGTTACCTAATAGCTCATCAGCTTGCTCAAGCACCTGTGCAACCGCTGCATACACCATGACATCGTCATAGCCATTGCCGTCATTCAGTTCTTTTAAGTACGTAACGGGGTCATCAATTTTCGCTGTGTTTACGTAATGGAGTTCAATACCATTCTCGGTCGCTTTTGATACCGGGATAAGGCTTTCTGCGCGCGCGAGACGAGCTTCATCGATATCAGTCACCACAATACGGCTTGGCTTCACAGGGCCGTTAATCGCGTAATCAATCGCGCCAATACCCATAGGGCCTGCACACGCTAGAAGCGCAAGAGCACCGCCTTCTTTGATGCCCATTTGATGTTCATACACGTATGGGGTTGTATGGTAGCTAGCGTGGAACGCACCGATGATGCAAGACATTGGCTCTGCAAGCGATGCATTTGCATAGTAAGAACTCTTGTATGGCAGCACACAGTCTAAATCAATCGCTACTTTAGGGATGATTGAGTACGTCGCGTTACCACCAAATGTCTCGTAGCTGTAGCCTGCTGAGTAGCCTGTTGGCAAGCCCATTGCTGGCTGCAGTACAAATGGTTCGCCCGGCTTAAAACGGTCTTGTAAGTTAGCACCTACTTCTACAATCACACCTGCGTATTCATGGCCTGTCATTACAGGTACTTCAGCAATATTTTCAGGCACACGTTTGTGGTTACTGCCGAGGAGCGCTGCTTTGTAAGTCGATAGACAGATGCTGTTTGAGATATTTTTAACTAATAGTTCATCATCAGAAATTT
The DNA here is from genome assembly GCF_023161695.1 of Vibrio sp. 1CM2L. NCBI lineage: Bacteria > Pseudomonadati > Pseudomonadota > Gammaproteobacteria > Vibrionales > Vibrionaceae > Vibrio > Vibrio sp. 1CM2L. The sequence continues at coordinate 741,509 of NZ_JALNTT010000001.1, forward strand.
TTGGAAGATCGAACGTTCTAAGTTGAACATCTTTTTCACCACGGATAACAGCAGCAGTTGTTTGAGTCATGATTTTCTCTCCGAAAGTGGGAGCACTGAGTGGCCCCAAAATTTAAATTAAGCTTGTTGACCAATGGTGTTCATTAGGTTGTCTAATGCAGGGTCATGTAAGAAGTTCTTGATAGTGACCACTGGTAAGCCCGTTGCTTTAATCGCTCTATTCTCTAGACTCTCGTGAGTCACCACCACATCGGCATCAGTTGGGACTTTTTCGATGGCAAAGTTTTTAACTTGAACATCGTAGCCAGCTTTTTCTAGTTTGCGTTTGAAAGTCGATGCTCCCATGGCGCTTGAGCCCATTCCCGCATCACATGCAAAGGCAATAAATTTGATGTTCTTTGCTTCCTTTGGCTGTTCTGTTGAAGCCTGAGCTGATGCTTTTGCTACCACACCCTCTGCTTTCATATCTTTCATGTCGGTTATCGACTGTTCAAACTCATCTTCTGATTGTTCTTTCTTGCTCACTTTCAAGATTGCACTTGCGACAAGGAAAGACACAACCGTTGCTGAAGCCACACCTGCGATGGTTGCGAAGAAGCTACCTTTTGGTGTAAGTGCTAAGTAAGAGAAAATCGAGCCAGGACTAGGGCCAGCAACCAGACCACCATCAAGTAGGTTGAACGTGGCAATACCTGTCGCCGCACCAGCAATCATCGCAACAATCATGATTGGCTTCATTAGCACGTATGGGAAGTACAGCTCATGGATACCACCGAAGAAGTGAATGATGATTGCACTTGGTGCTGATTTCTTACTTAGACCTTGACCAAATTTCGCGTAAGCCAAAAGCATACCTAGGCCAGGCCCCGGGTTTGACGCCACCATAAAGAAGATCGATTTGCCCGTTTCCGCCGCAGCTTGCAGACCTAATGGGTAGTAAATACCTTGGTCGATAGCGTTGTTTAGGAACAGTACTTTTGCTGGTTCATTAATAATGGCAAGTAACGGTAGAAAACCAGTTGCTACAAGCGCTTCGATACCCGATTTAACGAATAGGTTCGCAGCAGTCACAGCAGGGCCAACAATCGCGTAAGCAAATAGACACATCAACATGCCGAAGATGCCTAGCGAGAAGTTGTTTACCACCATCTCAAAACCTGAAGGGATCTTGTCTTGTAAGCGTTTATCGATTTGAACGATCACCCAGCCACTCAATGGACCCATGATCATTGCGCCAACAAACATTGGAATCTCAGCGCCAGCGATAACACCCATGGTACCTATCGCACCAGCAACTGCACCACGCTTATCCCCGACAATTTGTCCACCGGTATAACCAATAAGCAGAGGAAGTAAATAAGTGATCATCGGACCCACTAATTCACCAAAATATTCGTTAGGCATCCAACCTGTTGGAATAAATAATGCAGTAATAAAGCCCCATGCGATGAAGGCTCCAATATTTGGCAATACCATCGCAGTCAAATGACCACCAAAAGATTGCACTTTTGCTCTTATATTTGTAGACACGGTATATTCCTTATTTTCAAAGGTTATTCTTAGTAACTTTTAATAATTTCAAGTACGTCAGCTTTTGAAGATGAAGCCGCCAGCTTGGCAATGTTTTCTTCATCAACTAACATTTCACTAAGTGCTTGAATAACCTCGATGTGTGTATCTGAATCCTTTGCAGCTAATGTTAATAAGACATTCGCTGGTCCCATTTCTGAACCGAAATCAACTGGGGTTGAAAAAACATGGATACCTAACCCAGTCTTTAGTACACCTGCTTCTGGACGGGCATGAGGCATAGCAATGCCTGGACAAAGAACATAATAAGGTCCATTATCATGCGTTGACTGAATGATCGCGTCTGCGTAGTTATCGGTAACGTAACCTTTGTCTTGCAAATAACGAGTCGTTTCTTTAACTGCATCTTCCCACTTATATTCAGAGTGGTTAATGACATCAATTAGGTCGTGGTCAATAAGGTCATAAAGCATAATATATCCCAGTTATTCTTGTTCGTTGTTGTTGGGATTATTATCAATGGAAGTTGTCGAATCGAGAAATGGCAAAGAAACGTGACTTTAGTCACCTATAAATAACTGTCAATCGAATATTTCTGCGTTACCCCTCAATTTCAACCTGTAATTAAATAACAAATTTATAATTAAAAACAAGTCAATAGTTTAAGTTTGACAGTGAACTCAATAACTAAAATTAATTTAAAACAACAAAATGAGATATGAGTTCAAGTTAGACGGTTGACCATAAATTAATTGTGATAATGGTTATGTTTACATTCGTAAAACAGGGAATGTAACACGCCAAAATCAGTGACCAAGATCGCGTATGAAATCTAAACACCATTCAACTGAAATTTTACGACATAACAAACTGCTAACTCACTCATCCAGCCTCACGACATGAAAACGACCTGCATAAAAAGTCAGACGAAACTCCAAATACGGAAAAGCCCAAAGTTATTAGCTTTGGGCTTTTCTTCTAGCGACTGTGGTTGATTACAACCGAGTGATACGACAACCGAGGCTTACAGCGTCATATGCAGAATTGGAAATGGTTTTCCCATGTCATCAAGTGGGGAGCGTGATTCAATTTTGAACCCCATATGCAGATAGAAACCTACCGCTTGTGGGTTTTGCTCATTGACGTCAACTTTGTTGGCTGCTAACTGCTCAATCGCATGTTGCAACAACACCGTACCTACGCCTTGCCCTCGAATTTCATTCAAAACAAAAAGCATCTCAACTTTTGCATCATGGACACCCACGAAGCCAACAATCGAACCACTTTCATTTTTAACGCATTTCAAAGAAACCGCAGGGAACGCATGTTCCATGATGATAGGTTTAAAAAACTCAATATCTTCTTCTGTAATAAAGTCATGAGTTGCTCGGACTGAATTTTCCCAAACCTTAAGCATTTCTGCATAATCTTCAGGAAGCACATTTTCTATAGTCATAATTTTCTCTAGATTAAACTGAATATAAACATGTGCAGCCGCGAAGCTATAGTGTAACAGGCATTAATAATACAAAACAACAGCGTTCACTATCGACTCACTCTACCTCACTGCCTCTATTAATCAGGCATGACCACAATACCCATGCTTTCAAGCAGTTGCTCTTGCTGCCACGCGACGATTTTAATTCCAGATGTATCGACCTTGCGAGGATCTAACCCTTCTAATTCAGCATGGCATAAATTAGCACCTTGCATACTGAACTGCCCCCATACGTCTTCCGAAAACACACCTCGGCTGAGATCAGACTCTTTTAGTGACGCGCCACCAAGATAAGTGCCTATCCAACGGTTCTCAAACAGCTCGCACTTCTCTAAACAAGCTTGTTCAAAATTGGCGTATGACAGGTTACAGCCCGTAATATACGCTGAGCAAAAATACATTCTATTGCTTACCTGATTGGCAAAGTTAGCACGAGTGAAGTTAGCCCCTTTCAAGTCGCATTCACGTAGCTCAATCCCATAGCAATTCGCATTACTAAAATTCGCCATCGCCAGCTGGCAATTCTGGAAGCTTGCATCTCGTAAGTCGGCAACATCAAAGTGGCATCCCTCAATATCGCCTTGTTCAATAAACTTACAGTTAATAAACGTTACGTCACGTAAGTTCGAACGTCTGAAATCACAACGGATAAACGTACAGGCTGTAAATGTAAGCTCTGATAAGTCTTGCTGAGCAAAACTGTGGTGATGATAAGTGCTGTTATTGGTGTCCATTTAGCCCCCTAAAGAAATTACGCTAAGACTATCATTGCGATCTCAAGAAAACACTAAATTAAAAACCAACAAAAACAGCAACTTAAAACACCCCGATTTGGCTATTTTAAGGCACCAAACAAGCTCTTTAAGGTTGTTATTTTCGTTTTATAGCATGCGCTTATCTTGAAAAAAGTTTTGTCGCTTAGAAGTGTAAGCAAGAGAAAAATCAATTTGACGAAACGAGTCAATTATTGACCGGGTCCTAACGCGCTAGACTGGACGGTTGGTATGTTGCTGGTTACACTATTCCTCATTCTCAGCATAAAGAGTAAGAACAATGAAAGACATGCGACAAGCTATGCTCGATGCAGGGTTTAGCCTTATTAATGAACACGGGTTTGCTGGTGTTGGCCTGATGAAAATCATCAACCAAGCGGAAGGCACGAAGGGTTCTTTTTACCACTACTTTAAATCCAAAGAACACTTTGGTGAGATCCTTCTTACTAACTACTTTGATGAGCATCTCGCTAAGCTAGATGACTTTTTAAGTGATGAGTCGCTTTCTCGTCGTGATCGCGTTAAAGCCTATTTCGAGTTTTGGTGTGCATCGAAACTGACTGAAGACTTCAATATCCAATGTCTTGTCGTAAAACTGGCGGGAGAAGTATCTGGGTCTGCTAACCCATTGCAATCGACCATGGCAGAAGGCGCAGAAAAGATCATCCTGCGTATGGCAAAGCTGTTTGAAGAAGGCAATGAGGCCGGTGATTTCACTATCGCAGAACCCGAATCGCTATCTCGAACGCTTTATGGTTTATGGCTTGGCTCAACGCTCATGGCCGCTATGCAGCGCAACCGTTCGATTCTAAACAATGCCATGGATGAGACCATTCTTGCCATGAGCCCAGCACAAGAATCAGCTGACTAGGTACCCGTTACCAAATACCAAGAGGCTCGCACAATTTAGCGAGCCTTCTATCTAACTTAAATCTTGATTGAATCCATTCACGCCTACTCCATTACCCCAGACGAGACGCAATATTATTGGCTTTGAGTAAGCCCTTAATAACCGGGTCGATATGCTTGAAGAAGCCCAGCCATCCTTCACAGAGATAATTTAACCCAGCCTCACCATCTCGGCTTGTGATGATTCTGTTTTTTGGGCATTCGCCATGGCATGCAAATTTAAACTCACAGGTTTGGCATTGTTTCGGCAGAGACTTCTGTTTGGCGAAGCCAAAACTCTGCTGCTTTGGCGAGAAGGCTAAAGTTGAAAGTGCTTGCTCCTGAATATTACCTAACTGAAACTCAGGAAAGACATAATGATCACATGAGTACACATCGCCATTGGGCTCAACTGCTAACCCTTTGCCGCAGATCTCGCTCAAGGTGCACATGGTGCTTTCTCTGCCCATCCATACACCGACAAAATTTTCAAAGTACGGCACTAATACCCGACCAAAATCATGTTCGAACCATTCGTCAAAAATGGTAATGAGGAATTGTCCCCATTGCGCAGAGCCGACACTCCACGGTTCAACCTCGCCTGATACGGGAATGATCGCTTGTTGATTGCTCAACCATTTATTGTTGGTGTGAGCTTCGCGCTTATCGACCACAGGAATAAACTGCAATTGCTTCGAACCCACTTCATCGCGTAGAAAGCGATAGACCTCTAATGGATACTTACCTGTCACATCATTCACGCAACTTAGAGTCGCAAACTCGACGTTATGCTGCTTCAAGTAGCGAATACCACGCATTGTTTGAGAAAAGGTTCCTTTGCCTGCACGGTTAGTTCGGTAGTGATTATGTAAGTGCTCTGGTCCATCAATACTGACGCCAATGATAAAGTCATTATTCTTGAAAAACTCACACCACGCATCATTCAATAAAGTGCCATTGGTTTGAAGGTCGTTGCTGATCTTGCTGTAGCTAGGACAATATTTTTTCTGCAGCTCGACGACCTTTTGAAAGTACTCAAGCCCCAACAAGGTAGGCTCTCCACCATGCCAAGAAAAGATGATTTCAGGCGTGTTCTGCCCCTCTATGTACTGTTTGATATAACGCTCTAACAGGACTTCATCCATCGTATATTGAGAGCCTTTTGGGTATTCAAGCAGCTGCTGTTTTTCTAAGTAATAACAGTAGGTGCAACTGATATTACACACCGCCCCAATCGGTTTTGCTAGCGCTTGAAGCTTGCTGTGTGCTTTACCATTGAACTGCGGAATTGAACTCAAATTTGATAGCGATAGTGTCGTCATGAAGAGTGCCTCGATGTAAAAGTTATTGTATTAGCTAAAACAATTCGTAATTCCTTTACACGGTGTTCATCGGCCAACCAAGCTTGATGGCATTAGGTTGGCCGAGTGGTTCATTTCCTCTATTTCACGTTTTCAAACGGGTTCCACGCTTCGTCAACCGGGACGATGTTTTGCGCTTTTTCGTACTCTTGATATTCAGCGACCATTTCAAGGAACAGATCTGGCATTTGATTTCTCAAGTCATGTTGCTCAGCAGGGTCTTTCTTGGTGTTGTATAAGTGCCATTCACTGTCGCCGCCCATACCGGTAGAGATTCGAATGATCTTGTAATCACCTTTGAGCAAAATCCCGCTACCAAACAATTCAAATGGAATCGCATTATCGGCACTGTGCACCTCTGCCGTTTCACCTTTGAAGTAAGGCAACAAGCTCACACCACTCATCGGCGCCACTTCTCGACCTTGATATTCCGTTCCTGGATGCTCTACCTCTGCAATTTCAAGAATCGTGGCTGCAATGTCTTTCACTTGGGACAAGTCGTCTGTTTGAGTTCCCGGCTGTAACGCATCTTCACCTTCTAGAAGCGCTTTGGCTGGCTTAACAATAAACGGCACACGGATACCGCCCTCTGCTGTGTAAGCTTTGTACCAAGATAGGCCGCCGGTTGAAGCGCTTGCCCATTCAGGGCCAAGTGACACACTGGAGTTCGCCTTACCTAAGTTTTCGGTCGAATTATCGAAGTGATGAGCGGTCCACGTTCGGATCAGGTCACTGATATTTTCACCAGTAATATCCGCCGCTTCTGGGCCGTTATCCGCTAGATACATGATGTAGGTATTGTCGTATTCCCCGATTTCTTTCAGGTAATCGACTATCTGACCGACTTGTTGGTCCTGCATTTCCATCATGCCCATCGCCACAGCCATTTTCTTGCCGTACCACTTTTGTTCTTTCTCAGAAAGCGAGTCCCAAGGGCGGCTTAATGAATTACGTCCTGAAATCTCAGCCTCTTTAGGAATCACGCCCATCTCTTTCATGCGTTGGAAACGGTCTTCTCGAACCGAGTCCCAACCATGTTCAACGTAATAATCCACTGTATCTTGATAAGCAGATTCAGGCGCTTGCAGTGGCAGGTGAATACCGGTGAATGGGACGTAAGCGAAGAAAGGCTTGCCGTCATCTTTTTTGCTGTCGATCATCTTGATGATCTCGTTGGTGTAAACTTGGTCTGAGTACTCGCCTTTGTATTTATCCTCAACCACTTCACCGTTGCGGTAAGTTGGCTCAACTTCAACACCGGGAATATCGCCTTTTTGCAGCGCATCCGCTGTCGCGGCATTTTTGGCTGGGAACATCATATCTCGGTTAAAGTGATTCGAACCGCCCGCTAAGATACCGTAACTCTCACCAAAACCTCGATCATCCGGTAAGAATCCATCCTCGTGTCCCAAATGCCATTTACCAGACAGGTAAGTGTTATAGCCACTCTCTTCAAGCAGCGTTGCGACCGTGACGCCTTTCTTGGTGAGGTAACCTTCATAACCCGGCTTACCAATCGCGCCCGGATAGACGGCATAGTCGAAGGTGCCAAGCCCAACCTCGTGGCTGTTTGCTCCGGTTAGCATCATAGAGCGCGTTACCGATGAAGTTGGGGACGCGTGAAAGTTAGTAAACTTAACCCCCTCTTCAGCCAGCGCCATTAGGTTTGGGGTATCCGCTTCTGAGCCATAAGGCTGTGTATCGGCAAAGCCCACATCATCACCAACAATAACAACAATATTCGGCTTTTCTGATTCAGCCGCAAGAGCAGCACTGCTTGCCGCGGCCATTGCCGTGAACACTAAAGATTTCTTGAATGTCTGCATAAGACGTTCTCCAATTTCTGTGATTAACTTTTTCTGTGGTTAACCTTTCTGTGATTAACCTGAGTTAGGATTTGAATTAGTGCGCGGCTTGCGACATCCAATGTAATAAGTCGAGCGCAGGGTCATACTCTTGAGCTGCTGCCATGCCTATCCAGGTGACAGCTTCCGCTTGGCTGGCTTGAACGCCACTTCCAGAGATATACATCAACCCAAGCTGTGTTTGAGCTTCAGGGCTACCGTTATTGGCTGCGGTGACGAACCACTCCGCGGCTTTTTCATCATTCTGTTCTACGCCCTCTCCGCTCAGATATAAGTAAGCGACAGAGAGCTGGGCATCCAATTGCCCTTGGTAAGCCTCATCCAACAATTGCACGACATCTTGATGCTGCTGCGATTGATCCATGGTGGCTGCGTTCTTAGAGCTTTCGCTTCCAACGCTTGCTTTGGCAAAAAACAGAGCAGCCAAAACACCAGTCAGAATCACGGTAGTTAAACGTTTATTGATCATTTATTTCCTCCTCGGGAATAAAGGTCACAACGTCCCTGTTGAATGAGTTAGGTAAAAAGTAGGAATGGCGCGATGATGCACAAGCTTGATAGCAATACGTTTTCAATTTTCATAATTGGCTCTCGAGTAATAGTTGTGAGTGAATCAAGGACTGAACTAAATGGTCATAAAATTCAGTCAATTAAGACAAGGACTTAAATCGCTTTCTCAATGATGGTTTCAATCGCCTGTTTCGAGATTGGGTAGAACTGAAAGCAGATGTCTTTTTCAATCGCTTCCGCAATGTTGCTCTTCTCTTGCTCATCAAAGTCCCAGCTGCTGAAACGCTTCATCGCGCCGACACTGGTTTGGAAGTTGTTTAAGAAATCCAACACTCTCTGATAAACCATCTCATCGGTTCCCGCCGTGTCGACCGAGAAAGCTTGAGCTAACTTCGCCGCATTCGGCATATAGAATTCAGGCAGCGCTTCAATCACAACCGGCATCAGTACCGTGTTGGCATCGCCATGTGGAATGTGGCTAATCGCACCAAAAGCGTGAGCACAGTTATGAATCGGAATACCGCCCAAAGACGAATAGAAAGCAGAGATCGCCATGGTGCTTGCTTGAAGAAGGTTGCTACGTGCTGTTAGGTTTTCTGGCTCTTTAAGTGCCAAGGGTAAGTTTTCAACAATCAGTTTTGCAGCCTGAATGCCGTAAGCGTCGGTGAATGCATTACTCATTGGCGAGACAATCGCTTCAACAGCGTGTGTTAGCGCATCCATGGCGGTAGAACGAGTCAGGTGAGCTGGCAGCTTAGTGGTCACCGTTGGATCAAGAATTGCGATATCGGCTTCCAATCCCGATGCGACTAGGCTTGCCTTAATGTTTTCATGTTCGTTGTAAAAAACAGCAATCGGAGAGGCTTCTGCGCCCGTACCAGCCGTTGTCGGAACAGCAATGTGGGGCACTCGAATATCTTCATTGTTTGGCCATACATCCATATGACCACCACCTGCAATTACGGTGCGAATATCATCGATCTTCTTATGAAGTGCGTATTTCACACCTTTAGAAGCATCAATTACGCTGCCGCCGCCAACAGACAAGATCGCATCAGCATTGACGCTGTTTGCAAACTCAATGGCTGCGTTGATGTTGTCGCAAGTTGCGTCTGGCGCGATATCGGTGTACACGCCAACAAGCTGAACCGCTTGTTGGTTCGCTTCCTGATTCCCATTCTGGTTTACAAACAACGCCGAGAACTGCTCAACAAAGCCAAGAGACTCCAAACCTTTATCAGAAAAGAGCACGACTCTTTGCGCACCTAAGCGACCAAACAGAGAAGGGATATTTTCAATGCCGTTCTCTTGAGCATGAACAATGGTTTTAAGTTGAAAGTTAAAATTATTGGTTGTCATGGTGTTTACCTCATTTCTAGTTGATGACTAAACAATAACCAAAACAAACCGGTCGGTCTAGGGTGTAAATGTCAAAGATATGTCAATTAAGATCTTTATGGATCATTACCTCAAAACGAAAAAAGCCCGCAAGTGCGGGCTATTGTCATAAGTAAACTATTGATCATTAAAGAAGTGTCATTGACTCACCCTGAGCAACTCACAAACGGTTAACGATTAACGAAGGTGAGCTGGGACCTTGCTCTTATCTCTAGTGAGGTAGTAGTACAGATAAACCAAAGAATAAACGGTCACAAATCCATCGAGCGCAAACACGCCGCTCCAGCCATAGAACCACTCATAATCGTTGATACACACGTTGTATAAGAAGATGCCAACAAACATCGACTTCTCAAATGCGCTGTAAATCATCGTCGAAGTTCGCAGCGATTTGTACTTCGCCGAGAACATCAACAACACACCAATACAGCCAACCATCACACCCCAGTGTTGATAAGTACCCAGCAAGTACTCTTTGTTTTCCATCATGGTATCGTTGTATGAGAACAGCGTCTGCATACTCCAATCTGGCGCTAGGAAAGTGGAAAAAGCCGTCGCTGTTAAGAAACCGGTGATCATCAAATACGATTTGATCGTACGTTCAAAAAAACGTTCCAACATAAAAGTAACCTCTTAAAATAATTTCGTGAAAATAACTTTTTGAAAAATAAACAGTGTCATACCAACAATGATTTACTGGCCAAGCATGCCCATCACTGCTGTTTTTAATTCGTTGTCTTCTTTTGAAAACAGATGCTTAACTCGATGATCTAAACCCGTTTCCAAGACTGTTTTGGCGTGGGAGAAAGTCAGGAAACCTTCTTTGCCGTGATAGTTGCCCTGACCTGATTCACCAATGCCACCAAACGGCGCGTCATCAACCGCTAAATGGAAAACACAGTCATTAATACACATGCCACCGGAGTGAACTTGGTGCTTAACCTGAGCCTGTAAGCTCAAATCAAAGCTCATCAGATAAAGTGCTAACGGCCTTGGTTTACTATTGATGACTTGGAACGCCTCTTCGACATTGCGATACGTAATCAAAGGTAATAATGGGCCGAAAATTTCTTCGTTCATCACTTTGGATGACAGGCTTGGTTCAACGATCAAATGTGTCACCAAGCGATGAGTGTCTAAGTCCATCGCTTCATCATGGCAAGCAACGATTCGTGTCCCTGCTTCCTGCTCTTCATTCAATAAACCAGCAATACGATCACATTGGCGAGGGTTAATGAGCGAGGTTAAACTCTCAGAGTAGATCCCTTCATCAAACAGCTGTTGGTATTGTTTTTTGTACTCCAGAATGAAGGCTTCGAGCTTATCTTCAGGGAGTAGCACATAATCTGGAGCGACACAGACTTGGCCGTTGTTTAGGCTCTTGCCATAAATGATTCGCTCTACCGCAATATCAATCGGCATGTCTTCTGCCACGATAACCGGCGACTTTCCACCCAGCTCTAGCGTGACTGGGGTTAGCGTATCAGCCGCTGACTTCATCACTTGGCGACCCACTTGGGTTGAACCCGTAAACAGAAGATGATCAAACGGCATCGCCGAAAATGCGGCTGCGATTTCTACCTCACCTTCAACCAAGCACACCTCATCGGCATGGAAAACTTCCGCCAATAGCGCTGTTAATACTTGGTTCGTGGCTGGGGTGAATTCGCTCATCTTGATCATGGCGCGATTGCCCGCAGCCAGCGCCGAAATAAGCGGGCCGACGGATAACATGATCGGGAAATTCCACGGAGCAATAATCCCTACGACGCCTTTGGGTTGATAAACCACCTCAACACGAGAGGTTGAAAGTAATGGTCCGGAATGACGAATTGAAGATGTCGACCAATGAGGCAAACATTCAATGCTGTGATCAATATTTCCGATACAAGGCAATATGTCAGCCATCAAAGTGTCTTGTCGGCTACGGTGACCATAGTCCTCACTCACGGCTACACACAAACGATCTGTGTAATCGATAAGCGCAGATTTAAGTGCGAGCAGCTGCTCAATTCTCTCCGATATCGCCGGCATCGGTTTCTGTGCAAAAGCTCCCTGCATGCTGTTCAACGTCATGGTCATTTGTGTTGGCGTCAATTCGTGTTTCATACATCACCTCGTGGTTAAGATGAGCACACAATAATACACAACAGACCGGTCGGTCTAGTGTTTTATTGTCAGAGAATCGTCAATGGAGTTTTGATTACAATCCAATGAGGCGGCTACAAACGGGGCAAAAAGTCAGGGGAATTTAAAATAAGAAAGCGTAACTAACACGCAAGGCAAATAGAGATTTTAAATGGTAGGATCAAAAATGGCCGCTTAATGCGACCATTTGACAATTATTTAAGTTGTTGTTCTAAATGAACAATTCATAAGTAACGTTAGCTCTTAGCTACGTTTGCAATGCCTTCAAGCTGAAGTACTGGAGCGGCGTCAATGTCTTCTGCGTTCATCATTGATGATACTCGCTGCATTGAAGAAAGCAGTAAGCTTTGCTCCCACGGCTCTAGGTTTTGGAATTTTTTAACGAAGTTATCTTGCAGCGGTGGCGGCGCATTGTTTAGCAACTCTTGACCTTTTTCTGTCAGGTTTGCGTGTACTTTGCGGCGATCTGACGAGCTGCGAACACGTTGTACATAGCCATTCAGTTCCAAGCGATCGATGATCGTGGTTGTGGTGGCTTGGCTTACATTGGTGTGATTAGACAATTCTTTGATCGTCACATTACCCATTTCTTGGATTGCTCTCATTAGAATTAATTGAGGGCCAGTCAAACCATACTCTTTACTCAGCTTTTTCGAGTGTAAATCGATAGCGCGAATAATTTGTCGAATAGCGACTAGGATTTCGTCATGTTTGTCCAAGATGCAGACCTTTGTACTAATATACTGTGAGTGGTTTTACAGTGTCGAAGCGAAGAACTCTCATGAAATCGGAGTCAGGACCGCTCAAATTACACTGTAAATTGATAAATTACGTCATTAATTTTTCCGCATTGTACTGATGTTCATACTATTCTCAATCTTTTCTATGCCTCTGAATTTGCGCAGGGCAACACTTTTGCTCAATGAGTCACGATTTTCGCTCTTATATCGGCTAACAAGGTAACAAAAAGCCAGAAGTCGTTAACAAATAAAAAGCAGAGCAGTCAAATAGGTAGGGAGATTGTGATGGCCCCACTACCTATTAAATGTTTCGATATCTGACTATTTTAGTTCAAAAGACTAAGCAGCACTGTTTAGTTGAAAATTACCTGTCAGCGCGTTGTAGAACTCGCTGTTATCCAAGATCCCAACCAATTGATTGTCTTCAACCAGCAAAATCGGATGGTTACTGATCTGCTTGAGCTTAATCGCATCACGCATGCCAATTTCCGGACTTGCCACGACCACACTCGACGCGCTGATCGCGGTTAGGTCGTCAGATTCGCTCCACTCGACAAGCGCCAAAGTAGATTCACCTTTTACTGATAAAGCACCTTCATTCTGTTCAATCCAGAGATCTTTAGAATCGCAGATCTTCCAGCTTTCATTCTCTTGCGTCAGTGAATCAAGAGGCTGCATCAAAGAGCGACCTTTAAGTACATTCAATGGATTGGTGTGAGCAACGAAGTCTTTTACGTATTCTGTTTTTGGCGTCAACACGATCTCTTCAGGCTTACCGTGTTGAATCAGCTTTCCTGACTCCATGATCGCGATGTTGTTACCAATCTTCAGTGCTTCATCTAGGTCGTGACTCACGAACAGAATCGTTTTGTTGAGTTTGTTTTGCAACATGATCAGTTCATCTTGCAGTTGAGCACGAATCAATGGGTCAAGCGCCGAGAACGGTTCATCCATCAATAGAATGTCGGTGTCCATAGCGAACGCACGCGCCAAACCAACACGTTGCTGCATACCGCCAGAAAGCTCATGAGGGAATTTAGTTTCCCATTCCGCTAGACCAACCATTTCCAATTGTTCACGCGCTTTTACACGACGAACATCTTTTGCTACTCCCTGCATTTCAAGACCAAACGCCACGTTGTCTAATACGTTAAGCCATGGCATCAAAGCAAACTTTTGGAAAACCATGGATACACGGTGAGTACGTAGATGACGCAGAGTCGCTTCATCACACTGTGCTAAATCGACTTGTTGGTCACCGTCTTTGATTGTCAGTGAACCACGGCTGATCTCGTTCAAGCCGTTAACTGCGCGAAGCAAAGATGATTTACCAGAACCAGACAAACCCATCAATACACAGATCTCGCCTTCTTCAACCGTCAGCGACACATTGTCTACGCCGACAACTTGACCTGTTTCATCGATGATATCTTGGCGAGTTTTACCTTGATCGAGTAGCTCAAGCGCTTGATTGGCTTTGTTACCAAACACAACATCAAGGTTTTTAATGGTAATCGCGTCCATTGCCTTTTGTTCCTGAGAGATAGACATGATTAAGCTTCCTTCTGGTTTGGTGTTTTGCACAAGCGGTCAAGGATGATTGCGACTAAAACAATCGCTAATCCGGCTTCAAAACCTTGTGAGATGTTCACTGTGTTCAATGCACGAACAACAGGTTTACCAAGCCCGTCAGCACCAACAAGAGCGGCGATAACCACCATCGAAAGCGACAACATAATGCATTGGGTGACACCCGCCATGATGCTTGGCAGAGCGGCAGGTAATTCAACTTTGAGCAGTAACTTCATGCGACTTGCACCAAAGGCTTTACCCGCTTCAATCAGCTCTTCAGGGACTTTCGTTACCCCTAAGTAGGTCAAACGAATTGGTGCAGCTATTGCGAAAATAATGGTCGAGATTAAGCCAGGCACGATGCCTAAACCGAATAGAACCAGAGTTGGAATCAGATACACAAACGTCGGAACGGTCTGCATTAAATCGAGAATTGGGCGCAACATCGTATAGAGCCAAGGACGGTGGGCAGCCATGATGCCAACCGGTACGCCAATTAACACGGAAATCGTTGTCGCCGCAAAGACGAGAACAAAGGTTTCCAGCATTTCTTGCCAGTAGCCGAGGTTAAGAATAGTCAGCAGTGCCGCGACCACAAAGATCACTAGCGAAGGTTTACGGTGTAAATACCATGCAATCGCAGCAGTAATCACGATTGGCAGTGCAGGCGGCATCCACTTAAATATATCGACTAAAAACATAATGACGGTTTCTAGAAAAATCGAAATAGCGTCAAAGAATCCTGCTGCGTTGATTGTTAGCCAATCAACACCCGCTTCCATCCATTGTCCGACAGGGATTTTGTTTTCCGTAATAAAATTCACAATATTGCCTTTTATTATGGGTGGGCTACTTCAAACCAATCGATAAATTGGCAAGCCCACCTTTATTATTTATGTAGCTGTTGAGATAGGTAGAACTATGCTTTAACTTGCTTTAGGTATTCAGTAACGGCTTGAGTCGCTGATTCACCCTTATGCGTTTTTACGTTGTCTAACCAAGCTTCAACTTGTTGAGGGTTGTTGTTCAACCACTGTTGAGCCGCTTTTTCTGGCTTCACTTTTTGGTTAAGAATCTCTTCCATCAACTGGTTTTCCATCTCTAGAGTGAATTCTAGGTTTTGTAGAAGTTGACCGACGTTTGCACACTCAGACAGGTAGTTTGAACGAACGTTAGTGTAAACATTCGCACCACCGTAGTTAGGGCCGAAGAAGTCGTCACCGCCTGAAAGGTATTCCATTTCAACATTGCTGTTCATCGGGTGCGGAGCCCAACCAAGGTAAACAATCCATTGGCTACGGCGTGCTGCACGAGATACTTGAGACACCATGCCCGCTTCACTTGATTCCACTAAGCTGAAATCTTTCAAGCCAAACGCGTCAGAATCAATCATTGATTGGATTAGGCGGTTACCGTCGTTACCCGGCTCGATGCCGTAGATGCGGTCTTTAAATTTGTCGGCATGTTTTGCTAGGTCGGCGAAGCTTTTCACACCAGAGTCGTACACGTATTTTGGTACAGCTAGTGTGTATTTTGCGCCTTCAAGGTTGGCACGAACGGTTTCAACCGTGCCCTCTTCGCGGTACTTAGCAATATCGCCTTCCATGGTTGGCATCCAGTTACCTAGGAATACGTCAATATCGCCGTTTGCCATTGAAGAGTAAGTCACCGGTACTGAAAGTAGGTCGGTTTTGGTTTTGTAACCAAGGCCTTTTAATAGTTCAGAAGTAACGGCGGTTGTTGCGGTAATGTCAGTCCAGCCTACATCAGCGAAGCGGACGTTTTCACATTGTTGTGGTTCAATAGAAGCGTTAGCACCAAATGCAAATGAACTGATGGCTAATGTTGCTAATACCTTTTTTGTAGCGGTTTGCTTATGTTGAGTCGTCATAATGATTCCTTTTTATCTTTCCTTTTTCTGCCCTAACTCATACTAATCAGGGCAGTTTTGCTGACTTTTGACTAATTTTGGTTGTTACTTTTTTTATTATTTCTGCGTTTATTATTTTTATTTTAATAACAGAGGCTTACGCTTCTCTTACTGGTTTATTGATTCTTTGCTTCTCTTGCCATTCAGGTGCAATCCACACTGGAACGTCCTGCTCTTTGAGCATTGGCTTACCCAAAATCAAATCGGAAGCACGCTCAGCCACCATGATGGTCGGGGCGTTCAAGTTTCCGTTCGGAATAACAGGGAAAACAGATGAGTCGACAACACGCAGATTATCAATGCCGCGAACGCGACACTCTTCATCAAGCACTGCCATTGGGTCATCATCAGCGCCCATTTTGCAGCCACATGAAGGGTGATACGCACTTTCCACGTTCTGTTTAACCCATTCGTCGATTGCTTCATCTGACGTAACACTTAGACCTGGCTGAATCTCTTCACCTCGGTAAGCATCCATTGCTGGTTGAGACAAAATCTCGCGTGTCAGACGAATACAATCACGCCAATCTTGGCGGTCTTGCTCAGTCGAGATGTAGTTGAAAATGATCTCTGGCTTGGCATGCGGGTCAGCAGAAGTGATCGCAACCGTACCGCGACTTTCTGGCTTATTAGGCCCAACGTGTACTTGGAAACCGTGACCATCAAAGGCCGCTTGTCCGTCGTAACGCATCGCAGCTGGCAGGAAGTGATATTGAATGTTTGGCCACTTCAATCCTTTGCGAGAACGAATGAACGCGCACGATTCAAAGTGGTTAGTGGCACCAAGGCCTTTGCGAGTCAGAATCCATTCCGCGCCAATCATGCCCTTGCTCACCAAGCCAAGCTTGCTGTTGAGTGTGATAGGTTCGTTACAGTGATATTGGAAGTAAACTTCTAGGTGGTCTTGAAGGTTTTCACCGACACCACTCAGTTCGTGTTTAAGCTCAACGCCGGCCTTTTCAAGCACGGCTTTCGGGCCGATACCAGAAAGTTGAAGCAGTTGAACAGAACCAATAGAGCCCGCAGAAGAGATCACTTCTTTATTCGCCACAGCCACCTGGGTATTGCCTGACTTTTCAAACTCGACACCGACCGCTTTCAAGCCCGATTGACCATTTGAGTCTTGTCCTTCAAGTAAGAAACGACGCGCCACGATGCCTTTCTTTAAGGTTAGGTTTGAACGCTTCAATGCTCGACGTAGATAAGCATTAGAGGTTGAGGCTCTAACACCCTTGTCTACCGTCATATGCATAGTACCGAAGCCTTCTTGCTGGTAGCCGTTGTAATCGTTGGTTTCTGGGTAGCCAGCGTCTTTACCTGCATCGATAAACGCTTGGTAAAGCGGGTTGAGCTCCATATCGTTACCGTTACAAGTGCCGACAGGGCCATTGTCACCACGGTATTCATCACCGCCTTTGTTCCATGATTCAGCACGGCGGAAATAAGGCAGGCATGCTTGGTAGTTCCAACCCGCTGCGCCCTCTTCTTCCCATTGGTCAAAATCACACGCGTGGCCACGAACATAAACCATGCCGTTGATCGATGAGCTGCCGCCTAACACTTTGCCACGTGGGCAGTGCAGTTCGCGTCCATCAAGACCCGGTTCTTGCTCTGTTTCAAATTGCCAAGCGTACTTTTCAGTATTCATTGGGTAAGAAAGTGCGGTTGGCATCTGGATAAAAATACTCTTATCCGTACCACCAGCTTCCAGTAATAAAACGCTATGTTCACCGCTTTCCGTTAGCCTATCCGCTAACACACAGCCGGCCGAACCCGCGCCGACGATAATATAATCGTAGCGTTGTTCCATGTTTTGATTTCCCTGAGATGAGTCAGTAGGGCTAGCTCTATTAAGCTAACCCATAAAATTGAGTGTTACGCGTTAGGCATAAGGGCTGGCGTAGTCGCCAAGTTCAATAAGAATGCTCTTAGTCTGCGTATAGTGAAGTAGGGTTTCTGGTCCATTTTCACGGCCAATACCTGAAAGCTTGTAACCACCAACCGGCATTTCTGCTGGTGAGTCGCCCCACGTGTTCACCCAACAAATACCTGCCTGCATTTGATGAATAACACGGTGCGCACGAGAAAGATTTTGCGTGAACACACCAGCCGCAAGGCCATATTTGGTGTCGTTAGCGCGGCGAATCACATCGTCTTCGTCCGAAAACTTCAACACTGACATCACAGGGCCGAAGATCTCTTGTTGAACGTGAGGCATGTTGTCTTCGCAATCCACAAACACGGTTGGGATAACAAAGTTGCCGTTTTCGAGGCCGTTATCTGTCACTTGATAGCCGCCCGTCAGCAAGGTTGCACCCGACTGCTTAGCTAGCTCAATTGCTTCAAGGACTTTTGAAAGGTGGTCTTTAGAAATCAACGCGCCGATCTGAGTCTCCATATCCATTGGGTTACCAATGATCAGCTTCTCAGTGCGTGTCTTAAGTTGGTCGATGAATGCGTTGTAGATGTTTTCATGTACATAAACACGAGTACCATTAGTACACACTTCGCCTTGGGTGTAGAAGTTTGCGACCATCGAAGCTGACACTGCATCATCCAATTTCGCATCATCAAACACGATCATTGGTGACTTGCCGCCAAGTTCCATGGTGACCGATTTCAGCGTTTTAGCGCTATCTGACATTACCGCTTTACCGGTACCGGTTTCGCCCGTGAACGACACTTTCGCGATGTCTGGGTGCGCCGTTAGCATCTGACCAACACGGTAATCGCCCTGAACCACGTTGAACACGCCATCAGGAAGACCAGCTTCGGTAAATATCTCAGCAAGTTTGAGCGCCGTTAGCGGCGTTTCTTCTGAAGGTTTGAAAATCATCGCGTTACCCGCAGCCAATGCTGGAGCCGATTTCCACATCGCGATTTGAATAGGGTAGTTCCACGCGCCAATGCCCGCACAGATGCCTAGCGGTTCGCGGCGAGTGTAGAAAAATTGAGATTCACTCAGCGGCTGTTGGTCGCCTTGTAGCGTTGGAGCCAAGCCAGCAAAGTATTCAATAACATCAGCGCCAGACGCCACATCCACTTCAATTGCTTCTTGCAGCGGCTTGCCCGTATCAACAACCTCAAGGTTTGCAAGGTCATTATTTCGAGCTCTAAGTATTTCCACTGCCTTCAACAGAATACGGCTGCGTTCCACAGCGGTCATTGCAGACCATACCGCAAATCCGCGCTTCGCAGATTCAATAGCACTGTCGACATCCGCTGAAGATGCTTGGCCTAACGTCGCGATAGGTTCACCGTTGGCAGGGTTAATGCTATCAAAGGTTTCACCAGAGGTTGCTTTAACCGCTGCGCCATCGATGTATAACGAGTTCATTTCCATTTGAGATTCTGACTTAATTATTGTTATTAGACTCTGCTGGTCTATATGTGAGTAGTGGGTGTAATAGCGGTCGTTCTTGCTCTAGGTCTAGACCTAGCGCTGCCACTACGATCTATTTGCTGTGACACGAGTAGAACGTAAGTTGTTTATCTAGATAATCATTGATGATGGCTCGCGCCTTTTGAGCATCGATACCATCTGGGTTTAGTGTGCCTCTCAGCCACAAACCATCAATCAGAGACGCAATCCCGTGAGCAACGAGATCCGCTTGTTCATGATTCAAAATACCTTTCAACTCAAGACGTAAGTGTGAAATCAAACGTTTTTCATTCACACGCTGCAGTCTTTTCAGCTGCTCGTCATGCATTGAATATGACCAAAATGCCAACCACGCCTTCGCGACCTTATTTTCTGCTTGGTAACCTTCGAAGTTACCATCGATGATCGCGTTAATTCTCTGTTGGTGAGCATCAACAGGAAGTGCTTTTAGTGACGTGGTGATGGTATTAGAAAGTTGGCGAAGGATTTCACGCATGGTCTCTTCGAGCAGCCCATGCTTCCCGCCAAAATAGTGATTAATAATGCCAGTGGAGACTCCCGCTTCTTTGCTGATCAACGCAATACTCGCGGCATGCAAACCCACTCGATCAATCACCGTCATGGTGGCTTGAACAAGCTGTGGTTTACGTATATCAGGCATCCCAACCTTCGGCATTTCTCAGTCCTTTTATTTTATATTGAACGTTCAGTTAAATATAAAATGACAGAAATTTAGTTAGGGTTCAAATGATTATTTAAAACAAACTCGTAACAATACAGCATTCAAAACAACAAAAATCATTATAAAACAATAAATTAAATATCATTTAGAGCACTAACGAAAACAATTAAAGATTTGAGGTGTGATAGTTATTGGTCAAATGTTTTTGCTTATTCTGAACAAACTTCAACCGCTTATCTTCTGTGCCGAAACAGGGCGAGACACAACGAATAGGCATCGTTATTTGTGTATTGGGAGGGAAAGTCGATGATGCGATTGATGAAGAGTAAAAATGAAAATCAGTTATAACGAGAGCACCACAAGTAAGTTCGGTGCTCTCATTTTTATCGCCAATATTGAGATAATAAGATGTGGTTGGTTCAACT
This sequence comes from Vibrio sp. 1CM2L, assembly GCF_023161695.1. Lineage (NCBI taxonomy): Bacteria > Pseudomonadati > Pseudomonadota > Gammaproteobacteria > Vibrionales > Vibrionaceae > Vibrio > Vibrio sp. 1CM2L. The sequence goes on from NZ_JALNTT010000001.1 coordinate 762,211, forward strand.
AAAAAGCCAAGTGGTAACTATTGCTCGATTGATCCAGTGAAATTACCCAACTTTGCTCTTGTTCACTGCTGCTCATCGGTACCCAACGAGCGTAGATTTGATCCCAGTTCCCATTCACTTCTAATTCCACCACATCGATTTGAGTTGGGTATACCGTTGTGATTCTAGACAATGGGTCTGCGACAACATCACCGTTACTCATCACAAATGCCGACTCGGAATACAAGTGCAACGCTCCCGGAGTGGTTCCCGTGTAATCCATCGACAAACTGATCTTCTCACCGACATCAAACGAAAACCCAGCTTGTGCAACAATCTCCGAAGTGTCGGTTATCACTGCAACGGCAGGCTGAGCAGGAGACGCGGGCGTCTGAACCGGTGTTGGCGTGGCCGATGGTGTCTGAGCTGGCGCAGCACTTGAGCTTCCCCCACCACCTCCGCCGCCACAGGCTGCGACTAACAAAGGCAGAGAACTGATGGTGAATAGTTTGATTGTATAATTCATGGTGTTCTCCTACTCGTCCGTCGCTGAAATAACTTTATTGGTGGTCGATGCCTTGTACCACTCGCCATCTGTCTCACCACTACTGGTTACCCATGTAGGGAACGACGTATAAGCTTCACTGATGTCTATATACTCAACAGGGTGGTCCCATTCGTCACGGATGTTAATCACCCAAGGCATGTTGTTGCTGGTCTTAAACGATTCAGAACCCGAAGAACGGTCATCGTGACTATTGAACAAGGCATTATTCATGTCACTGGTGCCAGAAAACGCTTTGAGGTGAGTTTGCCATGTCATACCTGGAGGAGTGCCAACAAAATCACCGTGGTACATATCTTCAGCCGCGAAAATGAATGAGTCATAAGGTGGATAGCCGATATCATCACGCGATACTGGAGACGTAAACTCGACATACAATTGATAGTTGAGAGCATCAGCATTTTGCTGTTCAGAGCATGCGCTTTGTGTTCGGTAGAAGACGCAGCTTTCGGTGAGTTCACCTAGGTTTTCTAGCTCCACTCTCAGATCTTCAGACACCATCAGAATCGTTTCGCTGCTCCCCTCTTTGAGAATGGTATGGCCAACGGCAACACCATTTCGAGTCAACGTTGTGGATGCCACGTTAGCAGGCAGAACGTTCGGCAGCTTCAAGGCATAGCCATTAGAGTAGCCTGCACCCATCGCCTGAAGTGTATAATCTATGGTTAGGTTTTTAAGCTCTCGCTGTCCATTGAGTTGCTCTGTCACTCGGTAACGCCACACCACATCATTGAAATCATAATCCCCTTTCAAGGGCCAATTATCTTCAAATGCGATCGTTGCGTAGCTGTTCGAGCTTGGATAGACCGACGTCACTGTCACATCCTCATTGTTCTCTTGCACAAGCACTTCGTATTTAGAATCTGTCGTACCATCTTCATTGACCCCATCAACAGCCGCAAATGGGGTCACTTCAACAGTGAAGATCAAATCATTAAAGTCGTTGTCTCCGGTAGGGCGATAAATATCCTCAAAGCCAAGTACTAAGAACTCATTTTCTGTATCGAGGAAGGCAACATTGTGTCTTCGATATTCAGCGGTCGCCTCTGGGTTGAGCGATGGATAGCTGTAAAAAGGTGTTCCCCAACCGCCAAGCCACGGGATATTGTTATAAGAACCCTCCCAACCCCAACCATTAGAGATAATGAAGAAAGCCAATGTTTGGCCAGCGGTAAGTTGGACACTTAAATCAATCGTGTCACCTTCCTGCATCTCACCAACACTAGCAACGGACGTATTGGGAAACACAATCACATGCGCATTAATGTCATCTTTGGTCGCCGGTGGGTTGTTAGTGTCAAACACAAAATAACCGAGGGAATTTCGATAACCCGCCCCTTCATTCAAGAACGTGATTTTCGCCGTTGCGTACTCCGCACCATTCAACTCGTCGTCAATATCAATGCTCGAATAACGCTCCGGCGCAATAAATGCACTGTTCACCGTACTGCCTTCAGGGAGCATCGAATAGACGTTGGTCAGTACATCTTGTGGGAGTGAATCGGCTATTGAATAGGTATTGTTGGGTTTACCTTTTGCAGAATAGTTTGACGCATCTGATCCAGATTCAAAGGTAAGATCCGCAGTTGTCAGCGCCATCGCAAAACACGGTATTAAACAACTGGGCAGTATGACTGAATTCCAATTTCTCATTATGTTCCCTCTTTGAGCTAGCCATAAACGTGTAAAGAGGAATGGAGCAAGTATAGTGCCTAAAAATAAAACTATATTTAACAGAAGGTTATGATTGCAGAGTTGAATTTTCTCATTTTGAGAATGAAGTTGACGTGAATCGAGGACATCTAAAGTCACCGCGGCAAATCTCAGTCAAGCAGACACAAAAAAGATTGGTGACCACAGCGTCATCACCAACCTTCTCTAGTCGTTACTAATGTTATTACGACCCTAAGCTACTCAATGCGTGTAATGAAACCGTATTTATCTGACTCAGCCTTTGTCACCCAGTGTTCACCAGAAGCTGGAGCAGAATCTAACGTAAAGATATAGAAGTCGATTCCTGTATCTCCCATTACCTTTTTAAAGTAGGTCGCTTGCTTGCGATGGCTTTCATTTGTGTATGGGAAATCTTTGGCTGTTTTATCATCCTCAGCCCAACTGTGCACACCAACCTGCTTATTAAGCTCAATGGCTTTAGTGGTATCTGCTCGTTGCAAAACTCGTGGGTTACCCGCAGCGAAAAGATCCGTGCCGCCAGAGAACACCGACCCCGTAGGCGTTACGATCGTCGTCATGTTGTTACTGTGGATCATGCGCCCGGTGTACATATTGATATCATCGTCAGCGCTGCCACCAATATGATTGGTAAACTTCAATGTCATCTCGCTACCTTGATACAATTTCACGATATCAAAAAGCTGAGAATAGGTTGATGCACCCAGAGTCGACCGAATTCGATCAACAGCGCCAGTCTCGTTGAGCACATCGCGGTAAAAAGCGTCGAAAGCAAACGATGTGGTGATGGTTACCTTGTTGCCACTTTTAGATTTACTCAAAATGGTAGACCCAAGGCTAGTCACGTATTGAACCAGTTCATTGTGATACTCAAGCTCGACGGGTTTATGAGTATTCGTTGTCGTGTTAATTAACGTGGTGTCATTGCCGATTGAGCGTTGAGCAACACCACAATCAAATGAATCAAAAAAATGACCCTCGTGGTAAATCGCACAATCGTCAGCCCCTGCATCAGGGAGGTACAGATCCACACTTTGACCTAAACTATCCGCAAGCCTAACCACTTTTTGCTTATCACTAATATCTTCCGCAAATAGAACGGTTTCATACTGCACGCCGTTGTAATCAAGCTTTATGGATTCTTGGACCTCTTGTCGCTCTTTATACAACTCACCCAGTTTCGTTGATGAAAATACGTAATCCGCTTGAGGTTTTTCTTGCGCTTTGGTGGCAGCTTTACCTGAGTTAGAGCTTGAATTACAGCCCGCTAACAGAATCAAAGGTAACGCCAGTAATGCATTTCTATAGTCGTTCATACAGTTATTCCCAAAATGTTTGATGGGAAAATTCTATTATTTAAAGACCAAAACATCTGTCATGCGAATGTATGAGAATGTATATCGTTTTGAACATTGTTTTTTATTTTCACACAAATCCAAAAACATCATTGAACTAGCGTACAAAGTGTTTAATCATTCATGTCAGGTATTTTACGTAAGGCCTGTAAATTGGGTATGCCACAATAACTAGATACTCAAAAAGGCTCCCTCACGTAATCTCAATAAATGAAACACACGATAAGGCTGAGAATGGAATGACAAAACCTAAAATGATCATCGTAGAAGACGATTTGAAACTTCAGCGAATGCTAAAGGATTACTTTGTTACGCAGGACTTTGATGTTTCCACACTCGATGATGGCAGTGATGCTGCGCAGACCATCCTTGCCGAACAGCCTGATATCGTGTTGTTGGATTTAATGCTCCCTGTAACCGATGGACTGACAATATGCCGACAGACGCGCACTCTCTTTAAAGGTAAGATTTTAATGCTCACCGCCAGCGATGATGATTTCGACCACGTTGCAGGCTTAGAGACAGGCGCTGATGACTATGTCACCAAGCCAATCAAACCAAGAGTTCTGCTGGCCAGAGTTCGTTCGCTATTACGCCGCCAAGAGGCCAATACGGCTTCAGTCGATGACTCAGACAACCTTCAGTTTGATCAACTGGTTCTGAAAAACACCTATAAGAAGTGTGAACTTTCAGGTGCCGTTTTATCACTAACTGACAGCGAGTTCGACCTACTTTGGTTATTAGCGAGCAACCCTGATACTCCGCTATCACGTGACTATTTGACACAAACGCTGCGTGGTATTGAGTACGACGGAATCGATCGAACGATTGATAATAAAATAGTGCGCCTAAGAAAGATTCTTGGCGACGACCACACTCCAGCAGAGAAAATTCAGACCATTCGCGGAAAAGGCTACTTATTTGTTTCGACCGCCTGGCGTTAACCTCGCTCAATACGAGCGTAATAAAAGAGAGCGATTATGCGACGTATCTTTTTGGAGTCCTTAATAGGGCTGTTAGTTTGCTTTATGGCCGGCCTTGTCGCCTACGAGATTAGCGTCTATCAGCTCAATACCGACTACGAATATGTACTGGAAGATTACGAAGCGGCTGCCCACCAGCAATTGATCGAAAATATAGCGAAAAATCAAGGCCTTGAAGCTGCTCATCAAGCGATAAACCAGTTTGTAGAAACCACACGAAATAAATTGGTCACATTCAGCCCAGACGATGAAATACCTAGCCCCGTTTCAGAGTTCTTCAGCACTAACCCGAATACCTTTGTTTTTCACGATGATGAACGTGACCTATGGTTTCGCTTAGCAAGCAGTGACAATACCTATCACTACCTCCCCAACAGTGAAGCGTTCGTTAGGCAAAAAATCGAGTTGGAGGATGACCTCATTTGGTTATTCTTTTTAGCGAGCTTTATCTTATATGGCTTATGTCATCTATTTATTATCTTTCGCCGAGTTAAAAAGCTTGAGGCTGCCACTCTGCGTTTTGCGGAAGGCGATCTCTCGACACGAGCCGAGACTTCAAGTGGCATTGCGATTGGCTCCCTGAACAAATCCTTCAACCTAATGGCCGACCGAATTCATCGCTTAGTAGAAAGTAATCGCTCACTCACTAATGCTGTCGCTCATGAACTGCGCACGCCAATATTCCGTATTCAGTGGCAAGCTGAAATGTTGAAAGACACCCAGCTAAACGCAGAGCAAGAGAGCACGATTGAGAGTATTGTCGAAGACACGGAAGAGATGGAAAAGATGGTCGATGAGCTATTGTATTACGCCAAACTCGATAGCACTGACCTAGAAAACTTACAAAAACCATTAGAGATACGAGACTTTCTCAACCACGCCATGACGCGTTGGAACAAAGACACTCAGCTCAGCATCGAACTATCATTACCTGAGCAACCTAGCTCAATAATGGCGGATGAAACGCTACTCAACCGAGCACTAGATAACCTAGTACGTAACGCAATGAAATTCGCACGTTCGCAAGTGTCGATTGAAGCAAGCGTGCATCAAGATCAGCTACAGATCGCGGTACATGATGATGGTGATGGCGTGGCACAAGAGCATCAAGCTCGCCTGTTTGAACCGTTTTACGTTGGCGACAAAGCGCGTAACAAAGCCAAGAGCGGCCATGGTTTAGGGCTTTCTATCGTCGAAAAGATCTGTGCTCAACATAGCGCGACTGTGGAGGTTGGTCAGAGCCAAACCTTAAAGGGGGCGGTATTCACCATATCCATTCAGCTATGTAATGATTCCGCTGACAAACCCATACAGTAACTACAAAACACCTCTGGAATAATGTTCAACATCGGTCGGGAGATACTGTCTCCCAATGAACCTATTGAATCTAAATTCCAATCTTTCTTAAGGTGTTTGTATGAAAAAGTTATTAGTTGTTTTAGGCATTGTTTCTCTAGCGGGTTGTTCTGGTATTAGCCACAATGAAGAAGTGTACACAGCGCACGCTGAGAGCTTCAACATTGTCGGTTTCCAAGTTCCAGGTAACACTCAAGACCGCGCAATGGAGTTAGTACCTGAAGGTGCAACCGTTAATACGATTCGCTCAACAAACTCTGATACGAGCTCTTTTCTGGGTATCATCAACCGTATTATCGGTATCGACTACGTTCAAGTTGGTGGTAAAAAGCAGTAATTAGAATATACGGCAGGTCCATTGTTTATCGCTGAGAAACAATATAAGCAGAGCCCTGTTAGACGAATAAAAAAAGCACCCATTTGGGTGCTTTTTTGTCAGTCTTTGAAGACTGAATTCAACAGATTAGCGCAGCATTGCTTGAGTCCTACTTGCTCGACCTTTGCTTTGTTGGTCTTCACTTTCCTATCCAAGCCACGAACTAAACAGCTAATGTAGCCCTTGCTAACGCCTGTCACTTCGGAGATGTCATGCAGCTTCTTCCCTTCTCTCGCCATTGATCTTATTTCCTCAACAACTTTGTCCGAGTATCGCTTACTTCTTCCTCCGATCTTCTGTTTAAACTCAATGCTGTTACGATATAGATATTGGTAGATAGTTCTCCGACTTTTCCCTGTCAACTCTGCAAGCTCATCCAAATCCATCAGTTGCGAGTTGGTGTTCACTATCTGCCTTTGTTCGTCAGTCCAAGCCATCGAAAATCTCCTCAATCAGATCTGCACGTTCCTATACATATAGAGGCGGCTATGTATATCAAACGCCAAATTATTTACTACGGTAGCCAACGCTACCATCCAACAACTCTCGTCATGCGAGCGTTTAAAAAATATCGTCTTCATCAAATGTGTAATCTATCTCACTGAACATCGACAAGGAGCATTCGACTTTTTTAGAATCGCAGCCCTCGCTTTGTCGTATGCTAAGTTGAATGTGAATGCGTATATTGTGATAAAGATAGTGATACCCACATCCATAACGAACGCTTCCCAAACCCCGACTTCAAGGATGTAAGCGATCACTGGAATTGTCAGCACCAGTAGACCAATCTCAAACAAGGTAACGTGGTAGATACGCAGCTTGATACTGCGGTTCTCTTTCTCACCTGTGTAAAACTGGTCAAATATCCAATTGAATAAGAAGTTCCAACACATGGCTATCGTAGCGACGATAATCATAGTGCCTGACAGTGAACCGACCTCGTGGTCTGTAGCAACCATCAGCATGCCAATTGATAGCAGGACTGCGAACACTTCAAATAAAACTGCGTGGAATATACGCTCCAAAGTTCCCATTTTTTGCCTCTTTCTTAGTGAATGGGTGCGACGGGAAGCCGCACCCTAGTTTTTATTTGTTGACCTGCAGCTTCATAGCTGCAGCAACTTTATCTACTTTGCCAATACCAATGATTACTTGAACTGCAGTGCCCGATAGTTTCACAACACCTGCAGCACCTAGTGCTTTCAAGGCTTTCTCATCTACGCTCTTTGAGTCTTTAACGTCTAGACGTAAGCGAGTGATACAGTTATCGATAGACACTAAGTTTGACTCGCCACCTAGAGCTGCAACGTACTGAGTTGCTACTGAGTCAATATCAGTCGCGCCTTCATCAGCCATATCTTCACCACGACCAAGCGTCTTAATGTTCAGCTTCACAATCAGGGTACGGAAGACTACGTAGTACAGGCAGAAGAACACGAGGCCTTGAACGACTAGCATGTACCACTTAGTTGCTAATGGGTTCTGAGTACCTAGAACGAAATCGACGAAACCTGCAGAGAAACCGAAGCCGCTCATCCAACCCATTTCTGCAGCAATGTACAGAGACAGACCCGTGAATACTGCGTGGAAGAAGTAAAGCACCGGAGCTAGGAACATGAACGAGAATTCTAGCGGCTCAGTGATACCAGTGAAGAACGATGCAGCTGCTGCTGCGATCATTACAGAGAACACTTTGTTTTTGTTCTTAGCATCTGCGGTGTGGTACATAGCAAGTGCAGCAGCCGGTAGACCAAACATCATGATTGGGAAGAAGCCAGCTTGGTACATGCCCGTAACACCGGGAACACCCGTGCCGTTAGCAATAGATTGCGCGCCACCAAGGAAGTTAGGAATGTCGTTGATACCTACAACGTCAAACCAGAACACAGGATATAGAGCGTGGTGCATACCAACCGAAAGCATTAGACGGTTAAAGAAACCGAACAGACCAGCGCCGACTGCGCCAAGGCCTTGCAGTGAAGTACCTAGCGCTAGAAGACCAGAGAAAATAACAGGCCAAACCGACATTAGGACGAACGCTAGAACCATACCTGCAAGCGAAGTCAGGATAGGCACAAGACGTTTACCACTGAAGAATGCGAGTGCCTTTGGTAGCTCGATGTGAGAAGTACGGTTGTAAATCTCAGCCGAGATAATACCCACGATAATACCCACGAACTGGTTCGCAACCTTATCAAAAGCCATTGGTACACTATCAGGAGACACGCTTAGGGCAAGTGATAAGAAGTCCTTAGATAGGAGAGTGGTCACAACTAACCACATAACGAAACCGGACAGAGCCGCAGAACCTTCTTTATCTTTAGAGAGACCGAACGCGACACCGACCGCGAACAAGACCGCCATGTTATCGATGATTGCACCACCTGACTTAATCAGGAATGCAGCAAGCATGCTATTCGCGCCCCACCCTGTCGGGTCAAGCCAGTAACCAATACCCATCAGTATTGCTGCCGCAGGCAGGGTCGCTACTGGAATCATTAAGGCCTTACCGACCTTTTGCATGTATCCTAAAACACTCATCTCTTTTCCTTATTTAGATTTGAACTTCTTTTTGTGGTTGTGCCGGTGTCCCGACACAAACCGTATTTGATGGCAAGTCCTTGGTAACTACCGAGCCGGCGCCAATCACTACGTTGTCGCCTATGGTTACACCACCAAGAACAGTCACGTTCGCACCAATCCAGACATTGTCACCAATAGTGATAGGCAGAGATTTCTCATACCCTTCAGCACGTTTTACCGGATCTAGTGGGTGGCCAGTTGTAGTAAGCACAACGTTAGGACCAAGCAGACAGCCATTACCAATCTTCACTTTATTTCCGTCGAGAATGGTGCAGCCGTGGTTTGCATAGAAGTGATCGCCTACGTCTATGTTGTACCCGTAGTCGCAGTGGAACGGAGACTCAACGTGCGCGAATGCGCTTTCTAAAATCTCATACGTAAGTCGCTCGCGAATATCAGAGTCAAAGGCTTGATTCAGCAAGTGACACTTGTATTTAATAGTGGCTCGTTCTAGTTCCAGTTCAGGCTCTAACGCCCAATACCACTCGCCTTTCATCATTCGTTGTTTTTGTTCATTCATACATATTCCCCCTCGTGTAATTAAGCCCCCCCGTTAAAGGAGGCTTAATTACTTAGCCACCGTTAACAGCCAGATAAAGAACAAGGAAAGGCGCGACCATTCCGAGTAGAGCAGCCCACCCGAAGAACCAGTAAAACGCGATACCTTGGCTTTTGATTGCATCAATCATTGTCGTTACCTTTAGCAACCATCGAAGCTGTCAACTGTCTGAACAAAGCCGTCTTTTTCTTTAGAGTTGTAGGCAAAGACAAAGCACTTATTTTCTATAGATTCTTCCTCTCCCAACTCATTAATAAGAATGAAGACACCATTAGTCTTTCCTTCGTCGGCACCCTTAAATAAAAACAGATCACTTTGAACATCCTCGGATAAAAACTCCTTGCTCTCAGCCTCTGTATTTAGAACAACTAAATCGGTATCCATGATGCGTTCTATATTTTCCTTGGTCATGAGAGCATTACCTTTGGCTGTCTTGATTCCGTTACTCAGAGTGCCAAAGTCTTCTGATTCCTTGCCTTCAATAGCGGCCTTCCCGAAGACAATGCCATTAGCACCTTTTAGCGAACCTTTCGCCCCGCTCAGAGTTGCTTTACGCGCATCGGATTGAAGATTCATAAACTTAGGCATTGCTGTAGCCGCAAGAATGCCAAGGATGACAATCACTACTACCAATTCAATTAACGTAAAACCTTTTGCTTGTTTCATTTTTACTTTCTCTTAATCAGAAAAATATTCGCACTAACAACACAAAGAAAAATTCACTTATCTCGTCTGCAAAAAACAGAATTACCAACCCCCAAATACACCAGAGAGCAATGAGGTATTTAGGTGACGTACAAATCCGGTCTAGGTCGTCTGAATTGCAGAAACATCTGTAATCACTGGGCGACTTACTCATCGTTCCAATTCTCCGGATCTAACATTGCAGACTCGCCCCAACAACAAGGTCCACATAGGTCTAGCTTGTGAACATCGCCATCATCGGTGTGAACTTCCACGGTAGGCACTCTGCCGCATGCGCAGCACGACCTGTCGTAGTTTGGGATTGCTGTCTCGTTACTCATATTTAAACCTTGGGTTAAATAAGGCCGCTCGCTGACTAGACGAGCGACCTTGATCCTATGCAGGGGGAACTGCAATAAGGATTCGGTTACTCTTTCGAGTTAAAACTTGTAGCCAAGTGTGAATTGAGTGAAGCCACCGTCTGCACTGTCTGAGTCGTAATGACCGCTGATATGGTTGTGATACTCAGCTTCAGCTAGATTTAGTTTTGTGTAGCTAATATCTGCATAGATACCTGCAGGAGTAACCCAACCAAGACCCAAGTAAAGGCCACGTTGGTTTAGTTTGTAGCTCTCTGATGTCGTGCTGACGTAGTCACCTTCCCAATCTGTGTATCCGCTGTTCGACTTACCCTTAAATCGAACAGCCGCAGAGCCGAGCTTGACGCGAATACCGCTATCAAACTGATAGCCCATGTAAAGAGCGTCACTGCTCAACTCATCTTTGTGCGACCCCCAATCACTACTACCAGAGCTGACGGTTTTTTTAGGTGAATACATGCCGCCAATAATCACACCATTCTCGAATGTGTAATCAGCTTGAATATTGAATGCTTTGTCGTCTGTTTCTTTCGAATGTGAAAGACTCTTCCCTAAGTCACCATTAAAATCGACCATACCTAAACCGATTGCGAAGCCTGATTTACTTCCTGCCACTGCGCCAGTTGATGCTAGAGCTAGAGATAATGTGATTAGTGCTTTTTTCATGGGTAAATACCGTATTCTCATCCATAAACTGGGCGAAATATGCCCTAAAAGTTGTTGATATTTTTATCATCAGATAGTCCAGACGTGACAAAGCCTCGCCAGGGACGATTTGGAAAGAGATTTAGTTTGTTGAATCGTTTCGGCTGAGAAGCCTAGAAGGGGGGGAGGTTTTGATTAGATAAGAGAGATTACTTGTGGTCTACATCTAACACCCGGCCCGACTTCGGAACAAACTAAATCCCGAAGTGATGCGTTCTTTATGGATAGATTTTAATTGAGGGCATTTCCAGTCTGCGACTGTGATTGGAGAGTAAACACCTTCCAACTCTTTTCGCCCTTTGGTTGTATGCAACATGCGTATATCCGTTCTAAAAATTCTAACTGTTTTCCACCGATGTATCGGGGCTTACCAATTCTCTTCTTCGCGAGTAAAGCTCGTGCTCAACCACATAATAACCTGATTTTATCCATTGAGTTACTTGCTGTGGTTTAACACCTTGAGCTTCTGCAAATCGACGTTGGCTACCCCAAAACTCATCGATATACTGCCTCAGCTTCATGGCTGTTCTCCTGAAGTTCGAGGGCATTATATAAGTAATAATAATTTATTGTAAACAGCCGAACTTTAATTTTAAAAATGACCATTGACAAAATATAAAGCAAAACACTTTACATAGAATATTTTAGTATTACCTATGAAATACACATGTATTACTTAGGTAATACAATTAAATCCCAAGCATTAGGAATTACTGACACTCGCTGTACCATATAACATGAAGTACACCTCGCTCATTTATTGCGCATATTTATCATGGTGGAAATAAAATAATCGGTATTTAGGGCTCAGACGAGACTTTGAAGTATTTCCGCGTTGTAATTCAAATTGAAGGGGATTTTGAATCGCTACTCTGGAATTGCGTAGCCACATCACAGATACGTATTAGCGGCTACTTTTTGGTAGCAGAATTATGAATTGGAAGAGCCCGGAAAAGTTTGTTCAATACTTAAAGTTCTTTAATGGCTTCAATAAGTTTTTTTCTGACGCTAGTGGGCAATTCGTCTTTGATAGCAATCAAACCTCTAAACAACTTCGCACCAGTCACCTTCTTACGCATATCTTGCTGTAAGTCTTCAACCCAATCATCTAAGTCTCCTTTATCACGCAAAGTAAGACGCATCGGTGTAGGACTAATATTATGCGTAGTATCTACATTCTGTTTATTCGTTGTGATTACTTTGTCTTCAACCTGAACTTGCGCCATATCGGACGAGTTTTGGCTAGATCGGTCTTTCTTAAGCATTATTACGCCTCTACACATCAAATGAATTCATCAGAATTTAGTCATCATGCCTTTCAATAAAGAGCAGTGCCTTCTTGCCACTGGAGAAACCTGTTTAAACCAGTATAACGAATGGTTCCACCCTACGGGACACATCTATTGATTCCTAAAATTTACTGAACCTTTATTTGCACTATTTCCGAACAGAAAATTGTATTACATCTGTAATACTGAACCAATTTTATCACCAATCGGTATACCAGAGAACTCCAAGCAATTAATTCCATGGTCTTATCAAAAGCATAACGAGAAAATAACAGTGCTAATTCCTCGCTGCCTTGGTTAACCTTATCAACGGCTTGGTTGTATAAAATACCTGACTTTTTTATGCGGTTTATTTTGTGCTCTGTGCCAAACAAGTGTCCTATTCCCCTTCCCTCTTTTAACTAACAATTCGAAAAATAAGCCGAAAAGTCTTCGATTTCTTATCAAAATTGCCCCTAAATTCGCTAAATGAACTTTTGCTTAAAGTGACACTTTCAAATCGTTGATCCTTCTATCAACCCAGAATCCGTTAATTGAGGCACAGATCAATTTACTCGAAAACCTTAATTTCCAAGAGAAATTAACACTTAATAAAAGTGTCACGATTTTATAAATAAAACATATGGGTGCGTTCAAAAATAAACAGAAATGATAACTATCTGTAAATACGAAAAATATAAGTTTCATGAATAAAAGAGATCATTGCCATGCTACTAATTAATTAGATCGAATGATGTAAATTCACTGTGATAATTTTGTTACGTTTTCTTGGATTTTACATGGAAAGAGAAAACAACAATGAAAATAAGAAAGCGTTTAGTTGCCGTTGCTATAGCCAGTGCTATGTCTTTGTCAGTGCATGCAAGTGAATCCGTTCAAATCGATCAGCCGATCAACTTTACTAACTTCTCTGGGCTAAACGCTCAGTTAGGAGTCAGTAATTCATCTAGCTTCAAGATGGTCAAAGAAGTAAACCTCAAAAAGCGTGGTATCTATAAAGTTAAGATCCAGCAGAACATCTGGGGTACCCCGGTATGGGGGCATTACCTAAATGCCACCCAGAGTGCACAAGGTGGGGCGTTAAAGTCGGTTCAAGGAAGCTACCTTAAAACAACGACCTTAGAACGCTCTTTTGTTAAGCCATCAATCAACAGCGCTCAAGCGGTTGAACTCGCAAGTAAAGATCTAAAGACTCAAGGCTTAACCAGCAAATCTCTAGACAACGTTCAACATCAGCTATTTATCTATCAAGGTTCTGTGAAGCAAGGCATCGGACAACAAAGCGCAGATAAAACACGACTAGTGTACGTTGTCTCTTACCTAGTCGAAGGCAGCGAACAGCCGACCCGACCGTTCACCATGCTAGACGCGCACACAGGCGAAGTCATCGACCGCTGGGAAGGTATTGCCCACGCTCAGATCGGTACTGGCCCTGGCGGTAACGAAAAAACAGGCATGTACGAATACGGCACCGACTACCACTTCCTTGATGTTCAAGAAGTGGGCACAGAGTGTGTAATGGAGTCTGAAAATGTCGTTACTGTTAACCTTAATGGCGCAACCGACGGCGACACCACTTACAGCTATGAATGTCCTCGTAACGAATATAAAGCCGTGAACGGTGCATTCTCACCACTCAACGATGCTCATTACTTTGGCAACATCGTGTTCGACATGTATAAAAACTGGTTCGACACAGCGCCACTCTCCTTCAAGCTCATGATGCGTGTTCACTACGGTGAAAACTACGAGAATGCATTTTGGGACGGCAGAGCCATGACCTTTGGTGATGGTGAAAGCTTCTTTTACCCGCTTGTTAGCCTAGATGTATCAGCCCATGAAGTGAGCCACGGTTTCACTGAGCAAAACTCAGGTTTGATATACGCAAACCAATCCGGCGGTATGAACGAAGCCTTTTCTGACATGGCAGGTGAAGCCGCAGAATACTACATGAAAGGCACCAACGACTGGATGGTCGGGCGCAATATCTTCAAAGGCGAAGGTGCGCTGCGTTACATGGACGATCCATCACGTGATGGCTCTTCAATCAACAATGCATCCGAGTACTACGATGGTTTAAACGTGCACTACAGCTCTGGTGTGTTCAACAAGGCGTTCTACCATCTTGCAACCACACAAGGTTGGGACACCAAAAAAGCGTTCGAACTGTTTGTGCTAGCCAACCAGATCTACTGGTCTGAAAACAGCGACTTCTGGCAGGGTGCTTGTGGCGTGAAAAACTCAGCAACCGACCTTGGCTACAGTGCCGATGATGTTGTTTCTGCGTTTAACTTAGTGGGTGTATCACCGTGTGGCGAACCACCACTTCCACCAGAACCGGAATACCAACGCCTTGAAAATGGTGTCGAAGCCGCAGTTGCTGGTGAAACAGGTTCGAAAACTTACTTTGATATCGAAGTACCAGCTGGCCAAGAGAAGCTGACGATTGATCTTGCTGTGTCTACGGGTGACCCAGATATTTATGTCGGCCTAGATTATGCGCCAAGCTCTCAAGAGAATATCTGTAAGAGCGAAACCGTGACCGATGAAGTGTGTGTGATTGAAAACCCAACCGCAGGTCGTTACACGGTTAACGTTCTAGGTTACTCAGATTACGCAGGTGCAAACCTAACAGCATCGTACGAATCTGGCAGCGCTAACGTACCACCCGTCTCTTCTTTCGAGCACACCATTGTCGGTAAAGAAGTCGAGCTACGCAGCACAAGTTCAGACAGCGATGGTCAAATCATCTCTTACCAATGGAACCTAGGCGATGGCAACACGCAAACAGGTGAAGTGACTCGTTATACCTACGATGAAGCTGGCGACTACGTGGTAACGCTAACCGTGACTGACGATGCAGGCGTTGCAACATCAACCAGCAAGTCGATCACGATTGAAGGTGACTCAGCGGAAGGCTTCCCACTAAAACTGAAGTTTGGTAACAAAAACCCGAATGGCAAAGCTCGCGTTAAGCTGGCATGGGATTACGACACCAACGACTACTTCGTGATTAAGCGTAATGGCAAAAATGTTGGTGCTACAGACTTCAACTCATACGTCGACAAGTTCCGTCACAACGGCACAGTCGATGTTGTGTACCAAGTGTGTACCTCAAGCGATATCTGTTCAGAAACCAAGCATTACCGTTTCATTAAAACTCAATAATCGAAAGTAGATTCAGGGCTCCTTATGGGAGCCCTTTTCATGATTATCTGTTCAGAAAATGAAACATCTACACAAAAATCAAACCCATAAACATAACAATACTCACCATAAAAAGGACGACAAATGGCTATTCAAAAAAGCATGCTAGCTTTAGCTGTGCTCGGGGGATCGTTAACCCTAATCAACAGTAGTGCGGCTTACGCATCCCTAGGCATCACACCTCCAGCGAACGAAGAGGTTTGGATCACCACAGATGCGGACGCACAGCATATAATGACTCAGCATGGCGCAACGGTTTACCCAAGCGTGACAGGAAACAAGCATTCCATCATCGCGAAAATCAACCAGAAAGAGCTAGCTAAACTATCCAGCCACATGCACGAAGAAACCCACCGTTGTGGTGGCTACATGGTGCACGAAGACAAAGCAAGCGCACTCAAAGCCGCAGCAATGCCATTGACCATGAGCAGCTTCGAAAAGCCGGTGATCAGCCATCAAGATACAGTGAATGACCTACTCGCTCAGGTCGAACCAAACAACATGGTCACGACCATTGAAAATCTAACCAACTTCACCAACCGTTTTTATACTACTTCTACTGGTGTCGCTGCTTCAGATTGGCTTTTAGAACGTTGGGAAACAGAAATTAAAGATGTACCGTATGCGTCTGCGCGCCAGATCACGCATGCCGAGTATCCGCAAAAATCCGTTGAAGTGACACTGCTTGGCGCTAAATACCCTGAAGAGATCGTCGTTGTTGGCGGACACCTTGATTCAACGGTAGGTTCTTGGACAAGCGAAGGCACCATCTCTCCGGGAGCTGATGATGATGCGTCTGGTATTGCGACCGTAACTGAGTCGCTTCGCCTGATGATCGCCAGTGGCATTCAGCCAGACAAGACCATTAAGTTCTATGGTTATGCGGCAGAAGAAGTCGGGCTGCGTGGCTCACAAGATGTCGCCAACGCTTTAAGAGATGAGCAAGCAAACGTTGTATCGGTACTGCAATTAGACATGACCAACTACAACGGTTCAGCGCACGATATCACCTTCATCACGGACTACACCGACAGCAACCTCACCGCCTATTTAAGCGAGCTGATCGACACTTACGCGAGCGATATCAGTTACGGTTTTGATGATTGCGGCTATGCTTGTTCTGACCACGCCTCTTGGCACAATGTTGGCTACCCAGCTGCTATGCCATTCGAAAGCATGTTCAATGATTACAACCCAAGTATTCATACCCAGCACGACACGCTTGAAAACTCAGATCCAACGGCGACACACGCGACCAAGTTCGCCAAACTGGCGATTGCTTATCTTGTCGAAACCAGCCTTGACTCACCGGTTGTTGGCCCTAAAGAGCTGCAAAATGACATCCCTGTTGAAGGTCTTACTGCAGGATATGGTGAAGAGCAATTCTTCACATTTACGACGGAAAGTGCAGGTCAGTTAACAGTAACACTAACAGGCCCTCGTAGTGGCGATGCGGACTTATATGTGAAACACAACGGCACCGTATCGAAAGCGAACTACGACTGCCGTCCATACCAGAACAGCAGCAACGAACAGTGTGTATTGAACGAACCTGCGGGTGAATTCAGCATCATGGTGCGCGGCTATCGCAACTTTAACGATGTCACCATCGTCGCTAACTTCGTCCCTGATTGGCTGTAAGGTTGGTTGACTAACAATCACACCTCATAAAGAAGCTCAAACTAAAAAACCGCCCACAGAGGGCGGTTTTGATTCACTTATTGGCGTGTGACTTATCAGTTAATCAGTTCGCGACTTACTCAACTAGCTGCTTTAACAGTAACTCAGTCGGGCGAACAATCGCGATGATTGATTCATCATAGATTTTCGCCGAATCAGACAGTATCGCTTGGTAGGCAATCACGTCTGCTGCTCTTACTTTCTCGCCTGCTTGTGCTTTCGCAATCAAGGTTAGCGCCAAGTCTGCGACTTCAACGGTTTTCTCTGCGACAACCACAGTCTCTGCCGAAGACACGTTACCAGCGAAGACAGTCTCTGCGGCAAGTGCAGCCGATTTAGCTTGCTGATAATGTCCTGTAAGTTGCTCTAGTGCTTGTTGATTGCCTGTCGCCACTTCATTGACCAAGTCTTGCATCTCATAAACGGCATAACTTTCCACAGGCAGCGCATCAACGAAGCGGTTTAAGCGCTCGTATTGGCTGTATAAAGTGCCCTTAGGTTCAGTAGAGTTCCACTTCTCCCAGTTACGTGCATAGTACTGTGCTGGCTCAGTGTATTTCGCTAGCACGCGCAGGTCGTGAATATCTTGGCCTTTGGCAATGCGTTTTAACAACATGTCGGCATCCGCATGATGACGTAGGCCAACCGATACTTCAGACCATATGTCCATTGCCTTCATGCGCTTGTACATGCTGCGCTCGTCCGTCAGTTCTTCATCAGACCAGAAACGCTCTGCAATGGCATAACTACGCGGCCATAGATAGTTTTCTACCGTGAGGCTGTCTTTGTTCTCTAGCCACATGGTGATCTCGCCACCTAGGATAAGTTCTTTTTCTTTGTCGGTTAGCTCCGCAGGGTAACCGCCATTTGGCTCTGGAATCACGCTGCCTTCAACATCACTGCTCGCAATCACTTCCCCTGTGGTTGGCCAACGCACGTTACCAATCAACTGGTAGCTGCCTTCAGCAAACCCATTTGGATTCAGATTCAAGTTGAATTCAGTGTAAGACATGAAGTTATCGAAGTGACCGACAAAGGTTTTACCCGGCACATAATCAAGGATGAAGATCTCTTCACGAGACTTACCGTTGTAATCACTGAATGCACGGAAAGTACCGTCTTTCGCTTCAATGATAGTCAGTGTTCCCTTACGTGGGCCGCCTTTTGAACGTGGCTTCTGCCATTGGTAAGTGACAAACTTTTCTCCACTGTGCAGCTTATCGTCAACCGTGATGCCGCTTGGCATTGGATCATTGCGATAATGGTAGCTAGTCGGCTGAGGTTGATCTAGGTAGTAACCGGTAGACAGAATGCCTGGGTAGCCCTCTTTTGCCGCACGACCAATACTGTCGTGCCCTTGCCAGCTTTGAATCACGATCGAAGTCGGCAGATCTTTATGCCAAATCTCATCCCAACCGGTCATCTTCTTACCCCGCTCTTCGAGCATCTTCTCAACTTTTACATTGAGGTAAGACTGCAGACCACGCTCGCCATCGATATTGTTCTCTTCGATAAATTGCTGATGCTTCTCGCTGTTTTTCCACTGCGCATAGTTCGGCTCATCGCCACCAATATGAAAGTACTCATCTGGGAACAGCTCGGTCACTTCATCAAATACGTCGCCCAGCATTTCATAAAGCTCTGGATTCAATGGGTCCATTAATGGTTCAAACACGCCCCAACCACGCTCTTGCTCATAGCTTTGACCTTCACCTCCCGACATCAGGCGCGGGTAAGCATGAGCAACCGCAGAAGAGTGCCCCGGCAGAGAGACTTCAGGAATCACACGAATACCGAGGTTACGCGCGTATTCCACTAAGTAGCGAACTTGGTCTTTGGTGTAGTAGTTACCATCAGCGGTTTCAGACCACAAACGCGGCCATGATTCAGTTTGAATACGAATGCCTTGGTCGTCCCAGAAGTGCCAATGGAAGACGTTCATCTTCGCCGAAGCCATCGCGTCTAACTGACGAATCAACACATCGAATTCAATGAAGTGACGTGAGGTATCGTAAGAAACACCACGCCAGCGGAAGCGAGGCTCATCGACAATCGTGACAGCAGGAATGTGGTAGCCAGTCGTTGTCGTTTCAACGAGCTGCAAAAGGGTTTCGATGCCGTGAATCGTGCCGTATGGGCTTGGAGAACTCAGCGTTATTTGATCACCCTGAGTGGTAATTTTGTAGGACTCTACGGAGTCGATGTTTTGTACTTCAGATTTTGGTGCTGCGTCGATATCAATGATCAAGTTCGCTTGGTCTGCGCTATCAACCTGCCAGTTCAGGATCGGCACGCCAGTCTGGCGCTCAAGGCGATCAATAAAGCGTTTCGCCGTGTATTCAACGCGATCAGAATTAAAGCCGTTGATGTAAACCTTGAAGTTACCGTCGACCTTAACCTGCCCAGCTTGCAGCTCGACTGTTTGTGGGTACGGCATTAAATTTAGATCGGTATTTGGAGCCATTGCTAACGCCATTGGGGACACTACTGAACCTGAAATCAATAGGGATAATATAGTTTTTTTCATTATTAGTTTTCCTATATAACGGGCGTTCTGTTTTGTTTATCGGAGGCAATTCACAAAACAGAACCATCACCACTGCTGTTGTTTATCTTTATTCCAAACGCTTGTCGTTAGTTCACAAGAGCGACTGCTTCACGAACCAATGCCGCGATCTCGTCCCACTGTTCGTTCTCGATCATCTTCGGAGATACCATCCAAGTACCGCCACAGCACACCACGCGATCCACGGCTAGGTAGTCATTCACGTTGTGTTTACCGATACCGCCCGTTGGCATTAAAGACACATCAACGTATGGCGCTAACAGAGATTTCACCATGTTGATGCCACCAGACGCTTCTGCAGGGAAGAACTTCAAGAAGTTAAGACCAAGTTCCAGCGCTTGCTCTACTTGGCTTGGATTGTTTACGCCCGGAACGATTGGAATACCGATTTCTTGGCAGCGTTTTACGGTGTTTGGATTCAGGCCCGGAGCCACGATGAATTCGCTACCCGACTCTTTCGCAAGGTAGATCTGCGCTGACGTTAATACTGTGCCGGCACCGATACACATCTCTGGGTACGCATCGCGCATCGCACGAATCGCACCTGCTGCCGCTTCAGTACGGAATGTTACTTCAGCAACGGGTAGGCCATTTTCTACTAACACTTTTGCCAGTGGAATCGCGTGTTCCACCTTATTGATTTGGATAACAGGGATAACTTTGAATTGCTTAAGTTTGTTGATCATTTCTTGAGACATAATAATTCCGCTTTTTAATTTTATTTTTTAATCAGTTTGCTCATAGCGCTCACGGGGATGATTGCGCCAGAGTATTGAATAACGATTGAAGCCAGTTGGTGGCCAAGTTCGGCTGCGTCAGTGGCGCTCTCGCCAGTAAGACGCGCAGCTAAATAGCCCGCAGCGAATGAGTCGCCCGCAGCACAGGTATCAACCACGTTAGAAACACGAGTCGCTGACACATAGTTCTCAACAACATCGCCTTGTTCAACTTGAACAATCTTGCATGGCTCACAACCACGCTTGATGACGATCTCTTGGCACCCCATACGAAGGCAACGTTGTTGAACGCTCTCAGAGTTACCCCAAACCAGCAGGTCGTCGTCTTCGGTAATCAGTGCGATGTCTACCAATGGCAGTAACTTGGCGTACCAGTGTTGAGCTTGCTCTGTACTCCAAAGCTGTGGGCGATAGTTGTTATCGAAAATCACCTTACCGCCTTGGTTTGAGAACACGCTAATGGCTTTGAATAAACGCTCACGAGAGGCGTCATCCAAGATCGCAATACTGATACCGCTGATGTAAATCGCGTCGACTTGCTTCTCTGTCAGAGCGATTTCAAGCTTGTTTAAGTTATCGATTTGAAAGTAAGATTTTACTGCCGCGTCGTTGCGCCAGTAGTGGAAATGTCGCTCA
Organism: Vibrio sp. 1CM2L; assembly: GCF_023161695.1. Lineage (NCBI taxonomy): Bacteria > Pseudomonadati > Pseudomonadota > Gammaproteobacteria > Vibrionales > Vibrionaceae > Vibrio > Vibrio sp. 1CM2L. The sequence goes on from NZ_JALNTT010000001.1 coordinate 783,543, forward strand.
CCTGTCTCGTTGGTTTCGACCATGTATAAACCGGGTAACTTGTTTGGGATACGTTCAACGAAATTGGTTTGAATACCTTCTAGCTGCCAACTATCAATCATGTTCTGAGACAGTTCATCACTACCTAAACCCGTCGCGTAATGAACAGACAAGTTTTGATGTTGAGTTAAGCGAGAAAGGTAAAGCGCGGTATTGAGCGTGTCGCCGCCAAATTTTTTGGTTAATGGAGAGCCGCTTATTTCGACCATACATTCGCCGAAGAAAGCAATATTGAACAGAGAAGATGCCGACATAGCCGCTCCTAAAAATAGAGATAATTGACTTTAGAAAAGGCCCTACCGTTAAGCAGGGCCTGAATTAAGCAAACCAGTTGTGGAGACCAGATTTAGCTTGTTTGATTAGCAGGGCGTTGAGGTGCCGCGTCTTCTTCAATTACACCTGAATCAGACATTTCCATCTCCATCAGAGCGCGTTCATCATCAAGAATCGCTTTCGCCATTTCTGGTGTTACTTGGTTAGCCGGAGTGCATAGGCTAACAGCCACACCTGCTGCTAGAGCAAACAGACATGAAGGAATCACAGGGTTGCCCCAGAAAGCCGTGTAATCAGCGTTTAGCATCACTACGAATGAAGCCACAGAAGCACCTGCTAGCGTTGCAAGCGCACCCTGCCAGTTGTAGCGTTTCCAGAATTTACCCAACATACCGCACACGAACATGCCCGACATTACCGTTGAAATCATCTTAGTGATGTAGCCAATGATATCGTTTGACGTAAGCGCAAATAGCAGTGCAAAACCAATCACCACAATCAGTGCCAAGCGAGAGTAGTTCAGCATTGACTCTTTGTTTGGTACGCGGCCTGTGAACATCACGTAAACGTCACGCAGTAGGATAGACACGCCCGCAATCGCATCTGAGCTTGCACTCGACATGGTTGCAGAAAGACCTGCGATAAGAACAATCATGCCAACGCCAACTGGAAGAACCGTTGCAGCTACGTAAGGGAACGAATAGTTCGGGTTATCCAATGATGGGTCGATTGCGTGTGCAGCCATACCAATGATTGCAGGGATGATTGAGAAGAAAAGGTACAACACACCCGATGCAACAAATGAGCGACGAATGGTTTTAACGTCTTTGCCTGAGTAGATACGTTGACGGAATGAAGGCGTCGCCAGTACACCCACACCGATAACCACAGCCAGAGATACAGCAGGCAGAATGCCCAGTTTATCGATTGCTAAAAAGCTTGTAGCAGCAGGATCCATCGCAGCGTAAAGGTTGTCCATGCCACCAATGTGGTCCACAGACATAACCGCCATCAAGATGAAGCCAGCAAAAAGGATGATAGCTTGGATAGTATCGGTCCATACAACCGCTGTGTAACCACCGATCACCACATAGATAGTAAATGCCGCAGCAATAATAATTTTCGCAAGGTTAAGGTCGATGTCTGCAATCCACGCTAGGTACATACCGCCACCTAGAATATGCGCACCCAACCAACCGATTGACGCGATAAAGATAAGCAGACCAACCACGTTTTTCACGATACGGTTAGCGCCTACGTAGTAAGCCAGCTCTTCACTCATGGTCATGAAGTTCAGTTTACGAACCGGAGCAAACCAAAGGGCTAGCAATAGGATGCCGATAGCACCGCCAATTCCGTACAAAGCACCAGCCCAACCATTCGCGTAGCCGAAGCCAACCGCCCCCATACTTGAGCCCGTGCCGACCATAGTCGCGACGGTTGTACCCAGTACTAAGAATAATGGCAGGCCACGGCCGCCTAATAAGAAATCTTCGCCAGATTTTTGATTACGCGAGACAAACCAGCCTAACCAAATTAAAAATAATACGTACACGCCGAAGCCTGTAAGAAAAAGTGTGCTGTTCATTTGACACCTCTCAGTGAAATATTAAGTTCATTCCTGAACTTTATTTATGATTCATTCATTTTATATTTCATATAATTACTTTATTGGTTTTGTATATTTTTTAATTAAAGTAATTTTTATAAATGTAGGGTGAGAGTATTAAAGGATAATAACAGGGATGCTTACCCCCTAATACTCTCTAAGTAGGTTATTGTGATTAGGTTATAACTAAACGCGATCAGCGCGGTAGCAAGTCACATCTACTTCAACTTTCACGTCTACCACTAAGTCACAGACCATGCAGATACGTGCCGGTGGGTTAGCACCGAAAAACTCTTTGAATACCTTATTAAAAGATTGGAAGTAACGAGAATCCGTTAGCACAACCTTTACGTGCATTACGTCTTCTAGGCCGTAGCCCGCTTCAGTCATGATATCGACACAGTTTTGGATCGCTAGGCGAGACTGGTCAACAATACCACCCTCAACCACTTCACCATCTGTCATCGGTGTCTGGCCAGAAACGTACAGGAAACCACCCGCTTCAGTTGCGCGTGCAAATGGTAAATGTTGTCCGCCTGTACCTGTACCGCCTTCAACACCGTAACGTTTAATAGTCATTTTTCAACTCCACTTCTTTATAGATAATATTGGTTCTGTTCCAATATATTTAAATTAATTCGTCATTTTTATATTTACCGTAAATTTAATTTGATAATTAAAATCTAGTTTCGGTAAATAAAAACGCCTGAACGATTATTTTTCACTTTTCCTTGCTGGTAAGTTAACTCACCATTTACAAATACACTTTCTATTCCTTCAGCAACTGAAATAGGATTTTCAAATGTTGCTGTGTCTTTAATATTCTTTGGATCAAATAAAACTAAATCGGCAAAGGCACCACAGCGAACTTCGCCTCGGCCCGCTAAGTTGTAACGCTCTGCCGACATTCCGGTCATCTTGTGAATCGCTTCTGGCAACGAGAACAGTTTTTCATCTCGGCAGTAGTGACCCAATACTTTCGGGAAGGTGCCCCACAGTCTTGGGTGTGGATGCGGGTCATTAGGTAAACCGTCTGAGCCGACCATGGTCAGTTTGTATTTCAATACACGCTTTACGTCGTTCTCATCCATGCAGTGATAAACCGCGCCCGCTGGTTGAAGCGCTTTTGCCGCGTCCATCAGAGGTAGATTCATTTCATCAGCAATTTTCTTCAGCGTTTTGCCTGCGTGTTCTGGTTTTGCTTCAGACCAAGTGATAAAGATGTCGAAATCATCGGTCACTTGTTTCAAATCTAATGTCGAAGAGCTCGCTGAGTATGGGTAGCAGTCACAAGACACATCTTGGTGCTCAGAAACCTTGTCCATCAAATCAAGAACTTCAACAGTTCTGCCCCAGTTGCCCGCACCTGCACATTTAAGGTGAGAGATAACAACAGGCACTTTCGCGTATTGTCCTGTCTCAAACGCCTCTTCCATCGCGCTTAAGATCTCTTCGAATTCGGTACGCATGTGCGTGGTATAGATGCCGCCGTGGCTAGACAGTACCTTTGCTAACTGCATCACTTCGTTGGCATTCGCTTGTTTCGCACTTGCGTAAGCCAGACCAGAGCTCAAACCTAATGCACCTTGCGCCATCGCTAAATCAAGGTTGGTTTGCATCGCTGCGATTTCATCTTCGCTTGCAGTGCGTTGTAGATCGTCCATCACTTGGTTACGCAGTGTGGTGTGGCCAACCAACGCTGCTACGTTTACTGCGGGTTGAGCTTGCTCTACCGCTTGTGCATACGCCGCAAAAGTTGGGTATTTAAAATCAGCCTGCACACCTAAAAGATTCATTGGGTCAGGTGGATCGCCAGCCAAAACCGTTGGCGATGCGCTGATGCCACAGTTGCCAACAATCACGGTTGTTACACCTTGGCTGATCTTCGGTAGGCAGTCTGGGTAACGAATTACGTTGGTATCGTCATGTGTATGTACATCGATAAATCCAGGAGCCAATGCTAAGCCTGCTCCCTCAACCAACTGGCCACAATCTTCGTGATCGATTTGACCAATTTCGGCGATTTTTCCATCAAGGATTGCTACATCGGCACAAAACGATTGTTCGCCGGTGCCATCAAACACCTCTACATTTTTGATTATCGTATCGAACAACATTTTTCACTCTCTCAATCCACTGTGTTGATGGAGCTATATTAAGAATCCAGCCGATTATTTTCAGTGACAAAACACACATAATATTTTAATTTGCGTGATAGTTTCTACCACAAATTAGATTACAGATATATTTAAACATTAAATAACAACGACTTAAATCATGTTAGGAATCAGCAATGAAACATAACCCTGCACAAAAAGATGTTATAAAGTATCAAAAAGATAGTTTCGTCTTGACTGAAAAAGGCCAAAAAGGGAGAGCAGTATCACAATCTGAGAACGGTATTTACCGACTGGTTGATGAAGATATTTCGCTTCCGGTAGCAATTATTAAACAATCCGCCTTAACCAATAACCTAAATTGGATGCAATCATTCGCCGATCACCATCAGGTTAAATTGTCACCGCATGGCAAAACATCAATGACCCCTGCTTTTTTCCGCCAACAGCTAGAAAATGGCGCTTGGGGTATTACAGTAGCGACACCTGCACAAGCAGAAGTTGCCGCTATGGCGGGTGCAAAACGAATCATCATGGCCAACCAGTTGGTGGGTAAAACCAACATGGCGATCGTTGAACAGCTGATCAGTGAATTTGATGTCGACTTTTACTGTTGTGTGGATTCATCGATAAACGTGCAGCAACTTAACCAGTATTTCGCCAACACCAAACAGACACTAAAAGTACTGATCGAATTTGGTGTGCCGGGCGGTCGTTGTGGTTGTCGTTCACCACAAGAAGTTCTAGAACTGGCTCAAACCATCCAAGACACACCTGCCCTTTCGCTGGCGGGTATTGAGGTGTATGAGGGTGTGATTCACGGTGACAACGCAGAACAAGACATTCGCACCTTCTTAAATCAGGCACTGACCTCGGTCGAAAGCCTCACATCAGATGGCCTAATTGCAGGGCAACCTATCATCACGGGTGCCGGCTCTGCTTGGTATGACGTGGTTGCAGAATGTTTAGCGAACCTAACCGATTACTTGGCGATCATCCGCCCGGGCTGTTATGCCATTCACGATACCGGTATCTACCTAGATGCCCAAAGCAAGGTGTTGCAACGCGCCCAAGTAAACCAAGGTTACGCGTGTGAATTGGGTGGTGATTTAGAATCGGCACTTGAGGTATGGGCGTATGTAATCTCTCGCCCAGAACCGACCAAACTAGTGGTTGGGCTAGGCAAGCGTGATGTGGCGTTCGATGCAGGCTTACCAATTGCTGAACGTGGCTATCGCAATGGCGAAGCTATCTCAGTGAAAGGGCTGACTGCTACCGCCGTGATGGATCAGCATACCTTTGTTGAAACGGACGGCTCTTCTGAGATTGAAGTAGGAGACATGATTGCATTCTCAACCTCACACCCGTGTTTAACCTTCGATAAGTGGCGCTACATTGCCATCAGCGATGACGACCATCAGGTAACAAACTGGGTGGAAACCTGCTTCTAGTTCGATTTTTCAATAAGCTAGAATCAGCGAAACAATAAGATATACTAACGGGGCTAAGGCTTAGTTTTTAATGGATTAGTGCTCAATAGCTAAATGACTAAAAAGCTAAAGAGCTTGCTTCTTACGAGCTAGATTCTTAATAACTAGGTAATAACGATTAGCCCCATCAACAAAGGATCAGGATTCTTGAGTTTAGAAGTAGATATCATTTCACAGATAACGGAGCGTTTTCCCGCTCTTCGTGATGCAGAGAAAAAAGTCGCTAAGCTGATCATGGACGACATTGATTTTGCAGCCAATGCCAGCATCACCGAGCTTGCTGAAAGCGCTCAAGTAAGTGAAGCCACCATTACACGTTTTGCTAAGGCTATTGGCTGCAGCAACGTACGTGATATGAAGATCAAGCTTGCTCAAACACTGACAGTTGGCCAGCGTTTTATTCTCGAACCGGTTGACCAAACGGGTTATCAAGGTATCTACGAATCGATCAAGCAGAGCTTAGACATCAACCGTACCTTGTTCAAAGAGCAAGACGTTGAAACCGCAGTCAGCTGGCTGCATAACGCCAGACAGATCATCGCTATCGGCATGGGTGGTGGCTCGACTATCGCCTCTCAAGAGCTGCAACATCGACTGTTTCGTTTGGGCTATCCCGTGGTGTCGTACAACGATGGTTTGATGTCACGCATGGTTGCAGCGACAGCAGACGCCAATGATGTGATGGTGATGATCTCCGCGACCGGTTTCACGCCTGTGATCACTGAAACCGCAGAGCTGGCTAAGCAGTACGGGCTTAAGATCATCGCAATTACCCCACAAGACACACCGTTGGCAAAGATTGCCGATATCTTGTTGCCCATCAAACATATGGAAACTGACTTCATCTACAAACCGTCGGCTTCTCGCTACGCCATGTTGGCGCTAGTGGATGTGCTTTCTATGGGGATCGCAGTCAATCATAAGAACCGCTCTCGCGACAAACTGCGTCGTTTGAAGGTTGCGTTAGATTCCTACCGAGGTGGGGGCGACCGACAGCCTCTCGGTGATTAATGTTTAAGACGACTAAGTCATCAACTAGTCGATTTCAATAAAAAGCCCCGCAGTATTCACTCAATCGAGTCGATACTGCGGGGCTTTTTTAGTTGTGGCTTTTCTGGAAATCACTCGCCTGAGTCAATCGAAGCTAAGATAAACTCGACTCGGTCCTCAATAGATAGCTTGGGCACTTCCACCAGCTGATAACCAAACTGGGTATAAGCTGTCACCATCTTTTCGTAAGTGGCGATCGCTTCATCGAAATCTTGTTTACGTTCTTCGTCATTGATGAAAATCGAATCCCATAGTGGGAAGATAAATACCTTGCTGTTGTATTCAAGCTCATTGCATTGATTCAACAGAGATTCAGAAATCGGCAAAGCTTCCAACAAGCTGTAACCATATGAATCTACGATACTTCTATCAAAGAAAACGCGCTGTTCACTTGCCTCAAATACTTGGTAATTAACTAACTCTTCTCGCACCATCTCATCACGAAAAGCCACTTTATCTAACCATGGCAAGGCACTCCCTTGTCGTGCTACTTGGTGTTGAATGACTTTACGCCCAACCTCTGGTGCGCAGCGATAGCCGCGACTTTTCAACGCCTCGATAACCGAGGTTTTTCCTGAGCCCGGACCACCGGTAAATACGATTAGATTATTCAAACAAACCTCTTCAAAAGGGAAAATTAACGAATCGGGCCGTAACGAAACCCAAGTTAACGAATTAAGGCTAGGATCGGCTTGAATTCTGGTGCGCGACAATCTTTCACTAGCTCGTACAAGCTCATTTCTAATCCCGTAATTTGGACACCGGCATCGGTTAGTCGACGGATTGCCAGATCCTTGTTGAGTGCCGTTCGCGAACTAACACAGTCGCCAACTACCTGAACCTTGTACCCAAGATCTAACAACCCCATTGCGGTTTGATAGACACAAATATGAGCCTCAATGCCACACACCAACCACGTATCAACATCTTTAGCTTGCACTGCCTCAACAAACTTGGGCTCGTTACAAGCGTTAAACGTAAATTTCGATATCGGCTTAGCATCGCTCAGCAGGTCATTCAGCTCGTCGACCGTAGCACCTAGCTTCTCTGGATTCTGCTCCAAACGAATAATTGGCAGACCCAAAACCTGCGCTCCTTGAACCAACTTTCCGCAATTAGCAATCAGCGCATCGCTGTCATCAACAAGGCGTGCGAGCTTACCTTGCACGTCCACAACCACCAAACCTGTGCTTCCTCTGTTTAACATCCAACTCTCCTTGTCATCATTAGAATCAGCGTACTGCTTTGCTCTCAATAAACACCGCAATAAATACTACAATAGAACAAATATAATATTTCTTATGTTTTATTTTTCAATTAGTTAGATAAATACGAACTCACTCCAACCTTAAAAAACATCGTTTTATTTAGCAAATTTAACCATTTGTCAATATATGAATTTTATTTATAAACAATATAACCAAAAAATTCTCTGTTACCCCTTGATAAATCAAGGACCGAAGACAATCACGATATCAATGAAAAAATAGGTTTCATTTGTGAGGGTTTTATAAATCAATTATCAGCGATACCGTGATTTGCATCACAGGATGAGTAAACAAGGTATTATCATGAAAAAATCAGCATTAGCACTCGGCTTAATCGGTTTAGTTTCACTTCCAACTTTTGCAGCAGGTATCGATGGTGGCGCATACGTAGGTGGCGGACTTAGCGTCTATCAAGGCTCAGACACTGATAGTGCTCCAAGCTTAGATTCTAGCGGTATGGGCTACAACCTATACGGCGGTTACCAATTCAACCGTATCGTTGGTGTAGAACTTGGCTACAACGATTACGCAAACTACAAAAATAGCTACGAAGACCTATCACCGACGTCTATCTCTGTATCAGCAAACCTCGGTTATACATTCGACAATACCATTCGACCATTCGTATTAGCAGGTTTGAGTTCCGTAGACCTAAACGCAAGTAGTGGTTCTAGTTTTGACGATGACAGCGGCACTGGCTTCCACTTTGGCGTCGGCGTTGAATACTCACCTATCGAACACTTAACACTTCGAGCTATTTCTCAGGCTGATGCGGTAAGTGTGGATAATACGGTTGGTGGCAAGACATACAGTAGCGACACTCTAGCATTCAACAGTGTGAGCTTCGGTGGTTCATACGACTTCTAATATTCTCCCCAAACGACTGCGTCGTAAGTAAGTAGCTCAAATTCACTTTGCTACTCTGCCCTGTGATAAGGCAGCACAGTAAAGTGAATTTTTGTATCTATGTAACGATTCAGCTTACAAAGCCATACAGTAATGAGCAAAAGACTCAGGGATAATTGTCAACAACGGTCGAGAGGCCAAAAACCAACAACAATTAAAAATCAACAGTGACCGACAATCACATTTGAAGACATGACAGAGTGAGTAACAAAGATGAACAAGATAACAAAATCAGCATTAGCACTGGGTTTAATCAGCGCAGTTTCTCTTCCAGCTTTAGCCGCAGGTACTGATGGCGGTGCATACATTGGTGGCGGACTTAGTGTCTACCAAGATTCTGATACAGACGGTCAAGGTAGCTTAGATTCAGATGGCATGGGCTACAACCTATACGGCGGCTACCAATTCAACCGTATCGTTGGTATTGAACTTGGCTACAACGATTACGCAGACTACAAAAAGGGTGCTGCAAAACTGTCGCCAACTTCTATTTCGTTGTCAGCAAACCTAGGTTATACGTTCGACAACACGATTCGTCCATTCGTGCTTGCAGGTTTAAGCTCTGTTGACCTAAACGCAAATAACGCAGCTCTGTATGATGACGATAGCGGTACCGGTTTCCACTTTGGTGTTGGTGTTGAATACACGCCAATCGAACACCTAACGCTGCGTCTAATTTCGCAAGCAGACGCAGTAAGCGTGGAAAACGACTACGGTACGTACAAAAACGATAAGACACTAGCCTTCAACAGCATTAGCTTCGGTGGTTCATACAACTTCTAATGTGATTGAACCACATAGAATAAGCTGAACATACTAATTCACTTTGCTGTTCCACCTTGTCATGAAGGTCACTCAGTAAAGTGAATTTTTTGTTTCTACACGCCCTATCGCGTCATTTCACTTTAGCCAGTTTATCGCTCACCATCACTTATTGAGCTTTATGCGTTGATATTAGAGCTTTCTTGGTAGCGAGACTAAAATAAGGGATAAGAGACGCAGGAAAACAAGACCTATGAATCTACCAAGCTTAAACATGTCGATAAACAAGCTGCCTTTTGTGTTGGCCGTGTATTATCTGCTTGTCGTCAACATCCCTCTCTCCCAAGAACTGTTTAGTATTGTTCAGGCATCGAAATCTGAAAGCGTTGCGTTTCTTATCTCCATTCCTATTTTCTTCCTTGCTGCCTTTAACTTCATCTTCCAAGTCTTCAACTGGCCTATCTTCTCTAAGCCGTTTTTCATCTTATTGCTGATCACCTCAACCTTAGTCAGCTACAGCATGTTCAATTACGGCATATTCGTCGATTACGGCATGATAGAGAATGTGTTTGAGACCAATAGCGGTGAAGCAGCCAGCTATATCAGTGGTCACTCGATCTTATGGCTACTAGCCATGGGCGGTATTCCATCTCTCATCCTGTTGTTTACCAAACTTGAAAAAGAGTCTTGGAAAGATTTCTTTGTCTGGAAATCGATTGGCTTGCTCTCTTCCTTGATTGTCATTGCCATTATTGCCGGGCTTTTCTACAAAGATTACGTATCGATTGGTCGTAATAACTCGCACATCAAAAAGATGATCATTCCGACCGAGTATGTGGCATCGATGGTCAAATACATCAATAACACCTACATCAAACAGCCCATCCCCTATCAAGAATTGGGGTTAGATGCTCAACTCAAACCACAAGCAAAAGCGGCAACCAAACCGACCTTATTGGTGTTTGTACTTGGCGAAACCGCTCGCGTGTATAACTACCAATATTATGGCTATGAGAGAGAAACCAACGCTCATACCAAGCCTTACAACCCAATATTTTTCTCTGATGTTCAGTCGTGCGGTACAGCCACCGCAGTTTCTGTACCCTGCATGTTCTCGAACATGAATCGCAGCAACTATGATCGCGACAAAGCCTACAACCAAGATAACGTGGTCGACATTATGAACCGCGCGGGCATTCACTCCATTTGGAGGGAGCATGATGGCGGAGACAAGGCGGTCGCACATCGAATCAAAGAGATGACGCTCGTCGCCAAAGACAGCGACCCTTTGTGCAATAAAGACGTATGCTACGACACAGCGATGCTAGAGAACTTCGAACAAGATACGCAAGATCTTAAGCAAGATAGCATCATTTTCTATCATATTGCGGGATCCCACGGCCCAACGTACTTTGAGCGTTATCCAGAAGAACATAAGAAATTTACGCCTGATTGTGCTCGCGCCGATATTGAAAACTGCACCAAAGAAGAAGTAGTTAACACCTACGATAACACCATCTTGTACACGGATTTCTTTCTCTCACAGGCTATTCAAAAGCTAGAGAAGCTCACCGATAAGTACAACGTGGGGCTGATGTACATTTCCGATCATGGTGAATCTTTAGGGGAAAACGGCGTCTACTTGCACGGCATGCCTTATTCATTGGCACCGAAAGAGCAAACCCATGTGCCTATGATCATGTGGATGTCTGATGGTTTCGCCGAGCAGAAAGGGATAAACCAAACCTGCTTGAGAAAGGCAGGCAAAGAACAGAGCTTCTCCCAAGACAACCTGTTTGACTCTTTACTCGGGCTAATGGATGTACAAACCAAAGAATACCGAGAGAACCAAGATATTTTCGCTGCGTGTCGCTAGTTTTATAGGTGACTTATGTAAATTAATTTCCAAAGGTTAGTTTACATAAGCACCATTCGGTCGCCATTACAGCGAAATCAATGGCGGCAAAGGAGTCAAGTTAACCAAAGGAGTACTTTGCCAGTGACTTTCACTGGCAAATAACCACATTGGAGCAACCGTATTCTGTTTGAGTGAAGTAACATCCACTAACACCAACAGGGCGTAAAAACGATGTACATAGTCAACCGTCTCTTTGGGTAACCTTAAATCGGAATACTGCCGACTACCCGCCTTTTTTACTGCTCGTTGTACCCGTCCTTCTCCAGCGTTATATGCCGCAAGAGTCAGGTTAATATCACCATAAAACTTACGATATAAAAAATCGAGATACTGCATCGCCGCATGAGTGCTAGGCTCAATCTCAAACCTTTGATCTTGCCTGTCATTAACAGTCAAACCAAACCTTTCAGCAGTGGCTGGCATCAGTTGCCATAAGCCTGCCGCCTTAGCGGGGGATATAGCATTGGAGTTATACGAAGACTCAAGCATAGGCACCAACACAAAGCTATCAGGTAAAGACCGCTCGGCAAGCTGTCTAAAGATTTCGTTAACCAGTGGGTCGAACTCTTCTAGCTTTTTCAGTATTTGGTTTTGGTATGGTTTAAGCGTGTTTATATGGGGTTGGATGACATTTTGGGATGGACGGTTTTGCGCATAACTAGAGCTACTTTGAAAGCACATAAATAACAACACCAGCCCTAAAAACCAGTGCACCAGAATTTGAAAGCCAAAGCCTTTAGCCAAAACATCGCTCCGTCATCGTATTGTCCTTTATCCTTGTTTAAACCCCAACCCTACCTTCAGTATTAGAAGCACACCTATAGATCTGTTCACTCAAAGAATCACCAAAAAAAGGTTAATACCACGATGGTGCAACCCAAAAATACCGCAAAACAAATGGGAATCACTAAATGCTTATCCTTCTCGAGAGAGATAAAACCTTGTGGCTGTTGAACGATAAACATGACTAGCAAAATATTGTAGATAGCAATCAGCAAACCTACGATAAAAACATCGAAATACAGCAAACTCGTCGCTAAATAGACGTAATAGCCAATTAGAATATAATCAATGAGTACTAACCAAGCCAGGCACTTCCGTGAATTAAACATGACGTTGATTGATTCAGTCATAACGACTTAGCACTTCAAAAGAAGTGACAGGTTGGTTCAACTCCGCTTGTCTGATGGCTCTTTTCTTAGTGTCAGGCAACACCTTATCCAACTCATGCTGACCAAGTGGAGAAGCTCTTGTGGCACTGCCTATCGAAAACGACTTATAGACTTTATTCAGCTGCTCTAGGGTATTTGCGGTCAATATATACAACTCTATACGACGGTTAACTCCAGATTTCGTATTCTCATTGTCAACAGGAGCGGTATCACTCATACCCGTGACCTGAAAGATATGGTGCTCTTGAAGCCCCCCTTTATTGAGATAGTAACGCGCGCTGTTTGCCCTATTGCTTGATAGTTCCCAGTTCGTCATGCGGCTACCCTTATAACGACTGGCATCTGTGTGACCAGTAATGATCATCTTGTTCTCGATTTTTTCGAGTAGCCTTGCGAGGTTCAATAACAGGTCTTGATAAAATGGCGTCACTTTAGCTCCGCCTCGGAAAAACATAGGCCCTTTGTCTGAATCAGCAATCACCAATTTGGCTCCCTGAGGCGTAACGAAAACACTGACACTACCTAATGCATCAATACCTGAAAGCTCTTGGGTTATACGTTGTGCCAGCAATTCAAGCTCCTGTTGGCTATTAAACTCGCCTTCTAACACTGAGGTATCATTAATTCGATGAAGATCGGCATCATAGTGAGAGGTCGCGACATGAGGCAGTGGCAATGGGTTTATGGAATTACCACCACTTTCACTGGTACCTAGGTGCATGATTGGATCATTTCCGTAAGCAAAGTAGTTAAGCAGTTTCTTCTGATCATCCACATCCACCACCTGCAAAATCCACAGCACCAAAAAGAGACACATCAACGAAATCATCAGATCCGCCATTGCGACCTTCCAACCACCATGTTGCAGTTCATTGCGCTTACGGCGACCTTTTTTCTGAATAATGACTTGAGGTTGCTGCATCATCGTCTCCTTAACTTGATGACGGCTGTTGTCTTAACACTTCAACCGCCTTCTCAAGTTCAACAAATGATGGTTTGTAGCGAGTCTCGATATTTTTTCGACCTGCATTAGCACACATGTGAGCCGACTGGCCTTGAGCATAAGCTGACAATATCGACTTAACACAAAACAGTGGCGCGAGCTGATTCTCAGACACATCTTTAATGCTGCTCGACATCGGACCTAACACACAGTAACACCCAAAAACGCCAGTGAAGGTACCCACCAATGCGCCAGCAATGTTCTTACCAATTTCGGTTATCTCACCATCCAGCCCCTGCATAGTGAGGATTATTCCCATCACAGCCGCTAAGATCCCTAACCCTGGCATCGCCTCAGCAGTGGCATGTAGCTTCTCCGACGGCTTAGTATATTCGTCTTCCAAATGTTCGATTTCTTCTTCAAGAAAAGCCTCGAGCAAATGCTGAGATTGCTTGCCCGTAATCACCTGACGAAATGAATCGATAATGAATTGTGTGGTTAACGCGTCTTTGGTAATTCGAGGATACTTCGCGAAAATCTTGCTCGATTCCGGGTTCTCAACATGAATATCCAACGCTTTGATGTTCTTCACTCTCGCGGTATTAATCAGCTCAAACATCAAAGACAGTAACTGCTGATAATAGTCCTTGTTGTAAGGAGTAGAGCGAAACGCAATACCAATCTGTTGCACCATCAATTTGAGGGTTGAAGAGGTCGTAGACATCAGCAAGCTAGCGAAGGCTGCACCAAAAATAATGATGATCTCTGACAGCTTAAAGATGAACTCAAACTTACCACCAAGGAAAATGAAGCCACCAAAAATCACACTTAATACGACAACAATGCCGATTAACTTTTGCATACATCACTCTCCTTAATTCTGCTTTTGAGAATGTCTAAGCCTCGATGTTTGAGCCTGTGAACCTTAATCTCATTGATATCGAGGACTAACGCCGTCTCTTTGGTGCTCAAGCTCTTCACGTAAATCAGATACAAAATCCGCTGTTCCATTGCTGGGAGTGAATTCAGTACCAGCTTCACCTCGTTAAACAATACTTCTTTATCGGTTTCGGGCACTGCAGTAACTACAGATTCCAACTCGATATCATCAAAGACATCCACGAGGGTCATGGCTTGCTGGTAATCATCCGCTTCTACCCCTAAGTGTCGACAGACTTCATTACTGGTTGGCTCCCTGCCGAGTAGCTGGAGTAACTGCCGCTCGGCATGTTTGATGCGGTTGACGAGCTGGCGTTTATCACGCTCCATGTAGTCACGTCGACGCAATTCATCGATCAGTTCACCACGAATGCGCACCGCAACGGCACGACGAAAGTCATCATTTGCCACATGGTCAAACTTTCTCAGTTCAATCACTAAGGTCATCATGGCGGTTTGTTTAAGGTCCTCAAACGTCCCCTCATCAACCGCATAGCGATATTGATACAGCAGCCCATTAATCAACTTAATGTTTTGCTGCAATACCAACTTCTCGAGCTCTTGTAGCGTCGCTTGGTCATCGGTTTGGGTATGTTGATACTTAGGCTGCATTAACATGATGACGACCTATTGAAATACCGCTTTCGTCACAAGCACATCACCCACTTGTAAGCTGGGTAACTCGTCCAAATCGTCCTTTAAATCGTCTTGAATGACATAAATAAACTGCTTGTTATAGAAGTAAGACGCCTCCTTCACACTGAATTTTTTTATGATTCGATTTTTGATTCGACTGAGCTGCTCGTGCACGTAACCACTGTTCCGCTCCGGCGTAAACATAGAGACATCCAGCAACAGCAGGCTTTGTCGGTTACCTAGGTTAATCGGTACGAGTACATTTTCTAACTGAACCTCGATCTGTTGTGTTGCAGCCGGTTCTGGCTCACTTGGGGTTAACCATGAACTCAACAGTCCCATATTCAGTTGATTGGTTTGATAAAACCAAAATCCGGTCACACATAATGCGAGAGTTAAAGCAAAGGTGATGAAAACTTTAATCATGTTCAGACCCTCGCAATATATGCTTGGTATTCCAGTACATACTCGGGTTGATCTTGCGTATGAGCATCACTAGAGGATAGGCGTTCTTGTTCGAACGGCTGATTTTGTTGCTTCGACTCAGGTTGATGGTGGCTAGGTTGGTCAAGACTAATGTTCACCTCAGACAACTCTGAATTTTGCGAAATCAATTCGTGTCGCAAACGC
The DNA here is from genome assembly GCF_023161695.1 of Vibrio sp. 1CM2L. NCBI lineage: Bacteria > Pseudomonadati > Pseudomonadota > Gammaproteobacteria > Vibrionales > Vibrionaceae > Vibrio > Vibrio sp. 1CM2L. The sequence goes on from NZ_JALNTT010000001.1 coordinate 799,295, forward strand.
TCCGATGTCGCTAAGATCGCCTCTCTGGTTAGCGCCGATGATGCACTCATTTGGATATTTACTTTGTCACCTTCCATGCGAATGTACATCTCGACCTTGCCTAGCTCAGGTGGATCAAAACGTATTCGCGCGGCCTGATTTAACGTGTCGAACTGAAGCTGGATTTTATCCCTCAATACTTGATGTATCTGCCTTTGACTTTCTAAGCTAAGCTCTTTGGTCGTCTCTACCATCGGAGCCGAAGTCCTAACATAGCTGCTATCACTGGTAGCATTAACCGCTTCAATTATCGGCTGCCCCATTAACAATGGAGTGGTGGAAGTAGCCCCTAACTTGAGGCTTGCTGGAGTGGCATTGAACATTGAACTGGCTAGCTGATGATTAAACGACAAGGCCAACTCTGAACTGGTATACCTATTAGGTGTGTGACCAAAAAATGAAGGCGCGCTCGCTTGCCAATCAGCCCCTGAATGATCCACTCCTTTAGAAGATAATAGCGAGCTGCTCTTTAAACTGAATTCAGAACCCGCTCCCCGTCTTTGATTCATCAATTCCAACTGCTGGGTAACAAAATGAGCAATCGTACTTAACTGCGGCAGTTGAACCTGTGGCTGCTGCACGAGATCTTGTGGCGAGTCGAACGACTGCACTGCTGCTCTATCACTCAGATTCAACCCTTCCGCTGATGCCTCCAATCGAGTTAGAGGTGAGTGAGAGTGAGTAGTATCAAACCCAGGACTCAATAGTTCAGGATTAAATAGTTGTGAGTAAGAAAGTACCGAATGAGAAAAACTAGCCGTGCTTTCAGAGGCACTCATATTAGGTATCAAAGCGGAATCTGGAGAAATTGCAGACATAGACGAACTCACCTGATCAAGCACCGAAAATAGCGACTGAAAAGACTGCGCAAGCGGCGTCATACGTATCTCGCCTAGTTCTGAAGCCAATGGTTCAAAAGCTAAAGCTTCAGAGGCTAAGGTTTCAGAAGCTATAGGCGTCGCTAACGTACTCGCGGTGTTACTTTTCACTGAAGGACTTGCCGTCGACAGTAAATCCAAACTGCTCCTATAAGACGACGTTTGTGCTTGTAATTCCATAATTACTCTCCCGCTCTGACCTGTGTCTGAGCATAGGCTTTATCACGTTCACGTAGACTGATATTGTTACTAAGCTGCTGTTTTAATAAGGCTTGCTCATGAGTCACTAAGATTCGACATTGCTCATGAGCCGACTTAAGTCGCCTAACGATAGCAACATAATCAGGGTGCGACTGTTCAACCTCTAGCAGCACCTTTTTCACCAACAGATTAAGCTTCACGATCTCAGCAAATTTTTTGCGATTTGCTGCGTCCTCTAACTTACTGACAAGACGTTCTAGCTGCTTAGGACTGGGCTTCATCAAGCCACTCCATTGCGCCTTCCCATCCCTCTTTCAGATCGGTCACGACACCAATCAACTTAACGATAAGTTCGGTATTCATCTCTTTCGATGCCTCAAATACAGTCGCAATGGCGTGCTCATACAAGGCGTGTATGTTTTGGATAAGCTCTTCCCCAGTAGATAAATCCAGAGATGCATCGAGCCCAACTAAGATATCAATCGATTTTTGCGTTGCGTTAGATTTGAGCTCCAAGTCTTTGGTTTCAATTGAAAATTTGACACTTTCTAACTCTTGGATCAGTCGCTCGTGTAACATACAAATCAATTCAAAGCTCGACGACACTGAAGCATTAGCCGTCACTTGAACATTGGCATAGTTGGCTTGCTGCTGTTTCCCTAAAAGCATGTGTTGCTCCTTAGATAGTGAAAAGTCCAGATACCGAATCCAATTGACTACTGAGTGAGTTCAGTTGAGTAAACTGAGACAGGTAGCGGTTGTAGTAAGTCTCATAGCGAGTGTCGAGCGCCGCTAAGGCGTCATTAATGCGGCTCTTTTCATTATCGAGCGTATCTATTCGTCGACTCAGGGAGCCGTTAGAGAAGTCGATATAGGTTTCAAGTTTGCTTTCAAAAGCTTCAAAGACTCCACCGCTTCCAGTGAATAGTGTTTCAAAATCGACCGTCGTTGCCGCACTTTCAAATTTGCTGGAGTCGAGGCTAAGCTTGCCATCCCGGTCGATTTCGAGCCCTAACTCAAACAAACGAGTACCGTTGTAGTCATCACGTATAACGCTAGCCAGTTGGTTTTTGATGCTGCGCACTGCGCTATCCGAAGCCAATACCCCCCTTGTCTCATCCTCATTACCAGAAGCGGTTAGGTTAGTGATCTCAGTAACAGCGCCGTTATAGGCATCAACAAATTCTTGTAAGGAAGCGACCGTGGCGGAAAGATCATCGCCAATTTCAATCTTTGTTGCTGAATCTCCGCTGTTGTTCGATTTAGTCACCGTAAGGTCAACGCCATCAATGAGCGATTCAAAGGTATTACTTGAATTAGTAAGTTGAGTGCCAAACTCGCCACCGAGTGCGATCACCGCATCCTGTGCTGTTTGCATTGGTGCGGCGCTTGCTGCTGCCACCACCGTATCCCAACCGCTGGCGGCATCTGCAGACAAAGTAAAAGCAGCGTCAGCGCCTTCATTTTCAGAACCAAACAGCACTTTCATCGCCCCTTGCGACTTAACGAGAGTGGCTTGAATAGAACCGTCAAATTGATCATTGAAGTAACTTACAAACTCGCTGTACGTAACATCACCACTTACGTCAGTGTCTGCATCCATAATGTTGATGTCTGTAGTAACGCCGCCTTGAGTGACAGAAAACACGCCTCCCGACGCCATAACATCATTTGAATCGACCGAGTTGGCATCAAAAACTACTTGATGATTGGAAGCCATCTGTTGCACAAAAACATCTAAGTTGATGTCATTCACACCAGAGTCGACGGAGAGAGAGAAATAGTCATCACTCGATGTCGAGGTTGACGTTTGAGTTAGGCTGGACCCAGATTGAGTAAACTCGTAAATTTTATCTTCAAGCGACTGAAGGGCCGTTTTAACTTTACCAATCGCAGAGGTCTTTGAGGTAATCGTTGACAACTTTTGGGTATAGCGCAACTCAAAAGGCTGCACATCTAGACTAGCAAAATTGCTAGCTAACTGAACCGCATCAACGTTCATAACTCTTCCCCTTAACTCGTATAGGAGGTACAGCTCTACCCTCCTGCTACTCGGCTAATATATAGCCGCTACTGAGTAAATAATTGCTACTCAAACTAGCCCAATAGGCTCATCGCTAATTGAGGCACCATCTTCGATGCACTCAGCATAGAAGCACCCGATTGCATAAGCATTTGCTGCTTGCTCATCATTCCAGACTCAGAGGCAAAATCGGTATCCATGATTCGACCTTTAGAAGACTCTAAGTTTTCCGTCATATTGCCAAGGTTGGTAATAGTGTGTTCAAGACGGTTAATATTCGCACCGAACTCTGCTCGCGCAGTACCCAACAGCTCAATAAGGCCACCTGTACCAGATAGAGCATCAATATTAGATGCTGCACTTAAAGCACCGCCACCAGCAGCTAGTGCGTGACCTGTCACCGCACCGACTTCAGTTGATGCATCAACTGATAAGGTTTCCGTTGATGAGGTACCTATCTGAAACACAACCGCACCGGCACCAAAGCTACCTGTAGTGAGCAAATTGGTACCACCAAAATTTGTATTCGACGCTATGTTAGCTAACTCATCACTGAGCGCATTAAACTCAACATCAATCGCAGTTTGGTCTGCTGTAGAATTAGTCCCATTTGCATACTGAACGGCTAGGTCGTTCATTCGATAAGCAATATTGGTCATCTCGTCAAAGGCCCCCTCTGCAGTTTGCATCATAGAAATCGCATCCTGAGAATTACGCATTGCTACATTCATCCCGCGTGATTGAGCTTCCAAGCGGTTAGCAATTTGTAGGCCTGCCGCATCATCGGCAGCTGAGTTAATTCGAAAGCCGGTAGACAGTTTTTCCATGGATTTAGTTAATGCACTGTTGGTCGACTGCAATGTATTTTGAGTCACTAAGCTTGCGTAATTTGTATGTACTGATATAGCCATCTGATGTTCCCCATCTGTGTTTGCTGTTCACTAACTGTTAACGACAGTGGAAAAAATTCATTTCATATTTTTCGGAAAAAAGATCACTAAATTTAAAAATAGCAAGACTCAAAAATGAGAAGTGCGTAAAAGTATCCTAGTATATTAATCAACAATATTCATAATAATGGTTGTTATGAGACACGTATTAAATGCAATAGCTGCACGGCTAACAATTCCAATTGTGTTACTCATGATCTTGGCGATGGTGATTCTGCCGCTGCCACCAATTTTATTGGATACGTTTTTTACCTTTAATATCATGCTTGCCATCGTCGTCTTGCTGGTCAGCAGTACCGTTTCACGAGTGCTTGATTTCTCTATATTTCCCTCGCTATTACTTGTCGCTACCCTACTTCGATTAACCCTCAATGTAGCCTCTACCCGTATCGTTCTACTCGAAGGTCACAATGGCGGAGACGCCGCTGGTAAGGTGATTCAGTCTTTTGGTGAAGTGGTTATCGGCGGGAGCTACGTTGTCGGTATCGTGGTGTTCGTGATCTTGATGATCATTAACTTTGTGGTCATCACCAAGGGGGGCGAACGGATTTCAGAAGTATCAGCACGCTTTACTCTGGACGCCCTACCAGGGAAACAGATGGCCATTGATGCAGACTTAAATGCAGGCGCTATCGATCAGAAAGAAGCCAAAACTCGACGTTTAGAAGTAGGAGAAGAAGCGGAGTTCTACGGCGCAATGGACGGTGCCAGTAAGTTCGTTCGTGGTGATGCGATTGCTGGGCTATTAATCCTGTTCATCAACTTAATCGGTGGGGTTCTAATAGGAATATTTGAGCACAACCTAACCGCAGAAGCAGCTTTCCAAACCTATGCCCTACTGACCATTGGTGATGGTCTGGTTGCACAAATTCCATCGCTGTTACTGGCCACATCCGCCGCTATCATCGTGACGCGAATTAGTGATAACGATAACGACATGGCACAAACGGTGAAAAGGCAGTTACTTGCGTCACCGAACAATTTATACATGGCTGCGGGAGTCATGTTTGTTATTGGTAGCGTACCAAACATGCCGCACTTAGCCTTTTATACCTTTACCGTATTGTTAGCGTTTGTCGGTTGGAGACAATCTAAATTTCAGCATGTTACGCCCGATACAAGCCCCGATTTAGATACGCTTCCTCAGCCTCATCAAGAAAATACGATTGATTGGAGCATTATTCCCAACGTGGATGTGATTGCCCTGTCGTTAGGCTTCAAGTTGGTTCCTTTAGCAAGCTCTCAAAAGGGCGGTAACCTGATTAAGAGTATTCGTGGCAGCCGAAAGACACTCAGTGAACAAATAGGCTTTGTGATGCCAGAGGTGGTGATAACCGACAACCTCTCACTAAAACCTTCCGAATACGCCATTAGCATTGATGGCGATGAGATTGAGCGTGGCGAGGTTTATGCCGATAAAGCAATGGCAGTAGGCAACCATATTGAGCATCCAGATCTCGATGGCATTGTTGGCATCGACCCAGCGTATCAGCTTCCAGCGCTATGGATTAAAAAAGGGGATAAAACCAAGGCGATAAACCATGGATTTCAGGTAATTGAGGTGCATGATGTCATCGCGACTCACGTCAGCAAAGTGTGCAGCGAACACCTAGACAACATCTTCAATTATGATGACGTGAAAGCCCTCAACCAACGACTTGCTATGCAGCATCCTGAGCTTGCAGAGAACCTAGCATGCGTCATTAGCCCTAACCTACAGATGCAGGTCGTCCGTCAATTGCTGGCTCAACAAGTGCCTATCATCAACGTGAGGACCATAGCCAACACCATTATTGAAAGCGTCGACACCATAAAAGACCCAATCTTGCTGTCTTCTAATATCCGGGTCGCGTTAAAACGAACCATCGTCAATTTGATCTCGCCAAACAGCAAGACCATCCATGCTTTCATTATTGGTGCAACCTTAGAAGGAGAGTTAAAGGGCGCGATCTCTTTGAGTCAGCAAAGCGACCCCAATATTCCTCTGGACTCAATTCCTGTTGAACCGACGATCTTGCAGAAATTCCAAAATCGCATGCCGACCATAGTACAAACCATGCAGAGCCAAAACCTGCCACCGGTCATCGTAGTACCTCCCACCACACGCCCTATGATAGCCAAGTTAGCCAAGGCCTTTGCCAAAGAGCTGATTGTTCTGAGTTACAATGAGATCCCAAATGAGTATGGATTAAATGTATTAGGGGATGTGGAGTAAATAATAATTCGCTCATTGAATCTGATTTTAGAACACACGAACTCTGTTTTTTTCAATGACGACGCCGCGTAGTAACTTTCCAGACTGTCGATTCTTAACAGAGACCGTGTCGCCTATCAGCCCACTTTCTAACGCCATTCCTAACGTTTCTAAACGTATACGATTCGATTGAAAAACCACATCCACAGAGTGCCCCTTTTCAACGTCATAATCCAAATACATAGAGGAAGTGGTCAACAAACCTCCCTTGTTCACTGAGCGCTTAATTTTGCTACCAACGATTTCGCTGGCCTTGAAGAACACTTTTTGGTCTTTGTAGAGTTTGATCGGTTCAATCGTAATATCGTCATGCGTTAGCCGTTGGCCTTTCTTAAGTGCTTTATTAGCTGTCGCAGTCCAGACGGTTATTGTCGACGTTGAGGTCGCAGAAAGGGTCCATCTCTCAGGCGCACAGCGCACATTCCACTTTTGTTTGCCAAGCTTGATCTTGCTTCTATGGGTCACTTCAACAGACTCAGTACAGGGCGGTAACTGATGAATAGCCCGAGAAAAACGCAGCTGAACATCGAGTTGGTACTGTTGGGGATAGCGGTAACGAATGGTTTGCTCAATGAGCGAATGGATTTGAGTGGAGAGTTGCTGTTCAAGTGCAATGCTATCTGATTCTGCATTCACCTTGGTCACACAACCATAGACGAGCAGCAATGTACCAGCTAGCTTTAATAACCTAACCATACTCCGCCTCAGCCTAAACATTGACTCTTAATTGATGCTTACCAAGCGCCTCTTCCATTGCTTGATGCTGCATCACCATGACACTGCCTTGGCGCGCCAACTTGGTTTTACACTGGTTTATCGACTGCTCAATTTCTTCATCCAACGTTTGAACGCGTTGCAGTGCCTTTCCTTTAAGCCGAGCCTGCATGTTTTTTGCGTACTGTCGCTCTTTACAACCGAGCCGTTTGGCCAGAGAAAATCGCTTGGCGTCAGCGTCAGCTAGCCGTTGAGTCAGTGATGTGACCGCTTGATTGAGGGATTCCAGCTTCTGATACTCACGACTCAATATCGCAGCACGAATATCATCTAAACGTGCAGATAACTCGCCCGACAAAGCCAGCACATGCTGACCATAGTTAATATAACCAATCAGGTCACTTCTACGTTCCATGATCCAGTCTCGTAATGACTTTCGCTAACTCATCCATATCAAACACTAACTCTCCCGCGGAAATTTGCGCTTTTATCTGCTCGACTTTAGCCGTATCGATATCGTCTACACCGTCAAAAAGACTCTTGGTATTATCGAGTAACTCCACTTCATGCTGAGAGAGGTTAATCGGCTTCACCTTCGCTTTTTGATCGGGCTCGGTTTTTTTGTTTTGAACCACATCTACCTGAGTATGAGGCACAACGTGTTTCACATTGTCGACCTTAATTTGACTCATCTCTGCCTACCCATTTTGCTGCACTACTAATTAACTATAACGGCAGTATTTCGTCTCTATTTCACCTTTTTCTTAATAGTTTGATTACATTGTCTCTGGTTGGCCCACTAAAGCCGCGATGAATTGACCTAAGCGACAGCTCTGGGTTACTCACTAACTGATGCTTAAAGCTGCCTAATTTTTGCAACTCGGGGTGTGAACAAAACGCGATAAGCTGGTCAGCTTTTTGCCTTTTCATCTTCAACATTTTCGATAATGCCAAATACAGTTTATTAACCCGTTCAAGCAAGGCGTCGATTTGTTGATTTGAGCCCGGCTCATTGACCAACAAGCGACTGATGTCGTCCAACACGGGATAGCGAGCTTGAGCTGGCACCGCAATCGGAGGCCCTTCAGCATACCGACCACCTTGGCCTGAAACGAAAACCTGCCCATCCCACAAACGCCATTGTTGGTCCCGAATACCGATCACAAACTCTTGTTGTTCATTAATTCTGAGCTGCAAATGCGCATAAGCAAACATCATCTTGAATTGTTCTAGCAATACCTCTCTGTCTTCTGAACGTTCAAACGCCAACGGTATCAAACGGTTATTGATGTACAGAGAGACAACCTCATCACGAAACCGTTCTCGCTGTAAGTCGAGCCCCGGAATCGTAAATTCGATAAAAGGGTTGTCGCCTTGAATCGGTGCAAAACTTGAGTCCACGACGTAGTCACCAAACAATCTTTTCTGACTCCAAAACACCAATTTTTTCTTAATCACATCAATGTGATTGGCTTGTTCTGGGCTGTACTGGTTCAGTTCTGCTAACTGGCGCAGCTTAATCAATTCGCTCGCCACAGTTCGTAGCACTTCCCCCGCCATCATAAGCCTGCTGTACATTTTGTGAGAATCGGCAACCTCAGCAATCAGCTTAGGCCTTTCTTGCAAGTTCATTTGCACCATTTGCTGCCTAACGAGTGCATTGTTCGGCTTGTTACTGCTTAGCTTTTCCGGCTTTTTAATTTTTCCCGTCGTTGTCGGATTCACCTGATTTTTGCGCTGCGTAATACCCGTGAGTTTCATACCACATCTCCGATTAGGTCAACCTTGGCTCGTTAGCAAAGTTCAGCTTGATGATCTCTTCCGATTGCATTTGTTTGACGATATCAATGATATCTTTACGTGCTTGCTCAACCTGACTGACCGGCACAGCACCAATGCGTACCAGATTTTCTTTGAGCTCTGTCGATACCCGTTGTGGCATAGAGTTGATGATGTAAAGGCGACAATCTTTATTGGTACCTTTGAGTGCATATGCCCATTGCTCCAGGCTGACTCTTTCGTTAATCAGGTTGATGGTTTCTAGGTCTTGATTAAATAGGGTGAAGAAATCAAACATCGCCTCTTCCACCAGCTCTGCGGCTTCAGCGTCTTGATCATGAAGGAATTGGAATAAATTGCTTTTGTCACCGGAATAACGGTTGATAAGGTTCGCGACCACTTTCGAACCCTGCAGGCTGGCAGACCCGCCGCTGTGATAATTGACTTTGCAGCGATCGATAAGGTCTTTTAGTGTCTCCATCAGACCAGAGGTTAACACCTGTGTCTTAGAGATTTGCAGGATTAACGCATGGCACTCTTGTTCCTCATACTCCTCCATAACACGACCGCTGTATTCCAAAGGGAGGTGGGCAATCAATAGCGCTTGCAGGTTAATGTGCTCTTTCTTGAGATCATTGACCAAAAGCTCCGGAGGAATCCATGCCAGCTTTTCAGCATGTGAGCGGATCTCATCGCCATAAATCTCCGACACAAGATCTCTCGCCAAATTGCCGTTTAACGTCTTTTCCAGCACATTGGTGATGTATTGTCGTGTCCCGCCGAGAATCCCGGAGTGCTTACGAAAATCATCAAAAAAGCCCGACAAAGAGACCAGCGCATCTTTGGCTTTGATGTCCTTCATTTTACTCATGGCATGCGTGATCTGTTTGATCTCTTCATGAGTGAAGCCTTTGAGTACTTCAGAACCGATGTCCTCTCCCATGGTCAACACCAACATCGCGACGCCATCCACTGATTGATAGGTTTGTTTGCCATCCATGCACCTTCTCCCTACTGACTTTTATTTGGTTCGTTATGCTTGTATCCAAGTACGTAAAATCTCAGCCACCCTATTCGGGTCTTCTTTTGCGATTAATTTGAGATGTTTAATTTGAACTTCGAGTGGGCTATCCGCAGATGGCAAGTTGTCATCAAGCGCCTTAATACCGGTTGCATCAATACCTAACGATTCCAGTTTGGATTGTAAGGCTGCATCAGCGGCACGCTCTTCTTTGGTAATGACGTCATCGTATTCCATGCTTTCCGCTTCCAGCTCTTCTTGCTCCGCTGACTTAGTAAGGTATTGTGCTAGAGGTCGCAGCACTACCATGATCATCAAACCACTGAGCATCACTCCAAGTAGATATTTAAGAGGCTGCATAATATGCGTGTTCTCAAACCAAGCAATCGGGGCTTGCTCTGGAATACTGGCAATCACAAAAGGGAAGTGAGTGATGTGAATGCTGTCGCCGCGCTCGGTATTGAACCCTATTGCCGAACGAACCACATTCTCAACATTAGTAAGCTCTTCGGGTGTCCAAGTTTGATTGGGGTTCGCTAAGTCGTTCACCACAATAGAGACAGAGAGGTTCTGCAATACACCTTGCTGATGCTGAGTATGGCGAACCTTGCCACTCACCGCATAATCACGCGATGTTTCACTTCGATTGACCTTGGCGTTAGGCTCTGGTTGAGGCTCTCCATCGGTCACTGGTGGTGTGTTGCTCAATGCCCCCGGAATCCCGAGCGCCATCGACGACTCGTTCATGTCACTCAATAAGGTCTCTTTTCGAACCACAGGATCAGCGTAGATTTCTTCTGTTTCTTCAACCTTAGAAAAATTAATATCACTGGCAATTTGAACTCGAAAGTTGGCTGCACCGAGAATTGGGGTCAGCATGTCAGTCGCTTGAGCGACCAAGTTTTTTTCAAGGTTACGCTTGTAATCGGATTGCTTGCCAGTCGTCACGGTAATGTCCCCAACCGTCGCATCATTTGATAACAAACGACCATGTTGATCGACCACTCGCACATGTTCCGATTTAAGTCCAATAACCGCACCAGACACTAAGTTAATGATGGACTCAACCTGAGTCGGCTTAAGGTCCATCCCATTAATAATATGCACAATCACCGAGGCTCTCGGCTGCTCAGCGTCATCACGCATAAACAAACTTTCCTTCGGTATGGCCAAATGAACACGAGCCAAGCTCACTGCACTCATAGTGGTGATACTGCGTGCTAACTCGCCCTCTAGAGCATGGCGATAGCGAGCATTCTCCATAAACTGACTCTCGCCGAGGCTCTTTGAGCTATCTAGCGAATCAAAGCCACTCGGCAATTGTTCTTTTAATCCTTTAGACGCCAATATCATGCGGATTTTGGCGACATCACCTTCGGGAACCAGTATTTGCCCATCGTCCTGACTCAACTGGTAACGTATTGATTCCTCATCCAACATTTGCAGTACTTGGCTAGAATCGAAGTTCGCTGATTTGCTATAGAGAGGTCTAAACCGTTCTGATGACGTCCACAACATAATCACGATGATCGCCGCAGTAATCGTCGCAAAAATAGTGATGATAATGACGTTGCGTTGTGAACTCTGCCAAAACCTCGTGAGCCAACTAGAGGCCTCAGTGAGCTTCTCTTTGGCTACTCCCATATTATTGGTCAACGCGGGTTGAGTTTCTGCTTCTGCTGCCATCGCTAATCCCTAGCCTAAATTGGCATTTTTATGATGTCTTGAAAGTTGGACACCATCTTGTTGCGCACTTGCATCAATGCATTAAATGAGAGCTGAGCTTTCTGTGATGCGACCGTCGCTCCCAATAAATCATCGCTTTTACCTAACTCAACGGCGGTGATTTTTTCCGAAGCATGAGATTGGTATCTATCTACGGTATCGAGCACACTTTTCAAGGTGTTGCTGAACGCCAGTGAATTATCGGATACCGGGTTAACCGTGTGATTGTCATGCGTGATGCCTCTCACCATCGCTCCCGTGACAGCTTGGTTAGAGAACGGATTACTGGCAACCTCTTGCTGCTGCTCTATCTTCCCTAACATTGCTTGTTGCATTTGGACTGCAGTCATCTTTTCCATTGTTTACCCTCGCAGTTGCATCACTTGCGCACTAACCGAATCTCTACGCGACGATTCTTATCCCGGCCTTGCTGAGTCGTGTTGTCATACTTAGGATAACGATCACCGTGGCCACGTATCTCAATCATTTTCTTTGACACGCCATTGCCCATAAACCACTGCGCAACGTCGGATCCTCTCTGCTTTGAAAGTTGTAAATTAGCGACGGAATCACCGGAATTATCGGTGTAACCATCAATCAGGATTCTAATGATTCTCGAGTCTCGTTTGACCAAAGTGCTGATGTCATTAATGGTGCGTTTCTGCCCTTCGGTGAGTGACACCGCCCCTTGCTGAAAGCGCAATTCAACTCGACGCGCATGCTGGAAGTTGACCGGCGGCAAGCCATAACGGCACTCATTAAATTGCTCTAAAGCTGGCTTAAAGTTGGTGGTTGGGAAATAGACATCAAAGTCCATCGCATTAACGTTAAACCAAGCGCCACTTGCCATATCATCCAACATCAAGGTTGCGCCATCGTCTGTCACGAGAGCGGCCCCTTGCTTGTTTACTCTTTCGATGGTGGTTGTGGTGTAAGACTGGGACGTTCCCCAAACAGGCTCTGTAGTATTGAATGACGTTGATGTCGGAAGTGAACGCACACCACGCTTTTCCACTCTGACCTCCATCGGGCTTGCCGCCAACAAAATGAATTGCACAGAAAACCCGGTGTGAGGATCGAAAGAGTTCAGTTCACACTGATCGACAGACTCTGTGAACCGCCACTCGACACTATCGAACGGAACAATGTAGCGCTGCGCCAAAACCTGAGTCGACAGCATCACTCCCCAGCCTATTAGCAAAACGCCTAGCATCTTGCCAAGGGCACGGCGAAAGACAGAGGAAGTGCCCAAGCTAGCGGTTGCCCAAAAGTACTTATTCATAACAAATCAAACAGTGAAATTCCGGCAACACGCGCAAAGGTTTTTTGCGTAGCTTCTAGCGCGATCATACCTTGGTTAAGTTCAACGGATGCCTCTGCATAATCGAGTTCCTCTAGCTCAGAGCGAACGGTTTCTGCAAAGAACACCATATCGATACTGGTCTCTTTCAACCTGTCTAAGGCGTTGTATTGACTCCCAATATCAGTTAATGAAACCAACAAGCTTTGATGAAGCGCTTGGTTGGTATTGAGCGCATTATCTAAAGCAGCAGTAAATCCCCCAGTTGGAAGCTCCAATTCTGCTATCGCATTGTCTAAATCAGTAAAAATTGCACTGCTACCTATGGTGTCGGTGATGGTTAAGTTACTCGGTACGTACTGATTATCACCGACCTTAGTCTCGCGATAATCTGAATTGGGGTTTAAGGCATAAGGCGGTGTTGTAGCGATCGCAGGGGTGCTGATATCCGTTCCTGAAAAGAGATAACTGCCATCATTGGCTTGGTTCAATGTGTTCAACATTTCCGTTTTGAGGGACTTAAGTTCTAGCACTATCCCCGCTCTACTCTGTGAATCAAGCGTACCGTTTTTCCCTTGTAGGAGCAGTTCGTTCACTTGTTGAGAGAGCTCCTCAAGCGTGTTGACGTTAGTTTCGTAGCGCGTCAGCTGTGACTGCACATTTTCGATATTGCGTTGGTACTGCTGATTGTCAGAGACGGTCTTTTTGAGCCCTTCAAGGCGCACAGCGGCAATCGGGTCATCGGATAAATGATTGATCTTCAGCCCCGTCGACATTTGCTCAAAAACTTTGTTCAAGCGGATATTGTTGTCCATTAATGAACGCTGCATCACCGCGTTAAATTGGGAGTCCGTTACACGCATCACTTTTCTCCTAGAATGCTCTTAGCAAGGTCTGAAACATCTGATTCGCCGTACTAATGATTTTCATGTTGGCCTCATAAGCGTTGAGGTACAGCAGCATGTTGGCGGCCTCTTCATCGGAATTAACCGCACTGACACTGTCTCTCGCCACTTGTGCGTCTTCCATGCTGACTTGAGCTGCCGTTGCCTCGCTCTGCGCCTGTCGAGTGAAAATACCGATATCACCGAGTAACCCTGAATAGGCGCTGTAGGGTGTTTCTCCCACCACAGAGCCAGTGGTTAGTGGTGTTTGTGACAACATCGATAGGTCTTTCAACACGTCGCCGTTTCCGGCAAGGGTCGCACTCGATGAAAAGGCTAAGTCTTGTGCAGTGAGGTTAGGATCAATCGCCAAAGATAAGGCTTCACTGCCTGGGGTGTAGGTAAACAAGTTCTGACCAGCTACGCCATTAAGATCAAACCCTGAATTCAATGCAGTATTCACTCCATCAGCCAAGCCTTTGGCAAGATCTGCTAACAGCGTTTGGATGGGATCGTATTGGTTCGTTTTTAGCGCTTCGAGCGCCCCTAACTCTCCACCTAACGAAGCATCAACAGGCGTCGTCATCGACTGAAAGGTAATGTTAAGATCCGTGCTGTAAGGATCGCCACTGGATAGGTCTCGCTCAAGCGATGCGGAATAACCACCAATTACTAAAGGCTGACCGTTTGGTGTCGAGAGTTCGACGCCGCCATTGGTGTAGATCACCTTAACATCGAGAGACTTAGAGAGTTCATTGAGGTGTTTATCCATCGCATCTTGTAAGCCACCAACGCTCTTGCCGAGCAGCGCATCTTCTTGCAGTTTTTGGTTTAGGGAAGCAATGCTTTCTAATTGGCTATTCACGTGGGTAACCAGTGCGCCATAACGCTCACTTTGCGCGGCTTCTTGCTGACTCAGCTGCGCGGATACGGCGTTAAACTGCTGCGCTAAAGCATCAGCATTTGTCAGTACTTGCTGGCGAAAAGCGACGCTTTCAGGTGTCACACTGGCCTCATCAATGGTAGCAAAAAATCCATTCATTCCCTGTGTGAGGCTAAGTCCATCAGCTCCTAACAAGTTCTCCAAATTGGACAAACCATTAAAATAGCTTTGGCTATATTGGGCAGATTCCGTCGCTTCTCTTAGTCGATTAATAGACGATTGATCGGCAATCCGCAGGATATCGCTAACCTCAACGCCGGAGCCTAAGTTAATACCATTCACGGCATTGCCAGATAAACTGGCTTCCATCGTCACGATTTGACGGCTATACCCAGGGGTATTCACATTAGCGGTATTTTGCGCCGTTGTATTGAGAGCTACACGGTTGGCGAGTGCACCACTTAATCCGATGTTGGTCATTCCCATTACTGATTCTCCTTATCAAAAGGTCGGCCGATAACTTGTGATGACAACTGTTTAAAAATCATCTCGGCTAATCCAAACGACGATTGACGACTGATTCGTTGTGCAAGCTGAGCATCTAGCATGCCCTGAAACATATCGTCTGATTTCATCGACAACGGATTATCTTTGTCACTAAGCGCTTGGCTGGCAGAGCGCATTCGGGTCAGCATTTGTTGTAAAAACAACGCCTCAAACTGCTGTGAAGCCGCTAATAATCCTGAGGCAGAGTTGTCATGCTTCAATTTAGCAAGCGCGTTGTTGTCTAAGTAAAAGTTGGTCATAGCTTGACTTGAACCTGCGCTGGCTTTCGCCATGTGCACCGTTTCAGGCGCTCTATTCATCATTAATCTTGCAAATGGCAGCGGATGATCAGCATGTTTAACCGACGCTGCCATTTTTGGGTTGTCCAGTATTGGCGTCGCTTGGTTACTCGATATCGGTTCAAGCGCCACGTGAGTCAAAGCCGTTAGATTCGTCATTAGATCACCACCAAGTCACCGTTAATGGCACCTATCTCATCGAGTGCCTGCAAAATTTGCATAAGCGCTTCTGGTGTCGCACCAATGTTGTTAATCGCATCAACGATCTCTTGCAGATTGGTCCCTTTCGGCCAAACCATAGTGGTCCCATCTTCCTCATCAACACTCACTTGAGAGTTCTGAATAATCGCGGTTTCTCCAGCAGTATTGAAAGCACCGCCAGGTTGAGAAACAGATTGAGATTCCAATATCGTCACGGTAATCCCGCCTTGACTGACCGCCGCTTCAGACACCGTCACGTTCTGGCTGATCACCACAGTTCCGGTGCGAGAGTTGAACACGACCTTAGGCAGTCGTCGCCCCTCTTCAACCTCAAGCTCTTGAATCATGGCAACAAACATCACTCGGTCTTCGCTATCAATCGGGGCAGAGACTTGGATCTGACCTTTATTGAGCGCTTTGGCTACCTGCCCGCCGAACATCTTATTAATGGCTTTGGAAACATTGAGCGCGGTTTCGTAATTCGGTTGTTTGAGTTGCAAGCGTATCGTTGGCTCTAAATCAGTACCGGTCGAGACCTCACGCTCCAAGGTCGCGCCATTGGGAATGCGCCCGACGGTCGGTGTGTTTCTTGTAATGCTGGTTCCGTTTTCACCGGTAGCATTGAAGCCACCAACAACTAGGCTGCCTTGTGCTATTGCGTACACTTCGCCATCGATACCTCGTAATGGAGTCAGCAATAAGGTGCCGCCGCGCAAGCTTTTTGCATCCCCCAATGAAGACACCGTCACCGTCAGGGTTTGACCTGCCCCTTGGTGAGGCTCCACCATGGCTGTGACACTAACGGCGGCGACATTTTTCAGTTTAGGGTTGGTGGAATCATCCAGTTGCACCCCAAATTGTTTGATCATGTTAACCACCGATTGTTGCGTGAATTTCACTTGCGATTTATCGCCAGACCCGTCCAAGCCAACAACTAATCCATAGCCAATAAGTTGGTTTTGTCTGTCTCCATACACCTCTGCGACTTCAGCAATCGGCCGCGCTGCATCGACCACCGAAGTAAAACAGAGCAAGCACCAAGGCAACGCCAACGAGGTTAAGTAGAAGCGAATTAGGGAACTCATTAGAATGGCATCCATGGCGAATTGAAGAACTGGGTCAACCAACCTGCAGTATTGGTATCAGCAAACGAACCGCGGCCAGCATAAGTGATTCTTGCATCAGCGATTCGCTGGGAGGAGAGGGTGTTGTCTGCCTGAATATCATCGACCCTGACATTGCCGGTCAGACGAATATATTCGTCCCCTTGGTTGAGCTTGAGCCACTTTTCACCTCTTACCCTAAGCACACCATTGGGCAGGACGTTGTAAACGGTGACAGTAATAGAGCCTGACAAGCTGTTGCCTTGCTTTGAGGCAGCTGCACCATCAAAATCACGCGTGGCATCAACGGAAGCGCTCACGTCATCAAACGTCTTGTTGCCCAATGTGGGCGCGGTAATGTTGGCACTGGAATCTTTGCCATATTGAGTTGAGGCACTCTTATCTGACTCTGTCTTTTCATCCAACAACACCGTTAAAATATCGCCCACACGGTACGCTCTTCGATCTTGAAACAGGGTCATCGAGGTGGTGCCCGTATAAAGGCTGCCTTTGCTGACTCTTGTCACTTGATAGTCCAGCTCTGGCGGTGCATACGCTTCATCATTCGGCGATGGTGGAATAAAATCGTCTTGGCGACCAGCACAGCCGGCAACCATCACCACCAGCAAGGTAACTATGGTGAGGTAATAAATCACACAGATTGCATGCGCCTTACCCAACCCTGGCTTGATTGACTTTTCCATGTCAGAACTCCCTAACGACCATCGCTATTCGCTCGTTAAAGCGAAAGCTATGATTGTTGCGCGATGTACTGCAGCATCTCATCGGCTGCGCTGACCATCTTGGCGCTCATCTCATAAGCGCGTTGGGTGGCGATCATATCGACCATCTCTTCCACCACCTGTACGTTCGACCCTTCAAGTGCTCCTTGTTTTAATTGGCCTGAACCTTCTGTTCCGGCGACGAGCTCTACCGCTTCACCTGAACCTTCAGTTTCAATAAATAGGTTTCCCCCTTGAGCAGAAAGCCCCGCAGGATTCATGAATTTAACGATGGTAATTTGCCCTAGGTCTTCAGGGTTAACTTGGCCCGGTATCGTGGCGCTGACCACACCATCAGCAGTAATGCTGACTAGGGTCGCTTCTGGAGGAATGACAACTTCAGGAATCAAAGGATAGCCTTGCGTGTTGACTAGCTGCCCATCAGAGTTAGTTTGAAATTGCCCATTTCGGGTATAAAGCAGTTCTCCTTCTGAGTTCTCTATCTGGAAAAAACCATCCCCCAAAATAGCCAAATCAAACTGTTGATTCGTATTCTGAATATTCCCTTGGGTAAACACTTTCTCGGTGCCGACCACTCGAACACCATTACCAAGCTGAATACCTGTTGGATGTTCATTGAGCTCTGTGGTTTCGGTACCCGCTTGTTTATCGACGCTATAAAAAAGATCTTCGAACACCACGCGGTCACGCTTGAAACCCACCGTATTGATATTGGCAAGGTTGTTCGAAATAGCCGTCATTTTTGCATCTTGTGCGGCCATCCCTGTTTTGGATATCCATAAGGCACTGTGCATAATTCCCTTCCTTAAGCTTTGAGAAGCTTATTGCCTATCTGAGCGATTTCATCTGCAGATGCCATCACTTCAATTTGCATTTCGTATTGTCGAGTCAGCGACATAATGCTGACCAACTCTTCTAAACTGGAGACATTACTCGCTTCTAAATAACCAGAACGAACCTGAACGGTAAAATCTTCAGCCAATGCTTGCCCACCTTTCGGAACAAAATGACCACTGGCATGCATGGTCATTTGCTCATTCTCAGGCTTAACCAGCTTGAGGGCGCCAACCTCTAGCGACGCCTCACCACCAATTGGGGTAATAGACACCAACCCATTCGAGCTCACCGACACAAACTCAAAATCGGGTAACACCATTGGACCTTCTGTCGACATCACCCGACGCTCACCAAGATAGAGTTGCCCATTACCATCCAATCGAAAATTACCCGCCCGGGTAAAGAGCTGAGCAGGTTCATCTTCTAGCCCTTCGAGCGTAATAAAACCATCACCATTGATCGCAATATCCAATGGTCGCTCTGTACGTATATCTTCACCCTGAGCAAAGTTATTAATCGATGAGTTGGTTCTAGACGTGACGGAAGTCAGAAAGCCTGAGCCCTCAAGGCGCATCGGTGTTGAGTGCTCCATTAAGGCTTTAAAACCTACGGTATCCGCATGTGACAGATTATTTGCGCGAACGTGCTGAGCGAGCATGGTTCGCTCTGCACCTTTCGCTGCACTGAATAGAATAGGATTCATAACGCTACACCACGTTGAACAAAGCTTGCGTCAATTGATCCGATGTCGATATCGACTTGGTATTGGCTTGATAGTTACGTTGAGCCGTCATCAAGGCCACCAATTCAGACGTCAGATCGACGTTAGAACCTTCGAGTGCACCAGAAGTCAAATCACCGAATACCCCACTGCCCGCGGTACCAAGAACTGGCGTACCGGAACTGAAGCTTTGCAACCAAGCGGTATCACTGGTTTTGATCATGTTTTGAGGAGAAGCAAAGTCGGCAAGCACCACCTGACCTTGCAATTGAGATTGGCCGTTGGTGTAGGTCGCAAATATACGGCCATCGTTTTCCATACGAACACTGGCATAGTCACCAGAGGTATAACCATTCGGGCTATTTTTGGAGACAACGAAGTCACTACCAAATTGAGTGACCGCAGCAAGGTCAATATTAACCGTAACACTGTTCGCCCCATTCGCAGGGTCAAAACTGACTGAATAATTTCCCCCTGACGAAATGGTGCCATCGGCATTAAAAGTAAAATTTGCTGTGTCTGTTGCAGTTGGTGACGCGGCAGGTATCAAGGCATCAGCGCCATCAATCGCTTTACCATCGACCAAAACATGGACATCCCAATCATTGGATGCACCTTTTACAAAGTACTGACTCACCGTATGTGGGTTACCTAGAGAGTCATAAACTGGAGTGGTATAGGAATGGTTGTAGGTGGATGAATCACTGTAATCAAATGCGGTGGCGGGAACTTGCTCTCTGGCATCTAAATTGGCAACAAACTCAATGGCATCTGTTTCCCTAGCCTGCAAGGATGCAGTACTGATCTGCACGGTGCCTACCGACCCCAACAGCAGGTTATTATTGCCATCAACCGAGTAACCTTGCAGAGCCGCACCACTATTTGCTGTGATCACGCCATCGGCATTCATGTTGAAAATACCAGAACGGGTATAGAGGGTTTGCCCTTTACTGTCTTCAAGCACAAAGAAGCCATTACCACTCAATGCCATATCCAGAGATCGCCCTGTACCTGTAACCGTTCCACTTTTTTCAAAGTTTTGCGAAACCCCAACCACTTCAACGCCACCAGCTTCACTACCGCTATAAACGGAAGCAAACTCGGTTCTCGACTCTTTAAAACCTGTCGTAGAAACATTAGCAATATTATTCGAAATGGTGTTCAGCTCTGAGTTCGAGGCATTAAGCCCGCTCAGTGCAATACTAAAACTCATAATGTCTTCCTCTTCACGCTAAAGAGGCTATCTCCGCAGGTTTACTTAGCTAGCGAAGAACGACAGCCGCCATCTTACTTACTTTAAAAAACAAACTAAAACCGGCAAAAGCCGAAAAATATAGCGAAAATCTTTTAACCTATTTCAAACTTTACTCATTTGAGAAGGCAGCAACGTCATAAAACGCCACCATGCCAACTCCCTTTACCTGCAAGTGACTGGTACCACCGATTAGAGGTGTCGTCACATGTTCCACTTGGCCATGCTGATAAATCGATGGCTGATAATCTTGTCCACTGTCCAATTTGATACGCATTTGGTACTCACCCGTCAGCCCCATGGCTTGCGCATCCAATGTGTAATCCACTCGCCCTGCACTGTTCGAGCCAAGGTTCATCGACTTAACGTTACCAAGTGAGTCAACTAACTCCAGTATCACGGTATTCGATGGCGCCTGTAACTCAACGTATCCCGCATGCTGATCAACACCCGATGCAGACAAGCGATCACTTTTTACCGTCACTGTTTTATCAATCAGCGCGGCGGTGCTAAGCACTTGTAAGTTATCGAGCATTGTCGAGTTGTTTTGCGTCAGCTGAACAAGGTTTTCTGTACTTTCAACCTGAGAGAACTGCGCCAACTGTGCGACATATTCCGTGCCGTCAGTTGGGTTGAGTGGATCTTGATTTTCAATCTGAGCCACCATTAAAGTAATGAACTCATTCTTTAATGCACTCGCACTATTCGGATTATCTTGAGGGGTGATCGTTGACGCAGACTCAATATTATTGACCTGCGCCGCACCGGATATCGTCGTCATGGTGTAATTCCTCTGGCGTCATTGGCAGCAGTTACATTAACTACGCCAAAGCCCCATCAGTGATTGTTGCATCGACTTTACGTTGCCGAGCACTTCTACGCTGGCTTCAAAACTACGAGTAGCCGATATCATGTCAGCCATTTCGTTAACGACATTAATGCCAGAGTAATAAACATACCCTTCGTCATTGGAGAGAGGATTGTTGGGCTCATAACGGCCTTCCATCATTGAAGAGACTTCAACAACATCGGCAATGCGAATCGGCACCACACCTTGCTGTTGAGTTTGCTGTGCATTGAAGTGGTTATAGACTGCTGAGAAAATCGGTTTCAGCGGTTTATAGACTTTTGATGGGTCACCAGATACTGAATCGGCATTCGCCAAATTACTGGAGATAGTATTAAGCCTGACGGTCTGTGCACTCATCGCTGAGCCTGCCGTCTCGTAGATACCTAAGAAAGCCATGATGTCCCTACCTAATTCACTTATTGTCCCTTGATGGCAGACTTTATCCCGTTGATCTTAGACTGCAAAAACGCAAGGCTCTGATGATAATCCATCACATTTTTCGCGAACCTAGCTTGCTCATTTTCTAGCTCAACAGTGTTGCCATCTCGTGTTCTTTGCACAGGAATCCGATATTGAGCCGTCGTACCTATGTACCAGTCTTTTGAGTGACCAATACCACTGAGTACCGCCTCGAATCTCAGATCCATCGCTTTGTAATTAGGCGTGTCCACGTTAGCAATATTGGAGCTCAATACTGCCGCTCTGTCCAAACGAAACTGCACCATTTTGGGGTGTACCCCAAGCGCATCGTCTAAGTGAATCATTGCCCTAGCCTCGTCGTTGTTTGGCCTTAATCCTTTTAAGAAGTAGGCCTTTAACTTTTTATATTTTCTCTCACAACCGAAGTTGAAATGAGATTGCTTTAACCTATAGTTAGGATTAATTAGCGTGTCAAATTTGAGAATGACCGCAAAAACCAACAATTGGTACTTGACATGAAGAAGTTATCATTGACTGAATTCGGAAATCCGAGCATAAAAATGCGTAAGTTTCTGTTAAGACACTCAAGCCATTTCTCTACAGAAATTATTGATATTTTTAAATTTAACTTTGCGGGCCGTCACGTAAAAGCCACGTTTTCAGAAGCTCGTCGACCTCCAGCAAATAGCATCAAAACCGTTCTTCATATTGAGGAATTTGGGCATGTTTTTTTCTTTATTGCGCCACAAGCTGCCGATATTCTGCTACACAAGCACCTCAACAACCCGTTACCACTCAAGAAATCAAAGCGTAGCAATAACGACATTGCGCTAACCCAAACCCACCTAAGGCTTTTTCAAAAATTCGCCATGGCGATAACCAACGCACTGACTGCCGATGCCAATCACTACGCCATTGAGCACACCGACCATCAGCCCTCTGACATTGGTGTCACCATTACGTTTGAGTTCGACGACCAACAGCTCGATCTGACCTTCATGATCGACAACAAATACGTGAAAAAGCTGCGCGACATGATGGAAAGTAACGAAACCTTTGATCGGGAAGAGATACTCGACAACTTACGCTATCAGCCCGTTGAACTAGGGTGCGTCATGCTTCACCGGCAGTGCACACTCCATGAGCTTTCTCAGCTAAAACCCGGGGATTTTATGCCCATGACCTTGTGCAAAAACCTCACGGTCAAGGTCAACGGACACCCTACTTTTTTTGGCAAACTTCAATCCATAAACTCTGAACTGGGAGTCGAAATCGATGGCTAACGACAAAGAGACACACAACATTGACAGCTCAATGAGCGACTTAAACCTTCATGATGAATTACCAGATCTTGATGACTTAGATTTGGATGATCTTACCGACGACTTGGACTTGGGAGACGACAAAGAGCATATGAGTAACATCTCTCTGCTAAAAAGTATCCCTGTCGACATCACCGTTGAGGTTGCACGTAAGACATTGATATTAGATGAGCTACTGAATTTAAAAGCAGGCAGTGTCGTGATGCTGGAAAAACATGAAGGCGACCCCGTCGATATCAAGATCAATGGCACCGCGTTTGGCACAGGGGAGATAGTATCCAAGAATGGTCAGTATGGCGTTAGATTACTGAGCATCATCAAGAAACCGAGTAAGTAGCTCCTTTGAATAACGCAAAGAGTACGATGCCAAAACGAATATTCTTCACGCTAGCTTTTGCGTTATTCGCGAGTACATCGCACGCAGAAGGGCTGACGATTCTCAGTGAAACAACCACATCTGACGGAACTGAATACAGCATTAAATTGCAGATTCTAATCCTGATGACATTACTGAGCTTCGTTCCAGCTTTCGTGATCATGTGCACCAGTTTCACGCGAATCGTCATTGTCTTGGCCATTTTAAGGCAAGCGCTCGGCCTGCAACAAACGCCGCCAAATCAGGTGCTTGTGGGGATTGCACTCATTTTTACTTTGCTGATCATGAGGCCAGTCTGGACCAAGATTTACGATACCGCTTACATTCCATACTCGAACGATGAAGTGTCCTTGATGGAAGCGTTAGCCACAGCAGAAAAGCCGCTGCGTCGATACATGTTGGACCAAACGCAACGTAAGGCACTCGAACAAGTCTCCAAAATCGCAGGCGAAACCTCCATAGAATCCGATCAAGATATTCCCTTCTTAGTATTACTGCCGGCTTATCTACTGAGCGAGCTCAAGGCCGCCTTTCAAATTGGCTTTATGTTGTTTTTGCCCTTTCTTGTTATCGACTTAGTGGTGGCTTCTGTTCTGATGTCGATGGGGATGATGATGTTGTCACCCTTGATTGTCTCTCTGCCTTTTAAACTGCTGGTTTTTGTCATCGTCGATGGCTGGGGCTTACTCATGGGGAGTTTAGCCAACAGTTTTTGGATAAGTGGATGAGTCCGGAAGAAGCCGTCACTCTGGTAAGCCAAGCAATCTGGCTGATCATTCTTATGGTGTCGGTTCTTATTGTGCCTAGCCTTGTCGTGGGTTTGGTCGTCGCAATTTTCCAAGCGGTAACTCAAGTCAATGAACAAACCCTTAGCTTCCTTCCTAGGCTATTAGTAACTCTGTTATGCATCATTCTTTCAGGCCATTGGTTATTACAAGAGATCAACGACCTATTCTTGTTTATCTTCAATACGATACCAAGCAAGGTTGGCTAGCCCTGATGCAAATAACCTTTACTGATATCACCCAATGGCTAGGGATACTCTGGTGGCCATTTGTCCGATTTACTGGGCTTTTTCTTATCGCACCATTTTTTGGTGATAACGCGATACCGGTAAGAGTTAAGTTGCTGTTTGCTTTTGTTTTTTCTTTGCTTCTCGCTCCCTTAGTGAAGGAGGTACCTCCATTTAACCCTTTCAGCATCGACACTCTACTGTTCTCTTTTTACCAGCTTATATTTGGTTTTTTAATTGGCTTTGCGGTGATGATATTTTTCACTATTTTTTCAATTGCGGGGCAGGCGATTTCCATGCAAATGGGGTTAGCCATGGCAATAATGAATGACCCTGCCAACGGCGTTAGTATCGCCATCATTGGCAGAATCATGTTCATCACCTCTATGCTGCTTTTCCTATCTTTAGATGGACACCTAGTGATGCTGCTTGTGTTTAAAGAAAGCTTTGAATATTGGCCTCTCAATTCAGCCTTCCCTTTCAACAGCATTGAATACGTATTGAAAATGGTCTCTTGGATGTTTGCGACCGGCCTGCTAGTTGCGGTGCCAGCTATTGTCGTGATGCTATTGAGTAACATCACGTTTGGTCTAATGAACAAAGCGGCACCGTCTCTTAATGTCTTTGCACTTGGTTTCCCAATGACCATGCTACTTGGCTTATTCGCATTAATGGCGTCCCTAACTGGTATCGGCGATCACTATTTTGATCTGGTATTAGAATTGAACCAGCATCTGCACTATATGTTGAGGCTGGCTAATGTCTGATCATCAAGACTCCGGAGATAAGAGCGAGCAACCCAGTCAACATAAGCTCGCCAAAGCTAGGCGAGAAGGGCAAGTACCGCGCGCTAAAGAGTTCGTTTCTTCAATAACCCTTGTCAGCGTCGTTGCTTACTACGTGTTGAATGTAGACATGATTAAACAGACCTTCATTGAACTGTTTCTTGTGAGCTTTCAGTTTGATAGCCAAACGGTCAGCCAGCCAATGGCTATCGTTGAGTTAGTAGGCACCGCGCTTTTTTCGATGATCACGCTATTTTTCCCGCTTCTGATTTATCAAATGATTGCCGCGATCGTCGGCTCAACGCTACTTGGTGGGTGGATATTCAGCCCATCTTTATTGATCCCCAAGTGGGAAAAGATAAGCCCACTCAAAGGACTGAAACGCATATTTTCCTCTCAATCGATCGTCGAACTGTTTAAGAACATCATTAAGGTCTCTCTGTTCTTTACCCTACTGTATTGGGTAATATCGAGCTACATCTCGGTGATCACAAACCTAGTCAGTGCCCACTTTGATACCGTCGTACTTTCCGTAGCAACCATTACCATTGAGTACTTAGGCTACCTTCTTTTAATCGTCTTACTGTTTGGCTTATTTGATTTCCCTTATCAGCGGCATGAATTTACAAAACAGATGAAAATGACCAAGCAAGAGGTCAAAGATGAGCACAAAGACCAAGAAGGTAGGCCCGAGGTTAAAGCTCGAATCCGTCAGATACAGACTCAAAATGCCAAGAGAAGTGCCAATGAGCGCGTGCCTAAAGCGAGCGTTGTGTTAACCAACCCGACCCGTTACGCCATTGCCCTAATTTATGATTTAAGCCAAGCAGAGGCACCGTTTGTTGTCGCGAAGGGGCAAGATGATGTGGCACTTTACATTAGAGAGCTTGCGACTAAAAACGAGGTTGAAGTCGTCGAGAGCCCTGCACTTGCCAGGGCGATTTACAACACCACTCAAATCGACCAAATGGTTCCAAACCAACTCTTTGTCGCGATAGCGCACATCCTAACTTATGTGAATCAGCTAAAAGCATGGCGCAAAGGCGAAAGAAACAAACCCACCAATTTGCCCCACTTCAACATTCCTAAATCATGGTCTGATCCAAACGATTAGGCCGCTACTCCACTAGTGAAACACATAAAACTGTCGTTTTTATTCAATACCTTCTTAAAGCAGTCGCCTACACTTGCAGCTATTGAAACAACAGGAATTAACGCGATGTTAGACATCAAAAAAATCTCAGCACTTAGAGACTTGAGCGAACTTAAAACGGCTTACTTTGCTGAGTCAACAGCACCTCTTGATGGCATGTGGCACTTCGGCTTTGTACCTATGTCGGACCATTACGGCTTTTACGAAGGCGACAAACTTGTCGGTTATTGCGTATTGAATGGTGGAGGCTACTTACTTCAATTCTATCTAGCACCAACCGCCAACACCACTATTACAGACTTGTTCACCTTAATCGTAGAAAACAACAGCTCTGTGGTTGGTGAGGTGAAAGGCGCATTCGTGAGCACGGCTGAACCACAATATCTGTCACTATGCTTGGACAATACTGAGTCCTTCAAAGTCAACGCACTGATGTTTCGCCAGC
The DNA here is from genome assembly GCF_023161695.1 of Vibrio sp. 1CM2L. Lineage (NCBI taxonomy): Bacteria > Pseudomonadati > Pseudomonadota > Gammaproteobacteria > Vibrionales > Vibrionaceae > Vibrio > Vibrio sp. 1CM2L. Next base: position 826,011 of record NZ_JALNTT010000001.1, read on the forward strand.
GCCCAACAGCCGTCGAAAACAGCATTGAAAACATCGAGATGACTCTCGCGACGGAAGAGCAACTCGATCAACTAGTTGAATTTGCTTCATCAGCAATTGGCGCACCAAAAGAGTGGCTGACCGGTTACTACAGCAACTTAATTGCTCGACAAGAGCTATGGGGCTACTGGGAAAATAACAATGTTCTCGCAACAGGAGAATGTCGGAAATTTGATGAACACCAAACGCAGTTTGCCGACCTAGGCATGATTGTCGCTGAGCAAGAACGCGGTAAAGGCTTAGCAACGCGTGTTCTTTACTTTCTAAAGCAGCTCGCTAACAGCCAAGGGTTAGAAGCTATGTGTTCTACGGAAAGCAGCAACATTGGAGCACAAAAGGCCATCACTCGCTCTGGATTGTCTTCAAAACATCGTATCTTGCAGTTTGATTTTGACTAAATTTCAGAACTAAGCTGAAAGTTCAGTTCTGATAATAGATACTGATAAAAACTGTCACCGATAACGATATCCACATATAGTTGGAGGTGACAGTCATCTGAAAATAGAAGGTCTAATGATCAATTGGTTACAGTCTCCAAAATCCCCTCAAATCGCTAAGTTCATTGATTGCTACTGGCTGATTGAAAAGACGCCCGACGCTCAAACTCATCAATTTCCGATACTCAATCCCGATCCATCGGCACACCTGATCTTATCGCCAAGCGAGCAGGTATATCACTACACGATTGAGCAAAAAATCGATCAAGGCGTTGGCTGCCATCTGCTGTTACCACACCATAAAGCCATCGAATTGGATCACTCAAAGCCCTTTGTTCACTTAGGTATTAAATTCCATGTCGGAGCCTTGTACACGTTAGATATTCCAGACTGTCCGCACCCCAGCCTAGACAGTGTTAACCCTATCGATCTCGCGAGTTTGTTAGATAATCCTAATGCCGAAGCAATGTCGCTGATCAAGCTCGCTCAAACCGATGCTGAGGCCTGCTGTCAGCAGTTAGATGATTTGCTGCTTCCTTGGTTATCGACAGCTAAAACGGATAGGCACAGCGAACTCACACGTAAGGTGTTGGGTGTGCTTGGTTCGACACCGATTGCAGAGCTTGGCGACAAGCTGTTTTGCTCGCAAAGAACATTGGAAAGAAGCTTCAACAAGGTAACAGGGCTGACATTAAAACAATGCCAATCGATGAACAAACTCGAAGCGATGTTGGAATACTTGTATAAGCGAAATTTGGATGACATCGACTGGATGGACGTCGCCTTTCAATTTGGGTTTAGCGACCAACCGCACCTGATTCGTTACCTAAGGAAAACCATCGGTCTAACACCTAATACTTACGCTAAACAAGGCGGATTAACCATAGATGTTTATGGTGGAGTGAGATCGGACTAACCCACCCTTTCTCTATAACAAAGGCTCTGTTTATAACGTACACCTCTGCCTTTTGTGTCCCATTAGTAGCAAGTTTTATTGAGTTTAGATTTGCGACTAAATATACTGGGGACATCATCAGACGGAGGACAAAAATGAATAATAAAAACAAACATATAGTTTTAATTCATGGTCTATATATGCCTGCGTTGATCATGCAATATCTGGATAGAAACTTCAAAAAACGCGGCTTTACAACGCACAAGTTTGCCTACAACTCGCTGCGTTTCCCTTCTGCAGCCAAACGCCTCAATCGCTTCGTGAATGCTCGCTTTAATGAGTACGATGAGGTCTATTTCTTTGGTCACTCACTCGGTGGCTTGCTGATTCGCCACTACTTTAAGTTCTACCAACCCGACTTTGCAGACACCTGCATTATTACAGCAGGCACGCCGCACAATGGGGCAACCATAGCCAAAACACTGTCGAATCATGGGCTTGGGTTTATATTTGGTTCGAGCAAAATGATCTTAAGCGATGGCTTGGGTGACTACGATATTGATGTGCCGATTGGCGTGATTACAGGTACCTACGACGCCGGAGTCGGACGTATTGTTCTGGGAAGAAATCCTGGCGATGGCACAGTCACACTCGAAGACGCCAACCTAAGAGGAGCAACGGATACTTACGCCCTCAAACTCAACCACACGGCGCTTGTCTACTCCAAGGAAGTCGTGACACTGTCGGCTCAGTTCATCGAACACAGAGCTTTTAAGGACGCTTCATAGCTTATTTCCGTTAGCTTTTGCGCGTTGACTCCTGTATCGAGCTCTTGTTGTCTTATTTGTGATAGATAAAAACAAAAATACCACTCTGCGATAAGAGTGGTATTCAAAGATTCATTACTGAAGTGAGTGCTTGTTATACTTTCTATACTTGTTACAAGCGATTCACTCGCGTGGGTAGGAACACCTCACCCAACATGCATCGCACCGAACCACCACCAATGTCTTCAATCGTTTTCACGTTAAATGGTAGCAGCTTGCCATGTGTCGAAAGCTGAGCTAACTGGGCTGGAGAAAACGCATCGTAAGCCGATTGAGACATCGCGATCACCTTGTCGCCATTCACTGTCTCCAGTTGCAGAATGTTGCCGCAGAATCGGTTCATCTGATCAATTGAGATAGAGATAACCTGCTTATCTTTAGCAAGCGACTTCACCACAAAACGGCGCTCAAACTCTGGGATCACTTCATCACAGATCACGCAGAAGTTATCACCAATCGCCATCATCACATTGGTGTGGTAAATCGGCTGGCCAGACGGCAGTGCTGTTTGGAATGAAACCACGCGAGAGTAACCAATACGCTTCGCATAGTCTTCTAACACTTCACGGTCACAACGCTGAGAAAGCGCTGCGTAGATAGTCTTGTTGATATGGTCGATAACCATCACGCCCGTGCTCTCTAGATAAGAACCCTGCGCGATGTAAGACTCTAGAGATTCACTGTGGTTAACAATACGACCCGACGCTTCTAACGCTTCAATAAGAGCATTTGGCTTAACTTCATTCTGACGGTTTTCACACGCCATAGGGAAAGTGAATAAGCTTCCATCACTACAGGTACTGAACCAGTTGTTTGGGAAAACAGCATCCGGCGTTTCAACGCCCAACTCTGGGTAATCAAACTCTACAACTTGCACACCTTCTTTACGCAACGAAGCGACCATGGCCTTAAATTCGGCCATCGTTTCTACCTTCACCTCAGCTTCGGTCAGATTCACTCTGTGCTGAAATTCGTTATCACGTGCTGTTTCTTCGTTAAATTTAAACTCTTTTGGCGGCACCATAACAACGCAATTGGCGTTTTGAACATTAGTAATATGAAGTGATTTTTTGTGTAGGTTTAACATTTCGACCGTCCCTATCTTTTATTTACTTCAGAATTGTAAACAACTTGTTACGACAAGATTCACTGAAAAGAATAATGATTTGAATATTTATCCCAAACAATTACTGCAGATCTTAGATTAATCGGTAATTTTTACTGCAAGATAACAGCACATCAGAAAGAACCAACTGTGTGCATATTCGTTAAGTCACTTTATGGATAAATATTCTGATTCCATTTTCTCGCCTATCACGAGTTTTGATTACAATTTAATCCATTTAACGTTAGGATTATCACCGTTGCATAACAATCAATTACGTTTGAAATAAGCTTAACTTTTCCTGTCTAATTCAATCTAAAATAAGCGTCATGAAAGACATTCTTTGGAGCTTTCCTGCATCGCTTAGACAAAGTTTTAGTGTTTTAAAGCCAAGTGCCTAAATAAGCGCTAGAACAAAATCCATCGAATGACTTAATACTGATAAGAACCCATGGGCGTTTATATAATTTCAAACTAAGACAGTTAAATTTCAAATCAAGACCATAAAAACAAAGCTGCACCAACGATGCAGTCGCTTATAGATGCACTAGTTTATAAAGGGAAATCTATGTACAAGAAATTTGAAGGCTTTACTGAAGCCTTTCCAAAGGGAGAGCCGATACAACCTCCTACTGGCATACTGGCATTCTGCCGCCATTACACTCGAGGTTTCGAAAAACCGTTGATCTTGCTCGGGTTGATGAGCATGACCATCGCGATCATCGAAGTCGCGCTGTTCGGTTACATGGGGCAGTTGGTCGACTGGCTATCAACAAGCAACCCAGACACTTTCTTAACAGACAACGAATCGACATTGATGGGGCTCGGTATTCTGCTGTTGGTTGTGATGCCAATCTTGATCAGTGTTTACTCGCTATTGCTGCACCAAACTTTGCTGGGCAACTACCCAATGTCGATTCGTTGGTTAGCCCATCGCTACCTTTTGAAGCAAAGCCTGTCCTTTTATCAAGATGACTTTGCCGGACGTGTCGCGACTAAAGTGATGCAAACCTCGCTCGCGGTGCGTGAGACCGTGACCAAAATGGTCGATGTGTTTGTCTACGTAACGGTTTACTTCACGGCGATGCTGTTCATGCTTGCTGAATCAGATTGGCGCTTGATGGCTCCGATGCTGATTTGGCTCTTCGTTTACATCGGTATTCAACTGCACTTCGTGCCAAAGCTAAAAGACGTGTCTTCCGAACAAGCGGATGCTCGTTCATTGATGACGGGTCGTATTGTTGATAGCTACACCAACATCGCAACCGTGAAACTGTTCTCACACAGCAAGAGAGAAACCGAATACGCCGAAGAAGGCATGGAAGGCTTCTTAGATACGGTTCATCGCCAAATGCGCTTGGTTACTGGCTTCAACATCTGCGTTGAATTTGCTAACTATCTATTGGTATTCAGCATTGCGGGTATCTCTATCTACCTATGGTTAGACAACGCGATCACCGTGGGTGCGATTGCGATAGCGGTCAGCTTGGCTCTGCGTATTAACGGCATGTCGAAATGGATCATGTGGGAAATCGGTGGTCTGTTTGAAAACCTAGGTACCGTGATTGATGGCATTAAAACCCTGTCTAAACCTATCGCTATCGAAGACAAGAAAGACGCGAAGCCTCTGGACGTTCCACAAGGCGGTATCCACTTCGATAACGTGAGCTTTAACTACGGTGAGAATAAGGGGGTGATTAACAACCTCAACCTCAACATCAAACCGGGTGAAAAAGTGGGCTTGGTTGGCCGTTCGGGTGCAGGTAAATCGACCCTAGTTAACTTACTGCTGCGTTTCCACGATGTAGAAAGCGGCCGCATCCTGATTGATGACCAAGAGATCTCGAGCGTTACTCAAGATTCTCTGCGCAGCAACATTGGTATGGTGACCCAAGATACCTCACTGCTGCACCGTTCGATCAAAGACAACATTCTTTACGGTCGACCAGAGGCATCAGACGAAGAGGTGTACGCAGCCACTAAACAAGCGCACGCTCATGAGTTTATCGAAACGCTAACCGACCCGTTTGGCAACGTTGGTTACGATGCTCAAGTAGGTGAACGTGGCGTTAAGCTTTCTGGTGGTCAGCGTCAACGTGTCGCTATCTCGCGTGTTCTTTTGAAAAATGCTCCCTTACTTGTTCTCGATGAAGCAACTTCTGCACTCGATTCTGAGGTAGAAGCCGCGATTCAAGAGAGCTTAATTGAGCTAATGGAAGGCAAAACGGTTATTGCGATTGCACACCGCCTGTCGACCATTGCAGCGATGGATCGCCTGATCGTGCTTGATGCCGGCAATATCGTAGAAGAAGGCACGCACCAAGAGCTGATTAACCAGAATGGTATTTATGCGCAGCTATGGAATCACCAGACCGGTGGCTTCATTGCCGATGACCTTGAGCAAGCCACGAACGCTTAATTTTTGTGCTATTTTAAAAGTGCGATGTGATTCACACCAATTTGTTTATTAGCGGTAAATTACACATGGCAGAATGTTATGTCGTAATTATATAATGACATTAACACCAAAGACGCCTCGCTTGCGCGTTCTGGAATAAGGCTAGACTTCGGGGGGAGGCTAGCCTTTTTTATGCCTGCCATTTGGCGCTCTTTGCTACCTGTCCAATAAACTTCATCGATCCTTTTGTTTTTTTCTTGGCGTTTTTTTCTTAAAATGCGCGCAATATTCTTTCTAGAGATCAACCATGAACAAAAGTGTCTTAACTAACGTTATTGCGTTAGCACTGCTTGCTGGCGGCTATGCGACAGCAAACCAATACTTGCTTTACGCAGGCCTATTCGCCTTTTCTGGTGCCATCACCAACTGGCTTGCGATTCACATGTTGTTCGAGAAAGTACCCGGCCTATACGGTTCTGGCGTTATTCCAGCGCGCTTTGAAGAGTTCAAGGCAGCCATCAAGCAACTGATGATGGAGCAATTCTTTACAGAAAGTAACGTTGATCGCTTCCTAAGCAGCGAGATGACAGGAAAGTCGCTCAATCTAGAGCCTGTGATTCAGAAGATCGACTTTAACCCTGCATTCGACTCATTGGTGCATGTTATCGAGAACTCTCAATTTGGCGGTATGTTGGCAATGTTTGGTGGCACAGAAGCACTAGAACCAATGAAAGCACCATTTGTTGAGAAGATGCAAGAATCTGTGATTGAAATCAGCAAGAGTGACTCTGTAAAAAATGCCATCAAGGACGAGCTAGAATCGCCTGCGATGATGGATGAAATCAAAGAGAACATTGAGGCGATCATCGATCAGCGCTTGAATGAACTAACACCTAAGCTGGTTAAAGAGATGGTTCAGACCATGATCAAGAAACACCTTGGCTGGCTTGTGGTTTGGGGCGGTGTCTTCGGTGGTGTGATTGGCTTAATCTCTGCGGCCATTACGCTGTAAGCCGGACAAGTTTATCGGATTACCTTTATCTGACGCTCAACAAAAAATGGAAGCTTATTAGCTTCCATTTTTTTATATCTAAATCACATTGGTAAGGCGAAAGCAGGCCACTATTTTAGAGTTGCCAACAACTCAGGGTTCACGCCAAAACCCTTTTTATGCTCTTCAATCACCACTTCACTGCGTGTCTGAATCACACCAGGTAGGGTACCCAACTTCGTTGCCATAAACGCTTGGTACGCCTTCATGTCTTTCACTCGAACCTTGATCATGGTGTCAAAGTCACCCGACAGTGAGTAGCACTCTTCCACCTCAGGCATCATCTCTACCGCTTGGGCAAATTTGTCGAAGATCGAAAAGCTAGTCTGATCGAGACGAATATGGATAAAAACTTGAACATCGAGTCCCAGCTTTTCTGAACAAAGCTCAGCATGATAGCCCGTGATGTAGCCCTCTTTCTCCAATCGCTTGAGTCTATCAGAGCAAGGTGACGTCGTAAGGTTGACCTGTTTTGCCAGTTCAACCACAGGTAAACGCCCTTTCATATGCAGAATTCTTAGTATCTCTTTATCGATACGATCGAGCTGATGCTGAGACATAACATTCCTTAAACATTCTAAATTCCGCTCAGTATATTCCATACTAGGAGCAATCGAAGAAAACCTCGCTCACACATTTAAAAACTAAATGCACAGGTGATATTCACACCAAATATAAATACATAGAAATAGATAACAACCCTTATAAATCAAACTCTGGTTATTAACAAATTATTATAGAAATGACCTGATTAACAAATAAGTTGAGCCGGAAACGAAAGAAAGCATATAGGCCAAAGTGAATAATAGAATTATCAAAGAGAAAGGATGACTCTATTATGAAAACGCAAGAACTCGCATATAAACCTTACGGTATTGGTTCATGGACGCACGTAACGGTATCAAAAGATGTTGCTCAAGCACTAGCAAATGAGTACTCAAACTACGGTTGGGATGTGAAGATTGATGGCGACGCCATTGATGCTGAGCTAGCACTCAAAGCCGCATAGAAACGCAAAAACCTCCTAAAACGGAGGTTTTTTGATCTAAGTTAGTGAGCGCTTACTGTAAGTTAAGCTAAACCAACTTGGGGCACAGTACTTCCTGTTTCGCAACGGCAGTTACACGTGCGGCAGAAGTGCTGAGTTTCCATATCGTAATACAGATTTCCACTAAATAGCTTTGATGTCCATTGCATCATACGGCCAGAAGTTGTCTCGGGCTCTGACTCACAACGTTTCATTATAGACTTATGTAGTGTTGTTTTTTTACATCCTTTGCAATAGAGATCCGGCATACCTTTGTCCTATAGGTCTTTAGTGGTTACTGACAATTGACACATCATGTCCAATTCAGTTCAACAATTCACCGAGCTAATCACAAAAGTGAGCGCCAAGTTCAAAAAATAGCCATTTTTCTGCTTCATTTTTTGACATCAAACGCCATAAAGGTCCAACCTCTTCCATGCAATTTCTCTCGTTCACTCGGTTTCAATTTACATTGTAAAACCCTATAACGACAGTACCTCCCCTATGTTAGCCACCAAATTGAGCAATAAAAAAGCAGCACTTCCTCAATGAAAGTACCGCTTAAATAAGTCATATTTGCTTCAATTTCACTTAGGTTTAGAAGCCAAATTTACCATTGTCATTTTTCCACTCTGAACGCGCAGGAATGGTTTCGATGGTGTCCCAGTGCTCAACGATCTTGCCGTTATCAACACGGAACAGATCATAAAAAGCGACGTGGTTATTCATGAACTGGCCTTCACTGATCGACAACACAAAGTTACCTTGGCCCAAAATCTTGTGGTTAGCGGTATAAACCATCGGCATGCCCGCTTCCGCTAACGCCCCCAAAGCTTCACCCAAACCGCTTAGGCCATCGGCTACTCCTGGGTTGTGCTGTAAGTAAGCACTGTCTTCATTGTCGATATAGTTATTAATCTTCGCCATATCACCGCCGATCAAGATGTCTTTAACGAAACCACTGACCAACTGCTTATTTTTATCCGTTTTCTCGAGGTCTACGACTTTAGTTACACCATCTAATTGAGTTCGTCCACTTGCGTTTGGCTTGGCAATTTCTTGCAAGTTATCCCAATGTTCTACGATCTGTCCCTCTTCAAAACGGAACACGTCAAAGCCGACTTTAGGGCCGAAGAAGTTGTATTCAGTGTGTGTTACTACGAAATCACCGTCTTGAAATGAACGTTTCACTTGTGCTTTCGCTGAACCTTCTGGAAGCATTTGTAATACTTCACCAAAGCCCGCTAAGCCATCACCTACCGCTAGGTTATGTTGAATGTACTTTTCAGGGTTAATGTAACTCACCGCTTTTGCGTCGCCCGTTTCAATGCTCGAAATGACCGCTACCGCTTTTTCTTGAATAGATAGCTCTTGTGCCGCAACCGTGCCGGTAATCATAGAGGCCGCGAGTACGCTTGCCGTGAGTAGTGTTGATTTGAGTTTCGTCGCTTTAGATTCAGCTGCTTTGAATGTTGCTGTTGGGAATGCGTTGGTTATTGTTTTCATTATTGAGTCCTCTCGTTGGCTTGGAAACTATATTAGTCAACGAAAGAGACTCACGGCAGAGTGGATTTAGGCAGAAAAATGGTAGATATCGAACCTTAGGTGATTCGTGTCGACCTGCTAGCTATTCAGAGAGTGACGGCTTGGAATACTTCTTTTGAAACTCACTCGGCGTCATTTGAGTATGATTTTTAAAGTACTTAACGAAATTACTCGCATCTTCAAACCCAAAATCCAACGCCATTTTCTGAGACGTAATATTGGTTACCACCAGCTGACGCTTCATTTCTAAAACGGTAAAAGAATCGATGATTTGCTTGGCAGTTAACCCCGTTGCGACTTTGCACACTTGGTTCAACGTCTTGTAGGTGGTGTTAATTTGATTGGCGTACCAGTTTGCATCACGCACACGCAGGTAGTTGTTTTGAAGAAGCTCAAAGTAGCGGGCAAACTTAATGTTTTGCTGCAAGCTCAAGGCGTCTTGCTTCACTTCTGGTCGTAGGCGATGAAGAATCAGGGCTAGTGCCGAAAACAGATACATCACAATCAAGGGATCGGATTCTGGCTGATTCAGTTCCGTCATAATTTGCTGAATGAGACTTTGCGTCCGCTCTTGGTGGGACTCGTCTAGTGACAACAGTGCCGAGTGCGCCTTGTTCAAATGAGTAGGTGTGTAGTTCGGCAACTTCATATTAGCGTGAACACTGTCTAAGAACGCTTGAGTAAACAAAACCGCAGTGCCTTGTGGCTTGTTACTAAAATCAAAGGCGTGCACCTGCTCTCTTTGAATGAACAACACACTCCCTTGGTTAAAAGGGTAGTCCTCAAAGTCGACCATGTGCGTGCCTGAGCCTTGTTCGATAAACAGAATCAGGAAGAAGCTGACACGATGTGGCAATTGAGGATCGTGGTTAATATTGCTTTCTGAATAGAGCCGAGACAAGGGCACAAACTCCAGCTCAGCTTGCGCCGTTTTCTCATGGTTAAAGCCAATATTCGGGATTACTTGAGGCACTATTAACTTCCTATTCATTTACTCAACGACTCTTAGCAAGAGTAATGTATCGCAATGGGAACGGAAATGCTCTGAGCCTAGAAGTATGACTTAGCCAGCGTCACCAACAAGGTAAACATGCTCAACTTGCCAGACGCAACACAAGGTCAAAGCATTTAGATATAGGCAAAAAAATAGAGCCACCGAAGTGACTCTATTATTTTTAGCTCATGTTCTTTGCTAATTCACATCTGTTTTACAATGTAAATTAGTCTAGCTCAACGAGGTTCTTCTCGAACTCAGCGTGTTGCTTCTTAACTTCGTCTTCAGGCTCGCCCGTAATTAGACTCACGATAACGATAGAAAGAGTCGATAGGATGATTCCCGGTACGATTTCGTACACATCGAACCAACCGCCCGTGAACTGTTTCCAAAGTACAATCGTCACACCACCAACTACGATACCCGCTAGAGCGCCGTTACGGTTCATACGAGACCAATACAGGCTCAATACGATAGCTGGGCCGAATGCAGCACCAAAACCAGCCCATGCGTAAGACACAAGGCCAAGTACTGAACTGTCTGGCGTCATCGCTAGTACAAGTGCAATCAGAGAGATTAGGATAACCGCGAAACGGCCTACACGAACAATCTCTTCTGACGTAGCGTCTTTCTTCAGAACTTGCTTATACAGATCTTCTGCCATTGCAGATGAAGAAACAAGAAGTTGTGAATCCGCAGTACTCATGATTGCCGCTAAGATTGCCGCCAGTAGGATACCTGCGATTACTGGGTGGAACATCGCGTTCACAAGAAGCATGAAGATCTTCTCGCCATCGTCTAACTTAGGTGCACCAGAGTTAGTTACGTAGATAAGACCAACCAGACCAACCAGCATTGCACCAATCATAGACAGTGCAGTCCATACCACTGCGATACGACGCGCGGTTGTTAGGTCTTTATTGCTGCGCGTTGCTTTGAAACGAGCAAGGATGTGTGGCTGACCGAAGTAACCTAGACCCCATGCCGCTAGCGAGATGATCGCGATCGCAGAAAGAGGCTCACCTTTCGCATCATTCCATAGCGTGAGTAGCTCTGGGTTGATGTTATGAAGGTCTGTAGATAACTGGCCAAGGCCGCCGTTCATTGCTGCGATTGGTACAATCAATAGCGCAGCAGACATTAGTAGGCCTTGAACCAAGTCAGTCCAAGATACCGCTAGGAAACCACCAAACAGGGTGTACGAAACCACACATACGGTACCGATAATTACCGCCGTTGTGTAATCTAGGCCGAATACCGTTTCAAACAATTTACCACCTGCTACCAAGCCTGAGCTTGTGTAGAAAAGGAAGAATAAAAGGATAAAGAAAGCAGAAATTGTTTGGATCAGCTTAGAGTTATCGTTGAAGCGACGAGATAGGAACTCAGGCAGCGTCAGTGATTCAGTTGTAATACTGTAAGTACGCAGACGCTTAGCACTGATTAACCAGTTTGCCCAAGTACCAACCAGTAGGCCACCAGCAAGCCAGAATGCCTCAAAGCCAGCAGCGTAAGCGTAACCAGGCAGGCCAAGTAGCAACCAACCACTCATGTCTGATGCACCAGCAGAAAGTGCAGCAGGCCATGGGCCTAACGAACGACCACCTAGGAAGTAGTCAGTTGAGTTAGATGTACGTTTGTAAGCAATAACACCGATCGCTAGCATCATAATTAGATACGCAATGAACGTCGTCGTTATTGCAAAACTGTTTTCTATCATTTGATAGTCCTCATTTTGTAGAAAGCCTTCCATGCCTAATTCAATGCAAGGCACTCACCGTTAAGGCAAGCAAATGCATTGAGTTAGGTATTCAGGCTCTAAAGCACGATGGGGTAAATCCAAAAATGGAAAAAACCAACAATGGAGAAACCAAAAGTGCTTAGAGCCAATTTTACTGAAGGTTAGTGAGCTTCGCTTCCAAGTTCGAGCAAGGTCGCGTTACCGCCCACGGCTGTTATATTTATAGTTCGCGTACGCTCGGTAATGAAGCGCAGCGATAGGTGTGGATCATTAGCAACATTCATTGTCGCCAGATCCGTTTCAGCCACTAAACCGACGATTGCACCGTCACGTTTAGCAAGCTGTAAATTGATAGCTTGTGCCGTTTGTGAATTACCCACGTAACCTGCACTTCGTACATCGCAAGACAGCAGCTGTTGAGCAGCGTCGTACGATGAAACCTGTACTAAGTTAGTTGGTAGATTCGCTTGTTTTGCAGCATCAGCAATTAAGGTGTTGAACTGCACGTCATCACTGCACAATTGAACGCTGTTACCTGCCAATAGTGCTGCAGTAATCATCGCTGTTGCGGTTTGCAGTGCCGGCAGCTTCTCTTCGCAATCATCAACAATCACCAAAGCTACACCGCGGCCAGCGGCATACAGCTCATTGGTTTCGCCCGTAGGGCCCGCCATTAGATGATGCTCAGAAAGCAGCGCAGACGCTTGCTCTAGATGATAAGTCGCCACCGCTGCCAAAGGCGCAGATTGGCTTTCAATCTCTGATTTAAATGAAAGTACCTGAGCACTCTTATGATCAAAGTCGGTAAGATTCCATTGTTCCCACGCTAACAAAGCATCAGAAAAACCTGTCACTTGATGAACCATGATACTGCTCCTTATGCCTTGTCTTGTGATTGAGAAAAATGAACATCTGTAAAGCGGTATAGGTAGTGAGGACCACCCGCTTTAGGGCCAGTACCCGACAAACCTTGACCGCCGAATGGTTGAACCCCAACAACAGCACCCACTTGGTCACGGTTGATGTAGCAGTTACCCACACGAATGTGTTTCTCGATCCAACGGTAAGTTGTTTCGTTACGGCTGTGGATACCCATAGTTAGGCCAAAACCGGTTTGGTTAATTTGGTCTACTACTTGTGTCAACTCACTCGCTTTGAAGCGAACGATGTGCAGCACAGGGCCAAACTGTTCTTCTTTCAAGCAGCTGATGTCATCGATTTCAAACGCACTTGGTGGAACAAAGTCACCATGTTCACAATCCGTACCTAGAGAAAGTTGAGCCACCTTCTTCTGGGTATTGGTCATGTTTTCTATGTGTGCCAACAACTTCTGCTTCGCGTTTTGGTCGATAACAGGGCCGACATCGGTTTTATGAAGATGTGGAATGCCAACACTCAGCTCATCCATTGCACCGTGAATCAATGCAATCACGCGGTCTGCGATGTCTTCTTGGATGTAAAGCACACGCAGTGCAGAACAACGCTGACCTGCAGAAGCGAATGCAGAACGAATAACATCACGAACTACCTGTTCAGGCAGTGCGGTACTGTCGACGATCATCGCATTCTGACCACCGGTTTCCGCGATAAACGGAACAGGCTTAGCGTTACGACTCGCCAATGACACGTTGATACGTTGTGCTGTTGGTGTTGAACCCGTAAAGGCAACGCCCGCAATCGCATCATGACTGGTTAGCGCACTGCCGATCTCAGCGCCACGACCCGGTAGTAACTGAATCGTGCCAGCAGGGAAACCCGCTTCATTCATCAATTCCACTGCGCGAGCTGCTATTAGGCTGGTTTGCTCGGCAGGCTTAGCCACAACCGTGTTACCCGCAACCAAAGCTGCTGTAATTTGGCCAAGGAAGATAGCTAGAGGGAAGTTCCAAGGGCTAATACAAACGAAAACGCCACGACCTTGTCGAGAAGCAATTCGTGTTTGGCCATCAAAACCTTTTAGTTCGAAACCTTGTAGGTTATCCACTTGTTTTGCGTAGTAACGACAGAAGTCGACGGCTTCACGCACTTCATCAACACTATCGTGAATCGTCTTACCCGCTTCTTGATGACAAATGGCCACCAGCTCAGCTAGGTTGTCTTCCATCAAATCAGCTAACTTATCAAGCGCCGCCGCTTTGGTTTCAACCGAAGTTGCGTTCCAATCAGCGAATGCAGCATCTGCGCCAGTGATCGCTGCGGAAACATGATCAAGGTTAGCAAAAGCCACCTGACCCACATTAATACGACGATCATAAGGTGCAGTCACCTGTTCAACGTTCTGATCAGCCTTGATCATGCTTTCGGCAAGAGATTCACCGTTGATCACAGGGCCAGCAGTCCATTGATTGTTTAAGAAGCCTTTTACTTGCTCTTCAAACTGATGCGCTTCGCTTTCGATATCAATGTTCACACCGTATGAGTTTTTACGCTCAGGGAATACCGCTGGAGGCAGAGGAATCTTAGTGTTGTTCAATGTATCGAACGCCAGAAGCATATCGACTGGGTGTTGAGTCAGTTCTGCCACTGGGCAACGAGCATCAACCAAACGGTGTACAAACGAGCTGTTTGCGCCGTTTTCTAGCAAGCGACGTACTAGGTATGGCAGTAGATCTTTGTGGCTACCAACCGGTGCGTAGATACGTACTGACTGTTGGTAAGCTTCCATCGCATGGTTGTAAAGAGAATCACCCATACCGTGTAAGCGTTGGAATTCAAAGTCTTTATGCTCGGTCATTACTGCAATAGCAGAAACGGTGTGAGCATTGTGGCTCGCAAACTGCGGGAAGATATTGCCGCGAACACTTGGGCTCAATAGGTAACGCGCACAAGCAAGGTAAGCTACGTCTGTCGCTTCTTTACGAGTGTAAACTGGGTAATCAGTGAAACCAGCCTGCTGTGACCATTTAATTTCGCTGTCCCAGTAAGCACCTTTCACCAAGCGAAGCGGGATCAAATCACCCTGCTCTTTCGCTAGGCGGTTTAGCCATACGAGAACCGGTAGTGCACGCTTTGAGTAAGCTTGAATAACCAGACCAAATTTACCCCAACCTTTTACAAGGTCAGTACGGTACAGTTTTTCGAATAATTTAAGAGAAAGCTCTAGGCGATCCGCTTCTTCAGCATCGATCGTAATTGCAACGTCTAGCTCTACTGCACGGCGCAATAGCTGTTCTAGCGTGTCGCAAAGTTCCGTCAGTACGCGGTCTTCATTCGCCACTTCATAGCGTGGGTGAAGCGCAGAAAGCTTGATAGAAACAGACGGTGCTGGGCTAGATTTTGAAGAGACGTATGTGTCTCGACCTACGGCTTCAATCGCCATTAGGTAATCTTTGAAGTATTTATTTGCGTCAGCAGTGGTCAGTGCCGCTTCACCTAGCATGTCGTATGAGTAGGTAAAACCTTTATCACGCATAGACTTACCGTTCTTTTGCGCTTCAGCAATGCTGCGGCCAAGAACGAATTGGTGACCCATCACCTTCATTGCTTGGTGCATCGCTTTACGAATTACCGGCTCAGAAAGCTTGTTCACTAAACGGTTTACCGCTTGACCTGCACTCTGCTCTTTAGATGAAAGCCCAACCACCTTACCCGTTAGCATTAAGCCCCAAGTGGATGCGTTAACAAACACTGAATCAGAATTCTTTAGGTGAGATTTCCAATCCGCAACGCTGAGTTTGTCGCGAATCAATGCATCAGCCGTTGCTGAATCAGGAATACGCATCAAGGCTTCCGCTAGACACATCAGCAAGATGCCCTCTTGAGTATCTAAGCTGTATTCAAGCAACAGTGCATCGATCATCTGGATAGAAGTCTTATCCGCACGGATAGCTTCGATCAATGAGGTCGTTTTCTCTGAAATTTGCTGCTTTTCTGACTCAGAAGGGGTAGCTAGCGGCAGAAGTTGCTCTAGCCATTGGGTTTCATCCACCATATATAATGGTGAGATAAGCGACCATAGATCAGTAAGCGACTGCTCATTGAATTCTGGCTTTAACACATCAGTAGCTGTAAACATGCGTTTTCCTTAATCTCACACCCGGAATTAGCCCGGGATCTCTACAATGGCTGCAGTGTATTTAGAGTATATAAGGATTACTTGTCAAAAACTCCGAGTTTTTTGCTAAAAACTCGCTTTATTAACAAAACAAACACAACGTCACATATGAAACTTTAAAATAATATGCCGTTTTGTTTCACTATTTAACAGAAATTTTCTTTTTGTATTGGGATGGAGACATGCCTTGAAGGCGTGAAAAGGTGTGAGTAAAAGAGGATTGACCGGAGAAACCAGCCAGTTCTGCGACCTGACCAAGGCTAAGGTTACCCTGTTCAATTAAACGGCGAGAACGGTCGATACGCTTACCAAGAACATACTGGTGAGGGGTAATGCCCATTTGCTCTTTGAACAGCATATGGAACTGGCTTTCGCCCAAGAACACGCTGCCCGCAAGCTGAGCGACAGAGATCTTATTCGCGAGGTGTTGCTCGATATAGCGATCCAGTGCTTCAAGATCAAAACGCGAGTCTTTAATTGAGGTTTCAAACGCTGAGATGTGCCTTTGCATTAAGGCGATCACCGTGTCATTGCAAGCACGGCTTAACAATAGATCATCCGGGCTCGCCTGCATTTCTTGCACCAACATATGGATAAGCTTTTGAATTTGCGCGTCTAATTGAAAGTAGACGTTCGATGATTCTAACTGGTTAATCTTCTCTAACATCAGAGGGTCATCATCGGTTGGCACTGGCATGTTGAGCACTAGGATATCCGACTGACCGACCACCCCACCGAAAGCATGATCAGAGCTCGCTGTTACCACACAACCTTGACCCGGCCCGATAAGATTACCCTTACCGCAAACTTCAAATTCTGCCTGACCTTTTAAACCAATCACGACCTGCGAATAATGGTGATCGTGACAATCCATATGCGAAGGCAAAGTAATGATCTCCGCAGGGCGAGGGCCAGTAAGGCCTAGCGGGGACAAGTCTAGGTTTGGAAAGGGTAAAGGTTTTGGCATGACAGCAAAATACTCAGATCGACATAGTAAGAATAATACTCTGAAATCCGCATAAGATGAATTTGTAAATGATCATGAGAGTCATTTCCTCGCCTTAAACAGAAGATCATTACCGCGATCATCTTGATCATGCCTCCGGAAAGATGATCAAGAGTGTACAAACTACGGGCATTGTAAAACCAATCGTTCCGGCGAGTTTAGGGGCTTCACAAGCAATCACACAAGCAATCACACAAGCAATCACACAAGCACGAAAAACCATGTGGTCAATAAATGCTTCTTCACGCCAACATAATGAATAAATTTTCTTATATAGCTCAAATAATTGGCTATAAACCTGTAAAAAGTGTATCCGAAGTACCGAAACTTGGCTTTTGAGTAGATTGGATAGCAATAAAACGGTATAAAGACGGGTACTGTGTTAATTGCTAATAACTAGTGACTCACAACTAGGAAGTAGACACTTTATTAACGAGCCAATTTTCAATCTACAAGTTGCAGGGACCTATGACTAACTTTCGAATTTCAGCGCTTTTACTTGCGCTATCCCCACTTTGGGTATCTGCATCGGTATCCGCTGAAGAACTGAATCAAGTCGATCCCGTTTCAGCTATCGATGCAAAGCTAACAGAGAAAAACTCAGATATTGAGCGTATTTCAGCAACCAAAGTATCGGCGACTGAGAACCTAAAACAACTACAAAACAAAAACAGTAAGTTGTTGCGCGAAGGTGAAGAACTTAAGGCAAAACGTAACAGAGCCAAGTCTGTACTCGACAAACAGTACAGTCGCTTGCTTGAAGATCCAGAAACGGATTTAGTCTCTTTCCAGAAAAGTTACCAAGACGCTTGGGCTGCGGTTAAAGAGAACCAATCGTCTCAACTAGATAACGAACAAGCGATCAACGAGAGCGAAATTCACCTTTCTCAAATCAAGCAAAAGCAAGCTCGCCTGAATAATGAGCTGGCAAACTTGAGAGAGTCAAAAGTTGAAGCTCGCGTAAAACGTATCGCAACAGAACTGCGTGAAAGTGCGGTGCTTGAAACCAGCTATACCACCACATGTTCATCAACAATGACACTGGGTGAGTGTACTGCACAGGGTAAACACCTGACCAATCAAAAAGCCGTGCAAACGTTCAAGAGCCAATTACTTGAGCAGCTCACAGAAAGCACTCTAGCGAAGCAAAACTTACAAGGTGTTCAGCTGAATATCCATGTTCAAGACAGCCAAGCGATCAAGAGCGGCTTCTCTGGAAACAACTCTTACTTCATGCAGATGCAAGCTCAACTTCAAGCAAAACCTGAAGCAGTTGCAGCATGTAACCTATTGAATGTTTCGACTCGCTACTGTTTAACAGGCAGTGACGCCGCAGTCGTTAAGAAAAGTGATAAGCAGTGGGCTAACGTGACGGTACGTTCTGATCAGTACAACGACTCAGTAACCATCAACGGCATTAAGTATGGCAGCACCCCTCTTGAGGTTGCGCTACCAAGTGGTCGTCACCAAGTAACCATTTCAAAACAAGGTTACGAGTCTTACAACCGCACAGTTACCATCAACGGCAGCGACACGATTTGGGTTAAGCTTCTTCCTAGCAAAGAAAGCTAAACACCCTTTCTAAATAGAGCTGAGCCGATACAAAGCGCTTAGCTCTATATCAGATAGCCGTGCCTATTTCACAAAGCTGAATGAACACTCGCCATTTTGTTGATAGTTATAAACTGTATGATCGTTACAAATTTGTATGGTCGTTATAACCTTGTTTTATCGTTATAAACAGTAGCTGCAGACGAAATGGCGTTCTCGTTTAGAATATTCGATTAACCTAAATTACGATTGAAGTAGCCCATCATGCGCCAAGGTCTTCCTACTCTATTATTTGCACTTGCTCCCTGCTTAATGACGCCAGCTGTTTTTGCTGAGGCAACACCACCAGCGATCGCGTCCTCTGTCACCGACATTGAAAGCTCACTTTTCGAAAAGCATGCCGACTTAACGGCTGTTGAGAAGAAATTGGCTGACAAACAAAATGAAGTCGACAATCAGGCGCAGCAAACGGCACGTCTAGCTGAGTTATCAGCTCAAGCAGAGCATACACTCGCAAAGGCAAAAGCCAGCCTAGAGCAAGATTACACGCGCATGATTGATGAGCCCGATTTCGATATCTCGCTTGCTCAAAAACGCTTCCAAGACGCTTGGAAAACCGTAAAAGAAGGCAAACTTGCGATTTCAGACTCAGAGCAAAAGCAGCAAGGCTTGATGATAGAGCTTGAGGCTATCCAAGCCGAGAAAGCCGCGGCAGAAGCTTCAATCGCAAACCTGAACCAAGACAAGCTAAGAGCAAGAGCAGAGCGACTAAGAAACGAGATCACTCAGACGGAAGAGCAAACAGTTAGCTTTACCAACCGTTGCAGCAGCGATATGACACTGGCGCAGTGTTCAGACCAAACGGTGACATTGGCACTTCAAAAAGCGGTAAAACAGTTCCAGCATAGCCTAGTGGACAACGCGACTGAATCGAAAACAGTGAAAGAGCACCTTGCGTCTGCTTCGCTGAACATTCACGTTCTGCAACACAAAGTGAAATCCTCTGGCTTCTCTGAAGATAACCGTTACCGAGCGGTGATTGCGGCGAACCTAGAAACTCGTCCAGATAAGAACACCCCTTGTCGTCTACTTGGTATTCAGTCATCAAACTGTTTCACGCAAAGCGAGCAACAAGCCAACGACCAGCAAAAAGAAGTTGCTTGGGTTAACTTGGTGGTTCGTTCAAACCAATACAACGACAATGTCTCTATCAACGGCGTGAACTATGGCAGTACACCGGTTGAGGTGATGTTACCGACGGGCCAACACATGGTCACGATCGAAAAAGAAGGCTACCTTTCTTTCCACCAAGAGTTGAAGATAGCCCGCGATCACAACCTACGAGCCGTATTACAAGCCAAGCAAAATTCATTGAATGTCGGTACTAAGTTTGCCGATCCGATGGGTAACGACATTCAGAGCCCTGAAATGATTGTTGTCGGCTCGGGTCGCTACCTACTGGGAGAAAACAACGCACAACAAGTGACCATCAAACAGCCGTTTGCATTGGCAGCAACACCAACCCGTGTTCAAGACTTCAAAGCATTCGTAAAAAGTACAGGCTATCAGACAGACGCTGAGCTGATGAACACCTGCGATACGTTCGTCAATGCAGAGATCACAACCGTTTCAGACAAAGACTGGCAGAACCCAGGCTTTAAGCAAGCTGATAACTCACCAGTAGTTTGTGTTAGCCAAAACGATGCCAAAGCGTATACACGTTGGTTATCTAAAAACACCGGCTTCACTTACCGCTTGCCAACACCACAAGAGTGGGAAGCTGCAGCAAGAGCTGGCCAAGACACCAACTTCTGGTGGGGCAATGAATTCCGTTCAGGCAAAGCCAACACAGGTTGGGCGGGTACACCTTGGTCAAACGTTAGTACATCTCCAGTTAAGTCATTCCTACCAACGCCAACAGGCTTCTACGACATGGTGGGTAATGTATGGGAATGGACAACCGTTCAGAGAGGCCTAGCGAAGGGTGGCGCGTGGAGCTTCTCTCCTGAAGAGGCAAAGGTGTTTAACGAACTGTACGTACCGCCTTCAACGGCAGCGAACTATCTAGGATTCCGAGTAGTACGAGAACTGTAGGCTCCCAATCACAGGCTCAGAATCCCAAATATTTACTCTAGGTTCTCAATTATCACATTGAGCAGCATTTATAGGGGAATTCCCCCCTTATGCATAAGCATTCCTAGGAGTAGATTCGTCGATAGAGTAGTAAGTCACTCTGGGTATCAAATTGATGCCTCAGTTTAATTTACCTGACCCTCGTAAATTAGACTGAAAATCTTCTACATGTCGACAAGGCATATCTTGTCTTTAGCCAGCCCCTCTTCAGGCTGGCTTTTTTTTTGCCTGATTATCACCCTTTATGCCCATCGATTCTCCGTGATTGACACAGTTAATCAGCAGTCCGTTTAACTGTCAGTCACCCCTTATTTTTCGTACTCTAATTGCCATTGCAGCGCTATAAGAAACTGATATCATTGCCATAACTCAGCTTACGAGATAAAACCTTGCCAGATCCACTCAACTCCATACATCGTTCTTTATTCGAACAACTTCCAGGCTGCTGGGGCTGCAAAGATACTGACTCGGTCTTCGTGTACGCCAACCTTGCTTACAACCAATTGATTGGCTTAAAACCCAATGAAACTTGTACTGGCTTGACCGACTTCGACATGCCCAGTCAAACCACTGAGTGCGCACAAGATTTCAGAGCTCAAGACAAACATGTGATGGATACACGCAGCACCCTTAAGATCCTCGATATTCACCCCTATCCAGACGGACGCTGGCACGCCCATATCTTTACCAAAACCCCTTGGCTTGATGACGACGACAACGTCCAAGGCACCATCTTCTATGGCCAAGAGCTTACCGATACCGCGATCTTAGAGGTTGGTCATTGGGTTTGTCAGGCCACAGGGACAAAAGGCGATCAGGCATCGCTTGCAGGGTCAGAGCCGCGCGTGTCTAAGCTGCAAAAGCGGCTGACTTCGAGAGAATCAGAGGTACTGTTCTTACTGCTTTTCGGCAAGAAACCACAGTACATCGCGTCGACGTTAAACATTTCAATCAAAACGGTCGAAGGTCATGTCGCCAGATTGAAACAGAAGTTTGATGCACGCAGTAAAAGCCAATTGATTGAGTATGCATTGGATTCAGGATTGGGCTCAGTGATCCCAGAAACTCTGCTCAAAAAACAGATCTCTGTTGTTCTTCACAGTGACTGATTGACTGTTCAACTGAAAATGCAGACAAAAAAATGCCGTTGATTTGATAAGTCTAATCAACGGCATTTTTGGATCTGTTAAGCAGCTAAGCGATCAAGCAGCCTAAGGCGCTAGGCGATCAATATCCCAACTGTTGTCTTGGCGAGAGAACAAGAAACGGTCGTGCAAGCGGTGTTCTCCACCCTGCCAAAACTCGATGCTATCTACACGTACACGGAAACCACCCCAGAAAGAAGGCACAGGAATCTCGCCTTTGGCAAACTTCTGTTTAAGCTCTAGATACTTACCTTCTAAAATCCCACGTGCTGAGATGCGGCTACTCTGCTTACTTGCAATCGCGGCCAATTGGCTCTCTTTTGGACGTGACGAGAAGTACTTCATATTTTCCATAGCCGTCAGCTTTTCAGCCGTGCCCGTAATATGAACTTGTCGCTCAAGTGGATGCCAAGGGAAGTGCAAACTGATTTTGCTGTTGTGCTCAAGCTGGTGCGCTTTACGGCTACCTAAGTTGGTGTAAAAAACGAACCCGTCTTTATCAACATTCTTCAGCAGAACAATGCGTTGGAATGGCTGACCATTTTCATCAACCGTAGCAACTGTCATGGCAGTAGGGTCCGTCAACTTCGCTTCAATGGCTTGCTCTAGCCATAAATTGAATTGCTCAATCGGGTCTGCGGCCAAGTCTTTACGTCTCAATCCACCCTTAGCGTATTCGCGACGAATATCTGTCAGTTCCATTTGGTTGCTCCTTTTAATTTTTTTGTGATTTTGCGCCGTAATCCTTTGAAACACAAGTCTAAGCCATGGTTTTGTCTCACAGAAGGTGCTCTGTGTTAACAAGATCTCGGTACTCTCTCCATCATATTGATAATCTTTATACAAACCGATGACAAGTTGAAATCCGAGTGACCAAAATACTGCCTAACCTAATGACACCCTTTGTTTTATTCTCATTGTTATTGGGAGCTGCAGGGCTGACTGCAACCCACTTTATGGCAGTGCAATTCCAAGAAAAAATCGTCACTCAGCAACTCGATGAAGCGGCGAATAAAGCCAATCTACAAATCGATTCTGAATTGGATAAATTCAAACAGATCCCGGATTTGCTCAGCCATGACCCGCGCTTGCTCTCTTATTTTGACTCATCACAACGAGCAGACAAGATTTCCGCTGCGCAGCTCAATCAATTGCTGTTTGAATGGTCGAATCAAAGCCAGGCCGACACCATCTATATTCACGACCCGAGCGGTACTGTGGTCGCTTCCAGTAATTACCAAAAGCCTCGTACCTTTGTAGGTGAGAACTTCTCGTTTCGTCCCTACTTTGCTTCTGCCATTCAAGGTAACAACACACAATATGTCGCGCTAGGCGCTCGCTCGAACGTACGCGGTTATTTTCTGTCTTCACCGCTGTATGTTGAGAATGACATTGTGGGGGTTATCACCGTAAAAGTGAGTTTAGAAAACCTCGAAAACATCCTGACCAGCGACGACTTTGAGATCGTAGTACTCGACTCGAACCAAGTGGTCTTTCTATCAAGCCAAGCTCCATGGCTTTATCATTCACTGTTGCCATTAACGCAGCAACAACAAACGGATATCGCACTTCAACGCCAATACGGTCAAAGCGAAATTTCGATCATCGAAGCCTTTCGTTCTTCAAGATCTCAGTCAGAAGCTAGCAACGCCAATCAATCTAGCAACCTTCAATCCAATGAAATCCGAAAAGAGCTCACCGCCAACCAGTTATTCAAGCTTGGTGCTTTTAATCTTTACCCCGCTACCATCAGCAACAACCAGTACCAAGTCGTCGCCCTAAAAGAGACCAGAGCTGAACTTATTAAAATCTTGCAGATCGATGTCATCTTCGTGGTGATTTACAGCTTGGTGATGCTCATCGCTTGGTCGTGGCGCCAGACTTATCTCGCGAAAGTGGCGTTGACCCAACTCAACCAAAACCTAGAACAAACCGTAGATAAACGTACCCACTACTTGAAGCAAGCCAATCAACAGCTACAACAAACCCTTTTTCAATACCAAGAGTCGCAATCCAAGTTGAAGCAGACAGAACAAGAGCTGACACAAACCGCGAAATTAGCGGTACTCGGCGAACTGTCAGCCAGCATTAACCACGAAATCAACCAACCACTAGCAGCACTGCGAACCTACAGTGAAAACAGCTTAAAACTGCTTGAAATGGAACGAACCGATTTAGTGAAAAGCAATCTTGAGAAAATGATTGGCCTCAACAACACCATTACCGACATCATCGCGCGACTCAAAGTCTTTACTCGCAAGGTCACCAAACAAGAACATCATGTGGCGAACCTGCATCAAGCGGTCAATAACGCCACTAGCATTCTCAGTGCGCTGATGATCAAGCAAGGCATTACGCTAAGGCTAAGCACGGTGCCAGATGACATCAATATTGCGATTCATCCAACCGAACTCGAACAAGTACTGGTGAACCTGATTCACAACGCGACTCAAGCGCTGCAACAACAAGTTCTTGAACAGAAAATCTTGCAGGAGCAACAAAACCTGGAAAGCGTTGACCAACAGGCTAGCCCACAGATAGGTATCGAATGGCAACTGCATCATGACTCTTGTCAGCTGATCATTTGGGATAACGGAATTGGCATGCCGAACGATAAGCTAGAACAGCTGTTCGACCCGTTTTTTACCACCAAACCGGAAGGCTTAGGGCTAGGGCTTTCAATATCGAAACGGATTATTGAAGCGTATCACGGCACGATCAGCGCGAACCGGTTAGAGCCTTCAGGCATGGTATTCTCGCTAAACATCCCGTTATATAACGATAAGGGCTAACACGCCGTTGTTATCGCTGATTAGAAAACGAATCTCACATACTGCTAATCTCACCTACAGCTAAGGACTCGACTTTTGCACTCTATGCCTAAACTCTATTTTGTCGACGATGAACCCGCCATTCGAGACTCCGTAGAACAAGCCATGCTCATTGAAGGCATCGATATCGTCTGCTTTCCCAATGCTATTGAGGCATTAAAGAAAATAGATACCACGCAAGCCGGAATTGTCATCACCGATATTCACATGCCGGTAATGGATGGCATTCAATTAACGCAAAAGTTGCTGAGCCAAAATCCTCATTTTCAGGTCATCGTACTTACCGGACATGGTGACGTGCAAACCGCGGTATCAGCGATGAAAGCCGGCGCTTACGATTTTCTGGAAAAGCCATTTGTGGTCGATGCCCTACTCACTGCCGTTAAAAAAGCGGCAGATAAACTCGCACTGGTTGAAGAGAACAACCTATTGCGTAAAGAGTTGGCAATGCAAAATCAGGTTGGCCCAAAACTGATTGGTCAATCTCCATCGATGCAGGCATTACGCAGAGAGTTGATCACCCTAGATACCAAAACCAACCCACTTCTATTGTTTGTTGGTGATTTAGGGACGGGGAAAAGGGTCACAGCACAATACACTCATGATTTACACAGTCATCAAACTGCGGAGCTTTGCCCTGTTGCTGCGTTTAATTTGCCACGCAATGACGAAGCGACATTCCATCAGTTTGTTTTGCAACTGTTCTTGAAGCATCAAGGTGGAACACTCTATATCCATGAGACAAAAGCATTAACTCAGGATCAATGGCTGTGGTTAGCGAATCTAAAACCCACTCTACTTCGTGAAAACTCATGCAAGACCAATGCAACTTGTATCATTATCGCAACTACAGTAGTTCCTACTACAATTACAGGTGAACTGCGCCGATTTAATTTACTAACCTTGGCGCAAAGAACGGAAGATATTGGCTCTTTGTTCAAACACTTTGCTCGTGGTGCAGCCAGTCGCTATCAGCTGCCACCCCCCGTCATTACAGAAAAAGAGATTCAACGACTCATTGCAACGCATTGGACGGAGAACATTCGCCAGCTTCGCCAACATGCTGAACTCAGAGTGCTGACTCAAATTAAGCAGCCGTCGCTCGACAGCGATACTAATGAGCCAAATGACGACAATGAACTCGATATGAGCATTGAAGAGCAACAACAGTCGTTAAACCAACGCACCGATAGCTTTGAACAAATTATCTTGATTGAGGCGCTACATCGTCATCAAGGTCGTTTAAAAGAAGTACAACAAGAGCTGCAGGTGTCGCGAAAAACACTGTATGACAAACTAAGAAAGCACCAACTCGATAAAACAGATTTCAAGAACCGATAAGTCTTAAAAAATATATAAATTCAAAGATTTAAAGGAGCAAAATCTTAACATTTATCAAAAGTAAGAATACACTCAATAGGCTTGCACTTTTATTTAGCGAACAAGGACTGTTATGAGTCAGAAAAATTTCAGCAAATTGAACGAGACCGAGCTTGAGTATGTCGATGATAAAACAGCGGCACTGCTCCTCAATACGCCCACCAGTGCGCGTATTATGTTGTGGGTGATCGTTCTGTTTTTTATTGCTGCTATTGGGTGGTCTGCCTGGGCAGAGATCGACAAAGTTACCGTTGGCCAAGGCAAAGTCATCCCTTCCTCTCAGCTCCAAGTGGTGCAAAACCTTGAGGGTGGTTTGGTTAAAGAGATCTTAGTTAGAGAAGGCCAACAAGTTCAAAAAGGTCAACAACTACTATTGATCGATGACACTCGCTTCCGCTCAGACTTCCGCGAACGTGAACAACAAGTTGCCAATTTAACCGCCAACGTATTGATGCTTTCAGCCTCATTAACCAGTGTTGTCATCAACGAAGAGTTCTCTGAAAAAGAATGGAAGAAAAGTGTCACTCTCGATTATGGCAAGCTTGCGTTCCCACCTAAATTCTATGAACTTCAACCTCAACTGGTTAATCGTCAAAAAGCAGAATATCGTCAAGATCTCAATAATCTGAGAAACCAGCTTTCCGTTTTTGATCAACAAGTTGAACAGAAACAACAAGACCTTGTCGAAATTAAAGCGCGTGTCGATAACTTAAGACAGAGTTACCGATTTGCCCGCCAAGAACTGGATATCACCAAACCTCTCGCCGATGAAGGGGTAGTACCACGAATTGAATTACTTAAACTGCAAAGACAAGTGAACGACACTCGCCGAGAAATGACTTCAAGCGAGCTAAAAATCCCTCTGCTACGCTCAGCAATCAAAGAGTCCATGCTCAGCCGTATTGATGCCGCACTGAACTTCCGCTCCGAACAACAAGAAAAACTCAATCAAGCCCAAGACAAGCTATCTGCAATGACTGAATCGGCCGTTGGCCTTGAGGACAGAGTAAACCGTACCGTGGTGGTTTCTCCGGTAACTGGCACCGTTAAAACTCTTGGTATTAATACTGTCGGCGGGGTTATCCAACCGGGTATGGACATCGTTGAGATTGTACCGACAGAAGACTCTCTATTGGTTGAAGCGAAGATCGCCCCGCAAGATATCGCTTTCCTACGCCCAGAATTGACTGCCATCGTTAAATTTAGTGCCTATGACTTCACTAAATACGGTGGTCTAGAAGGCGTGTTAGAGCACATCAGCGCCGATACCACTCAAGATGAAGAAGGCAACAGCTTCTACATCGTGCGTGTACGCACCGAAAAACACAATTTTGGTAAAAACGAAGAACTACCAATTATTCCGGGAATGACGGCCTCTGTCGACATCATCACGGGTAAAAGAACCGTGCTTGAGTACATGTTGAAGCCACTATTAAGCGCTCAAAACAATGCACTAAAAGAGTAAGGACGTTTGATGTTTAACAACGCCTTTCAACACACAGTAAATAGACAAGAGCAGAGGCTATGAAGTCTCGGATTTCGCTCTTGCTGCTGGTCCTCACCTCTTTTACCTCTGTGGCGCTCAACAAGAGCGACCAACGGTGGATAGATGCGGTGACCAAAACCTACGGCGATAGAGCCGGAAAGCGAGTGGCAACGTGGCGCTCAAATATGACGTCATACGACGGATTAAGTGAAAAAGAGAAGCTCAGATCGGTGAACCAGTTCTTCAACCAGATGTACTTTGTCGATGACAACATACTGTGGGGAAAGAATGACTACTGGGCAACACCACTGGAATTTTTAGGCAGCAACGCCGGTGATTGTGAAGACTTCACTATCGCAAAATACTTCTCTTTGCTTGAACTAGGCGTCCCAGATAAAAAATTACGATTAGTGTACGTAAAAGCACTGGAGCTAAACCAGTTCCACATGGTGTTGGCGTACTACTCAACACCGAGTGCAGAGCCACTAATTTTGGACAACTTAAACCCTGAAATTAAACGCGGTTCCAAACGCCCAGATCTACGACCAATTTACAGTTTCAACGGTAAAAACCTTTGGTTGATCAAGTCGGCAGCAGGCAGCGGCAAGTTAGCAGGGAAATCTTCAAGATTGAGCTTATGGAACGACTTACGTTCACGTGAGCGCTCTCTAAAATTAAACAAACCCATTATCAATTACGATGAGTAGGTACAATGACTTTATATAAACAGCTTGTGGTCGGGATGGTTGCAGTGTTCATACTGCTGATGACGTCAGTTTTTATGATCGAATTCAATACCACCCGTGGATACTTAGAGGAGCAGCAACGCTCTGAGGTAAGTAATACCATTAATACTGTTGGACTGGCTCTCGCCCCTTACTTAGAAGAAAAGGACAAGGTGGCAGTGGAGTCTGTTATCAACGCCCTGTTTGATGGCAGTTCTTATTCCGTCGTTCGATTAATCTTTCTCGACAGCGGTGAAGACATTCTCCGCTCATACCCTGTAAAGCCAACCGGCGTACCGGAGTGGTTTACCAACCTAAACCTGTTCGAGCCTGTTCATGACCGCCGCGTGATCACCAGTGGCTGGATGCAATTGGCCGAAGTCGAGATCGTAAGTCATCCTGGCCCTGCCTATGATCAACTTTGGCAAGCATTCATCCGCTTACTGAGCATATTTGGCACGATCTTCTTGCTCGGTTTGGTATCTATTTCTTGGATCCTTAAGCGCGCTTTACGCCCGCTCTCGTTGATCATTACGAAGATGGATCAGATCGCTAA
Organism: Vibrio sp. 1CM2L; assembly: GCF_023161695.1. Lineage (NCBI taxonomy): Bacteria > Pseudomonadati > Pseudomonadota > Gammaproteobacteria > Vibrionales > Vibrionaceae > Vibrio > Vibrio sp. 1CM2L. Next base: position 854,937 of record NZ_JALNTT010000001.1, read on the forward strand.
GAATCAGTTTGGCGAACCTCTGGCTCGTCCAAAGACAAAAGATCTAACCTTGGTTGTCGATGGTATCAACCACATGTCGACTCAAGTTGAACTGGCATTTAAAAACCAAGCGAAAGAAGCTCAGAAGTTACGTGAAAGAGCGTATATCGACCCTGTATCTCAGCTAGGTAACCGTGCTTACTACATGTCTCAGTTAACACAATGGTTAGAAGAGTCGAGCTTAGGTGGTTTAGCGGTGCTTAAAGCGGAATTTATTAGTGAAGAGTACGATGAAAAGGGCTATCAAGAAGGTGATGCCCTGGTTCATCAACTGGCTGAACAGCTACAAGCTTCAATCTCATCACCAGATATCACCATCGCTCGTATTTCTAGTGACGAGTTCGGTTTCATCATGCCAAACATTGATGAGAGCGAACTGAAACTTGTCGCGAGCAGCATCGTAAACTGTATTCAGAGCCTAGGTTCAGACCCAACAGGCACTGCGAACCCACACATTGCTCTTGGTGTGACATACAGCAACACGCGTAAAACCAGTACTGAAATCATGTCGCTGGTGGATAACGCACTTTCAAGTGCCAAGGCGAACCGAGAGCTGTCTTACGGCTACGTAACCGCAGACGATCACGGCGCTGTGATGGGCAAACAACAATGGCGCATGTTGGTTGAAGAAGCGATCATCAACGACCTCATTACCTTCCGTCTGCAGGCTGCAAACAATGCCTTTGGTAAAACGTATCACCAAGAAGTGTTCTCTGCGATTGAAAAAGATGGCGTGCGTTACGGTGCAAACCAGTATCTATACGCCCTAGAACAGCTTGAAATGAGCCACATTCTCGACCAATACGTTATCGAGAAGATGATTGAAAAGCTTAATGCAAAAGAAGTAACCAGCCCTGTCGCTATTAATATTTCACCAAGCAGTATTTCTCAACCAAGCTTCATCCGTTGGATCGGTAAGACGCTTGAACAGAATGCTTCAATCGCTCACCTGTTGCACTTTGAGATTCCAGAAAACTGCTTCATCAACGTTCCGCACTACACGGCACTCTTGTGTAACACCATTCGCAACGCTGAAGCGGTGTTTGGTGTCGATAACTACGGACGTAACTTCCAATCACTGGATTACATCAACGAATACCGTCCAAGCTATGTGAAGCTAGATTACCTGTTCACACATAATCTTGATGACGAAAAACAGAAGTTCACCTTAACGTCGATCTCTAGAACCGCTCACAACCTAGGCGTCACCACCATCGCGTCACGAATAGAAACTCAGACTCAGCTAGATATCCTGTCTGATAACTACGTAGAAGTGTTCCAAGGCTTCATTGTTGATAAATAGTTGTAAGGGTTATATCACATGCAAGATCCACTATTGAACTCACTGATCTACGTTAGCCGGTATTACGGGTTAGCTAACTCGCCCGAAGCGTTGATCAATGGGCTACCACTATCCGATGGAAAGCTAACCCCTTTCCTATTCCCTCGTTCTGCTGAACGAGCAGGATTAGTGGCGAAAGAAAACCGTTCCGACTTAGAAAAGATCCCTCACCTGATTCTGCCTGCGGTTTTACTGCTTAAACAAGGTGAGGCGTGCGTTCTCAACAGTATCGATTTAGAGAAGCAAGAAGCGGAAATCATTACAGCGGAAAGCGGAATGGTGCCAATCATCATTCCTGTCGAAGAGCTGAAAGAACAATTCATCGGTCGCTACTTCTTGGTCAAGAAACAGTTCCGTTATGATGAACGTTCACCAGAGGTTCTAAAAACACGCAAAGGGCATTGGTTTTGGAGTACGATTTGGGAATCTAAAAACATCTACCGAGATGTGTTGATTGCCTCCATTCTGATCAACATCTTCGCGATTGCCGCGCCCATGTTCACACGTTTGGTGTACGACAAGGTAGTACCGAACCTCGCCTTTGAAACTTTATGGGTGCTAGCGAGTGGTATCTTTGTCGTGTTCCTATTCGATTTGCTGCTCAAATTGATGAGAAGCTACTTCATTGATGTTGCTGGTAAGAAATCCGATATTCTCATTTCCTCCAAGCTGTTCAGTAAAGTACTGGGGATTCGTATGGAAGCGAAGCCAGCTTCTGTCGGTGCTTTCGCTAAAAACCTGCAAGAATTTGAATCAATCCGAGAATTCTTTACCTCTGCAACCATTGGCTCGCTCATCGACCTCCCCTTTGCACTGATGTTCTTAGCACTCATTTGGTTAATGGCTGGAAACCTTGTATTCGTTCCCGTTGCTGGCGTGGTCATTTTGATCGTCTATGCATTGCTAATCCAAGGCCCACTGCGCCGTACCATTGAAGAAGGCTCTCGTCTTGCTTCGCAGAAGTACGCGAACTTAATCGAGAGTTTGGCAGGGTTAGAGACGGTTAAGCTGTTCAGTGCGCAAAGCCAATTCCAATTCCGTTGGGAAGAAGCGGTTGCTCACATGGCGAATTGGAATATCAAAAGCCGACGCATCACTGACAGCATCCAAAACACCGCCGGCTTTGTTCAGCAAAGTACTAACGTTGGTATGATCATTTTAGGCGTGTACCTAATAGCGGAAGGTGAACTTACGATGGGTGGCTTGATCGCCGCGACCATGTTGAGCGGCCGAGCGATTGGTCCTCTTGTTCAGTTGTCTTTGCTTTCGACTCGTTACAACCAAGCGAAGTCATCAATGACTCTGATTGAGCAAGTAATGTCGATGCCAGATGAACAAGAAGAAGGTAAACGTTATATCCACCGTCCGATTATTCAGGGTCATATCGCGCTAGATAAAGTGACGTTCCACTACCCTGATTCACCAGTGGCTTCTATCAGAGACTTAACCCTCAATATTAGCCCTGGTGAGAAAGTAGCAATCATTGGTCGTATTGGTTCAGGTAAAACCACACTAGAACGTCTGATTATGGGCCTCTACAAGCCTACAGAAGGCCATGTACGCATTGATGACACGGATATGGAGCAACTGCATCATGTCGACGTACGACGCAATATAGGTTGTGTGCCGCAAGACAGTAACTTGTTCTACGGTTCAGTAAGAGACAACATCACCTTAGGCCGCCCTTTGGTGGATGACCGTGACGTGATGGATGCGGCAAACCGTGCAGGCGTAACTGCGTTTACTCAGCAAGATCCTGCAGGTTTAGAACGCCAAGTGGGTGAAGGTGGTGCTTTGCTGTCTGGTGGTCAACGTCAGTCGATTGCCATTGCTAGAGCCTTTCTAGGACGCCCGCCAGTGTTGTTGATGGATGAGCCGACTAGTGCGATGGATAATCGCTCAGAGATGCACATCAAACATCAGCTCAACCAGTTATTGCCAAGCGAGACGTTGATTCTGATTACACACAAAACGTCGATGTTGGACATTGTCGATCGAGTGATCGTAATGGAGAAAGGCTGCATCATTGCAGATGGTCCAAAAGCACAGGTTCTTTCAGACCTTAAACAAGGCCGAGTGAGAGCTGTTAGCTAGAGAGCTCAAGCCACCTAAATAAATCATTATCAGTAGAAACCAAAAGGGGAGCATCAGCTCCCCTTTTTCTATTTGTCAGTATCGTCACCTCAGCCATACATCACTTATGTTCAACACAAAATCTACAAAGCAATATCCTCTTGCTCCATCTTAAACGAACATTGGATCTCGTACTGGTTGAATGAGAAAACACTTCCGCCGTGGGTTCGCTTGGTTGTGACTGTCTCATCACCAAATTGAATCGTCACTCGGGTATACACTTTTTCGTGTACCTCTACCGTACATTCAGCAAGGTTGGTTTCAAACTCCGCTTCGAGTGTATCTAACTGCGACTTTGTGTTTTCAATTGCGAGGTTGTTCTTCTCTCGTTGCTGCTCAATTTCTAGAGCTTGCTCTTCGCTTCTCTCTGCTTTCGGGCGCTTCTTAAATTCTAACTCTTGGCGAATCACACCCATGGTTTGCTCTTGAGTGTGTTTATAAGTTTCCTTCAGCTCGGCTATCTTTTGGCGGTAGCCATCGTAGCGCGCAAAACCATGTACCTTGGTTGCGGTATCTCCCTCAACGCCTAAGAAGACACATTCTACTTTCCCGCCGACTTTGGCTTCACCACCGCTGAGCGTGCCATGCTTTTTAAAACTGTCCATCACGATAAGGTTGTTACCACAGCGAATGTCATTACTCATACTGTGCACACCAAGTCGAAGGTCGTTGGCCGTTTGTAGCTCGGCATTCTGTGCGTAGCTTGCTGTGATAGAGCCTTTACTGAATACCTTACAACTTTTTGGCGCACCCTCTTTGGTCGTGTGGCCGATAATCCCTTTCGCGACTTTGATATCCCCCTGGGCTTGCACTTCGGCCGATTCGATAAAGCCACCAACCGTAACACTTCCGGTCGCCTTGACGATCATCCCCGGCTCGATGTTGCCAGAGACAAAGACATTACCTTTAAATTTAACGTGCCCAGTTGAGACATCGACGTTGCTGACACATAACGCGTCATCCACTTCGATGGTTCGATCTTTAATGATGGGCAATCCAGGGTGTGAGGCGAGTAGTAAATTGGGATCTTCAGGGGAGATGTAGGTGCCCTTTCCAGGCTTGATTAAACTGTCTTGTCCAGGAAGCGGTGGGATAATTCGGCCTTGAACGGTAAAGCCAGCGACACCTTTGGTAGCGGGGGTACGTTTCATTAAGTGATCATTTTGACCAACGGTAATGGTTTGTCCCAAGTCTCGCATATCAATCTTGCCTTCGTCTTTACTGCGAGGCTTCAAGACTTGACGAGTAATATCTTCAACCAAAGCGGCAAACTTAGCGTCTTTACCTTTTACTGGTTGTGTCCCTTTAGCGACGGGCTGAGTAAACTTTTCGCCAGGCTTAAGTTTGCTACTCATCATCAGAACTTTTCTGAGCGCTAACTTATTTATTCCTTTTGTTATTTGAGCTTGAGATAAACACTGAATGATGTCGCTACCACGCAGTGGGTGTCCATTGTAGGGACCAGTGACGACAAGACTCGCCAACATCTCATCATCAGACAGTTCGACCGCAACAGTGGCATTTCGGACTTCGGCAATCAAGACTCCTTCATAAGCTTCGCCCTTACCTTCTTTAGCAAGAGTAACGAAACGCAAGACCTCTTCTTCGAAAAGAAAATAGTTTGATGCATTCAAAGCTTCCAAGGTTGGTGGCAGCGTCTTGTTATCAAAGCTTGCGTCAACCACAGTCCCGGTTGGCAGACATGCCATTACTTGTTGCTTGTCTTCCGACAATGTAACGATGTTATCCCACATTCGAATTGAGTATCCCTAATGACTCAGTTGTTATTCAGTCTATATAATTCATTCTGCGCTGAGTATCACATTATTAGAATAATCAGCGTCACATCACTTACTTTCGATTCTGCAAACATGACTCATAAATAAGACTTACACATTTTATGATCTGCTTCGCCTTTACAAATACATAGGGAAATTTTTCAGTATATTTCGTGCGATTGAATATTGATTCGATATAGGACTAGATAGTAAAGGCGAATAGCTTTAGAAGATTAAAGGCTGTCATGGAGAGATGAAACGGAAGTGATGAAACAAATAATCAGGGTAAAAACGGATTTCAATATGGAGCTTCAGTTTACAGTGTAAATCCAAGATTCTAATTTACACTGTAAATCTAATTTGTAGCGGTCGGTCTATTTTATTGATGGCCTGTCTATTTACAGTGTAAATTTGCTAGCAATGCATCGACGTCTTTACGAAACTGAATCTCTGCTTGTTTGCGACCAACAAGATTAAACTGTTCGACACAAGTCCCCCACTCTTTCTGTTGAACGACCTTTGCAATGAGTAAGTCAGAAATACCTATGTTTCGATCGTTACTGAGTAGAATCAAGTTCAGTACGCTGAAGCTGATCGCATCATAACTGTTGCCACCGTTCACGTAATTTCTAACTAACTGAGTTTCAAACTCGCCGACGGTATCGACACTCTTTGGCAGCAGTGCGCGCACCATATCGGTTTCAAGTGAAACCAAAGAACCTGAAACAAGAAAACAGTAGCTACGCTCGAAGTGATTTTGAACTTGGTTTATCCAGCCTTGAGAGTTTGAGTTAAGCGCCTTAACCATCAGAACCGAGTGACAGCCGCTAGCCTGATCTCGCTGGTGGCCAATGTGCAAAGCTTCAAATTCACTACCACGCCAAAAAGAAATCAATTCGCTGGTCGCACCAAAGCTTGTCGCCAGATAATCTGTTTGGCTGGTTTGCTGTGATAACTGAGCCAACATCCAACGGCCAATACCCAAACCTTGATGACGCGCTGAAACAGCAATGCGCATAACTCGAAGGCAACGACTGCTCGCCGCCTGAGTACAGCCAAGTTGGTTTGCCAATAAAACGGGAGCAAGGTGACCTTGAGGCCTGCGTTTTCCAAGTTGAATTTGAGCAATCAACTCGCAGTCCAAACCTCCCTCTTCCGTCACTAACATACAACCTAAACATTCATCTTGCTTCCAAGCGGCGTATAAACGGATTGCTGGATTGTTGAGAAACTGCATTAAGTCATTAGGCGAGGTCTGATAGTGCGCATCCACGAGAAGAGAAAAACATTGTTGTAGCTGCTCAGGATTAGCCAAGTATCCTGCTTTTGATAACTCGACCAGGTCTAATTGATTGATTGCCTCGGCAGAAAAACCATCGAGTTCATCAACCGCCGATTCACTGACTGATGCGTCATTACCAAGTAGGAAGCAATCAAACAACCAAGCCTCTAGCGGATCGTTGTTATTCCAACGAATCGGTTGTTCGAGCTTAAAGCCTTTCCACCCCGGACGATGCTCAGAAAGCCAAGACTCAAACTTAATACCGAACCCTCGTCCACTGCCTTCGTAACCGTGTACCGTGGTTGAAAAGATCATACGGTGATAAATATCGACCATGGATTTAAGCATCGGAATTGGAATTGCAGCTGCTTCATCAACAAATAACAGATCGCAATCAGGCTTAGATTTAAGTAATTCATCTGCCGCGACAAATCTTAAACTGCCACCTTGATGACGAATGTGAGTAGCATTTATCACTTCGCAAGATTCCAACCCTTGGCTAGCATGGGAAAATACCGGCTCTACCGCCTTCACTGAAGGTGCCGTAACAATAATATTAAACCCGTGACGCTCAGCTAACAGCTGCGCTGCTGCAATACCCAATGTCGAGCTTTTACCACGCCCTCTATCCGCAGTAAGAATCAAAGGACGTTTACGATGTCCAGACACTACCTTTTTAACTAATTCAACCGCAGTGTTTTGCTGTTCAAATTTATCCAATCCGTTTTGGGCGCTTTGCATCTGAGGAAGAGCGTGAGTTGCTTTAACTGCATCGCCGGCTTCATTGTGTTGTGAAACAGAAATCAGTTTATCAAAATGACGTTTTAACCAACGTTGACCAAAGCTCTCGCTATCTTCAGAGGCATCAACTTTTGGCGGCAACACCAACAGCAGCCCACCACCGACTAACGAACCCAGCGCAGCACTAAAACCATTCGCATCAAACTGCTCTCTAAAGTCACAAACCAGAACTTGGCACTCACGACCAAGCAGTTGTTGGCCTTTTTTTACTGGAGCATGAATCACACCTTCAAATGGCGTACCGCCGATCTGGAAGGTGCTCGGAATGAGTGAGTCTTGAAGGAAGGTAAAAACAGCAGAGTTTTGCCAATCAAAATCGCCATCAAAGACCACGCCGTAGCGGTGATCATTATGTTGAGCAATATTAGAAAGTGTATGCAAAAAAGTGTTGGTTGGGTTTGTCATAGTTAGCGTCCAGATTCATCTAAACACAGTTTATCACAGCCAAATAAAAAGCCGCATAAAGCGGCTTTAGAGGAGTAATGAAAAGTCGTCGACTTAGTCGAGCTTCGATTGAACGAAGGCGAGGATTTCTTCCATTGTTGCATCATCAACTTTCTTAAGGTTCAACGCCAAGTTTGAACCCTTGCGGCTGTATGATGCACGGCCCTTAATAAGCTCAACTTTTGGAGAAGCTTTCTTCGCTGGCGCTGGCGCCAATTCAAGAATCCAACCTTCCAAAGTTTCTGTCACGTCTTTGGTTAGACGAGTTACGCCTTGAGCTTCACTACGCTGCCATACAAAACCTTCAGAAGCATCACACTTAGTAAGCAGTGTTTGCTGCTGTTCACTCGTCAATCCACCAAACTGCTTGTGCAGTTTAACAATAGTTGGACGACCAAGGTCGCTCACATTTGGGTAAGCTTGTAGCAATTCAAGTGGCAAAGCGGCCGCTTTCAATGCACCACTCACCAAAGCTTCGCTGCACTGGAACATTTTCGCCAGTGCTTTCTGGTCTTCAGCTTCGCCTTTATCCAGCTTCGCTTGCATCTCTTTACCCTTCTCATAAAGAGAAAGCGGTTTATGAGCGTTAGCTACGTCTGATAGGAACTTAGCGTGTTCGCCGTTAATGTTTTCAGCAACATAGATTAGGAACTCTTTGTCAGCCAAAATACATGACATACGACGACGGCTACCATCAAGAACTTCAATCTTACCGTCTTTGTTCTTACGACCAACCGCAGGGTATTGCTGACCACGTTCTTTCAATGTTGTAAGAACATCAGAAAGCGCATGCTCGTTTAAGAAAGATTGCTCACGAGCGTTCTCTTCAAAAACAACCGTTCGAGTTGCCACTTCAGCCGCGGGGATTCGAACCAATTCAAATGAAACCAGATCTTCTCCAGCAACAGAAAGTTCGATCACTTGAGCCTGTTCTTTTGCCGCTGTTTGCGCTTCTTGTGGTGTTGCTACGCGACGTTTGTTTGCTTTACCAAATAGCTTTGCATTTAAGTCAGATGTTTTAATTGCCATTGTTGTTATCCCTGATTAAGTGAAGGCCAGTTGCTATGTAATACGCGCTCTAATTCTAGAGCACTTTTTTGTACTGCGTCTTGAGCAACAGCTAGAGTTTTCTTACCGCCCTCAAAGTCGCTTACCGTTAGATCGAAAACCGTGCTGTAAGTGTCAGCACAGGTTTCAAAAGCACGGCTTCTTGGAATGGTTGCCATCATTACTTGATCATTCAACAGGTAGTTCATTTCCGTCAGAACTGACACCTGTTTCTTGTTGTCGTCTTCAAACATGGTTGGCATTAGACGAACAAACTCGAGCCCTTTCCAATCATCCGGGAACATTTCGTAAACCGTTGGTAAATGCTGGAAGAAGTTAACCGTTGAAGCCCAATCCAAACGCTTAGCAGCACATGGAATCAGAAGTGCGTTCGACGCGTACATTGCATTCCATACTAGAGGGTCAACGTGCGGGCCGGTATCAATCATAATCACATCGAAATCATCGGCGATTTTGTCGATTAGCTTCTCTTTTAACAGACGAACAATATCAAGTGACTGATCTTGTGAAAGGCTTTGCCACGCTTCAGCGTTAAACATCGCATCTTCTGGGAAAGCAGAAATTGTCTTCAGGTTTGGATACTGAGTTGGCAATAGTACGTTCTTACGAAGAAACTCTAGATCGACATCTTGGCCTTCAGGCACGTTGTCCAACATGATATCGACGGCAGAATAGATGCTGTCGTGCTCTGCCCCACTAATTTGTGGATTTAGGAACAGACGCAAAGAGCCCTGTGGGTCCAAGTCAATCAGACAGATACGGTAGCGCTTATCCAAATTCAGAGACAAACAAGCGGCTAAATGAACCGCTGTCATTGATTTACCCGTACCACCCTTCTGGTTTTGTACGTTGATAATCCATGGCTTATTGTCAGCGTGCTGCTTACGTTCATGGAACTTTGGCACTTCTGCCGCGTCCATCAACATGTGAGCTTCTGTCAATGAAATCGAGTAATGATTGGCGTTATTCTTTGTAAACTGATGGCCATCAGCTTCAAGTTTAGTGATCGCTTCATCGAGTTTACGACGCGTTAAACCAGAACGAGTCTCCATCATAGCTTTAGACATTGGAGGGAAATGTTCATCACTTCGCTCTTCCAAAATAATCTCAATTCGGTCAGCCTGAACTTGTTGAGTTTGTTCGGCTAGCTGATAGAGCTTATCAATCGTTTGTTCTCTTTTCATTGCCAGTTTCCGTAATGATTAACTAAGTACAAATTGTACAGCGATTAACAACAAACACAACAAAAACATGAACATACATTTATGAGTAAAATCACATAAAATAGACTGCGTTTTTACAATTTGATGTAACATCGCCTTAGACAAACACAAAAATGACCGTTTCTATCATGCACAACCATGTTATTTCTAACGTACATTTAAAATGTTACAGCATCACTTATTTACAATGTAAATGGAATTTCAGCGAAAAATCTTCGGAACGATTGAAATACAACCGTAGATTACGGTTGGTGTGATTTGCATTCGAATTTATAGATTTTCAATCCAATAAAAATTAAAAAACACTCAATGAACAAAAAGGTTCAAAACAGAAGAGAAGATGGGGTGTCAAAAAACAGCAGAGGATTGGAGCCTAACCGGAAGAATGATCATGGAGCACATCCAGTGTAAGATAATTAATAACGCCAAATTATGAAGCATGATCAAGGCGTAAACTGAGCAATATTGATCCGAGCAACTGCACATTGGAAATGATCAAGCTCCGGAAAAATGATCAAGTAAACATCGTTCCGGAAGCATGTAATTTATGAGCTAAGTTACGGACAAATGCTTTTGGAATGGGGATTCAACGCCTATAAGGGCTCAATGAGTGAAAATTCAATCGACACAGACCGAGAATACACAAACATGACAATTTCATGATCATGCTTCCTAGTTAAGACCCACCAGCGCTAAATACATCAAAGCAATCCATTTCCAGCGGATAGAGACTAAATTTTGCACTCAATAGGGTAGGAACGATAAAAAAGTGTGCTCTCTTGATCATTGTTCCGATAGATTGGCCGCCACAAGTGTCCACATAGATAAGTCAAAAGCGACTTAGAAACCGATGTTGAATTCCGATCTGTGGATAAGCTGTATGAGTATGATGATCATGCTTTCGAACCAATAATGATCATGCTTACAATGACTTAATGATCATCGTTCTGATGTTCTGTGATCATGCTTTCTTAAGTTTAATGATCATAGTTTCGGAACCTTTATGATCATGCTTTCCAAGGCGATTTATTTTAATACTTTAAATTCAGCCACTTAAAAGCAAACTTACGTCCAGATCATTAGATCACTTAATCATTTAAGATCATATTAATCAAAAAGATCAGTTATTTAAAAGCCAATAAATTCTCTTTATTTATGATCATTCTTTCTTTATCATTCAGGAACTATAGTGAAATTACGGTTAGTGTGATACGGATCAAAAATGAAACCAGAAGAGAAATTGTTAATTAAGGCACGAAGCCACAAAGATGGTCATTTATTTGAGGTATCTGAAACAGCCGTTGAATGGATAGAACAATATCAACACTTCAAAGGTGTCACCAAAAGCATAGTTGAGCTTCTTAACCTAATTTCACTTCGTGGGTTTAGCAGCAAAGACGGGTACGTTTCCACCACTGAGATTATTGAATCAACCGATGGTCAAGTCACTCGTGCGGCCTTACAGCAAAGGCTAAGAGCAGCAGTCAATATCGGATTATTCAAACAAATCCCCGTTCGCTTTGAAGAAGGCCTTGCTGGTAAAACCATGTTGCATCGCTTTGTGAACCCAAACCAGTTGATATCGGTACTGGGTGCCACCAGCTTAGTGACAGAAAGCGTGAAGCAAAATGAAAAGCAAAAGCGCTCTAAAGCCCTAGCTCAAACTAAAGTAAACAAGCGCTTACTGAATGAACATGGGTTGAATACCCCACCAACGATGAAAGATGAAGCGGATCAATTCATTGTTTCGCCAACCAATTGGGCGGGGATTATTGATCAAGCGTTAGCGCCACCTAGAACTCGTAAGAGCTACCAGAAATCCATGGTTTCGATCTCTGGCACTCGAGCTGTGATCGAGACAAGATCTTCTAAAAACATCATGACCGTTGACGATCTGATGACGTTATTCGCGTTATTCACGCTCACCGTTCAATATCATGATCATCACCAAGATGATTACCATCTAGACGCGAAACACACGCCGAACAAAACACCACTCTACATCACTGATATTTTGTCTCTACGTGGCAAGAAAGACAGCGGCCCTGCACGTGATTCGATCCGCGACAGTATTGATCGTATCGAATTCACGGATTTCCAACTCCACGAGCTTACAGGCCGTTGGCTTAGTGAGAACATGCCAGAAGGCTTTAAGAGTGATCGTTTCCGATTCTTAGCTAGAACCATTACCGCATCGGAAGAAGCGCCTACAGAGGGCTCTGACGGCGAAATTCGCATTAAACCGAACCTATACATCCTGGTTTGGGAACCTTCGTTCTACGAAGAGCTGCTGACACGTGACTATTTCTTCCTATTTCCGCCAGAAATCCTGAAGCAACATACCCTGGTCTTCCAAATGTATTCGTACTTTAGAAGCCGCATGGCACGTCGCCATTCAGATAGCATGTTGCTCAGTGAGCTCAACCAGAAATTGGCGCGTAACATCGATTGGCGTCGTTTCTCGATGGATCTGATCCGCGAGCTCAGAAAGCTGGGTAAAGTCGGGGATCAAGAAGATACCTTCCTGGTTAATCTTTGGGGTTATCACTTGACGATCACCGCGTTGATCGAAAAAGGGAAAACGACCGATTATCAGGTAGATATCAAATGTAATGTGGAAGAAGTCTTACGTTACTCAAGAGCGCGTACCACTAACGCAGGTAAGCGTAATATGGCACCAACGCTGCCGAACCCACTTCGTAACGAAATGGTGTCTAAGCAGAAGCTGGAAGAGCTGTCTGAGATTATCGACGGTGAGTTTGAGCCAATTCAGCGTAAAGCACCGTCGCCAAGAGGCAAATTGGGACGTCGAGTTAAGCAGCGCAAACACTCTGTTGAGATTAACGCTGACGAGATCATGATTACTCTCTCTAAATATACCTCTGCAGAGGCTCTAGAACGCAGCATAACGGCTTTATCCGCTATGACAGGGCACTCACATGCCTCAATCAAAGAAGAGTGCTCAGAGCTCATTGAGAAGCTTGATTGGTTGAGAGTAGGGGAGGACGTTATCCCATACGAAACACTGAGTCGCCTAATTGAGCTTTACAACGACCGAGATAGCACCAGCAATCGACATCTGTCCATTGAACGTTTGATCTCTGGTTTAGCGGTGCGTCGCAAAGTGTGTAAACAAGTTCATGAAGGTCATTTAGACGAAAACGTGTTCCTTGCGCTCGATGAAATGGCGATTGGCCACTAGTCATTATCCTATTGCGATAAGCCTGTTTTATCGTGGCTGAATGGATAGTTTTGAACACATTAGGTGCTGATTAAAATCGCACCTAACGCTGACAAAGTGATGACAATGTAACGCATCTAGTTGATTATTATTTATCCCGAATAGACAACCTTTGTCCTTTCTTATGATTAATAGATTGGCTCATATTTTGTTACATCATACTGAATAGATTTTTGCGAGTTCCTAAGGGACTCGCTTTTTTTTGCCTGAAATTCAGTCAATCATTAAAATTCAATAGCTTACAGAGTTAAACGCCGAAGCATGATCAAGGCCAGATCATGCTTTCTACGGATCTAACTCTGATGATATTCTGATTTAATGTTTGATCGAGAAGGGCTTGATCAGTGTAGGTGGCGTTGAATACTACCTTGATCATCGTTTCGGAGGTGGGTTGCCATAAAGCGTACATGCGACTCGATCAATTTCTCTGATTCTGCTTTCCAGCGTGGTTCTTGCTGTTGGTTCGTAAACTCCAAAGCCAATACACACAAGTGTTGTAGCCGCTGTGTGCACCATTCTTGCAATCCTGCTTCTGATTTTGGGTCGCATGACACCGCTTGCAGCTTACTGTAAGCAAACATCAGGTATTGGTAGGCTTTATCTTGATGGCTTGAGCTGCTGGCCTCCTGCGAAGCCAACTCCGGATTCGATGAATCTGCGAGGTGGCGATAGAAAGTAAAGATTCTCAGGCATCCGTCTAGCCAACATGCGATGCCTTTGCTCTGCTTATCCGTGATTAATGGCCCCCAGAGTGCATCTGGAGGCGTTAAGATCAAAGGTTCTAACCGGTCCACTTGATCATGCTTTCGGTCTTTGTACCAATCTCCGATCCGCTCTAACCAAGTGTCTAGTTCATTCATGCAACGTTATCCCACTGTTTTACAAAGTGATTATCAGCAACTTGTTTGATTTTATGCTGTATTTCACTGCTCTGCTCTCGAATACGATCAGCGTCTATTGAATAGTTTGGCTCATTTTTAACGAGTTCGCCAAATGGCAGATCGGGATCAGGGACGGCAGAGATCAACAGCTTAGTGTACGGGTGTTGTGGATTGGTTAAGATCGACTGGGTTGCTCCCCATTCAACGATCTGCCCTTTGTACATCACCGCTGTCTCTTCTGCGATGTAATGTGCCGTGGCAAGATCGTGGGTTATGTACAAAAAGCCTATGCCTAACTCTTTCTTCATTTTTTGCATCAAGTTCAACACGCCAAGTCGAATCGAGACGTCCAACATCGAGGTGGGTTCATCAGCAAGAATAACCTCAGCGCCAACGGCCAGTGCTCTGGCTAGGTTAACCCTCTGTCTTTGGCCTCCACTGAGCTCGTGTGGGTATTTGGCGAGCGTTTCGATGGGTAACTCCACCAGCGTTAATAACTCTTTGAGGCGCTTTGTGAGAGCCTGTTTAGTGTCTACCTGCTTATGGATCTTAAGTGGGCGTGTTAAATGGTGCTCAATGGTGTGGGTTGGATTGAGTGAACCAAAGGGGTCTTGAAACACCATTTGCACACGGCTGCGATAATCCAAGATATCTTTACGGCTTTTCAGCGTAGAGATGTCTCTGCCTTTGAACAGTATCTCTCCCTCTGTCGCAGGGTAAACCTTGGTCATCAATCGTGCGCAGGTGCTTTTCCCGCAGCCAGATTCGCCAACCAGTGCCAGTGTTTTGCCTGCATGTAAGTCAAAACTCACACCATGCAGTGCTCTAAAGATCTCTTCTTTGCCAAATCCACCACCAACAGTGAATTCTTTAACGAGGTTTTTTACTTGAAAAATAGGTTGTGACATGGAGCTCTCCTAGCACGCCGTCGCGTGAGCATGTTCATGAATATTAGGGAAAGAACTCCATAGCTTTTGGGTGTAGGAGTGTTGTGGGTTGTTACGAATCTCATGGGCTTTATTGACCTCAACTATCTTGCCGTGGCGCATGATGGCAATGCGATCACACAGCTGGCTCATCAGTGCGAGGTCATGGGTAATGAAGAGTATTGAGAAGCCAAACTCCTCTCTGAGTTGGTGTATCTGCTGCAATATCTCGCGCTGTACAACCACATCCAGTGCTGTGGTTGGCTCGTCCATGATGATCAGCTTTGGGTTAAGGGCGAGAGCAATGGCAATCACCAAACGCTGACGCATCCCGCCACTGAATTGATGCGGGTACTCTGTTAGGCGATGGCGTGGAATATTCACAAGGTCGAGCAGTTTCTCGGCGCGATCTTTGGCCTGTTCATTGGTCATGCCTTTATGGTGACGCAGCACATCAGCAAACTGCTCTTCGATGGTTAATACGGGATTGAGTGAATTCATCGCGCTTTGGAACACCATCGCGATCTCACTCCAACGCAAGGTATTCAAATGGCTGTCCGATAAGCTCAGTAGATCTTGCCCACCAAATAGTATCTGGCCTCCTGAGATGAAAGCTGGCGGCTTATGCAGGCGGTTAATGGCAAATGCGATGGTGCTTTTGCCACAACCGGATTCTCCGGCTAAGCCGAAAATCTCGCCTTGGCCTATGTTAAAGCTAACGGATTTGACTGCATTGAAATCACCGTCATCGGTGATGTAGTCGACACATAGATTCTTCACTTCGAGAAGTGGTTTCTCTGAATTTCCCACAGACATGATAAATACTCAGTTATGATATTGATAACTATTATCATTAACATGTGTTGGATTTAGTGGAAGCGACGAGCACGAAAAGGATGAAGTGCCTCGAAGTTTATCTTGGGTTATTTCACGAATTTTCAGCAGAAGAGAAGCATTGAAAGCGGGGAAAATGAGAGTTGGATCAAACCACATTTCTTATGGGGAATTTTTTAAATGTAATTGCAGAAAATGGCTTTGGCAAAGTTTAAATGAGGCATTTATTAATTAGCTTTGTGAAGCGTCGGAATCATCACACTTCAGTACAGAATTTCTTAACAAGCGAAAAAGCATTTGCTACAGATTACTTGTCCATTACATGGTGCTTTTCGGAGGAAAACATGTCCATTAATTCTATCAACCATGATGAAATGACAAATATTGCAAACAAGTGGGATGCTGAAGAAGAAGTATCTTTCAAACCAGAAAAGAAAATGAAGTCTGCTGAAGCTCGTCGTCGTATCGAGACTCTAAGAGAAATTAGAGAAAGCGGTTTGAGTCTGGAAGAAGCGAGGGAGCTAGGTCTTATTCACTAACAATCCCCATTGCATTTAGAAGGGTGGCACAACGCCACCCTTTGATTTATAAGTATTTTTTCATAGTTCCTATCCAGATTGAATCAACCTCTTGATTGTTTAGCTCACTGTTCCGTTTAGCCTATCCCTTTTGACATTACGCTTTTTAGATGAAAAACACGCACATGGCATACTCTTGAACTAAGTTGTTTGACAGTAATATTCAACGCCACTAATTTTAAAGTTAAAGCAAAAATATGCGATGTCGTTGGTAAGGAGAAGGCTATGTCTAATTCTGTGGCTCAAGCTAAAGAAGTGCTGTTTTACGAACCCGAAGATCCGAACGGATACCTGTCAAATTTTGCCGCTTGTCCTATCAAGGTAGGTGATCAAGTTTGGGCAACCAGCGAACACTATTATCAAGCGATGAAGTTTGCCTCCGAAGCGCTACGCAATACCATTTTGGAAGCCAGTACACCTGCCGAAGCGTTCTCTTTAAGTCGTGACTATGAAGACCAAGTTCGCGAAGATTGGTATGACATTCGTGTTGAAGTGATGCAGTTCATTGTGACAGAGAAGTTCAGGCAGAATCCACAGTTTGCGCTGTTTCTTACCAACACCGGAGATTCGGTGATCAAAGAACATTCGCACAAAGATCACTTCTGGGGCGATGGCGGCGATGGAACCGGCGAGAACCATTTGGGTAAGATTCTGATGGCAGTGCGTCACCAGCTTCGCACTCAGCAACTGCATTTGATTGCTTCGCACTGATTCGTCGATTCAGATAGCGGGCATACTTATAATTACCCCTAAGACGCATTTAAAAGGCCGCTCTGCTATCTAGTATTAAGCAGGGCGGCCTTTTCGGTTTTAGAGAGTCAGGCATCAATGATAGTTAAAGTGTGTAACCAAGCTGTTCGTTATCAAATTGTTCACTATCAAGCTATCCGTTGCTAAGTTCTGCGTTACGCTGGTGCTACAAGTAACTCTGTACGATGTCGTCGAGCTGTCCATCGTCTTTCATTGTGTCTAGGCGTTGGTTGATGAAGCTTTGCAGCTTAGGATCCATCTCAGGGTCAAATGCCAAATGGATAGGGTAGTTATTGATTACAGAACCAAACTCTTGCATCTGGTAATCATCAATACTCAGTTTTTGCTCGTTTAGGTTGTATTTGATTCGTGATTCCATTTCCACAAACACGGTATCGCCAGGTGCTCGGTTCAGGACACGAAACGCAGCAGTGTAATCTTTTACTCGAATCTCGTTGAGCTTGCCCTGTTGGATATAAGGTTCCAAGTTCGGATACTCAAATCCCACCAGCAATACCACGGCTTTCCCGTCTAGATCATCGATTGTGTTGAACTCAAATGGCTTTTTACCGCTACTCAGTAACACGTGTTTTACATTGTAAATCGGATCTTCAGACAGGTTCACAGATTGGATGTTTCCCCAGCTAGGGCTGCCATAGGTAACCCAGTTAGGGTTCTCTCTCGCATCGAGCTTGTCGATCATTCGATTAAAAGGGTAGGTGTGGTAGTTGATCTCATATTGGCTGTCATCAAACACGGCTTCCACAATATCTGAAACGATTCCTCTGTGAGATGACCCGTCAGTTTCGATCTGAAAAGGTTGCGCTTGGCTCGCAATAATGTAGTAGTGAAGAGGTTCGCTTGCAAAAGCATAACTGCTTGAAAACAAACTGACTATGGATGCAAAGATAAGATGTTTTTTCATAACCTTCCCTAGTTATTTGATGAATGACTACTATTATACTAGTTGAGTAATTGTAGTTTGCTAGGATAACAATAATGGTAATTTGTGTATGGTGACAAAAGGAAAACGCTATATTGGACTCTCCCGACAGTTGATCGGGGTAATCATCGCAATCAGCACCTTATTCACTGTTATAGTGACAGGTCTCGGGTTGTATGTGGAGTACCAAAATCGAGTTTCTTTTATCAGCTCTCAGGTCGAACAGGTTAAGGCCGGTTATCTCTCCGGTTTAACGTCCAGCTTGTGGGTCGAAGACCGTGCTCAACTGTTTGTGCAAGCAGAAGGCATCTTTCGTTTGCCGTCTGTGAGTTACCTCCTGATTGAAAGCCCCGATGAAAAAATTCTAGAGTTAGGTCAAAAGACCGAAGGCCAATCTTATTCTCAGTCTTGGGAAATGGTGCACCAAATGGGTGGCACAGATTTCCCATTGGCAACGCTCACGGTGCAATCTGATTTAAGTATGATTCTCAATGACTTTGAAGAACGAGTGCTATTGTTGCTTGCCTTCGAAGCCGTCAAAATATTCTTGCTGTCTCTGGTATGTTTAACCATCGTCTATCGCCTTGTCGTAAAACGTTTGATGACCATGTCTTCTCAGATCAATCTGCAACAGGTCGAAGACAACAAACCGCGCTTCTTAACGCCAACTGACTCTACTTACAAAGATGAGATCTCGACACTCGAGAGCAGTTATAACCAGTCTATTGAACGTATTCGTCAACAGTACAAAGAGCTGGAAAAAGCCAAAGACGTTGCTGAGGTGGCCAACCGCAATAAAAGTGAATTCCTTGCCAATATGAGTCACGAAATCCGTACCCCAATGAATGGGATTATCGGGTTGTCGTCTTTGCTCTCTGAAATGGATATGCCGAAAGAGCAAAAAGAGTACATCAACATGCTCAACACCTCTTCGCTTACTTTGCTCGACTTAATCAATGACATTCTTGATTACTCGAAGATCGAAGCGGGGCGACTAGAGCTTCAGCAAGAGCCGATGAAAATGATGGGCATTGCGGCCGACGTTGAATCAACCTTCCGAGTGAAAGCGGAGCAGAAAGGGCTTCGATTCCAATTAGCGATAGACCCTAAGATCCCAACCATGGTGATTGGCGACGGTACTCAACTAAGACAAGTCCTAAATAACTTAGTAGGCAACGCGATTAAATTTACCGAGCACGGCCACGTCACGCTCTCACTTCGTTTGGAAGAGGTGGTTGAGCCTGAACAAAAACTCAGAGTGAAGTTCGAGGTTGTCGACAGCGGTATCGGTATTGCAGAAGACAAACAGAAATCGGTGTTCGATAAGTTTCAACAAGCCGACGGCAGTACCACACGTATTTACGGAGGCACAGGGCTTGGTCTAACAATATGCGAGAAGATCGTGACATTGATGGGCAGCAAGCTTGAACTCACCAGTGTTGAAGGTCAGGGCAGTACCTTCTATTTTACGGCTGACTTTGACCCGTGTTTAGAAGCCGACGAAAACAATATCGATTTCAATCAGGTTTCGGTTTTGCTGGTGGATGATAGCCAGCTGAACATGCGTATAACGTCTACACAGCTTCAATCCTTTGGCGTTAAGTCTGAGTGCTGTGAAACGGCAAACCAAGCGTTAGAGTTGGTTTCAGAGTCTGTGGCTAAGTCATCACCTTATGATCTGGTGTTGATAGACAAAGTAATGCCGTCCGTTGATGGCTTTCAACTGGCGAGAAGCTTAGTTGAACGCTTTGGCAGTGAGTGTCCTAAGTTAGTGATGATCTCTGCTGACCCTAGAAAGCAAGATGAAGCTCGTGCTAAACAAGTCGGTTTTGTTGCCTACATAGCGCGCCCTTACCAAGATAATCAGCTTAAATGGACCATTAGTGAGGTACTCGCGAGAGCCGCCGATACTTCAGTCTTTACTTATCCGAACAGAGGCGAGGTTGCGTTTAAAGACAATGAACCAGTGTCGTTAACCAAACCTGCGGCGGTTGTTAAAGAGGCACCCTCTGTTTCTGTAAACGCCTCACAAGCCGATAAACAAGCTCCAATTGAAGCAGAGTCAAAACCTGTCGCGGCTGCCGGAGAATTTAGTGGTACGGTTTTGGTCGTTGAAGACTCGCGAGTAAACCAGCAAGTTGCCAAGATGATGCTCAAGAAACTTGGCTTTGAGGTTGATATTGCTGACAACGGTGAAATTGGTGTTGATAAATTCAAGACTAACGAATACGAGATGATCTTTATGGATTGTCAGATGCCGGTTCTCGATGGCTTCGAAGCGACCAAGCAGATCCGAGCGCTCGAAGAAGGGTCTGCAAAGCACATTCCAATCGTTGCGTTGACAGCCAACGTCGTGCAGCGAGACAAGCATTTGTGTTTCGATGTAGGCATGGATGAGTTTTTACCTAAGCCTGTTAATCAAGGGAAACTGAGAGAGATAGTAGCCAGTTTCTTGTCGAAAGAGACCGAATCAAGCAAAGAACACGAGCAGAAAATCGTTTAGTTTTATGTGATTCTTCATCGTTCCTAATCCTTTATCGAGACCTAAAGCACAACCGCGCTTTAGGTCTTTTTTATGCGTGTTGAAGAGATTGGACTTCAATACCTGCTCGCCAGTGAAAGCCTCTAATCGCCAGACAAGAACACGAAACATTGATCGTGAACTCACTTTATCGAATCCTTGTGTAAGCTTCATTTCATTGTCATACAACTTCTCCACGGCTTTGCTAATCTAAAGTTGCGACCTATTAAGGGTTCACCCACCCCATATTCATCATCTGTTGTACTTCTGCTATTTGCTTTTATTAAAACCTAATCAATTGAAAGGGCTATCAACATGAGTAAAGTAATTGCAACTCACTCTGAGTTAGACAAAGCAACGCAACTATTCGACGACTTTTTGGCAGGCATGCCAGAAATATCAATCAATACCGCTCACACAGACGCGCCAAACAGCATTAACATCAATGACAATGAAGAAGTGCAGGCTTATCTCAAGTATTCATTCTCCCAATACCTCGACTCGATAGCCCAGCCAGACACCCAACACGAACCTGAATTAAAACCTCATACCCAAGTGCTTCTCACACTGGATGAAAGTGGCTACCCAATCACTGCGGTGAGTGATGGTGACAGTGAGTTAGAAATTCTGATTTGGGATAATGATTACGATGGCATTGTTGATCATGTATTGCCGAAACCAGACGGAGGCTGCGGTATTTTGACCAACCAATACACCACCAAAGATGTGGTTGCCATTGAGTGGGCGAGCGCCATTATGGACGTGAACCTCAATGGTTTTGAGTTTGAGTGTACGACTATTTCTCTACTGTCTGAAAATGAAATAAAAATAGAACAAACAGGCGCGGCACCTAAGACAGAGATCATCCATGCATCGTCTGAGAACGCCATTAATATGCTTCATGCGATAGAGCAAGAGTTCAAGTACATTCATGGTCATGCCTGAACCGTTGTTCTTTGAAGGGGTATCAACCGAAGATCAGCCAAGCCGCATCAATATGCGGCTTTGTTTTAGGTGATGGATATCTGCTTAAAGTCGCCGACCATGAAATCAATCAAGCCTCTCAATGCCGGGTTTTACTGCGGTAAGCATGGTCAATGCAGCACTAGATACATTCACCAAAGGGTATCGTCATGCCATCGCAAGTGATGAATCAGGGCAAGCCTTTGATGTGGTCGATTGCATCTAAGTAAAAAATTGAAGTCAGTAACAAAGGTGGTCTGCATAGACCACCTTTTTTGATTTAGAGTGTTTTAAACTAGTCTCTATCGATAGCGAATGGAGACCACGCTTGTCGGGTCGGCATCACTTCGACTCGGTTAATGTTGATGTGCTCTGGTAAGGTTGCGATATAAAACATCTGCTCGGCAATATCCTCTGCTGACAACGGTGTAGTGCCTTGGTAAAGGTTGTCTGAAGCCGTCTGGTTACCTTTGGTTCTTACTAGAGTAAATTCCGTTTCTGCAATGCCAGGGGAGAGGTCAGTCACTCGTACCCCTGTGCCTTGTAGGTCGCAACGTAGGTTGTAACTGAACTGCTTTACGAACGCTTTGCTGGCACCATACACATGGCTTCCTGGGTAAGGCCACTGTCCGGCGATTGACCCAACATTGATGATTGAGCTTCCTGCGCCTTTTTTAATTAACGTAGGCAACAGCGCATGAGTAACATTAACCAAGCCTGTGACATTGGTATCGATCATAGTGTGCCAGTCTTTCAAGTCCACATCAGGCGCGCCTTCTGGTGCCAAAGCTAACCCAGCATTATTGACCAATGCGGTAATCGATGAGAACTCAGTGGGTAGTGAATCAATGGCTTGTTTTACGGCGTCTGCGTCTCGAACGTCGAGTTGAATTACATGCACAGGCACCGTTAATTCTTCCTTTAGGTCGAGTAGCCTTTCGATTCGACGACCAGACAACACTAACGACCAGTTATCTTCCGCAAAACGTTTTGCTGCCGCTTTGCCGAAACCAGAGGTTGCCCCTGTAATGAACGCTATCTTATCCATAAATACATCCTTCTAATTTGAAATTAACATAAGTAGTGCCATGCCGATCAAAATCGGCGCGGTCGTTGTTTTTGCAGACAAGTTCGGTACTGATAGGTACAGCTTTTGCCCCAGTACATTGCCAATCAAAGCTGCCGGTAATAGCCATAAACCTGTGATGAACGATCCTTGGTTAAATGCGCCAATCCATATGAAGCCAACCAGTGAAATTGCTGAACTCAGCAGAAAAAACACGATCGCGGTGGCTCTCTGTTCACTGGTTTTAATGGTTAGGTTCATCAAATACGTCACTAATGGCGGCCCTCCCGAAGAAGCGGTGGTCATGCTAAACCCCGAAATTGCTCCCGCCCAAAACGCGTGTCGTTGGTGTAGCCAAGTGAGGCGTAAGTCCAAAATAATCAGCGTGCCAGCGACCAAAGACATCATCGCGATAAAGGCCTTCAAGCCTGATTCCGATATCGTGCTAATGAAATACAGCGAGAAAGGCACCGCAACCAACATGCCAATACACAGCGGCGCAATAAGCTGGATATTGATGGTGGTTTTACTTCGCTTGAGCAGAGGGAAAGTGCTTAGAAAATCCAATAGGATAGCGATGGTTACCGCTTGCAATGGTGGAACAATAAAGCTGAGGGAGAGCGCTGCGATAATCGCAAAACCAAACCCTGAATAGCCTCGAACTACTCCTGCAAACAGAATCAATGTCATCGCTAATCCTAATTCCACTCTTGCTCACCTCTTTGCTTTTGATATTGCTGCTGCGTTAATTAGCGTTCGATGAGACTTGTCTCGTCTGCCTTTCAATCTATTCACACCTAAGAATTTTGAATAGAGCCAGATCTACGATTGGATTGGGTCAGGCTGTTGGTTGGATCGGGGAGGAGGTTTGGGCTGATCCACTGGCCCACGATTTTGTTGAAACTGACACTATGACCTCCGCCCTGTTTGGGATGAAGATTATGCCATCCGATAGCGCAGCCTTTTCAATGTCGTGTTTTGTGTCTTTCATTCTTGAAGAGGAGCCAAGCACGAGCGGCTGTGAATCTAGTGTTGTTAATGGAGACGATGAAATGGAAGTATCAACAGAACAGCTTGTGAACCAAGATATTATCGACCTCGACAAGAGCGTATTTCATTCTTGGTCGATTCAAGAAGCAGCGGAGCCTATCGCCATTGCGGGTGGGCAAGGATGCAAAATGTGGGACTACGAAGGTAAAGAGTACCTTGATTTTAGTAGCCAACTGGTTAACACCAACATTGGTCATCAGCATCCACAAGTGATCAAAGCCATTAAAGATCAAGCGGACTCATTGGTAACTGTTGCCCCTGCGACCGCAAACCTCACTCGCGGTTTGGCGGCCAAGCGCATCTTGTCGAAAGCGCCAAGCTCGTTTAAGAAGGTGTTCTTTACCAATGCAGGCGCAGACGCCAACGAAAACGCGATTCGCATGGCGCGACAATTCACTGGGCGCGACAAGGTGTTATCTGCTTACCGTTCTTACCATGGCAATACAGGTACTGCTATTGCTGCGACGGGGGACTTTCGTCGAATTCCAAACGAGTATAGCCGTGGGCACGTTCACTTCTTCAATCCATTTCTCTATCGAAGCGAGTTCAATGCGGCGACTGAGGCAGAAGAGAGTGAGCGTGCCCTGCAGCATTTAGAGCGAGTGATTGAATGCGAAGGGCCAACAGCGATTGCGGCGATTATTCTAGAGACGATTCCGGGAACGGCTGGCTTTCTCATTCCGCCCAAAGACTATCTTATCGGCGTGCGTGAGCTTGCAACTAAATACGGCATTCAGTTGATATTCGATGAAGTCATGGTTGGCTTTGGCCGCACGGGTAAGTGGTTTGCGTTTGAGCACTTTAATGTAGTGCCAGATCTGATTACTTTTGCGAAAGGGGTGAACTCCGGTTATGTGCCTGCTGGTGGCGTGGTGGTCAGCGAACCGATCGTTGAGCACTTTAAGTCAAACTTCTTTATGGGCGGCTTAACGTACTCTGGTCACCCTTTGGCGATGGCCTCTATCGTTGCAACGCTAGATGTGATGGAGCAAGAGGGCATTGTCACGCATGCTGATAACGTCGGTAACAGCGTTCTAGGGCCGCTCCTACTGAGCCTTCAAGAGTTACACCCTATGATTGGTGATGTGCGCGGTAAAGGGATGTTCTGGGCTGTAGAGCTGGTGGAAGATCGTGAAAGTAAAACACCATTAAGCAATGAAAAAATGGGGCAATTGAAAGCGCAATTGACCAAGCGAGGCCTGTTGACCTTCATTGTGAATAACCGTATTCACGTTGCGCCACCTTTGGTTATTCAGCCAAGCGAGATTAAGAAAGGCGTTAAGATCATTGATGAAGTGTTGTTTGAACTCGCTTCTTAATTCTTCATTAAGATAGCCAATACAACGACCAAGGCACTTTGACAAAGGGTTCCCCGTTCTTTTCAACGTGCCAAACCTAACCTTCAGAAACGACAAAAGAGCATCGATTGATGCTCTTTTTACGTTTATTCACTAAATCACTCTGCTCAAACCGCTCTTAAGTGATGCTAGATCTTCATCACCTCTGACAGCTCTTTGATACCGAGTGCGATCAGATCTTTGTCGATGGCGTGAAAGCCCAATCGAAAATAGGAGTTGGGGTCATATTCTGACAATGCTTCACAGCCCGATTCCGTCTCGGTATTAGTCATGAAGTGTGAATACCCGGTTTCAATCAGTATTCCTTTTTGTGCGGCTCGTGATGCTAAACGTTGGCTATTGATGTGGCTGGGCGTTTGTAGCCACAGAGAGTTGGCTTGTTCACTCTGAGCCAGTCGCTTGCAGTCAGGTAAGTATTTCAAGACGGCATCGTTGATCAGCTTCCAGCGCTGGCGCGTGTTTTCTCTAAAGCGCCTTACAAAGCTGTCGTAGTAGCCTTGTTCAATAAAGTGCGCCACTTCCATCTGGACACGGCTTGGCGCGTGTCGATACATCAAGCGACGCAGTATTCTAAGGTCGTAGATCAACTCTTCAGGTGCCACGATGTAGCCTAATCTTAAGCCGGGTGCTAATAGCTTAGAGAAGCTGCTGACGTAGATGACGCGTCCTTCCTTGTCACTGGCTTTCAGCGCGGGTTTAGGATTCCACTCCACGTTGCACTCGGCGTCATAGTCATCTTCGATAATCACCGCATCATTGGTTTTGGCCATTTCCAGTAACTGAGCTCGACGCTCGTCACTCATGGTGACGCCCGTTGGGGCTTGGTGGCTAGGTGTGACATAGAAGTGATCACACAGTGAAGAGTGCTCATTGAATCTCAATCCTTGTTCATCCACTTGATGCGGGTGTAACTGCGCGCCAGAGAGATTAAAAATGTGATTCGCTTCTTTGTAGCCGGGGTTCTCGACTCCGACTCGGCTCTGGTGGTTCATGAGCAAAGTAGAAATCAAATACAGCGCATTTTGCGAACCTAAGGTTATGAGGATCTCATCACTTTGAGCGTGAATGCCGCGCTGAGGAAGCACCCTTGTGCGTATCTGTTCGACCAGCATGTCGACGTCCTTATCGACCTTGTCACACAGCCAGCGATGGTCATTTGGATCTGAGGTGACCTTTCTTGTGGCTTCTCGCCATTGCGCTAATGGAAAGTCATTGATAGAGGGTTGGCCAAAAATAAATGGGTACTGATAGCAGCTCCAATGCGAGGGTTTGACGATGCGAGGGTATTGGCTCAATTGCAGTTTAACTCGCTTGCTCCAATCCGGTGCATTGTCGTTGTCTGTTGATTCAAAATGATCCAAGTTCGCGTCTATTTCTTCGCTCGGATTTTGATACTTTTCTGACAGGTAATAACCACTGCGAGGCTTGCTGATGAGATAACCATCATCGAGCAAACTGTCGTACACCAACGAGACCGTATTGCGTGAGACGCCTAATTGGCTAGAGAGCTTGCGACAAGACGGAAGCGCTTGCTCCGCAGGAAAAATACCATTCAATATCGCCGTCACCAAATAGCTACGCACTTGTTCTTGTAGGCTTCTTTTGGAATCAAACTCGATGAAACAATTGTGATTTATCGCCATGAGATACAGTCCTTATTCTCAGTAAACCTCGGTCCTATTTGTATAAAAGAGCAAGAAGTGAGCCAGAGTTCATATGGATGTTTTAAGAACTGGCTTTTGAACGGTATCTAATGAGAAAGGTGCCCTGCTCTAACCTAAAAATAGCTCTGTCCCAACCCGAAAATTAAATTGGCTCTACGTCTTCGAGGCATTCCGTTCATAAAGTAAAGGCAGGCAAATAATCTCGATAAGGAAAGCGTATGAAACAGGGAATGACGATGAAGGCATGGGTTTCAACAGCGGCAGCAACAGTCGTACTGGGTTGTTTTGGAATCGCACAAGCATCCGAGCTTGCAGCCATCGAAAAGCAAGGTTTTATGAAAGTGGCGACAGAAGATAACTACTCGCCATTCAACTACATCGATCGCGGTAATCCAGCTGGGATTAATAAAGATCTGCTTGATGAACTGCGTGAATATTCGAAGTTCGATATTGAACAAGAGATCTTACCTTGGACAGGGTTACTCGCGTCAGTATCCGCTGGCCAATACGACGTGGCGTTAACTGGAGCGATCATTACCGACGCCCGTTTAAAGGCCTTTGACTTTACTCCACCGATTGCTTCAGCGCAGCACTACTTCTTAACCCGAGCGGGTGATGACGACATCAATACTGTCGCGGATCTAGACGGCAAAACGGTGGGGCTACAAGCCGGCAGTGCCTTGCTAGAGCGACTTCCTGAGCTGGAAGAGATGCTAGAAGCACAAGGCAAGTCTTTGGGCAAAGTCGTTCAGTATCAATCTTATCCAGAAGCGTATTCCGACTTGGCAATTGGCCGTATCGACTATGTGATCAACAGTGTGGTTTCGGTTAACGAGGTGGTGAAGTCGAAGTCAAAGGTATTCAAAAAAGGCGAAGCAGTCTCTGGCCCGGGTTTCGTGAGCTGGCCAGTTCCTAAAGATAATCCTGAGCTTTTGGCTTACCTAACGGAATTCTTCCTACACCTTGAGCAAACAGGAAAAATGGCAGAGCTGCAGAAGAAGTGGTTCGGTGAATCGTTCGACCAACTCCCTTCAGAAGCCATCACTTCGGTTGAGCAGTATCGCAAGCTAACAGCCGTTCAATAGATGAATAAGCATGCGCCGACACAAACAGTTAGCGACTGTTTGTGTCCATGCCAATGGGTTCAAAGCGGTTTACCCCATGAGTCATTGGCGCACAATCTATCGAAAGAAGTCGCTGATCAAAGAGGTCGTTTATGGATTATTACGCTTGGGAACAGTTGCTACAGGGCGCGTGGGCAACGGCATGGATATCGGCAGTATCGATTGTATTAGGTGTCGTCATCGGCTTAATGATTGCCTTGGTTAGAATGATGAAAATCCCGTTTGTGGATCAAATGTTGGGCATCTATGTCAGTTGGGCACGAGCAACGCCTTTGGTGACGTTGGCTCTGTTTATTTTCCTTTCTTTTCCGTCATTTGGCATCAATTTAGATAAACACGTTTCTGCCATTTTAGCGCTCACACTCAATACATCGGCATTCAATGCAGAGATTTGGCGCAACGCCTTTCTCAATTTTTCAAAAGGGCAAATGGAAGCAGCAGAAGCCATTGGTATGAGACGCATCACTTACTTTCGCCGCATCATGTTCCCACAAATGGTGATCATGAGCCTACCTGCGCTAGTCAATGAGATGTCGTTCTTAATTAAGGGCAGCCCGGCGATTGCGGTGATCGGCATCGTCGACCTAACCCGTGTTACCAATCGAATCTCTGCGGTTACCTATGAACCACTTGGGCCGATTCTGTGTGCTGGTGCCATATACATGTTGATTATTGGCGTGTTGGTGAAGTTGCAAGCGGTGGCTGAAAACCGAGCCACTTATCTGCAGCAGTAAATGTGGCTATCAGTCATCTACCTCAGTCACAGCTATCAACAACAGCCACAGTTTAGCCGTCATGGCTACTTGGTCAGAAACACCATTTACCTGCTTGTGATGCTTTATTGAGCGGGTAAGTTTAAGGAGTAAATATGGAAGAATGGAATATTATCTGGCAACAAAAAGAGCTGTTTGCTTCAGGGTTTGTGACCACATTTTATCTTTTTGTTTCGTCTTCAATCTTGAGTTTCATCATTGGCATCAGTTTGTTGTATTGTCTCGAAAACTCAAAACTTGGTGTGAAGTACACCATCAATAGTTTGATAGGCATGATGCGCACCTTGCCGTTTCTTATCTTAGCGTACCTGCTCTATTACGGGCTGCCGCAGGTTGGTATTCGACTCGATGCGATTACAGCGGGAATCATCGCGCTAAGTCTCTATCACGGTACCTATTTTTGTGAGATTTTCCGAGGTGTTCGTAAAGGGCTAGAGCCAGGTTACATCGAAGCAGCGCACGCTTATGGCTTCTCTAAATTCAAAACCTTTACCCGAGTTATTACCCCAAATGTGTTGTTTAAATCGGTTCCGCTGATCACGAACCAACTCATCATCTGCTTAAAAGACACAGCGTTTCTTAGCATCATCACCGTCGCAGAAATTACCGCGGCC
The DNA here is from genome assembly GCF_023161695.1 of Vibrio sp. 1CM2L. NCBI lineage: Bacteria > Pseudomonadati > Pseudomonadota > Gammaproteobacteria > Vibrionales > Vibrionaceae > Vibrio > Vibrio sp. 1CM2L. The sequence goes on from NZ_JALNTT010000001.1 coordinate 884,333, forward strand.
GCCAATAGTATTCAATCGACCTACTTCATCCCATTGAATGCGTTCATCATTGCTATCGCGCTCTACTGGGCTGTGAGTATTGCACTTGAAACTATCACCAAACGAATCCAAACCAAAGTTGAACTTAGAGGGCTTAGCCATGCTTAAACAATCAGAGATTATTGAAACCGAAGCACCGATTAACCCTTCTTTGGGCGTGAATTTGGAAGTGATAGAGTGCGAGCCACTATTGGAAGAACGAGAGACGATCATCAAGGTTGAAAACCTGTCGAAACAGTTTGATGGCATCGAAGTACTGCGAGACATCAACCTCAACATCAACAAAGGCGATGTGGTGAGTATTCTCGGCTCGTCAGGTTCGGGGAAATCGACGCTACTGCGTTGCATGAATTGGCTAGAGCAGCCAGAGCGCGGCACGATTTTTATGGGTGATGAGCGTATTGGCATCAACTCTGAAACGGGTAAACCACTGAAATATAAAGAGTTGGCGAAACTCCGAGAGCGCCTTGGTATGGTTTTCCAAAGCTTCAACTTGTGGCCGCATTTAACCGTGTTGCAAAACGTCATGGAAGCGCTCGTTCACGTTAAGAAGATAGCGAAATCAGACGCCGAAGAGATGGCTCGTAAGCAGCTCGATAAGGTTGGGATGTCGCACAAACTAGAGAACTACCCAAGCATGTTATCGGGTGGGCAAAAGCAACGTGTCGCTATTGCCAGAGCTCTCGCGATGGAGCCGGATGTGCTGCTGTTTGATGAGCCAACGTCAGCACTCGATCCTGAATTGGTCGAAGAGGTGTTATTGGTGATGAAGAAACTGTCGCAAGAGGGCTACACCATGGTAGTTGTGACACATGAGATGGAGTTTGCGCGTCAGGTATCGGATCAGGTGGTGTTTCTTGAGAAGGGCATATTGATTGAAAAATCCAACCCAGAGAAGTTTTTCACTAACCCAGATTCATCAAGGGTAAGACAGTTTCTCAAGCTTGATTCATGAGCTAGGTAGCTTGCACAGCTTCAAGGTTCGATCGTTAAAAAACTCCGTCAGAATTTGTCGGAGTTTTTGTATGTTAGCTTTTTCTTCCTAAACCTAAACCTAAACCTAAGCCTAAGCCTAAAACTAGGCAAATGGTCATATGACGTTAACCAATACTATCAATATGAATCACCACAGAGTCCGGTCGCCAGTATTCCAACTCGCAGTCCATTAGCTCACCGTCTTGTTTGTAGTTCACTCGGCAGATCTTCAAAACGGGCTGGCCTTCGGCTAAATTCAGCGCCTTGGCGACATGCGCAGGGGCGGAGGTGGGAATCACATCAAAGCGCGAGCGTTTGGTCTCGTAGCCGTATTTTTCTCGGTAGATGCCTGTTAGTGACATGGTGAGGTTTTCCGACAAGACACCATCAAATAAGGGCGCTTTCAGTACATTTTCAACAAACAGCACTGCTCTGCCATCAATAAAACGCAAGCGCTCAATCACGTGTATTGGCGTTATCTGCTCTATCTCTAATGCTTTGGCGTAATCGCCCGCCGCCATCTCTGTACGGGTGCTGAGCAGTCTGGTTTCTGCTATGCGGTGTTGTTCGCGAATCATTTGATGAAAGTGAGAACGTGACAATGGGTTATAGCGAACACGTTCGGGTGACACATACCAACCTCGGCGCTCTTCTCGGTATATCAGGCCTTCGGTTTCTAATGATACCAACGCATCTTTGAGCGTAATTCGTGTGGTTGAAAACAGCTCGCTGAGCTCTCTTTCGGATGGCAGCTTTTGCCCCTCGGTGAAGATGCCAGATTGAAGCTGTTCTCTGATGCTTGCCTTAATTCTGCCTAGTTGTGTCCCTGATTGCCCTGTAGCCAATGTTCTCATTGCTGATCTAGTCCATAAGTTCGTGTGCTCAATAAGGTAAACCACAGAGTTAACAGGAATGTGACAGTAAACAAAGGCTTGCTGTCATATGGGTGAAATATAACTGCCACGGAAATGCATCCTAACTGTCAAATAACTTGTGCGAAAGCGTCACACTCCGGCGATAGCATACAAAATGAACTTACTGACCTAGTCCAGAGGGATAGAGACAATGAAAACTTTGCTTAGCCGTTCAACTGTATCGCCAGCCAAACTGATTGGTTCACCTGCAAAATTAATCGGCGCAACGCTAATAACGGCAACACTTTCAATGCCAGCGATGGCGAAGGATGCTGATCTTGAGTCACTGATTGAAGCCGCTCAAAAAGAGGGTGCGGTTTACAGTGTGGGTATGCCAGACAGTTGGGCAAACTGGAAAGGCACATGGGCTGACCTGAAAGCAAACTACGGTTTGAAGCATCAGGATACAGACATGAGCTCGGCTCAAGAGATCTCGAAATTTGAAGCAGAGAAAAGAAACGCAACCGCAGATATCGGTGACGTCGGTTTCGCCTTTGCACGTGTCGCTGTGCAGAAAGACGTAACGCAGCCATACAAGCCAACGACTTGGGATGACATTCCAGATTGGGCGAAAGACAAAGATGGTCACTGGGCTCTGGCTTACACAGGTACTATCTCGTTCATTTCAAACAACAACCTTGTTGAAGATGCCCCAAAATCTTGGAGTGACCTACTCGAAGGCGACTACAAAGTCACAGTCGGTGATGTAGGCGTAGCAGCACAAGCAAACAACGCAATTCTAGCGGCTGCATTTGCTAACGGCGGTGACGAGTCGAACCTAAAACCAGCGATTAAATTCTTTGGTGAACTAGCGAAGCAAGGCCGCCTGTCTTACACAGATCCAAGCATCGCGAACCTTGAAAAAGGCGAAGTGGAAGTGGCAATCATGTGGGATTTCAACGCACTGAATTACCGCGACAAGATCGACCGTGAGCGCTTTACAGTAAGCATTCCACAAGATGGTTCAGTGATCTCTGGTTACACCACCATCATCAACAAATACGCGAAAAACCCGAACGCGGCGAAGCTGGCTCGTGAATATATCTTCAGTGACCAAGGCCAAATCAACCTAGCAGAAGGTTACGCGCGCCCAATCCGTAGCAGCGTTACGCTACCTCAATCAGTACAAGACAAGCTGATCTCTAACGATGAATACAGCAACGTGCACCCAGTATCTGACTTCTCAGCATGGGAAAAATCAGCACGTCGTCTGCCACGTCAATGGCAAGAAAGCGTATTGATTCACCAGCAATAACCCCGCTTAACACGCCACCTGTAACGGGTGGCTTATAGAAACAAGCAATAGAGAATAGACCATGAGCAATAAGGTTATCCTTGTTGTTCTAGATGGACTGAACTATCAGGTAGCCCGTGATTGCATGGGCTACCTGAACGGCCTTCTAGAACTTAGTGACTCGAAAAACAGTAATCACAGCGTTTCCCAAAATCAACAGGGCACTTCGCAAATCATGAGCACGCAAAAAAACAAGCTGCGCGCCACGCTTTACCCTGTGCAATGTGAACTGCCATCTATGTCACGCCCACTGTATGAGTGCATTTTAACTGGGGTTCGCCCTGTCGAGAGTGGCATCGTTAACAACCAAATCGTGCGTTTATCGAATCACGAGTCGATCTTTAGCTTGGCGAAATCGCAGGGCAAAGTGACGGCTGCAGCGGCATATCATTGGGTGAGTGAACTTTATAACCGAGCGCCATTTGATGCTGTGCGTGACCGTTTCACTAACGATGAGACCATGAACATTCAACATGGCTGTTTCTACCACTGGGATCATTACCCAGATGAAGCCTTGTTCTTGGATGCAGAGCATCTGCGTGTCACTCATCAGCCTGATTTCTTACTGATTCACCCAATGAACATTGACGACATGGGGCACAAGCACGGGCTGGACTCTCGCCAATACCGCAATAGTGCTCGTGGCGCGGATATCTACCTGTCGAACTACCTTGAGAAATGGGTAGACGATGGTTATCAAGTGATTATCACCAGTGACCACGGCATGAACAATGACTTGTCTCACGGTGGCATTCTGCCTGAAGAGCGTGAAGTGCCATTCTTTGTGATTGGCGATAAGTTCACACACCAAGAGTGTTCAGTGAAACAGACCGATATCTGCGGCAGCGTCTGTCAGTTACTCAACATTGAACACGATAAATATTACACTCAGGAATTGTTGGCCTTATGAGCAGTTCTGTAATCACGCAGAGCGATGGCTCTGCGCTTCAACCCAAAACCAAATCTTTGTTTCAACGCTTCAAGCCCGCCTTGTGGCTTGCGCCTTTCGCACTGTTTTTCTATCTGTTCCAACTGGCACCTATGGTTTGGGTGCTGATCAACAGCTTCTTCTACGATGATGAGCTCTCTCTCGAAAACTACTCTGAGATATTCGATTCTGCCTTCATGATGCAGGCTTTTGGCAACAGTTTATGGCTGTCGATTTGGTCGAGTATTGTTGGCTTAGCGATTGCGACTCTGCTCGTTTCTTCATTACGCCGCGTTGATTCTAAAATCCGCGATGCGGTGATTGCCTTCACCAACATGAGCAGTAACTTTTCTGGTGTGCCTTTGTCGTTTGCCTTCATCATCATCCTTGGTACTAATGGTGCGATCACCTTATTGCTTAAGCAGTATGGATTACTAGGTGATTTCGACCTGTACGGCAAGTGGGGCTTACTGGCGATTTACATCTATTTCCAGATCCCATTGGCGGTGTTGTTGCTGTATCCAGCGTTCGATGCCTTAAGTGACGACTGGCAAGCTGCTTCGGCATTGCTTGGCGCGAAAACTTGGCAATACTGGACCAAAATCGCGCTGCCTGTGTTATCTCCGGCTTTGTTCGGCACCTTCATCATCTTGATTGCCAATGCGATTGGCGCCTATGCGAGCGTGTATGCGTTGACCTCGGGCAACTACAACGTGATTACGATTCGAATCGCGAGCTTGGTATCGGGCGATTTGTTCTTAGAACCAAACCTAGCTGCGGCAATTTCAGTGATTCTGATGGCGATGCTGGCCTTCATCACCGTGATTAACCAATGGCTGATCAGCAAAAGCTACGCAGGGAAGAGAAAGTAATGAATACCGTAAATACTCGCTTTCATAAAACGGTTGTCTATTCGATTGTCGGCATCATGATGATCCCGATCTTAGCGACTTTTATCTACTCGATCTCTTCTCGATGGGGCGCAACGATCCTGCCGGATGGCTTCACGTTAGATTGGTATATCAACCTGCTGACCGATCCTCGCTTCTTACAAGCCTTTGGTCGTTCACTGTTTATCTGTGTGGCGGCGCTGTCATTGAGTGTGGTGTTGGTTCTGCCTGCGATTTTCGTGGTGTTTTACTATTTCCCGAAACTCGACAAGGTGATGAATATCCTGATCTTATTGCCATTCGCTGTGCCACCCGTGGTATCGTCGGTTGGCTTGCTTCAGCTGTATGCAGACAGCGAAATCTCACTGATAGGCACGCCGTGGATCTTGATTGGTACTTACTTCACCATCGCGTTGCCATTCATGTATCGCGCGATTGCCAACAGCTTTGAAGCGATCAACCTGCACGACTTGATGGACGCTGCTCATCTGCTCGGTGCAAGCACTACCAAAGCGTTCTTGTTGATTATTCTGCCAAACCTTAAGAAAGGCTTAATGGCGTCGCTGTTCTTGTCGTTCTCGTTCCTATTAGGCGAGTTCGTGTTCGCCAACATCTTGGTGGGTACACGTTACGAGACACTGCAAATCTACCTATACAACATGCGTCAAACCAGCGGCCACTTCACGTCAGCCCTAGTGATGACGTACTTCCTGTTTATTTTCTTACTGACTTGGTTGGCAAGTCGTTTCAGCCAGGGAACAAAATAATGAGCTATGTAAATGCGAAAAACCTCACCAAGAGCTTTGGTGACAACACGGTGTTTGAAGATATTGAATTTTCCATCGAGAAGGGCGAATTCATTACTCTGCTTGGTCCCAGTGGCTGTGGTAAATCGACTCTACTGCGCAGCTTGGCAGGCCTGAATCCTGTTGATGGTGGCGAGATCTGGGTCAACGGTGAAGAGATTACTCACCAAGTGCCACAACAGCGTGGCATCGGCATGGTGTTTCAATCTTATGCGCTGTTCCCGAACATGACGGTTGAAGGCAACATTGCGTTTGGCCTTAAGATGAAAAAGCTTGCTGCTAACGAGATTAAGCGCGAAGTCGCGAAAGTGATTGGGCTGGTGGACTTAACGGGCAAAGAGAAATTCTACCCGCATCAATTATCGGGCGGTCAGCGTCAGCGTGTCGCTTTGGCAAGAGCCTTGGTGGTCAAGCCGCGTATTCTATTGCTCGATGAACCACTTTCAGCGCTGGATGCCAAGATCCGTAAACACCTACGCCAACAGATCCGAGATATTCAAAAAGAGATGAACCTGACCACGATCTTCGTGACCCACGATCAAGAAGAAGCGATGATCATGTCTGACCGTATCTTCTTGATGAATAAAGGGGAGATCGTACAAGCGGGTACACCTGAAGAGATCTACACTCAACCGGCCAATGAGTTTGTTGCTGGGTTCATGGGGCACTACAATCTGGTGCAAGCGAACAAAGCCAAGCAACTTTTCAACATTGAAACCGAGTGGAAAGTGGCGATTCGCCCTGAATCGATCTACGTGAAAGAGCAAGGTCGACAATATGGCGAGCATATCTCCGCGCCGAAAACGGGCACCATTCGCAACCACCAACTGCTAGGCAACGTGATTCGCTACCAAGTGGATGTCGATGAATGTGAATTAACTGTCGATTTACTTAACCGTTCCTCTGAGCGACTGTTGGCAAACGGCAGCCAACTTGAACTCCTGTTTAACCTTAACGAAATTCAACCTGTGAGAGCCTAAGATGTTCAAACCTTTGTATGTATTTGATATGGATGAAACGCTGATCAATGCCGATGCAGCGATGCTCTGGAATGAGTTCTTGGTTGAAAAGGGCATTGCCACTGCGCCCAACTTTATTGAAGAAGATAAACGCTTAATGGGCCTGTATTCGGAAGGCAAACTGAACATGGAAGATTACCTCACGTTTTCTATGCAGCCATTAGCCGATATGCCAACAGAGCAAGTCACAGCATTGGTCGAAGAGTGTGTTGAACAGCATATTTTGCCTAAACAGTTCAAGCAGTCGAAACCTTTGATTGAGCAGCTTGAGAATGATGATATCGATATGTTGATCATCTCTGCCAGCGTGACTTTCTTAGTGGAAGCGGTGGGTCGTAAGATTGGTATTGAGAACGCACTCGGTATTGATTTGATTGAAAACCAAGGCCGTTTTACTTCTCAAATATCAGGTGTGCCAAGCTACCGTGAAGGCAAAGTGACGCGTTTAAAAGCGTGGTTAGACAATCAAGAAACTAATTACTCAGATATCCACTTTTATACGGATTCAATCAACGACTTACCTTTGTGTGAACACGCTGATTTTTCCTATTTGGTGAACCCATGCCCGCGTTTGAAAGCGTTAGCCGATCAACCGAATTGGTCGATTCTCAACTGGGATTAACGCGATTCTGATATTTGAATTAGGTTCGTTCTAGAACTCATCAAGCCGCTGACTACAGCGGCTTTTTTGCATCATCAATCTAATGTTCGATTTATCACCTTAGCTGATAAAATTGCGCATGTAACAATTCGATAACATATCTTGCTCTGCTGTAAATCAAACCACCATCTTTCAATCCCTTGATAGTACTAACTTTGTTGTTGTGAGGTTTTGCGTGTAACAAATATTTTACAATTTGACGGGTTTTTAGCGTTATTGCCCATTTCCTTCTATCCATTCCAATCTTTCCGCTTGTGGGCCAGATTTAATTAAGGACAAAAACCACGTAATACAAAACCAATAGGTACAAGGAGAAAGTTCATGGTGGATACATACAACCCGCTTGGTACGGATGGATTCGAGTTTGTTGAATACACGGCCGTTGACCACAAGGGAATTGAGCAACTTAAAGCGCTGTTTGTGTCACTTGGTTTTGCTGAGATCGCCAAGCATCGTTCAAAAGAGGCTTGGCTGTATCGACAAGGTGACATCAACTTTATCGTTAATGAACAACCACACAGCCAAGCGGAAGCGTTCGCCAAGGTACATGGACCATCGGTGTGCGGCATGGCTTTTCGTGTTAACGAAGCAACGGCTGCAATGGAACAAGCGTTTAAGGGCGGTGGTGAAGAGTACAAAACAGAAATAGGGCCGATGGAGCTGAGCATTCCTGCCATTTACGGCATCGGTGAAAGCCTGCTCTATTTTGTGGATCGCTATGGCAAGCAGAGCATCTATGACGTCGATTTCCGATTCTATGACGATGCGGAACAGCGCATGGCTGAAGCGAATGTTGGCTTGTATGAAATCGACCATCTCACGCACAACGTAAAGCAAGGCAATATGGATGTATGGTCTGGGTTTTATGAGCGTCTGGGCAACTTCCGTGAGATTCGCTACTTCGACATTGAAGGCAAGCTGACAGGCCTTGTGAGCCGCGCTATGACCTCACCGTGTGGCAAAATCCGAATTCCAATCAATGAGTCTTCAGATGACAAATCACAAATTGAAGAGTTCATCCGAGAATACAACGGCGAAGGCATCCAACACATCGCGCTCGCAACGGATGACATCTACAAAACGGTGAAAACCCTGCGTGATCGTGGCATGGATTTTATGCCAACTCCAGATACCTATTACGAGAAAGTCGACGAGCGTGTGAAGGGCCACGGTGAAGACACTGATCTACTGCGCGATTTACGTGTTCTGATTGATGGCGCGCCGACCAAAGACGGCATCTTGCTGCAAATTTTCACGCAGACGGTAATCGGGCCTGTGTTCTTTGAAATCATTCAGCGTAAAGGCAACGAAGGCTTTGGTGAAGGTAACTTCAAGGCGCTGTTTGAATCGATTGAAGAGGACCAGATTCGTCGAGGAGTATTAGACGATGCATAAATGGATCTCGTTTCCTCATCGGGAGGGGGTGTGCTCTAAACAAGCGCATGCCGACTTCCCCGAAGAAGCAATTTATGAGCGAGAGGCGGGCCGAAGTGGATTCTTCGGCCCTGCCGCTCACTTTCATCACCAACATGCCCCAACAAGTTGGTCTGAGTGGGAGGGTGACTTACGCCCTCGCGCTTTTGATTTTACGCTGGTGGAAAAAGCCAGCCAGATAACGCCTTGGGCTGTGCCTCATCTTTTGCACAACGCGGACTGCAAAATTCGTGTATGGCGAATGGATGAGAATATGGATTTCTTAGTGCGTAATTCTGATGGTGATGAGCTGCTGTTCATTCACCAAGGCAGCGCCGATCTCTATTGTGACTATGGTCATCTAGAGGTGAGTGAAGGGGATTACGTGATGATCCCGCGCTCGACCAATTGGCGCTTGGAGCCAAGTGAGCCGATGTTCATCTTGATGATTGAGAACACCGATGCGGCTTATTCCTTGCCAGAGAAGGGCATGGTGGGCAATCACGCGGTGTTTGATCCGGCGGTTCTTGAGATTCCTTCTATTAATGACCAATTCCGTGCTCAGTACTCAGAAACTCAAACTCAGGTTCAGGTGAAGCGCCACGACAAAGTCAGTGTGATCACCTATCCGTTCAATCCATTGGATGCAATTGGTTGGCATGGCGACTTAGCCGTGGTGAAAGTGAATTGGCGCGATATCAGACCGCTGATGTCACATCGCTACCACTTGCCACCTTCTGCGCACACTACTTTTGTTGGCGCAGGCTTTGTGGTGTGTACCTTTGTGCCGCGCCCGATTGAGAGCGATCCTGGGGCATTGAAAGTGCCGTTCTACCACAACAATGACGACTATGACGAAGTGCTTTTCTATCACGCTGGTGACTTTTTCAGTCGCGATAATATTGAAGCGGGCATGGTGACCTTCCATCCAGCTGGCTTCACGCATGGGCCTCACCCTAAAGCCTTTAAGGCTGGGCAAGCGCATAAGAAGAAGTTTACCGATGAAGTGGCGGTGATGATCGATACTCGCCATGCGCTGCAGTTCTCTGACGAACTCGATAGCGTCGAGAACAAAGAATATGTCTACAGTTGGCAAGAGAAGTAAGGGGCAACAAGGATGAAATTAGCAACCAAGAAAAATGGTACTCGCGATGGTCTATTGATGGTCGTGAGTAAAGATCTCAAACAGTGCGTGGCTGCCACCGAAATCTTCCATACAATGCACCTTGCACCCACCATGCAGGTGGCGTTGGATAACTGGAACAGCGTTGTTTCTCAGTTAGAAGAGTTATACACCTCGTTAAACAACGGGCATGTGACAGGCAGTGAAGTGTTTGCACCTCAATATTGTGAATCGCCTCTGCCACGCGCTTATCAATGGGCTGATGGCAGCGCATATGTAAACCACGTTGAGCTGGTGCGTAAAGCGCGTGGTGCTGAAATGCCAGAAAGCTTCTGGGTCGATCCACTGATGTATCAAGGCGGTTCAGATGCGTTTATCGGCCCTCGTGACAATATTGAATTTGCCAGTGACGAGTGGGGTATCGATTTCGAGGGTGAGGTTGCGGTTGTAACTGGTGACGTACCAATGGGTGTTAGCGCCAAGCAAGCGCATGATTCGATTCGCTTGTTGATGTTGGTGAACGATGTGTCGCTGCGTGGCTTGATTCCGGCAGAGCTAGCGAAAGGCTTTGGCTTCTTCCAATCTAAACCGTCTTCGGCGTTCTCTCCGGTCGCCGTTACACCTGACGAGCTTGGTGAACAGTGGAAAGGCAGCAAGGTGCATTTACCGTTGATATCGACCTACAACGACCAGCCTTTTGGTTGTCCAAATGCAGGTGTCGATATGACCTTCAATTTTGCCGAGCTAGTGGTGCATGCTGCGAAGACTCGTCCACTGTCGGCTGGCGCAATCATAGGCTCTGGCACGGTTTCCAACAAGCAAGGTACTGACCACGGCACCTCAATTGTGGAAGGTGGTGTCGGCTATTCATGCATTGCTGAAGTGCGCATGATAGAGACGATTAGAGATGGTAAACCATCAACTCAATTCATGTCATTTGGTGACTCGATCAAGCTTGAGATGTTTGATGCGGCGGGTGGCTCCATTTTTGGTGCGATTGACCAAAAAGTTAGCCAATATCGAGCGTTATAGCCCATATTATAAAGATTCAGCTCGAGCGAGATCATTGTATGAATCAGAACATGACACTTTACGGTTACTGGCGCTCTTCGGCCGCTTATCGGGTGCGTATTGGATTGAACCTAAAGCAACTCAGTTATGAATCTAAATCGGTGCATTTGGTGCGTAATGGCGGCGAGCAGCATGAGCCACAATATCGTGAACTCAATGCCAGTGAATTAGTACCAGTACTGGTGGATGGTGACGTTCAACTCAATCAGTCGCTGACGATCTTGCAATACTTGGACGAAAACTATTTGTGTGAGACCAGCCCAGACTCCTTGTTGATTCCTGAGCAAATACCACTGCGCTATCAAGCGTTGGCAATGGCTCAGGATATTGCGATAGAAATTCACCCTCTCAATAACCTGCGTGTGCTGCAGTATTTGGAGCGAGAGTTGTCGTGTGAGCAAGAGGCTAAAATAGGCTGGCTTCACTATTGGATGAGCCAAGGTTTTTCGGCATTAGAAGAGAAGCTTTCTAAGCATCGTCAAACACACGGTGATTCAGTTTATAGCCTCACCGATTCACCATGTATTGTCGATATCTGCTTGGTGCCACAGGTGTATAACGCGCTGCGCTTTGGCGTTGATATGTCGCCGTATCCGCTGATTAACGCAATTGTCGAAGCGTGTAATCAGTTACCCGCTTTTATCGATGCGATGCCAGAGAATCAAGCGGATGCGAATGAGTCCATGTAGATTCGCTGATGTAAACGCAAATACTCTTCCCCTGCGCTACCAAAACCGTTTCTTGAAAGAAGCGGTTTCCAAAATTAAATATATTAAATGCAGTAAGTGTATGAATATTTATCCCGTTTAGCACTAATATTTCCCTTATAAAAAAGCCTCGTTATTAAATAAGAGGCTTACCCCAACTTTTATATTAGTGGTGATTATCATTCGATAATATTAGTAATAAACAATACCTTCGCCTTTCGTAATCAAAGTACCAGCTTCATTGGTGATTATTTTATCTAAATCAAATAATGAACCAATCGCCGCATTACCTAATCCAGCTTCAACGAATTTACAAACGGCATCAATTTTTGGCCCCATAGAACCTGCAGGGAATGAAAATTCTGCTAAACCAGCAGGCGTTGCTTGCTTCATTTCTGCTTGGTCTTCTTTACCATAGTTACGGAAAATCGAACCATCGGTTAAGATAATAAATAAGTCGGCATGGATTTTTTCAGCCAGTAATTCAGCCGTAAGATCTTTGTCAATTACGCACTCTACGCCAGTACTCTTACCATGCTCAATACTCACGGGAACACCACCGCCGCCACAAGCGATAACAAGGTTTTCTGTATCTAGAAGAGTTTCAATTTGCTGAATTTCAACAATGCTTTTTGGCATAGGAGAAGGCACAACGCGACGGTAGTACTCGCCATCAGCTTTAAACTGCATTGTGCTTTGAGCCATTAACTCTTTAGCTCGTTGCTCTGTATATACAGGGCCAACAAATTTAGTCGGGTTAGCAAACGCCGGGTCTTTTTTGCATACTTCAGTTTGCGTGACTAGCGTCGCTACGTCTAATTCAGGGTCAATGTTTCTTAGTTCTTGCTGTAACATGTAGCCCACCATGCCACAGGTTTGAGAGCCGAGTACATCCATTGGATACGGGGTCGTCTCTGGTGAATATTCGTTGTAAGCTGCGTTTTGTTCCATCAACAAACCTACTTGTGGGCCATTACCATGAACGATAACAATCTCATGCTCGCGAGCGATCGCGGCAATACTCGCCGCTGATTTGATTATATTTTCACGTTGGTTCTCAGCCGTTAATGCTTGGCCTCTTGCTAAAAGAGCGTTACCGCCTAAAGCTAATACTATGCGCATGATAATGTCTCCGATCATTTAATAATGATTTTATTTTACGTAGGGATTAACCGCTTGTTTCTAATTAAATCCAAGCTTATTAATAACAATGACTAGGTTTTTAATTACTCTTAAGTAATTAACATGCCGAGATAGTATGGGAAAATAACCGTCCTAAATGTGATAGCTATCAAATTATTATTTCACTAGAAATAGAGCTGTGGAAACGGGAGTCATTGCAATTCGATTAAATATCCATAAGCTTGGATACAATCTAGCGGTGGAGTCTTTTTTGGTATAAATGATTCGCGTTTAGTGAATATTATCTCTGGCTATAAAATGACTAATTTTCTATTTTTGTTTTAAATATGATGAGCAGATCGCATTAAGAGCTTTGGAAAAGGTACGGGGCTATACTGAGGCGAGGATTCACAAGCTTAAATAGAAGTTTAGATTTGGTTTTCAATCGGCTGCCTTTACTCCAGATGTTATCTGACAGCCAAATGAAAATCGGAGATAGTTAGCCACTTTCTAAGGCTTAACACTAAAGCGAAACAACACTCTTTATCTCTTCCAAAACCTCGGCGTTAGCGATAGCCCCGAGGTTTTCTACACTTTTGCCATTGATCACCTGTTTCACAGCCAACTCCACCAGTTTGCCTGAGCGTGTTTTTGGCACGTCGCTGATCGCAAATATCTGGCTTGGCACGTGTCTTGGCGAGCAAGATGATTTGAGCTTGTGCTTAATGGCGGCCAATAGCGTTTCATTTAGAGCCACACCTTGCTGCAGTTGAACGAACAACCAAATTTGCTCATTTCGGTCGATATCTTTACCGACAGCTATCGAATCGATGATGCCTTCAATGGTGTTTACTTGCTGATAGATCTCGGCGGTACCAATCCTTACTCCTCCAGGGTTGAGTGTGGTGTCGCCTCGCCCGTAGAACAGGTAGCCGCCATGTTTGCTCTGCGCGACTTCATCACCGTGATGCCACACATTATCGAACTTATCCCAATAGGTGCTGTGATAGCGCTCTCCGGTGTCATTCCAAAAGCCAGCGGGGAAGTTGGGTAGGGAGTTGGTGCAAACTAATTCGCCACATTCGTGATCGACCTTTTGACCAGATGAATTGAACACCTTGATGTCGACGCCGAGCCCGGCCTGTTGGCACTCACCGCGATACACTGGCGAGATAGGGTTGCCCAAAACAAAGCAGCCACAAATATCTGTGCCGCCAGAAATCGACGCTAAATGCAGGTCTTGCTTTATGTGCTTGTAAACGTAATCGAACTGCTCTGGGTAGAGCACAGAACCGGTCGAGCACAGTGTTCTTAATTGAGGAAGAGAGTGGCTGTCGATCGGTGAGAGTTCCGCTTTCTCAATCGCCTCTAGATACTTGGCTGAGGTGCCAAATGTCGATACGTCAGCTCGCTGCGCTAAATCCCACAGAACGTTGGGTTGCGGGTAAACCGGGCTGCCATCAAAGATAACCAAACAAGCCCCACTCGCGAGCGCAGAGACGTGCCAGTTCCACATCATCCAACCGCAAGTGGTGTAGTAGAACACGCGATCTCTCGGTTTAATATCGCAATGAAGTTGATGTTCTTTTAGGTGGTTGATGGTGGTGCCACCAACCGAGTGCACAATGCACTTTGGCTTGCCTGTGGTGCCGGAAGAGTAGAGTACGAACAGTGGTTCATTGAAGCCGATACGCACAAATCGAAGAGCTTTTGTCTGATAGTGATTAATGATGCTGTGCCAGCTTAGAATCGACACATCATGTTCAACTTTTTTCTTCTCTAAATCGCTCTTCTCTAAGTCATTACTCGGTTTCAAATAACCGATCTCACACACCTGTTTAAGCGCGTTTAAGTGCTCGATGATTTCACGGTTCTTGTCCGCCATATCGAACGTCTTGCCATTGAAGGTGTAGCCATCACAGGTGAACAGCACCTTAGGTTTCACCTGTCCGAATCGCTCAATCACACTCTCTACCCCAAAATCAGGCGAGGTTGATGTCCAAATCGCGCCTAAGCTGGTGGTCGCTAGCATTGCGACCACGGTTTGCGGCAGATAAGGGGTATAAGCGGCGACCACATCGCCTTGTTGCACGCCACACTCCACGAGCCATTGTTGAACGCTAGAGACTTCCTCACACAAGGTTTGCCATGTGTAGCTTTGCTGTTCGCCACGTTCGTTCTCAAACCAAACCGCAAGTTCGTTTGGCAACGCTTTTGCTGAATGCAGCAAGTTTTCGGCGTAGTTAACTTGAGCATTAGGAAACCACACCGCATCGCGATTCGATTTCGGCTGCTGCCAGCGACTTTCACCTTGAGTTTTGATGTGCTCGCTTTCTGCCTTGTTAATACAGTCTTGCGAACCCACCATGCCACAAAACTGCCACACGTTCTGCCAAAACGACTCCGGTTGTTCCACAGACCATTGATGAAGCTCCGTGTAGTTTTTCAATTTCCGCTCTAATACGCCCTGTTGATCGAGGTTATTCATAAATCGGGTTACGTTGGCGTGTGCGATACGTTGGTCACTGGGTTGCCAAATTGGCTTATTGCTCTCGTGCATTCCTTTACCTTTAACAAAAAGTTAACGATTTCAGTCTGGTATTTAGGTTTTACAAAGTCAAAAGATCAGCAAAATAAGGGTTTGTCGGAATTGTGTAAATAAAATGTTACACGATCGCCCGTTTCGAAAAATCGTGCAAATTGGCGGATATAAGGAGTGGAGATAGGCTTAAAGTGAGACATTCGAAAGGAGGTGTGTAATGACTCAATATCATTCTAAGCCCGTGAGCCAAGAGGGATGGGTTGAGTGGAGCCTCGTAGAAGACGCCATTTGGCACGACTTAGTGAAAAGGCAACTGGACGTCATTAATGACCGCGCATGCGATGCCTATTTGCACGGTTTGACCCTGCTGGATCTGCCATTAGACAGAGTTCCCCAGCTGCCAGAGATAAACAAAGTGCTAATGGAAACAACAGGTTGGCAAGTTCAGCCTGTGCCTGCATTGATCGATTTCGACCGTTTCTTTGATTTGCTCGCCAATAAGAAATTCCCAGTTGCGACATTTTTGAGAACGCGAGACGAGTTCGATTACTTACAAGAACCTGATTTCTTTCATGAAATTTTCGGTCACTGTGCCATGCTCACTAATGCCGATTTCGCGGCTTTCACTGAGCATTATGGAAAACTAGGCCAAGCCGCCACATCCAAACAGCGCGCTTATCTTGCCCGTTTGTATTGGTTTACGGTCGAGTTCGGTTTAGTAAAAGAAGGCCAAAAACTGAAAATCTATGGCGGTGGCATTCTCTCGTCTCCGGCGGAAACCATGTACGCATTGGGCGGTGATTTGGCGGTTCGGGAGCGGTTCGATCTGCAAACGGTGTTAAGAACTCCTTATCGCATCGACATCATGCAACCGAAATATTACGTGATCGAAGAGCTATCTGAGCTCTTTAAAATCAGTCAGGAAAACCTATTACAGCAAGCTGATCTCGCCATAGACGCGGGGTTACTACCACCACTTTTTGAACCCAAGGAACCCACACATGTTGAATGAACAAAAATGCGAAGCCTGCAGTATCGACGCGATTGCTCTAAGTAAAGATGAACAACAATCTTTATTGTTGGAGTTGTCAGACTGGCAGGTCATCGAAAGAAACGGCATCCCGCAGCTTGAGAAGGTGTTCAAGTTTAAGAACTACAAACTAGCGTGGGCATTCAGCAACAAAGTGTCAGAACTGGCAGAAGAAGAGTTCCATCATCCTTCGATCTTATTGGAGTGGGGCAAAGTCACCGTCACTTGGTGGAGCCACTCAATCAAAGGCCTGCACAAAAATGACTTCATCTGCGCATCACGTTGCGATGTTTTCGCCGTGAGTGAGTAGTCTTGTTGGGTTAGGGGTTACTCTTGCAACCTTTGTGATGCGATTAACTCATTATTCGGCTCATTAGGTGAGTCGAATACTCGATACTTTCTCCTCAAGGGGTGCAACTTCTCTCAAACTAGCTTGACCTGCATCAGCGACTTGCTTGGTTTCTTGTCTCATAAACCCTTTCTGTTACTCATAGTATTGGTTTTATGAGGCTGCTCTATGATATATTTCTCGGCCAAGTGTATTACAGACGAAGGCTAATAATGTCTATCAACCTTTCACTCCTTCCACCCAGCGAGAAAAATAAAATCGAACTGGATAAGCAAGCATCGTTTCTTGTATGGAAACTGAAGCAAGCGAAATGTGGCCCTGAAGCCATTGTTGAAGAAGCAATGAAGCTAGGTGACCCAGAAGAAAAGGCTTGGTTTGATCAGTCTGTAGAAAAATACAAACGGGTAATGGGTGTCGCATAAACGCAGACAAACCTTGCCCAGCAGTGCTGTAGAATTGAAATGACACAGTAATTTGCTAGAATTTGCACCGTTAATTGAATCAGAGAGAAGATCCCGATGGGAAGAAGTTTTGAAGTGCGCAAGGCCTCAATGGCGAAAACTGCAGGCGCAAAAATTAAAGTTTATTCTAAATACGGTAAAGAGATTTACGTACTGGCTAAGAACGGCAGCTCTGACCCAGACATGAACCTACCTCTTAAGCACCTGATTGCTAAAGCGAAGAAAGACCAAGTACCAGCTCACGTTATCGACAAAGCGATCGATAAAGCGAACGGCGGCGGTGGTGAAGACTTCCAACCAGCTCGTTACGAAGGTTTTGGCCCAGGTGGCACAAGCGTAATCGTTGACTGTCTAACTGACAACGGCAACCGTACTTTCCAAGACGTTCGCCAATGTTTCGTTAAGACTGGTGCGAAAATCGGTGTTGAAGGTACTGTTTCTCACATGTTCGCTCACCAAGCTGTATTCCAGTTCAAAGGCGAAGATGACGAGATCATCCTAGAAACGCTAATGATGGAAGACGTAGACGTGACTGACGTTGAGCTAGAAGACGGTGTTATCACTGTATTCGCTCCAACGACTGAATTCTTCAAAACGAAGACTGCACTAAACACTGCGTTCCCAGAGCTAACGCTAGACGTTGAGGAAATCACTTTCGTTCCTCAAACAACTACGCCAGTAGCTGAAGAAGATTCTGAGAAATTCCAGAAGTTCTTAGACATGCTTGACGACTGTGATGACGTTCAGCAGGTTTACCACAACGCTGAGCTGTAATCTTTACAGTAACAACAGTTATTAAAAAACCGAGCCTAGTGCTCGGTTTTTTTATGTCTGTAATTCAGTAGTTTATCCATGAACAGAGTTTTTGAACGCATCTCTTTGATCGCAGAGCCTAGACTATAGCTCCTTGGTCAAAAGTCCTTGATCATCGTTCCGTGATCTCAGGTTCGCAAAGCGTTCTCGGGCGACAAATCCATGCTGAGAATTTTCTGATCAAAGGAAGCACGGTGAGGTTGAGTGCGATGGCACACGGCCAAGCAATGAAAAAGCTTTGCAGCCAGATTGGCGGCCACTCGGGGCTGAATCCTATTTTGTAGCCAGAAATTAACCCAGACATGATGGTCGCCATGGTCAGTGAAGATAAAATCGCGGTTACCCAAAATTGTTTGTTGTTCATACTGTGTTTCTCCCGTGATTTTCTGATGTTGATGAGATAAGGTTACATTTATCCATTAATGAGAAAAATAGGCACATGTAGAAGTATGAATTCCATATTTGGAAACATTGATGATCTGTTCTTATTCTGTGCAGTGGTTGAAGAGGGCTCTTTGCTATCGGCTTCGAAACGGCTGCAATTGCCAGTATCGACCATGTCCCGTCGGTTAACCGCATTGGAAGATCGCCTCAATATCCGACTTTTAGAAAAGAAAGGTCGTGAGCTGGTGGCCACCAAAGACGGCGAGGCGGCTTTTTCTGCACTGAGCAGCGGCATGGAGTCGATTCATCACGGCTTTAATAGCTTGCTGGAAGAGCGTGACGCTATCCAAGGCAAGATAAAGCTCGCCGTGCCTCATAACTTCTACAGTGGCTTTCTACGGTCGACGGTAGAGCAATTTCTCACTCAATACCCGAACGTTCAGCTCGACCTTACCCTGAGTCAGCAGCAGCTTATTCCACAGACCGATCGTGACTTACTGATCACGTTTAAGATCTCGGACATGGAAGGCATGATTGCTCGACCGCTGTTTAAAGCCAAACACGGGTTTTATGCAAGCCAAGAATACTTAGATTCGCGTGCAACAATAGAAAAACCGGACGACCTAGAGCTACAAGACTGGATTAACGTCGATGATGTGTTTGATATGCCGCTCTACAAATCCGACCGCTTAGAGCAAATGATTACGATTAAACCTAAGTTCATCGTCAACGATATTCATGCGGTGGCGGCCGCAGCGCAAAAAGGTTTGGGGCTCGCGTCATTGCCTTTTCGTCATGTATCCCCTGAGATGAATTTGATTCAAGTGCTCCCTGAGTATCATCGGGGTGATCGCCAAGCGTATTTAGTGTACAAAGAAAGAAAATATCAGCCAAAGGCTTTGACCCTGCTTATTGATGCATTGATTGAGAGTGTTCGATCTTTTCATAGCGATGGTTTGGTCAAATAAAAGGAGAAAGAAATGAAAGTAAGTTTTATCGGGCTAGGCGTTATGGGTTTCCCAATGGCAGGCCACCTAGTCAAAGCCGGTTTCGAAGTAACGGTATTTAACCGTACTCACAGCAAAGCGCTAGACTGGGCTGATAAACACCAAGGTAAAGCGGCAGAATCTGTGGCTGAGTGTGTAGCGGAAGCTGACGTGGTATTGGTTTGTGTGGGTAACGATGACGACGTACGTAGCATGACAACCAGCGAAACAGGCGCGTTGGCAGCGATGAAGCCAAACGCGATTCTTGTCGATCACACTACAACGTCTGCAGTTCTGTCTGAAGAGCTTGAAGTGGCTGCGAAGCAAGCCGGTATTCGCTTTATGGATGCACCAGTGTCAGGTGGTCAAGCGGGCGCAGAAAATGGCGTGTTAACCATCATGTGTGGCGGCGAACAAGCGCTTTTCAACGACCTTCAACCTGTGTTCGAAGCTTACGGTAAGTCGTCAGTTCTTATGGGTAAAGTTGGCCAAGGCCAACGTGCAAAAATGGTTAATCAGATCTGCATTGCAGGTGTATTGAACGGCTTATCTGAAGGCTTAGTACTTGCTGAAAAATCAGGTTTGGATATCCAAACGCTAGTTGATTGCCTTAAAAACGGCGCTGCTGGATCATGGCAGATGGAAAATCGCGCTACCACAATGGCGCAAGACAAGTTCGATTTCGGTTTCGCAATTGATTGGATGATCAAAGACTTAGGTTTCTGTCTAGATGAAGCAGAGCGCCAAGGCATCCAGCTTCCACTAACTGAAAAGACCAACAACGCATACAAGGCACTGTCTGCACAAGGACAAGGCCGTATGGATACATCAGTATTGATGAAAGCTGTGGTTGAAGAGACAAAGAAGTAGCAAGACAGAAGTAATAGAAGCTTCGCTTGGATCATTAAAAATAGCCGCTGATTAGCGGCTATTTTTTGGTTTGAGCTCTGCCGAGAGCGTTAATCCAAAAAAATAAATCCCCTCCTAGCCTCCCCTTGATTCATATGCAGATCCCTTGCTGATCGTGGAAAGGGGAGGAATTGTGGCTAATTATGCGAATAGTGTTCGTCTAGTTCCTATAAGGTTGAGACTCCACTCACGCCCCAGATCAACCATTCACTCCTGGTAATTACCATTCGTCGCATTGATAAAACGGCATGACAAATTCTAGTTAACCTTTCAACGTCAACATTTGAAAGGGATTAGAAATCATGACTACTTCACACTCATTTAATTCAGGCTCTACTACCTCTCTGCTTAAGCGTTCATTGCTGATTGCGCTTGTTTCGTTTGCACCGTCGTTAGCTTTAGCGAACCCGAGTTCAGACGTGCTCGATATCTATAACCAAGCGGCGCAAGGCAATGAAGACTTGGTTGAGGTGGCTTACGAACGCCTTAATGACACGCTGCAACAAGACGGTGCGACACCGCTGACTTTGGTTTACCTAGGTAGCACAGAGACCTTGATGGGACGTGATGCGTTCTTGCCTTGGAATAAGATGAAGTATGTGGAGAAGGGCTTATCAACCATTGATAAATCACTGGTGCTGCTGAAAGACGAAGACCAACCAATTCATGAGCAACCTCGTGTTCAAGGGCTGCCAGATTCTTACCTAACTCGCGCAATGGCTGCGGTGACTTACACCTCGCTACCAGACATGTTTAACCATTTTGATCGTGGTTATGACCTGTTCCTCTCGTTACTCGCGGAAGATGATTTCCAGCAACAGCATTTCGCTGCAACCTCGTGGATTTACCGTTATGCCATTACCGCATCGATTCGTGCTGAAGACTTCGAGCAAGCACAGGTGTGGCTTGAAAAAATGGAAAGCACCGATGCCGGAAACATCGAGACAATGACGGCTAAAGCCCTAATAGCGAAAGCCAAATAGCGGTTTACTAAAGCTCATTAACAACTGCGAACGCTTAAAAATTATGGGTCAGCGGAGGACAAAGGAATGATTGAATTTAAAGATATCGGCAAAGCATATGTCACGGGCGGTCAACGTGTTGATGCATTAAACGGGGTCGATGGACACATCCAACGTGGTGAAATGGTGGCGTTATGTGGGCCATCAGGTTCTGGAAAAAGCACACTTTTGAATATTCTTGGTTTGTTGGATATGAGCTATCGAGGGCAGATCGATATTGATGGCCAACCGTATCCGACAGAGCAAATCGCCGCTGCACGTTTTCGTCGTCAGTCGTTGGGTTTTGTGTTTCAGCGCTTCAATCTGGTTCCTGTAATGACAGCGTTAGAAAACGTCGCTTACCCATTGATGTTGAACCAATACTCTAAGCAAGAACAGCAGAGCAGAGCGCAAGACATGTTAGAGCGTGTTGGGCTAGGGGATTACGTTCATCACCGACCAGACAACCTTTCAGGTGGCCAGCAACAACGTGTCGCGATAGCCAGAGCGCTGATCCACAACCCAAGCTTAGTGATTGCCGATGAGCCGACCGCGAGCCTAGACAGTCACACCGCCAACCTTGTGATCGACATTATGAAAGAGCTCGGCCATGAAATGGGCACCACCTTTATCGTCGCAACACATGACCCAAGAATGGCGCAGCGTTGTGACCGAGTGATTGAATTAATCGACGGTCAACTGGCTCCACAAGCCACAACAACGGAGGCGATCTCATGGGCAAGCTAACACAAAAACTGAGCACTTTTTTGCTTCCTACCTCGGTGCGTTTGGCGTGGCTTAATCTATTAAGAAATGGTCGACGAAGTCTGCTCTCGGTGTTGATCATCGCCATCGCGGTATTTGCGCTGACCTCGGCTGGAGGTTATGGGCTTTACACTTATGAATCTCTGCGTGAATCGACCGCGCGCGATACTGGTCATCTTACTTTGAGCACTCCGGGATATTTTGAGCAAGATGAAGACATGCCGCTGAGCAATGGTCTAGACAATGTTCAAGCCCTAACCAAGAGCATCATTGGTGACAGTGACGTGCGTGGTGTGCAGCCGCGAGTCTACTTCAGCGGTTTGGTGTCTAACGGTAGCAAATCGACCATCTTTATGGGAACGGGCGTCAATGAGCGCGAGTTCGACATGAAAGGACCATTCCTTGATGTGCGCAGCGGGCAAACTCTCTCGGATGTGAAATCTCCCAGATACGATAGCCAAGAACCACAAGTGATGCTGGGAACCGACCTTGCCCGCAACCTCAAAGTTGCGGTTGGCGATTGGGTAACGCTGCTAGCCACCACCAGTGACGGTGCTTTGAACGCTTTTGATTTTAAGGTGCAGGGCATCTACTCGACTGGCGTACCTGAGTTGGATAAGCGTCAGCTGTACGTACATATCACCACCGCACAAGAGCTTTTAGCGTCAGACAAAGTCAGTACCTTGTCGGTGTTCCTATTTGAAACAAGTAAGACGTCGACCGTTCAACAGCGCATTCAAGCGACTTTAGATCGAAATAGTGCGAGCCAAAGCGAACAAGGCACAGAGATCGAGATTACCCCGTGGCAAGATCGTGCGTTTTTCTACACCAAGGTTAAAGATCTTTACGACAGGATCTTCGGCATCATGGGTGCTGTTATGGCATTGGTGGTATTCGTGTCTTTGTTTAACACCATGACCATGTCGGTGACGGAGCGCACTCGTGAAATTGGTACCTTGTCGGCACTCGGCAGTTACCCTTCTGAAATCGTGGCAGGCTTCTTAAAAGAGGCAGGATTGCTGGCGGTGATTGGCAGTGCGATTGGCGCTTTAGTGAGTGGCTTAGTGTCGGTGTTATTGCTAGTGGTTGATATCCAAATGCCACCACCTCCCGGGAGAACCGAGGGTTACCCACTCAACATTTACTTCTCATTGGAATTAGTTGGTTACGCCACTTTAGGTGTGCTGACGATATGTTTGCTAGCTGCTTATTTCTCTGCTCGCAAAGGCGTGAATAAGCCAATCACGGAGGCGTTGGTTTATGTATAAATTTACTCGTTTACTCACTGTTTTAGGTTCTGTATTGGTTCTAGCATCGACACCAAGCTGGGCAGTCGATTCACAACAAGTCACTGAGATGATCGCCAAAGCGGATAGCTATCGTTTGAACAGCGAACAGGCATCTAAAGTGGTTTCTCTGGTGGCGCTGTATCAAGACGAGCAACTGGACAAAACCCGTGAATACAACGTATACACAAGGCCAAACCGAGAGTCATTAGTCGTCTTTAAATCAGCTGTCGAGGCTGGGCAAAAGATGCTGATGATTGAAGATAACTATTGGCTACTGATGCCGAAATCACGCCGTCCCATTCGTATCACACCGATGCAAAAGCTATTGGGCGAAGCCTCGGTAGGGGACATCTCGACGCTCACTTGGAGCGAAGATTACCAAGGTGAGTGGGTTGCCGAGCAACAAGTTGAGATACCGACTGGCGAGACGCTCGATACCCATCACCTAAAGCTTGCGGCGAAAACCAAGGGTGCCAGCTATCAATCGATTGATCTGTGGTTAACGGCAGACCGAGCATTCCCAGTTAAAGCGGATATGTATCTGCGTTCGGGAAAACTGGCGAAGCAAGCGTGGTTTACCGAAGGCGTGAGAGATGGATTACCCACCGTGGTGTCGATGACCTTGCTCGATAAGATTCAACCAAGCAAGAAAACTGTGATTGAGTATCGCGAGGTGAGCGAACAAAGCTTAGCGGATAAATACTACAACCCTGCTTACTTATCTCGTAACAGCGTATCTGGTCTGTAGGTGGACGTCATGAAAGCTTCCAATTGCCGATTCCACATCAAGTCTTCAATCGCTACTTTGTTTGCCTTGTCTTGTGTGAGTAACACGATTCAAGCGGACGACCTGAGCTTAGCGTGGGATTGGCAACTGAGCGCTGAGTCGGTTGAATCGCGAGAGTCGCCATTTAGCCTTTTACCATCTGATCATCGTCAGTCTTTGAATGGCCTGTTGGATCTTGAGGTTGGATATGGCAATTGGCTTGGTCTGTTTGCAGTGAAAGCCAATGATATTCTGAGCAATAACCCTCAACAACAAGACGTGAGCTTTGAATCGGAATTCATTGTGCGTGAGTTGTTCTGGCAAGGTGGCGTTGAGCTGTCCAATTCACTCGTTGGTGATCACTATCTTGATGTAACTCTCGGCAAGGTTCGTTTAGATTGGGGCGTAGGCTATGGCTATCGACCTTTAGACATCATCAAGCCGTATCGACAAAACCCGGTGGGCATTGTCGTAGAAGAGGGCGCAGGTGTTGCCTCGGCGTCACTGTTCGATATGACGGGCGAATGGACACTGCTTTACAGCGATTCGTCATGGACTTCCCAAGACGTAAATGAATTCGAAAAGCAGAATCAGCAACAAGGCTTTGGGGTACGTCGTTACAATCTAGTGGGTGATCACGAATATCAATGGGTCGTCTATTACGACGATGTACGCCACGGCTTGCTTGGGGCGAGTTTGGTTTCGGTATTAAACCTCGCTTGGGAGTTTCATGGCTCTGTTGTCTATCAACGACAAGGCCTTGGCTACAGCCAGCCTAACTCACTGCTTAAACCGGCTTATCTTGAAGAGCAGGGCGAGGCTTATCAAGCGTTAGTAGGATTAACATGGGCCAATGACACCGGCCACAATGTGGTGTTGGAATACTGGTTTGATAGCCGCGCGTGGAGTGATTCTGAATGGCAAAGCGCGCTAGAAAGTGCCGAGTCTTTGTCAATTAATCCGATGACAGCATCACTGGCTGCTTCTTACGCGCAAGGCTATCAGCACGCTAATTTGGTTCAACACAACATCATGTTTCATTGGTCTCTGGATTCGACACATGGCTGGCTTGAAGATATCACGCCGACATTCGACGTCATGTTGTCTCCCCAAGACGGCGGTTTTATTGCTACCCAATGGCTTAACTATCAGGCTTTAGATAATGGCGATTCATCGTTGGATTTGGAACTTGCTGCACGCTTTCTAGGCGGTAAAAGTGATTCTGCTTACGCCAACTTACCCGATAGTCATATGATTCTCTTAAATATCAAAGGACGATTTTAATGGACACTTCTTCAAACAGTCGATTTTCATGGATTAAGAGTTTCGCGTTCACCACGCTATTTTGTGTTCTTATTGCGATTACAACCCATACGATTTGGGGCGGCGGATTAACGGTTAACCTGGCAATCAGCTTTGGCTTTGGTTACAGCGCCGTAGGTTCTTCTTTCATCTTGGTGAAGTTGTTTAAGAGGACATCCCGAACGCTTGAAGTGGGTATCTCAATGCTGTTCGCGATGACCTTTGGTACCTTGAACGCGCACTATTGGTTGAACGGGTATTTCGGGGCCAATATCTCGGACCTCAAATCCGTAGTCTTGCTCGGTGTGATCTTCTGTTCGGTTTGCTATTACTATTTCTACACACGAGAGCAGCAGTTACGTGCCGATAACGAATTGGAAGTGGCCAAGCGTCGTCAGGCCGACCAAGAAAAGGTGGTGGTGCTGAGTCAGCTTAAACAACTGCAAAGCCAAATTGAACCGCACTTCTTGTTCAACACGCTTGCGACCATCAATGTATTGATTGAGAGTGACAGCGCGAAAGCCAAGTTGATGCTCGAAAAACTGACTGACTTGTTGCGTGTGACTTTGAAAAACAGCCGCACCGAGCAATCGACCATTGCACAAGAGGTCGACTTGTTAGACGCTTATCTTAATATCCAGAAGATACGTTTGGGTGAGCGCTTAACGTTCTCGATTGAAACACACGAGATTAGCGATTTGCAGGTGATTCCACCGTTCTTGATTCAACCTTTGGTCGAGAATGCACTCACGCACGGCATCGAGCCCAAAGCCGCTGGTGGCCAAGTGAATATTCGTATTACTCAACAAGCACAAAAGCTAAAAATTGAAGTGGCTGATAATGGCGCGGGGTTGAAAACGCCTTCTGCGAATACGGGTCACGGTGTTGGGTTGAGCAATATTCGTCAAAGAATTGAAACCCTGTATGGTGATAGGGCGAGCCTAACGATTACTGAACATGTTGAAGGCGGGGTAGTCTCGACGATCTTGTTACCGCTGACTGACGCAGCTGCCTAGAATTACAGACCAGAAAGCACAGAGCAGTGACGAAAAATAGACGATTTACAGTGTGAATTTAAAGGACTAACCATGAACAACCCAGCAGTACAGCCGAGCGTAACGGCGATTATCGCAGACGATGAAGCACTGTTAAGGCATCACTTAGACAAGAGCCTTGCTGAGGTTTGGCCGGAACTCGAGATCGTCAGCAAGGCACAAAACGGTTTGGAGGCCATGCAAAGTATTCAGCAACTTAAGCCCGACGTGGCTTTTCTAGATATTCGTATGCCAGAGCTGGATGGTATCTCGCTGGCGAAACAACTCAACAAGTTAGATTCGCCGCCATTGATTGTGTTTATTACGGCTTATGACGAATACGCGGTCAAAGCTTTTGAGCATAATGCGATGGATTACCTGCTGAAGCCAATCAACGAAGAGCGCTTACTGGCCACATGTCAGAAGGTGCAAGCGCGTTTGTCGAGCAACCAAACGCAAACAGGTAGCACTCCGGAACAGCCCGATATCACGGCGTTAATGGCTCAGCTTCAACAGCTATCCCAATCGTCTTCCCAACAAAACAAGCAACAGTATCTCACGTGGCTCAAAGCCAGTGTCGGAGAAGACATTCACTTAATCGCCGTCGATGATGTGGCTTACTTCAAAGCCGAAGACAAGTACGTCTCTATATTCAAAAAAGGCCAAGGCGGCTCTCTAGAGGAGTTTATTCTTCGCGTGTCTCTAAAAGAGCTGATCGCCCAGCTTAACCCGGATGAGTTTTGGCAGATCCACCGCTCGGTGGTGGTGAAAGTGTCGGCCATTGATAAGGTGAAGAAAGGACTCTCAGGTCAGATGTCGGCGTATGTGTCAGGGGAAAAGCTACCGATCAGCCGTGCCTCGCAAGCGTTGTTTAAGGGTATGTAGAGAACTGGCTGAAATTTATGTAGCTTATTGATTTTAAATAGATGTAGTTAGCAAGTCTAAAATCGATGTAATAGGCTCTTATCTAAACACCACTTTAAATGAGTACAGAGATCTTACATAACGATTGGTGATTTATAAAATAAAGACCTAGATCACAAAGATACTCATCAGGTTCAATATTAAATAATAATCGTTAGCTCAATCTGTATATTGTCGATGAATGACATTAAGAGGTTGTTATGAAAACATATTATTTAGCGACGGCTCTATGCCTCACCTTAGTTGGCTGTAGCTCAACATCAAAAACTACCGAAACGCCAATCCAGCCGGATCCGGCATGGACTTCAGGCCAACTAGAAAATGGCCTTACCTATCATGTTTATCCAGATCATGAAGAATCCGTATCTGTGCGTTTAGTCGTGCACGCCGGTTCGATTCAAGAGACTGATCAGCAAGAAGGCTATGCTCACTTCTTGGAACACATGGCATTCAATGGCAGTAAGAATTTCTCTCAAAATGATGTGATTCGTCTATTCGAAGATGCAGGCGCTAGCTTCGGTGCTGATATCAACGCCTACACCTCTTATGAAGAGACGGTCTACCAGTTAGATTTGCCAGATAACATCCAATTGCAGTCTGCTTTGACGTGGATGCGTGACATTGGTGATGGCCTGGATCTATCAAGTTCAGAAGTCGAAAAAGAAAAAGGCGTGGTTCTTGGTGAGTTCCGTATGGCTCGCCTCGATGATAAGTCATTCGGAGATATATATTATGATTACTTCATTGAAGGCGGCCCGTACGAATCGCAAGATGCACTAGGGACGAAATCGTCGATTGTGAATGCCACTCCTCAAGGCATCACCAACTTTTATCAGACTTGGTATCAACCTCAAATAGTTGAGCTGGTCGTTTCTGGTGATGTGGACATCAAAACCGTGATTCCACTCATTGAAGAAAAGTTTTCTAGCTGGGAGCGTGGTGATACGCCGAGACCAGAGAAACAGAAAACGACCTCATTCAATGAAGATGATTATGTTGAGTACGCAGGAAGAGAAGCGCCTAGCATAACTCTGACGTTTAACCGAGGTTTAAATAGAGTTGAAAATCATGCTCAGCAGCATCAACGCTGGTTAGATGAAACCTCTCAACAATTGATTAGACAACGATTAGAAGCGGTGTTCAATGATGCTGCGCTGCCGACTCAATGGATAGCGTCTGATGGCTATCGAATGGGTGCTCTGCACTATTCGGCAATAAGTGTTGGGTTTCCGGCTGGAGACCGTGAAGTAATCCAACAAGATCTGCTTTCTACATTGGCGTCATTGCGTGATTTTGGTGTTTCGGAAACGGATATTGTTGGCGAACAGCACTACTATCAAGACTTACTCGACAACATCGAGCATGACTGGGATAAAATGGATAGCGTTGAACACGCGAACTACAAAGCGAGTGCGTTAGTCACAGATCGAATTGTCCAATCACAGAAAGACTATCAAGTAAGTTTAGAAGCTTTCATTGCTAACTTGAGCCTTGAAGTGATTAACGACAACATCAAGAATCTACTTTCTGATGATTACTTTATTGTTATTGGGATGGACGACAATGAAGACAGAACAGCGGTCATTAACTCTCTAGATAGCTTAAAAGCCACGTATAGCGAGGCGGGAATTCCGCCGCTTGCGATAGGAACAGCCAGTGCTTTTGCTGTACCTAGCTCGCAAGGCGAGGTTGTACTTGCTGAACAAATGTCCGTAGACCCATATATCCAAAAGTGGACGTTGAGCAATGGCATCGACATGTGGTATCTGCGTGATTATGTGGCGGGTGATGATGTTGGGGTGATGTACATGAGCCTCGGTGGAAAAGCCGCTTTGGATCCGAGCCTTTACCCAGCGGTTGAGGTTGCGTTACCTACTTTCGCTCGAAGTGGTGTGGGTGAATTTACGGGTTCTGAGCTTTTAGCGTACTTTGATCGTGAAGATATTAGAGCTGATTCCTTTATTGGCAACACTCGCCATGGTGTTGAATTTAGTATTAACAAAGGTGGGCTCAAAGATACGTTTGCTGCGCTTTATACCTTCATCACTGCGCCTAAAATTGTTCCCGAGCAGTTAGAGGCAGTGAAGCAGGAGTTTGTACAAGGTCAAGAATCTTTCTTGAGTAGCCCTGTTGGTCAGTTTGAACGAGCGGTAAACCACAATATTTATCGTCAGGAAAGTGGTCATTATCTTGTAGATAAAGAGCGTGTTGAAACGGTTTCTGTGGAAGACGTCGCCAATCTTCATCAGCAGCTGTTTGGCCAATTGAGACATAACCAATTGGTGGTCGTGGGTGATATCGACCCAAGTGAATTAAAGCCTTTAGTTGAGCAATATTTGGCTTCGATTCCATTAGAAAAAGCCGAGGTTCCGGACTTTAAGGTGGCTTACAAGCAGCCATCTGAATCACGCATTGATTTAGCGATCAACAATGTGAATAGTGCCGAGTACATCCTACGAGTTATCTCTGAGCCTAGCGTTGAAGTTAAAATGTCGGCAAAAGATGTTTTCATGGAAGACTTACTGCAGCGATTGCTGGCGACTCGTTTAGATACCTATATTCGTGAAGAGTTGAGCTTAGATTACTCGCCATATACCTATGCAACGTTGCGAGACAGCGAGCCGAGTTATGAGTGGGTTATTGGTGCGATGATAGCGCCAGAAAATGTAGACCAAGTTGAAGTGGCGATCGATAAAGTGGTTGCAGACCTTTTACAAGGTGTCTCCGAAAAGGAAATGCACGCAGTCGTGAAACAGTTTGAAGCTGACTTCTCGCCTCTAGAGAAGAGCTCTATCGACCAAGCATGGTATGTGTCTCGTTACTTGCTCCATGATTACGGTGTCGAAGCTTTGTCTCAAGTTGAGCGAGTGGCGAGGTCGATCACTGCGGAAGACATGAATCAACTTGTCCAACGCATCTTTGGTGAAAATAGCCGTAAGGTTAAGAACATCATGCGTCCTAAAGCCTAAAGCCTAAAGCTTAAAACCAACAGAAAGAGACAACTCAAAGCCAAGCGATCACCGCTTGGCTTTCTTGTTTTTTCACCATTCATAACGTCTATGCATCACCTGTTGTTAAGCCGTTTTAGATCTATGTAAATCTAAATTTCGAGAACGCTTAATCGGTTGCATCGTATCATTTTCTAAAAAAATGTTTTAAATCAAGACAGCGTTTCATTTGTATTGTAGATTGACGATCTACGAGAATGTTGTTTGGATATTAGATTGCTTAAACTGGGTACCCGATTAGTCTTAATGTTGTTTTTACTGAGCTTTGGCTTAGTGAATTCTAACGGCTATTCGTTTCCTTCTAAGCCATTTCAAATATACTCGGCTCAAGAGCAATCTTCACAGAATGATCTTTGTAAACAAGCTGATACGGATAATCCGTCGAGCTACTTAGAGTGCGATAAGGCTCAGTTTGGCACCGTGCCTTCTGGTGACAGTTCCAACTATCACGACACCGAATCAAGCCTTCAAGCAGCAAACTTCAGACGTATGCTCAGTAACGAGCAAGAAAGCGTGGCCGATCTTGAGCCTGCTTATCATCTACTGATCGACTTCTCTCCCCCTTCATTACTGGCTTCTCTGCTTTTCAACACACCGTTGTTGGATTCCAAGCAGCACTGGACCAGCATTGTGAGTTCTCCGTCCTCCCGGCTTGCTGGGTGGAAAGAGGGCAACATCCAATACTCGCATTTCCGAGAACTTCTTAGCTAATCGTTTGACCCTAAATTGGTCGTATCGATGGTCACTTGTGCCCGTTGAGCTCGCCAATTAACCAACACAAACATAGCGACATCAGCTTTAGCATCACTATCTTTCAACCAGCTTGTTCTGGTTGTGATTAGCCATTGCTCGTGTTCGCAAAATATTAGACATACCAATCGTAGTAAATAACTGAACACCCTAGCTGGTTAAAATGCTCGATAACTGCGTTAGAATTTTTGATTGTAGAATAGCTACTTATCGAAAAATCCTGCCTTGTTCTCAAGCCTTTTTCCTTCGCTAGTGTCGATCATTTATTCACCGTGATTGGTAAAAAGAAGAGATCTTGACTGTGAAAAAACGCATTCCAAGAAAACAAATTAACCACTACTCAAAGTGGAAATACGTGGTGCTTATCGCCACTATCATCATCATGGTTCTGAGTGCTTTACCTTCTTGGTATGGCGAGAATGCATCGGTTCAAATTAACAACCGTTCTGAACAGACCATCGATGCGAGCCAAATTACCCAATACCTTGCGAGCGAAGGCATCCAAGCCAAATCGGCATTTCAAAAAGACAACCGTTTGGTTGTCATCTTGGAAGATGCAGAGCAACAAGCGAAAGCCAAAGAGGTGCTGAATGAGCGCCTATTGGATAACGCGACGGTTGCGCTAGCGATGGAGCCAGCAGCACCAAAATGGTTGACTGACATGGGCTTCGCGCCGATTCAGCTAGGTCTTGATTTACGTGGTGGTGTGCAGTTCTTGCTAGAAGTGGACATGGAACCGGTTTACCACGCACAAGCACAATCTGTGGTCGACGAGATCACCAGCCAAGTGCGTTATGCACGCGGTAAAGTGGTGAATAACCAAGTTGAGTTTAACTTCCGTACTGATGCAGATTTCGAAAAAGCACAGAAACTGATTCGTGAAGAGTTCCCACAATGGCAACGTGACCGTTCAGATAAATCGCTAACGTTAACTCAGTCTGAAGAAGAACAAAGAACGCTACGTAACCTAACGGTTCAACAAAACCTGCAAATCATGCGCAGCCGTATTGAAGAGCTAGGCATCACTGAGGCATCGATTCAACGCCAAGGTGAAAGCCGTATCCGTATCGAATTACCGGGTGTACAAGACCCTGCAGCTGCGAAAGACGTGATTGGTGCTACGGCTTCATTAGCGTTCTACTCTGTGTACGACAACGCAACGCGCAATACTCAAACTCTGAAAGATTCAGATGGCAATCGTGTCGTGGTTGCTCGCAAAGCCGTGCTGAGCGGTGAACACATTATCGATGCACGCAGTGGCATTGGTGAAATGGGCAGTGCAGAAGTAAACATCACGCTTGATTCTTCTGGTGGTAAGAAAATGTCTGAGTTTTCTCGCCATAACATCGGCAAGCCAATGGCGACCGTTTACAGCGAATACAGCCGTGACAGAGCCGGTAACAGCGAAAAAACCAGTGAAGTGATCAGTGTGGCGAACATCCAATCTCAACTGGGTAGCCGCTTCAGAATCACTGGTGCAGGCAGCATGGCAGAAGCACAAGAGCTTGCTCTACTGCTACGTGCGGGTTCATTAACAGCGCCTGTTACCATCATTGAAGAGCGTACCATTGGCCCATCTCTGGGTGCTGAAAACGTAACGAATGGCTTTGCTGCTTTGGCTCTTGGCCTTGGTCTTACTCTAACGTTTATGGCGCTATGGTACCGCCGCCTTGGTTGGGTCGCGAACTGTGCATTGGTGGTTAACATGACCACGTTGTTTGGTTTGATTGCCTTGCTACCGGGTGCGGTATTAACTCTGCCAGGTATTGCGGGCTTGGTACTGACCGTCGGTATGGCGGTAGACACTAACGTGCTTATCTTCGAGCGTATTCGAGACAAGATGAAAGAAGGGCGTAGCTTTGCTAGCTCTATCGATCGTGGTTTCGATAGCGCATTCTCGTCAATTTTCGATGCTAACGTCACCACCATGATCGTTGCTGTGGCTCTATACACAATCGGTAATGGACCGATTCAGGGCTTCGCTCTGACACTGGGCTTAGGTCTTCTAACCAGTATGTTCACGGGTATTTTTGCTTCACGAGCGATCATCAATTTGGTTTGGGGGCGTGACCAACGCCACGATGTAAGGATTTAAGTATGAGTACTTCAAAAATGACTATTTCAGACCGCTATTTTTCAAATAGCAATATGACTCGCCTTCGTAAGGTGATGTCTGTGATTTCTATTGTGCTGTTCATGAGCTCTGTGATGCTGGTGGCAGTGAAAGGTTTTAACTGGGGTTTGGACTTTACTGGCGGTGTGGTTGCCGAGGTTCAGCTCTCTGATCAAGTAACCAAAGATGCGTTAAAAACAAAACTTGATACGGCTTTCCAACAAGACGTGCAAGTGGTTGGTATGGCAGAGCAGGATCGCTGGACAATCCGTTACAGCCAAATGACAGACGCTCCTCAGCCAAACTTAGTGGATGCTTTGTCTTCTGTAAGTGACCAAGTAAAAGTGCTTAACAGCAGTGTGGTTGGCCCTCAAGTCGGTCAAGACATGGTTGACCAAGGTGGCTTGGCGGTATTGGTGTGTTTCCTAATGATCATGCTGTACCTGAGTGTTCGTTTTGAATGGCGTTTAGCACTCGGCGCCCTTGCCGCGATCATCTATGACGTGACGCTTATCTTGGGTCTGTTTGCGTTCACTCAATTCGAGTTCAACCTAACGGTATTAGCGGCAGTGTTGGCGATATTGGGTTACTCATTGAATGACTCGATCATCATTGCCGACCGTGTTCGTGAAATGCTGCGTGGCAATCCAAATGGTGACACTGATAACCTACTTAACGAATCGGTTAAAGCGACCTTCTCACGCACTATGGTGACTTCAGGTACAACGCTAATCACCGTATCAGCACTTTGGCTACTGGGTGGCGCGGCACTACAAGGTTTCGCTATTGCACTAGTTGTAGGTATTGTCAGCGGTACGTGGTCTTCAGTGTCTGTCGGTATCACACTGCCTAAGTTACTTGGCCTACAGCCTTGTCACTACCAAGTGAAAGCGCCAGTAGAAGTTGAGGGCGAGTACCCTTAAGCTCTCTATTGGTTAACTGTACGACTTAGTCAGTAACGTCAACAAGCCCTTCGTATATAACAAAACGAGGGGCTTTATTTTTTATAAGAGTCAGACAGTTACAGAAAAGAGAGCCTATTTCAAAAAACGATGGATTGAGTAGGCAAGCCCTCATGATATGAAGTATGTTTAGATGACGTTCGTAGAAATGAGGCAAGGGAATGGAATATCGACATCAATGTCATGTAGGCGACCATGGTGATGCGCTAAAGCATCCAGTATTGAGTGCACTTGTTCAGTCATTAATGCAGCAACATTCACGCCTCAATGTTATCGACACGCACTCTGGTACAGGGTGTTATGATCTCACTACTGCACCCAGTAATCATGCTGGTGAGTTTGCTGAGGGGGTCGGGTACTTGTGGCGAAACAAGGCTTATCTACCGCCAGCATTTAGCTCTTTTATGTCGGTGTTGGAATACTACAATCCGAATCAACTTATCTCTCTCTATCCGGGCTCAGCAGCCATCACTTACCAACAAGGCCGCAGCCAAGATAGCTTCTATTTTTCAGACATTCAGCAAGATGAAGCCGACCTATTACAAACCAACATTGAGAAGCTGCAACGCGATCTTGATGTCTCAAGTAAGCTCACCATTACCGCGGGCGATGGCTTGAAAGCACTGCCTGACGACATAGCAAAACACGACAACCATCACCTGATTGTTATCGATCCACCCTATGAAACCGATTCTGAATATCTCGCGGTGATCGATGCCTTGGTTAAGGCGTATCAACAGTCTGAGAAGGTATCAGCCCTCATTTGGTACCCGCTTTACACGGATGACAAGAGCTCACTGATTCTGAACCACTGCGTGACAGCGGTGAAAGATGGCTTGCTACCAAGTCCGATTAAGTCGGAGCTTCGTCTTCGAGATCCCAAGGGTGATGATCGCCTGATCGGCAGTGGTTTGTTGCTGTTCAATCCGCCACAAGGCATCGCTGGAATGGTCGCAGATACGCTCGATTATTTACACAGCCAACTCGCGACTAATGGTGAAGGTTACTGGCAAATGAGAAGCTTATAGATCTGATTTTTATAGGTTTTATGATGGTTTTCTAGACATCAATCACTAAATCACTGTTACCTATGTGGTTTAAATTGACCAAACGCTAACTTTTATCGATTGATTAATTGCAGTGAATCATTTAAAAATAGAATATCAATGCGCACAAGTGCATAATGGCTCATAAGTTAAATAATTAAACTAGATTGTGGTTTACCCCCTAAACTGCATTAGGCTCGCACTAGTCATGCGAGCCTTTCTTTTGCCTGAAGGAAATGTTTACAACAGTTGCTCTTCAATCTTTAGCGCAATTCGCGCCGACATCGGATAGTTATCACCATTTGCCAATAACGCTTCTCATTTTGAGTGCTTATTGGGTTTGATGGGATGAGATAAGAGGCTGTTTCTATAGACTACTTGGAATGAACAATACCTTATTGTTATTTTGTACTACCTGTTTAATAAAGCTTTTAAATCTTTCTTCTGAAAGAGTTTGGCATCCGGTTAGTTTTACTAACGAAGGCCAGTATTTAGTGCCATTATTAGCATTTAATCGATGCCATTTGATAATATCTGTACCATTTCTAACTTGGGAGCTAGAGCTGTTTTCGGTGTTGTTCCTATTTTTTACTTGAAGACGCTCATTATCTATTGATACTAGATCTGTACTTCTAACTGTTTCCCCCCAAGCCATATACCAGCCATGGCTAGCTAACTCTTCTGCTAAGTATTCTTCTAGAAGGTTACCGATAGCCATTTGTGACCTTTTCAAGAGCTTACTAGCCTCATTGATCGTCTTCATATCAATATCTGATCTGATTTCATTTATAATGGTATCGTTAATGTCATCGTCATACGTATTGGTTGGGTTACCATGAGTTACTGATTTTCTATTTTTGTACCCATTTAGGTATTTTTTCAGCCATTGGTCGATATTACTTATTGTAAGTCCGTCATAATACTTTGCTGCTTCTAGGACATATTCTAAGCCGTTTGGTATGCAGTAATCCGAATATTTTGTGTCTAACAGTTTTTCCACTTGTGCGAAATGTTCGTCCATTATTTGAGTCTCAATTTTTGGTTTGCTATATATGCATTCGTATTGCTCTTGAGCTAGGCTAGCTGTAATTTGATAGTTACTATCAGGAGTAGTATCAGCTAAATCACCATTGTTTTGTAACCATGTACGGCGATCATCTGCACGTTTCTTACCAAGCAGCATGTCCATCATCTCGTTGGTCGCTTCGCTGTCATCAATCGTTAACTGCACAAGACGACGAGTGTTTGGATCCATGGTGGTTTCACGCAACTGAAGTGGGTTCATTTCACCCAGACCTTTGAATCGTTGCACGTTGATCTTGGCTTTCTTCTGCGATAGTCGCTCAAGCACACCGTCTTTCTCTGCGTCATCGAGTGCGTAGAACACTTCTTTACCGCAATCGATACGATACAGAGGAGGCATTGCCACATAGATATGACCCGCTTCAACTAATGCATGGAAATGGCGGGTAAACAATGCACATAGCAGTGTCGCGATATGAAGACCATCCGAGTCCGCATCGGCAAGGATACAGATCTTACCGTAACGCAGGCCTGATAAATCATCGTTATCTGGGTCGATACCCAGAGCTACCGAGATGTCGTGCACTTCTTGCGAAGCCAATACTTGGTCTGCTGACACCTCCCATGTATTTAGGATCTTACCGCGAAGTGGCATCACCGCTTGAAACTCACGGTCACGTGCTTGTTTAGCAGAACCACCCGCCGAGTCCCCTTCCACGAAGAAGATTTCGGTACGGCTTAAATCTTGAACTGAACAGTCAGTTAGCTTACCCGGCAGTGCTGGGCCTGAAGCGATTTTCTTACGCACAACCTTTTTGCTTGCGCGCATACGGCGGTGTGCATTCGCAATACAAGCTTCTGCTAGCTGTTCTGCCAGTTGTGGCTTTTCGTTCAACCACAGGCTAAACGCATCTTTTACCACACCAGATACAAACGCAGCAGTTTGACGGGAAGACAAGCGCTCTTTTGTTTGACCAGCAAACTGCGGATCTTGCATCTTCACCGATAGTACGTACGAACAGCGATCGAAGATATCGTCGCCCGTTAGCTTAACGCCACGCGGCAGAAGGTTACGGAATTCACAGAACTCACGCATTGCATCAAGAAGACCTTGGCGAAGACCGTTTACGTGTGTACCACCTTGTTTAGTCGGTACTAAGTTCACGTAACTTTCGGTGATCATGTCGCCGCCTTCTGGCTGCCAGATGATCGCCCAGTTTGCCATTTCTGTTTCAGCAACAAATTCGCCAACATACGGTTCTTCAGGCAGCAAGGTGTAACCTTTCACGCCTTCGGCAAGGTAGTCTTTTAGACCATCTTCATAGAACCATTTATGCTCTTCACCACCGACTTTGTCTATAAAGGTAATTTCTAAACCTGGGCAAAGCACTGCTTTTGCACGTAGGTTGTTAATCAGACGAAGTGTCGAAAATTTAGGGCTATCGAAGTACTTAGGATCAGGCCAGAAATGTACTGATGTACCGCTGTTACGATGACCACAAGTGCCCGTTACAGTAAGTTCTGTTACGGCATGACCGCCTTCAAGTGCGATCTCGTGAACTTGACCTTCTCGGCGTACGGTTACTTCAACACGTTTTGACAGCGCGTTTACAACCGAGATACCTACACCGTGCAGACCACCAGAGAACTTATAGTTGTTATTCGAGAATTTACCGCCAGAGTGGAGCTTAGTTAAAATCAGCTCAACACCTGAGATCCCTTTTTCAGGGTGAATATCGACAGGCATACCACGGCCGTCATCGGTAACTTCTAACGATTGGTCTGCATGAAGTACCACTTTGATCTTCTTAGCGTGTCCCGCTAGTGCTTCATCGACCGAGTTATCAATGACTTCTTGGGCAAGGTGGTTAGGTCTTTCTGTCTCGGTATACATTCCCGGGCGGTGCCGCACAGGATCGAGACCTTCAAGTACCTCGAGATCTTTTGCATTATATTGCTGTGTCATTGGTAATGTCTTGAATTATTGGGCATTCCTATGTCGCATTATATGATACTTTACTCGTACTTATATTGATTGAGGTACTGTTTTAATGTTGTCTAAAAATGATCTAAAAGAAATTATTGAAGAAACTATTAGCCATAACATCGATGACTTCTTTAATGGGAAAGAAGTTAAAACAACCCACATGCTGGATCATATATTTCCACGAGAGAGGAAAATTCGTTCTTTAATCGGAGGTTTGGAAACATCGATGGGAACACGAGTATGGGAACCTTTAGCAAAAGAGTTTGCAAAGAAAAGTGGCTATGATGTTTGTGACGAGAAAAAATTCAATTCGTCAGTTCCTGTAATTCCGGATAACGTCACAACATTTATTTCATTATGGGAAAAGAAAAAGAACAAAGACCCTTCTTTAAAGTTACAGCAATATTGGGTTGAACTAAAAGAATATATAAAAGATAACGTAGATTTGGATTCTCTCGACTTTAGAAAGATCCCGAAAGGCGAAGGTGTTGACGTAATCCTTGCATGTGATTCTGAGTTGATCATGTTTGATATCAAAACTAATCAATTAAACGCTGGTGGTGGTCCTAAATTCCTGAAAAATATAATGAATTGGTATGCTTATTTGGCATTAAAAGAGTACCCAGGTGATGTTCGTTGTTTTTTAGCATTTCCTTTTGATCCTCATTCAGGCAAGTTCTGGGCTAAAGAGGGTGGCAAAGTTACCCCGTTAATTAAAGCGGAAGAAGCATTTGTGGCAGACGAGTTCTGGGATCAGTTGACGAGAGTTAAAGGGACTACAAGTATCATTGAAGAAACATTCAAAGGTCTAGGGTCTGAGTTTGGAAAGAAGTTTTCAGGCCACTTTGAGTAATCGTAGTTAAATTAAAAAAAGGGAGTAAATAGTGCTCCCTTTGTTTTCTTTTTATTTAAAATTATTATTAAACCATTTGATGCTACTGAACTTTTCGTTTTCATCTAGCTTTGGTATTTGGTTTGATAATTCAATATCATTTAGGAGCCTAACTAAAGAATGTCCAAGTGCTCTTGCCATATTTACAGGTACGGCATTACCAATTTGCTTATAAGCAGCATTCTTGGAACCTTGAAATTCCCAGTTATCAGGGAAAGTTTGAATTCGTGCATACTCTCGAACCTGAAGAGGGCGAGTGTGAATAGGGTGACAACGCTCAGTTTGCTTTTGAGCCGGTGACGTCGTCAACGTTAAGCTTGGTTCTTCTAATGAGAGTCGGCGTGCCATGCCTGTTTTGCCACCACCTAAGAAGTAACTTCCTCCCATATACTCACGCTGTAAGTCATCTGAGAGGTTGCGCCAATAACCACCTTGAGGTACTTCTTTCATGATCTCTTTTTTACGCTCGGGGTACTCTTGCCCTGGTGATTCCGGAACATCAGTATCGTATAGCTCTCCTGCATATAATGCATCGCGCAATGTCATTACTCGTTTGAAAGGAGACGGCCAATGGAATTTTACGTCTTGTTGAGCAAGATCTTTTCGTATAGCTACTAAGATAAGACGCTCACGCTTTTGGGGGACTTTATAGAATATTGCCTTTAGAACTCGAGGTTCCACTAGTTCATAGCCCAGCTCATCAATGACAGACTTGATGGTTTCTAGGGTGCGGCCTTCGTCATGTGTAAACAGTGCTTTTACATTTTCAGCCATAAATATTTTGGGCTGAGTTTCTTTGATCGCACGCGCCATTTCGAAGAAGAGAGTTCCGCGTGTATCTTCAAATCCTAAGCTTTTACCTGCGTATGAGAACGCTTGACAAGGAAAACCGCCAGTTAAAATATCTACGTCTTCTTTTATCTGCGTGAAATCTACTTGTGAAATATCACCTTCGATAACATTCCAATCTGGTCTATTGTGGCGAAGCGTATTACAGGCGTGTTTATCCATTTCATTCAGTAAAACGCTTTCTAGGCCAGCTTGCTCCATACCTATAGCTAGGCCACCACCACCCGCAAATAATTCAACCAAGTTATAAGTTCGATTGGGCTTCACTGCATGTTCATCGTCCCACTGAGTTTGAACCATTGTTTGGATCTCAGGGTGATCTTCGACTTGCTCTAGAGGGATCATGCCTGATTTAGGACACGGTGTGATCTCTCCACGTTTGATTCGAGCTCCAATCGTTGCTTTAGATTGCGATAGGATATCTGCTAGGACTTCAACACTGTATTTTATTTCTTTTTCATTTTGGACATCAAACATATGACGCTTCCATATAGTTAAATCGTTAATTGATTGGTACTGTTTTAATATACAGTATTTTTATTCGAAGGTCCACTATTTTAGCTGTTTTTTTTTATATGTACTAACTCTTAAGTTTTCGATCCATAATGCCCATTCATATTAAGAGGTTATGATGAAAGCATTCGACAGAAGTGAGTTAAAAGAAGCGATACGTGGCAGTATCAAACGTATTTATCAAGCACAAAACACAGAATTAGATTTGTACCGCAACACTTTAGATTGCTTTTCAGCTTCTATTGATTCCGTAGTTCAAGGGATCAGTCTAGATGAGTGGATGAAACAAGAAAAAGAACGTCAAATTCAAAAAACTAAGCAGAATGCTATTGGTAGCTTACATGAAGAAATTCTTGGCTCTATAGCTTGGGTTAGCAATCTTCCTGTCGGGCAACTAATCGATATAGTTTCACATGAGAAAAAAGTTGTCGCAGAAATCAAAAATAAGCACAACACTACAAAAGGTAACCATAAGGTCGCTATTTATGATGATTTGGCACAAGCAGTCGCTGAGCGACCTGGTTATATTGGCTACTATGTAGAAATTTTACCAAAAGGCCAAAAAGCATATAACACTACTTTTTCACCATCGGATAATAAAACTAAACAACGCAGAGCTTCTCGTGAAGATATCCGACAGATTGATGGCCGATCGTTTTATGAATTACTAACCGGACGGGCTGATGCGATTGATGAGTTGTACCAAGAATTACCGAAGATAACTGCTGAAATTGTAAAGGAAGAATTCGGAAAGGTATTGGACTCAAATTTAGTATCGTCGTCACCTACTTTTGATTTTAACTTTGAGAAAGCCTATGGAAATTAAGTCAGGAGAGTTTCTGAAACAATTACAAGTCATTGCGGCTATAAAATCTCAACGAGATCTACAAGGAACTTGGTTTCAAGGAAGTTCAACTTATCTAGATGCGCTAGTTGAGGAAGTTACTGAAGTTAAAGAAGAAATAACGTTAGGAAGGCAAGCTTTTTTAGAGGATGAATTAGGCGATTTGCTTTGGAACTTTGTTTGTCTAATTGAACATTTGGAAGTAGACAAAAAAATAGACAAAGAGAGAGTCTTTCAACGAGCTGTTAAGAAATACTCAGAACGAGTGGCTGAGCGCGCTCCAAATGAAACATGGGATGATGTTAAAGCGCGCCAAAAATTAGAGCTTCAGAAAGAGAATGAAGGCGCAAATCAATAGTCTAGAGCTTCTCTAATTCGTTGTATGTTTTCTCTTATCCAAATCTTATCAAATGGCCCCCATGATTCTACTTGGTAGTGGCCGTTTTTTAATGCGCCCACAAACACACACTCGATATCAAGTTCTTGAAGTGCAGCAATAGTATCTTGTGCTGTTCTGCGTGGAATGTTTATCTCAGCTTGTATTTTGGGGAGTGTATTAAAGCCATTATCGACTAGATAGGCTAAAAGTAGGCGTCGATAAAAAGATGTTTTAGTTTTGCTTAAATTCATAATTTTCTCATTCCCTGAAAGTAAAAAAGAGCCCCGAAGAGCTCTTAATGACTTTCTCATCCGGACCAACGGTTTAAAAGTCTAGAGAACTATACCTTTGATAAATATAATATACTAGTGCCACTTTAGACTTTAACTTAGATCGGAAGACTACAACGCTGGATAATCGATATAGCCTTTTTCGTTGCCGCCGAACAGGGTGGCGCCGTCGAGTTCTGATAGCTCGCTGCCGTTTTGTAAGCGTGATACCAAATCTGGGTTTGCTACGAATGGGCGACCAAATGCGACCAGGTCGGCGTAGCCTTTGCTTAGTATTTCCTCAGCGCGTTGTGGTGTGTAACTGCCAGCAACGATGATGGTGTTAGAGAACAAGGCTCTTAGTTCTACACGGAAGCTTTCAGGTATCACAGGTGCGTCATCCCAATCGGCTTCTGATAGGTGTAGATAAGCGATATTACGAGCTTGCAGTACCTTTGACGCTTCTAAAATTGTTGGAACGATGTCTGGGCAGTTCATGTCTTTGAAGGTGATGAATGGGGCTAAACGTACACCTACTTTGTCTGCGCCAATTGCATCAATCACTGCATCCACAACTTCGATTAGGAAGCGAAGTCGGTTCTCTCGACTGCCGCCGTAGTTGTCGGTGCGTTTGTTTGAGTTGGTTCTTAGGAACTGATCAATCAGGTAGCCATTGCCACCGTGGATTTCCACTCCGTTGAACCCTGCCTCGACTGCTTTTTTCGCTGAGTTAGCAAAATCTTGAACAACACGGTCGATGTCTGCTTGGGTCATCTCTCTTGGTTGGATGCAATCGACCATGTTGCCGTTTCCATTCTCATCAGAGATCCAAACCTGCGTTTCTATTGGAGCTAATGCAGAAGGTGCAATCGGCAACTCGCCTTTTTGAAAGGTAGGGTGTGATACTCGGCCTACGTGCCATAGCTGGCAGAATATCGCGGCACCTTGTGCTTTTGCTGCTGTAGTTACTGACTTCCAACCTTCGATTTGTGCATCGGTATAAACACCGGGTGTGAATGAGTAGCCTTGAGAGTCATCTGAAATTTGTGTCGCTTCAGTGATGATAAGCCCTGCACTTGCACGTTGTTGGTAATAGGTTGCCATCATGTCGTTTGGCACATTTCCAGGTTGGCTAGTACGAGCGCGCGTCATGGGTGCCATAACCACGCGATTTTGCAGTTCTAGGCCTTTCAGTTCTGATGCTTCGAATAATTTGTTCATCGTTTCTACCTTGTTTTAATGCTGTGATCTTTAGTTTTTTATTGGGGAGATAAGTCGCGTTACTTGCTTTCTGCTGGGCTGAAAATAGAGTTGCTCTGTGGTTTTTCAGCTCGGTTGGCTTTGGCTATTAGCAGCAAACCAATCACAGGAACAACAACGGCCGCGAATGGAATCATGCCTGCGCCTAGTTGGCTGTCGAGAACCATGCCGCCAAGAAATCCACCAAAGGCATTGGCCAAATTAAACGCTGAGATATTCGCGGTTGCTGCTAGTTCTTGGCCTTCGCCACCGTTGTTCATCACTCGAAGTTGCATGGCTGGAACGTTGGCAAATGATGCAATACCAAAGACAAATGCCGCTGCAACGAATAGGATTTTGTTGTCTACCACGAGGCCAACCACAACCAATGAAACGATCATTGCGACAGCCCAAAACATTGAAGCTTTGCCTAGGTTTTTATCTGAAGAACGTCCGCCCAAGGTGTTACCTATAATTAAGCCGACACCCACAATCACTAAGATCCAAGTGACAGACTGTTGACCGTAACCGGTGATGTGCATAGCGATTGGCGCAAGGTATCCATAAAGCGTCATGAAGCCAGACCAAGCAAAAGCGGTGATTGCCAAGCTGATCAGCAGCATTGGGTTTTTGAACGCTAACAGCTGAGTTTTGATGTCTTTTGCTTCACTGTGACCAGTCGATTTGATTGACGTTAGAATAGAAATCATCGCAATCGTGCCAAGTGCAGCAACAGTGAAGAAGGTGGTGTGCCAGCCGAATTGCAAGCTAACCCACGTACCCGCTGGAACGCCAAGAACGTTAGCGAGCGTTAAGCCTGCGAACATCTGACCAACCGCACGACCAGCCATTTTTTCAGACACTAAGTTGGTCGCAACAACCGCACCGATGCCATAGAAAGGGCCTTGCACTAAGCCTGCGATAACACGACTCGCCAGTAGTAATGGATAGCTTGGCGCTAAGGCGGATAAGACGTTACCGATGATGAACAGTGCCATTAAGCCAATCAGCACCATCTTCTTATTAAAGCGCGCCAGGTAGATGGTTAAGATCGGGCCGCCGATAACGATAGCCAACGCGTAAGCACTGATAAGGTAGCCAGCTTGGCCTTCTGTGATTGAAAGTGATGTGGCGATCTGTGGAAGAATACCTGCGATAACAAACTCAGCGGT
This sequence comes from Vibrio sp. 1CM2L, assembly GCF_023161695.1. NCBI lineage: Bacteria > Pseudomonadati > Pseudomonadota > Gammaproteobacteria > Vibrionales > Vibrionaceae > Vibrio > Vibrio sp. 1CM2L. The sequence goes on from NZ_JALNTT010000001.1 coordinate 928,896, forward strand.
GCCGATTGCAAATGCTGCGAGTGTCAGTATCCAAACTTGGAATGGCATCTTTTCTTGTGTCATGGCTTTTGATTTCATGATGAGTTACCTATTTAAATTCTTGTTTGTTAGGACGTTGAGATAAACGCCCTAACGATGTTCTTTGTGTCTTTGTGTCTTTGTGTCTTTGTGTCTTTGCGGAGGTTTAGCCGAGTAGAGCGCCGCCATCGATGTCGATGATTGACCCTGTTACGTATGGGTTATTAATCGCGAACAGGTAACCCATAGCGATCTCTGAAGCATCACCAACCTTACCTGCGGGTAGATTGTTTTTGGCGTTGTCGTACATGCTTGCACGAGCGGAATCGTCCATGTTTTTGTAGGCTTCCGTCATGGTCAGGCCGGGGCTAACAGCATTGACGCGAATCGGTGATAGCTCTTTCGCCAGTATTTTAGTCACGCTTTCTAATGCGGCATTGATGGCGGTTTTTACGTAAGTGCCAGCCACTACTTTGCGAGACAACATACCCGTCGTGAGCGTGATAGAGCCGTTTGGCGTCATGTAGCGCGCTGCATGTTTGGCTACGTTTAAGCTGCCCCAAAACTTAGTGTCAAAAGCTGTCTTAGCGTCTGCGGTTGCTACGTCTGTTACTTTTCCTGCAGGAGCGGATGAGCCAGCCGTTACGATTAAGTGGTCAAACACGCCAATCGATTCAAAGTATTCACAAATTGATTTTTCATTGCTGATATCAAGGCCTGTATGTCGGCTAGCGATGTGCACTGTGTTGTTTTCATTTCTCAATTTCATCGCGAGAGCTTTACCTATACCTGATGTGCCACCAATGATGACGAAAGTGCGTTGCTCTTGTTTAGTCGATTCGTTAGTCATGTTCTGAATTCCTGCGTTGTTCTGTTGATGTTTGTCATTATATTTATTCGACTAAATTTGATAATTGGTTAAAATATAAATTCATTATTCGGCTAGGATGAATAGTGTCGCTGAGTATTCAGATCGAGCATTAAGACGAAGAGGTGGAAGCGAGAATCGTATGGATAAGTTTTCAGATATGGCGATGTTCGTCAGTATTGTTAAGCATCACGGGTTAGCGGCGGCGGGGCGTGAACTGGGTTTATCGCCTGCGACCATGACAGCGAGGCTTCAGGCACTTGAAGAACGATATGGTGTGAAGTTGTTGAATCGAAGTACGCGCCATGTGTCTTTGACCGACTCTGGCGAGCTGTATCACAAGGCGTGTCTGGAGATATTGGATAATGTCAGTGAGGCCGAAAACCTGATTCAAAATGGCGTCAAAGAGGTCAAAGGTCCACTCAAAATCGCCGCGCCGAAAGACATCGGAAAGCAGTACATTCTTCCTATTCTCTCTGAGTTTTGTCAGCAATATCCCGACGTGATCCCTTACCTCTACTTGAACGATAACCTCTCGAACATTGCTGAATCTGGCATGGATATCGTGGTCCGTTATGGTGAATTGGTCGACAGCAGTTTGATATCCAGACGCTTGTCGCCAAGCCGACGTGTGTTGTGTGCGTCACCTGAATATCTTGCCAAGCATGGAACACCGTTAACGCCGCAAGACTTGGTTGAACACGACTGCTTGGCGATGCTGCGAAGCAATGAAGAGCTCAAGACATGGCACTTCCAAGATCATGATATGAAGAAGTCGATTACCGTTGTTCCAAAGCGATTTTCAGACGATGGCGAAGTGATTCGCTACTGGGCATTAAAAGGCGAGGGCATTGCGCTTAAATCGGTGTTAGATGTGCAAGACGACATCAATAACCAGAGCCTTGTGACGCTGCTTAATGGCTACATGAAGAACTTCAATACCGCGATGTCGGTGTCGAGTGCCGATTTGAATGTGGTGTACATCAGCAAGAAGTATCAGCCTAAGCGTATCCGGTTGTTTCTTGATTTTCTGTTTGAGCGCTTTGGCGATTTGGTTGAAAAGTCTAGTTAGATTGGCTAATTGGCCGCGTATGACAGAACTCTCGAACTCAACATCCGGCTACGGACAGAGAACATTGAACTGGTTATGATACGACCAACATAAGGACGTGATTGGAGAGAGAAATGAAAGTCGTCGGAGATACGGTCATCCAACCTTTTCACAAGGCAACCTGCCATTGCGGTGCGGTTGAACTAGAGCTCAGTTTACCTAACGGGATAGAAAAGCCACGCCGCTGTGATTGTTCCATCTGTCGTCGTAGGGGAGCGATTGTGGGCTCTGTTGCGCTGGATGGCATCAAGATCCTCAAAGGTGCAGAGCATCTCAAGCTTTATCAATTCAATACCAACACCGCAAAGCATTATTTCTGCTCAAACTGCGGCATCTATACCCATCATCAACGCCGGTCTAGCCCAAATGAATACGGTTTTAACATCGGCTGTTTGGAAGGGGTAAACCCTTTTGATATTGGTGATGTGGTGACCAACGATGGTGTTAACCATCCAGCTGATCGTTAATTTATTGAGCATTAAAAAGGGAAGGAATTATGTCTGAATATGGAGCGGTCATTCGCTGGCAAAAAGCGCAAGATGAAGCCTTTAGCGACAATCAATACAGTCGCGGCCATACGTGGGAGTTCGATGGTGGTGTCACTGTGCCTGCTTCGTCCTCTCCACATGTTGTTCCACTGCCGTTTTCGGTGGAAGCGAATGTTGATCCAGAAGAAGCGTTTATTGCGGCACTTTCTAGCTGTCATATGCTGACGTTTTTGGGCATTGCCGCAAAGCAGAAGTACGTGATCGACTCTTATGTGGATGATGCGATTGGTGTGTTGGAAGAAGATGAATCTGGCCGCTCGTCTGTCACTAAGGTGACTCTGCGCCCTAAGATTGTGTTTTTAGGTACCAAAAAGCCCACCGCCAAGCAGCTCGACAAACTGCATCACTTGGCACACAAAAACTGCTTTATCGCGAACTCAGTAAAAACAGAGATTGTGGTCGAGATGCGAGATTAATTTAAAACAATCACAAGATTTCTTTAAAAGCTTCGTCCTTTTTATCTCGCTATCGTCTTAAGGGTATTCATGCAATTTCGTTGATTGCAAAAAGACCGAACACATTATTTGAGGAATCCTCCATGACAGCGTTTAACAGTGCATCGAATTACGGTGAAAATGCATTTATCAAAAGCAAACCAGAGATGCTAGAGAGCATTTACAACACCACCGATGTATTTCCTTACTGGGTTGCCGACATGGATTTTCAGGTGGCGAAACCGATCACTCAAGAGCTGAATCGCTTGGTTAAGCGCGGTGTGTACTCGTATGAGTTCAATGAACAAGCGGTGTTTGAGGTGCTGTCTCAATGGTATTCAAAGCGTCATGGGCTGAATCTATCTTCTGACAAGTTCGTACAAGTTCCGGGAGTGCTACCGGGCATCGCGTTGTTACTGCGCCAATTTACCAATGAGGGTGATGGTGTGCTTATTCATACGCCTGCTTACCATCAGTTTGCTAATTTGGTGAATAAAGCAGGTCGTCAGGTCGTGAATAGCCCGTTGACTAATGACGGACAGCGTTATCAGATTGATTTCGATGGTATGGAGCAACAGATCATCGACCAACAAGTGAAGACGATGATTTTCTGTAATCCGCATAACCCGACTGGGCGAGTGTGGACACACCAAGAGATTGAACAAGTTATCGAGATCGCTAAGCGTCACGACGTGTTGATCATCAGCGACGAAGTCCATTCCGACATTATTTTTGAAGGTCATGCTTTTACGAGCTTAACCAGCTTCGATTACGACAAGGTTATTGCCTTGATTGGTTCTCCGGCGAAAACCTTCGGCATGCACAGCATCTCAAACGGCTATGTGTACACCAACAATAATGAGTTATTTGAAGCGTTCAAAACCAATGTGGTGGCGATGTATCTTGATCATGGTAATGCGTTCAGCACGTTTGCAACCGTGGCGGCCTTTGAGAAAGGTGGAGAGTGGCTAGATGGCATGTTGGTGTATCTGCAAGACACGGTGAAATGGATCACTGAGTTTGCGGAGCAGCGTATTCCTCAGTTAAAAGTCTTCCAACCGCAAGGCACTTACCAAGTGTGGTTTGATTTCTCAGGCTTGGATTTCTCGGAAGAGGAGCTAAAAAATGTGGTGTTTGAGCAGGCTAAAATGGGCTTAACCCCAGGTGGTTGGTTTGGTGCGCAAAGCCCTAACTTTATGCGAATGAACATCGCCACTTCACGCGATAATATCGAGCAATCATTTACTGCGTTAGCGGACGCGATTGATGGCTTTGAGCGAGGAAGCCTGTCTCGTTCAACTTGTTGTGATAGCGGCGCTTCAAAAAGCTGCTGCTGATATCGAGCGTTAGGCTCAAAGAACGAAAAACCGCGAGGCTGCTTAGTGCATCACTGGCGGTTTTTTTGTGTCTGTGTAATCCTACGTACGGTTTTAATTGAGTGACAGTTAGAAAGTTCTGAGAGATAGGTAGAGAGCTCTTGAATGGCAGGAATAGGTTGGTTAGCAGAGAGTTATGTTTAGCGTCCCATTGAATAGTTTTGTACATCGTGTGAGTGATAAAAGCCAAGTGATGGCGAATGCTGCGGAATGTGGATGTCAGTTGAAACGAGTTCGTCGTTCACGTAATTGGCTGTTGATCGCTCAAGAGCATCAACTCGTTGAATTTAAAACGATGTTAACCCATGAAAAAGACGGTTGGATAGCAATTGCAATCGACAAAGTGCTGCCTAAACCAGTGGTGTGTTTGGCATCTCTGTTGGCCGCTACACCTTCAATGACTGTGGCTCAGCTGGTGATGGAATCTGGATGTTCAATGGCCGAAGCAAGACGTGCTATTGATGAACATGAAGGTCTGTAGGCGTATTCAAATCGTGTGAAAAGAGAATTGCGAGCAGCAAAAAGCCCGTAACGATATTGCGCTGGAAAACGTCATATCGTTACGGGCTTTATCATCTGTGCTGCTGTTAAGCTAAGCCATGCGGCTTATGAAGCATTGACTCGATTAAGAGTTAGCTACTTTTACACGAATCGTGTTTTTGCCAAGCTTTGACAAGTTCAGCTTGTTTAGTGCTGCTTTAGCTTCTTCTTGCTCTGGCATTTCAACAAAAGCAAAGCCTTTTGAGTCGCCAGTTTCTTGGTCTAAAACTAGGCTGCACTCTTTTACTGAGCCAAACTCAGAAAATAGCACACGGATGTCTTGCTCAGATGTAGAGCGCGATAGGTTACGAACTAGAAGTTTCATAATAAACCTTGAATATGAATTTACGCCGAGCATTGTCGCACACTTTCATGCTCACCCTCACAAATAATTACTCTAATCATTTCTTTGGTAACGCGTCGCTCTATTTACCGATTAAGCGAGCTGTTTACCTGCTAGCCGCGGTTTATCGTGATATCTGATACGAATCCATGCTCTGTGCTGGTCAATGCCTGTTGCAGCATCTGAGCGGCTTCTTGCGCGGTCATAAAGCTCGAGGTATCCATGTCTTTACCGCTTGTATTCCAAAACTCGGTCGCCATTCCTCCAGGATAAACCGCCACGATTTTCATCGGGTGACCTTTTAGCTCCAACCTTACCGATTCGATAAAGCCTTTCACGGCCCATTTTGCCGCGCAGTAGGTGGACTCTTCCGCTTTAGCACCTTGTGCCGCCGTCGACATCACCACAGCAATGGTGACCGATTGATCTTTGTAGCGCTGCACAAGCTCGCGAATCAAAAAGATCGAAGACTCGATATTGTTCTTTAGCATGTCGCTGATGGTGGCTGGGTCTTGCTGTTCTATCTTACCGAAGTAGCCACTGCCAGCGCTGTGGATCACCAGCTTCGGCATTTCAGGTAACGCATCCAATAACTCGCTCACTGAGTGAGGGTCACAGAGATCACACGCTTGGCTAATGGTATTCGCAGGTAGGCCTTGCGCCACTTCTGCTAAACGTTGTGCGTTGCGACCTGTAATGGCTACGCGCTGAGCGTCTGTTGCGGCGTTAGCATATTGTTTCGCGAGAGCTGCGCCTAAACCGCTGCTTGATCCGGTAATTAAAATCATACTGTCTTAAATTTGTAGAGTTGATTCGAGATAGTAAGGGGCTAGGCTAAGATTTTCTGAGATCTATGGCTAAAGTTGATCGATAGCCTGGTTGATAGCTTGGGTGATAGGTCGAGCGGTAAGGCTGAGATAAGAGAGTGGGGAAAGTCGTTAAGAATCGACTTGTTTGGTAAGAAATAATACCGCTAAAAAGTAGCAGAACTAACAAGTAAAAGCGCCGGCATAAGAGCCAGCGCTTTTGAGTAATCATAAGTGATTATTTTTCGTCGTCGAACTGTTTGATCGTGAACGCGTCTTCGATTCGGTTAAGCTCTTCTTGTTCTTTCACTCGCTTCTCTTCTTGCAGAGTCGCTCTCGTTTCGTTGAAACGTTTTTTCTCTGACTTAGTCAGGAATTTTACAGCTTTTTTGTTGGTCAGTGCGTAAGCAACTACGTCTTCACCTTTTTCTCTGCGGTCGTTTACGCGTTGTGAGAAACGTTCATTGTCGCGAGCTTTACGCTCCGCTGAGGTCAACTTGCTCATGCTTTAAAGCCTTTTCAATTATTCATGGTAGGGAATCTACGCTTAGCGAAACAAATGGGAACTGCTTAGTGTCAGTCTAGTCCATTTGTATGCTGGTGGCGCATCTTAGCACAGTGGCTTGAGCATGCAGGTATGCTATTCGAGGGATTAAACAAAACAGCCCACAATTTTCGTTGTGGGCTGTTTTGTTACGTACTGTAGTTATCGATGAAGTCATCGATTTAAAACTAAGAATCAGAAGCGGCAGCTAAATCAGATCTTCTCGATGTATAAGATGACCTCTCCGACTTTAAATCCAAATTTGGACATCTCAGTCTTGTTGAACAAGCGCTTGTCGTCCATCAAGAACATCCAATCATCGAGCACCACTTCATAAGTGCTGCCGTCTACTTCAATTTCTAGATCATATTTCCAATACAGCGCTGAACCTTGGGTCTCACCATAAGCGGTTCCAACGACATCGTTGGCGGTGCCCGAATAGGTGTTTTCGCCCGTTTTGAGCAGATTCCAAACGCGAGTAGAGCGCTCGCCATCAGCAAAAGAGAACCACTCTTTTATTTCTCCGTTGTCACCGTCCCAAGTCGCGATCAGTTTGGCATCAAAGCGGCGCAGTAGGTTACCAGAGCGGTCGAGCACCATGCCATAGGCCATGAGCTCGCCATTAAAAAAGGTTTCAAGCTTGAGCTCTGGCGTAGTGTCGACATGGTCTTCTAAACTTGCAGAGCCACAGCCCACTAGCCAAGTGAGTGAAAAAAATACCAGAGCGAATTTTATTATTGCTGTTTTTGGATTCATTTGTTCAAACCTAAAAGTTGTTTACGAAGACCGGGTTCAGAGGTGTTTTCAGATAACCAAATCGCTAGAAAGGCTTCGCCGAATTGTTTGTCTTGAATGGTGCCTATCGGTTGTTCATCGAAATAAAAGCGACTCACGTTATCTTCAGCGACACGAATCGTGAGTGTGCTTCCTTCTTCCACGTTCGGCCACATCGCGTACAAGGGTTTCAACCAACGTTGAATGTTGCTGTTAGAGTAGCCAAGCTTGTTCCACTGATCTTCGGTCGCGTCTACGAGGTCTTTGCTATCGATAGAGCGGTAATACTCAAGCTTCAAAGCTCGTTCAGAGTTGGTTGGCGTCGCGTAGAATTCTGCGGAGTAGAGAGTCCAAAATAGGTAGCTCATTTCACCCTCTCCACGTTTATTTAGATCGTCGACAGCAGAGGCTTTAACGCTTCCAGCAAATAACAGCGCAGCAAAAATTAACGAGAGAGTAATAAAGCTTAGAAGTGTGTTTTTTGCTTGCTGATGAGGGCGAACAATACCTCGCTCAGGTTTGAACGTTTGTGTCGGGTTGCGTGGATAAGCCATAAGTCACCTCGTTATTGCCATTTTAGGTTGTATTAAGTTGGAGTAGGCGGCCACCAGTAAGGGCAACAAAATCCCCCAACTTATTGCAAGGGCAGCAACTACCGATGCATCTGGCCAAGTAGTAAGAAGAGCACCTGCTTTGATGCCTCCCCAATAACTACTAGTACCTGCTACGAACCCTATGACAAACAAGATCACTTTCGAGCATTTTAATAGCCAATTTAGGCTGTGGTTAAAACTGATTAAGAACATGATCCACAGGCAGACAAGCCACACCGGGAACCAAGATTGATTCGCAATTTCAGAGTCGACGGCAAACACGCCGAAGTGCAGTAAGAGGCTATCAAGCAACAGCCCCAATGGTAATAAAATGAGTATCTTCAGATCGCTACTGCGAGTCGGTGATAGAAGGAAGTGAACCACTACAATCAGTGGTGTGACGAACGGGGCTTGCGCGGTAAAGAAGGCACTGCAAACCCAGGTCGCTTGAAACAGTACGAGATTAATAATCCAAAACCGCTTCATCTTTTGCTCCAAAGTAACGAGGTTTTCTTGCGACTACATGGTGAGTGCTGATCACGCGCTCTTTGAATGCGCCTTCACAGTAGCAGAAGTAGAAGATCCACAAGCGCTTAAACTCTTCTGAATAGCCGAGGGACTCTAACTCTTCCCAACTATTTTCAAAGGCGATGTTCCAATCATTCAGTGTTCGAGCGTAGTGCAGGCCAATGTCATCAATTTCTTGAACCACAAGGTCGGTGCTGGTCGCAAGGTGTTGGGTCATTACTGAAACCGAAGGTAGGCAACCGCCGGGGAAGATGTACTTCTGAATAAAGTCGACACCTTTGCGGTATTTGTCGTAACGACTGTCAGCAATAGTAATCGCTTGAATCAGCATCTTGCCTGAGGGCTTAAGTAACGACGAACACTTTTCAAAGAAGGTTTGTAGATATTCATGGCCGACCGCTTCTATCATCTCGATCGAAACCAACTTGTCATACTCACCAGTGAGATTGCGATAATCCTCTTTGAGTAGAGTGATTTTGTCGGTTAAACCAAGTGCTTTTACTCTCTGTTCAGCAAGCGCATGTTGGGCATCTGAAATCGTGGTTGTGGTGACATGGCAACCATAATGCTGCGCCATGAAGATGGCTAAGCCGCCCCAGCCTGTGCCTATCTCGACCACGCTATCTTTCTCAGACAGCTCTAGTCGCTCACAGATGGTTTTCATTTTGTTTTGTTGAGCCTTTGACAAGGTTTCTGCGTCTTCGCTGTAGATAGCGGAAGAGTACTGCATCGAGCTATCTAAGAAGCGCTCATACAGCTCGTTGCCAATGTCGTAGTGGGCGAGAATATTTCGCTTAGAGCCTTGTTCGGTGTTGGCATTCTTGCGACGCAGCAAGAGGTTTTTGATGCGAGAAATCCACTGTGTCTTGTCATCAAGCTCATCTAATTGGGCTTGGTTACGAGCCATGATTTGAATCACACGCGTGAGATTTGGACTGGTCCATTTGCCATCGATATAGGCTTCAGATGCCCCAATGCTGCCGTTGATGACGACATCTCTAAAAAAGGTCGCATCATGAATCACGATTCGACCTTTCAGTTCGGCTTCTCGATCACCAAATACTGAATGCTGGTCGCGCTCAATGATCTCAAGCGTCGCGAATTGAAGGCTCTCTAAAACCTTGAAGATTAAAGCTCGATATTTACAGTTGCTTGAAACAGCAACGGCTTTAGCTTGTTGTTCAATATTGTTGTTTTGTTTGGCAAGCTGTTCCATGTAAACCTCGCTGATAACTCATTCTAATATTTTGTGCCAACTAAGCTGAGTTCTGCTCCTTGGTTGGAGCGAACCCAAGCTTCAATTGAGTTCTTTCGTGGGCGCTTAAGACGTTGAGTCTGGGTGCGCCACAAACGGTACTTTTTTCAGGAATAATTTGAGAGCCTGATAATAAATTCCCATCACGACTTTTATCGTCATCGCCGGAATCTTGAATACCGTTCGTCTAATGTTTGTCTTGGTTACTGACTGTTTCGTCAGAGCCAGTGTCGCATCGAAAAGCTTATCGTCTCGGCGGCTTTCGATGTGAACTAACGTGCGTTTCGCTGGTGGCTTAATTTTCCAAAAATAAGTCATGTTCAAATCCATGAACGGCGAAACGTGAAACTCTTTTTTTACCTTCAACTCTTGGTGCATGTCGATGAGATAGTAGTGTCTTTCTCGCCAAGGTGTGTTACTCACCTCAGCCAACATGTACTTACAATCTCCTTTTTCGTCGTAACAGAAGAAACAGTTGATTGGGCTGAAGTAGATGCCTAAACAGCGGCACTGAGCCAGCATCGTCACACGGTTTGAATCAGACCAAACCCCACCAAGTTGTTGCACTTTGGAAGCTATACGTTGCTTAAGTGATTTTGGTTCATCCGTGGTGACATTTTCTTTTTTTTCAGCGAGATAATCCGATTCGACAAAGCGAATCGGGTTGTACCATCGAGTTCCGAACAGCGCACTGCGCGCTGTGGTTTGGGGCAGTTCATCAAGATCTAACCCCATCATATACAGCTGATAACTGAACTCATGGGTGATGTCGCCAAAGCGGCGATGTCTGACGTTACCCCAATAGATACCGCTGAGCTCTTCACTCTTTTCGGATGCGATCCCCATCTCGGGTGTCAGGGTTTGACTGTTCATAGCGCGGAACTCGTACTCAAATCTAAACCGAAGCGTTTGGTTACATCGAGTGCACTGTGGACACCGTCTTCATGGAAGCCGTTGTACCAGTACGCGCCGGCAAAGTGCGTCTGGTTTTTGCCACAAATCTGCTCACGCTTGTGCTGAGCTTCGACCGTGTTCGAATTAAGTACCGGGTGATGATAAACAAAGCTGCGAATGATTTTTTCAGGGTCGATGGTTTCGCTTTGATTCAAGGTGACACAGAAGGTGTCTTGGCTTTCGATGCCTTGCAGAATGTTCATGTTGTACGTGACACAAGCAGGTCGTTTACTGTCGCCATCCAACATGTAATTCCAGCTTGCCCAAGCCAGTTTTCTATCTGGGAGTAAGCGAGTATCGGTGTGCAGAACGACTTCATTACGGCTGTATGGGATCTCGCCCAGTACCTGTTGCTCTTGTTCTGTTGCATCACCAAGCAGACGTAAGGCTTGGTCTGAGTGGCAAGCAAAGATTACTTCGTCGAAGTCTTGTGTGCTGCCATCTTCAAATTCAATCGTGACGCCTGTTTCTTGGCGAGTCACTTGTTTAATCGATGTATTCAGTGCAACAGGTTTGTTTAAGCGTGAAAGGATGATTTCAACATAAGAACGCGACCCCTTTGGAATCACATACCACTGAGGACGGTTCGCGATATCGAGCAATCCGTGGTTGTAGAAAAACTGGATGAAGAACTTCAGCTCAAACTCTTCCATCTCTTCTAAGCTTGTCGACCAAATCGCCGCGCCCATCGGTAGGATATAGTGCTGACTGAAAAAGTCGGAAAACTGATTATCTCGTAGGAAACTGCCAAGGGTAACGTCTGGTGTGAATTCATTGCTTTCAAACTGAGCCTTACACAGTTTGTTGAACTTGAGAATGTCAGACACTAAAGACCAGAACTGAGGTTTGAAGATGTTACTCCTCTGAGCGAATAACGAATTAATGCTGTGTCCGTTGTATTCAAACTTAGTGGTGGTGTTGTGGACGCTGAAGCTCATCTCAGTCGGTTGCCTTTCGACACCGAGTTGTTCTAGAAGCTGATTGAAATTCGGGTAGGTTCGATCGTTGAATACGATGAAACCTGTATCTATCGAAAACGCCGAGCCTTGATGTTCAATATCAACGGTCGCGGTGTGCCCCCCAACGTAATCATTCTTTTCGAATACTGTTACGTCGTGGTGCTTATCTAATATATGAGCGCAAGTGAGTCCAGAGATACCTGAACCAATAATGGCGATTTTCTTCATTGTTATACCATCCTTGAAGCGAGTTTTTGCCAAACTGGAGTTGGAAGCATTCTTAGTAGCTTCATCAACATGATGAATCGTCTTGGGAAATCGATTTCACTCTTTCCTTGAGCGATACCATTTACGATTCGCTGAGTTGCGGCCTCACTACTAATAATCATAGGCATAGAGAACGTATTTCGCTCGGTTAATGGCGTTTCAACAAAGCCTGGGTGCACAATTGAGACATGAATGTTGTGCGTTGCCAGATCAACCGAAAGTGTTCTGCCTAAGTAGGTGAGGGCTGCCTTTGAAGCGCCATAAGCCTCGGCTCTTGGCAAAGGTAAAAAGCTGGCGCTGGAGCTGACTAAAACCAAACGGCCGCCGGGCTTGATGTTTTTTAACCAGGCTTTAAGGGCGTAGCCAATTGAAATTAGGTTTATGTTGATGACGCGCTCGAAAAGCTCGGCATCAAAATTCACTGGGTCGTCGATGTACTCACAATCACCCGCATTTAGAATCAGCAGGTCGAGCGGCTTGTCTTGGTCGAGTTCTGGGAAGTTGTGGTAATCAGTCAGGTCGAAACAGAGCGGCGTAATGGATGAATGCGCGACGTCTGTCTCGTGCGAATCAACTAAGGCTTGCAGCTTGTCTGAGTTGCGGCCACAAGCAATCACTTGATGCCCTTGCTGAGCGTAATCTTTAGCTAGGGATTGGCCGATACCTGAGGTCGCGCCTGTAATCATAATACGCATTATCGACTCGCTCTCTTTTTGATGGATTTTATCGCACAGCCCAGTACTGGAATGTGTTCATACAACATAGAACCGACGTCGAGGTAGTCTCTGTGGTAAATCACTTGACCGTCGAGCATCTTGAGGTGGCTGTGTCCTTGTACTTCTATTGGCTTTTGCCCATTTAATTGCTTGTGAGCAAACTGCATCGTCCAGTAAACGGAAGCCTCGTCGTTCGCTTCGAAAGTGTGTTCGATATGAAAGTAACAGCTCGTTACCTGTGTGTAGAGGTTCTCGAAGTAGTGCGTAAGCGCCGAAATACCGCTGACATGATGCAGCGGATCTTGGAATTCAATATCAGGGTGATAAACCGTCTTAAGCACGTCGAAATTGTCGGTTCCGAGTTCTCGATACATGTTGAGAAAGTTATCAAGCCATAGAGAGTTATTCATAATATTCACTCTAATTATTTGAAGAAGGCTAAGGCTCTCAATCGTGCTTCTTTATGCTCAACGATGGGTTGCCAGTATTCGCTGTCTATTCCGTTTTTAGCGATAAAGTCATGTGGGAAATGCACATGCTTATCTGGGATATTTTGCAGCTCTGGTATGTACTTACGAATAAAAATTCCTTTTGGATCAAACTTTTCACTCTGAGTGATTGGATTGAAAATTCGGAAGTAAGGTTGAGCATCACAGCCCGTACTTGAAGCCCACTGCCAGCCACCATTGTTGGCACTAAAGTCACCGTCGATAAGGTGTGACATAAAGAAACGTTCGCCCCAACGCCAGTCAATAAGCAGGTGCTTGGTTAGGAAGCTTGCCACCACCATTCTTAGCCTGTTGTGCATCCAGCCCGTTTCAACCAGTTGACGCATTGCTGCATCAACCAATGGATATCCTGTTTTTCCTTCGCACCAAGCTTTGAAGCTAGGATGATCGTGATACCAATCTAAACCATTGTATTTTTGCTGAAAGTTAGCGCCTTTAACCAGTTTAGGATGGTGGAACATCAAATGCTTATAAAAATCTCGCCAAATCAATTCGTTGAGCCAACAAAAGGCCGGTAATTGCGTATCAAATAACAGATCGGGTTGTTGCTGAATCAATTGAATCGCTAACCAACGTGGGCTAACTGCGCCAATTGCTAAATAAGGTGATAGCCCCGATGTTCCTTTAACTGAGGGAATATCTCTCAGACGTGCGTAGTCGTTGACTTTATTGCCTAAGAAATTGGGGATCACATTGCCCAATACATCTTGGCTTAATGGCCAGCGACTTGAATCAACACGAGGAAAGTCGAAATCATAGTCAGCGGAGATGGTTAAGGCTTGTAAGTCGTCAGGAAGCTGTGTTTGTGAACGTTCAGCTGACTCGACAGGAGCTGGACTGCAGATGATGCCTTTCACCTGAACTTCTTTTAACCAAGCGTTCTTAAAGGGCGTAAAGACTTTGAACATCTCGCCTTGTTTGTTGAGAACGCTACCGAGTGTCAACATAACGTCACAATCGCTGATCTTCAGGTTTAAGCCGCTTGAAATTAGCTTTTTATCGCGAGCCTGTTCATCGACCTCTGGCTCAGAGTTAGCGTAGACGCACTTGGCATCAAGCTGTTGGCATAAGTCGATGAGCTGTTTGGATTGGTCGTCAAAGTCGGAAGCTTTCAGGTGAAGCAAAGTCATCCCAAATTCAGCGAGCTGGGATTTGAGTTGTTTTAGGTGACGATAGATGAAATCAGCTTTGATTGGTGCAAGGTGGTGTTGCTGCCATTGTTGTGGGGTTGAAATAAAAACGGCGATAGATACGCCGTTTTCAATTGCTGCGACGAGCGCTGGGTTATCGTGAATCCTCAGGTCTCGTCGTATCCATAAAATGTCGCTCAATATCCGTATCTCAGCTTAAGTTCTTGTGGGTGAGGGTTTAGGTAAACCTGTGATTCCAAGTACTCGTTTGGGTATTCCATTAGGTAGTGATTGATCAGTGTCAGCGGCACTAGCAGTGGAATCACGCCCTCTCTGAAAGAATCTATCTGGTTGGTGAGTTCTTGCTTGTGAGCGCTACTCAGTTGTTTCTTAAAGTAACCTTGCAAGTGATGCAGCGTATTGGCGTGACTGCCTCGATTAGCATGATGCGATAACGCCTTCATCAAACCTTCGATGTATTGAGCCGCCAATTCGTCGATGTCTAGCTCATTACCCGCTAACAGTTTGCCTAAGCTTTTGTAACCCTCAACGTGGTGACACATAACTAAGTACTTGTGAGCGCTGTGGAACTGAATCAGTTTGTGTTTAGTTATGCCTTCATCCACAAGATCGAGCCATTTTTGGTAAGTGAATACTCGAGTCATGAAGTTTTCACGCAAAATGGGATCGTTAAGGCGGCCGTTTTCTTCAACGGGAAGTAAGGGGTTACCGTCCATAATTTGTTGGGTGAACATGCCTACGCCAGTCGATTCAGAGCCGCGACCATGGTGGTGGTAAACCTTCACGCGTTCCATGCCACAGGTTGGGCTTTTTTGACACACAATAAAGCCAGCAATGTGTTGGTTGTTCTTTGAGTAGTTTTGACCGAACTCGATCAGTTCGTTGGTCACATCACCTGAACCATCTGGGCGAGAAACGTGAATGATGTCATCTAACATTCTCGTTTGACGAATGGTTGGGCGAGGAGTTGGAAGGCCGACGCCCATTTCGGGACAAACCGGTTCTAACTCTACGTAATCTGCAAGATCGTCTGTGCAGAAGCGCGAACGTTTGTGTCCAGTATCGAACCGAACTTTATGACCGGCGACACATGCACTGATGCCTATTTTTATTTTTTTATCCATTGGTCAATTCCTTACGATCATTGCTCATCGTTATTCTTATATTATGTGGTTTGTTGCTTATTCCACATTACTTTAGTTCGGTTTTTACTTTTCTACCTAGCCAACTGTGCGAGTCTTGTGACGAGCCCAGTAAATACTTCAATCTAATAAATGTATTTACCTAGTGGGTTGAACAGTTGACTCACGCCTTTAGTGAAGTACAACGCATCACTTGAAACGGTTAAACAGACACAACCTTCTTTTGTTGCCGGTTGATGAGTGTGATTGCCATCCAACCAGATAAAGTCACCTTTGTTGTAAACGCCCATTTCGTCTTCGAAACTGCCTTCTAGAAGAAGCGTGATCTCGAAGCCTTTATGGGTGTGGCAAGGCACTTGTCCATCTTTGTCGATGTGCAACAAGCTGGTGTGGTGTGCTTCGTCAGCAAAATCGAGTCTTGCTCGTGAAATTTTGCCTAGGTTCATCCAGTCCTTTCTCGCTACTGAGTTGAGGGCGCGAGGAATCGTGAACGTGGTGTCTGCAACCGTAACTTGCTGAACCTCTGGAATCACTTCAACTGACTGTGAAGCATCGGCTGTGATTTGCTCTATCGCATCAAAATCAAAGTCCATGTCGTCCATTGAGAAGCTGTCTAGATCTTCATTTGAGAATACTGGCTCTGCGTCAAATGCATTATTTGCCGCTTCAGCGGTGAGTTGCTTAACTTGTTGTTGGCAGTGTTCACACAGCTCTACATGGCTAGAAACAATCAAAGAAACTGAATCAGCCAACGTGCCATCGACGAAGTCTTTCAAGATTGCCGCGTTTGGGTGATGTTTAATCATGGTCTTGTTCCCCCATGTGAACTTTTAATTTGGCTAAAGCGAGTCTCAGACGTGATTTCACCGTTCCAAGTGGGACGCCAAGTTGCTGAGCGAGTTGTTCTTGAGAGAGCTCTTGAAAATAGACACCTTTGACGATGGTTTTCTGAGCGAGAGGCAATTTCTCTATCTGAGTCATTACGTGTCGGCTCATCAAATGATCACCGAATGGCAAATCTTCACTTTGAGATTCGGCTACCATCGCATCGATTGGCCAGATATCGTCGGCTATCGTTTGTTCGGCTTTCGCTTTCACTTTGCGCAACATGTCGAATGCTGCATTACGCATTACCGTGTAGACCCAAGTGGTCGCAGCGCCTTTGTCTTCGTTGTAAAGGTGGGCTTTCTTCCAAACGTTAGTCATCGTGTCTTGAACTAGCTCGTTGGCAGCCGCTTCGCCGCCTAACTTACTAATGCCAAAACGCTTAATCTTAGGAGCGAAGAACTTAAACAAACAGGTGAACGCCTGCTTGTCTCGGTCTGTACCAACCAACACCAACCAGCTCGAGAGCTCTGTCGGTACTTTGTTGTCTGTAGGTACTTTGTTATCGGGAATAATGACATGCTCCTTGCCGTTCCCTGAACTTCTGCTTTCCACTTGCATAGTAACTAACCATCATGCGAATTTGATAGGCACTACGTGAAAGGAGAAAGTCGGGATCACTTTAATTTAAATTAATTTCTACTATACAAAATTATAGTGAAGAAAAGTGCTTATTGCCCCGTAATGATTTGATTCAAAAAAGGAACTAGAGACGGAAAACTGGCTGGCTCAGTAAATTCTGTTTTCTTTTCCAATGGGATAGGCATCATTTCGAGCAATCGCGCACAAATCCATTGTGGGCTCTCGAAATCTGGAGTGGGATAGAGTGTTCTTATCGAATCGTGGTCGCGAAACAACTGAACCAAAAAAGCGGTAAACACGTTAGGCACTTTATATTCATGGGCTGGCCAGTGTGGCAACGAGCTGAACTTACTTTTAATCAGGTCACCATCGTCTCGAAACGACCCATGCAATTGCACCAGCTTTTCGCCTTCGACATCAATTTCTAAGATTTGGTGATCCGACATATTGAAGTCAACGATGCATACCTTTGTTCCCCAAGAGCTGAGGTGACCAAAGTTAGAGTTGTCTTGAGTGGCAATAATGAAACCATCGCCCTGCGCTGCGTGAGCAACCATCGCGAGGTACTTTGGCTCAAAAATGCGCAGTCTTTGTCTGCCTCCTGGTAGAAGGAAGATGGGGAGAGGAAACACTGCGAGCTCTAGAGAAGACTCTACGGGTGTTTCTGGTTCGGCGTCTGTCCGCGTGGTCTTCCTAGGTGAATTCGGCACATAGTACTCCTTAGTTCAGATGTGATTTGAGAAGATATACGCGGGGAGGGTGGTGTTCGATCAATTCGCTTCGGCTTATGTTTGCAAAGGGATAGGTATTTTGTTGCACCTGTTCATAAATTCATTGTTTTTACCTTTTCTCATACGCGTCATTAGGTAATATATGAACAAATAGTAAGCGAATGGGTAGTTGCCAGACGATGCTTCTATCTGACGTTCTTCTATACCTAACATCGCATCAAAGGAATGGTCATGATTGTTATTTATGGTATCAAAGAGTGCTTAAATCCAATTAAGTTGCAGCTCTCCAATGTGTTGCAGCAGTGCTTGAACAGTGAAATGGGTTTACCCGATGACAAGCGAGCACATCGGTTTGTGCCATTGGAACGAGATGACTTCTTTTACCCGGAAGGAAGAACAGAAGCCTATACCGTCATTGAGATAAATATGATGGAAGGTCGAGCGGTAAACACCAAAAAGCGCTTAATTAAGAAGATATTTTCTGAAATAGAAAAGCAGTTAGCTATCTCTCCAATTGATATCGAAATCACCATTAAGGAGCAGCCATCGCACTGCTGGGGATTTCGAGGCATGACCGGCGATGAAGCTCAAGATCTGAAGTATAAAGTGAAGGTCTAGGGTTTAGGCCCCTAACTCCTAATTCTTAACACGTAAGACTTAACCACACCTATCGAGTGACGGCTTTGGAATTTGATTCCAAAGCCGTTTTGTCTCGTTCTCGACACTAACTTTTAAGCATCGTCGCTCTCTTTTAAATACTGATGCCAATTTTCATTGATCACGTCAAAGTGCTCAACGCAGAACTCTTTTCTGTCTTTCAAATAGTCATTTTCCACTTCATCGAGCAAGTTCTTATAGGCATCAGGATCGCTGCCATACACCAAGCATAATGTGGAGAAGTAACGCTGCAGGTCGAAACTGTGCTCGTCGATGTATTCCCCTAGGTCGTAATACTCTGGGCGGTCTTCTGACTCGAAAGCGAACATGTCAGCAGCGCTGATAGCAGCGTCGGCCCCATGCTCTACGTAGTTCAGCAGTAGCACGGTTGCTAGGTTATCAACTGCATCTTCTTCTTTACCCAATATGGCAATGTTCTGATCTTCGATATACGCATGCCCAGCTTCGTGCAGCAGAGTGTGCAACAAGGTATCAATAGCGCCGGTTTGCGCAGATTTCCCATACTCTTTTTCGTATTGGTTCTTCTCAAAGTAATTGAGTGACTCAGCGTAAAAACTGTAAGGGATCAGCACTTGATGGGTTTGTGGATCGTAGAGTGGTCCTTCTTCCCCGCCATATTGAATGGTTAATGGCTTCTCAAACATGAACAGTTGGTTTGATAGGTCGACCACGGTGTCATTAACGCCACTGCTTTGAATCTCTCGTTTGAGCTGCTCTTCTTCGGTATTTTGCGGTGTAGAGTACTCGACGATTAGGTTACTTTGGGTGGTTTGTTCACTAGATGCATAAGTTGTGGCAAACATTGCACTCAGGGCTAAGCTGCAGGTCAATGTTCGTTTCAATAATGTCATCGGCTATCCTTGTGATTACGTGGTGAATCAGAGTCGTGCTGGGGGTAACAACTCCAAGCTGCGTACCCTGATTTAGTTATTGCGTTAGAGTATAAGTTTAGACGGAATTTTGATGCATCGAGGACTGCAATTTTTGATGTAGGCGCTATCCTATCAAGGAATAATCCGCCTAGAGGTTCGCCACAAAGAATAGGTGAGCTGAATGAGCGGTGTCGATGTGATTCGTTTCTGTTGGTAATTAACAGATAAATTTCGGTTCAACAGAACCCTTGTGCTATACTCCGCGCCCCAATCCGAATTGGCTTGTTTAATCTTAGGAAATTATTATGAGTGTTAAAAACGAACTTCAACAAATTAACAACCGTCTAGACAAGTGTCGCCACAAGTTAGATGCTGCTAAAACTCGTAATGATCGTCCTGTTGTTCGTCAGTTCGAGGAAGAGATTAAGAAGCTAACTAAGAAAATTGCCCAGCTTAAACACAAAGAAAGCTACGATGTGAACCAAGAGCGTAAGTCTCTGGTTGATATGCCATTTAGCCGTGAGATCACTAAGGCTGAGCAAGCGGATATGGGTAAACTTAAAAAGTCTGTTAAAGGACTCGTAATTGTTCACCCAATGACGAAGATCGGTAAAGAACTTCGTATTGAGGTTATGACTGGTTACGCACCGAAAAAATTCTAATTACCAGCGATGGTGATGAAAGAGGAGCTAGAAATAGCTCCTTTTTGCTTTTTTAGGTATTAAGAAAGCAGAGTCAGCGGCATAGATACTCACGCCGTTTTCAACTTTTAGGAGGTGATTGTTGTCACAAATCCTTTTATCTCCTATAAAAGTTAACGTGCTACTAACATGGCACTAAGCGATCGCAGTAATGTGTTCGCTTTTCGAATCCACACTTTCTCTCCAGTTTGTATAAATATAGGTAGAGCAGCACAAATAATTACAGATAAAACTAGACTCATTAGGGAAGATGAGAACGTAAAAAAATAGAGGTTATATGAATCAATTAATTTCAATTGGACCATTAGAATCCTTCCTAATCGCGATTAGTGTTTTGTTTCTAGGTCATTTCGTCAATGCAAAGCTTCCGATTCTCAAAAAGTACAACATTCCAGAGCCCATTGTCGGCGGCTTGATTGTCGCTTTTGCTATTACAGCCCTGCACTTTAACGGCCTTGATCTTGAGTTTTCTTTGCCCCTGCAGAACACTTTTATGTTGATGTTCTTTGCAACGGTCGGTCTTGCGGCGAACTACACGCAGCTGATAAAAGGTGGTGCTAAGGTATTCCTATTCTTAGGGGTAGCGTCGGTTTACATCATTATCCAAAACGGTGTAGGCGTAACCTTAGCAACGGCACTAGGCCTTGAACCCTTGATGGGTTTGATTGCTGGCTCTATCACGCTTTCGGGTGGTCACGGTACAGGCGCGGCTTGGTCTCAAACCTTTGCAGACACGTTTGGCATTGCAAATACGCTAGAAATCGCAATGGCTTCAGCGACCTTTGGTTTGATCATCGGTGGTATTATCGGTAGCCCAGTGGCGCAAAAGCTGATTGATAAAAACCAGCTTGAATCTGAGTACGGCACTGGCACGCAAACGCACGAGCGCTTCCCTGAACTTGTTACTTACAACGAGTATGAAGAAGACAAAGTGACGGCGAAGAAGGTGATTGAAGTGTTGTTCATCCTTCTTATCTGTATCACGGGTGCGAAGTACCTAGAGCAGTGGGTGGCGACTTTTGAAATTTCTTGGTTGATGATTCCTGACTTCGTTTACGCGTTGTTTATCGGTGTGTTCATCACTAACGTGTTTGAAGTGACTAAGCTGCATAAGACTGACAGCGAAACGGTCGATATTCTTGGTACGGTGTCATTGTCACTGTTCCTAGCAATGGCGCTAATGAGCCTTAAGCTTTGGAACATCTTTGATCTTGCGATTCCGTTCTTGGCTATTCTTGCGGTTCAGGCGGTGGTGTTAGGTATCTTCTCTTACTTTGTGACGTTCAAAGTAATGGGTTCTAACTACGACGCAGCGGTTATGGCGGGTGGTCACTGTGGTTTCGGCCTAGGTGCAACACCAACGGCAGTAATGAACATGGGCTCTTTGGTGAATCGATACGGTCCATCGCCACAAGCCTTCATGGTTGTGCCAATTGTTGGTGCCTTCTTTATCGATATCGTTAACCTGATTATCCTTCAAGGTTACATCTCGTTTATAGGTTAATGTTCGCCTTTGCTTAAGTGCGATAAGCTCATCGCACTAAGATGAATACAAGAAAGCCAGCCTGTTGACTGGCTTTTTTATTGCTTGCTTATACTCGAGTTGCTCTAGTATAAGCATCAAATTTTCCCGAATTTGATGTGCATTTTTGTGTTGAATACAGCCGAACTATGTAATGAGTCGACTGCTTTTACACCTTTGTACTTATGATGGTGAACTTATTTGCAACTCCTTTAGTAAAGGAAATGCAGCCTTGATGTGCTCTCCCGTGACAATGAATCCAACCAACTGGTTATCTTCATTGAAGCCTTTGGCGACAATGCCTTTAGGATCGAATCGAGTTTCCCAGCTCTGAGCTGTGTGAATATCGCGCCCTGCCAGCTGAATAGGGTAACTCGGTGTTTTCACCTTGGTGATCATATGAGGCAAGCTGAGCTTTGCATCGCCCACTTTGATCTCTCCTTTATCCATAGTCAGCTGCTTCGCCAACACGTTTGCCGACAAGATTGCTGGCTGTAAGTAGGCCATCACACGACCTTCAATTTCAGCGCAATCACCAATCGCATACACATTGTTGGCGCTGGTTTTCAGGGTGTCATTGACCACAATGCCTCTGTTGACCTCTATTCCCGCTTGCGTGGCTAAAGCCGTATTTGGCCTTAATCCTGCTGCGGCAATAACGATATCTGCTCGTATTAATCGAGAGGCGGTAGTTTGTAGCCTGACTCCATCGTGGAGGTAAGTCGCTCGACAAATCGCCGAGTCGGTTTCGACGGTAACCCCTGCTTTTGTCAGCTCCCTTTCCAACTCAAGTGAAACGAAAGGCGGCACAAGGCTGTTCAATAGATAACTTGCGGGTTCGATAATCGTGACATCTTTGCCCGCAGTTTGAAGGTCGAATGCAAGCTCGACCCCAATCAAGCCTCCACCAATCACAGTGATACGTTGTGCGTCATCAACCTGAGCCTTGTGTTTTTCGAACTCTTCCAAGCTATTGAGAGTAATGGTCGCGCTGCGTTTAAGCCCTTCCGCTGGTGGTATGAAGGGCGTTGCGCCAGTCGCTAATACCAACTTCGAATAGTGAATAATTTGCCCGTCAACATGAACACACTGCTGCTTAGTATCGATTTCACTGACGAAAGCCTTGGTTTTGATGACTACGTTGTACTGCTCAGCCAATTGCTGAGCGTTATTAACGGCTAACGACTGTGGTGTTTGAGCCTGGCTGAATACGTGTGAAAGATTCGGCTTACTGTACTCAACCCCTGCATCTGCCGTGATCATGGTAATCGCGACATCTTGGTCAATTTTACGTACCATCTTTATGGTTTGTAGGGCGGCGAAACCACCGCCCACAATCACAATGTTCGACATGTTACTTCTCCACAAACACTTCTTTACCTAAATGGCATTCAGGGCAAAGGAAATCATCTGGCACTTGTGCCCAAGGTGTTCCCGGTTCAACGCCTTGGTAGGGTTCACCTAACTGTGGGTCGTACACCCATTCACACACAGTACAGCGCCAGCAAGTGCAATCTGCGCTATGTACAGGCTTATCTTGCGCTTCTTCTGACTTCTGCTCTGTCGTGTCTTTTAGCTCTGTTGGGGTGCTTGTCGGTGCTGATTCAATACGTTGAACGTTGCGCTCAACTTGTTTAGGCTCACTAACCTCGTCCGCATCGGTGCGCCAAACCTCGGCCAGTGTCATCCCGTAGTCAATACATTGACGAAGTGCGTCTGTATCTGGTTTCCAGTGGATGTGCTGAGGTGCGCTCACCTCGAAGTTGGCTTCACGTAAGCGAGCATCGATGCGTTTTACTGCGCCGCCAGTCCAACCTGAAGAGCCAAATGCTGCGGCTCTTTTTCCTGCAAAGCGCAGGCCGTGTATTTCTTCAAGTAGCGCGGCGATTTGCGGCATCATCACGTTGTTCATGGTCGATGACCCAACAAGCACACCCTTTGAGCGGAAGACATTGGCAAGGATGTCATTCTTGTCGTGCTTAGAAATATTGAACACCTTGATTGCCGTTTCTGGGCTGCCTTTGCGGATACCCTTCGCGATAGCATCAGCCATCATGCGAGTGTTGTTGGACATGGTGTCGTAGACAATCGTGATGCGATCTTCTTTGTAGGCTTTCGACCACTCGTAATATTGCTCAACGATTTGAGTCGCATTGTCACGCCAAATACAACCGTGAGAGGTTGCGATAACATCGATCGGCACGCCTAAGCTCAGCACTTCTTCAATCTTTGCTTTAACCAGCGGCGCAAACGGCGTCAGGATATTCGAGAAGTAACGCAGACACTGTTCATGTAGTTCAACTTGGTCTAGCTGGTCATTGAATAGATTTTCGTCGCAGTAGTGTTGGCCGAAAGCGTCGTTACTAAACAGGATTTCATCACCAGTTAGGTAAGTTGCCATTGAGTCTGGCCAGTGCA
This sequence comes from Vibrio sp. 1CM2L, assembly GCF_023161695.1. Classification (NCBI taxonomy): domain Bacteria; kingdom Pseudomonadati; phylum Pseudomonadota; class Gammaproteobacteria; order Vibrionales; family Vibrionaceae; genus Vibrio; species Vibrio sp. 1CM2L. The sequence goes on from NZ_JALNTT010000001.1 coordinate 952,721, forward strand.
GCATTTTCATCTCAACGAAGATAAGTTGCTTGCCGTTACCGACATCAAGAGTGTCACCGGTTTTGACGGTTCTGAAATTCCAGTCTGGTTGGTGGTGATGACCAACAATGGAGGTCACTCCAGCTTCAGTACAATAAACCGGCGTGTTCGGAATTTTAGCAAGCAGCGCAGAGAGCGCGCCTGAGTGGTCTTCTTCGGCGTGCTGGCAAATGATGTAGTCGATCTCGTTGATATCGATTTCCATCTCTAGGTTTGCAAGGAATTGCTCAGTAAAGCGATGATCGACAGTATCGACAAGCACTGTCTTCTCTTCACGGATCAGGTACGAGTTATAGCTCGTACCTTTGTTCATGTGGTATTCCTTACCGTGGAAATGCTCGGTTTCCCAATCGTGGACGCCGACCCAATGAACATTTGATTTAACGTGAATAGTCATAATGATAATACCTTATTGAAATATCTAAGGCTCTCATTGCACTAGTCGTGCCACATTTTTAAATTGTTGTTTTAATTGTGTTTGTTTGCTTTTTGAGCTCTAATTTGTGTCTTTATGACTTGTTGGTTTTTGTAATCATATTGAATTTAATGTGTCTTTATGACTTTTTGGTGGGTAGTGGCTTGGATAAATAACAGATATAAAAAAGGCCAGCGAGCGTCTGGCCAAATAAAGCAGTGCGATTTGTTTGTGTCAGCTATTACAGATCAGTGTCTATTACAGCGTAGTAATGACTTCATCAAGAGCTAGGCGCGCTTTTGGTTTGCCGTAGTTGTAGTCTTCGCCGTCTTTGTGGTAGCCGATAGCTAGCGCTACATCAACAATGTGACCTTCTAGTTCGTCAGCAAACTCTTCGCTGATCATAGCTGCATCTACACCTTCCATAGGTGTTGAAGCGATACCTAGGCGAGCTAGTGTGTGCAGTGTGTTACCTAGTGCGATGTAAACTTGAGACTTAGTCCAGTTACCGTTGAAACCTGTTTCGTCTGTGTTCATTTCTGCGAATGCGTAAGCACCTAAGAATTGCTCGTACATTTCAGCTGGTAGGTGACCAGAGCTTACTTCTGTATCAGCACGCTTCGCGAATTTCTCTTTAGTGTACTTAGGATCGTGAGCAAACAGGATCGTGTGTGACGCTTCTTTCGCATGTGGTTGGTTAAACTGGAACATGTTTTCGAAAGTATTGTGGAAGCGTTGTTTTGCTGCGTCACTCTCAATGATGATGAATTTCCAAGGCTGAGAGTTGATAGAAGAAGCTGACAAGCGAAGTGCTTCTTTGATTACTTCCATGTCTTCCGCAGAGATGCGTTTTTCTGCATCGTATTTTTTAGCTGTGTAACGAGTGTTTAGATCAGTAATGATTGGATGAGTCATGTTGAATCCTAATATCTATCAATAATAAATGTTGTAGGGTTTTATGTTCAGTCACGTCAACAATAAACGGATAACGAATTTAAACGAATCTCTATAGATTGAACGTCTAAATAGTTATCGAACATGCCCCAATAAATCGAGTATCTGCGGTAGCTCAAGTCGATGGGTGTAAGATAATAGAAGAATGACTCGGGAAAAATAGCGAACATATCAAATCACTATGGTTAATAATGTCCATAATGATTCGATAAATGTGATCTTAATGGAGGTGGAATCTCTAGATTCAGTAGCTTAGTAAGCCTTGATACCATATTGGCGCAATAATGGCGGAAGTACGCTGTCTAGGTTGGGGATATCTTCTGGCGTAATTTCGATTAAACCAAAACCATGATCTTCATAGATTTTTCTCGTCGCTTCACGTTTATCTTCGGCGATTGGCGCAGAATCGGTTCCCCAGAACTGGATGTATACTTTGCCACTTGGTAGATAAAAATCGCTGATCACTTCTTTTGATATTGGTAGCGGACGCTCGTACGCATGAACCACTCCTGCCATATAAAGCCAGTTATCGATGATCAGTTCTCCCTTTGAACGAACATAATGCCCATCTAAGCTTCGGTGCTTCGCCTCAAATTTCTGACGAAAACTGGAGAATGACACATCGGTCGAGTGGCTTTCAGCATCATGCCCTAGGAATTCAACAACAGACTGCTTCAAACGTTTATTGCGAACCAGTGAGTCGTGCCATACCACGAATAAGTTTTGAGTCGCTTTATCTTCTCTTTGTTCACCACCGGCTTTTAAGCCTGTAGAGGTGACATGCCAACCGTCTTCTTCTTTTGTTATCCAACCAAGTTCATTGAGCAATAAGTTGATCTTCTTTGCGCTAAGTTGAAAAGCACTACCCAGTTGAGTCGCAGTTAGTGTTTTTCCTGAGAATGAGTCCAAATCGATAAGTAGTTTCTCTGGCCAGACAATAAAGACACCAAACTTCTTGTGTTCGACATATTCCCCACCAAAGCTTTCTCCCCGTTCTGTGAGAATCCAACGCTCTTGTGAACGCACTATATAGCCCGCTGTTTTTAGATCGCTAAATAAAGCTTTAGCTTCTATGCCTTTTTGTTTAGCGAGTGCGGATGTGGAAATTTTGTCTGACATAGTCTTTTCTCAAATAGCGGAGTCATCAGCTGATGGGTGTTGGAGATATATATGATGCGATAGCGTTGGTAAATACCATATCACATCTATCAATACTAACTGCAGTTCAGTGGTCTATGTTTTTAGTAGAGCGTTAGGTCTCGTTTTGTATTTTTAGCAAAATGTAGCTCAATCTGTAATTAAATTACATTTATAGTGATTTTACTCATCTCGCTGCATATTTTATATACGTGACACGATGTTCTTTTATACGGTTTATATAGATCTTAGATGCTATATTTTACTAAGTGTGATTTTGATCACTATTTATTTTTAAGTATTACAAAATAAAATGTGATCCCGATCGTGTGTTAATGATATCCATTCTCATTAATTTGGCTTTGTAATTTAAATTCATGGTGTTTTTGTGATCTAAGGTGTGCTTGTTAACCCGAAAGTGTTTTTCGTGTGTGATAGCTGTCACGAAAGTTGGGCTAGGGTGCATTTTGGAAATGTTGTGATACATTTTAATCGACTTTTGAGTACACACTTTCGGTCATTTGACCAACCAATACACTACGGGGTTCTACCTATGTTATCACCAGAAGCAAAGATTAAGGTTCAAAACTTTGGTCGTTTCTTATCCAATATGGTAATGCCAAACATCGGCGCATTTATTGCGTGGGGTTTCATTACTGCACTATTCATCCCAACGGGTTGGTGGCCTAACGAAACGTTAGCATCAATGGTTGGTCCTATGATTACATACCTACTGCCACTATTGATTGGTTACACCGGTGGTAAAATGGTTGGTGGTGACCGCGGTGCGGTAGTGGGCGCTATCACAACAATGGGTGTTATCGTTGGTACTGATATCCCAATGTTCATGGGTGCAATGATTGTAGGTCCACTAGGTGGTATCGCAATTAAGAAATTCGATGAAGCTGTTCACGGTAAAGTGAAGAGTGGTTTCGAAATGCTAGTGAACAACTTCTCTGCGGGTATCATCGGCATGATCTGTGCGATCATCGCGTTCATCGTGATTGGTCCTGCGGTTAAGATTCTGTCTGGCGGACTTGCGGCTGGCGTAAACGCAATGGTAGAAGCGGGTGCACTACCTCTAGCATCTATTTTTGTTGAACCTGCGAAAATTCTATTCCTAAATAACGCAATCAACCACGGTATCTTCTCTCCACTAGGTATCCAGCAATCTGAAGAGATGGGTCGCTCTATCTTCTTCCTAATCGAAGCAAACCCAGGTCCTGGTTTTGGTCTTCTACTTGCTTACATGGTGTTTGGTAAAGGTAGCGCGAAGCAATCTGCTGCTGGTGCATCTATCATCCACTTCCTAGGTGGTATCCACGAAATTTACTTCCCTTACGTACTAATGAACCCACGTCTAATTCTTGCGGTAATCGCAGGTGGTATGGCGGGTGTATTCACTAACGTAATGTTCGATTCTGGCCTTATCTCTCCAGCATCACCAGGCTCTATCTTCGCAATCTTACTGATGACGCCAAAAGGCTCTTACATCGGTGTTGTCTTGTCAGTTATCGCAGCAACAGCAGTATCTTTCTTAGTGGCTTCAATTCTGCTTAAAACTTCAGCTCAAGATGACGACGAAGACTCTCTAGAAAAAGCTTCTGCACAAATGAAAGACATGAAAGCGTCTTCTAAAGGTGCAGCAGCAGAAGCAAACGTAAACCTAGCGGATGTAAAAGCAGTTTATGTAGCGTGTGATGCGGGTATGGGTTCAAGTGCAATGGGTGCAGGTCTACTACGTAAGAAAGTAGCAACAGCTGGCCTAGACATTGAAGTAACCAACTACGCAATCAACAACCTACCGGCTGATTCGCAAATCGTTATTACGCATAAAGACCTAACAGACCGTGCTCGTAGCACTGTGCCAGGTGCGATGCATATGTCTCTAAGCAACTTCCTAGACGGCGGCGTATACGACCAACTAGTTGCTGAGCTTGTCGATGCTCAAAGTGGCGAAGCGAAAGTAGAAGCTCCGGCTCCTGCAGCAGCTCCAGCGCAAGAAGGCAACAAGCTTGCACTCACTGACGACAGCATCTTCCTTGGCCTTAAAGCGACTCAAAAAGAAGACGCAATCAAGTTTGCTGGCGAACAATTAGTAAAACTTGGCAACGTATCACCAGAATATGTAGATGGCATGTTTGCTCGTGAAGAGCTTGTGTCTACTTACCTAGGTGAGTCTATCGCAGTACCACACGGCACAATCGAAGCGAAACAGTACGTACAAAAAACCGGCATCGTTTTCTGTCAGTACCCTGAAGGTATTCAATGGGGCGAAGATGAAGATGATATCGCGAAGATGGTTATCGGTATTGCCGCACAAGGCGATGAGCACAACATGGTGCTGATGGCTATTACCAATTCACTCGATGATGAAGAAGCTGTGGAATGCCTACAGAACACAACAAACCCTGCTGATGTTCTACGTATTCTCAACGGAAACTAAAAAGCTCTAGTCAAGCTCCTGAGTGAAGGAGGCCGGTATCCCCCTACTGGCCTCATTTTCGGTCTTAATCTTTCTAACAAGATTCAGTCTGAATAGCTTACTGCTTAATGCCTAGGGCACATCGTCAAGGCATGTTGTTGAGTAGTTAGCTATCTAGATTCAAATATTTATAAGGTCAAAATTATGAAAGCGTTACATTTTGGTGCAGGTAATATCGGTCGTGGTTTCATTGGTAAGCTTCTTTCTGATGCTGGTATGAAGGTTACGTTTGCTGACGTAAATGAAACGGTTGTAAATGCGTTAATTGAACGCCAAGAATACCCAGTTAAGATTGTTGGCGAAGAGTGTGTTGTCGAAGTTGTTAAGAACGTGACAGCAGTAAACTCAGCGACAAGCGCAGTCGTAGATTGCATTGCTGAGTCTGATCTTGTGACGACTGCAGTGGGCCCTACGGTTCTTAAAATCATCTCTAAGTCTATCGCTCAAGGTATTGAAAATCGTGCAGCAGCAAACAACACTGCACCAATGAACATCATCGCGGCAGAGAACATGGTTCGCGGTACTAGCCAATTAAAAGCAGCAGTGTTAGAGCACCTTTCTGATGAAATGAAAGCGTTCACTGAAGAGCACATTGGTTTTGTTGATTCTGCGGTTGACCGTATTGTTCCACCGGCAGAAGCGGGCGAAACAGATCCTCTAGCGGTAACGGTTGAAACGTTCAGCGAGTGGATCGTAGACCAAACACAATTCAAAGGTGAGATTCCAAACATCCCAGGTATGGAATGCACTGACAACCTAATGGCTTTCGTTGAGCGTAAACTGTTCACGCTAAACACAGGTCACTTGGTAACGGCATACCTTGGTGTCCTTGCAGGTCACGAGACAATCAAAGACTCTATCGAAGATGACGTAATCCGTGCTGAAGTAACGGCAACGATGGAAGAGAGTGGTGCGGTTCTGATTAAGCGTTACGGCTTTGATCCAGAAGCTCACGCTGCCTACATCCAAAAGATTCTAGGTCGTTTTGCTAACCCGTTCCTACGTGATGAAGTAGACCGCGTTGGTCGTCAGCCAATTCGTAAACTGAGCCCGCAAGACCGCCTAGTTAAGCCTCTAAACGGTACATTAGAGTACGGCCTACCGAATGCTCACCTAGTAAAAGCAATCGCTGCTGCGTTCCATTACAAGAACGAAGACGACCCTCAAGCGGTTGAACTTCAAGCAATGTTCGCAGAAAAAGGCTTTGCTGAGACATTAGCGCATTATTCTGAGCTGAATAGTGACTCAGAAGTTGTTAAACTAGCGGAAGAAGCTTATCTAGCATTGAAATGATAAACCATCAAAGTGCCACACCAGTGGCACTTTCTTATTGTCGAGCCGTTATGCCAATACAAACAAGCCATGAAACTGAATTACTTGAAGCCCTTTCGGAAGCTGAGAGTGCTGGCGCCTGCCTAATGGCTGCTTACGATGCATTGGACGACACGGTAGATGCCGTATTAAAAAACATCTTTAAGAAAGACGACACTGCAATTAAGTTCGTTGTCGAGCCACTTCTCAACAGTGGTGGGCCGTTAGGCGAGATCATGATTCGTGCTAAGTTGCTACTCGGGCTTGGCGTGATCAGTAAAGAACTCTACGACGATCTCGAGGTTTTCGTTACCTTGAAAGAGTGGGCAAAAATACAGGGTGAAGACACCAGCTTCACAGAAGTTGATGTGATATTTGAGCTCAACAAGGTGCACGCGATTCAGCGTATTATGCCTATCGAATATGACGCGGAGATGGTGGAAACGATGTCTGGCCCAATGCTTGAAATGTTCTTGGGGCGACATAATCAAAAAGTGAAGTCGACGATCGTATTGGCTATCACTGACATTATTACTACCCTATGCCGAGATAACGCACTGAGCTCTTAGCTCTAGTTTGCAGCCCTGCTTATCTTGTTTAACATCCTACACATCTTGTAGCTGTTCATTCGTTTCAATACAAAGTTTAAAATGATGGCGGTTTCTCTCGTTGGAGAAATCGCTTTGTTGTTTTTGTTCCTCTAAAAATATCCGATACCTCTCCCCATTAAATACAAAATCAACAGGCACAAAAAAAGCCACACTCAGTGGCTTTTTCTATTCAAGACGCTCTCTTTATTAAAAACGCCCTGCTATTCAAGACTATAGGAATTATAGGTCTTGGATGTTCTCAGCTTCTAGCTCTTGGAAGTAGCGTAGAGTCTTAACTTTTAGCTCTTGTTGAGCTGGCTCATCAGCAACGATGATAGCTTTACGGTGCATCTGTAGAGCTGTAACAGTCCACATGTGGTTTACAGAACCTTCGATAGCCATTTGAAGCGCTTGAGCTTTGTTGTGGCCTAGAGAAAGGATCATCACTTCTTCAGCATCTAGAAGAGTCGCAACACCGATAGTTAGTGCGTATTTAGGAACTTGGTTGATGTCGCCATCGAAGAAACGAGAGTTCGCGATACGAGTGTCTTCAGTCAACGTTTTGATACGAGTACGTGAAGATAGAGAAGAACCTGGTTCGTTGAATGCGATGTGACCGTCGATGCCTACGCCACCCATGAACAGGTTGATTTTGCCGTATGAACGGATTTTCTCTTCGTATGCTGCACAGTGAGCATCGATGTCTTCAGCTTTGCCGTCTAGCAGGTTGATGTTTTCTGCTTGGATATCAACGTGGTTGAAGAAGTTCTCGTGCATGAATGTGCGGTAAGATTCTGGGTGGTTTGGTTCGATACCAACGTACTCATCCATGTTGAATGTTACAACGTGCTTGAAGCTTACTTCGCCAGCTTTGTAAAGTTCAATTAGCTCAGCGTAAGTAGTTAGAGGTGTGCTACCAGTAGGAAGACCTAGTACAAATGGACGCTCAGCAGTTGGAGCGAATTTGTTGATCGAATCTGCGATATGACGAGCAGCCCATTTACCTACTTTTGCTTTGTTGCTTAATGGAATAAGTCTCATTGATTTTGCCCCTAGAAATAAAATTTTATAGTGTTCTGAAACATTAATTCGCATTATAAAATAAGTTATCCAGTTCCGCTATTGTTTTAGGTCAAGTTTTTGCTTTTTTAGTCGTAACTGTGACTGGAACTCTCAAAATTGCACAATTATTGTATGGATATTTGGTGGCGTTAAACAAGATTAATACGTTTGTCATATACAGCAATATCGATCTAATTCAGCACCTGAAAGGGTTGGTGTGTTTCTATGTTTTGATACGCTTTTGCGATAATGGCGTCGCTCGAGCCATTGACGAACTTTGGTGTATTAACGTGTTTCGGCGTATAAACAAGCGTTGATAGCATAGTTGAAGCTAGAAAAATAATGATGGCAATGGAGCGCTATCGTGATAAAAGACAGGGGCAGGATGAATAACGATGAATCTCAGTGGGATGAATACCCATAAGATTGAACGAGAGCTGTGTTTTAGTCACGCTATCGCTATGAATTGTATATAAATATTGGTAAAAATGGACAGGTTGGCTAAACTTACCAATTACAAAGAAGATGTGTTTGAAGGCAAAAAAAAGCCCAAAGTGATGAGGTATCACTTTGAGCGATTTTACTAATCTTCTAACACTAACTCACTTTCGTATTCTTCCCTAGGCACTTCGCCGCGTTTGCAGCCGTTTAGGGTGTGAAAGCGACGGCGTCCACGAGCCAGTTGAATGTACTTCAACCAAACACGCTCTAACTTGGACTTTGCCTTATGAGGGTGAGACAACACTTTAATGAAGTGTTTTTCTTCTGCATTGATTGGTGCTAGTTCACCAGTTTCAAGTGCAAGCATAGTGTCACCAAACAAGGTTAGGATTTCCTCTTCTGAAAGAGTAAAATCACCCGACTTAGCGAACCCTCTCGGGAATTTAATGGTGTCATAAAAACGTTTTTTTCCGTGTCGGAATTCGGTCTCAGACATATCAGCCTCAGTAATGTGGTTAGATAGAAATTAGTGTTTATTGCTCACGCGAAAATATTGTTAAAAGGCTAAAATAGGAAACAAAACGTTTTTGCCTTTACGATAAACAATCCTAGATCGGCTAGTTAGCAGATTTATTACAGAGATGTATTTGATGGATGTGAAAGTATTTAGAACCTTTCTTGAGGTTGCAAGGGTGCGCCATTTTGGGCGTGCAGCTGAAAACTTGTATTTAACACAAGCGGCGGTGAGTGCGCGGATCAAACAGCTTGAAGGCTATTTTGATACTCAACTCTTCATTCGTGACCGCAATAACATCAAACTCACATCTTCCGGTGAACGTTTGATTGGTTATGCCGAAGTGATGGTGTCCACCCTACAACAAGCCAAATTTGAGCTGTCGTTAGAGAGTGGTAAAGCCTTGCAGTTAACGCTGGGCGGCACGCCGAATATTTGGGATGCGTATCTACAAAACTGTTTAAGTGTGGTAACGGACTCTTTTGGTGGTTACGGCTTTATGGCAGAGGTGATGGGGCGCGAGCAACTGAACCGTAATTTGTTAGAACGAACCTTAGATATGGCTTTCGCGTTCGATCAGATCAAAGCGGAAGAGCTGAACTGTAAAAAAGTCGCTGACTTGGTTTTGGTGTTGGTATCAACGCAGCAAGATGATCTGGAATCTGTATTCCAACATAAGTATGTGTATGTGGATTGGGGAACACGTTTTGGTTCTGAGCATGCAGAACGTCACCCTAAAGTGCCAGCACCTTATCTACGCACCTCTACAGCGCGTATCGCCCTCGATTTCATTTTAGAGAAAGGCGGCAGTGCGTATCTTCCGGTGTCTCTAGTCGAACCTTTTATCGATTCGGGTCAGCTGCATAAGGTGAAAGGGGTTGAAGACTGGTATCGCCCAATTTATCTGAGTTACCGTAAAAGCAGTACTTCGGTTGATGCGATCATGCAGGTTGAGAAGTTGGTTAACGAGATTGACCCATCGACGGCTTACACACTGCAGCAAGCCGCTGAACAAGCGCCTGAGTAACGGCATTCGCGGTAAGTAATGGCTTTGTTGATTAGATTCAATAAAAAATGGCTCCTAACTAGTTGTATAGTTGGGAGCCATTTTTGTTTTTAAACCAGAAATGTACTTCTTTTCGGAACTAGAGATCGTTTCTAATTCCATAAATATCGTTTAAGCCTGGTATGTGTAGCCTTTTTTAAAAGCCCTATCACTTCAAAGCACTATTCTTCGAAAATTCTAGAGATTCATTAGATTCTCAATAGACTCTTCAAGAGAGTGTGACATGTACGAATGGATTTGATTGCCATCCGTTGCGTCAATCTCGATCATAGAAATCCCGTTGTCCGCTTTGTCTTCAAGAAAGCTTAGAGACTGCTCGACTGATTGACTGGTGAGAACCTGTTGATTTGATAAAACAATACGACATGTGTGTAGAACCATAGCCTTTTCCTTTTTATATTCGATAGGTCTCTGCATCTTGGCGTGCTAAGTACCGATCGTTGACGTTGTGAGAAGAATGCCTTCTCTAGGTTAAATTTAGTCGAATTGAATAAAATTAAAACCCTTTTTTGTGATTTATCTGACCTTCGCTTCCGAAAGTGGCTAGCGACAATGGTGGTTCACGGTAAACTTTTAGGTATCGGATCAAACGCTATCGCAAATGGGAAGAGTACGGCATGTCGAAAAAGATCAATCACAACAGCACCTTAACCAGTGAACAGTGCCATTTGGCTCGATATGCACGAGATGTTCGCTTTGATGGGATGTTTTTTACAGCGGTGAAAACGACAGGAATTTTTTGTCGCCCGATTTGCCCAGCAAGTCCGCCCAAAGAAGAAAACGTCGAATATTTTTCCCATCAAGCTCAAGCATTGAAAGCGGGGTATCGTCCTTGTTTACGTTGCCGACCAGACAGCGCGCCTTTTTCGCCAGCTTGGAAGGGCGTCGAAACCACTTTCTTGCGTGCGATGCAGTTGATTGATAATGGCGCACTGAATTCAGGATCTATCGTCGACCTTGCAACGCGGTTAGGTATTTCCGATCGTTACTTGCGAACCTTATTCGACAATTACATCGGTGTGTCACCCAAGCAATATAGTCTGTACAGCCAATTGATGTTCGCCAAGCAGTTGCTGCATACCAGTAGTATGAGTATTACGGATGTTGGCTTTGCAAGTGGCTTCAATAGCACGCGCCGTTTTAATGATGCGTTTCAAAAAGAACTGCAGCTTTCGCCAAGCCAAATTAGGCGATCGAAACCAAGTGACACTCTGAGTAATCATATTCAGCTTGGTTTTAATGGACCCTTAGATTGGAACCACTTGTTGAGTTTCTATCGACGAAGAATGATTGAGGGTTTAGAAGATGTTGGCGAAGATTATTATAAGCGTTCGGTAAATGTGAATGGGTCAAAGGGTTGGTTTAAGGCGACTTTAGCTAAAGAGAACCGCTTGGATATTGAATTTGAGTTGGATGATATAAGCCAATTAAGAAGCTTGATTGCGAATATACGCCGTATGTTTGATCTTGATGTCGATATTGCCAAGGTCGAGACGTTCTTTACGACTATCGATCCTAACTTGGTGGCTAAGAGTGGCATCCGTATTCCTGGCGTGTGGAGTGCTTGGGAAGCCGGAGTAAGAGCGATTCTCGGGCAGCAAGTCTCGGTAACGGCGGCGATTGGTCAACTTAACTTATTGGTCAAAGAGCTTTCTGATGAATATGAGAAAGCCAGCTTCCCAACACCGAAACAGATAGCGCAGGCTGATGTTAGCTTCTTGAGAATGCCGGGAAGCCGCAAAGAGACCCTAAAGCGTTTTGCCGAATACATGGTCGACAATGAAGCTGAGCATCCTTCCAAATGGATTGAGCTAAAAGGGATTGGGCCTTGGACGATTCAATATGCACTGCTTCGCGGGTTAAGCGAACCCAATCATTTGTTGGTTGGTGACTTGGTGGTGAAGAAGTTTATTGAGCATCGCCCCGCCATCAACACAGAGAGCGTTTCGCCTTGGGGTAGTTACGCCACGTTCCACTGTTGGAATCAGTCTTAATAGAAAGAACAATCCACCAATATCAGCAATCCGCAAACATCTGCATTACCAGGCTAGGAGAGATTATGACTAACCGATTTACTTACTATGAGAGCCCATTGGGAACCGTGACGTTACAGGCGAACGATGAAGGCTTGCTCGGCCTTTGGTTCGAGACACATACCACCAAGCCGGAACAGTTGGGTGCTCAAGATGATAGCTTTCCGATCTTTGCATTGGCTATCGAGCAGCTTAATCGCTATTTCTCAGGCGAAGCTATTCAGTTTTCTGTGCCGATCGCAGCCAAGGGCACGCCATTTCAACAGTCGGTTTGGCAGGCGCTGACGACCATTCCTTATGGAGAGACTTGGAGCTATGCACAACTGGCTGATGCGATAGGCAACCCGAAAGCCGTTCGTGCTGTGGGTTTGGCGAATGGCAAAAATCCGGTTTCAGTGATTGTGCCGTGTCACCGTGTGATTGGTAAAAATGGCAAGCTGACCGGGTATGCAGGTGGCGTAGAACGTAAACAGCGCTTATTGGTGATAGAAGGAAGAGAGCAAGACTAGAAAGCGATTTGGCAATGAGCCTGTCGAGATGCTGACTGAAGATCACGTATTACTCATGGTGAAGGCGAGTGGTTCTTAAAATGTGACTTTGCATTAAAATCAACGCTTTCTGGAAAATATCGATTTGGTTGCATATTCTTTGACTATGTTCTCTAGGCAAGGATGCCCAAATGAATAGATTACCCTCACTAATATTTGGCTGTAGCTCTGCATTGTTGCTGACAGGTTGTTTAACTGATACCAGTCGACCTTTCGAGGTTCCACAGCTTGCTCTGTTCAAAGGTATGTATGAGAACGCAGATAATGACAGTTATCTACTTTTTGAATCTGGGCAAGTGACTTATCAAACAACGGACAATTCCGTGACTCGAACCTATCGTGTCGATGATGACTTGATCACCATTGAGTTCAATTCTGGAAGCAGCCGAACTGACTCTAGACTGGTTATGCGCATTCAACATCAGGGCGAGATGTTAACTTGCAACCAATGCCCAGCGATACAATTGAGTAACGTCTGGACACTTGTTGAGAAGCCTCTGAAAAACAGTTCGAATTAGAAAAGATCTCCGAATTAGAAAAGCCCACCATTAAGCCATAGGTGCGCAGCGATACTGACGGCATAGCCAATCATGATCACTGGCATCCATTTCAAGTGGCCAAAGAAGGTGTATTTGCCATGCGCCGCGCCCATTAACGCCACACCTGCCGCACTACCAATAGATAACAAGCTGCCGCCAACGCCTGCGGTTAAGGTGATCAGTAGCCAGTTACCCATCGACATTTGAGGCTCCATCGATAACACCGCAAACATCACCGGAATGTTATCGACAATCGCAGATAAGATCCCCACCATGATGTTGGCCCAAATTGGATCCCATTGGCTGTACATCACGCCAGAGGCAAGCTCCAAGTATCCAAGCAGACTCAAGCCACCGACACACATCACCACGCCGTAGAAGAACAACAGCGTGTCCCATTCGGCATGCGACACTCTTCGAAATACATCAAAGGGCACGACTGAACCGAGTCGCTTCAATGCCCCCTCATCATTGTTGGCAATTGCGACCGCTTTTTTCTTCGCCAGAGAATTTGGCAAGGTCTTACGCAAGAAATAGCCAAAGAACTGTAGATATGCCAGCCCCATCATCATGCCCATTACTGGAGGGAAGTGGAGTACGGCATGGAAAGCAACCGCAGTGCCGATGGTCATGATGAACAACAACACGATGCGTCTTGCACCGCGTTTTAATTCAACGTGTTGATGCACCGTGTCGGGTTGGGTTGTGGGAACAAAGTAGGACATGATCAGGGCAGGGACGAGGTAATTCATCACTGAAGGAATAAACAAGGGAATGAACTCACTGAAGCTTACATAGCCAGCTTGCCACACCATCAACGTTGTGATGTCACCGAATGGGCTGAATGCGCCGCCAGCGTTAGCGGCTATCACGATGTTCACACAGGCTAGGTTAACGAATTTAGGGTTAGATCCTGCGACTTTCAGAACCACGGCGCACATCAATAGAGCTGTGGTGAGGTTGTCGGCGATCGGTGAGATAAAGAAGGCCAGAATACCGGTTAGCCAGAACAGAGAGCGGAAATTAAAGCCTTTGCCCACCATCCATGCTTGCAGCGCATCAAACAGTCTTCTCTCTTCCATGGCGCTGATATAGGTCATGGCGACGAGTAGGAATAGTAAGAGCTCAGCGTATTCCAGTAAGTTGTGTTCGAGCGCTTGTTTAGCCACTTCAACAAGGTTGTGTTCTTGGTAGGTAAAACCAATGATTATCCAGATCAGGCCTGCCGCAAGTAACACTGGCTTGGATTTTCGGAGCTTTAGGTACTCTTCCATCATCACCACGATGTAGGCGACAACGAAAATGGTTAGGGATAGGTAGCCAGCGAATGAGTTGGTGAGCTTGAGTGGTTCTCCCAACTGAGAAGTGGCAGCACCTGCTACCGTAGAAAAGAGTAACAAAGAGAGAACAGCAGAAAGCTGGATACCTAACATGGATTACGCTCCGAAGTTAATAAGTTATTAACACGGGTAAAAGCGTAGACCTAAATAACCATGTGCAGTGTGATAGATATCTTAATAATTCAATAGATTATAATGAAAGGAATAGACTGTGATACGAACGAAATACGGTCTTACATGCTCAAAATTACTGTCTTGCACACTTAAGTTAAAGACTAAAGAAAAAGCCCTACCGGACTCAGTGCCGATAGAGCTTATTCGAAATTGCCAATATTATGCAGCATTGAGATCAAACGTCAGTGTTTGTTCTGCAGCACATACTTCAACAGGCCAGCCATAGGATTGGTATTCAAGCGCAAGTTTGTCCGCTACTACGCGAGATACTGTTGCAGTGATCCACATGCCTTTGCCCATTACTTGATATTTAAGCGTTCTCATTTCCATAGTAATCACCGTTCTCCTTCTATATTGGCTGCGCGAAGTCTATAGCACCTCTGAGGGCTGAAATTTCGAATTAAGCTCAAATGCTTTATAAAATGGCTCACTGTTTGCGCTTGGCTCAAAACTCAATCAACTAAGAGTAAACGGTTGTATTTTTGAAGCGAAATCACCTTTTAAGTCTCTGTATTATAATCGAATCAAAATTGACCAGAAAAACAATGTAAGAGATCTCTTACAGCATTATCAGAGATCGCACTAGGTAAACACTTCTCACTAGAAGCCAGACTTGTGTGGTGATTGTGTGCGTTTTTGGTTGCGCTGTTGAAGCCAGGTTTGTTTAGTTTTGTATGTGAAATATTCTAATTTATTTAGCGTATGGTCCTGCTTTTAAATCCAAATCACAGTTTTATATGTTGCTGTGCTTCTTTTATTCAAACCGATACGCTATTTGATTTTGGTCATTAACCTTTCGCTCATTAGTTTGCACTATCTATACGTGTTCTGTTCCACATAAACGAGATGTATAGAGGTCCTTATGACTAATCCAACCAAAACCGATCGTAAAGTCACGATCGGCAGCTATATCGCACTCGCGTTCGCGATTGTGTTCTTTTCAGGCTTAATGCAGTCCAATGAATGGTATGGAGTGTTCGATTTTACAACGCTCAACGGTTCATTCGGTAAGGTCGCTTACGATGTGAGTGAAACGGCCGATGGTATTCAAGCGGCAACGACGTCACTGCGTGGTAAAGGCGGTAGTGGTGCTCGCGACGGTTTCATTTTTGCTTTGACACTTATTCCGACCGTGATGTTTGCATTGGGTATGATCAACGTACTTGAGCACTACGGTGCACTGGATGCGGCTCGTAAACTGCTGACACCTCTGCTTCGCCCTTTAATGGGTATTCCGGGTAACTCAGGCTTGGCACTGATCGCGTCTTTGCAAAGTACCGATGCTGGCGCAGCGATGACACGTCAGTTGAAAGACGAAGGGCATCTCACTAAGCGTGAAACCGATGTGTTCACCATGTTCCAGTTTACGGCGGGTGCGGCGATCGTTAACTTTTTCTCTTCAGGTGCGGTGCTGTTCACTCTAACCGCGATGGACGGTTCTTTAGCGGTGACATCGTCAATTGGTTTGGCTGTCGCTGTGATGTTTATCTTTAAGTTTGTCGGCGCGAACCTGTTCCGTATTTACCTCAACATTACTGAAGGCAAAGAAGACAAACCAAAATCAGACAAAGAACAAAAACTGGAAGAGGAAGTAGCATAATGAGCGAAGTTAAAGCAAAGAAACCAATGGTTACTGATATTTTCGTTGAAGGTGCTAAGAAAGGCTGGGTTATTGCGACTACCTCTACAGTACCGAATGTTCTGATGGCATTTGTGATCATCAAGGCATTGCAGATCACCGGTGCGCTGGATTTGATGGGCAGTGTATTTGCTCCAATCATGGCGGTATTTGGTTTGCCTGGCGAAGCGGCAGCAGTATTGATTGGTGCGTGGATGTCGATGGGTGGCGCAGTGGGCGTGGTTATCACGCTGTTTGACCAAGGTATTCTGAACGGCAACCATATTGCAATCTTGGCGCCAGCTATCTACTTGATGGGTTCTCAGGTGCAATACATGGGCCGTATTATGGGACCAATTGGTACGGAAGGTCGCTACATCCCGGTGATGATCGCGATTTCGGTATTGAATGCCTTTGGTGCAATGTTCTTGATGAACATTATTTTGTAACGTGACTTTGAACGGTTAGCTGCGAACAGCTTTCAGACGTTACAAAAAAGGAAACCCCGTTTGGCTTTCACCAAACGGGGTCTATTCTTTTCGTAGCCATCCTGCTACTGCGCGTTACTTATCTTTCAATAGGTAACTGGTGCTCCCTGCATCGTTCCTTGACGTGGCTAAATCCTTTAACCTATCCAATTCATCGCCGTCCTAGCGGTGTCCTTGCAAACTTATCATCCTGACAAGTGACTCTATCCTAGAGCATAACTTCCTTGCTGATAACTCATCCTAAGCCATCAAATCTTCATCCTGAAGATACCTAATCCGTTAGGCTTTTTCCTGTTCCTGCCAACTCCCTGTCGACATGTGTATTAAACACTGCAGAGGCTTTACTCACAATCCACCTCAAGAAATAAATGTACCCACTGATCGAAAGAAATATGCGTGGATTCATACAAAACAAGGGCTTGGGTTTGTATTTTAGGAATTTTCTGCGAAGCTTGATTGTGATCTCTTACGTTCGGTGTGAGAGATCTCTTACAAGTGCTCGGGCGCGATTTTCATTTTATCTCGGCGGGTGTTGTCGAACAGATAAGAAAGAACACTGAGTAAACACAAAATAATAGGGAAATATGATGGTTACAGCACTTTACGCAGCCTTGCTGACGGTCGTAATGATTTGGTTAGCAATAGAGGTGATCAAGCAAAGGCGAATCAATCTTGTTGCTCATGCTGATGGCGGTGTCGAGTCGTTACAGATAGCACGTTCGGCACAAAGTAACGCTATGGATTACATCCCAATCACCGTTATTTTGATGGGATTGTTAGAGATGAATGGTGCCGGTGTGTGGCTGATTCATGTCATTGGTGTGGCGTTTATTGTGGGGCGTGTGATTCATGCGAAAGGGATCTTAGCGAAGAATTTCAAAGGTCGAAAAGTGGGGATGGTGTTAACGCTTATCTGCATGATCTCTTTGATTGTCCTAAACTTAGCTTACCTACCTTTTGATAAAATGTTCTAGGGAGCATTATGGCGTTGCGTCTTCCTCCTGCTTGGGCGATTGTCCTCGCAGGCTTGATACTCAACATCATGGCGATTGTCATGTCGAGCTTGGTGCTCGATAAAATTGAAGCTGAGAAAGCGGAATACAACGATCGCAAATACGGCAATGTGTACTCAATACAGCTTGCTTGGAATACGATTGAAACCCTAGAGCGCAAGCGTGAAGCGATCCTGATTCACCTTGATAAACCAGAAACGGTGCAGCCGACCACGGTTCTCGACGAAGCACTGCGTGGGCAACTTAGGCGTTGGGTGAGTAGCGAAGTGCCAAGTATCTCTTTGGCTCACTTACCGAAACTGATGATGCTGATAAACAGTGCACAAGAAGCGCAACGAACTCGAATTGATGATTACTATTTGGATAACCTGACCTTGGTTGAGTTAATCCAAAGGCTTGATGAGAAAATGGCTTTCTATAAGAACATCGCCCTGTTTCTTCAAGTATTTGGCTTGGCGCTTATCTTAGCTCGCGACCTCGCTAGAAGACCTTAATCTTTAACCTTAATGCCTCCATTTACTTATCGACTTGTATCGTTAGCGAGACTCATTTGGCAGGTTAGGGTGCTGTTGGCCTTGGTACTTTGGTAACTGTTCTTTTAGCCCCTTAAACGTGCTCAGTGCACTGCCTATCGATAACTTGTTCATCAGCCAATTTGGCAAAATGCCACCTGCGTTCGCATACGCGGTGTAGGTGATGTAGGTATTGCCATTAGTCAGCGGTTGCAGTGTCCAAAGTGCGTCCACATCGTAGATTCGAATGTACCCCGACTCTTTCGCCAAATAGTTCGACGCATCCTTTATCGACAAAACAAACTGCCCATCCTCGATGCTGTATTTTGAGTAGGTCACCATGTCTCGATCTCTGGCAGGCCACGGTGCTTTGAATTGGGTATAGACGATGTTTTCCGCCTCAGATATCTGCATCAACACACGGCTTTGCGACACGTTATCTATCCAGTTTGGCACGTTCTCGCTGTCTTCCAGCAACAACAGAAAACCGGAATAAGTGGTGGGCGTTTGCATCTGTGCTCGTATTTCGACCAAGCCTTCGCTGTGTGGCCTTTTATCAATCATGATGCCATCTTCACTTTTGACGAACTGCCACGGGTTGGCATAAGTCAGTGCCGATAGGGCGCAGAGGCCGAGTACCAAAATCCTAGGTAATGTCATTATTCTTCCATAAAAAGAAAAGCTTATCTGCTAGGAGTATAGAATAGAAATGGGCTTTGTAGGTGTTACCAATCGCTTTGGGTTTACCTCTTTGGGGAAAACCCCAATGAAAACGGAAGCGTTCGGTCGCTTCCGTTTTATTCTTGGGCAATGGATAAGCGCTATAGACTAGAGCTTAGAGCTTATAGGCTTCTACGGTTTTGATGGTTGTCCAGTTGCTGTTGGCGTCTTGGATGAACTCTTGTGTATTCTCCAGCCAACGTTTTTGAACCGATTTATCTAAGTTCAGATACAACTTCCCATCTTCCACTTTCCAAGCGAGAGGGTCGGTTTCAAACTTCTTACCCATGGCTACTCCAAACGCGCAGTAACCGCCATATTGAGGGGCATAGGCTTCTGGATTGGCTCGAAATTCATCTCTGTTTTCACTGCTCGCAAAGTTATAGATCGCATTCTTATAGGTCGCTGTGAACTCCGATGTGCCTTTTACTGGGCCTTCATTGGCAAAGTAAGCGACAGGATCATAGCCTTTGATCGCGAGATCATTGCTGTCGACACTCATATCAAGGTCTGCTGCCATTAACGAAAAGCTGGTGCCTAGTAACGCGGCCAATAGAGTGATTTTTTGACTGGTCGATTTCATGTGTGACATATCAAGTTCCTTGTCAGTGTTGGTTATCTTGTTTGAAATAATTTAGCCCACTCGTCCGGTCTATAGAGGGACAAAAGAACTAAAAACTAAGCGAATCGTTCGGAGGATGCATGGATCTGCTTTCACAACTCATGGAACATTTCTCGATACGCACTGGCGTTTTCTATTCTGGAAACCTGTGTGGGGTGTCGTCATTTAACGCGCAACAAGGTAAAGAGGGGCATCTTCATGTATTGAGCGCAGGGGAGTTGAGCTTGTCTAGCGCTCATACGGAACACAGGCATTTGTCGCAGCCTTGCATTGTTTATTTGCCGAATAGCACACCACATGCGATTGAAGGCGTGGGAGACGGTGCGGAAGTCGTGTGCGCGAACGTGGAGTATCGTTCTGGGCAGATGAATCCTTTATTGTCGGCTCTGCCTGACTTGATAGTGATTCCCCTTGAGGAGGCACCTAACTTAATGCCAGTGATCGAGGTGTTATCTAATGAGTCGAGCCAAGAGTCGTCGGGGCAGCAGTACTTAATGGACAAATTGAGTGACGCCTTGATGGCTTTGATTTTCCGCCATCTCATCGAACAACAGAAAATTGATAGCGGCGTTTTCTCGGCGCTTGCTCACCCACGATTGGCTCCTGTGGTTACGGCTATTCATCGATTACCTGCTCGTCACTATTCGATTGCCGAAATGGCGTCACTGGCCGCGATGTCTCGCACTCAGTTTATTGAAGCGTTCAAACGAGAAGTGGGTGAAACGCCGGGAGATTATGTGCAAAAGTGGCGAGTCTCTGTGGCTCAATCTCTGTTATTGCAAAATAAGCCGATCAATTGGGTCGCTGATGAAGTGGGTTACAATAGCTATTCAGGATTCTCACGTGCTTTTCAACATGTTGCCGGAGTGTCGCCGCGCCGTTGGCTAAAGCAAAATGTGTCGTGAGACGCCGGGGAATCCCCACTCGGTTTATGGCTATTCGCATCAGGCTGGTCTATGTTTTAGCGGAAATTGTATGTAGTTTGTTCTTTTCTCGGAAGAGGGTGTAAAAAGGTGGACTTTATAAGCGCGTTGTAACATCCTGCCCGTCCTATTTTATCTAGACACCAATGAGACGAAGTGCCTGCTGAACATTATTCAGCCTCCCGTATCTCATTAAAGTATTAAGGAGTTCAACTTGAACCTGTTTGTAAGAGACCTTACCGTTATCGATTCTTCATACATCTGTGAACACAGAGGGGTCGTAGGAGATAGTTGGATTTTAGATGTCACCATGTCTGGTGAACTTAATGAAATGAGCATGGTGCTGGATTTTAGCAAGGTCAAAAAGCAGATCAAACAGCTTGTCGATGAGCATGTTGATCACCGTTTGCTGCTGCCAATGCAAAACGCTGCAATTGTTCTTCAAGCGAGCAAAGCGGGCTACTCTAAGGTTGACGTGCTGCGTGGTGATAAGAGCCTTCATCTACATTGCCCTGATGAAGCATATTGTCTGATTGATGCAGACGCGATCACCATTGAGAGTGTGACCGCACACGTTTACAATATTCTTCGCGATAACCTACCAAGTAACGTCACAGGGTTAGAGATCACCCTTCGTCATGAGAACATTAATGGCGCGTTCTATCACTACACCCATGGTTTGAAAAAGCATGATGGCAACTGCCAACGCATCGCGCATGGTCACCGTTCTCCAGTAGAAATTGTGGTTGATGGTCAGCGTGACGAGCAACGCGAACAAGCATTTGCTCAGCGTTGGGAAGACATTTATTTAGGTTCTAAAGAAGACCAAGTTTCTGTTTCATCACTTAACCTGAGTGAACACGCGAACAGTGTTAATGATGAAAGTCACTATGGCTTCCGCTACACCGCGCCACAAGGCGAATTTGAGCTAGCGATTGCTAAGAGTGAGACGGAAATTTTACCGACCGATACCACGGTGGAATTACTTGCGGGTTATATTGCGGATCAAGTTGAACCGAGCCTAGCAGAGAACCAATCACTACAAATCGTCGCTTATGAAGGTGTTGGCAAGGGCGCAATGGCGTTCCGATAACACTCCAGCGAGTGACAGACTCTCGTTACTGACATGATGAAATAAAGGCAAGATAATCCGTTATCTTGCCTTTATTTTTTGTGGCTCTTAAAACTGATTTAGCGAAGTAGCACACGTCGTAGTGGTGTTTTCTCGATTCCAACAACCAACCCGAAGCTCAACAATACGGTGCCAAAAAATACCGTAACGTCTTTTGCCAGTTCCGTAATGCCTAACACTCCACAGACATTGAACAACACGATAATGATCAGCAGATGGCTGACGTAGATACCCAGCATGCGATTTGAAATGGCGCGAACCCAAGCGTAGTTACCCATGTTTGGATTTGCTAAAAGCCACATGAACACGCCCATCCCCCACAGCGCCGTGCCAAACAAGAAATCATTCATGTTGAATCCGACGTCGAACGTGGTGAGCCATGCCGCCTCAGCAAAGTGAATCAACATGCCTAACGCTAATAACCCCAACGCTTTAGTTGATGACACCTTCCATTGATTCTGACGAATAAGGAAACCTAAGGTCACCATTAACGTGCTAAAGAACGGGCCATTACGCGTGAAGAAGGGTGCTTCTAACCCGGTTAGCGTAGCGTAGCTGCCTGCCAAAACACCATAAACGTAAAGTACAATGGCCGCCGGGAATAGCAGTTTGTCGAGTTTCATTTCGACTATCAAAGCAATGATCAAAACGGCACATACGAGAGCGGGAATAAACCATAAATGAACCAATCCACCTTCTAAGAAAGAGTTAAGTGGCGTGTTCATTAAGAAACCCCAATAGCCTTGGCGCTCACCTAGGTATCCAAACTCTTCTACTTTCGCGAGGTTGAATGGCATCACTAAGCAAATGATACTCCATGCCAACCAAACCTTAAGCAGTGGTTTAGAGTAGTTAATGACGGTCTGCCAGGGGGCTGCAGTCAACTTGGGCTGAATAAGATAACCGGAAATTAGGAAAAATAGAGGTACCGCAAAACGAGCGGTTTGGTTGAGTATATAACCGATCCAAGGCACTTCATCTATTTGCCAATAAGTGAGTGCCATTTGACCGTGTAAACCAATGATCGCCAAGATAGCAATCACTCGGCCTAACTCGATACTGGCGATGTGTTGTGAAGGCGTATGTTGAACGGAAGACATATCAGATCTCTTAGTAAAATTTTTACGAAATCTAGCAGTCTTTATGCCCAACCAGTTAGTCCTAAATCAAGGCTTATGACCTTTGTTTCAAGGCTTGTGTCGGTTTTTTGAAGCCTGTCGCAGCTATATTAAATCCATTGCAGTAAGTACAAAAATACCGAGAGTACAAGTGATAAGAGAAACAACAGTAGTAAGCGCGATGATGTTAGCCGCCAGTGTTGAGTTTCCTCCCATCGCACGAGCCATAACGTAGCTTGCCGCTGCCGTTGGTGCCGCGCTCATCAAGAAGATAAGCCCGAGATCGAGCCCTTCAAATCCTAAGTACCCAGCCGCCAGTGTAATCAGTAACGGTGAGGCAATTAACTTGTAGCTAGAGGCGAACCACGTCGACAATTTTTCTTGTTTGAGTGAGCTGATGTCTAGCGACCCACCGGTACAAAGCAGTGCTAAAGGCAACGTCATGTTGGCAAAGTATTGACCAGCGTCAGTGACCATTTTTGGGATAGGAATAGAAAGCGCATAGAAGACGACCGCTAAGAAAATAGCGATGATCAATGGGTTTTTGGTAATCGACTTAGCGATTACTTTAATCGCTTTCGCGCCTGTGTCTTCGCCTTTGGGTGTCAGTGCAATCACGGCTTGAATGTTATACAGCACGGTTAGAGATGCGACATAGATAGCCGCCAATGCCACGCCTTGGTTGCCATAGATATTAGCCACATAGGCGAGGCCGATGATCGCGGTATTAGCGCGAAATCCACCTTGGACAATCACACCTTGATCTTTCGAACCTTTGAATACCAACTTGGTCGAGAAAATCGTGAACAAGAAAAAGACAAAGTTAGCGATGACGCCAAACGCAACTAACGCGCTACTGGCTGAAAAGTTGTGATTCGATTGAACAATACTCAGAAATAGCATTGCGGGCAGGGTGACTTGAAAGACGACCTTAGATGCGACATCAATGAAATTGTCATTGATTAAGCCGATTCGCTTGAGCATCACACCAAGAAACAGCATTAAACAGATAGGGCCTGTTACCGACGCCGAAAACGCAAACTGTTCCCAAAGTGTGTTCATTCTCTTTCCCTAGTTATTAAACTCAATAATCGGTTAACTCAAATTCCTTTGAATACTGTCGCATTTTTCCACAGTTCTTTGATAAGACAAAATGAATACCTAGGGTTAAGTAAAAAATCTTGAAAAAAAGAACGAACGTGCTAAAAATAATGTATCAGATTTATTATTGGTGAATAATGAGCAAGGGAAAGATAACCAAAGAGTATATTTTGAGCCACGCATTCGCGCTTGCGAGTGAGAATGGGCTTGAGAGTTTGACGATTGGCGAGTTAGCCAAGCAGTGTGGCATGTCTAAGAGTGGCTTGTTTGCACACTTCAACTCTAAAGAGAACCTGCAACTCTCTGTACTCGAATATTCCAACGCCATATTCACTGAAAGAGTCATCATTCCCGCAAGAGAGCTGGGGGATGGTGATATTGAAGCGAAATTGAAACAGTTGCTCGACAATTGGCTAGGCTGGAACCATTCGTTCCAAGGCAGTTGCATGTTTATTGATGCATGGAAAGATGCGGGCAGTGAAACGTCTGTGATTCAGAAAGCACTGCAGAAAACGATTTCAGTGTGGATTGATTACTTGACGATTCAGGTAGCAAAAGCGGTTGAGAGCAAACAGTTCAGAGCCGATTTAGATCCTAAACAGGCAACCTTTGAGTTATACGGCCTCTACTTGAGTGCGAACTTGTTCTACTCGTTACGAGGCCAACAAGCGAGCCACACCCACTTTTGGAGTGGTGTAGAGCGCTTAATCGCTAGCTGGAAGGCGGTTTAACTCGTAAATCACTTAGTTCGGCAAACCATAGAGTTTGCAAACCAGTTAGTTTGTAAGCTTCTTAGCTCGCAAACTATTGAACTCGTAAAGCATGTGACTTTGCGTAACTACGGTTTGCAAAAGACTTTAAGAGAAGTGGCGGCAAGCAGTCATAAAAAGCGCTATCGCCATTTTTTATACCAACAAATAGCACGGTCGTTCGATTTTTTAGGGCCGAGCTCGATCCGCCAATGATGATGGCGATACAAGGAACGGTCATGAGTGACAAAATCTACTTTAATACATCGAACAAATTCAGCTTCAAGCGCAGCTTAATTGGCGCAACAACCAATCTGCATTACATCTTAGCGCCGAGCCATGCGAAGAAAACGGCACGTAAGCTGCTGCTCACTCCAATGCGTACCGAGCAAAAAAATGCTGATCCCCAAGGGCTTATCAAGAGTGAAATTGAAGGTCGTGATGGCGTTTTAAAAACCTATTCTTTAGGTACGGGGCCTGTTTGGGTGCTGACTCATGGTTGGTCTGGCACCGCGAGTCAGTTCTTCCCTTTGATGGAACACATCGCCGCCAAAGGTTTTACGGCTCTGGCTTACGATCATCCTGCTCATGGTGGCAGCGATGGTGTACATGGTCATATTCCTGCGTTTGTAAATGGTTTGGAAGCGATTCTCGATTCGGTAGGTGAGGTAGCTGGTTTGGTCGGTCACAGCATGGGTACGGCTTCTGCGTTGGAATGTAAGCACGTTAAATTGGAAAACAAGCCATTATTGCTGATTGCACCTGTGTTGGATTATCTAGAAAACCTATTTGGCAGCGTCGCGCGTTCAGGTTACTCAATGAAACTGTTTGAAGCGGTAGTCGGAGAAGTAGAAGAGCAGTTTAACTACCCAATTCAGTCTGTTGATCCCTATGGAAAGCTAGCGCTTCGAGAGTCTCAAACGATCATCGTTCATGATGAGCAAGACAAGTTTACTAAGTTTGATGTGTCTCAGCGTGCTGCTAATGAAATGGGTCGCGTTACTTTAATTGCGACTCAAGGGCAGGGCCATGGGCGAGTAATGAAGTGCCCACAAGTATTCGAGAGCTTTGATAACTTGATTGGCTAAGTCCAACGATCGTAAGTCAGTAGGACGCCAGTAAAAAGATCGTAAGCTCAAAGGTCAGAAAACATAAATAAAAAGGCCAACCAGACATTATCTGGTTGGCCTTTGTTTTATGGATTTAGTTGATGCTTAGTTGGTGTTTAGCTCAACCCTATTTTTAGTTAACAGCTTGCAGGACCAATCTCTTTCCACACGCCCCATTGGCCTGTCGTTGTTGGATCTTCACCGGTTGTCCACCATTTCGCTTCCCAAATCTTACCGCCTTGAGTCACTTGGTCGCCACCAGTGTAAACCGCGCCTGAATCCCAAGCGTTAGTACACGTACCGCCGCCTGTGGTTTTCTTAAGAACTTTCACTGAAGTAGCCGCTACTGATGCCTCTGTGCCATCGCTGACTGTTACAGAGAAGTTCAGCGTTGTATCTTGCGTGTATTCCGCCGCGACAAAGCTCACTGAAGAACCTTGAACCGTTGCATCAATACCAGCAAGTACATCCCATGTGAAGGTCAATGTGTCTTGGTCAGCATCGCTCGAAGCCGAAGCATCAACCACGACTGCATCACCCGCATTAACTTCAGCCGGAGCCGTAACCACAGCAACTGGTGCTGTATTGACTGGGCCCGTGTCTTTAGGGGGTACGGTTACAACAACGGTGTCCGTTGCAGTAGCACCTTCGTTATCAGTTACCGTTAGGCTGAACGTGAGTACTTCTTGTTGAGCGACTTCAACCACATCGAAGCTTGCAACAGCGGCATTAGCGTTCGCTAACGTTACTGCCGAACCACTTACTTGTGACCAAGCGTAGCTAGCGATTGTACCGTCGCTGTCTTTTGAAGCGCTGCCATCTAGAGAAACAGAAGCTGGACCTTCAACCGATTGGTCTGCGCCTGCAGCTGCGGTTGGTTTGCGGTTTACAGGTTCTGTTGTACCGCCCGCAAGACCTTCATGCATTGCATTCAGGATGTCGCCGTTATCTGCATCAATTTCCCAAGAGAAAAGACCTGCAAGACCAAGGCTACGAACGTACGCGCCTTTTGCTTTAACTGAGCGGTCATCATCAAATGTGATTAGCTGACCTGAAGTGCGGTTCCAAACGTAAGGCGCTTCTGCCATTTCGTCGTAACCATATTCAAAGCCGTTGATGCCTTGGTTGTTTGCACCAAGCATGTTCGCCTTAATGCCTTTGTAATCAATAACGCCATCTTCCCATACGCCTTGCGCAGAGCTACCTTTCAGTTTGCCATTACCCACCCCTGTCATAGGGTCGCTAGGATCTGAAAGTGATGATGGTAATACGCCTTCCCAACCACGACCGTACATCGCTGTACCAACAACAAGTTTGTTCGCAGGAACGCCTTGCTCAAGCAGCAATTGGATGCCGTTGTCTGTGGTGTAAGCTGGGCCTGTGTATTGTTCGCCATTTTCATCAAGGCCTGTGCCATCACATTGACCAGGACGCATGAAGTTACCGCAGTTGAGCGCTGTTTGGTGACCTAATACGTTGTTCCAACCACCATAGAAGTCGTAAGTCATTGCGAAGATGTAATCCATGTATTGGATAGCATCGCCGTAGTCCACGTCTTCAATCTTATCGTGGCCGACACCAATCGCAGAAGTGAGCTCGTAAGTACGACCGTTTTCCGCTTCTAGCTCATCCAGCATCACGCGAAGTTCTGCCATCAGGGCTATGTAAGCTGGGCCATCATTTACTGGGTCACCAAGGTCTGGCGCCGCACCGCCTCCACCAGGGAATTCCCAATCGATATCCACACCGTCGTAGAATTTCCATGTGTTTAGGAATTTCTTAACAGACGCAACGAAGGTGTCACGGTTGGCTTTGGTTGTGAAATCAAAGAACGGGTCAGACAGCGTCCAGCCACCAATCGATGGGATGATCTTCAAATCAGGATTACGCTGTTTTAGCGCCATCATCATTGCGTAGTTACCCTTGATAGGTGAGCTGTATTCGTGTCCCGCTTGAGGGAAGCTTTTCTGGAAAGCAGCCCAAGGGTCATGAATCACCACTTCGTAATCGTTAACACCCTGACAAGCTGTCATGAGTGCGTTGTAGCTGTTACCGCCTACTGATTTAACTGATTCGTTTGGACCACAAATTGGGATGAAGCCATAAAGGATATGGGTCAAGTTGTCAGCGGGTAGGTTATCAACGGTGTAATCACGGCCGTAAATACCCCACTCCACAAAGTAAGTACCGACTACCGTGTTTGGATCTGTGTTGTATGACTTGTTGTTCGGATCCACATTCATCGCAAGTGGCGCTAAGTGTGAGCCATCGGTATCAGCGATCGTGATTTGAGCTGGTGCGCTCTTGCTACAACCTGTTTCGTCACACGCTTCGATTTCCATCTCAAATAAGCCGCCTTGGCCGTATTCGAAAGAAGCTGTGGTTTGGCTACCAGTGATTGGGCCGGTGGCTACTTTAACGCCATCAAAGTAGATGTTGTACGTGTTTCCTGACGTTCCGCTCCATTGGTTGAACTTAACGTCGACCTTTGCTTTATCGTGA
The DNA here is from genome assembly GCF_023161695.1 of Vibrio sp. 1CM2L. Lineage (NCBI taxonomy): Bacteria > Pseudomonadati > Pseudomonadota > Gammaproteobacteria > Vibrionales > Vibrionaceae > Vibrio > Vibrio sp. 1CM2L. Next base: position 980,976 of record NZ_JALNTT010000001.1, read on the forward strand.
TATTTCACCATCTGGTTGTAGCCAGAGGTGGTTTCCATCGCGAGTTCAATTTTAGAAAATTGCAGGTTGTTGGAACCGTACATGTCGATGCTAGGTGCTGTTGGAGCAGCTAATGCTGTACCAGATAGCGCTAGAGCAATGCTTGCAGCACAGGTATTTATACGAATCATACTATTTCTCTCATTCCTTGAAGATTACGAGAACCCAATGGCCCCATAAACGGCTCCAATCAGTTTTGAAGGAGCTTCCCAGTCAGTATTCGAGAGAGTTTTAATTTCATAACTGAAAATAAATCCGTTTTCGATGGACAACTAAAAAATTGTATCTTGTTACAATTCTGTTGCTTAATGAATGAGAGGCTGAGTCCATGTTTTATAAAATAAAACACCCTTCAGTAGGAAAATCTCACAAGTGAAAATTCACGACATGAAGTTATGAAAAGGTGCGACAAACTATAAGAAAATACTGTGGATTGAAGCAGAATCACAAAGTGAAGTATGTTGAGCGAGCGGGGTCGATCGACGAGTAAACTAGAAGGCGACTGCAGTTCGGAGTAAGGAGAAGCGAGGTCTATCTTTTGAATTGCTCAGCTAAGGAAGCGCGTCGTTGTTGCATGACACTATGGGTATCACCAGTCGCAGTATCTTCGTAGCCTTCTTTAATAAATTGCTGAGATGGTACGCTTGGCTCTAATCGCTTTAAGCGAGGCGAATCGTAAGTACCACTGATGGTGTAAACGGTGGTTCCAGAGCCAGTGTTGATCGTGACGATCTTCCCGTCAAAATCGAATGAGGTAGTGATAAGACGATGATTCATCATCACACCGTTTTCTGAAAGTGTCAGGATGTCGGTGTTGTAAGGTGGCGCCGCAATCTCTATCCATGTGCCATAGACGTTGCTTGGGCTGACAGATTGCTGGTGGGCTTGGTAAGCAAAATAGCCGGCGGTGAGGGCAACCATAAAGCCAGCTAATAGGAAGCCGTAGAGTAACGAGTTGGCAAATAGATCTCTGCTTTTAGTCGGCTTTTTTGCCATTATCTCTTCATTTTTCGACTGATATTGTTTTAGATTCTATTAACTAAAACCTTAGTTTGCAAAAATTGTTCTAAGAGTTAGAAGCAGGATCGAATGTTCTAATAAATGTGGTTGCGTTAGTGATTTTTAGCCTTGCTCCTCAGTATTTACGCTATCAATGAAAGCGAATTCCAGAAATGCTTAAGCTATGCGTATTTATTTCTTGTAGGAAAGTCTCGAATTGGTTAAAACAATTATCACCTAAATTTACGCATAGGCTTACTCGGTGAGCTCAATAATTGCAATTTGAAGATAACAAGGAAGTACAATGATTAAAGAAAACAAATACTTTGAAGGCGGCGTTAAGTCGTTAGCGTTTAACCAGTCTGGTGCTGATGTGAGTGTTGGTGTAATGGCGGCTGGTGAGTACACTTTTGGTACTGCGGCTCCAGAAAAGATGACCGTTGTTAAAGGTGCTTTGATTGTAAAGCGTGTTGGTGATCATGACTGGACGACATACCAATCTGGTGAGTCTTTTGACGTTGCGGGTGACTCTTCATTCGACCTACAGGTAAAAGAAGCGACGGCTTACCTATGTGAGTACTTGTAATCAGATCTAAATTTGTTCAATCAGGGCATCGTTTGTCTCTGATTGAATAGAAAAAAACCACGCTCTAGGAGCGTGGTTAAATAAGTGATAGTAACCGGCAGTGGATAGTGTCACTTGTTTTTGTAGTCATCAAATGGATGACCAAATCGTTGTTCGTTGCAAAATATCTTCAATCTTCAATCTTCAATCTTCAAAGCTCAAAGCTCAAAGCTCAAAGCCAAGACATCAGTAAGTCTCAAACACACCGTTGTTGTAGTCTTGAATTGTCTGTTCAATCTCTTCCATCGAGTTCATGACAAACGGACCATAGTGCACAACAGGTTCATTAATCGGTTCACCAGAAAAAATCAGTACCCCTGAATCTTCCAAGCTACCCAAAGACAGCAAGTCAGCTTTGGTGAGCAGGGCAAGTTGACCTTGGTTGATCACTTTGTCGCCGATCTTAATACTACCCTTGTACACGTAAGTCATGGCATTGTGATTAACATTAGTCCCTAACGTGACTTTTTGCCCAGAATGAGAGCGCCAATCCGCAACGCTTAATGGCACACCTGTTTTCTGTAATGGACCCTGCGCTCGTAAAGCCTCTGAATCATCGTCAATTTGGTTGTGCAGTTCAAACCCTCCAGCAATCACTCTTAACAAGCCACTTTGTTCACTTTGATGTTCCGCGATGCTTTCACTTTGGAAATCGTGATACTGCGCCGGTTGCATTTTGTGTGTCGCAGGTTGGTTTATCCAAATCTGAAAACCATGTAGCGCACCTTCTTCCATCATTGGCATTTCGCTGTGAATGACACCACGGCCTGCGGCCATCCATTGAGCGCCGCCGCTGCGTAGCTCTCCAACATTCCCCATATGGTCTTTGTGTTGGAAGTGACCTTGGAGCATATAAGTGAGCGTTTCTATCCCACGGTGAGGATGTGGAGGAAAGCCGCCAACATAGTCTTTGCTTTCATCCGACTTCAGTTCATCAATCATTAAAAATGGAGAGAAGCGTGCGTTGTTAAAACCTGCGAGTCGTTGGATTTTGACGCCGTCACCATCTGAGGTGGCATGTGCTGCAATCACATGATCTACTGCTCTTACATTCGTCATTTTGAAACCCTCGTAAACTTGAATAGCTGTAGTTTATGTAATTTGATTTAAAAAGAAGATGGCACAACGTTGAGTGACTTATTCGAAAATCTTGAACAGGTAACAATATGAAATTATGTCTATACTTGAATAGAGAGTAGACCGCCAAGGAGGCCGCTATGGCAGTTCAGCAAAAACATGGCGAAAGGCATGGTCGGATGGGTTTTGATAACGACTTTACAACGGAGCAAAGTCAGCGTTTTACAGAGGTTGCAAACAGCGCCGTTAAACGCCGCGTGAAAAAACGTGAGATAGAAGCGCCGTTTATTGAGTCAGCTAAGCAAGCCGCTTTTAAAACCGTAGTGAGGCGACCTAAAGGGAATAACCCAAACCGAACACGTCAAGTCATATGGATTATTATGATCGGGTTAGTGAGCCTTTGGCTTATGTATCTTGCAGGTTAGCAGCGCCGCTCAGTTATAGGAATGGCTAGCGTTGGCGCGTTTTTAATAGCGTAACATTGTTCCCTTCAATCTTCGCTTCAAAGCAATCTTCAAGTTCAGATGAATCTGGTGCTGAGCTAACAAGGCTCGTTGGTAGTTCTTCTATCAGGGTCGATACTGGGTTGTCGTGATAATAAGCATATCGGTTTTTTCCTGAATGCTTGGCAACATACATCGCTTTATCAGCACATCTCGTCAGCTCATGCAATTCTTGGGCATCTTGCGGGTATAAAGCAACCCCAACACTTAACGTCAATTCCTTGATTCTCTCGTTTGTTTGGCAGCCGCTTTCAAACAGCCCGCAGATCCTATCTAGAATGCCGTCTAGATCTTTACGAGTTGGCACATCGTAGAGCATCAGAACAAACTCGTCTCCAGCAAAGCGCGCGATGGAATAATCGTATTCATGGCTTTTTCTGTCTCTGGTTCGAATATTGTTGCTCAAGCGATTGGCAAAATGCTGTAAGACACTGTCTCCCACATCGTGCCCGTAGCTGTCGTTAATGCCTTTAAAGTCATCAATATCTAAAAAGACTAATGCCGTAAGTGATCGCTCACTATCTACTGTTGCTAGTTTTTCTGTCGCCCAGCGTTCAAAGCTCCAACGGTTTGCCAAGCCGGTTAGCTGATCTCTGTAGGCGAGATCTTCAATGCCTTCTTTATACAGGCGTTGAATATAACTGACGGCTTTTGTGTAGTAATAGGCGGATGTGTGGCACACCAAGCTCATGGTAAATAAGCTAAGGACAAATCTGTGTGTGCTGTTAAATGGTAAAGAAAAGTTGCTAGGCATTGCTGTGATCAAGGTGCTGATGAACAGGCAAAACGAGGTGCTGAAGATAATGCCAATTCGGAAATCATTAATGAAAATGACCGCGGCCAAAATTGGGTAGAGCCAAAGTATGCGGTCGGGGATAGCGTGACTGTACAAGAATAGGATGACGCCCTGAACTAGAAGAACACCACTCAAAATCAATTCGGAATACTCAGGATTGATGACTTTTCTTACATATAAAGCGTTCGAGATGGCAATGATGGCGAAGCACAGTTCGAACATTGACAACGTGTAATGCTCGCCTTGGAAGTAAGCCCAAGTATAGAAAATGAATAACGCAGCGGCAGTCAGTGAAAAGGAGTGGACAATTTTTTGCTTGCGGGTGGATCGTATGTCCGCCATTTCTTCTAGGTGTCTGCCGACGAGCCTTTTCATGTGATTTGTGCCAAAGTTTTTGATAATGGTGTTAATAGTAGATTAAATAATAGTCATTGCGGAGTGTTAGTCGTCTTTTTAGTGTGACTACTATCAAGGTTTCATATTAAATTGATGTGACTCATAATAATTATTGATGCGTGTCACTGAAGGTGCAGAGTTTTCTGATGACGAGCGAGGTACTTGGAGCGATTTGAATATTATCTACTTGCTTTCCAGTGAGTTACTCCACATAGTTTGTAAACGACCAAAATTAAGAAAGGCTCATTATGTTAATTACCTTTAGTTGTAAAGCTCATGCTAGCGTCACGATGTTTGGTGAAGTTGGCCTTCAATTTATCAAGATGCTTGGGCATAGCGGCTCCATCCCAGGTGCTATGGAAGCTTCAGAGGTTCCTCAAGCTCTGGATAATCTACGTGCTGCGATTGCAGCAGAGCAGAGCAAGCCCTTAGAGCAAGTAAATACTGATGACGACAATGAAGAAGAGGTGGTTGAAGCACCTGTAAATATCGGTAGCCGAGCGTTCCCACTGGTTGAATTATTAAAGGCCGCCATCAAGGATGAATGCGAAGTGATGTGGGAAGACGGTAGCGGTAAACGACTGTAGTACAATGCACGCGAAACGTAACAAGCCTATTGAATCTATTTTAATAAGAATGAATGTGAACCAGTATCGGACACACCATGGAGTTTGATGGTGATGAACCGATACTGGTGTTGTATTTGATCTGCGATTTAGAAGCTAATAACTAATAACGAACCGCTCATAACGAAAAGCTAGCTGGCTTTGTTAAATCGAATCGATTGTATTTTCTTTTCACTACCATCTAGGTAAGCGTAGCTTTCTAAGATCCAAAGCTGGCTATTGAGCATTCCCAATTCAATGCGAACATCAGCACTATTCACACCCTCATAGATGACATCTTGGATGTTAGTTGGATAAAAATTGTAACGATTATTTTGAGATTGAGGCTCGCCAGCAAAGTTGACATTTACCTGGGTAGCTTGGTTAATGACATCCATTTGGTAGCCTTGAGCTTCATCGTAAGAGAACTGAGCCGTTAGGTTGACTCCTTGTGAATTAGCTACGCTCACCTCTGCTTGACTAATGCTGTTCAGTTTTCCTGTCGACTCTAAGTCCGAGATGGTATCCAGAGTGTTAACGTGATTGTGGATAGTGACATCCCATTCGCCAATGAAATTATTGAGCTCTTCCCAATTTTGTTGCTTCGTCTCTGTTGCTGTTGCTGTTGCTGCTGCAGCGTTCACGTTGGTATGCGCAATGGCTTCGTTACGGCTATCGTGACGGATGTTGTCTCGATTACTTCTAATGTCGTTACCTGCACCTGCAACCCCGCCGGCTACTCCGCCGACAACGGCACTTTTCATTGCTAGCTCTGCATCACCAGTTAATGCACCTATCGTGAGTCCTAACAGTGCGCCACCGACAGCGCCCTGCTTAGTGCTCGCATTGGGATCATCTTCACCGGGTGTCACACATCCAGCAAGTAGTGGAAGGCTGATAGCAATCGCAAGTGATGATTTGACCATTGAATTCATAGTTGGAACCTAAAAATGTGTTTATAAAAGGATTCAAACTTTATCAATGCAATGTCAGGCAACCATTATGAATAATGCTTTGTTTGTTGCGAAGTGTTTCACTTGTTTCTGTTTGTTTACAAGGCTTGTCAGCCTTGAAATGAGAGACTTTTGTTATCGATATATCAATCCATAACAGACCGTAAACAAAGTGATGCTGTTCACGCTTTCTTGACTCCCAATTCTGAACTAAGAATTTTTCCTAGTTATTCTAAGACCCTCTCTCATGCGGTCGATTTTTAGACTCCTTATTATTTCCCTGTCAAATAACAAACAATGAATGGTCGCAATTATACCGTGCAGACCTCATAAATAATAAGAGAGTTCACAATGTTAAAGTTCCTAGATCAGGTTCGAAAACCGACGCTGGATCTTCCGGTCGAAACTAGAAGAAAAATGTGGTTTAAACCATTCCTACAATCTTACCTCGTCGTGTTCATTGGTTATCTAACCATGTATTTGATCCGTAAGAACTTCAATGTCGCGCAAAACGACATGATTTCTACTTATGGATTATCGATGACGGATCTAGGTCTTATCGGTCTGGGTTTCTCTATCACTTACGGTATCGGTAAAACGGTTGTTTCCTATTATGCCGATGGTAAAAACACCAAGCAGTTCCTGCCATTTATGCTTGTCCTTTCTGGTATTGCCATGTTGGGCTTCAGCTTCAGTATGGGCGGCGGCAGCGCTAGCTTATTCTTGATGGTTGCCTTCTATGCGTTGAGTGGTTTCTTCCAAAGTACCGGCGGTCCTTCAAGCTACTCGACCATCACTAAATGGACGCCTCGTAACAAGCGTGGTTCTTATTTAGGCCTTTGGAATATGTCGCACAACGTGGGTGGCGCAGGTGCGGCTGGTGTTGCTCTGTTCGGCGCTAACTACCTATTTGATGGCAACGTGATCGGTATGTTCGTGTTCCCATCAATCATTGCGATTGTGGTTGGCTTTATTGGTATGCGCTTTGGTAATGACTCTCCAGAAGCCTATGGTCTAGGTACGGTTGAAGAGTTGTTTGATGAAGAAGTCAGCGAAGAAGATACGGCTGCTGAAGAAAATCAAATGACTAAGAAAGAGATCTTTGTTGAATACATCCTGAAAAACAAAGTGATCTGGTTGCTCTGCTTCGCGAATATCTTCTTATACATTGTTCGTATCGGTATCGATCAATGGTCTACCGTTTATGCGTATCAAGAGCTAGGTCTATCAAAGGAAACGGCGATTTCAGGCTTCACTTTGTTTGAGGTTGGTGCACTGGTCGGCACGCTAATGTGGGGCTATTTATCAGACCTTGCGAACGGACGCCGTGCTTTGGTTGCTTGTGTGTCGCTTGGCCTTATCATCGTTTCTCTAGAGTTCTATCAACATGCAACCAGTGAGTTCATGTACTTAGCATCACTGTTTGTGCTTGGTTTCCTTGTGTTTGGTCCTCAGTTGCTGATTGGTGTTGCTGCAGTAGGTTTCGTGCCTAAGAAAGCAATCAGTGTTGCGGATGGTGTGAAAGGCACATTTGCTTACTTAATTGGTGACAGCTTTGCCAAACTTGGCCTAGGTATGATTGCAGACGGCACGCCTATTTTTGGCTTAACGGGTTGGAAAGGCACGTTCGCAGCGCTTGATACGTCAGCTGCCATTTGTATCGTGTTACTGCTATTCGTTGCGGTTGCGGAAGAGAAGAAGATTCGCCACGCTAAGAAAATGCACTTAGCGTCTCAAAACGCGTAGCGAGTCTCACGTGCTTTATTGGTTTAAAGCACGTGAGATCATACCAATCGTTAGTTCGATTCAGTATCATCTCTATCAATAAACTTAATTTTAGATAGCTCCTGTTGGGGCTATTTTTCTTTCTTACTCTTAATTTTGGTTAATATCATGATTAATGTTGCGCTTGTTGATGACCACGTCATTGTTCGATCTGGCTTTGCTCAATTACTCAGTCTTGAAGCTGATATTACGGTCGTGGGGGAATTCAACTCTGCGGCAGAAGCGCGCCTAGGATTGCCAAGTTGTCACCCTGATGTCGTGATCTTGGATATCTCAATGCAGGACGAAAGTGGCCTGAGCTTATTGGAAGAGATTCCATCTGGCATTGCCAGCATCATGTTGAGCGTTCATGACTCTCCGGCGATGGTTGAGAAGTCATTAGAGTTAGGAGCCAAAGGTTATCTCAGCAAGCGCTGTAGCCCTGATGAGTTAATCCAAGCCGTACACACGAGCGCAAATGGTGGCTGTTATCTCACACCTGATATCGCCATAAAGCTTGCGACACCCATGAAGAATAAAGCCTCTTTAAATCAGCTCACCCGCCGAGAAAGCGAAGTGTGCCAGTTATTGGCAACAGGGCTCGATGTAAAATCTATCGCCGTAGAGCTAGGGGTTAGCCATAAAACGGTGCATGTACACCGTGCCAATGCGATGGACAAACTCAATGTTAAGAATAACGTCGAGTTAGCGAAACTGTTTACACAAGACCAGTACTAATGCGTTCTTACCTAGCCACCTCCCTGTGTGGGATTTTTATGGCTGGCTGTGCATGGTTCTGTTTGTGGGTTATTGCCTTCTATTTCATTAATGACCCTGAGTTAGCCATTCTGCTTTTCCCATTTTCACTTCGATTGGGAATGACGCTGCACACTCGCACCCACTATTGGCCCGCTATCTATATTGCAGAGTGGGGGCTTGCGATTTCTTTAGCTCTGCTACTTGATGAACCTCAATGGCTGACGATACTCATCGCCAGTGGGTTGAGTATTCCTGCCACTCTAATTGCCAAGCGTTATTATTCTGGTGACCAAAATCGTCACTTGTTAGTGATGGCGAGCTTAATCATGGTCACAGCATTTATTAATGTTGCCGTGGTGGGCTCTCATGTACCAGCCGTTTACATGGTGTGGTTAGCGAGTATCACGGGTGGATTGATGCTGGTGCCTATGTGTTATCTGGTCTGGAACTATCTATTCCAAAATAAGTGGGCGCCGCTGAGCTCTTACTTAATCCATAATGTTGTAGAGTTCAAAATTCGTCACATCGCTTTATACAGTGTGTTGCTGGTGGCCAGTATTTTGATACAAACCAGTTTGCCTGATGAACTAAGGCGCTTCGCCCCATTTTGTATGGCGATCCCTATTATCTTGCTGGCCGTTCGCTACGGGTGGCAAGGCGCTTTACTGGCGACTCTGTTAAACAGTGTTGCGCTGATTGCTGCTCATAGCGGAACGTCCAAACTCGAAATTACCGACTTACTCTTGTCTTTATCAGCTCAAACTATTACCGGTATATTGCTTGGCCTTGCGGTTCAAAAGCAGAAAGATCTCAACTCTAAATTGCGAAGCGAGCTTTCCAGAAACCAAAACCTTTCACGCCAGCTCATAACAGCTGAAGAGTCGGTTCGTCGTGATATTGCGCGTGAGCTGCATGATGAAATTGGCCAAAACATCACGGCAATTCGTACGCAGGCAAGCATTATTAAACGTGTCGATGCGGCTGAGATGAGCGTTCGCTGTGCGGGGACGATTGAGTCATTGTCTTTGAATGTTTATGACACCACCAAACGTCTACTTACAAAATTAAGGCCTAAGATGCTGGACGATCTTGACCTAAAAGATTCCGTGGAACAGCTTATTAGAGAGATGGAGTTTTCGGATCACGGCGTTGATATCCAGTTAAATTGGCAAGGTGATTACTCGTGTTTGAGTGACACGCTTAAGGTCACTATCTTCAGGCTGTGCCAAGAATCTCTAAACAATGCCTCTAAATACGCCAACGCGAGCGAAATCAGAATTGAACTAATTCTAGGTGACCAGGCTTATCTTCAGATATCAGATAATGGCATTGGTTTTACAGCGCAAGATCTTCTCAAAGGAATGGGTGTTCGCGGTATGCAAGAGCGTGTTCAGGCGCTCGGCGGCAAGATGACAATCAACGCTAATGGCTCGTCTTCGGGTACCAATATCAGCGTTACATTACCCAAAGTGTGAGAACGAATATGTTTGGATTTCTGCGCTCAACAACGTCGAAGAGTGATGCTCTAGCTGATGATGAGGTCAACCAGAGTTATCGCTACTGGCGTCTTCATATCATGATAGGTATGTATGTCGGCTATGCGGGTTTTTACTTCACTCGTAAAACCTTTAATTATGCCGCGCCAGCCATGATCACCGATCTTGGTTTGGACAAAGGCGATATCGGCTTAATTGGTACGCTCTTTTATCTTTCTTATGGCTTATCGAAATTTATCTCAGGCACGATATCGGATCGGTCGAACCCTCGCTACTTCATGGGGCTTGGCCTAATCGCGACTGGTTTGATAAATATCGCGTTTGGCTTTTCGAGTTCGTTAGCGGCTTTTATCTCGCTATGGGTACTGAATGCATGGTTCCAAGGTTGGGGCTGGCCATCGTGTTCCAAGTTATTGACGACTTGGTATTCTCGCTCCGAAAGAGGCTTTCGCTGGGCAATCTGGAATACAGCGCACAACGTTGGTGGAGCGCTTATCCCTATTCTTGTGGGTTATCTAACGCTGCAGTTCAGTTGGCGAGCTGGGTTTATCTGGCCGGGTGTGATTGGTGTTTTTATCGGTCTTATTGTCTGCTGGCGCTTACGTGACAAGCCCACCACCATGGGACTTCCGACGGTAGGGAAGTGGCGCAGTGACCATCTAGAATTAGCGCAAGAGAGCCATGGGCAAGGGTTAAGCTATCGAGAAATCCTAAAAACCTATGTGTTCAGCAATAAGTACATTTGGTTGCTCGCCTTTAGTTATGTGTTGGTTTACATCGTAAGAACGGCAGTTAACGACTGGGGCAACTTATATCTCACCGAAGAGCACGATTACAGTTTGATAAACGCCAACACTGCGTTGTCTCTGTTTGAGATTGGAGGTTTCGTTGGTTCACTTGTTGCTGGGTGGGGATCGGATAGGCTGTTTGGTGGAAACCGAGGCCCGATGAACATCTTGTTTGCGATTGGTATCTTCCTCTCGGTATCGGCTTTATGGCTTATGCCTTTAACCAACTTTGTGTTTCAGGCGGCTGGGTTGTTTTGTGTTGGCTTTTTTGTTTTTGGCCCTCAAATGCTCATTGGTATGGCGGCGGCGGAATGTTCACATAAAGATTCTGCCGGGGCGGCGACAGGCTTTGTTGGCTTGTTTGCTTACATGGGCGCAGCACTCTCTGGTTACCCATTAGCGCTCGTTCTAGAAACTTACGGTTGGAGTGGGTTCTTCATTACCATCTCCACTTGTGCGGCCGTTATTGGCTTGCTGTTACTGCCTTTCCTACAAGCTCAATCGCCTCAGAAAAGTGCAGAGGTTCGCTCTGGCTTTTAAGGATCGATAACAAGATAGTCACTAGTGTTTGTATTCAGATGCTTGTATCGCTGCTGTATCCAGTGCGATACAAACCGCTATCTTATTCTCAGCGCTTTCTACGCGTGATATTCAAATGTGACTCTTTTCACGCTTTTCATCGTTCTCACCTTTTTCTAAGAATTTTTCCTATTGCGTCTAAGACCTCATCTCATGTGGGTTCTAGCTGCGCTCTGTAGTCTTTCTAATTATTTACGTTATTAGAAATCAGCTCTCTGAATTGTGTTCAAAGGGCTCACTACGGAAAACGCCATGTCACTCAGCCACTTCTCAGAACACTCATTTTTCCCAATGGAAAACACCATCCAAAACTATGCATGGGGAAGTATTTCTTCGATACGTGAACTGTTTGGCTTCAAAAATGAGTCACAAGAGCCGCAAGCGGAAGTTTGGATGGGAGCACACCCGAAAGGTTGCTCAATGGTCAAGCTGGACCAACATTTAGTGCCTCTCTCTGAGTTGATTAATAAGAATAAACAGGCTTATCTATCAAGCGATATTGCGCAGGAGTTCGGTGAATTGCCGTTCTTGTTTAAGATCTTAGCGGCAGAAAAAGCGCTGTCTGTTCAGGTCCATCCAAACAAGCACCAAGCTGAAATTGGCTTTGCGAGAGAAGAACAAGCAAGCATTCCTTTGGCCGCAGGACACCGTAATTACAAGGATTCAAACCATAAACCAGAATTGGTTTACGCGATCACTGAATATCAAGCGATGAATGGCTTTCGAGAATTCGATGAAATATTAGGTTTGTTCAGACAGTTGGATTCGAGCGAGTTGTCTGGTTTGGTTGAAGAGTTTGGCAACCACCTTGATTCTCGCGGTTTAGAAGCATTTTTTCGGGATCTGCTAACGTTGAATGACCAATGTAAACACCGTGCATTAGAGCAACTTCTGACTTACGCAGAATCTCATCAAGACCAAGCTGAGTTTGCTTTGGTTACTGAGCTTAGCCATCAATACCCGAACGATATCGGACTATTTTGTGTTCTGCTGCTTAACTTGATCACATTGGAGCCTGGTGAAGCGATGTATTTGAACGCAAACACTCCACATGCTTACATTAAGGGAACCGGGCTTGAGATTATGGCTAATTCAGACAACGTGTTGCGCGCTGGTTTAACGCCAAAACACATTGATGTCCCTGAGTTAGTCGCGTGTACAGAGTTTACGCCAATTCCGTTTGATCGCTTGTTATTGGCACCCTCAAAACTGGGTCAATGTGATCGCTATGATATCCCGGTCAGTGACTTTGATTTCAATATCTTTCATGGCCCAAAGCAAGAAGAAGTCATCACAAGTGGTGCTGAAATCTTAATGGCAATCGATGATGATTTAACGCTAATGAGCCAGAAAGGTGAACACCTAACACTCACCAAAGGGCAATCGGTATTTATCCCTGCCTATATTGGTCATTACGAATTGAGCAGTAATGGGCGAGTGGCTAGGGCGTTTAATTAGAGATGGTGTTTGTAGTCTGGATTGAGCTCCATCCCCACAAAATTATCATCTCCTTCATCTACAACGTGGTAGCCAAGCGATTGATAAAAGTTAATAGCACGAGCATTACTTTTAAAACTCGACAGAGTCACTTGGCTTCGTTGCTCTTCCATGGTTCTCTTATGTATGAGAGTCATGACTTGCTTGCCAAGCGAACGGCCTTGGTATTGAGGGAAAATGATCAGCAGATGAATATGGTATGCGTTGTCATAAGGCTTAAAGCAGACGAGTCCCACTCTTTCATTTTCACTATATATCCAATGAAACCAAGAGGGATGGTAATCGTTTAAAAGTCGTTGGCGTTGGAAGTCGTCCTCCCAGCCGAAAGCGCTATCTACGTGTATGAAGATACCTTGTTTAACACACGCAAACAGTTCATCGAATTCAGAATTTGAAACAAGTTGGAACTGTATATTTTCTTCTGTTATTGCCACTTTGCTCGCTTCCTTATCAAGCGCCTTTGAATAAGCAAACAGTAACATAATTGAAGAAGCTGAATTCGCTTAGATTTGCGATGTGATAAAACCAAAAAGCCATGCGTAGTGCATGGCTTAAAATAGAGTTTTGGACTGATTTTTCTATACGATCTTAAGCGCGTGATGGCGCGTGAGCTGTTTGTGTAGCGAGTCTTTTAGCTCCATGCGTTCTACTTTGAGGTTGTGCATGCTGTCGTCATCAATAGGGCTGCCAGAGATTTCTAGCTGACGGATGTCGTAGTCGAGTTGGTGGTATTTCTGCATGTCTGCTTTGAATTTTTCGTCGTCGTGGTTGAGCTGAACAATGTCTAATTTAAGATCTGGGAAATCTAAGATAAAGGCATGGTTTTCATTGAGCATTGGCACTTCCTCTCTAGTCGAATTTTTAGGGCGTGTTGATCTTTCGAGCTTGTTTTTGCGGCGAATTGCTGGGTATGTCTACAAGGCAGAGGCTTTGATGTGTAGCTAGCCTACATGAAAGGCCGATAACGTAGTAGAAATAACCAGCAAACGCTGCCCGAAGGGTTCGGCTAAAAGCGTTTTACTCTTTGTTGAGGGAGATTTGCTTAGAATGACTAGGCTACTTCTCCCTCGCCGCGATTAAAACGCTTTTATCTCGAACAAAATCTAACCGCGGAAGGTCAACACGCCCTGACAGTATAGAAGTAATTTTTCGAAAGAAATGTGGTTCAAAACACAAAGCCGTAAAGCGATCAAAAAAGGGCGCAAACTCGTGGGATTATCCTCGAACTTGCGCCCTTTTGTATGTATATAGCTAACTATTTATAGTTATATGTTTAGAACTATAAGAGTTTAAAGCAGAAAGTTTACTTTGCTTTCTTGCCAGAGCGTTGCTGCTCTTTGTGTGCAAGCTTTTCTTTTTTGCGTTGCTCGATAAGGTGAGCAGCTTCGCCACCTACGTGGGTTTCGCCACGAGCACTCGACAGTTGAACTTGCTTTTCACGTTCGCGGAAACGGGCTTTCTGCTCGTCGCTGTGCTTATCAATACACTTAGGGCAGCTTACCCCTTTCTCGAAGTGTTCAGAGGCTTTGTCTTCGTCTGTGATTGGCAGGCGACACGCGTTACACACATCGTAGCCGCTCTTTTCTAGCTGGTGGTTTACTGCAACACGACCATCAAATACGTAGCAGTCGCCTTCCCACATGCTCTCTTCTTCAGGCACTTCTTCTAGGTACTTAAGAATGCCGCCTTCAAGGTGGTAAACCTCATCAAAGCCTTGCTCTTTCATGTAGGCTGTTGATTTTTCACAACGAATACCGCCAGTACAGAACATCGCGACTTTCTTGTGTTTCTTAGGGTCGAGATTGTCTTCAACGTATTGAGGGAATTCACGGAAGGTTTCTGTGTTTGGGTTTACAGCATTTTTGAAGGTGCCGATGTCCACTTCGTAGTCGTTACGAGTATCAACCAGAATCACATCAGGATCAGAGATCAATGCGTTCCATTCGTTTGGTTTAACGTAAGTGCCGACAACGTGGCGTGGGTCGATGCCCTCAACGCCCATGGTTACGATCTCTTTCTTAAGCTTAACCTTGGTGCGGTTGAATGGTTGTTCTTCGTTGAACGACTCTTTGTAAACAACATCCGCCAAGCGAGAATCTTGTTTGAACCATTGAAGAAGGGCGTCGATAGATTCGCGCTTACCTGCAACGGTGCCGTTGATACCTTCACTCGCAAGTAACAAAGTACCGCGGATTTGGTTGGCTTCTAACACGTCGGTTAGTGGCTGGCGAATTTCTTGGTAATCATCAAGTGCTACGAATTTATACAGAGCACATACAACATATTGAGACATGGTTTTTCCTTTCTGCGAGCTGGAACGTAAATCCAGAGCGGTTGCCTGTTTTGATCAGAACTGAGTACTTCAACTTAGTTCTGTCTTGTTGGCTTATTAAAATCAGGCGCAGTATAACCAAGGCGGTGCGGGACAAAAACCAACCAAACGTAGGGCTATATAACATCATTTTTGGTGTGGCTTTAGGTGTGGTAAAAAGGCCGTTATTTGATAAGGAATGTTAGCTCAAATAAGCAGTGGTGTTGTGTTGTCTTTTGAATACTTGGCTAAGAACTTATGTAGTATCTCATCTCAATGAGTTGGTGTTCTCCGACGATTTCTACTTCACGAATGAACTCAAAGCCAAGCTTTTCATAGTAACCTTTTAGGTATTGATGGGCGTGGATTTCAATGACTTTGGCACCATGTTCAGAGGCGTGTTTTAGAAGTGCGCGAACAATTTTAGACGCGATACCAAATCTTCGATAAGGCTGCAGAACAGCAACACGTGCCATGGTTGAGTGTCCTGATTCATCAATGTGCAAGCGTGCCGTCGCGACTAAATTATCTTCATCGGTGATGAGTGCATGATGTGAGACAGGATCGAGCCCATCAAGATCCAACACATGGGGAATACCTTGTTCAACAACGAATACTTGATGACGAATGGACTGTGCTTGCGTTATCAATTCTGGGTTTTTACCAATCACCAATTCCATTTCATTGCTCCATGCTGTTAACGAATGTTTTTAGAATCCCTTATTGTTGCGGGGATGTACGCTTGTGATTTGCCTTTAAACTAAGGCTTTTGAATAGCTGCTTGTCTCAATATCAATGATCTCAACGGTCAGCGAAGCATTAGATAGTGAAAGAGTCAGTAATTGATCCAATATGGACTTGGAGAGCATCGCTTTAACGCTTTCGCTACGCCCAGACAAAATACGCACAAAGACATGCACGAAGTCTTCTTTTACTTCACCGGTTTGGTAATGTTGATAGGCAAGGCTGCGTACTTTGATGTCTTCTCCTGTTGGTGAGAACAACTGAGATTCCATCGCGCCGAGAAACACTTTTTGGTTGAGTTGCTGACCATCAATAGTGGATGAGTGTTCGATAATACAATGCGGCAAAACTGATGTCCTTTCTGTGCTTTATGGAGACCTAAAATTAAGGCCAATGTGACTCTCTTGTTGAGAATGACATTGGCCTTTAATGCTGACTTATGACGGCTTCCCGGTAATAAACCGATCAGGCAATCACCAATGCAGTCAGTACTGTCAGCGATTACGCTTGGTTAAGTACTTCTGCTAAGCGTTTTACCGCTTCAGTCAATTCTTCAGGGTTGGCGTTGGTGAAGTTTAAGCGCAGTGCGGCTTTCGCTTCATCGGCCTTTGGATAAAATACTGGGCTTGGTACAACCGCTACACCATTCGATAGCAAGGTTTTCGCCAGTTCGAAGGTGTCACACTCAGGGATTTCAACCCAAATGAACATCCCGCCATCGACGGCTTTTAACACGCAATCTGCAGGCAGTTGTTTCTCTAGCTCTGAGAACAGCACTTCATAACGAGACTTGTACAGGGTGCGAATGTTCTCCATATGTACGCCAAAGTCTTCATGTTTTAG
This sequence comes from Vibrio sp. 1CM2L, assembly GCF_023161695.1. NCBI lineage: Bacteria > Pseudomonadati > Pseudomonadota > Gammaproteobacteria > Vibrionales > Vibrionaceae > Vibrio > Vibrio sp. 1CM2L. The sequence goes on from NZ_JALNTT010000001.1 coordinate 997,750, forward strand.
AAGACCAACAAGCAGTGCTTGCATTGGTACACTTGAGTGTAAATCCGCGCCTTGCTTCACTTTGATCAGTGGTTCAAGGTAGCTGCGTTTGCCTGTTACCGCGCCAATACGTAAACCCGGCGATGCAATCTTAGAGAATGAACGAAGAACGATAGAGTTGTCAGGGCAGAACGAAGAAACCAACGGCAGTTCTGTACCCGTGAAACGTAGCTCACGGTATGGTGCATCTTCAATGAATGCCACGTTGTATTTGATACACAGCTCAGCCACTTTTTGACGAGTTTCTGTTGCCCAGCACACACCGGTTGGGTTGTGGAAATCAGGCACGGCATAGAACATTTTTGGCGCTTGCTGTGCAAAGCACGTTTCCAGCTCATCCAGGTTCGGGCCAAATTCAGTTTGAGACACGGTTGCAATGTTTGCTTGAACTAAGCCAAACACCTGCATCGCACCTAAGTAGCTTGGCGCTTCCATCACAACCACATCACCCGGGTCGACATACGCACGTGCAATCAAATCCAAACCTTGCTGAGAGCCAGTACAAATCATTGCCGTGTGTGACTCTGGCAATTGGTAGCTTTGTGTTAGGTGGTCAAGCAACGGGCCGTAACCGGCGGTCGAACCGTATTGGAAAACTTCAGGCATGTTCGCTAGGTTTTCTAGCGTTGGCTTCATTAAATCGATTGGGAATGTTTTCTCGTCCGGTAAACCACCGGCCAATGAGATGACATTTGGATCACTTGCGGCTGCGAGGATCTCTCGAATGTATGAAGATTGAATCTGTTGTAATGACTGTGCGATTTCCATGTGTTGTGTCTCGTCGTTTATCGTTTTTATTCTATCGCTTGATATTACACGGCAATTGTAAAAACTAGCGTGTCCGTTTATGCTCTTAAACATGTCCATTTATGCTATTTAAACGATGTCACGTCAACACATATCGCGAATCAATGATGTCTTGTTCCATATTCACCAAGACATCAGTCAGCCTTTGTCTGCCAAAGAGTTATCTGAGATAGCTGCCTATTCAGAACAGCACTTTCATCGCACCTTCAAAAGTGTGGTCGGGGAGTCGTTGCATCAATATATCCGACGCACTCGAATGGAGTATGCAGCCAACCAATTGATGTTTGATACTAGTTCGTCTGTGGTTGAGATCGCGCATAAATGTGGCTTTAGTTCTGTGTCTTCGTTTAGTCGAGCATTTAAAGCGACCTTTAATATGTCGCCCGGAGAATGGCGTAAACACGATTTACAAGTAGCAGAAAAACCCTATTTGAAAGATCCCGAAGTGGCGGCGGGCTATTTGAGTGTGGCGCAGCGAGTATTGCCCGAACCCAAGATCGTTGAAGTGCCTGAGCGCATGGCAGCCTATGTTCGACATACGGGTTATAACCGCTCTATTCGTAATGCGTGGTTGATATTGAAAGCGTGGGCGAATTCCGAACAGCGTGATTTTTCGAGCCAATTTGGTTTGCATCACTCAAACCCTGCTTGGGTTGAGATGGATCAGTGTCGTTATGTCGCGTGTATCGCGATTGATGAGCCGATTAAGTATCGTAGTGTCGTGAACCAGATGGTGATTCCGGGTGGTTTACATGCCGTATTTCGATTGAATGGCCGCTACGGCGAGCTGCTACCACAGATCAGTATGGTGTTAGAAAAATGGCTACCCACATCTGGTTTCAAACAGCGATCTACTCCTGCGTACGTGCATTATCATCAGAATCACTTTCTTAATAGTGATGAAATATTCGAACTCGATTTCTACCTTCCCGTGAGTTTTTACTGAGCCTTTACTAGGTTAACCATTGAGTTGGCTCAGTAATTGGTTTTGTTGTGTTTTGTCGAGCGTGATTTTACTCATTTGTTGTGGCTAATTTGCTCGCTCAATGACAGAAAGGCGTCTTATGTTGATGGTGCGATGGGAGAGAAGCTTGTTGATAAACGACTCTAAGTAAATGATGACAACGTACGGATTAAACGATAGCATCCCGCTCTAATTGCAAATAGTTCTTAATATCACTCGCTTGAATATATGACCATTACCCACAAAGATTATCTGAAAATTGCTTTCCCTTTCATCATCTCAACAGTGACACAACCTCTGCTAGGTGCGGTGGATACCGCTGTTATTGGCCAACTTGGTATTGCTGAACTGATTGGTGGCGTGGCGATCGGCACCATCATTATGAACACCATGTATTGGTTGTTTGGCTTTTTCCGTGTCAGTACCACGGGGCAAAGTGCGATGGCACTGGGCAAGGGAAACCGCTCTGATCTGGCGGGTAGCTTGATGCGTCCATTTGTGCTGTCTGGTTTGGTGGGCTTGATCTTTATCTTGATACAACCACTCATCTGGCAAGGCGCAATGTGGGTGATTGAGCCTGAAGCCAATGTGGCCGAGCACGCGCATATCTACTTCAGTATTTTGATTTATGGCGCGCCTTTTGTGTTGCTCAACTACACCATTATTGGTTGGTTAATGGGGCAAGCGAAAGCCAAAGAAGTTCTTTATACACAAGTGTTTGGCAATGTGTTGAACATTGTCTTGGATGCGGTGTTTGTACTTTATTTCGATTTGGGCGTCGCAGGTGTGGCTTACGCAAGTTTGATTGCACAAGTTACCACCTTTGCGATTGGTGTGACCTTGGTGATGAAGACCAGCAATATTTCGATCTCTGAGTTTCTGCAAGGCTCGAAGATGAACAAGAAAGACCTATCGACAATCATCTCATCGAATACTGATTTATTGCTTCGCACCATTTGTATCTTGGTGTTCTTCAACATGATGGCGCGTACTGGCTCTAAACTGGGTACGGATGTTCTAGCGGCTAACGCGATCTTGATGCAGGTGACCTTCATAGTCAGTTATATGTTTGACGGCATTGCCAACGCATCGAGTGTGTTTGCAGGTAAGGCGGTAGGTCAGAAGAACCCTTCAATGTTGGATCGCGTATTAAGGCTTAACTTCCAATGGACGGCAGGTTTCATTGCTGCGCTGACGCTTTTAACCCTGATATTCAAAGACATGATTGTTTTCTTGTTTATCGATATTCCAGCGCTGGTTGCCTTGTATCAAGAGATGGCCCCGTGGCTGATTGTGTTCCCGCTGGTGGCAGGCTTTGGCTTAACGGTTTACGGCATTTTTACCGGAACGGGAACCACGCGTCCGGTTAGAAACTCAAGCATCGCGACTTTGTTGGTATTCTTAGCGGTACAGGCATTCACCATCGATATTTGGGGCAATCATGGTTTGTGGTTGGCGTTTACTCTGTTCTATCTTGGGCGTATTGCGTTCCTGTATCCGTTCATCGCACAAGTTAAGCAGAAGTGTTACCCAGTCGAAGATGCCGCTCAGGGTGCCATTAACTAAGTAACCTAATCACCACCTGTAATACTTTATCAAAGCGCTTTACTATTTTTACACGATAAATTTAGTGAGCGCTTTTTTGTATCGGTAAAAATCACCTCGAAGGGTCAACACGCCCTAATGAAAATTGGTCAATCAAACAGCAAATAAAATGCGATACAGTTCAATGTTCTCTTTTCATCATGTCGGCTAAATGATAGAGTTGTTATGTTATAACATCTATGTGTGAGTATCTGCGTGAACGCCCCACTTTTGTCTGTTGACCATCTAACGATCAAAACCTCTTCGAGAATCCTTTTCCAAGATATCCACTTCGATGTTTATCGAGGTGAGCTGTTGGCGATCATGGGTCCTTCAGGTATTGGTAAGTCGATGCTTTCTCGCGCTATTGCGGGGTTTCTGCCAGAGACGGTTGAAGTTGAAGGTCATATTTCTCTATCTGGTGAAGCGGTGTGTGGTTTACCGATGTTGCAAAGAACTGCAGCACAGCGCCCCGCAGTTATCTTCCAAGATGCGCTTCAAGCGTTAAACCCTCTGGTTTCAATAGAAGGCCAACTCTGCCTTGCCTTGACGGGAACTCGCACCAAGCTTAAATCAAATGACAAAATCAAAATTACCGAGTTGCTGATTCAACTTGGTTTTCCTAATCCAGAAACCATCTTGCCGTTGTACCCGAGCCAAATTTCGGGTGGGCAACGCCAACGTGTGTGTATTGCGATTGGCTTGCTGAGTAACTCCGATATTATCATCGCCGATGAACCAACCAGTGCGTTAGATCCGGTGACAGAGCAAGAGATACTTAAGCTGATTCGACACAATGTTAAACAGCGTCAAATTGGTGGTTTACTCATCACCCATGACCTGCATAGCGCGTTGGAGTGTGACAAGCTGTTAGTCATCGATGATGGCGGTGTGGTGGCTTACGGTGCACCGAAACATGCACTTGAGTCGAGCTCTCACGCTTTCTGCTGTTCATTGAGAGACTTAATCGAATGAGCTCGACCTTAACACTAAACTCAGAAGCCTCGCCATTAATGCCAGTGACTGATTCAGAAACACAAACATCGACAGAGATTAAGTTCGACAATGTGAGTGTTCACTACTATTCCGTACCAAGTTGGTTGGGTGGTAAAGCGTTTAAAGCGCTGCAGAACATAGACCTTAATGTTGAAGACAAAAGCCTAGCAATTGTTGGGCGTTCTGGTGCCGGTAAATCAACGTTAATTGAACTGCTATTTGGTCTTAAAGCGCCAACCGTTGGTCAAATAAACTTGTTCGGTTATTCGCTCCCAATTCGCGATAGCAAAGCGCAAGCAACGGTGTGTCGGCTGATTCAATTGGTGCCACAAGAGCCCCACACTAGCCTCAACCCTTACTATACCGTTCGACAGATCTTAGCCGAACCCTTAAGCAACTTAGATGTTTCGGGTAATCATGAAGCCATCATTGAAGAAGCGCTGTCAGACGTTGGATTGCCTGCCAGTTTGCTCTTACTGAAACCTAATCAGCTTTCTACAGGTCAAGCTCAACGTGTGGCTATTGCTCGGGCTCTTGTCGTTAGACCCGCCGTGCTGGTGGCCGATGAACCTACTGCTAGCCTTGACCCTGTGAATCGCCAAAGGTTGTTGGACTTGGTTAATTCATTGAAAAAGAAGCGCGATATGCGCCTTATTTTGGTTACGCACGATTTAGGTGCCGCAAAAGCCCTTTGTGAAGAAATACTGGTACTCGACCATGGTGAAATGGTCGAGCACGGACCGACCGATCAAGTGATGAGTAAACCTGCTCATCCTGCAACTCAGATGCTGATCGAGTCTCAGCCTCTTTCGAAATCTGCTTGTTAAACACAACCCTATTTATTAAAAAATACAGCTACAGAGAAAAATAATTATGCGTTTTAATTCAATCAAACTGGCTTGCGCGCTTGCGTTGGCTCTGCCTTTGACGGGCTGTTTTGACTCTCAACCAGGGTCGAGTGATGCCGCAGTAAAATCTGAAATTCGAGTTGCGATGATGCAACCGCCAAGAACGGGTTTATCGCCACTTTCTGATGACGCTTTTAAGTTATCTCGTTGGAGCACCGCAGAAACTCTGGTTAACCTGAGCCCAACCTCAGAAGCACAACCTATGCTAGCAACGGATTGGAAACATCTTGATCCTCTGACTTGGCAGTTCACGATTCGCCAAGGCGTTAAATTCCATGATGGTTCGACATTAACGGCAAACTCTGTAGTGAACTCTCTACAAAAAGCGCTTGAAGCAGCACCTAAGCCGCGCATCTTAGATGGCGTAGAGCTAGAAGTGAAAGCGATGGACAACTACCGTATAGAGATTAAAACCAGCTTTGATGACCCTCTTTTACCAAGCCGTTTATCAAGCCCTCAATTAGCGATTCTTGCAGCAAGTGCTTATCAAGAAGATGGTCGTGTGAGTCCAATTGGCGCAGGCACTGGACCGTTTGAGTTGACGGAAATTAACGGTACAACAAGCGCGAAACTGAAACGTTTTGATGGCTACTGGGGAGAAAAAGCGCAAGTCGAATCTGTAATTGCAGAATACGTTCCTAACGGTTTTGCTCGTGCTGCAGCACTGAGAACCGGCACGGCTGACGTCGTTGAAGCGGTACCCGTTTCACAAATCGCGACCATTGATCCGAACCTACTTTACGAAGTGGCAATGCCTCGTACTAATACGCTTTACCTGAACAACAAGTCAGGCGTATTTAGCGATATTGAACTGCGTAAGGTAGCGGCAGCTGCAGTAGACCGTGAGCAGATCGTGAATACTGTTTATGAAAACCACGCGGATATCGCGCAAGGTCTATTAGGTCCTGCACTTGCTTGGGCTGAGCCAATTCGACCTGAAGGTCCGGCAGTCGACAAAACGCTAAAAGTGAACGGCGAAAGCATTGTTATCGGTACCTTTACCGACCGTGCAGAGCTTCCAGAAGTGGCAGCACTACTGAAACAACAACTTGAAGCGGTTGGTTTCAAGGTTGAGCTGGATATTCGCGAATACGCTCAGATCGAGAACGATGCGCTATCTGGTAAGTTCGACGCGTTTATCCTTTCTCGTGCAACGGTTCTAGATTCGGGTGATCCAGTGGCATACATGATGAGTGACTTTGGCTGTAAGGGTTCTTTCAACCTTGGCCAGTTTTGTTCTCAAGAGGTAGATAAAGCACTGAATCACGCTGACCTACAACCGCTAGGTGCGCTGCGTCACCAGGCGATCATCGAAGCTGAACAAAAAATCCTTAACGATTTCGCGGCTATCCCGCTGCTTCACGAGCGTGTGATTCAAGGTGAAAGTGAGCGTGTAAGCAATGTCGTTCGTGACCCAAGTGAACGTCGCTTGGTGGATCAAACGACACAAGTTAACCCGGCAACACAGGCTAACTAAATAAATGTTATCTGCTGAGACTCTGCGTCGAACTCTATTTATCTTGACGCCTTGGCTATCAAGAATCGCTTCACTGATTGTGGTGGTGATTCTTGTTGGTTTGATGCCTGACATTGCAGGCATCGACCCAAGCCAATCTATTCTGCGGGCTAGGGCGGGGCAACAACACCTGCTTACGCCTGAAGCTTTAGCTGCGGTACGCGCTGATCTTCAGCTTGACCGTTCAGCCATTGAGCGCCTGCTCGACTGGGTAGGAAGTGCTTTTTCAGGTGATCTAGGTGAATCATGGATTGATGGTTCCTCGGTTGCATTAAGCATTCAAAAAACAGCATTTACGTCTCTGTTTTTAATGTCTAGCGCACTTGTGATGACTTTCGTACTGTGTGGTGCAGGCTTACTTGCTACCTTACGCAGTTGGAAGAAGGGCAAACTAGGGCAGAGTTACAGCAGTTTAAGCACCGTATTAATATCGTTGCCAGAGTATGTGGTGGCCTCGGTATTAATATTGATGTTCTCTATCTGGTTAGGTTGGCTACCACCGTATGGTTGGCAAGGCTGGCAAGATATCTGGCTACCGAGTTTAGCGCTCGCACTGCCTGCAAGTGGCTTGTTTAGTCGCCTACTCAGAGACAGTTTACAACGCGTTCTCAATGAACCTTGGGTGATCACTTGGCTCAGTGCCAACGTTCATTCCAATCAAATTATTCGCTTTGCGCTGAAAAGAGCGCTGAGCAGTCTGATCCCGCAAATCGCGATGATCGTGATTGGCTTAACTGGTGGCGCAGTCGCGGTTGAGCTTATCTTCTCGATCCCTGGTATCGGACGCATGATTCTTGGTGCAGCCAAGGCGCAAGACTTACCAATGCTGCAGGGCGGCTTATTGGTGTTACTGCTATTTTCAATTGCCGTAAGCAGCATGAGCTTGTTTGTTCAGCAATTGATTCTTGGCCACAGCCTGAAAAGCGGCAAGCTCATCAGTAGCCACTCTTCGTTTCGTTTCACCCAGAACCGCGCAAAGCGTGTCACTGCTTTAGCGATCTTCTCTTTCCTAATTGCTATCGTAGTTTGGGCTGCATTCCGAGACCCATACACTAGCCAGTTTGCACGCTTAGCATCGCCGAGTTGGCAAGCACCTTTGGGCGCAGATGGCATTGGCCGAGACCTACTGGCGAGAATTGGTTCTGGTATGGTTGCGACCTTCCAAGCCGGCATTTTAGCAACGTTCTTGAGCTTGGTGACGGGCATCATCATGGGTTTCAACACCCGTTTTAGCCAAGGCCTTATCGAAATCACTAAGGGTATCCCATACATCATTGCTGGCTTGCTTGTTGCAGGTTTAACGGGGATGAATCCGAACAGCGCCTTAATCGCGATTGTATTGGTGTCGTGGGCGCCGTTAGCCGCACACTGCTCAAGCTTGATCGTAGAAGCCAAGGCGCAACCTTATACACACCTCGCGCCACTATGGGGCACCAGTAAGCTTAGAATCTTCCGTTTCTACTTGCTTCCGTATGTGTTGCCACCGTTGTTAAGACACGCGATGTTGAGGCTACCGGTTATCACTCTAAGTCTGACCTCGCTGAGCTTCATCGGATTAGGGGCAAAGCCACCAACACCTGAATGGGGTTTGATGATCGCAGAGAACCTTCCATACATTGAGCGCGCGCCATTAGCAGTCATGGGGCCAATTGTTGGGCTGATTCTGTTGGGTGCAGCGATTAACATGATGTTTGATGACTAACGAAAAGAGCCGGTCGCTGAGGTTTCTAAATTGACGATTCGATTGGGTATTCGATTTAGCATTTATGTTGTAACCTTAGCCCTGCTTTTTAGAGACGCTTTTTGATCGGCTCGAAAGCTAAATAGACCCTAGTTAAGTGTAAAGGATTCAACATGTATCTCGTTTTGTATTGTCACAATATTGGTATGACCGACTTTTCTTTCTTTGAAACGGAAGACTTCGATAAAGAAGATGGCTATATCGTGCGAGGTAAATGGCCGAACGAGAAAGCGTTCCGTGATTACTTAACCAAAGAGTTTGGTGATATGAACGAGTTCCAAGTGATCGACTTAATCGCCAAAGGTGCAGAAGCAGAACACTACTCGCCAGAAGAGTTGATGAGCTTGGCTCAGTAGCCGCTAGCTCAGCAATATCTAGCTCGGTAATACGGTTTAAATCGAATAAAAAAATGGCAGCCTGATTGGCTGCCATTTTTCGTTTTAAGCTAGAGCACGTTGCTCGCAGTATGAGTGGAGCTACTGCGTGACTTCGTCCACCAAGTACAAGATTGATTGATACGGAATGCCACTGTGGTGTGATAAACCGATCTCACAGGTTCGGCTGTTACTGAAGCCACGAGTGCAGTTGCTCGGCACTTGTTCCTTGAGTGGGTGTACCGCCGCCTCATTCAGCTCTGGTGTAGTGAAGCCTTTATCACCTGCCCAACCACAACATTGAATATGCTCTGGAACAATCACCTCTTCGGTGCAGGCTTTAGCAAGGTTTAACATCGCACCTTCTAAACCCATTCGACGAGAGCTACAGGTGACATGCAGCATTACGGTTTCTTGCAGCGGCTCAAGTGTCAGGTGCTCTAGCAGGTATTGGTTCACAAACCCTGTCGGTTCTAGCACTTCTAATGGTTTAGTGAACTGCTCAATACTGCGCTTGGCACAAGGGCTGGTGTCCATTAGTACAGGGTATTCACCCTGACAACTGGCTTGCCATAACACTTCTTCCAGTTGTTGCGCTTTAGATTGGGCTAAGTCGGTCATACCTTTGCTGTCGTAAGGCATACCACAGCATTGGTCGTCTAGCTTCTTCGGCAGAATCACTTCGAATCCTGCTTTTTTAAGTAGAGACATGGTCACTTCGGTCAAAGGGCGTTGGTCGCCTGCATCGCTTTGTTGTCCCATGGTACGACTCGCACAGGAAGGGAGGTAAACCACCTTCTTATGATTGCTTGAAGGTTCTGCCGTCACTGGTGATGAGGTTAGCGAGTGACTATTGGATTGCGGCATCTCTGGCAACCAAACCGGTGTCGCGCCTTTAGTCATTGAGCGTAAGCCGTTGGTTAGCTTGCCGACTGTATTTGCTCCTAGAACCTTACTCGCCACTTGATTAGTTTTGAGGCCAGCCTTGGTCAGCTTGGTGGTGGTCGAGAAGTGATCCGCTGTCCACTTAGCAATTGGTGTGAACTTCTCATATTTGGCGATACGAAGCTTCTTCACTAAATCGCCAGTGTTGATGCCCACTGGGCAACGCTCGGCACATAGGCCTGTTGCAGCGCAGGTATCAATGCCTTGGTATTCAAAAGTCTTCTCTAGCTCGCTGGCTTCTATCTCTTCGCCTGCAGCACGGCGGCGTTGTAGCTCGCGATATAAAACAATACGTTGGCGAGGTGATAAAGTCAGCGTGCGAGAAGGGCAAACAGGTTCACAGAAGCCACACTCAATACAGCGGTCGACTAGATCATCGGCAGCAGGCATCGGCTTCAGGTCTGTGATGTGGGAGTTTGGATTGTCGTTGATTATAACGCCGGGGTTAAGCAGCCTTTCTGGGTCGAACAGTGCTTTGATTTGTTGCATCAAGGCATAGCCATCTTTGCCCCACTCTAATTCCACATAAGGTGCCATGTTTCGGCCCGTGCCGTGTTCCGCTTTCAGTGAACCTTGATATTTCACTGCAACTAGCTCGGCAACGTCATCCATGAAACCGCCGTAACGGTCGATCTCTTCTTGGCTATCGAAGCCTTGGGTAAACACAAAGTGCAGGTTGCCTTCGAGTGCATGGCCGAAAATGATCGCCTCGCTGTAGTCGTATTTATCGAACAGCTCTTGCAGCTCTCGAATGCCGTTAGCGAGGTTTTCAACAGGGAAAGCAACGTCTTCAATGATGACGGTAGTGCCGACTTCACGCACTGCGCCAACTGCTGGGAACATGCCTTTTCGGATGCCCCACAGAGTCGCGACTGTCTTCGGATCGGACGTGAAAGGGACTGATTCAACAATCGTGTATTCAGTCAATGCGTCTAAAATTGATTTACATTGTAAATCTAAGTCCTGCTGGGAGCTGGCGTGTGATTCCACCAAAATAGCAGCGGCTTCTAAATCTAGGCTCGGCATGAATGCAGGCATACCCGGTTTATCCGCCACTGAACGAAGTGCTCTGCCATCCATCAATTCAACCGCAGCAACTGGCGTTTTTGATAGCGTAGTCACGGCTTTACTTGCTTGCTCGATGTCGGCAAACACCAACAGAGCCGATGCTTTGTTCGGATGTTCGATAACCGTGTTATAGGTAATCTCAGCAATGAAACCTAGTGTGCCTTCTGAGCCAATCATCAAGTGTTTGATGATCTCAATTGGGTTGTGGTAATCAACTAGAGCATTGAGCGCGTAGCCGGTGGTGTTTTTAAGACGGTACTTGTGGCGAATTCTGTCTGCGAGTTCTTGATTCGAGCTGGTCTGTCTGTGTAAATCAACAATGCCTTCAAACAGCGCTTTGTGCGATTGCTTGAAAGCCTCAACGCTGGCGTTATCTGCGGTATCAAGCAGGGAACCATCACTTAATACGATTTTCATACTCTCGACGGTGCGATAAGAGTTTTGCGCAGTACCACAACACATGCCGCTGGCGTTATTCGCCGCGATACCACCGATTTTACAAGTATTGATTGAAGCTGGATCTGGGCCGATTTTACGTTGAAACGGAGCAAGATATTTGTTGGCATCAGCGCCAATCACACCCGGTTGCAGGATGATCTGATTACCGTTATCGACGATTTCGTGGCCGCGCCAGTCGTCGGTCAGGGTGATAAGTACCGAGTCTGAAACGGCTTGTCCTGAAAGGCTTGTACCCGCAGCGCGAAAGGTAAAATGAATGCCCAGTTCGCGACAGCTTTGAATGGTGAATATGACTTCGTCTAAGTTTTTAAGCCTTAGAACCATTTTCGGCACCAAGCGATAGAAACTCGCATCGGTGCCATAAGCCAAACGCTTTGCCTCTTGAGTGACAATGCGTTCTGTTTCTATTTTTTGAGCCAGTATCGCTTCAAGCTGCTGATAAGCTTGTGCGTCTATTACTCGCTCATGGGATGTGTTTGTCTCCATCTTTGCTTCCTTGTGCTTCTTATTTGGCACTGGTTAGGGCGTGTTGACCTTTCGTGGTTAAATTTTGTTCGAGATAAAAGCGTTTTAATCGCGGCGAGGGGGAAGTAGCCTAGTCACTCTAAGCAAATCCCCCTCAACAAAGAGTAAAACGCTTTTAGCTGAACCCTTCGGGCAGCGTTTGCTGGCCATTTCTACTACGTTATCGGCTTCTCATGTAGGCTAGCTACACATCGACGCCTCTGCCTTGTATAAATACCCAGCAACTCGCTGCAAAAATCAGCTCGAAAGATCAACACGCCCTAGCTTTTTATTTTCCAGTGCTTAAACGGTGTCACAACGGCAGTGGAATTGCTGTGACACCGATTGAACTTCAGTCTAAGTAGACCAAAGCATGAGTCCGAATCTGAATCCGAACCTGAATCTGAGTCGTGGTGGTTTAATCTAGCCCTACCAAAGACTCACGGGTTAAGTCTTTGATTGTCTTGGCGCCTGTCAATGTCATCGCAACGCGCATCTCTTTGTCGTAAAGGTCGAGTAGGTTTTCAACCCCTGCTTGTCCTTGTGCCGCTAACGCATAGACGAAAGAACGGCCAAGTAAGGTGCAATCTGCGCCCATCGCCATCATGCGCACTACATCTAAGCCAGTACGAATACCAGAGTCGACCAGAATCTTAGTGTCGCCTTTTACTGCGTCTGCAATTGCAGGCAGTGCTTTGGCACTTGATAGAACACCATCAAGCTGACGACCGCCGTGGTTTGAAACTACGATACCGTCTGCGCCAAATCTCACGGCGTCTTTTGCATCTTCTTCATCAAGAATGCCTTTAATGACCATAGGGCCGTCCCAGAAATCACGGATCCACTCTAGATCTTTCCATGAAATCGACGGGTCGAAGTTATCACCCAACCAACCGATGTAGTCTTCCAGTTTGGTTGGCGAATCGCGGTAAGTAGAGATGTTGCCAAGATCGTGAGGCTTGCCGAGTAAACCAACATCAACTGCCCAGCTAGGATGACGCATTGATTGAAATACACGACGCATTGCAGCGTTTGGACCACTCATTCCTGAGTGCATGTCACGGTAGCGAGCACCAGGTACTGGCATATCCACGGTGAAGACCAGCGTTGTGACGCCAGCTGCTTTGGCGCGTTCAAGAACGTTCTTCATGAAGCCACGGTCTTTTAACACGTAAAGTTGAAACCACATTGGGCGTTCAATCTTAGGTGCGACTTCTTCAATCGGGCATACCGATACCGTCGACATGGTAAAAGGAATGCCTTTGTTGTCGGCGGCTTTTGCTGCTTGTACTTCACCACGTCGTGCGTACATGCCTGTTAGACCAACCGGAGCCAGTGCGATTGGCATTGCGAGCTTTTCGCCAAACAACTCGGTTTCCAAGTTTAGGTCCGACATATCATTAAGTACACGCTGCTTGAGCGCGATCTCTGCCAGATCGGCCGTGTTGCGGCGTAGGGTATGTTCTCCGTAAGAACCGCCGTCAATGTAGTGGAAAAGAAACGGTGGTAATTTCGATTTTGCTGCGGCGCGGTAATCAGTCGATGCGGATATGATCATAATTTCAGTCCTAAATTCTTGGGATGTTGCCCTTCTATGAGAGCTTGGTTTGGGCTGCTTTAATTCTTGAAAGTCAGTGTTCGATCTTGCTTAATTTTTGAAGCTGTAAACGATAAAACGATAAAACGATAAAACGATAAAACGATAAAACGGGAAAATGGCGTTAATACCCGAGGGTGTTGATGTGTTTTAGTATCCATTCCGAAACTCATCAACTGTCTTATTAGACGGTGTTGCAGTCGGGGAATTGAGTATTAACGCCAAATGCTTGTGTAACGACTTATGGTTTACATAAGTGCGTCTGTCATTTTGAAGCCGTAGATAACCACGAGGCCGATGATCCCTGTCATCACCAGGTAGTAGAACGTTGGGATGATTGTCTTACGTAGCGTTGCACCTTCACGTCCTAGTAAACCTACCGTTGCCGATGCCGCTACTACGTTGTGAATCGCAATCATGTTACCTGCTGCTGCACCAACCGCTTGCAGAGCGACAACCACCGCACTAGAGATAGTCAGAGTTTGTGCTACCTCGAACTGGAATTGGCTGAACATCATGTTTGAAACTGTGTTCGAACCTGCAATGAAGGCACCTAACGCGCCAACCGTTGCACTCAGTGCAGGGAATGCGCCGCCAACTAGATCAGCTGCAAAGTTCGCAGTCGTTACTGGCATACTTGCCAAATCAGCGCCGTTCACACCAGAGTTAATAAAGATACGTACCATTGGGATGGTGAACACCAACACAAAGCCTGCGCCAATCAGGGTTTTACTTGACTCACCAAAGGCTTTAGCCAGTGGTGCTGCGCTGCGAGATTGCATTAGAACAGCAACCAGTGCGACGAAGACCAAGATACCGCCCGGTAGATACAGAGGTTGAATCGCAGTGCTTACGCCAGTCTCGCCAAGGATGTTGCTGAACGATAAGCTCACGCTCTTAAGTAGGCCTTTGAACTCAGGGCTCACACGGCTAGCAACTAGAGTGACAGCAAGCAGCACGTAAGGTGCCCATGCCATTGCCATGCTCATTTTCTTATGACCTTGCTTAGTGTCATCAAGATCGATTTTCAGAGAACCTAGCCATTCTGCTGGCCACTTGTCTTCGCTCTCGAAATCCCATTTTGATTTTGGTACGAGGAAGCCACGTTTTGCTGCTGTAACCACAATCGCTAGGCCAACCAAACCACCAATCAATGATGGGAACTCTGCGCCAAGGAAAACGCCCGTTAATGCATAAGGAATCGTGAAAGCAGCACCTGCGAACAGTGCGAACGGCAGGATATCTAAACCTTCAGTCCAGCTTTTGTTCTTACCGAAGAAGCGAGTCAGCATCATCGCCATCAATACAGGCATCATCACACCAACAGAAGCATGAATCAGCGCAACGCTTGATGTGATTTGTTGTAGGTAAGCATCCCATGTTGAGCCATGAGCAATCAGGCTTTCACCGATATTGTGCGTATCCAAACCTTTGTTCACACCAACGATAATTGGAGTACCAACCGCGCCGAATGATACTGGCGTTGATTGGATCATCATGCCCATCAGTACCGCAGCCAGCGCTGGGAAGCCGATCGCAACCAATAGTGGTGCTGCGATGGCAGCAGGTGTGCCGAAGCCAGATGCGCCCTCAATAAATGAACCGAAACACCAAGCAATGATGATTGCCTGAACACGACGGTCAGCGGATATGTCAGTGAATCCGTTGCGGATAGTAGTGATGGCTCCGGTGTGTTTCAAAGTGTTTAATAAGAAGATGGCGCCGAACACAATCCAGAGAACCGACACGGTTATGCCGAAACCTTGGAATACAGAAGCCAGCACTCGAGTGCTAGACATATCCCAAGCAAATAGGGCAATAGCAACGGTTAGTGCAAATGCCACTGGCATCGCTTTTTTCGCTGGCCAGTTCAGGCCAACCAATAGAATCGCTGCAACAACTATTGGTGAAAATGCCAATAGGGCTAGTAGAGTTTCACTCATGGGTACTTCCTCGTACTGTTTTCAAACGTTCATGTTTGAAGTAAAGATCACGTTATGGTTTGTCATTATTTGAATCGCTTTGGCCTCTAAATGGGAACCTTATTTAGGCGAATCTTGTAATTGGAATGACTGTTTTTGTAATTGTTTTGTTAATTTGGCGTGAATTTACCCCTTTATTTTTTATTGATATAGGGAAATAATGAAAATAATTAATTCCAAAATTGGCATAATCAGATGCGAGCAGACGATTTGATCCTGTTTTCACAGGTGGTAGAACTGGGCAGTTTCAGTAAAGTGGCAGAGCAAAATAACCTTACAAATTCGGTAGTTAGTAAAAGAATTGCGCGTTTAGAGGAAGAGATCGGCGTGCAATTATTATATCGAACCACGCGTAAATTGACCCTGACTGAGGCGGGTAAGGCAATGTTACACGGGGCCAAAAATGTGAAGCAGGCAGCTCAAGAGGCTATGGATGCAGTTTCAGGCTTTGGTGAAAATGTCAGTGGTCATATCAAAATGTCAGTGCCTACTATCTCCGGAGATTTGATTCTCGCAGACGCGGTGGCTGAGTTTTGTAATATGCACCCAGGTTTAACGGTCGATATGTCTCTGAACAATCGCTTTGTCGACTTGGTTGAGGATGGTCTCGACTTGGTGATTCGAACCGGCTACTTGGAAGATTCAAGCCTCATTGCTCGTCATATATTGGATTCACAATGGGTGGTGTGCGCTTCGCCGTCTTATATCGCTAAGAACGGTAAGCCGATGCTACCTAAAGACTTAGTGCAACATAACTGTCTGCAATACGCGTATCAAACAACGGGTGCCAGTGAATGGCAGTTCCTGCATAGTAAAGACGGATGTACTGACAACGACAAATACATAGTGCGTGTCTCGGGTTCATTTTCTACCGATAACGCCACGGCACTTCGTAAAGCTGCGTTGGGCGGCCATGGTGTGGCGTACGTGCCACGTTGTCTGGTGTATCACGATATTCGCAACGGCCAGCTGGTGGACATCTTCCCTGATTTAGTCGGTAAAAAGCTGGGTATTTATGCGGTGTACCCCTTTACGCGCCAGCCACCGAACAAGATTAAGTTATTGATTGAACACATCAGAACCCGTTACCTGACGATTTCACATTATTTTTAATAAGGATCACGATGAGCTATCTAAAAGAGTATCCAGTCACCAACAAACAGATCGTCAGCGATGACTATTTTGGCCAGATAATCGAAGACCCGTATCGTTGGTTAGAAGATGATAGAAGTGACGAGACCGCGCAGTGGGTAGCGAGTCAAAATGAGGTCACGTTTGATTACCTTGCTCAAATTCCGTATCGCGCTGAACTGCGAGAGCGATTGGCGAAAGCGCAAGACTACAAAAAGAGCTCGCAGCCGTTTGTGCGAGGTGATTACACCTATTTCTATAAGAACGATGGCCTGCAGAATCACAGTATTCTCTATCGTCAGAAAGAGGGGCAGCAGGTTGAAGTCTTCTTAGACCCGAATACCTTCTCGGAAGACGGCACCACATCTCTAGGCTCGGTGTCGTTTTCTAAAGACTACAGCTTAGTGGCGTACAGCATTTCTGAAGGTGGTAGCGACTGGCGCAAGATCTTCGTTATTGATACCGAGACTAAACAGCAGCTTGAAGCCGAAATCACTGACGCTAAATTTACTGGTATTTCTTGGTTGGGTAATCGCGGCTTTTATTACTCTAGCTATGACAAGCCAGACGGCAGTGAACTCTCTGCTCGTACTGAGCAACACAAGCTGTACTTCCATGAGTTGGGTACAGAGCAAGCTAGTGACAAGGTAATCTTTGGTGAGAGCAACGCTGAACAACACCGTTATGTGTCGGGCTACACCACGGAAGACGATCGTTACCTAATTATTCTTGGGAAAGAATCGACATCAGGTAACAGACTGTTCTATATCGATTTAGATTCAGAGGCGCAATCGTTGAACACGCTGATTGACCATGTTGATAGCGACACTTACCTCATCGATAACCAAGACCAAGTCTTCATCTTATACACCAACTTAGAAGCACCCAATGGCAAGGTGGTGAGCTTTGATACTCGCGATGGAAAGTGGCTTGATATCATCCCTGAGAAGCCACAGCCACTGGACATCAGCACTGGTGGTGGTTACTTGTTTGCGCACTACATGGTGGATGTGGTGTCTAAAATCGATCAGCTTGATTACCAAGGTAACTTAGTTCGAGAACTTCACATGCCAGGGATGGGAACGGCCAGTGGCTTAGGTGGTAAAAAAGAGCAAACCCAGCTTTATTACACCTTTACCAACTATGTCACGCCGCCAACGATTTTCTCATTCGATGTCGAAACTGGTAGTTCAGAAATCTATCAGCGATCTGAGTCTCCGTTTGAGTCGGATCAATTTGAGTCTAAACAGGTCTTCTATACCTCAAAAGATGGTACACAGGTTCCGATGCTTATCTCTTATAAGAAAGGATTAAAACTAGACGGTAGTAACCCAACCATTTTGTACGCTTATGGCGGCTTTAATGTCAGTCTGACGCCTTCTTTCTCAGGTACGGTCGGCAGTTGGCTAGAACTGGGTGGTGTATATGCGGTGCCAAACCTGCGTGGCGGCGGTGAATACGGTAAGGCATGGCACAAAGCGGGTACGCAACAACAAAAGCAAAACGTATTTGACGACTTCATTGCTGCTGCGGAATTCTTAATCGAAGAAAACTACACCAGCAGTGATACGTTAGCGATCCGCGGCGGGTCTAATGGTGGTTTGCTAGTAGGCGCTTGCATGACACAAAGGCCTGAGCTGTTCCAAGTGGCTCTGCCTGCGGTTGGGGTATTGGACATGTTGCGTTACCACACATTCACGTCTGGTGAAGGCTGGGCGTACGACTACGGCACATCAGCACAAAACAAAGAGATGTTCGAATACTTACTTGGCTATTCTCCCGTTCACAATGTGGTGCGCGGCACGGACTATCCAGCGACGTTGGTCACGACGGCTGACCATGATGACCGCGTGGTGCCAGCTCACTCTTATAAGTTCATTGCAGAGCTGCAAGATAAGCATGAAGGTGGCGCGCCCGTGATGATTCGTATTGATGTTAATGCGGGCCATGGCGCTGGAATGCCGCTGAGTAAAGCGATCGATCTCACCGCCGATATCTATGCATTTACTCTGTTCAATATGGGGATTGAGTCTCTAGATTCACTTTAGCGAATGCTTGATTCTAGATAACGGGGTATTTTACTCAGACCAAAAAGCCTCAAAATCTGCCTTAGATTTTGAGGCTTTTCATATATATGAAAACCAATCAAAGCTGCACCATATTCCCCTCACTTTCACACACTGTTTTCCGTGATAGCCGCCACCATTACTGATGAAATGAAAGCGATTTCAAGCTGACATTTTACGGATGTTTGTTCATAACTTATTGATCTAAATGCAGTAGTTTTCTCCGTGAATTTTCTAAAGGTTTCATGACATTTAAGCTGATTTATCAGTGTGAACAGCGACCAACTTTTCAACGCTTTCATTGCTTAATATTTCCCTGTTCGATGAAAACTCAAAAAAATAATAGGGAATTACAATGCAAAAATTTAAGCTTTTGCCAATAACAGTCGCAGTGGCGGCGTCGCTTGCTTCACTCTCTTCTTTTGCTGCTGATACTGATATAGAAGCATTAGAAAAACGAATTCAAGAGTTAGAATCTAAGGTTGTGGATATTGATTATGTTAACGATCAACAGCCCGCTGTCCTAACTGCAGAAACTAAGGTGCCAGAAGGCATCGTCTTCTCTGGTTATGCTCGTTACGGCGCTCACTACAAGAGCGGTGATGAGCGTTACGTAGACATCGGTACAACAGGTCGTTCTGTCGGTCGTTTGGGTAACGAAGCCAATGGTGGTGAGGTTCAGTTAGCTAAGCTTTTCCAAGCTGACAACGGCGCTATCTGGGACGTCGTATTCATGGCTGACCATTGGGAAGCAGACGCTTGGGCTGACGACGGCGGCTTGAGTATGAAAAAAATGTACGCTGGTGTAACCAATGTATTTGAAAGCCAACCTGAGCTTTACATGTGGGCTGGTCGCGACTTCCATCAGCGTCCACAACAAGGTCTGAACGATTACTTCTGGATGACACATGATGGTCAAGGTGCAGGCTTTAACAATCTAGATTTCGGTGGCGCTAAGCTGGATATGGGTTTTGTTGGCCAAGTGAAAGGCGGCCTTGTGAACGACAACGGTCGATACGCTGTGACCGCGAAACTACACAGCATTGACGCTGGTATTGGTAACCTAGATTTCTACGCGAACTACGGCTTCGCATCTAGCGAAGCGGATACGTCAACGACAACTGAATACGTATACGATCCATTGACAGGTAAGATGGAGCCAGTGGTAACGCCGGGTGAAAAAATCAGTGACGAAACGGCCTACCTAGTAGGTGCGACGTTAGGCTTAGGCGACTCTAACCGATTAATAGTGAAATACGGTGACGGTGCGGATTCATCAGTATTCGACCTAAAAGGTGACTACCAAACTTTGTACGCAAGTGTTGAAGGTAGCTACGCAGCAACAGATAACTTCATCATTGATTACTTAGTGTCATACAAAGACAACTCTGGTTCTGATCTAGACCGCGAGAACACGGAATACGCTGGTATCGTTCGTCCACAGTACCAATGGGATGATGTTCACTCTACATGGTTAGAAGCGGGCTACGGCATGGTTGATTACGATGACGACGGTGAAGAGAACGCTTGGAAAGTAACGCTTTCTCAGAACGTTTCTCTAGGTGGCTTACCTTGGAGTCGTCCAATGCTTCGCTTCTACACAACTGTGGGTGATGTAGAAACGAAAGGCAACACAGTGAAGACAACTAACGTTGATACATTGTCGTTCGGCGCAATGTTTGAAGCTTGGTGGTAATCACAAATTAGCAACAGCAGCTCTTTGAATTCGGCATATTTCAAAGAGCTTGTGTTTGAAAGTAGTAAAGACTGTCCATTTAGCCCTAAAGGCAGATTAATTAGGGCACGTTTCAATTAACTCCATTCTTGGGCACATTCTTTGTGCCTTTTTTTCGTCTTGAATATCTGTTCTATCATTTTGGATTGCCTCTCCCTCTGCTCTCCATGACATCTTCAATACCTCGTTTCATATTATTTTAATGTATCTCGCGTACCCTGCTTTATCCCTAGTAATTGTAATGGCTAACTACGCGTCGTAGCCCTTGCATATCAATAGCCTAGTTAGCGGGGAATACTCGATATTCATCGTATTTGATACACCAATAGGTGTGTTGAAACCCCTTCACGGAACTAAGGCTTTTAACAAATCTGACTCACTATGGATTCATGATTCCATGAAACAGTTTCATGACATGAAGTGAATCTGTAAGCGCTTTCATGATTTCCACAACTGGCCTTTTTACCTCCAACTTTAGTGTGATGACACTCACTTCAACTAAAACGTAATTTCTTAATAATCGTTTTGTAAGCGGTTACAAGCTAATGAAGTATCGAGGTTCGAGTGGCGACAATTAAACACGTATCAGAACATGCAGGTGTGTCTCAGGCGACAGTGTCTAGGGTTATTAATGGCACTAGCAGAGTGAGTCATGACAAGAAGTTAAAGGTTGAAAAAGCGATCAAAGAATTGGGTTATCGCCCGAACTCTATCGCTCAAGCTTTGGCTTCAAGTCGTACCGGAAGTGTTGGTGTAGTTGTTCCAGAACTAGGCGGTTCTTTCTATTCAGGCATCTTGCATTGCATAGAGGAAAACCTACGCCGCTTTGGTTACCACGCTGTGGTTACAGCGGGTTCGAACACTGAACAAGGGCAGCGCGAGTCGGTGGAATTTCTGCTGGGGCGTCGTGTTGATGCTTTGATTCTTCATACTCAACTGCTCAGTGATGATTATTTAATTGAATTGGAAGAACAGGGGATCCCTGTGGTTTTGATTAACCGCTTCATCCCAGAAATGGCGATGAGTTGTATTGATATTGATAACGAAGTCGGGGGGCTACTCGCTACTCAATATCTTTTGCAAAAGGGACATACAGATATCGCGTGTATTACCGGGCCTTTAGATAAAGCAGATGCTAGGGGGCGTTTGCAAGGGTATCGAAAGGCCTTGGAAGAAGCGGGTGTGCCATACGATGAAGCCTTAGTCTCGGAAGCGGGTTTTACTGAAGAGACGGGCATCAGCGCTATGAAAAAGCTGATGAATCGTAAGTGTCATTTCACAGCAGTATTTGCTTCGAATGATCACATGGCATTCGGCGCCTTTGAGGTGCTGCATCAAGAGGGACTGTCAGTTCCGAAAGATGTATCACTGGTGGGCTTCGATAACACCATCTTCGCGCGTTATCTGACCCCTAGTTTGACCACCATTAATTTCCCTATTGAAGAGATGAGCGTTGAAGCAGTACAGCTCACTCTACAGAAGCTAAAAAAAATCAAACATGACGTGAACTTTAAATTGCTGCCGACGTTGGTCACTAGAAACTCGGTATCGGATTTACCAGTTACCCTATAAAAATATTAAGGATAGAACATGAAATTTAAGACCTTGGCGCTTTCATGCGCGGTTGCTTTAGGATTAGGTACAACAGCTGTGAATGCCGCTGACAAAGAGATTCGTTTCGACGGCTTCCCTGATTTCGATAGCAGCTTGAAGGTGTTACTGCCTGATTTCGAAAAGAAGACAGGGATTAAAGTTGATTACCTTATGAACAACCATGGTGACCACCACACGAAACTGACAACGAACCTTGCAACGGGTTCTGGTGCAGGTGATGTGATTGTTGTCGACGTTGAGAAAATTGGTCCATTCGTTGGCTCTGGTGGTCTAGTTAACCTGTCTGAAAACTACGGTGCAGATAAATACGAAGAACGATTCGCACCTTACGCATGGGCACAAGGCAAAGGCGCTGATGGCGATATGTACGGCATTCCTGTCGACCTAGGTCCAGGTGTTATGTACTACCGTACCGACGTATTCGAAAAAGCGGGCATTGATGTAGAAGAAGCAATCAAAGATTGGGATTCATACATTGCTGCTGGTGAAAAACTGAAAGAGCAAAACGTACAACTTATTGCTTCAGCAGCCGACGTAGCACAAGCAATTATCTTCACGACGGTTCCTGAAGGTGAAGGTCTGTACTTCGATAAAGATGGCAACCCTGTTGTGACATCAGAGCGTTTTGTTCACGCTTTTGAAGTAGCAAAAGAGATTCGCGACAAAGGTTTAGACGGCCGTATCCTAGCTTGGTCTAACGAATGGTACGAAGGCTTTCGCAACGGCACATTTGCAACTCAACTTTCTGGCGCTTGGCTTCTTGGTCACCTAAACAACTGGATTGCACCGGAAACTAAAGGTAAGTGGGCAGTAGAAAACCTACCTGATGGTATCTACGGCAGCTGGGGTGGTTCATTCCTTTCAATTCCAACTCAATCAGACAACCCAGATGAAGCTTGGGCGCTTATTGAATACATGACGACTGACCGTGAAGTACAGCTTAAGCACTTCGAAACGATTGCTGCTTTCCCAGCGAATACAACAACGTATGACGATGAGCTTTTCCAAGAAGAGATGGAGTTCCTAGGCGGACAAAAAGCCCGTCTTATTTTTGCTGAAGTTGCGCAAAACATCAAACCAGTATCTCCAGCACAAGGCGACCACGTTGCACGTTCTATCATCTTAGAGAACGCATTGATGGAAGTACTTGATGAAGGTAAAGACATCGAGACAGCGCTTAAAGAGGCTGAGCGTCTAATCAAGCGTCGCACGCGTAATCTTTAATTTGTTATTACTTTGAGTAAGTGAGGAGGCGCGGATAGCGCGCTTCCTTTTTTAAGAGGTCGTTACTATGAATCATACAGCGAGCACAACGATAGAACCTTCGGAGCAAAGCTTTTTTTCTCGTCTGAATTTGAAAGCGCTTACACCGTATGGATTTCTTCTGCCGTTTCTGATCATTTTTTCTGTATTTGGGATCTTCCCGCTGTTGTTCTCTGTTTACCTGTCGTTCCACGAATGGAACCCAGTACAGGGCATGGACGCAATGCAGTTCGTTGGTTTTGAGAACTACCATATTGCCTTGACTGACCCGTGGCTATGGCGTTCATTAAAGAACACATTGTGGCTAGCAATCACATCAGGTGTGGCTCAGCATTTAGTTGCTATTCCAGTGGCTTACATGTTGGTTTCGATGGGTGACCGTATGCGTCACTGGCTAACATCGGCGTACTTTCTACCGTTCATCACATCAACGGTCGCAGCGTCACTGATTTTCTTCAACATGTACTCTCCTAACTCAGGAATTATTAACCAAACGCTGATGGCTCTGGCTGATAGCACGCTGTTTGGTTGGGCATTTGCTTGGGTTAATGATTTTCAACCCATCCGCTGGTTAGACGATGCCACTATGGTGAAGCCGTCTATCGCGATCATGGTTTTCTGGAAATACACCGGTTTTAACATCGTCCTTTACACCACGGGTTTAATGACGATTCCTAAAGACATTTTAGAAGCTGCTCGTATGGATGGTGCCAATGCCTTCCGCCGCTTCTGGAACATCTCACTACCAATGATTCGTCCATTTATCTTCTTTGCAATTACGATGACCATCATCGGTAACCTGCAAATGTTTGAAGAACCGTTCGTACTAACGCGTGGCACAGGTGGTACAGGCCAATCTGGTTTAACTATCTCTATGTACCTCTACAAAGTGGGTTGGGAATGGCTAGAAATGGGCACGGCCTCAGCGATTTCATGGCTTCTGTTTGCACTCATCGCAACGTGTACCTTGGTTCAATTTTTATTCTTCGGTAAGAAAGGCTTAGGGGAACATTAAGATGTCGACATCAATTAAGACAAATACTTCACCACTAAGTGGCCTAATGCCAAGCGAACGCACCATGTACATCATGACTAAGATCTTGATGGTGATGCTCGGCATATTACTGGTTGTTTCTGCAATCATTACGGTGTTTCCGTTTGTGTGGTCAGCTCTGCTTTCAACACGTGATCGTTCGGAAATCTTTGGTTCGGGCATCAGCTTTGCCATTGGCGATAGCTTGGCAATCAACTATGCAAAACTGCTTGAAATCATGCCGTTTTGGAAAGCGATGTTTAACTCGATTTACGTGGCTTTCTTAGGCACCACCATCTCGCTGTTGTTCTGTAGCATGGGTGGTTACGCATTTGCTGTGTTTAAGTTCCGCGGTAAGAACGTGTTGTTCGGCATGCTGGTTGGCTCGATGGCGATTCCGCCTGTGCTTAGCTTGATCCCTTACTTCATGATCGTGAAATTCTTAGGCTTGCTGGATAACCATATGGCGGTATGGCTACCGTTCACCACCACACCATTTGGTATCTTTTTGATGCGTCAGCACGTGATTGCATCGATTCCTAAAGAGCTATTAGAAGCGGCGAAACTGGATGGTGCAGGCGAGTTCAGAACGTACTGGAGCGTGGTACTGCCACTGATGAAACCAGCATTAGCAACGCTTGCGATTGTTCAGTTCGTCTTCTTCTGGAACATGTTTATGCAGCCTCTCGTAGTGCTCAACAACCCAGATAATTACGTGATTACGCAGGCACTACGAAGCGTTCAAGGTATTCCGAATACGCCATGGGGCGCGGTAATGCTAGGTACCACAATTTCAATTTTACCACTCGTTATTACTTACCTGTTCGCATCGAAACAGATGATCAGTGGTTTAACGTCCGGCGCAGTTAAAGGTTAGGTTTAAGGGTTATAACAATGAATAAATTTCAACTTCCAAGTGATTCAAAGTTACGCAGTAAGGAATTTGTATTCGGTGTCGCGACATCTTCATACCAAATTGAAGGCGGCGTTGAAGAGGGCGGTCGCACACCGTCTATCTGGGACACTTTCTGTAAGAAGCCGGGCAAGGTCGACAATGGGGAAAATGGTGATGTGGCGTGTGATCACTACCACCTATGGAAACAAGATATCGAGATGATTCAAGGCTTAGGCGTGGATGCTTACCGTCTCTCTATTGCATGGCCGCGTATCTTGCCGCAAGACGGTGTGGTGAATCAGCAAGGCCTTGAGTTCTACGGTCAGATCATCGATGAGTGCCATGCTCGTGGTATGAAAGTGTATGTGACTTTGTACCACTGGGATCTACCACAATACCTTGAAGACAAGGGCGGCTGGTTAAACCGAGAAACGTCTTACAAATTCGCAGAATATGCAGAAGTGGTGAGCAAATACTTTGGCGATACCATCGACGTATATACCACACTCAATGAACCGTTTGTGTCTGCGTTCCTAGGTTACCGCTGGGGCGAACATGCGCCGGGTATCAAGGGTGAGAAAGAGGGCTACTTAGCATCTCACCACCTAATGTTGGCTCACGGTTTGGCAATGCCGATCCTTCGCAAGAATGCACCTCACGCTAAGCATGGCGTGGTATTCAACGCGACGCCGGCTTACCCGCTGACGCCACAAGATCAAGGTGCGGCAGATTACTGCGAAGCGGAAAACTACCACTGGTTCATCGACCCAGTATTAAAAGGTGAGTACCCACAGCCGGTGGTTGAACGTCAAGCGATGAACATGCCAATGATCCTTGAAGGTGATTTAGACATTATCAGCGCACCGGTCGATTACATCGGTATCAACTACTACACACGTAATGTGGCTCGTTTTAACGAGAATGGCGATATTGAATCGGTGAAACAAACCGATGCTGAACACACTTACATTGGCTGGGAAATCAACCCACAAGGCCTAACCGATTTATTGGTCAGACTGGATGCGCGTTACGAAAACATGCCACCTATCTACATCACAGAGAATGGTGCAGCAGGTAACGATGAGCGTGTTAACGGACAAGTGATGGACGACCAACGAGTTCGTTATTTCCAAGGTCATATCGAAGCGGTTCACAACGCAGTAGAAGCGGGCGTGAAAGTCGATGGTTACTTCGCTTGGAGCCTAATGGATAACTTTGAGTGGGCATTCGGCTACTGCCAGCGTTTTGGCATCGTCCACGTTGATTACACCACCCAAGAAAGAACATTGAAACAGAGCGCAATTGCGTACCGAAATATGCTTCTAGAGCGCGCTGAGGAGAACAGATAATGGCTAAAGTAGAATTTAAGAACATCAAAAAATCATTCGGTGATGTTGAAGTTGTAAAAGAGTTTGATTTTACGGTTGAAGACGGTGAGTTCGTGGTTTTCCTTGGCCCATCTGGCTGTGGTAAATCGACTACGCTACGTATGCTTGCTGGCCTTGAAAGCATAAGCTCTGGCGACATTGTGGTTGGCGGTAAGTTGATGAATAAAGTCGATGCGAAAGACCGTGACTTGGCGATGGTATTCCAAAGCTACGCTCTGTACCCACACATGACCGTTTACGAGAACATCGCGTTTGCCCTGAAACTGAAAGGCATGCCGAAAGCTGAAATCGACGTAGAAGTTTTAAAAGCGGCGAAAATGCTAGAGCTTGATCCGCTACTGAGCCGTAAGCCGAAAGAGCTTTCTGGTGGTCAGCGTCAGCGTGTAGCAATGGGCCGTGCGATGGTTCGTACACCTAAAGTGTTCTTGTTTGATGAGCCGCTATCTAACCTCGATGCCAAACTGCGTGGCGTGATGCGTGAAGAGATCAAACACCTACATCGTGAACTAAAAACCACCACGATCTACGTAACACACGATCAGATCGAAGCGATGACATTGGCGGATCGCATCGTGATCCTGAAAGACGGTTATGTGGCTCAAGTTGGTACGCCAACGGAAGTGTTCCAACGCCCTGCTAACAAGTTTGTCGCGCAATTCATTGGTAACCCTTCAATGAACATGTTGGAAGCCAAGCTGATTGAAAAAGAAGGCGAATACTTTGTTGAACTTGGCGATGTTCATATCCCACTGCCAGGTCGCTTTAAGTCTTTGGCCTCTAAAAACCTAGCGCTTCACTTTGGTGTTCGTCCAACAGATATCCACCTACGTGCTGAGCAAGTCGACCACGATCGCGTACTGCCATTCCCTGTGAAAATCAAAGACAAGGAACTACTCGGCGCGAGCATTCTTCTGAAAACAGAAATTGGCGGTCAGCCGTTGATGGTTGAAACCCAAGCTGCTGAGGTAGATGTGAAAGAGCTGACTCTTTACTTGGATTTGGATGCTTTCCACCTGTTTGACGCACTGAGTGAGAACTCGCTAGCGAGCTAGCCAGTCAATTTAAATCAGCCATTGAGCTGACTCCAACCAACTTACGACAAATTGTTTTGGCTCCTCCTGATTTGGGAGGGGCTAGGGATAGTGATGATGAAATTCGGATATTTTGACGATAAAAACAAAGAATACGTAGCAACCACACCGTGTACACCGATCAAATGGTGTAACTATGTGGGCACATTAGATTTCGGTGGCATTGTAGATAGCAACGGCGGCGTATTGTTGTGTAAGGGCGATCCTGCACTCAACCGTATCACTAAGTACATTGCACAACTGCCAAACTCAGACTTTAAAGGTTCGACCCTTTATCTAAAAGTACGTGATGAAGCGGGCAATGTAGAAACTTTCTCGCCTTTCTACACCCCAACCTTGAAGCCGTTGGATAAGTTTGAAAACCACACCGGTTTATCATACACAACTATTATTGCAGAAGCCTTTGGTGTGCGTTGTGAAGCGACGTTCTTTGTACCAAAAGCTGACCAAGTACTGCTACAAGACATCAAAGTCACCAACATTTCAGACAAAGCACTGCACGTTGATGTGGTGCCTGTGTACGAATTTACACACTTCGATGCGCTTAAACAGCTACTCAATGCGGACTGGGTTCCACAAACCATGACGCTAAAAGCACACCAGCAAGAGTCGGGTCATACCGTGCTTGAGCAGTATGCCTTCATGAAGCGTGACTACGCGGTGAACCTGATGACAGCGGATCGCCCTGCGACGTCTTTTGATGGTGATCGCCAATCGTTCCTAGGTAATTTGGGCTACGGTACATGGGCAGCGCCAGAAGCACTAAACAATGATGAATTAGGCAACACCGAGTGTTTACGTGGCGACAACATTGGTGCACTTAACCTGCGCCTAGGTTGGTTATCTCCAGAGCATACAGAACGTACGATTGTACAAATCGCGCAAGAACAGAGCCTAGAAGCAGCATTGCCTCTGCTGGCTAAATATCGTGACCATCAAGTGGTTGATTCAGCTTTCGCTGAACTGGCTGAACATTGGGATGGTTACCTACAAGCAGTTCAGGTTGAAACGCCAGATCCTGCAATGAACTCAATGCTTAATGTACATAACCCACGTCAGTGTCACACCACCAAAAACTGGTCTCGTTACCTGTCTCTGTACCAGCTTGGCTATGGCGCACGTGGCATTGGTTTCCGTGATTCTTCGCAAGATACGTTAGGCGTAATTACTCACATGCCAGAAGAAGCGCGTGAGTTCATTGAGCGTCTGTTATCTGTGCAAAACACCAACGGTTCTGCGATGCACCAGTTCTTCCCATCAACCATGGAAGCGAACGCGGGTGACTCTCGTGAAGAGGAAGATCGCCCTGATTACTACGGTGATGATCACCTGTGGATCATCTACGCGGTGACGCAATATGTAAAAGAAACGGGCAATGCAGACTTCTTGAATAAAGAGATCCCGTTCTATCAAAAAGACAAAGCGGGCAATCCAGTTGAAACGGGAACGGTTTGGAACCACCTGTGCCGCGCGATTGAATTTACTTATACCAATACTGGTGAGCACGGCCTACCGCTGTTAGGTTTCGCTGACTGGAATGACACGGTGAACCTGCCAACGGGTGCAGAATCGATGATGGTGGCGAACATGTACGGCAAAGCACTGCTCGACATGTTGGACTTGTGTGAGCTGCGTGGTGAAGCGCAACTGACGGCTAAGTTTAAAGACCAGTACCAACAGATGCAGAGCACAGTCAATGAATGCGGCTGGGATGGCGAATGGTTTGTTCGTTACTTTGATGAGCAGGGCTTGCCGATCGGTTCTCATAAAAATGAGCAAGGGCAGATCTACACCAACGGTCAAAGCTGGCCTGTGATCTCTGGTTTCGCGACTCAAGAACGTGCGACTCAGGCGCTAGACTCGGTTTACAACAAACTAAACACTACCAATGGCATCAAGCTTTCAACACCGGGTTACAACGGCTTTGATCCTCAGCTAGGCGGTGTTTCAACTTACCCACCAGGTGCGAAAGAGAACGGCGGTATCTTCTTGCATTCAAACCCATGGGTGATGATCGCAGAAGCGAAAATGGGTAACGGCGAACGTGCTTACGAGTACTACCGTCAGATTAATCCTGCTTCTAAGAACGACGACATTGATACCTTTGAATCTGAACCATACTGCTACCCACAAAACATTTTGGGTGATGAACATAAGCAGTTTGGTTTAGGCCGAAATGCATGGCTTTCAGGTACTTCATCTTGGACATACGTTGCGGGTACGCAATGGATTCTGGGTGTTCGCCCTGAAGTGGATGGCTTGCTGGTGGACCCATGTATTCCGGCTGAGTGGCCTGAGTTCAAAGTACGTCGTCAGTTCCGTGGTGCGACTTATCATATTCATGTCACTAACCCGAATAACGTGTGTAAGGGTGTGGTTGAAATGAAGATAAATGGTGACCTGATTTCAGGTAATAAAGCACCGGTATTTACATCGGGTGAGCACTCGATAGAAGTGGTTTTAGGTTAACAAAGAGAAGGGCGCTTTATGCGCCCTTTATTGCTTCTTTCGTTTGGTTTTCTAGTTTGGTTCTTTCGTTGCAGTTGTTTCGTTAGCAATGCGTTCTCTGGGGGCTGATTTCGCATACAGCAGTTGCTTTACTTTGCTTTACTTTGCTTTCTTTATGTTGGCTGATAGGTGGCTTGGCATTGCCAAGTAAAGGTCTGAGATTGGTTCGGGCTAAGTGTCAATAAGCCGATCTGGTTATTGAACGCATCAGCTGGGCAAGTCATTGGTTCTATTGCAATACTTTGCTCGCTAGTTGGCGTGTAAAGCTGAACGAATGGGTAGCTTTCATCTTGTTGGTAGCGAATTGCGGCAGACGAATCTGAGCGCGTAAACGCAAGTTGGTTGGTTGTCTTGGAATCAAATTCAAAGCAGTGATTTAAGCTTTGATTGGTCAGTGAATCGTCCAAAGACAAACGGTCAAAAGCGTGTTTTTCACCATTGGGTAAGTCGTTTTCGTGTATGACCTCAGAGCAAGGCGACATAGCGAGTTCACATTGTGCTAGCTCAGTGCCGAGTGAAAAGTAAGGGTGCCAAGCATCACCGAATGGGAAGGCTGAATCACCCAGATTAGAGACGGTCGTTGAGGAAGAGAGTCTACCCGTGATGTCGATAGTGAAGGTCACTTCAAGGTTGAACGCAAACGGGAAAGCAGGGTGCAATGACGACGTTTGATACTGCAACGTCACACTGGCGGATTCTTCAGTGGCTACGTTGTTTGTGATTGAAAAAGGTTGGTTGTAGAGCAGGCCGTGTACGGCGTGATCAGACCAAGGAAAGTTAGCTGGGAGTTGATGGTTTTGGTTATCGAAACTGTAACGACCTAAGTTTAAACGGTTTGGAAAAGGGAATAATTTAGCACTGCGGGAAAAGAACGGATGTTGGTTGATCAGTTCATCATAATTCTGATAACCACAAATAAAAGAGAATGGACTGTTATTTACGATATATTTATTAATAACAGCACCAAATCCATTGATTATTTGAAGTTCTATACCATGTTGGTGGTTTATTAATGTGACAGAGTCAATATTTCCAAACTTTTCATTTATAATTTTAAACATGTTGATGTCTCCATTTTTAAAAGATATTAACAAGAAGAAAAAAATATTCAATGGCGGTTTTAAAATGAATAATAAAATTCCATATACGAGCTACTCAGGAAATTCAGAACACTTGTGTAAAAAAGGTGATGCAGTTGAATTTATTCAACCTTGGTACACGCCAATTTCGACTACACCAGAAAATACCGGTATGGCAGTCGGCGGAATTGGTAACACATTTACACTCACACCAAACGGTAACACGCCTAACTTCAGCTTTATTCCGGGAATATTTGTCGATTGTTCAGAGCAAGTTGTTAATTTTAATGATTTTTATGCGTCAGTGATGAATGTGCCAACTATCGACACGCTGCAAGTTCTTAATGAACAAGAGCTAAGCGTTCACCTGAACTTTTATCCGGCTTTGTTCGATGGAAAAAAGATTGAAAGTAGAGAAATGTCGAATGCGATTAGTCTCATCCAATCAGCATTAAAAAATGGTCGTTTCTACCAAGAAAATAAAGCTAACTTTACAAAATGGAACGTTGAATTTTCAAATAAGACTCAATTATTGATTGAAGAAGATTCATCGTCGATTATTTGTCAATTATATGTCGCCTTGGATTTCTTTAATGGTTTATTAATTAATGATACAACGAGATTATTATCACTTACTGCGGGTGAAAATAATGATACAGGTAGTGTTAATGGTGAAGATATAGAATATCAAGCTTTGTATCCACTGGCTGAATATAAATATAGTAGTTTCGATGATATTAAAATAAAGCGTAAGGTAGTCTCTCCGATCGTTAAAGAGGACAAACGACTGTGTTCTTTGCCGATGCACTGGAATCACTTTGAATTAACCAATGATTCATCGCAAACACGTGTGATTACGCTTGCTCAGCCGCTACAAAACTTGATTGGCTCAACCTATCAAAAAGGTCGTGATGGCATTCAAGATTCGGCGTGTACCTTGTCTCAAAACCCAATTGCTCAGCAGCATCAAACGGTTAACTTAAAGGGTGAAAGTCGCAGCTTTACTGGCGTTCAACTGACCAGCCAATCGCCTTATCAAAGCGATATTGAAGGTGAAGTGGTGTTTGGTGTTCAAGCGGATAATCAACTGACAGAATCTGGCAAGGTTTCGATTTCTGTGAAGCCAACGCTTTATACCTCTAAGGCAGAGGAACAAACAGAGTTCGCACTGAAAACAGGCCGTACCAACGCGGAATTCCAAACAGGAATTTACACAGGGCGTGAAGCGTTGAGCGCATTGGTTGTGGTTCAGGTTGAATTGGAAGCGGGTGAGTCTGTTGATCTGCGTTTTGCACAGGTGATGGCGCACAGCAAAGTCATGCTTAATGGCTGGCATTCAGACAAGGCTTACACGCAATTCTACCCTCAAACGCAACCGGCTCTGCCGATGTTAGAAGACATGTTGCCCGAGCTAGAAGCGATTGAGCAACAGATCGTCGAGCAACAAACGGCCTTCTTAGAGCAAGCTCAAAGCAAGATCTCGCAGCCTGAATCGGCACTGCGCTATGCGACGATGGCGATGAATTCATTGTCCTTCCTAGCTGAATCAACGGTATGGGATAAAGAAGACAAGTTCTTAGTGAAAGAGTGTGTCGATTACCCATTCTTTAACTCTCTGGATGTGTATTTCTACGGCTCATTCTCTCTGCTTTACTTGCTGCCTGAGCTTGATGGCTGCGTGATGAAAGAGTTCTCGAAAGCTATTTTGGCCGAAGACTTTACCGAGCGCCGATACTGGGAATATGAAGCGACGCCTAATGCAGAGTTGATTGATGACAAGTACCAGGGCGTACGTGCCATTCGAGGCGCTGTAATCCACGACTTGGGCAGCCCGTTCGACATCCAGCCTGACGCGTACAGTTGGCACAACGTGAAAGAGTGGAAGGACTTAGCACCGAAGTACATTCTGATGGTGTACCGCCACTATCAAAACACACAAGATATTTCTGTGGTTGAAGAGTGCTGGCAGGCTGTCACTGAGAGCATCGATTTCTTATCGAACTTGATTGCTGAGGGTGACGATTTACCACTAACCCGTGGCACAGACGATACCTTCGATAACCTCGCGTCACATGGTATCTCAATTTACTGTGCTAGCCTCTGGGTTGCTGGTCTTCAAGCAGCAAGCGAGCTTGCACAATTGATGGGCGAAAGCGAACTAGCTAGCGGTTACTTAACGCGTTCGAAAAAGGCGTTAGCAACAGTTGAGCAAAGCTTGTGGGATGACAAAGAGGGTTACTACCACTTCTTCGTCACTCCCGTTCAAGCTAAGCATTTGACAGGTCTGGGCTACAAAGACTTGGAAGCATTAGGGCTTTCACTGACTGGCGATGCGATTGCCGATAAGAACATTCTTAATGAGTATCTCAATGAAACAGATACTTCAATCAGCATCAGCAAGGTGTCTCAAAGAGTCTCTAAGAAGCGCTTATTGAGCGAGACCGCGCCACAAGCCTTTACACAAGACTACTTAGATTTAGTTCCTGATTCAGACAACAGTTTTGGCGATGCTTTATTAGCAGACAGCTACTTAAAGTTAATCGGACTAGAAGGTATTTTCCCGCAAGAGAATATCCAACGCGCCCTAGATTATGTTTATAAGCACAACTTTGAGATCAATAGCCCTAAGCTTGGTGTCGCGAACATGACGTTGGCCGACGGTTCACCACATGAAGCGTTCCAAGCACAAGATGTGTGGATTGGTGTGCAGTTTAGTGTCGCGACAGCGTTGAGTCTGGCGGGTAAATCTCAGCAAGCGGAAACATTGATGGATACCGTGTATACCGCGCTGTATGACTATTCAAAAATTCCATTTGCAGCGCCAGAAGGGTTCAACTGCTCAGTCTCATTTGATGAGGAAGATCTTTCAGAATCTTTTAAATTGTCACAAATTGATGCGAAAAACTGGCTAAGTGTACTTAAATATCAAAACTGTGTGCTATCTGACGGCCGAGTGAGTCCTAGCCTGACTAAAGACAGTGATAAATTTGTTAGTATGCTGCAAGGCGAAATTTCAGCGGAGCAAGCTATCGTTCTTCACAAATGGCTGTTGAGTACCGGCTTGAAATATACCGCAGGTCGTTATTTCAGACCGGGGATGATTTTCGCCTACATGTATTAACTAAATGACACGAGTTTCAACAAAAGCAGTGGTATGCAGGTTGAAATAGGTGGGGAGCTTTCGGGCTCCCCAAATGTCACTGGATTAGGGTATCGAGATGCGCACTAAAACTAAAAAAACCACCGTATACGATGTAGCGAGACTCGCTGGTGTTTCCCCAAGCACGGTTTCTCGTTTTCTTAATCGAACCACTTATGTGTCGGATGATAAAAGCCAGAATATTGAGCAAGCGATCAAAGACACTGGCTACAAGCCTAACTTTCAAATGCAGGAGAACATCAACCGCCGTTCATTGACGATTGGTGTATTGGTGCAACACCCTGACAGCCCTTATACCAGTCGGATCCTCAACGACATGGAGAAAACTCTGATTGCCCAAGGCTACTCACTGGTCATCGCAACGGGGCACTGGCAAAAAAAGCTCGAGATACACGCGCTGGAGTACTTAGCTAAAAGTAACGTGGATGGCATGATTATCGTGACGGGCAGTATTACCAAAGACGACATCGCCAAGTACGCACAAGACATTCCGATTGTCGCGGTGGGTTACGACATCGTTGAGGATAACGTTCGCTCGATCAATATCGATAATGTGTTGGGTGGCTACATGGCGACTCTGCACTTGCTGCAACAAGGACACGTGAACATTGCTCATATAAAGGGGCTTTCAAGCCAACCGGATGCGGGAAGTCGCTTTGAAGGTTACAAGAAAGCTCTTCAAGAGGCGGGCATTAAAGTGATGCCAAAACTCGTCAAACAGGGCGATTTCAGCAGTGAGGCTGGCTATGAGAAAACGGTAGAGTTGATTGAATCTAAGGTTCACTTTTCCGCTCTATTCGCAGCCAATGACCAAACCGCTTATGGGGCGATTAAGGCGCTACACGATCACGGTTATAAAGTGCCAGAAGATGTGTCTGTGATTGGCTTTGATGACTTACCAACATCTAAGTATTTCACACCTGCGTTAACAACATTAAGGCAACCAATTGAAGAGATTGGCGAGGTGTGTGCTCAGTCGATCTTGAACTTGTTATCTGGCGAGAGGCATGAAGCGCGATTACCACCGATTGATTTAATCGTCAGAGAGTCGACCAAGTCTTTGTATCGATAGTGTGTAATGAAGTGATTTGATGACAGGGAATGACATTTCAAGATGAATTATTTCCCTTCAGAAACGAAAAATGTCGCATCCATGCGACATTTTTCTTTTGGCGGCCAAACCAGTTTTGCTATATCCATTCTAGATTTCAATCCATTAGGAGATTATTCAGAATGTACTTATAAGACGCTGTTAATGTTGATTAGTTCCCTCTACGCCGCATTTTTTTTCGATTTATTTTCTAAGTCGAATGACGCTGCGATTAACTTCTTGGTGTAGTCGTTTTTCGGCGCATTGAAAATCTCTTCGGCAGACCCTTCTTCCATCACTTCACCCTTCTGCATCACCAGTACACGATCCGACAGTGCTTTTACTACCGAGAGATCGTGACTGATGAACAAGAAGCCGATATTGTGCTTGGCTTGAATGTCTTTGAGTAGGTCAATCACGGTCAGTTGTACTGAGCGATCGAGTGCCGAAGTTGGTTCATCCAGCAAAATGAAAGAGGGTTCAAGAATCAGCGCGCGAGCAATCGCAATACGTTGTCTTTGTCCACCTGAGAATTCGTGCGGATAGCGGTTAATTGAATTCGGTTCTAATCGAACCTCAATCAACGCTTTGCGCGCTCTTTCTAAACGTTCTTGCTTGGATAGATGAGGTTGATGCACAGTTAAGCCTTCGGTGATGATTTCCCCAACCGTCATACGTGGTGATAAAGAACCATAAGGATCTTGGAACACCATCTGCACATCTTTCTTGAGCTTGTGACGCTCTTTGTCGTTCAATAAGCTAATGTCTTGGCCTTTGTAAACAATGCGTCCGCTGCTTGGCAGCAAGCCGATTAATGCACGTCCAAGAGTTGATTTACCTGATCCAGATTCACCAACAATACCCAAGGTTTCGCCCTGTTTAAGATTCAACGAAATGCCTTTTACGGCTTCGAAGTACTGACTTTTACTCTTGATGAAGTGTGATTTCACCAAGAACTGAACTCGGATGTCGTCAGCACACAATAGCTCTGGGGCTGTCGCCTCAACAGGAACCTTAGCGCCTTTCGGAATAGAGTTAATCAGCATCCGTGTGTAATCGTGCTTAGGGTTATCGAACAGTTCTTGTGTTTGCCCTTCTTCAACCAATTCCCCTTTACACATGACGAGTACACGGTCGGCAAAGTGTTTCACGACGCCTAGGTCATGGGTGATGAACAAAATCGCCATCCCCATTTTGCCTTGAATCTCTTTGATAAGAGAAAGTACTTCCGCCTGAACGGTCACATCCAATGCGGTGGTGGGTTCATCGGCAATCAGAATATCCGGTTCATTGATCAGTGCCATTGCGATCATGATGCGCTGTAACTGACCACCCGAAAATTCATGCGGGTACTTGGTGTAAGCCTGTTCTGGCATTGGTAAATGAACCAGATTGAAGAGCTCTAGTACGCGCTGTTTTGCTTTTGATTTCGATACCTTACGATGACACATAATGGCTTCTGCCACTTGAATGCCAACACGAAGGTAAGGATTGAGAGAGGTCATCGGCTCCTGAAAGATCATGCCGATTCTATCGCCACGAATCGACTGCATTTCTCGCTCAGTTTTCCCAAGAATCGATTGTCCCTCAAACTCGATGTCTGATTGCTCATCGATAATCGCGTTATCTGGCAGCAAACGCATCAGCGCGTTGGAAGAGACGGATTTACCTGAACCTGATTCACCAACAATGGCCAAGGTTTCGCTTGAATTAAGGGTAAAGTTAACCTTTTTGACCGCATCAATGATTCCATCATTGGTTGTGAAGCTAACGGAGAGGTTATTGACTTTAAGTATGGCCCGGTCCGACATGATATATCCTTATCAATTTAAGACATTAGGTGAAGATTGAACTTCTGACGTTGTTTTAAGTTGCCCAAAATGGTGATGAGCACGTTGAATTTGTTCTAGTTCGAGCATCCAATGCGAACTGCGCTGAGCGCTGCAAAAAGCGATCAGGTGATTGAGCAAGTCTTCGCTCTGCTTTTCCAATAACCCAAAGGTACGTTGAATCAGCTCAGTGTTCTCCAGAGAGATAAATTGCATCAGAGCGTAAGATTGATTCAAGGTATCGAAGGCTTGTTGATGCTGACCTAATCGGTTGAGTATCTCTGATTGAGCGACACTTGCGTCTCTCAACCCGGCAAGCAGGCAGGCAAATTGGCAAGGCTTAATATCGCTTTGGTATGCTGCATCTTGGATGTGATGAGGAAGTGAGGTTAGAACATCACCATACAGGCGCTGTGCTTCAGGCCAGTGACCTTGTTCCATTAACTGTTCAGCTTTTAGGTAGTGCATCCAGCATCGTTCAATTTCCATATCCACATCCTCAATTTATAATATTCTAAAATGTTAATGATATTTATTATCAATTGCAAATTAAAATCATTCACATGTTAAGTTGGTGAATTAAATGACGAGCTATTCCTAAAAATGGCTTAAATTGTGTGTTATTTGTTCAGTTGAACAGCTGTGTAGCGTAAGTCACTAAATTTGTAGGAAATTACATCTACACTGATTTTATCTACACCCAAGTAATGAAGGACTAAGGAGGCGGCGATGGCGATGCAAAGACTCAATACAGAACAGCTGTATCAGGTAGCGGATTTAGACAAGCTACCATGTAAGTCGACCAAAGAACTGGCTCCAATTGACGAAATCGTCGGGCAGGAACGGGCACAAAAAGCCGTTGAGTTCGCGATGTCAATCAAGGAAAAGGGTTACAACATTTATGCGATAGGGCGAAATGGTCTGGGTAAACGCACCATGATCTTGCGCTATCTGAACCGTCACCCTCAAGAAGTGCAGGAGCTTTTTGATTGGTGTTATATCGCGAACTTTGAAGATATTCGTACACCTAAGGTACTGAAATTGCCTCGTGGCGTTGGCAGCAGCTTAAAGCAAGATATTGAAAAATTGATGCGAAAACTGCTGAAAGGTATGCCTCTAGCGTTTGATAACGAGATGTACTTTAGCCGTGCTGACAGGCTTAAAAATCAACTGGCAGCTAAGCAACAAGCTGCGTTAGAAAGCATTAGCCAAGAAGCGAAAGACAAGGGCATTAACCTGACGATCACTACTCAGGGTGATTACCAGTTTGTGGCCATGAATGGTGATGATCTTCATACCGAAGAGAGCTTCGATCTGCTTTCGTCGGAAGAACAAGATCAATTCGATAAAACCATTGATGGATTGGAAGTCGGCCTACGAACCATTTCTCGTGAGTTGACGGAGCTTGAAGAGACGTACACTGAGAAAATTCAAAAGCTTAATGATGATACGGCGCGAGATGTGATCACTCACTTCATCAAGCAATTGAAGAAGGATTACAGCCAATATCCAGACATCAAAAAGTACCTAACAGCACTGCGTAAAGACATTGTCGACAACGCTGACATCTTCTTAGAAGAGAGCACGGAGCAAGCCGAAGTTGCAACGGCCTCTTTGGATAAAAAAATGCCGCGTCGCTACAAGGTTAACGTGATTGTGAGCCAGAAGGAGGAGACTCTGCCGATCGTGGTGGAAGAGAATCCAAATTACCACTCTCTGTTTGGCTATGTAGAAACGGCAACGTTCAAGGGCACCGTATTTACTGACTTCTCACTGATTCGCGCAGGTAGCTTACACAGAGCGAATGGCGGCGTATTACTGATGGACGCGGTGAAGGTACTTGAGCAGCCCTACGTTTGGGAAGGTTTGAAACGAGCACTGCGTTCACGTCAATTGAGTTTCACTTCATTAGAAAAAGAGGTGACCTTAACGGGCGCGGTATCGCTTGATCCAGAACCGATTCCATTGGACGTTAAGATCATCCTGTTTGGCGATTACCGAACTTACCAACTGCTGCAACACTACGATGCAGAGTTTGGTGAACTGTTTCGTGTGACAGCCGATTTTGAAGATGAGATGAAGCGTACTCCCGATTCTGAAATGCATTACGCGCGCTTTATTTCGAGCATCGTGCACGACAACAACATGCTGCATTGTGACCGCAAAGCGATTGCTCGCATTATTGAGCACAGCTCTCGTCAGGCCGGTGACCAAGGTAAATTGTCTCTGCACTCTGCACATATTGCTAATCTGCTTCGTGAATCAAATTACGTGGCGAGAGGCTCAAAATCGAACCTGATTCGTGCAACGCACGTTGACCAAGCGTTATCTAACCAACAGATGCGTGTCGGACGACTGCAAGACAGCGTGATGGAAACCTTCACTAACGGCACAACGCTAATCCATGTTGATGGCCAGGCGGTTGGGCAAGTGAATGCGCTGTCTGTACTCAGCACGACGGATCATATGTTTGGTGCGCCGAACCGAATCACGGCAACCACCGCTTACGGTGATGGCGAAGTGATTGATATAGAAAGAAACGTAGACCTAGGTGGCAGTATTCACTCGAAAGGTGTGATGATCTTGTCGGCTTACCTTTCTTCTGTGTTTGGTAAGACAGCGAAAGTTCCGCTCACTACTAATATTACCTTTGAGCAATCGTATGGTGGCGTCGATGGTGACAGTGCGAGTATGGCCGAGTTCTGTGCGGTGGTGTCAGCGTTTTCTAAGCAGCCAAACCGTCAAGATATCGCGATTACAGGCTCGATGAACCAGTTTGGTGAGTCTCAGCCAATTGGTGGTGTGAACGAGAAAATTGAAGGTTTCTTTGATGTGTGTGAAATCAAAGGGCGCTCAAACGAACAAGGGGTGATCATCCCGCGTTCAAATGTTCACAACCTGATGCTACGCAGCGATATCGTGAAAGCGGTTGAAAAGGGCGAGTTTAATATCTGGGCGATTGACCATGTAACAGAGGCGATTGAACTGTTCACAGGCAAAGCCGCAGGTGAAGCAAGTGATGAGGGTAGCTATCCAATTGATACTATCTTTGGTATCGCCCAAGCGAAGCTGAACGCACTGCGTAAATAGCTTGAATATATAGATACATAGTTTGATAGCTAAGCTAAATAGATAAACAAACAGATAAACAGCCAAAACGCAAAAGCCATCGATTATAGAGTCGATGGCTTTTTTGTTGGTTACGATTTGGTTCGCTAGTGAGCTATTTGTATTTGGTCAGCTTGCTGTATTCGGTGAAAGTCGCGTGTTAAAAGGCGTTACCCATTTCGTAAGCAAAGCTTGGTGCCATCGAACTTGAGCTTACCTAATAAGTTCTTAGCGTTAGCTCGACCGATATCATCAAATTCGACACCATAGCGCGCGTAGTGCGTCGATTTCTGCAGATTACAGACGATGCCTCGCAATGGCGGAATCAGTGGTCCGTTGTAGTTCTCAGGGGTTATCTCAATAGACACGCGATCGGCAATCTGAATCGCACGAGAGGTTGGTGAGGTAACGAAACGACAACCACTTTTCGATAAATCTCGTATCTCACAGTTTGCTCGCTGGTCGTTGAAGATGATTCTTGAAGCAAGGTTAACTTCATAGCGTGTTTCTTTACGCAGCTGAGTCACTTGCATCGTGCTTGGTGTCGAAAGTACAAGAATAGGGAAGGGTTCACCAATCTTATGATGAATTTGGCTTCTAAAGTGGATAAGCGCGCCTTCACCTCGTAGAGAATACGCACGAGCAGTCATCCAAAAACCTTCTTGAAAGAAAAAGTTCAGATCTTCATTGGATACCTCGGGAACCTCAACCACAATACAGTTATCACTGTGCGTACCGATAAACTTGGTGGTGGCGAGAAACTTCGTACCAACGGGAGTCGAGACATTTAATGTCAGCTCACTGCCGTGCTCAATCATGGCCAGTGCATCAGTGCTATTGATGGTGGAAACGGTGCGATTACGAGGGTCTTGAAGTGCCTGATTATGCTCCAAAGGCTTCTTCAGGGATGCGTTCATTATATGTTCTCCATGCGCCAACATGCGTCTGTTAGTTATATTGGTAACTTGCTAACAAGGGGTTATTACGTGCTAGATTAAGTGGACGTACTCACATAGATTTATAGAGTGCCTTTTATCATTGCTGATTTTATATTAAGCCGATTGCACTGAATTATTTGCTGTGTTTGTAAGTACTTAGTTTTATTTATATGCACTTGCGTTAGTCTATTACAAGGAACTCATACTTCAAACTTTTATTGTTTGTCGTATCAATTATTTGCAGGAGTTGAGAATGCAGGCAGTAAAATGGGATCAAGAAGTGAACCAGATCACGGTAGAGCTAGAACCCAACCAGTTCGCGGTCGTTAAGTATCAAAAGGACGGAGATGTGCTACATATCACGTCGACACGCATTCCAGATGAACTGCAAGGCAAGGGCTTTGGTAAGGTGATGATGGAGTCGGTATTGCCTGAAATCGAACAAGCGGGCTTCAAAATTGTGCCGGTTTGTAGCTAAGTGGTTCACTACATGAATAGGCAGACACAGTGGTCACATCTTCTATCCGATAAAGCATAACAACGAGTAATATGTCTCAATCAATATCGTCGAATAATCGAGCTCAAGCTACAGCAAGCTCAAGAGAAAATCAGCTTTATCAAAAAATAGCGACCTCATTGGGTTGTCATCAAGGATTTGATGTCCAAGTGATTCAACGCCTATGGGGTGGATATGGCGAGTTAGTTCGCTTGGTCTTTTCTCAAGCAAGCCGTGCTGAACTCAAGAGTGTGATTGTTAAACATGTCGCGTTGCCAGATAAAGCCGAACACCCCAGAGGCTGGAACACCAAACTCTCTCACCAACGAAAGGTACACTCTTACCAAGTGGAAACGGCTTGGTATCAGTCGTTCACGCAACAATGGGATGAGCGCTGCCCTGTACCTGTTGGGCTGCAATGTGAACTAGAAGAGAATGAGTGGC
This sequence comes from Vibrio sp. 1CM2L, assembly GCF_023161695.1. Lineage (NCBI taxonomy): Bacteria > Pseudomonadati > Pseudomonadota > Gammaproteobacteria > Vibrionales > Vibrionaceae > Vibrio > Vibrio sp. 1CM2L. The sequence goes on from NZ_JALNTT010000001.1 coordinate 1,040,102, forward strand.
TAATTGTGATGCAAGACTTAGCGGATATAGGTTTTCCGTTAACCTCTCAGTTTGATGTGCTTGCTGCTTCTGACTATCAGGTATCTAGTTACACAAGAGAAGAGCAAAAACAACGCGATGCTTGCCTTAAATGGCTTGCTAACTTTCATGCAAAGCACATCAATATCAATCAACAACAGTCGTCATCATTGTGGCACGTCGGTACTTATTGGCACTTAGACACACGTCCTGATGAGCTCAATGCCTTGGCTGATTTACCATTGAAGAACCAAGCCAAGCACATCGACCGTTTATTAAAAGAATGTCCATATCAGACCTTGGTCCATGGCGATGCCAAGCTCGCTAATTTTTGTTTTGATTCTGAAAGCGAGCGCGCGGCTGCGGTCGATTTCCAATATGTGGGTCACGGCTGTGCGATGAAAGACGTGGCCTTGTTCATGAGCAGTGCGGTGAGGCCGCAAGATTGCGCAGAGCTTGAATCAGAAGTACTAGATGCTTACTTCCAGCACTTGAAAGAAGCATTAGCGCACTATCAACCACACCTTTCATTTGATGAAGTCGAAGCCGCATGGCGACCAATGTTTTGCGTGGCATGGGCCGATTTCCAACGCTTCGTAAAAGGCTGGAGCCCAGAGCATTGGAAGATTAATCCTTATACTGAGCAGTTGACCTTACGAGTGCTCACTCAATTAGACGAACAGGAGTCCGTCAATGTTCGATAGAACCGCGAGCTGGAAAACGCCGCAAAACTTTTTATTACTGATTTCGATTGTTGTACCGATCGCGTTTTCGAGCTGGATGGCTTTGCTTAACAACTTCGTGATTGAGAAAGCGAACTTTGATGGTGCGGATATTGGTTTACTGCAAAGTGTGCGTGAGATTCCGGGCTTCTTAGCGTTTACCGTGGTGTTTGTGTTGGCATTCATTCGTGAGCAACGCTTCATGTTGATATCGCTGGCGATGCTCACTGTAGGCACCGCGATTACGGGTCTGTTCCCCTCACTCACTGGATTGTTGCTGACTACCATTTTAATGTCGACGGGCTTTCACTATTTTGAAACGCTGAAGCAATCTCTGTCACTGCAATGGTTGAGTAAAGAAGAAGCGCCAGAGATGCTAGGTAAGATGATCTCAGTCGGCGCACTGGCATCCTTAATCACTTACGGATCTATCTGGGTGATGCTAGAACAGCTCAAGCTCGACTTTGCTTGGGTGTACGGCATTACTGGCGGCATTGGTTTTATTCTGGTTTTGGTGATGACCTTTGGCTTCCCTGAGTTTCAGACCAAAACGCCACAGAATAAGAAGTTAGTACTGCGAAAGCGTTACTGGCTCTACTACGCGCTAACGTTTATGAGCGGTGCGAGAAGACAAATCTTCACCGTGTTTGCAGGTTTCTTGATGGTAGAGAAGTTTGGTTATTCGGCGGCCGACGTCACATTGTTGTTCTTGGTTAACTACCTATTTAACTTCTTGTTTGCGAAGCGCATTGGTCGATTTATCGGTGTGGTTGGCGAGCGTAAAGCGTTGATCTTCGAGTATGTTGGCTTGATTGGTGTGTTTGTCGGTTATGGTTTGGTGCAAAGCGCGGAATGGGCGGCGGCACTTTACGTGATCGATCACCTGTTCTTTGCATTGGCGCTGGCGATCAAAACTTACTTCCAGAAAATCGCAGACCCGGCAGACATGGCATCAACCGCTGGTGTCTCTTTCACCATCAACCATATAGCCGCGGTTGTTATTCCGGTCGTGTTTGGTGTGATTTGGTTATCGTCCCCTGCAACGGTTTTCTACATCGGTGCTGCGATGGCGGCGGTTTCTTTGGCGTTGTCTTTAAACATTCCTAAGACACCTGAAGAAGGCAATGAAGTGCGAATGTTTAGCTGGCGTTAACGCTAGATAGAGGCAAATAAAAAGCTCCAATATCGCTATTGGAGCTTTTTTGTATGTGCTATTTGATGGTCAAGAAGCAGTATCTTTAAACGGATTACTTCCTAGGCCACCTGTTTTTCTAAAGAGCCTGTAAAGCGTTTCCTGTCGCTGCGTAACATGCTGAGGCTGACTATCGCGGTTAGGGTCTCGGCGAACAGAATACTTGCCCAAATCCCTTGTTCTGGGAATAGCTTAGGTAAGATGACGATGCCTAATGCGACGAAGACAAAACCACGACCAAGAGAGATTAGTGTTGCTTGTTTAGGCTTCGCCGTTGCCTGAAACAGGTTGGCGATCACCAAGTTGACTCCCATTAGTGGTACAGCAAAGAAAAAGAACGTTAAGGCGGTTGCAGCTAGCCCAATCAAATCACTCGAATCACCTAAATATAGGGCTGCGATTTGAGGCGCACACAGGTACACAATAATCATAAACACCAAGCCACTACCTATTGCACTTTTTAAACCTAAACGAAAAATTGCTTCGATGCGGTTTGGCTGGTTAGCACCATGATTAAAGCTGATGATTGGCTGGCAGGCTTGAGCGATTCCTACCATTACAAACAACGCAAATACCCCGATGTTTGCGGTTAAGCCGTAGGCGATAATGTGATTCTCACCAAACTGATGCAGTAACACGTAGTTGAACAATAAGATTGTCATCGCTGCGGTCACTTCAATGAAGAAAGTTGGCGTGCCTATTTTTAGAATGCTTGGCAGTTTGTTAAAACCAATCCCTTTTAAGCTCAGTTCCAAGGTGCCTTGTTTACGTACAAAGTGGCTTAATAAAATACAAGCGATGACACCTTGTGCAATGGCTGTACCGTAGGCTGCCCCTTTCATTCCCCAGCCCCATTTCAAGACGAAGAAGTAGTCCAACACTAGGTTGACCACGGCACCTATCGACATTGCGTAAGTCGCCAGTTTTGGGTTGGTGTCATTACGAACAAAGCACGACATGACCCAAGCTAACGAGTACAACACAAAGAATGGCAACATCACAGACAGGTAATCGTGAGTCAGTTCAGCCATGTAGCCAGAAGCGCCCATCAACGCAATAATGTCGTCCAGAAAATACAGAGCGATGCTGACTGAAATGGTGCTAAGTACGGCGGTACTCAGCATCGATTGGCTAAAGAGAGTTTGACCCGACGCCGAATTTCCTTTGCCGACTTCAATAGACATAAGAGCCGCGCCGCCAATACCCACCATCATCGCGATAGCGGTAAATATAGAGAAAGCAGGAATGGTTAGCGCGATAGCACCAAGCCCATCTGGGCCAACACCGCGTCCGACGAACCATGCATCTCCCATGATGAAAAGAGACTTGATCACCATGCCGGTTAGCGCTGGCCAAAGGTATTGATAAAAGGATTTAGATATTGGATCGGTTTTTAGGTTGATGGCCACTGGAGTTAGCTCCCAACAAATTGGATTTAACCAAATTGGATGAAATAAAGAGGGAGCATTATCCGAACTTAACCGGGTTCTAAAAAGGGATGATCTGCTTATTATGTTGCACTATCTGCACATCGAGTTCGAAACTCTGCAGGTGACTCTTTCATCTGGCCACGGTAAAAACGGCTGAAATAGGCTGGGTCTTCGAAGCCAAGTTCAAAGGCGATGGTTTTAATTGTCTTGGTCGAAAAGATCAATTCTCGATTCGCTTCCAAGATGATTCGATCGTGGATTAACTGAGTCACGGTTTTGCCTTTCTCAGATTTGACGATTTCGTTGATACGCTTGTTGGTTATCGATAGCGCTTGAGCATAAAACTCACAACTCTTGTGGGTGGTGTAGTGTTGTTCAATCAAATCGACCACTTGGTTTACTCGGCTGTCGCGCACTTCGCCTTTCAATGATGATTGGGTTGCGAAGCGTAATATGTAGCGCAAAAAGCTATTCATGAGGGATTCTACCAAATCCCAGTCGCTCTTTTCTCGTGCACATTCTTCTTTAATCATAGTGAAAATAGGCAGTAGGTAGCGGTTGCCTTCTTCACTGCAATCTAAGTAGGGAGGGCGACTTTGATGCATGGCAAAAACGGTGTCGACCAGCTGTGTGTTACGATGGTTGGTCTTGACAAAGCCTGGGGTAAACACCAGTAAACGAGCGCTTTCTCCCACTAGTTCAGATCGGTGAACCTGACCCGGAGCAATGGTAAAAATACGGCCGACCTTGTTGTCATAGTCTACAAAATCAATGCTCTGACTGCCTAAGCTATCCACGCACCACACCAACTCCCAGTATTCATGTCTGTGCGGTTCTAAGAACGCGTCGTCGCTGTTAGTCAGTTCCTCAACCCTACAAGGTTGACCTTTGACGAGGCGCATGTGTTTGATGGGAGTTCTCATGACATTCCTTGGTTGAAGGTAGACTGTGCAGTTAAGACTAGAGTCGGTTGTTTTCGACGTTTCTAATGTAGTCGATAGTGACTTTTAAGTCATTCGATTGCTGCGTTATTGGCTATCTGATATGAGCGGTGAACCAGTGCTCGTGTCGGAATAGACTGAAGTATATGTGGTGGAAGTGAGAGAGAGGTTTAAGTCGGAGTGGTATCTAAATAAAACCCTAGAGACTCATTGCGAGCCCTAGGGTTATATATACAGATTATTAGTCTAGCTTAGCCTAGTTGCTACTTACTGTTTTCAAAGAAGAGCGTAGCTTGAAGATTCCCTTAGGTGCCTTGGTCAGCAAGATGCCGCAAAGTAGAGGAATCATCATTACAAGTGACTGTTCAGATAAAACCTCACCATTGATGTAAGAAGAGATCAGTAGAGCAACCACAGGGAAAATTAGGAAGCAGATAGACGCTTGGAACGGCGTCGAAACCTGACCTAATTTAAAGTAAGCAACAATGCCGCCCACACTCGCCACAAAGCCTAGGTAAACCACTGCTGAGATTGAATCCCAAGTGAAAGATTCAACATTTACGTTCTCGCCCACAGCTGATACGGCAAATAAGAATAGAGCTGCAATTAGGCTCGGTACGGCGTTGTAGGTCAGTACTTCAATGCCTTTGCAGTGCTTTTGAACCAGCACATACATCACTGCGTGAATCGCAACAGCAAGGCCTAAGCAAACCGTGCCAATTAGGTAGTCATCGCCACCCATCTGCATTTCATTACCAAGGATTAAACATAGGCTCACAACAGCAGCGATCAAACCGAATATCTGGTGCTTCGCCAGTCGTAGACCTAAGAATAAGCCAGACATTAGCATCACTGCGACAGGCATGTTGGCGAAGATGATCGACGCTAAACCTGAAGAGATGTATTGCTCGCCATAGATCATCAACGTAAACGGAATCGCGAAATACATCAGCGCAACAATAAGCAGCCATTGGCGCTTACCTTTAGGGAACAGCAGTGGTTGGTTGAAGACTTTCGCCAATACCGCAAGCAGAGGTGCTGCAAGTAAAAAGCGCAACGCAGTAGCAAAAATAGGTGGGATAGAATGCAATGCTACTTCCATAGCGAACCAAGTGGTTCCCCAAATTAAGCAAACAGAGACAAAAAGCAAGATAGTTAGCGACTTCGAATTCATGGTGACTACTCATTAATAATTATTTTAAATCATAGGCTTGTAGCGCCTTAATGACGTGGCACAGTATAGAAAGGTAGCCGGAGAAAAGTTTTGCCTTTTTATCTCTAATTTAGGTTTTTTGTAGAAATAAAATCTCTAATGTAATTATTTTATAGAAAATAAATTCACTTTAGATAGTTTAAGTAAAGTCATTATTCTTTGTGAGGTCTAATTTTGCTCAGGAAGTAATCAACTCACGAGAATGGCTGTTGGGTTATTGCTATCAGCATAGCAACAAAAAACGCGCCCTTAATGAGGCGCGTTTTTATCAATACGTTTAAGAGACAGTATCTACTGCGTAACAGGCTTAACTTGTTTGGACTGTCTTACCGCAAGGATAAGTTGCGGCAGCAGTGACATCACTATCATACCGGTCATTAGTGAATACTGGACTGCAGTGAATGATTCACCCATTAACACCATGCCTGTCACGATGCCAGCCACTGGGTTGGCGATGCCACCGAAGGTGAAATCAACCACAGACATACGTTGTAGCAACCACACATACATGCCGTAACCCAGTGCAGTATTTAGACCAATAACCCAAACCAAGCCCATCGCATTGCGAGTATCGAAATGAGTCACAGCATTAACATAAGGCTGCGGGTCGATGAATGCATGAACGCCAGACGCGACAGACAAAATCGTACCGCCCAGAATCAGTTGCCACGTTAATACCTTCCACCAGTGCATGCGATTACCCAGTGACTTGGTAATGCTGCTGCCGATAACGATACACATGATCGCGGCGAACATTGCGCCTAAACCTATTGGGTTCAGAGCAATTTGGCTTGGGTTAAAGAGTACCCACGCTAAGGTGATCAAGCCAATACCTGAAAGGGCTTGAATCAGGTGTGGGCGCTGTTTTTTCACTACCCAGTGGAAGATCATCGCGAACACCGGGACGGAGATCATACCCACGCCAGAGATTGCCGAAGGTAGCGTTAGCGCCATCACGAAGATCAAGCCAAAGAAGGTCGCGATATTGATAAGGCCCAGTGTGAAAATGATCTGCCACTCGCCTTTTTTAGGTAGTGTTGGCTTTACTGCTAGCAATAACAAACCAGCAGGCAACGCACGCAAAGCACCCAATAATAATGGTGGCCACTCCTGTAGCGTAAATTGCGTCACTGCATAGGTTGTTCCCCAAAAGAACGCGGGGATCATTGCTAATAATATGTTCATTTAAAATATCTTTACGTTAAGATAACTATTGTGTGAACTGTATACTGAGAACTAGTGGTTGTAAAGTATCTTTATGTTAAACTAGTTTGAAGTAATCAGACTAACAACGGAGCGAGATTGCAAATGGATGCTATCGACCGCGTAGTAGAGCAATGGGCAAAGGAAAAGCCCGAACTAGAAACTGAGCCTATGGCAATGATGGGTCGGATTATGCGTATTGCCAAGTATATGGAGACGCAAGTTGCCGAGCTTCATAAAAAATACGACATGAAGCTGGGTGAGTTTGATGTGCTGGCGACGTTGCGACGTTCTGGAAAGCCTTACCGACTGACGCCATCTGAACTGATTGGATCCATGATGCTGACATCAGGCGCGATGACCAATCGCCTTGATAAGCTAGAAGCCAAAGGGCTGATCAGTCGTGAGCACAGCAAAGAAGACAGACGCAGCGTGAGTGTTCAGTTAACCAAAGATGGTCTTATTCTGATTGACCAAATGATGACTGAACATGTTGAAATGCAGAAAAAACTGGTTAAATCATTGTCTGCGAGTCAGAAGAAGAACACCAACCAACTTCTGAAAGCATGGTTGAGTGCGTACGAGTAGTTTTGCTGATCTTCCTTTAGATTCAATAAAAAACCGAAGCCTAATAGCTTCGGTTTTTTTGTTCTTGTTTAAGAACTTCAAGTACAGCGAATTGGCGAGTTAAGCTTGGAGCATCTCGTCACTGAACAGTTCTGCACAACCAATGCCATTGATGGCGCAGCTCTCGTCGATGTCTGAAATATCACCGCTGACACCAATCGCGCCAAGTACCGTTTTGTCCTTATCTCGAATCAGTAGGCCCCCTGGTACTGGCACCATGTTTCCGTGTGCGAGTACGTTTACGGCGGAGATGAATGCTGGTCGGTTGTCAGCATCTTGGGCGAGTTTTCTAGAGGAACAGCCCAGTGCGAGTGCTCCCCATGCTTTAGCGATCGCGATGTCTGGTCGCATCATGCTAGAGCCATCTTGACGTTGCAAAGAAATCAGTTTGCCACCGCTGTCTAAGACGGCGACCGTCAAAGGTTCTGTGTGGATCTTGTTTCCTGCTTTTAAGGTGCCATCAATGATGGTTAACGCTTGTTGTAGAGTCAAACTTCCCATGTTATCTCCTAGTTTTTCAAGGGGCCATGTACCAAGCTAAGTCAGCCGAACATTACTCTAGTTGTGAATATCATCGACTGATTCAGCTCGGTACAAGAGTCCTAACTGGACTCTTGTAATAGCCCATAGCTGGGTAAAGTTAGGAAGGCAGCGAACTCTTCGGCTGTAGAAAGTTGATAGAAAAGATCGGCTGTCTCTTCAAATCGACCTGCTGCATAGCGCGAGTCTCCGACTTCATGTTTTATGGTGTCTAGCTCTTGGTAAAGCCAAGAGTGGAACAGTGATTTGGTAAAGGTTTGGCCATCATCGAGTGTTACCCCGTGGTGGATCCATTGCCAGATATTGGCTCTCGAGATTTCAGCGGTCGCCGCATCTTCCATAAGGCCGTAGATAGGTACACAGCCGTATCCTTGGATCCAAGCCTCAATGTAATACAGCGCAATGCGGATATTCTTACGCACACCCGCTTCGTCGCGGCTGCCTTCACAAGGTTTTAGCAGAGAGTCTGCATTGATCACATGGTCTGGGCTTTGGAAGTCCATTTGGTTTACTTTGCCATCGAGGTGCTTATCGAAGATCGACATCGCTAAATCAACCAGTGCAGGGTGCGCGACCCAAGTGCCATCGTGTCCGTTTTGAGATTCTCTCTGTTTGTCTTCAATGACTTTGGCCGTCACTCGCGCCATCTCTTGCGGGTCTTTCGCTGGAATAAAGGCTGACATACCACCCATCGCCAATGCACCACGAGCATGACAAGTTCGTACCAACAGTTGGCTATAGGCGTTGAGGAATTCTTGATCCATGCCGATGCCGTGTCGATCTGGCAGGATGCGGTCTTTATGGTTCTTCAGCGTTTTGATGTAGCTAAAGATGTAATCCCAACGACCGCAGTTCATTGCCACGATGTGATCACGCATTGCATACAAGATCTCTTCCATCTGGAACACGGCTGGTAGCGTTTCGATCAATACTGTCGCGCGAATGGTGCCTTTGGGTACTTGGAAATAGTTTTCGGTGAAGCTGAAAATATCGTCCCACCATTGTGCTTCTTCCATGCTTTCAAGTTTTGGAATGTAGTAGTAAACCCCTAAACCTTGTTGTGCACGTGATTGATAGTTGTGGAAAAAGTACAAGGCGAAGTCCATCAAGCAACCACCGATAGGCTGATTGTTGAATTGAATGGACTGCTCAGGAAGGTGAATCCCTCGTGGGCGGGCAATCAGCAGTGCAGGCTCGTCGTTTAACTGGTAACTCTTCTGCTTTTTCTCATCGAAGTAACTAATGGTGCCAAGGTTGGCATCTCTTAGGTTGATTTGCCCTTCGACCATATTGGCCCAAGTCGGGGAAGACGCATCCTCAAAGCAACACATGAAGACTTTCGCGCCTGAGTTTAGCGCGTTGATCACCATCTTTCTTTCGATAGGCCCAGTGATCTCTACGCGGCGATCAAGCAGTTCTGGTGGAGGCGTTGCCACCTTCCACTCTTTATTCTGACGAATGGAAATGGTGTCTTTTCTGAAATTGGGTAGCTCTCCCTCGTCATACTGAGCTTGTTTTGTGTCGCGGTCACTTAGCAGGGCATGACGGCGATCTCCAAACTTATTGACGAGAGCTTCTAAGAATTTTAATGCATCTTTAGACAAGATCTCTTTGTACTCGGAGTTGTCCATATTCCCGAGTACCTGCATACACTGTACTTCTTCTCTCTCTTTTACGTCATTCATCATTGTTGTCTCCTTTGAACAATACGATGTCACTTTGTATACAAAATGCTCTTTTTAAGGATATTTATATTGCATAAATTGTAAACAAGCAAAGGGTATTTAACATTTATTTATCATTTGATCTTTTTGTGATTTATTTCCACGTAAAGATATTTTATGTAAAGCAATGAATTGTAAGCTTTTCAGGGTGGGTGCTTACTCAGAATGGCAGCGGTATGTAACTAAATTGTTTCATTTTGGGGTTGATAAATGGCGAGGATGGTTCATAGTACACAAAAGTTAGTTTAATTGTATACAATCTGAACTGGAGGTTCGAATGGCAATTATGAAAGCGATTGAAGCAGCGGTAGAGGTGCTTAAACGTGAAGGTGTAGACATCGCATTTGGTGTTCCCGGCGCAGCAATTAATCCTATGTATGCGGCTATGAAAAAGCTCGGAGGAATCGACCACGTCTTAGCTCGTCACGTAGAGGGTGCATCCCATATGGCTGAAGGGTACACGCGCACTAATCAAGGCAATATAGGTGTGTGTATTGGTACTTCTGGTCCTGCGGGAACGGACATGATCACGGGTCTTTATTCTGCGACTGCAGATTCGATTCCAATTCTATGCATCACAGGCCAAGCGCCACGTGCTCGTCTTCATAAAGAAGATTTCCAAGCGGTCGACATTGAATCTATCGCTAAACCAGTGACTAAGTGGGCAACCACGGTGCTGGAACCTGCACAAGTGCCACGCGCATTTCAAAAAGCCTTTCATTTAATGCGTTCGGGTCGTCCGGGTCCAATCCTGATTGATCTACCGATTGATGTTCAGCTGGCTGAGATTGAATTTGATATCGATACCTATGAACCGCTAGAGCCTTATAAGCCACAAGCAACACGCGCGCAGGTTGAGAAAGCATTAACCATGATGTCTCAATCGGAAAAACCGCTGATTGTATCCGGTGGTGGCGTGATTAATGCTGGCGCATCTGAATTGTTGCAACAGTTTGCCGAGATCACTGGTGTTCCTGTGATTCCAACCTTAATGGGCTGGGGATCGATCCCGGATGATCATGACTTAATGGCGGGCATGGTAGGGCTACAAACATCCCATCGTTACGGTAACGAAACCATGCTCAACTCTGACTTTGTGTTTGGTGTGGGTAACCGTTGGGCAAACCGTCATACCGGTTCTGTGGATGTTTACACCGAAGGCCGCAAGTTCGTACACGTCGACATTGAACCAACCCAAATCGGCCGTGTGTTCTGTCCTGATTTAGGCATTGTCTCTGATGCGAAAGCTGCACTAGAGCTAATGGTTGAAGTGGCGCAAGAGTGGCGTGACGCTGGCAAACTGCCGAATCGAAATGCTTGGGCAAGTGAGTGTCAGGAACGCAAGTCGACCATGCTGCGTAAAACCAATTTCGATGAAGCGCCAATGAAACCGATGCGTGTTTATGAAGAGATGAATAAGGCATTTGGTCGTGATACTTGTTATGTGAGCACCATTGGTTTGTCGCAAATCGCCGCCGCTCAGTTCCTGCATGTTTATAAGCCTCGTAACTGGATCAACTGTGGTCAGGCTGGCCCGCTAGGTTGGACAACACCCGCCGCATTGGGCGTACGAGCCGCCGATCCAAATCGCGATATTGTCGCTATCTCTGGTGATTATGATTTCCAATTCATGATCGAAGAACTGGCAGTAGGTGCACAGTTCAACTTGCCATACATTCATGTGTTGGTGAACAACTCGTATCTAGGTTTGATTCGCCAAGCACAGCGCCAATTTGATATCGATTATTGTGTACAACTGGCGTTTGATAACCAGAATGCACCAGAGCTTGAAGGCTACGGCGTTGACCATGTTGCGGTTGTTGAAGGTTTAGGTTGTAAGGCGATTCGAGTTCGTGAACCAGAGCAAATTGCCGCTGCGTTTGAGCAAGCAAAAGAGCTGATGAACAAGCACAAGGTGCCAGTGGTCGTTGAACTGATTCTTGAGCGAGTAACCAACATTGCGATGGGCGTAGAGATCAATGCTATTAACGAGTTTGAACCGCTTGCCGAAAGCCGCGGCGATGCTCCAACGGCGCTGGCGTACAAGTAATCATTAAGTCATGTGTATCCGTAGAGCTGAGGCTTAGCTCTACGGAAAAGCCTCCAATATAGCGAGGCTCTACTACAAATAACCAGATTTTCAAAAATAAAGAATAAGGACAGAGTCATGGCAAAATTTGCAGCAAACTTGTCAATGTTATTCACGGAAGTTGATTTTATGGACCGCTTTGAAGCTGCCGCAGAAGCGGGCTTTCAAGGTGTGGAGTATCTTTTTCCTTACGCCTTTGATGCTCAGGCAATCAAAGCAAAGCTCGACGCTAATAACCTAGAGCAAGTGCTATTTAACTTGCCTGCGGGTGATTGGGACGCTGGCGACCGTGGTATCGCGGTCGACCCAGCGCGAGTTGAAGAATTTCAAGCGGGTGTACCTAAAGCCATCGCTTACGCAAAAGCGCTCGGTTGTACTCAAGTGAATTGCTTGGCGGGGATTGTTCCGCAAGGTGTCACCCAACAAGATGCGCAATCGGCGTTTGTGATTAACCTGCATTACGCGGCGAACGCGCTCGCAGCAGAAGGCATTAGCTTAGTGATAGAAGCGATCAATACCCGCGATATTCCGGGCTTCTTCTTGAACACCACGGAGCAAGCCAAAGCGATCATCAAAGAGGTAGGGAGCGATAACCTTTCTATCCAATACGATATTTATCACATGCAAATTATGGAAGGCGATCTTACGCCGACCATGCAGCAAAACATTGGCCAAATCGCACACGTGCAACTGGCTGACAATCCAGGTCGACACGAACCGGGGACGGGAGAAATCAATTACCCATTCGTACTCAATTATCTTGATGAGCTTGGCTATCAAGGCTGGGTTGGCTGCGAATACAAGCCGAAAACAACAACGACAGAAGGCCTTGGTTGGCTACACCAGTACCGTTAATTGCGTCTGGTAACCCTCAAACGTTAAGGAGAACAACATGTCTAAAATTGCATTTATCGGAACTGGCATCATGGGTAAACCTATGGCGAGTAACCTTCAAAAAGCAGGTCACGATTTGATTCTGTCGGATCACTTTACTGCAGCACCTGCCGATCTTGTGACAGCGGGCGCAACGGTCTGCCATTCACCAGCCGAAGCCGCTGAAGCTGCGGATATCATTATCCTAATGGTGCCGAATACGCCTCAAGTGGAAGACGTCCTGTTTGGTGATAATGGCGTCGAGCAAGGCCTCACCGCAGGTGGCGCTGCTGGAAAACTGGTTATCGATATGAGTTCAATCTCGCCAATCGCAACCAAAGCCATTGCAGCGCGAATCAACGAAGGCGGCGCGTCATACCTTGATGCTCCGGTATCAGGTGGCGAAGTAGGCGCTATCAATGCAGCGCTGACTATCATGGTGGGCGGTGAGCAAGACGCCTTTGATAAAGCGCGTCCGCTATTTGAAATCATGGGTAAGAACATCACGCTGGTGGGTGATAACGGTGCAGGTCAAACGTGCAAAGTAGCTAACCAAATCATCGTTGCTCTGAATATCGAAGCCGTGTCTGAAGCGTTAGTCTTTGCTTCAAAAGCCGGTGCCGATCCAGCACGCGTACGTCAGGCTCTATTGGGCGGCTTTGCTAACTCTAAGATATTGGAAGTGCACGGTGAGCGGATGGTTGAAGGCACATTCGACCCTGGCTTTAGAATCTCACTTCACCAGAAAGACCTGAATCTTGCGCTAACGGGCGCACAAGAGCTAGGGGTCGCACTGCCGAATACGGCGAATGCTCAGGAGTTGTTTGGCGAGTGTGCCGAAATGGGCGGTGAAGGTTGGGACCACTCTGCGCTTATTCAAGCGATTGAGAAACGTTCTGACCACTCGATTCGTTAATCTAGTTAACGGTTTTTCCGTTTAGTGGTTAGTCAATCTAACGATTATCCGTTAATTAATTAGGGCTGCTATCGATTCGTAGCCCAACAGTTTGTTTATAAATCGCGTAGTTTCGTCTCCTTTTATACGCGTTCCTGATACAAGGCTGAGGTTGAAGTTGTTCCTTTCCAACTTGATCTTAGCAGGCACCCTTTAGCCTTGTATCGGGGTTCTTTTTTCTCCGTCAACTAAGGAGTGGCTGATGGACATTGATGCTAAGCAGTTTCTGCAAACCCTTTTCTCAAGTGCCGTTAACGAGGCGCTACCTAAAAATCACATCGAACCTTTTCTTCCTCAAGACATATTCTATCGCTCGGCAAATCAAGCTGGGCGAACTGTCGTTATCGGGGCAGGGAAAGCGGCAGCATCGATGGCCGCTGAATTGGAAGCCGTATGGCAAGCCAAGAAACAGCAAGACCTTGCGCTACGTGATTTAGAAGGCTTGGTTGTGACTCGTTATGAGCACACCGCCCCTTGCGAACATATTGAGGTGATTGAAGCAGCTCACCCTGTGCCAGATGCGATGGGCTTAGAAGTGAGCCAACGTATGCTGCAATTGGTGAGTGGCTTGAGTGCCGACGATACGGTGATTTGCCTACTGTCTGGCGGTGGCTCCGCTTTACTAAGTCTACCCGGTGGCGACATCAGCTTGGCAGAGAAGCAACAAATCAATAAAGCGCTGCTTAAGTCGGGCGCAGCCATTGATGAGATGAACTGCGTTCGTAAGCATTTATCGTCAATCAAAGGTGGGCGATTAGCGAAAGCTGCTTATCCAGCACGAGTGGTCTCTTTGGCGATTTCAGATGTACCGGGCGATGACATCAGTGTGATTGCATCGGGTCCGACCGTACCAGACACCACCACCCGTTTTGATGCGATGGCAATACTGGAACGCTATAGCATTGAAACACCACCTTCGGCATTCGAATGGTTGAACAACCCAGAGTCAGAAACGGTAAAGCCGGATGATGAGTGCTGGAAAAACGCGGAGCACCATATTATCGCCACACCAATGTCGGCGTTAGAAGCTGCCGCAGCAGAGGCCGAAGGCTTGGGCATTCCTGCTTATGTGTTGAGTGATTGCATAGAGGGAGAAGCGCGAGATGTCGCGAAAGTTCACGCTGCACTGGCTAAGCAAGTGGCTAATCATAAGCACCCATTTGAGACGCCTTGCGTGATACTTTCCGGTGGCGAAACCACAGTAACCGTTAAAGGCAATGGTCGCGGTGGGCGTAACTGTGAGTTCTTGTTGAGCCTATATAACGAGCTTAAAGGCCAAGACAACATATTTGCATTGGCTGCTGATACCGACGGGATTGATGGCGTGGAAGACAATGCGGGCGCGTGGATTACCCCACAAACATGGCAACAAGGTTCGAGCTTGTCGCTTAAAGCGCAAGACTATCTCGATGCTAACAACAGCTACGACTTCTTCAAGCAAGTCGATGTGCTTCTTACCACGGGGCCGACGCTGACCAATGTGAATGACTTCAGAGCGATATTGATTCTTTAACTTGAACAGTTCAAAAACACGGTATGGAATGGTCGCTTCTTAACAAATAGAGCGGCCATTTTATTGTTATCAATGCGGTGACCTTGAGTTCTGAGATTATCTTCTGGACTAATGAAGCACGTTGATTACTATGATTTTAGTAACGAGCTGTAAAGGATGCAATATGTCTAGGATCAGACAAAAGAATCAAGATTTAATCATCGAAGTCGCGTGTGAACAATTCGCCACTCATGGTTATGCCGCAACAAAAATGGCTGACATCGCAAAAGCGGCCGACATTCCCAAACCTAACGTATTCTATTATTTCAGCTCTAAAGATAAGCTCTACAACGCTGTGCTTGAAACCGTCACTCAGCCCTTACTAGAAGCGTCTCGTCCGATTGAAGAGCTCAGCGATCCTGTTGAAGCCTTGTCTCAATATATTCAAACCAAGCTGATCATTTCTCGCGATCATCCACATGCCTCTAAGGTATTTGCCAATGAGGTGATGTCTGGCGCTAAAGTATTGCCGAAAGAAATTGGTGACGAGCTGTATAAGCAATCCCAGATGATTCTTGATAAGTTCTCGACATGGTCGGCGCAAGGATTAATGGACGATGTTCCTGCACACCACCTGATGTTTACCATCTGGGCAGCCACCCAAACCTACGCCGATTTTGGCTGGCAGATTTGCAGCGTGATGCAGAAAGAACAGCTCGATGATAAAGACTATGCTGATGCCGCTGAGTTTATCACTCAACTGGTGATTAAAGGCTGTGGTGTGAAAGGAAAAGCTTAGTTAGCTAGTCGAACTCAATTTCATAAAAATAAGGACATCACTCGATGTCCTTTTTTGTATGCGTTGCTTTATGGAAGAGTGACCTTTAGGAAATCGACAATAATGCGTTGTCGTTCGATATTGTCTTCAACAACCAAAATACGACTGGGTTCAAGCCTCTATCCGATCCAAAGACCTGCCCCTATCCAAAATGTAGCCTACCTAAAATTATGTCGAACTTATCTCTAATGGTTAGCGTTGATCAAAAAAATGAAATTTCATCAAATTCTTTATAAATCTAGCATCGACTTTGACTTTAATTCGACAAAGCCAGTTCAATAATAGATCGCATCAATAGGTGAGGGTCGAATTATGAAAACTAAAATCATCGCGCTTGCAGCACTTCTCGGAGTTTTTACAACTCAAGTATCAACAGCTCAAGCAACAGAGCTGATCGGCCATGTTCAAGGGTTGAACAAACACAGTATTGTGGCTGAGGTGCCTGGCGTTGTTGAGATGAATAACCTTGAAGTGGGAGATGCTGTAAACCAACGGCAACTACTTGCTCAAATTAAAGCCGATGATTTTAGGTTTAGTGTTAACAAAGCGAAGGCCAATCTTGCGCTTGCAGAAGCGGATCTTGCATTACGGAAAGCAACCTATAACCGCTATCAAGCACTCATCAAAAAGAACAGCCTTTCAATAGGAGAGCTAGATACAGCACGTGCCGAGTTTCTTAGTGCCAAAGCGGCTGTTTCTGTTGCTCAAATTGACTATCAACAATCTCAAGTTGATCTCGAAAATACGCAAATTGAGTCTCTTATCTCGGGCTATATCTCTAACAAACCCGCGCAATCAGGCGCTTGGGTGAGTGAAGGTGATTTGCTCTATGAGGTGGTCAACATCGATAAAGTCACCTTGTCATTCATGGCGAGTGAGTATGACTTAAAGCATTTCACTGTAGGTCAGGAAGTGGTGGTGTGGTCTGAAACCAACCCAGAACTCAAGATGGAAGCGAACGTGCAGCGCATTGGTGTCGAGATGCAAAATTTGACCTACCCAGTCTTGGTCGAGATCACCAACCAAGGTCATCAATTTAAACCGGGTATGTCGGTGTACGCCTCGACAGAGCTTGCGGTGAAAAATGTCACAACAGCTCAAGCAACATCGGACTCGAACCAAGGTAAAGGGCAGTAGAGATGAACTTTTTAGCATACTTCGCGAATCGTCAATTTTTAGCTCGAATTATTACGGTAATGGTGTTGCTGACGGGTGTTATGTCGTTAATGCAGCTCAATTTACAAGAGTACCCTGATGTTGCGATGGATACGGCGGAAATCGAAACCATCTATCCCGGTGCAACGGCTCAAGATATTGAACTCAACATCACCAACCCGATAGAGAAAGAACTTCGCTCAGTGGATGGCATTGCCTATTTTTCGTCTGAATCATCAGAAGGGCGCTCTTTTATCGAGGTCGAATATCTACCCGGTGAAGACGCAGCGGTGATCTTGCGAGATATTCAGCAAGCGGTCGATCGAGTCGGAAACCTACCGAAAGATATAGATGCGCCACCGGTTGTGACTCAGCAGAAAACCTCTTCTTTGGATGTGTACCATTTTGGCGTTAGCCTATCAGACAGCAACACCGATCCCGCTTCACTACAGCATTACGCGTATCAGTTAGAAAAGAGAATCAACAACCTGGGGGGCGTTGGTGCCATCAAGCTTTCTGGCTTTAACGAACGAGAGTTTTGGGTTGAGGTTGACCCGGAAAAAGCACGCCGTTATCAAGTCGCCTTCAATGATGTCAGTACCGCGATAGAACAACACAACCTATCGCAATCGGGTGGTTTTGTAGAGTCGTGGAGCCAAGAGCAGAAGATCGTCACCATGACCAAAGTGGCCTCGACCGGTGATATTTCTGACATCGTAATCAAGGCGCTGGATTCAGGTCAGGTCGTGCGTGTGTCTGATGTGGCAACGGTGATTGATACCTTTGCGCGCGCAACTGAAGATTCTGTTTTGAGCGGGAAACCGGCGGTGATTTTCTCAATCACAAATAGTGGTAGTGCCGATGTGACTGCTACCATCGAAAGTATCAAAGCGTTGTTGGACAAAGAAAGCGAACGCATTGGCGATCAATTCATCTTCCAGACCAGCCTCGATCTTGGTAAAGACATGAGCGAGAAGTTCTCTATCGTGGCCACCAATGGCGCAATCGGTCTGGTGTTGGTTTTGCTGATCTTGAGTATGATTCTGCAACGACGCGTCGCCTTTTGGGTGTCGGTTTCTATCCCGTTTTGTGTGTTCGGTGTGATGATCGTTTTGCCTATTATGGGACTGAATTTAGACAGCATTACACTGGCTGCATTGTTGTTGGTGATCGGCATTATCGTTGATGATTCAGTGATCATCGCGGAAAGTATTTTTCAAGAAAAAGAAGCGGGTAAAAAAGGTGTCGATGCTGCGGTGTCGGGGACGCTAAAGGTGATCAAGCCATTGATGGCGAGCTTAGTAACCACTGCTTTAGTGTTTATCCCGATGCTATTTATTCCCGGCACTATGGGCAAGGCGGTTGCGGTGATTCCGATTACCGTAATCGCAGCGCTCGTGTTCTCATTCATTGAATGTACGCTCACGCTGCCTACACACTTGGCTTCTGCAAAAGAGAGCACCCAAAAATCTCAAGAAAAGGATCGATTTGAATGGATAGCTAAGCACTACCGTTCGCTGCTCAATCTTGCTCTGAACTACAAGAAGTCAGTGATTGGATTGGCGTTGGTTGGCTTCGCTGTTTCTGGCTTTTTGGTGTCTTCGTTGAAAGTAGATATCTTCCCAACAGAAGCGGGCAAATACATTGAAGTCTACACCGAAGTGAAGGCAGGTACGCCGCTAAGCAAGGTGCGAGCAGCTCATCAGTCGATAGAGCAAGCGATCGAATCCTTGCCGGAAACGGAATTGGTTAGCTATGAATTGGTTTACTCGTCACCGGTGTCGCAAGGCGTCATTAATCTAACGAACTTCGACCAGCGCAGCCGTTCAGCAGAACAGATTATTGCGGCACTTAATGAAGAGTTGAAAGTGGTGTCTGAAGGTATGTTTATTAAGTTCTCAATTGATGCTGGTGGTCCGCCTCCCGGTGAGCCTGTCGAGGTTCGAGTACTTGGCGGAACCGAGAGCGAACGCAATCAAACCGTGGATTTGGTGATGGCTTGGCTAGAAGATTACCAAGGAGTGACAAGCGTCAATCACAATGAGGCACTGAAAGATCCTCAGCTGAATATCGTTCCTCAATATCACTGGCTGGCGAAATACAACTTAACGGTGAGTGACTTATCGAATGCGCTGCGAGTCGGCTTTGACGGAAACAGCGTGACATCCACTTGGCTTGGTGATCAAGAGGTCGATATTCGTGTGGTATTGGACGAGCAATTCCGCGATATCGAGAAACTGAAAACGACTAAAATCTACACCGCAGATGGGCAGCAAGTACCGCTCAGTCGATTGGCAACGGTTGAACAGATAGAAATTCCGCGTCTGATTAAGCATTACAACGGGGAGCGTGAAGTGACGGTATCAGCGGCTTTATCTGACGAGAACATTAGCCCTGTCGCGTTATCCGATGAGCTAATCACAGAGCTCAACGGTCAATACCCATCGAACGTGACCATCAGCGTTGGCGGCGAAGCAGAAAGCACCAACGAAACCATGAGTGGTTTTATGGTGGTGTTCCCTGCGGCGATGGTGGCTATCTATTTCGTGTTGGCGGTGATGTTCAATTCACTGTTGCAACCACTGCTTATTATGGCGGTTATCCCGTTTGCGATCATGGCGTCATTGATGGCACTCGTGGTTCACATGCAGCCGATGTCTTTGTTTGGTTTGATTGGTGTTCTCGGCATGACAGGCGTGGTGGTCAACAACTCACTAGTGCTGATTAACCGAATCAACGAGCTAAGAACCGAAGGTTTAGAGGCAATAGACGCAGTAACTCAAGCCGCGGTCAGTCGCCTGCGTCCGATTGTGATGACATCACTGACCACGGTTGCTGGCTTGCTTCCTCTGGCGTATGGGTTAGGTGGAACGGACGTGTTTATGGGGCCGATGTCGCTTACGCTGGGCTATGGTCTGCTGTTCTCGTTGCCAGTCGTACTGTTGGTGATTCCAGCCATGTATGCGCTATTCTTTTCTAAAGGTTCGCCTGAACGAGCGAAGAGCAGTTCACAAGCGCAGCTCAAAACTAATCACAAAGGTTCGTGAAGCACGATTTTGTGACCTGTTGTGCAATAACTCATTTATCTTGAATTTGGCTCGATTAGGTATGCCATTTTATTTAAAGGTAAGGTTATAGTGTCGCAAAAATTTAGCGGTGATCTTTTTTCTAAAGGAAAAGGCTAACCTGCTAACAATATTACACGCACAACATATAGGTTTAGCAATGACGCTCAAAAGCTTGGCATGCACCATCAGCGCAGTTCTACTGGCTGGCTGTGGTTCGACGGTCGCGACGCAAACATACAACGCCGATCTGATCATCACCAACGGACAGGTTCTCACCATCAATTCAGAAATGTATGTGATTGAAGACGGTGTCGTAGTGGTGAAAGACGACCAGATTATCGCAGTCGGTAACGAGGATTTGATCACTCAATACCGCGCCGAAAAGGTGATTGATGCTCAAGATGGAATCGTTATGCCGGGCATGGTGAACGCGCACAACCATTTACCTATGATCGCGTTTCGTGGCTTAGGCGAAGAGGGTATTTCGAATCGCCTGTTTGCGTACTTCTTCCCTCTAGAAGCCGAAAAGCTAAGCCGTGAGCTGATTTACAACGCGACTAAGCTTGGCTCTATCGAATTGGCACAGAGCGGAGTAACCACTTACGCCGATATGTATTACCACATGGACGAAATGGCCAAGGCGACCAAAGAAGTCGGCTTACGCGCTGTGCTCGGCGAAACTGTGATTAAGTTCCCAGTGGTCGATGCCAAAGAACCTTATGGCGGCATTGAATACGCCAAAGGCTTTATCGAACAATACAAAAACGATGAACTAATCACGCCTGCGTATGCGCCACACGCGGTGTACACAGTCAGCAAAGATAAGCTACAAGAGATCAATAAACTGTCTGCTCAATACGATGTGCCGGTGTTAATTCACGTCGCTGAATTCCCGAATGAAGAAAAGCGTATCAAAGATGAAACCAAAGCGACATCACCAGTTGAATACATGGATGAAATTGGTGTGCTAGACGAGCGCGTAGTGATTGCTCACGGTATTCACCTTTCAGAGAACGACCAAAAGCTTCTTAAGCAAGCTGACGCGGGTATCTCATACAATCCAATGGCGAACGCTAAAGGCGCGACAGGCATTGCACCTGCTTGGGAGATGTATCGTGCCGACATGCGTATTGGCTTAGGAACTGACGGCCCAATGAGCTCAAACCAAGTCGATATCATGCGTACTCTAAGTTACGCAGCTAACATGCAGCGCTTAAAGCATTCAGACCGCACCATCATGATCCCTGAACAAGTCATTGAGATGGCGACATTAGGTGGTGCAAAAGCCCTACACATGGAAGACCAAATTGGTTCTCTGGAAGTGGGTAAAAAAGCGGACATCGTGATTGTAGAGACACAATCAGCGAACATGATGCCAAGTTACGACCCATACGCGACACTGGTTTATCAAGCGAACCCAAGCAACATAGACACCACGATTGTTAACGGCCAAATCGTAATGGAAAACCGCGTAATGCAGACGGTTCAACTGGATGATATCCGCCAAAGCGTCGATGAATTCGAAGCAGACATCACTGAGTTCGCGAAAGAGCTTTCTAAGAAGGCGATTAAGTCTAAGAGTTTGATGGATTAGTGATCAAATAATGAAGCTCTAAACTGCTTACACTAGGTATTTTTTCAAGATGGTTAGCTCTAACATTATAAGGAAATGAAGCTAACCACCTTAATGTAAACGCCTTATTTTTTCTAAAAAAGCCTCTCCCCAAATATCCAAAAAGTAGACTTGGCTCATGTTTCCAATGTGACCAATATTCAAGTCGAACGGTGATACAGCGAATGTATCACGATACTTTGTACTTGTTTAATTCCTGAGTTTTATAGTGGCGGCGAAAGCGAAAGCTCGTATCCTAATAAAACTATAAAGGTAAAAAATGAAAAGCCAAGTTCTACTTTGTTCTACTCTTATTGCCCTTTCTTCTATGCCCACTTTTGCTGGTGAAACTAAGTTAGACGTACGTTTTGGTCATAACACTGCGTCTGATATTCGCGACAGCCGAGTGAAATTCATGCACACCTTCGATACTGGTTTTTACTTCAGTGCGGAGGCCGCCCAGATCCATAACGACGGTTACTTTGCTGGTAACGATTCAAATGATGAAGACACTAATGGTCTAAAAGCCGCTGCGCAAGAATTTGAGGCGACATACAAGTTCGAAATCAATGAGCAGTGGTATTGGGCTCCGGGTCTTGTCACAGTGACAGCGCCAAATTGGACAGAATACCGTCCATACTTGAAGTTGGGTACAAGCTTCAAAAACGGAGTCTCTCTAACTGGTCGTTATCGTTATAACTGGTCCAACGATGCAAACGGGAAAGACTACTTGGATGGCAGTGGCACAACACGTGGTGCTTCGAATCAGTTTGATATCTGGCTATCTAAAAGCTTTGGTGATGTGGGGCTAATGTATAACCCGAGATACCGTTATCAAGACGGTGTTGACCAAGGCACTGGTCGAGATGATTACTGGGAGCATACTGTTATGGTTAACTATAAGGTTAATGAAACTTGGACGCCATACATGGAGCTAGTGTCTGTCGATGAAACTTACGTGGACTCTGACGGCAACCGAGAAAACGATTATGCAGTACGTTTAGGGTTTGTCATGAACTTGTAATTTGATGAATATACTGCGCATTCCTTGCCCATAATATCGTAGAAAACAAAGAGCAGCCTTAAGCGCTGCTCTTTTTGTATTTGGAGAACTGGAAAAGGGGGAGACTAAAAGGTCAGCAGTTCTTTACCAATTTGGTCTACGATTTGCAGTGAATGAATCTGAGACTCCCTACCATACAAAGAGATACCATCCACTTGCTCTTCTAGTGCTACGTTTTGGTGGCAAACCTGGTCGAGTGTTGAGCCTTGATGGCTTATTCCTACCACCTTCAGTCCCTTACGCTTAGCATTTTGCGCCATTTCTATTACAGCGTTGGTTTCACCAGACTTGCTGATCAATAGCAGAGTACCGAGTTCGGCACGGGTGAGCTGGTGAATATCTGTGATTACCAAGTGAGGTACGTTAGCTAAGGATAGAAATCGAGACAGGTAATTTACGCTAACGATGGATGCACCGCGTGAATACAGATATACCACAGGGGATAACTTCAATGTATTGGCAACCCCCGCAATTTGTTGCTGATTCATGTGACTTGAAGGTGTTGTCACATTTTGCTTGAGCTCATTAGAGAGTTTATACCTGAGTTCAGTGTAACTCGCGTAGCCCATCTTTTTGCAAACTCGATTTACCGATGTAGTTGTTGTTAAAGCCTTATTTGCAATGGTCTTAGCCGAAATTTCATGGAGCTCACTGGCGTGGCCGATCAAATACTCGTAAATCGCACGTTCTATACCTTGAAATGTGTTCATTGCTCTCAGCTATTATTTAAGAAACTATCAATATTACGCGCGAAAATGAGGCAAATTACCATGACTTCAATCACAGATGTATCGTGATACTTCGGTTGTACGATGAAACAGTGTCGGTACACATTCACGCTTCATATACTGGCCGCAGTTGATAAGAACAAGGTATTAAACCATGGCTAAGAAAAAACTGGTTGCAGTGACCGCTTGTCCTACAGGGATTGCGCACACCTTCATGGCAGCTAAAAAAATTCAGAGCTGGGCTGAAAAGCAAGGCTATGAAGTTAAAGTCGAAACTCAAGGTAGTGATGGTGTTAAAAACAAGCTGACAGCTCATGATATCGCTACCGCGGACGGCGTGGTATTAGCCGTTGATGTGCCAATTATGGACATGGAACGATTTGATAACGCGAACCCGCTACAAGTTCGTACCCAAGAGCTGATTAAACGTGTTGACGATTTACTGCCGACAGTTTTTCTACGTGGTAAAGAAAAGTCTGACGCTAATGTCGAAGTGCATGACGAAAAACGTTCCGCTTACCAGGTGGCTATTGGTCATATTATGACAGGTATAAGCTACATGTTGCCTGTGGTTGTACTTGGTGGGTTATTGATGGCCGTGGCGAAAATCACTGGCGAGTTCATTGATATTTCGGGAACACCAATTCAAACGCTCGATAAGCTTGGTTTCATGACAATTAAGTTTATGTATCCAATCTTTGCCGGATACCTTGCTTATTCGATTGCGGGTAAACCTGCACTTATTCCAGCCTTTATTGGCGGTTTGATGACCGATGAGCCTTACAAACGATTTTTCGACCTGGAAGGGTGGGCGCCATCAGGCTTCTTCGGTGCCATTGCTATTGGTTTCCTTGTGGGCTATTTGGTCCGTTACCTTAACGATGTGATTCGAGTAAGAACGGATCTTACGACTCTAAAAACCATGCTGTTAGTGCCAGCAGTAACTGGCGTGGTGATGGTGTTAACCATGGAGTACGTGATTAATCCGTTCTTTGGTGCTTTAAACCTTGCAATGATTAACGTGTTCACCGAAGCCGGCGACGCAGGTCGAGGTATTTACTCGATGGTAATTGCTGCAGGTACTGCTTTTGACTTAGGCGGTCCGATCAACAAAGCCGCAGGTTCAGTAGCACTTGGTCTTAACGGGATGGGAGAAGGTTTCGACCTAATTGCCCGTGAGCTGGGAATTGTTATCCCACCGATTGGCGTTGGCTTGGCTGCGATGCTAGACGGTAAATTCCGTAAACGTGTATTTACCCCAGAGGAGCAAACGGTCGGTAAGACGTCTCTAATGCTTGGCATGATTGGTATTTCAGAAGGTGCGATCCCCTTCATTCTTAAGAACCCTAAGATGATCCCAATTATGATCCTTGGCTCAATCATAGGTACTCAACTTGCGGTTGTCCTCAATGTTTTCCAAAGCTTACCGCTACCAGCTGTTTGGGGGTGGTTCCTATCATCAGACCCAATTAGCTACACCTTATCCGTGTTCGTTGGTTCAGGGTTTATTGCCGTCGCATTACTGTTATGCACCAAACCTCAGCCGAGTAATGCTTAATTAAGCGTCCTCATCATTTGAAATTTAATGGGGGAAGTGACCGCTTCCCCTCAATTGAAAATTTAGATAAGTCGAGATAAATCAATGGCTAAAATTCATGTAATTCCACATACGCACTGGGATCGTGAGTGGTATTTTACTCAGCAAGACAGTGACGTTTTGGCTACGTATAACTTCACTAAAGTTATCGAAACGTTGGAAACTCAGCCTGAGTACAGTTGTTATCACTTAGATGGTCAATCATCTATCGTTGAGGATTATCTTAAAGTCCTGCCGCACATGCGTGATCGCTTGGCACAACTCGTTTCTGATAAGAAGCTATTTATAGGACCTTGGTATACACAGACCGATACCTATAATGTGGCGGGTGAGTCGATCATTCGTAATCTTAAATACGGTATGCATATTGCGGAAAGTTTAGGGCATAGCATGAAGGTGGGTTACCTACCTGATACGTTTGGCCACAACGCACAAATGCCGACTTTGTTTAAAGGCATGGGAATCGATAACATTATTTTCTGGCGCGGAATTGATTATGACCAACAGGTAGAGCGTTCTAATTTTAATTGGCGTTCTGCGGGCGGGGATGTGATTTATGCTTATAACCTTGTCCATGGTTATGGCGCAGCTAAAAACATGGTGGCGACCCCTGATCATCTAGACAAGAAAATCTTCCCAATGGTCGAGAAAATCAAATCTCTTTCTGGCTTGAGTGAAGTGCTTATTCCATCTGGTGGCGATCAGGTGAATATTGATCCTGAGCTCCCTAAAACGTTACAAGCTGCCTCGCATCGCTCACCTGAGCAAGACGTATATGCGATCTCTTCTATGGAAGCATTTGTTGATGTTTTACGCGATAACAGCGATAGCTTTGAGACTTATAAAGGTGAATTTAAAGCTCCGCGTTATGCTCGAATTCATAAGACGATCGGCTCAGTTAGATATGACATTAAAAAGCTAAATTTCGATATAGAGCAGTTTTTGATTAAGAAGCTTGAAGTTGTCATCGCAATTGCGAAAGCACAAGGTATTACTGTCCATACAGAGCTGATAGATATCGCTTGGAAGAAGATTCTTGAGTGTCATGCGCACGATAGTATTGGTGGCTGCAATAGTGATGCGACCAATGCCGATATTATGCATCGCTTAAAGCAGGCTCAAGAAATTTGCCACGGTTTGTATAACCTTGTTATCAAAGAGATTGCTAGTAGCTGCCATGATAATGAGTTGATGTTGTTCAACGGCCAAATTAAACCATACACAGGGCTTGTTAAGGCCGTGGTATTTAGTTCGCATGAAAACATCGCAATCTCAGATGGCAACGAACAATGTGCTATCGAAGTGATAAAGCGCGAGACGTTAGATGGTGGCAAGGTTATTGAAGTTACCAAAGACGGTGAAAAAGAGGTTGCGGTTCCTCCTTACTATCGTTTCGAGTTGAATATCTCAGTTAATGACTTACCAGCGATGGGATACCAAGTATTTGAAGTACAGCCATGTGACGTGATCAATCGTCAAGTGGAAGTACGTAAGCAAATCTCGATTGAAAATGAAGTAATGATGCTGACGTGTGAGGGAAGCCAACTTCAGTTAGTCGATAAAAAGGCTAATCGCGTTATTCCTCGACTTCTTACATTTGAAGAACAAGCTGATGATGGCGACTCCTATGATTTCTCACCGCTGCGAGGAGATACACCGTTATATAACCACGCTATTGAGCTTATCGAAACGCGGGTAGGTGAAACTGAGCAAGTGATGTTAGTGCGCGCGACACTCGATATTCCATTTGATCTTAGCGCCCGAACTGCGAATCAGAACGATCATCAGGCGACGTTTGAAATTAGCTTAACGCTTAGCCATGGCAGCGAGCAGCTAATAGTCAACATCACAACGATCAACCAGGCGAAAGATCACCGTGTGCGTGTGTTAGTTAATTCTGACGTTCAATCAAACACCTCGATTAGCACCCAGCCATTTGCATTGATGGAGCGTTCAATTGCGCCGTCAATTGAAGGTTGGAAGGATAAGTTCCGAGAGTGCCCTATTGATATCGAAACCACAGAAGGTGCAGTGGCGTTAGCTGAGCCAAATAAAGCCGTTGTGATTAATGGTAGTGGGCTTAAAGAGTTTCAAATCATCAAGGGGCAACACTCAGACAAAATCGCGCTCACCCTATTCAAAGGTACAGGTGTACTTGGTAAAGATGACTTAGCGTGGCGACCAGGTCGTGCTTCTGGCATCAATAATACCGTAGTACACACTCCTGATGCACAACTTCAAAAATCCATGCAATTTAGTTTTGCTTTGGCGTTAACGAAAGATGCTCAACACAACACAATTCGTCGGTTAGAGCGCGAATACCTTGACGCACCATTTAGCTATCAAAAGCAAACGTTGAACAGTTTCGAGAATCGATTAGAGCGCTTCCAAGTTCGATTTGATTCACGTGAGCGTTTGGCTTCATTTAACCTGCTTTCACTCAAACAGCCGCTTGAACTATCAAGTATCGGGCACTCGTTCTATAAGAAAGATGCGGTGATCATTCGATTGTTTAACCCTACGCCTTCAGTCGTTGAACTAGAACTAAATGCGTTTGAACAGTTTCAGCAAGTTGAGCTGGTGGATTACCGAGAACAGCCAAAAACGTACGCAGACTCAACAAGCGTTGAGAGTATTCCTAAAGCCGTTGTTCAACCAAACAACAGCATCGATTTACGCGTAACGTTTGCCGTTGCTCAATAAGGACAAAGATATGATTGAAAAAATACTCTTCAACAAAGTCGCCGATATTTATGGTGAAGAAGAAGCACACTCGGTAACGCAAGAGATCTTAGCCTTAATTGAGAAATGGAAGCCAAGTGCTCCACAATACACACCGTGGGTTGATGAGAATACATCTTACCTGATTACTTACGGTGACAGCTTTGCTCGTAACGACGAAAAAACATTGAGCAGTATGAAAATTTTTGCTGATAAGTACCTAAAAGACTCAATCAGCAATATCCATATTCTACCTATGTTTCCGTACACCTCTGATGATGGCTTTAGTGTGGTCGATTACCGAAAGGTCGACGAGAAGTTGGGTGACTGGGAACACCTCAATGCTTTGTCTGAGAACTTTGATTTGATGTACGACTGTGTGATCAATCACATCTCAAAAAGCAGTGATTGGTTTCAAGGTTACTTAGCAGGTGATACGCAATACCAAGATTACTTTGTTGAGTCTGACCCAAGCCTAGACTACTCGAGTGTTACGCGCCCCCGCGCTTTACCGCTCCTGACACCGTTTAGTAAGGCTTCGGGGGAGACATCTCATGTGTGGACTACTTTCTCTGAAGACCAAATTGATATCAACTTCCGAAGCTCGAAAGTGTTGCTAGAAAGTATCGATATTTTATTGATGTATGCAGTAAACGGCGGCCGTTCAATACGCCTAGATGCCATCGGTTTTATCTGGAAAGTAATAAATACAACGTGTATTCACTTGCCGGAAGCACATCAGATTATCCAGCTATGGCGAATCATCTTTGATGAGACGGTTCCTGGCGCGTTACTAATCACTGAAACAAATGTGCCACACAAGGAAAATATTTCGTATTTCGGACAAGGAAATGAAGCACACATGGTGTATCAGTTCCCGCTTCCGCCTTTGACTCTGCATGCATTCATGAGTCAAAACAGTTCTGTATTGACCGAATGGGCGAAAGGCCTAACCGAAGAAGCAATGGCTTCACTGCAGCAAGGGAATAAGACAACTTACTTTAACTTCCTTGCGAGCCATGACGGTGTCGGTGTTCGTCCAACGGAAGGGATCCTGACCAATGAAGATCGTTTGTTAATGTGTGAACAGGTTGAGCGTAAAGGTGGTCGCGTAAACTATAAAAACAACAGTGACGGGTCTCAGTCTCCTTATGAGTTGAATATCAATTACTTAAGTGCATTAACTGAAGCTTCCGATAGTGATGATGAGAAAGCGAGAAAATTCTTGGCGGCTCAATCTATCTTGCTTTCATTTATTGGTGTGCCTGCGATTTACTATCACAGTTTACTGGGCAGTGAGAATGATATTAACGGGATGGTTGAATCGGGTATTAACCGCAGAATCAATCGTGAGAAGTTCGATTTAGACGAGTTAGAGGCGGAGCTAGCCGAAGCAGGCTCATTGCGCCAACAAGTTTATAGCCAGATGGTTGAGTTGGTGAAGCTGCGTAAAACTCAACCTGCATTTTCTCCACTTATGAGCCAAAAAGTTCTAGACCTAGGTGAAAAGGTGTTTGCATTGCAGCGCGGCGAAGGAGATGAATCTATTCGCTTTGCTCTGAACTTAAGTGAGGTCCCACAAGAGGTTCGCCTTGATGCTGGTGGTTATGACTTGATTAGTCGTGAGCAGTTAGCAAATGTCTTTATATTGAAACCGTTTCAATTTGTTTGGCTGAAGAGTCATAAGGAATAGCGCATGAAATTATCTAACCTAACGTCCGAAAGCTTAATTCTGTTAGATGCGGTGTTCGATGACCGATTTGCAGCTATTAACGCATTGACTGACAAGATCGACCAAGCTGGCAAATTAACAAATAAACAGCAGTTTTTAGATGCTGTATTGCATCGTGAAGAAGAGGGGCCAACAGCTCTGGGTGAGTACTTAGCGGTCCCTCACGGTAAATCTCCGGCGGTTATTGAGCCTGTGTTTGCCTGTGCTTTCGTTAAAGATGAATTGATGTGGCAAGGTATTGATGGTGATGAGCCCGTCAATATGATCTTCTTGATTGCGATCCCGCCAGCAGAAGCTGGATCTACGCACATGGAAGTGTTGACGACATTGACGTCTTCTCTTGTAGACGATGATTTCCGTGATGAGTTACTAGCCGCGAATTCGACTCAACAGATTATGAAGTTGCTCGGTTCAGAAGACGACTGTTCTCAAGGCGCGAACAATACTCACAGTGAAGCAAAGTCAGACTCTGAATCTCAGAAGCAAGAAGAGCCGGAAATGGCGAAGGACATTAGTCAAATAGCCTACCCAGTAGTTTTAGGTGTTGGCCTGGTCATTTCAGCGTTTTTGTTCTTACTGCTCTAGAGTGAATACCTTCGATGAAAATAGTGATTGCTCCAGATTCATTTAAAGAGTCACTGACAGCTAAGCAGGTCTGTGAATGCATTGAACAAGGTTTTGTTCACGTATTTCCACAAGCTGAATACGTACACCTTCCTCTCGCCGATGGTGGTGAGGGAACGGTTGACGTATTGATGCAAGGTTTAGAGGGCGAGATAAGACTTTCGCCAGTGACCGGGCCGCTAAAGTTAGATTCACTCGACTGTGGTGTGACGGCTCAATGGGCGCTACTTGATAACGGCAGTACTGCCTTAATTGAAGTGGCGGCGGCATCAGGCTTAGATCTGCTCGATGTTTCTCAACGTAACCCTGCAGTGACCACTACCTATGGTACTGGCGAGCTCATATGTGAAGCATTAGATCTAGGTGTGAGCAAAATAATGCTTGGCCTCGGTGGTAGTGCAACCAACGATGGTGGGGCTGGTATCGTACAGGCTTTAGGTGGAAAGCTACTGGATCGAGAAGGAAACGAATTACCAAAAGGCGGTGCTGCGCTTTCTAATCTTGCCCGCATCGATTTGTCTGGTGTTCACCCCCGTTGTAAGCAAGTGGAATTCATAGTGGCATGCGATGTTGCGAACCCACTTGTTGGGGGGAATGGAGCTAGTGAGGTGTTTGGTCCTCAAAAAGGAGCGTCTCCAAGTTTGATTGCTGAATTAGAGCGTTGTTTATCTAACTTTGCCAAGGTTGCTTTCTCAATAACTGGTGTCGACCGTTGTTCTAGCGCTGGGTTTGGAGCGGCGGGTGGCACCCCTTTGGGTGTCTCCTTGTTATTTGATGTTCAAATTAAGCCTGGAATTGAGATGATTTTAGATGCGTTAGACGCTGATAAAGTTCTAGAACAGGCTGATCTGGTGATTACGGGCGAAGGTCAAATGGATAACCAAACCCTGCAAGGTAAAACGCCATTTGGCATTGCTAAGCGAGCTAAGGCGAAGTCGATTCCAGTGATTGGAATTGCAGGTTCTTTAGGTTCTGAAATCGATGATTTATACGCCACAATCGACAGTGCTTTTGCCACTGTTCGCTCACCACAAAGCCTTGAACAAGTGCTTCAAGAGGCGAGCGTGAACGTGACTCAAACATCTCGAAATATCGCTGCTACTCTCAAGTTGGGTGCGTCAATGATTAATGCTAAGTAGTTGACTAAGTTTGATTACTTGCAAGTGATACAAAGAAATATCTATGTCTTTATTTAAATTAGATAATGTTATTCAGCATTATCCGTGGGGAAGTAAACAGTCTATTTCTGAGCTGTTTGATATTCAAAATCCTAATTCTGAGCCTCAAGCTGAAATTTGGATGGGGGCTCACCCTAGAGGCTGCTCAAGAGTTGCTGATACAGGCCAGCTGCTATCGGAGGTTTTAAGCCAAGACAGCAAGGGAATGTTTGGGGAATACACTGAAGCAAGGTTCGGTGAACTACCTTATTTGTTTAAAGTTCTCGCGGCAGAAACCCCTCTATCGATACAAGTACACCCAAGTAAGAAAAAGGCTCAGCTTGGTTTTGAACGAGAGAATAAGCTAGGCATTAGTTTGGATGCATCGAATCGAAACTACAAAGATCCTAACCATAAACCTGAGCTGGTTTATGCGCTGACTTTCTACAA
Source organism: Vibrio sp. 1CM2L (assembly GCF_023161695.1). Classification (NCBI taxonomy): domain Bacteria; kingdom Pseudomonadati; phylum Pseudomonadota; class Gammaproteobacteria; order Vibrionales; family Vibrionaceae; genus Vibrio; species Vibrio sp. 1CM2L. The sequence continues at coordinate 1,071,866 of NZ_JALNTT010000001.1, forward strand.
AGCGATGAATGGTTTTAGGCCTATTCCGCAAATTATAGAGCTGTTTAAAGAAGCAGAAATTAGCGCACTGGATATTGAGATCTCAGCACTAGCAATTAGTCCCAACAGCGAAGGCTTGAAAGTGTTTTTTACCTCGGTGATGACACTTGAAGGTGAGCGAAAAAAGTCAGCGCTAGAGCAGCTGTATTCGGCTTATGAACGTAGACCGAAGACTGCTATGGGGCGAGAAGCTTTACAGTACAGCAAAGGCTTTGAACAGCATTATGTCGATGATATTGGTTTATTTTCGCCACTCATGTTGAACACAATCGAGCTTGCACCGGGTGAGGCAATGTTTTTGCATGCCGAAACCCCGCATGCTTATATCGAAGGTACTGGGCTAGAGATTATGGCGAACTCAGATAATGTGTTACGTGCAGGTCTCACTCCTAAGTTTATCGATGTACCTGAATTGATTGATAATACGTGTTTTGAAACGACGGATATCGAAGGCATCAAACTGAAACCTATCGAGAAAGAAGACAAGTTGAGTTTCCCTATACCTGTTGATGATTTCGGCTTCGACATCTTGTCAGTGAACGAAGAGGTCAGCCAACAGTATCTACGGAGCGCAGAGATTTTATTTTGTATCGGTGGTGAGGTAACGGTTTCAACTAAAGAGCACAAGTTAATGCTGAGTTCAGGTGAGTCAGTGTTCATCAGTAACGATGCTGGAATGTATGAATATCAGGGACAGGGAATACTTGCTCGAGCGTACAACTGAGTCGAAATTTGCCTAGTCGAAAAGCATCCAGTTGTTATCACTCAATTTCTCTAGTGACACAAGAAAGGCCGACATCACGTCGGCCTTTTGCTTTCTGGTGAGTTCAAAACATCGAAACGCTAGTTATTCATCGCCAGCTTACCGAGCTTCATCGCGGCGGCGTGGTGGCGGTGCATCAGTTGCTCCATGTCTACGCCGATCACAGCACCATCGTTAACGCGCCATTTTCCCGCTACCATCACTCTATCCGCTTGTTGCGCACCACAAAGTAGTAATGCAGCCAGTGGGTCGTGACTGCCAGAGAAACGAATATCATCGAGCTTGAACATCGCGATGTCGGCTTGTTTTCCGACTTCTAGTGTACCAATGTCGGTTCTACCCATTGCGGCGGCTGAGCCCGATGTCGCCCAGCGCAGTGCGTCGAAGTGTGAAACATTGGCAGAGCCATATTGCAGGCGTTGTAAGTACATCGCCATGCGGACTTCGGCAATCATGTTGGAACCGTCATTCGAGGCTGAACCATCCACTCCCAGTCCGACTTTAACTCCTGCCGCTTCAAGGTCGTTGTTTTTACAAATACCGGAAGCCAACATCATATTGGAGGTTGGGCAGTGGCTGATACCAATACCTGCTTTACCCAAGCGCTTGATCTCTTCTGGATTGAAGTGAATACCATGAGCAAGCCAAGTGCGTTCGTTGAGCCAGCCTACATCTTCCAGATAATCGACAGGGCGCAAGCCAAACTTCTCGATACAGAAGTCTTCTTCATCGAGCGTTTCGCATAGGTGCGTGTGCATCATCACGTTTTCACGTTCGCTGATTTTGGCTGTCTCTTTCATCAGGTCGGTAGTGACCGAGAATGGCGAACAAGGCGCGAGTGCGATTTGAATCATCGCCCCTTCATCACGCTGGTGGTAATCACGAATCAAGCGTTGGCTATCGTCGATGATGGTCTGTTCGGTTTGAATGGTGTGTCGTGGCGGTAACCCACCGTCATCTTCCCCTAGGCTCATGGAGCCGCGCGTAAATATCGCTCTCACGCCAAGCTTCTCTGCGGCCTCGACTTGTAAATCGATGGCGTGTTCAAGCCCGTTTGGCAGTAAGTAATGGTGATCAGAGGCGGTGGTACAGCCCGACATCATTAACTCAACCAGCGCCAGCTCTGTAGCTAGGCTCATCATCTCAGAATCTAGGTTGGCCCAAACAGGGTAGAGACTTTGTAGCCAATGGAAGAGTTCTTTATTGAGTGCGCCAGGGTAGGCACGCGTTAGGGTTTGATAGAAGTGGTGGTGCGCATTGATAAGCCCAGGAGTCACAACATGACGAGAAGCGTCGACGCTGTAATCAACGGGTAAGGTCGGTTCTTTGTGTTTACCAACCAGCTCAATGATTTTATTACCTTTAATGACAATTCCGCCTTCTGCATCAGCCAGTGAGCCAGTGTAGATTGCGAGAGGATTCTTAATCCAGATGGTTTCCATTCATAGTAGTCCTTAGCCATCTCAGCCTTTTCAGGGAAGAGGGTCTTTATTTGGTATTTGTAGTTAAAAGATAAATTCGAATCAGGGTCGTTAAAACGTTTAATGCTCTAATCAGCCCTGATCCTACGGAAATCGGTTTTACGTTAATCAGTGGACCAGCTAGTTCGCTTTGGGCTCAGGGTTATCTGATGCCGCTTGAACGTCTGCTTCTGTACTTGCTTGTTGAATCTCTAATTGTTCGTCTGCTTGAAGCGCTTCTTCAGCTTGTTCTTTCATTTCTAACTCAACTTGCGCTTGGCTCTCGGCTAACGCTTCTTGCTCTTCTGCTCGTGAAGATTTCGGCAGAATAAGGTTCAGCAATACCGTCATAATAGTACCGGTAGTGATGCCTGAGTGAAGAAAATTCGCCAAATCATGTGGCAAGTGTTGCAGCAATCTTGGTTCGAAAGTGACGGCTAAACCAGACGCTAAACCGACACAGATTACCAAGGCATTTCGCTTGGTGTCTGCGGCCTTGATCAACATGCGGATACCCGCGTAAGCGATCATACCGAACATCACAAAGCCTACACCACCCAGAACAGGTTTCGGAATTGTGACGGCAATGGCGGCTAATTTCGGGAATAAACCGCCTAAAATCAACAAACCACCGGTAGCTGCTACAACATAGCGACTTGCTACGCCTGTGATACCCACAATACCGACGTTTTGACTGAATGATGCCAGTGGCATTGCCGTTAAAATTGAAGATAAGGTACTGCCAAGGCCATCGCCTAGAAGACCACGTTTTAAGTCTTTACCGGATACTTGGGTTTGGCAGTTGTTACCGAGTGCCATGAAATCACCCGTTGCTTCAGCGATAACCACGATGTACACCAAGCTCATGCTGATGATGGCACTCGCAGAAAAGGTGAAGCCATATTTGAAGGGTTCAGGTCCGCCCACCCAAGCGGCAGAGCTGATTTGCTCAAGGTCGACCATGCCGAGCGATAGCGCCACAATGTAACCGCCCGCTAAACCAATCACGATAGCTGAAGCGGCAACCGCGCCTTTACAGTAAACCGATACGCCGACTACGATGCCCAAAGAGACCAGTGCTAGAAACAGCTTTGGTAGTGTGGCGAATTGTTCCGTGTTGGCAGGGGAGTCTCCGACCCAATTCATGGCAACCGGTAAAATGGTTAAACCGATTAAGGTAACCACAACACCACTTACCACGGTTGGAAACAGCTTCCGAACCTTGTCCATGTAGAAGCTGGCACCAATTACCACGAACGAGCCGATAAGCGCTGAGCCCATAATGGCAGCAACACCACCTTCGTTACCAATCGAGATAGCGACACCCAAAAAGGCAAAGCTTGAACCCATCACAACGGGCAGTCGAATACCGACAGGGCCGAAACCAAGACATTGAGCGACGGTCACAATACCAGACGCCAATAACGCAGCATTGATCAGCGAGACGATCTCTGTGTTAGGCAAGCCGATAGAAGCGCCGACAATAAGGGGAACAGCGACGATGCCACCAATCGAGGCGAGCATGTGTTGCAGTGCGAGTAGGAGGGTTAGCCCATGAGGCGGTCTTTCATTTAGGGTGTACAGAAGTTTCATTTGATATTCCTCTGCCTGCGTTTCCGTTTACAGGCGATTGGCGGTCAAATAATGACTTCTACAAACTGCGTAGGGTCATAAAAAAGGTGCACTAAAGGAACGGATTGCTTGTGCGTTCCGCTGATTAGCACAATTAGCTTTTTCTTTAAAATGTTGTTGTAACCTGTTTCTTGATAGCTCGGCCTGCGAACAGGCCAAGCGATAGTTACGTTTGGTGATTAGCCGATGAACACTAGCTTAGCGATGAAGATAGCCGCTAGGAAGTACATCGAAATTGAGACATCTTTTGTTTTACCTGTCGCCAGTTTCAGCACTGTGTAGGTAATGAAACCCAGTGCGATACCATTCGCGATAGAGAACGTCAGTGGCATCATTAATGCGGTAATGGCTGCAGGTGCACCGTTGGTAAAGTCTTTCCAATCAACGTGTTGCATGCTGCTCATCATCACGAACGCCACGTAAATCAGCGCGCCAGAGGTTGCGTAAGCTGGGATCATGCCTGCAAGTGGAGATAGGAAAATCGCCGCTAAGAACAACACACCAACCACAATCGCAGATAGGCCAGTTCGTGCGCCTGCTGCAACGCCCGCTGCACTTTCTACGTAACTGGTTACTGGCGGACAACCCACACACGCACCAGCCACGCTTGAGATACTGTCGGCTTTCAGCGCTTTGCTTAGACCTTCGATCTTGCCTGTTTCAGGGTTGGTTAGGTTTGCACGCTCAGCCACGCCCATCAAAGTACCCGCGGTATCGAACATGTTTACAAAAAGGAAAGCCAAGATAACGCTGATCATCGAAACATCGAGTGCACCCATAATGTCCATTTTTAGGAATGTAGGCGCTAAACTTGGTGGCGCCGCGAAGAAGCCGTTGTAATGCACTAAGCCAAGCATCATACCGACAAGCGTTACACTCAAAATACCGATCAGCACCGCACCAAAGACTTTACGCTCACTGAGAACTGCGATGATAAGGAACGCGATAGCCGCCAGTAGCGCTTCTGGTTTAGTGAAGTCACCTAGTGAGACCAAAGTTGCTGGGTTTTCGACGACGATGCCTGCTGTTTTTAAGCCAATCAGACCCAAAAACAAGCCAACACCCGCTGTCATGGAATAACGCAGACTCACTGGGATACTTTCAATTATCCATTGGCGGACTTTGTAGAAGCTCATCCCGACGAACAAGATACCGGAGATAAACACCGCACCCAGTGCCACTTCCCAGCTGTAGCCCATTTCGCTTACTACTGTGAACGAGAAGAAGGCGTTCAAGCCCATGCCCGGCGCAAGTCCGACAGGCCAATTCGCAAATAGTCCCATTAACAAACAACCGATCGCAGCACCAATACAGGTCGCGACGAATACCGCGCCTGAATCCATGCCTGAAGCGGCCATGATTTGTGGGTTAACGAAGATGATGTAAGCCATGGTTGCGAAGGTGGTGACACCACCGACTAACTCATTCTTTACGCTACTTCCGTGGGCCTTAATTTTAAAAAACTTCTCTAAAATTCCGTTGTTCGCATCTTGGTTGAGTATTTCTGTTTTACTCTCACTCATGTCAGCAAGTCCTTTTATGTTGTGATCCATTTATTGAATACAGCGAGATTTCAATATTAAGTTTTAAGGTTTTTTCCTAGCCGCTATTTCTTTAGTTATCTGTTGTTTAGTCATCAACTTCTAACTAATAACGTTGTTAGTATTTTTATATGAGCGTGTTTAGTGAGCGCGCATCATTTTAGATGCACGCACCAATCTGTTTAATATTTGTCGGTTGAGCCTAGTTCGAAGTTCTAGGTCACGGGACTAACTGCCCCGATAGGTTGAGAAACTGTAAGGCGAGACGAGAAGAGGAACGTGGTAGTGCGCGTCTGGATCATCTAGACCAAAGCGAATAACCACATCATCTAGGAAGGGCACGTCATCCAGCTCTACGCCTCTGCTTCTGTAGTAATCAGCGACGTAAAACACCAATTGGTATTTCCCCGGTCGGAAATCATTTCCTGCCAGAATCGGCGCATCGGTTCGGCCATCGGAGTTGGTGAGTACCGTCGCTAGCTTTTCTGTTGAGTCTTCGTTGACCTTATAAAGCTCTACCTTGATCTCTGCACCTGGTAAGCCGTGAGTCGTGTCTAATACGTGTGTTGTTAGTCTTCCCATAGTCCTTTAATAGCGCTTTTGGCGCTCCTCTGTTCCGTGGTTTATCTGTGTAATTCGACCCTGCAAAGAATGCAACTGGTCACTTTGTTATCACTAACTATGTACGAACTGTATACAATTAGTAAAGCGAATTGTTGGAAAAATGTTAACCATTTAGTCGTTTTTTCTGACTTTAAAGATGTGAGTTATTGGTTTTTGGTCGAGGGTTACATTGTTAAAGTATTGTTTTTAAATGGTTCTAATGAGGAAAATTAACTTGAATAACAAAATCTTTACATTGAGATAAATAATTGTATACAATAAATGTACAGGGGTAAGGTTGCTCGGTTTTTGGAAAATCCATTCACTGATTCATTTTGATGAACCAACGAAAGAGCGGCTAAGCCAACCACTTATGTTAGGAGTACTTGGATGAATAAGGATTATTCAAGAAATTTGATCGGTTACGGAGCTAACCCTCCAAACCCTCAATGGCCAGGTAATGCGCGCGTCGCGGTTTCTTTTGTATTGAACTATGAAGAGGGCGGTGAGCGTTGCTTGTTACATGGAGACGACGAGTCTGAAGCCTTTCTTTCAGAGATCCCGTCAGCACAGCCGATCAAAGGCGAACGTCACATGAGCATGGAATCCATTTATGAATATGGTAGCCGTGCGGGTGTATGGCGTGTTCTTCGCTTGTTCGATGAATATGAAATCCCACTGACCGTCTTTGCGGTCGCAATGGCGATTGAGCGTCACCCAGACGTTGCCAAAGCCATGGTCGAAGCGGGGCACGAAATCTGTAGTCACGGTTATCGCTGGATAGACTATCAATACATTGATGAGTCAGAAGAGCGCGACCACATGACCAAAGCGATTGAGATCATCCAACAAGTGACGGGTCAACGCCCCCAAGGTTGGTACACGGGTCGAACGGGTCCAAATACTCGTCGCTTAGTGGCAGAAGAAGGTGGCTTTCTTTATGACTCCGATGCCTATGATGATGACCTGCCTTATTGGCATACCGAAACCGGTCATCCTCAGCTAGTGATTCCTTACACACTCGATGTGAACGACATGCGTTTTTCAACCGCGCAAGGCTTCAACTCGGGTGAGCAGTTCTTCCAATATCTGAAAGATACGTTTGACACCCTTTATATGGAAGGCGAAACCGCGCCGAAAATGATGTCGGTTGGGTTGCATTGTCGTCTGATTGGTCGTCCCGGTCGTATTGCTGCATTAAGGCGCTTCTTAGATTACGTCAAAGAACACGACAGCGTGTGGCTATGTCGTCGAATCGATATTGCCAACCACTGGCACCAACATCACCCTTATCAACCGAACAACGTTCATCAACAACAGAAGTAGCAGTGAAGCAAGGAGGCTTAACGTGACTGAATTTCGATCATGCCAACCAACAACCATGGACCGCGATACCTTTGTCGCTCACTTCGCTGATGTATACGAACACAGCCCGTGGGTTGCAGAAGTGGTGTATGACCAAGGTTTGAATGCCGAAGATGACCATATCGAGAATCTTCATCTGAAAATGGCATCGACCTTGTTAAGTGCAGACCAAGGCAAACAGTTGGCTTTGATCAACGCTCACCCGGATTTAGCCGGTCGAGCAGCAGTAAACGGCGAACTCACCGAGTCGTCGACCAAAGAACAAGCGGGGGCGGGCATCGACCAGTGCAACGCCGAAGAATTTGAAAAATTCACTTCTTACAACAACAGCTACAAAAGTCGCTTCAATTTCCCTTTTATCATGGCGGTGAAGGGAGCCAATCGTTACCAAATTCTTGAGTCGTTCGAGATGCGATTAGGAAATGATAGTGAAACTGAGTTTGCTACGGCGATTCAAGAGATCAACAAGATCGCGATGTTTCGTCTCTGGGATATGTAAGTTAACGGAGTTAACAGCTATCTCAGCCCAGTCTTAGTGCGCTAAGAGCATGCTTTATAAGCGAATAAGCCACTAAGTTCTCATTTTATTATTACTTGATTAATTGGATAGGATTACACGGACATGACCCAAACATTTGAACAATACATAAACCTTGCAGACGAAAAACTCGGCGCAGAAGCTACCTTCGCAACAGACGATTTTTTCGCCGATAAAAGCCGTCTTCTCAGCCACGCAGCGCCAGAGTGGAAAGACGACTTATACGACGATAACGGCAAGTGGATGGACGGTTGGGAAAGCAGACGTAAACGTGGTGAAGGTTACGACTACTGTGTCGTTCGCCTTGGCCTAGCTGGCACCATTGCTGGCGTTGATATTGATACCTCATTCTTCACTGGTAACTTCCCACCTTCGGCATCAATTGACGCGTGTTATTCACCACAAGGTGAGCCAACAGACGCAACAGAGTGGCAAGAAATTCTGCCTTCAATGGCACTACAAGGTGATCATCATCATCTTGAAGCGATTGAAAGCGACCAAGTATTTACGCACCTACGTTTGAACATCTACCCAGACGGCGGTGTCGCACGCTTACGTGTTTATGGCCGACCAAGTGTAGATTGGGAAGCAATAGACTCTCAGCAACAAGTCGACCTAGCATCGGTTGAACACGGTGGTCGAGCACTGGCCTGTAGCGATGAGCACTACGGCAACAAAGCCAACATCTTAGGCCCAGGCCGCGGTGAAAACATGGGTGATGGCTGGGAAACAGCACGTCGTCGTACACCGGGTAACGACTGGGTTATCGTGGCACTAGGCCACCCAGGTAACATCGAACGCATCGTTGTTGATACAGCCCACTTCAAAGGTAACTACCCAGATAGCTGCTCGATTCAAGCGGCTTATGTGAAGGGCGGTACCGACGACCAAGTAGAAACACAAAGCTTATTCTGGCGTGAACTGTTGCCAGCACAAAAGCTGCAAGCGCACGAAATTCACGAATTCATTTCTGAGGTAAACGACCTTGGTGCGATTACCCACGTACGTGCAAACATATTCCCAGATGGTGGTATCAGCCGTTTGCGTCTGTTTGGTACGAAAGCGAAATAGGTAAGGAAATGAGTATGAGTAATGGAATACGTCGTTTATCAATCGAACCGTTAACCAAGCAGGCTTTTGCAGAGTTTGGCGATGTTATCGAGTCCGATAATAGTGATTTCTTCATGATCAACAGTGGGTCAACACGTCGCTACCACAAGCTAGCGACAACGGATGTGCAAGACCAAGATGGAGAAGCGATCATCAGCATCTTCCAAGCCACACCGTTGAGCTACCCACTGACCATCAAAATGTTAGAGCGTCATCCACTTGGCTCTCAGGCATTCATTCCATTACTTGGTCAACCCTATTTAATTGTTGTTGCGCCAAAAGGCGACGATCCAACATTAGCCAATAGCCGAGCTTTCTTGAGCAACGGCCGTCAAGGAGTGAACTATCACAAAGGGGTGTGGCATCACCCAGTTCTCGCCCTCACCGATCAAGACCAGTTCTTGATCGTCGATAGAGGCGGCGAAGGGCACAACTGTGATGAAGTTTATTTCGACAGCGACCGAGTGGCATTGCATTTGGACGACTTGCCAACGGACGACAATAAGGAAGAGCAACGCTTAGCTAAAGCGTTGTGATACAGGAGTTTATTATGGATCCGCATATTACAGAATGGTTGAATTTAGCAATACGCTGGGCTCACATGATTGTTGGTGTTGCGTGGATAGGCGCATCATTTTACTTTGTTTGGTTAGAGAACAACCTTAACCGAGTAAACCCCAAAACGGGCCTTTCAGGCGACTTATGGGCAATTCACGGCGGTGGTATTTATCATCTAGAGAAGTACAAACTTGCGCCACCAGAGATGCCAGAGCACCTGCACTGGTTTAAATGGGAAGCTTACTTCACGTGGATCACCGGTGTGTGTCTACTGGGTGTGGTTTACTACCTTAACGCTGAGATTTACCTGATTGCACCGGGCTCTGGCCTTAATTCAACAACGGCAATCGCGATTGGTATTGGTTCATTCGTTGCTGGTTGGTTTATCTACGACTTACTGTGTGACTCGCCATTAGGTAAAACCCCCGTGTTGCTTGGCGTTGTACTGTTTGTACTACTAGTCGCTGCAACATATGGCCTAACTCAAGTGTTCAGTGGCCGTGGTGCTTACATCCACGTTGGCGCAATTATTGGTACCATTATGGTGGGTAACGTATTCCGCGTTATCATGCCTGCACAGCGTAACTTGGTGAAAGCGATTGAAGAGAAGCGCGAACCGGACCCGGCACTGCCAGCGAAAGGCTTACTGCGTTCTCGTCACAACAACTACATGACACTGCCAGTGCTGTTCATCATGATCAGTAACCACTTCCCAAGCACTTATGGCTCGGAATACAACTGGCTGATTCTTGCTGGGCTAGCGATCTTCAGTATCTTGGTGCGTCACTACTTCAACACCCGCCATGGTAGCCAAAAGTTTGCATGGACAATACCAGTCGCAGCATTGGGTATGATCACGCTTGCGTTTGTGACCTCACCTTACGCGAAAAAACAGATGACTCCGGTTGTGCAAGCACCAGTGGTTCAAGAGGTGCAAGTAAGCGCGACTGAATCGGCGACAGAAGAACTTGCTGCAAACGGTACTGCTTCAACGACTAGTTCTCAAGCTGTACCTGCAGACCACGCAATGCAAACGGCTAGCGCAGGCGTCAGCTTTGAAACTATCAACAAAGTCATTCAAGAGCGCTGTTCTGTGTGTCACTCATCAACCCCTAGCCATGCTGCTTTTGCTGCTGCACCTGGTGGTGTGATGTTTGATACCCCAGAAGAGATTAAAGCTAACGTCCCAAGGATTGTTGCTCAAACCGTAACAACCAAGGTGATGCCGCTCGGCAACATGACTCAAATGACTGACGAAGAACGCGCACTCATCGGCACTTGGGTAGAGCAAGGCGCTACGCTTCAATAATCATGTGAAATCCTTTACCTAAGAGCATGAGTCTTAGGTGAGGCTTGGGGAGAGTTTGGTTTACGGGCACGCGCCAAACTCATCCCACCCTGTTTCCCCGGTTCCTATAACCGGGGCTTTTTGTTTTTGGACAAAGGTATATTAGAAACTTTATTAGTATGCATACTTAATAGTTTTATGAATCCACCGAAGTTAGTTCGATATTTGCGTTACATGACACATTTAGTTGCATATAAATTGTTGTTGGTCATGAAATTTAGGCTGTATGTTTGGTATGTGTATGTTCTGTAAGGAAAGCTTGTTGAAATTCAAAGCTTTTGATTGCGAAACTTCACAAAGAACTAGTTAGATACCCAAGTATAAATTTCATAAAAAATAAGGAAATATAGTAATGAAATCAGTTTTTTCGTTCGACTCAATGTTAACTCCTAAGTTAGTAACTGGCCTATATTGGTTGTTGTTGCTAATCGCTGTAGTTTCAGGGCTAGCAACCATGTTTGGAGGATATGGAGGTGTAACATTTGAGAAGTTTATTCTTGGTGCGTTTACGATATTGGGCGGCGCTATAGGTGCGAGAATTTGGTGTGAATTGATGATAGTTATCTTCAAAATTAATGAAAACCTGCAGTCTCTAAAGGACTTAAAAGGCGAGACTGAAGCCTAGTATGCAGATGCGTGACAGCTAACACTTCGATGTTAGCTGTCTACTGTATTTTTATGTTTGCTTTGTGATGGTTCATTGAGCGTCACGATTGTTTGGCGATGAGAACTGAACAGTAGGGAATTAGTATATCTCAAAAGAAATGGCTTCAAGTTGATAAAGCATATAACTTCTTTTTGAAAAGCTATAAAGGTGGCTATGACTTTTCGCTAGAAGAGTTGGCGGAACAAACCGGTTGGAGTGTGTCTACTGTAAAAACATACTTGAGGAAGAAGTGGGTTTCCTTATTGGAACCGTGTGGATCAAACTTTAAAGTTACCGAACTGATCGCAACGTTCAATCAAACTACTTTCCGGCAGCATCAAAGCCAAAAGGATGACATAGAAAAGCTCTTACATCAGATTATGTTGGAAAAATCTATTTCCGCTTGTATTTCGGCTATTGAAATATACAACAAACCTAACTTTGAGCACCGTGAAGAGACCTTTTCTATTTTAATGACAAATGCTTGGGAGTTATTACTTAAATCTAAACTTGTTAAAGAGGGAGGAGACTCACCTCAAGCAATTCATATTTTCAATAAAGGTGACATAGTTCTCTCTCCAAGTGGTAACCCTAAGACGATTTCTTTAGGTGCGGCGTTAAACCGATTACTTTCTAATGGTTCAGTTCCTCAAGTTGTTGGTGACAACATAAGGCTGCTAATGAACATCAGAGATGATTCAGTTCATTTCGTATGTGGAGACCTGGAACTTAGTACGAGTATCCAAGAAATAGGTACTGCATCTCTCAAGAACTTTATGACTCTGACCATGAATTGGTTCAACTACGATTTTAGTAGATATAATTTTTACCTAATGCCAGTTTCATTCTTTCACCTGTCAGACGTTACTAGCTTTAGCATTGATAACGAGGTAAAAGCCAATCTCTTAAAGTACCTTAAATATATTGAAAAAAACCATGAACACGATAAAGATGCTAATTACGCTATTTCACTAAAGCTCCATACCAAATTAGTCAAAACAACTAATGATGAAGCATTACAAGTTCGCTTAACTAATGATCCTGAGGCTCCTGAGATTATCCTTTCTGAAGAGGATGCACTTAAAAACTATCCTCATGATTACAATGAACTACTAGACATACTTAAAGACCGATATACAAACTTTAAACAAAATAGAGTATTCCATGACCAAATGAGAACTCTTAAAGGCGAGGGAGAAAGGTACTGTAAAGTGCGAAGGTTAGACCCTGATAACCCAAAAAGTATCAATAAAACCTTTTATCACAATAGAGTTATAGATCAATTTGACCAGTGGTATGAAAGGGTTCGCGTAAAGTAGGCTATAACTTTGATTTCAAGAGCTGCAATTGGCACCTCTCTCGCTAGAATTCGTTATGAAAAGGAATAACATGGATATTGCAGTACTAACTTTTGATGGATTCAACGAGCTGGATTCTTTCATCGCATCGGGTATTTTGAACCGAATGAAAGAGTTTGGCTGGAATGTGCAAATTACTAGCCCTACAGAATTTGTGACTTCAATGAATGGAGTCACAATTCAATCTCAGCAACCTTTAGAATTTGCCAATACTGCTGATGCGGTGTTGTTTGGTAGTGGCATGCTGACCCGCGATATTGCTCAAGATGATAAATTACTCTCAAGGTTAAACCTTAATCCACAAACACAATTGATTGGTGGTCAATGCTCAGGGACTTTATTGATGTCGGTATTGGGGTTACTGAATCAAGTTCCAGCCTGTACTGATTTAACAACGAAGCCATGGGTAATTGAATCCGGTGTGAACGTGTTGGATCAGCCATTTTATGCGGAAGGTAACATTGCTACAGCGGGTGGCTGTTTGTCGTCCAAATACTTAGCTGCATGGGTTATCTGTAAGCTCGCAGGCCAAGCACATGCCGAAGCTGCAATCCACTATGTTGCGCCAGTTGGTGAGAAAGAAGACTTTGTGAATCATTGCATGTCGATAGTAAGTACTTACGTTTAAATTGATTCATTGCGTGCGCAGTCCTGTATAAGGTTCTTGATATGAATCTCTACCCATGGCATTTTTAGTCCAAATTGACCTTAGTTAGGACAAAAAATGGAAGACTTGATAGTCGCGTATTTTAGGGCATTGAGCTCATTCTTTAGGTATCTGTTTCAGTCGATATTGATTGAGTTCATTGGTTACGGAGTTGGCTGGATAGTCTGTAAAGTATTCACATTAGGGCGCTTCCCCCCATTGATTCCAACGGAAAAAGAGCGAACCAGAATCTCTTATATCGGAGCTATTAGCATCGTGTTGCTCCTGTTAGCAATTGGTGTGTTCAATAGTTTGTGATTCGGAGTAAGGATATATGAAATTTTACCTCGCGGAACAATACCAAGCGGTTTGCAACGAGCTGTTTGTCCGATACGAACGTGACATCAAAAAGCTAATCCCTAATGCGAGAGTTGAGCATGTGGGCGCATCTTCTATTCCTTTTGCCGTGTCTAAGGGCGATCTAGATATCTTCGTTGGTGTTGAGCTTAATGAGCTTGAGGATGTTATAGAGAGGCTCACAACACTCGGCTTTACAGAGAAACTCGATACTTTAAGAACACCCGAACTGTGTATGTTGGAATCTACATCCGCTGATGATGTGGCGTTGCAAGTGGTCGCCAACGGTTCTGAGTTCGAATGCTTTCTAAGGTTTCGTGACAAGCTACGTGCGAATCCGGCATTAGTTCAGCAATACAACACCCTCAAAATGTCTTGTGAAGGTTGGTCTCAAGAAAAGTACCGTGCAAAGAAGTCGGCTTTTATCCAGCATGTGTTGGCTTTGAAATAGCATCAGTGCCCCTCACCTCTAATTGCCCAATTGACAAAAGCCTTACTAATACAAATCGTTAAGTCAAAAATCATTACCTCTGGAAATTTACCTTCTTAAATTCCCTTCAACCTATCTTATTGCGTTTTATAGTCAAAATTTAAGCAACTAAGCTCACATATATTGCATGGTGTATTAGTTTTGGTATTTGCCTGTGTTATGTTTTTATCGATTTTATAAAGCGTGACTTATCTATTGAAAGCAAAGTGTTTTCTTTCGAATTAATTTCAAGATTTGTCTATCAGTACATCAACCTAACGCTATCAAAAATCGATTTCTCGACGTTCATAATCAATATCACCTTAGGAAAGGACATGTCTGAAGTAGTAGAAAATACACCCGAAATTGTGCTCGCATCTCGATGGTCTCGCTTTTGGGCGTTTGTTATCGATGGCCTCATTTATGCAGCTGCTATGATTCCGGTTGTTCTATATACCGATTTGTTCGATCGAGCCGTTTCTAATGGAGGCATAGAGTTAAATGAACAAATCATGATGTTTGTTTATGGCTGGGTGGTATTCCTCTTGTGTAATGGCTACTTATTGCAAAAGAAGGGACAAACGATCGGTAAAAATGTAATGGAAATTGCGATTGTTGATATGGGTGGCAAGCAACTAGGGTTATTCAACATAATGATCAAACGAATTTTACCTATGAACATCTTTGTTTATATTCCTGTTATTGGCCAATATATATCGATTATTAATTACCTGTTTGTTTTCCGCAAAAATAGACGCTGCTTGCATGACTTAATAGCAGGCACTCAGGTTGTTAGTGTAGCGATACCTAGAAACCTAGATTTCAGTACTATCGAATAATTCCGAAGTAAGTTCTGTCTCGTTAGCTACATGCTTAAATAAACAGCGCCAACGCCAATTGTTGGTGCTGTTTTTACTTTCCCCTTACACTCTTTCCAAATATCGAATTTAGTATCAAATTTCTCTTTGTTATACAGGCAAGTCTCTCATTATGAAGAACTTCTTTGATAGCGAACTCATGCTCTCTAGTTCCTTGAATTTCGTTTTGCTATCGCTTGGGCTAACGCTCCTTTTTCATCTTCCGATTTGGTGTGGGTTCAACTTGAGCCGACGCAAATGGAAGCTTATGGATTATCTATGGCCGTTCTTGGCAGGTATCGGGATGCTGGGTGCAGTGTCTGAGATTCGTGCGAAAGTAGCGGGTGATTGGGTTGAAACAGAACAAACCAGAGCGGTGGCGATTTTAGAATCGGTTCAGCAGTTTTCTTTGGATAAGCTGCGAAGTGATACCTGCACCGGTCAACCATCTTTAGATAATCACGCTCAGCACCATGAAGCGTGTTTGTGGTATTTGAACACGGCAATCACGTTCAAAGATGTCGATTTCACCTTGTTACCCAACGCATCGGATTTTACGGTTCCTGCGCCGAGCGTGTCGCTGGTTGAAAGTGATGCTGTGTGGGTGAGTGGTATGCTGAGTCAGTATGAGAAGCAGAAAAACCAATACATAAAAACCAGAGAAGCGCAGGTGAAGCAGCCATTAGAAAGCCTCTTCTGGTATGTAAGTCCTTACTTAGTCTGTTTCGCAATAGCTCTGCGCCTTACTAAAGTGACGGCAGAGCTTAAACTGGATAAGTGCGTAAACAATTAACTCGACATAGACAGCGCGAACGACAGTAAAATAGGCAAGGTAACCACACTTAGGAAGTTGCCGAACAACACCATAGATGCGACCTTGGGCGGCTCGACATTGAAGCGTTCTGCAAACAGGTAGTTCATCACGGCGGGTGGCAACATGGTGAACAGCACCATCATTTGTAAGTGCAGTGTAGGCAGCGGAATAAAGAAGTAGATGATGGCAAAGGCGATGGCACCAGTAAACAGCGATTGAGCCGTACACAGCAAGCCAACTTTGAGTCCGCTTAGCTTCAAGTTCACCATTTGCGAACCCAGCGACAACAGCATGATAGGCACGGCAGCTTGGCCGAGTAGCGATGTGGCTTCGTAGATTGGATTCCAAACTGCAATGCCAGATAGGTTTAGCGTCATCGCTAATGCAGCCGCTAAGAATATCGGCATTTTGAGGATCTGTTTGATCGGGTTACCTTCGCTTAGGAGCGCCAAACCTACACTAATATGAACACACGCCGATACCACAAACAGCAGTACTGCAGGGGCTAATGCGCTCTCACCAAAGGTATACGTGAATAGGGGAATCGCCAGGTTGCCACTGTTGCGGAACATGTGTGGCGGAGCCCAAGCTTTGAAATTGAGTTTAAAGATCTTGCAGATTGGTATCATCAATAAAGCAGGTACCAACACCGCAACCAAAGAAGCGGTGATGAGTGGCAGTTGTTCCGTGTCGAGCGGCATGGTGGTCAGCGATGCAAACACTAGCGCAGGAATACACACATCCATGTTGATGCGATTGATCGGTTTGAAATCGGGCTTGAGCCAACGACCGACCGCAAAGCCAGCACTGGCTAAAGCAAAAACGGGAAACAGAATGCTGACGACCTGTTCGAACATAGAATTCCTTTCTAGATTGGGTGCTTCCATTTAGCTGAGAAACGAATGTTTTAGGGAGATGCTAAAGTGAAGTATGAAGTCGATATGTATAAACATTAACCTATCAATATAATGACTTGGCGTCACCGAAGATCGTTGTCTGTGAGCGGTTAATTTATATTTCTTTGAATGAAGCACAAAAAAGACCAGTGGCATCAGCAACTGGTCTTTAAAGGCTAGATAAATCTGGACGGATTTTTAATTAACGACGGCTTGTCGCTGTCTAGCGATTGTTACTCGGTTTTAAGTCTAGCTAACGAGCTTTTGGTAGTCTTTAAAGTTTACATCGTAGGCCTTTTCGCCGTAGATGTAAGTCTCGCTAACGGTTCTGTCGTCACCTAAACTCATTAGTACAAATAGCTTCTCTTCCAGTTTGGTGGCTTGTTCCATTCTAAAGCGCATCAGCTGAGTTGCGTGTAGATCCAACACCACGAAATCCGCTTCTTTTCCGACTTCCAAGTTACCAATTTTGTCTTCTAAATGCAGCGAGCGAGCGCCGCCTAGTGTTGCCAAGAAGAGCGACTTAGCCGGGTGCAGCTTCTTATGTTGTAGCTGCATGATCTTATACGCTTCACTCATGGTTTGCAGAATCGAGAAGCTGGTGCCTGCGCCAACATCAGTCCCCACGCCGACACGAATGCCGTGTTCTTCCATCTCAGGTAATCGGAATAGACCTGAGCCTAAGAACAAGTTCGAAGTTGGGCAAAAGGCGATAGCAGATTCAGTATCAGCAAGGCGTTTACATTCACAATCAGAAAGGTGAATACCATGAGCAAATACCGAACGCTTATGAAGTAGTCCGTAATGGTCATAGACATCTAGGTAACTGTCGCGCTCCGGGAACAGCGATTTCACCCACTCGATCTCTTTCTCGTTTTCAGAAAGGTGAGTGTGCATGTACACGTCTGGATATTCTTCTAGCAGTTTACCGACAGTAGCAAGTTGCTCTGGTGTGCTGGTTGGCGCAAAACGAGGCGTTACCGCGTAAAGCAAACGGCTGCGGTTGTGCCATTTCTCAATCAGTTCCTTGGAGTCTGCATAGCCAGATTCTGGTGTGTCGGTGAGGTAATCAGGCGCATTGCGATCCATCAGAACCTTACCCGCGATCATACGCAGGTTACGCTTCTCTGCTTCTTCGAAGAATACGTTGACCGACTCTTTGTGCACTGTACCAAAAACCAGTGCCGTAGTGGTGCCGTTGCTTGCCAATTCGTCTAGGAATAGCTTCGCGACTTTGTGTGCGTAAACTGGATTTTTGAAGCGCTTTTCTTCTGGGAAGGTGTAGTTCTCTAACCAATCAAGAAGCTGCTCACCGTAAGACGCGATCATCCCTGTTTGAGGGTAGTGGATGTGCGTATCAATAAAGCCAGAGGTGATCAGCTTGTCTTTGTATTCTTTAACTTCGAGTGTTTTAGGTTGGCGAGCTAATACCTCATCGGCATGGCCTAAGTCGACGACATGGCCATTCTCAACCACTAAAACACCGTCTTCAAAATAGTCGTAAGACTCATCGATACCGACATCTTTTGGGTCGGCGACGCTGTGTAAAATACTGGCGCGATAAGCTTTGCTTTGCGTTGTCATGTTTACTTCCTTTTAATGACTTCAGCGACGTTATGGCCGCTAAAGCTTTGCGACTTGTGTTAGGCGATCTTCTCTTCCAATGGTGGTTCGCCTACGTCGCTTGGTTGACTGTGTTGATCGGTCAAATCCTGATTTCGATATTGTTTGGTCGGGCGCTTTTGTTCAAGGGCTTGGCCTTGATAGTGTGCGATCAGTTCACCCGCAACCGATACCGCGATTTCTGCTGGGTGTTTGCCATTCACAGAGCTAATACCAATCGGACAAATCATTGTGTTGATCTGCTCTTGGCTATAGCCGCGTTGTTCCAAGCGGAAGTCGAACTTCTTGCGTTTTGTTAGTGAGCCAATCATGCCGAAATAACGACTGTCTTCACGGTCGATAATGGCTTTGGTTAGGTCAAAATCGAGCTGGTGGTTGTGGGTCATCACAAGGTAGTAGCTGTTCGGTGGCATGTGTTTCACTTCACCGACTGGATCGTCTGAGACAAGCTTTTTAACACCGTGTGGCAGCGTTTCAGGGAACACTTCTTCACGTTCATCAATCCAGGTTACACGGAAGGGCAGAGTCGCGACAATGTGCAGCAGCGCTTTGGCAACGTGGCCAGCTCCAAACAGCACAAGGTGATTCTGCTGAGTGCCAATCGGTTCAAAGCTTAACGTCGCCATTCCGCCACAACATTGGCCTAGACGAGCGCCTAGGTTGAAGCGTTCTACTTTGAGTGATTTTTCGCTGGCAATCAGCATCTCGCGAGCCATTTTAGTGGCCACATGTTCAAGGTGACCACCACCAATCGTAGCGATGATTCGGTCACGAGTGACAAGCATTTTGGTGCCTGCATCACGTGGCACTGAGCCTCTGTCTTCAAGAACCGTCACCATCACACACGGTTCGTAGTTCTCTTCCAGTTTTGCCAGTTCGTGAATCCAATTATCCTTAAACATACGTCCTCCTAAATCCCTTTTTATGCTTCCCAAGCTAAACGATCGATATGAGCCCTAAGCCGTTTCTGATTGAGCATCGACCGAAGTCGGAGCCGTTTCAGTCACTTCCTGAATCGCCATCAGAATACGTTCTGGCGTTGCAGGTGTGTTGAGCTTAGGAATCGCGCCATCGACGGCAACATAGCTAATCGCATCTTTCAGTGCGCTCCATACCGACATACCCAACATGAAAGGGGGCTCACCCACGGCTTTCGAGTTGAAGACGGTGTCTTCTGGGTTGCTGCGGTTTTCCAAAAGGTGCGTTCTGAAATCAATTGGCATATCAGCAATCGCTGGGATCTTGTAGCTTGCCGGGCCATTGGTCATTAAGCGGCCTTGCTGGTTCCAAACCAACTCTTCCGTGGTTAACCAACCGACACCTTGCACAAAGCCACCTTCGACTTGGCCGATATCAATCGCTGGGTTCAGTGAAGCACCCACGTCATGCAAAATATCAACACGTAGAATCTTGTTTTCGCCAGTTAGGGTATCGACGATAACCTCTGAACAAGAGGCGCCATACGCGTAGTAGTAGAACGGGCGACCGCGTGCTTTCTCGTGATCGTAATAGATCTTCGGAGTGCGGTAGAAACCAGTGCTCGATAGCGAAATCTGGTTAAACCAAGCCAGTTCAACAAATGAGTTGAAGGTCATGATCTCATCGCGGATCTGCACCATGCCGTTCTTAAATACGACCTCTTCAGGCCACACTTTGAAGTGCGAAGAAGCGAAGTCGATCAGGCGCTGCTTAATGGTTATTGCGGCGTTTTGCGCGGCCTTACCGTTGAGGTCGGCGCCCGATGAGGCTGCGGTTGGTGATGTGTTCGGAACTTTGTCTGTGTTTGTAGCGGTGATCTGGATACGTTCGACATCGACTTGGAACTCCTGTGCAACGATTTGTGCCACTTTGATGTTCAAGCCTTGCCCCATTTCCGTACCGCCGTGATTCAAATGAATACTGCCATCGGTGTAGATATGGATGAGCGCGCCTGCTTGGTTCAAGAAAGTCGCAGTAAACGAGATGCCGAATTTCACTGGTGTGATCGCAAGGCCTTTCTTCAAGATAGGGCTCTGCTTGTTGAACTCAGCGATTTCTTTACGACGTGCGTGATAGTCACTGCTGCGTTCAAGCTGTTCGGTTATCTCAGGTAAAAAGTTGTCTTCAACGGTTTGGTAGTAATGGGTCACATTACGGCCTTCTTCGCCGTAGTAGTTCGCTTTACGTACTTCCAAAGGATCTTTTTTCAGGTAACGCGCAATCTCGTCCATGATGTGTTCAATCGTCATCATGCCTTGCGGGCCACCAAAGCCACGGTAAGCGGTGTTCGATGCTGTATTGGTTTTGCATCGATGACCGACCACTGTTGCATCACCTAGATAATAGGCGTTGTCTGAGTGGAACATCGCGCGGTCGACAATAGAACTTGATAAGTCTGGTGAGTAGCCACAGTTACCTGCAACGGTAATGTCGGCACCTTGAATCACGCCATTGTTGTCAAAACCGACGGTGTATTGGTTGTAGAACGGGTGGCGTTTACCAGTTTGCTGCATGTCTTCATTGCGCAGCAAACGCATTTTTGTAGGTCGGCCTGTAAGGTGAGCTATAACCGCAGCTATACATGCTGGAGAGGCTGCTTGAGTCTCTTTACCACCGAAACCACCACCCATACGACGCATATCAATCACGACTTTGTGCATTGGTACGCCAATCACTTCCGCCACCAGTTTTTGAACTTCGGTCGGGTTTTGAGTCGAGGTGTACACGATCATGCCGCCGTCTTCGGTTGGCATCACGCTACTGATTTGAGTTTCTAGGTAGAAGTGTTCTTGGCCGCCGATCTCTAGGTCACCAGAGATCACGTGTTTCGCTTGTGCCAGTGCGGCTTTAGAGTCACCACGTTGTTGAGTGTGGCTCTCTGTGACGAAGTGTTCTTTCTCTAGCGCTTCTTTTACATCAAGAATCGCTGGAAGCTCTTCGTATTCAATGATCGCAGCGTGTGCAGCTTTGCGCGCGGTTTCTAAATCGTTAGCTGCCACGGCAATCACAGGTTGGCCGTAGTATTCCACCTTGCCATCAGCAAGCAGTGGGTCACCCGGAAGAATTGCACCAATATCCAGTTCACCCGGTACGTCTTTGGCTTGAATGGCAATTGCCACGCCTTCAAATTCGTAACACGGTGATAAATCTATTTTGGTGATGTTGGCGTGTGCTTGAGTGCTCAGGCGTGCGTAAACGTGCAGCTGATTTGGGAACTCAAGGCGGTCATCAATGTATACCGCTTCGCCCGTGACTTGCTTGGCTGCACTGTCGTGTTTAACGCTTTTACCTACGCCAGTTTTTAGGTCTTGTTTTGCAATGGTAACCATCTCTTCGTGGGTCATCGCATGCTCGTGTGATTTAGACATAAGACGTTACCCTTGTTTCGATTTGGTTGTTTTTGTTCTGTTGTTCAATGAAGTAGCGACGCAGCATGTTGGCCGCCGACAATGAACGGTATTCTTGGCTTGCACGGAAATCAGAGAGCGGCTCAAAGTCGTTATACAGTTCCTGCATCGCTAACTTAATATTAGCGTCTGTCCATGGTTTGCCTAATAACGTATTTTCACAACGCGCCGCGCGCTTAGGTGTTGCAGCCATACCGCCAAAGGCGATACGAGCGTAAGAAACCTTGCCCTCTTCGATTTGAATATCGAATGCACCACACACTGCAGAGATATCATCATCTAAACGCTTAGACAATTTGTAAGCTCGGAAGCTGTCGTTAGTTGGCTTAGGAATGATGATCTGTTCAATGAATTCACTCTCTTTTTGCGCCGTCACTTTGTAGCTGATGAAGTAATCTTCAATTGGCATAGTGCGTGATTCGTCACCACAACGAAGTTTGATCTTCGCGTTTAGGGCAATCAGCAGAGGAGGAGTGTCACCGATAGGCGAGGCATTCGCCACGTTACCGCCGATGGTGCCTTGGTTACGTACTTGCAGTGAAGCAAAACGATGCAACAGTTCACCAAAATCTGGGTAGTATTTTTTCAGTAGTGAGTAAGAATCACTGATAGGCAGGTTAGCGCCAATGATTAAATCGGTGTCGGTCTCTTCACATACCTTCATGTCTTCAACAAGGTTTACGCTGATCAGTGTTTCAATCTCACGATGGAATTGCGTCACTTCCAGAGCTAAATCCGTACCGCCAGCAACCAGCTTAGCGTTCGGGTGGGCTTGAAAAAGCTTGGCCAGCTCATCGGTACTTTTCGGGGAAAAAGCGGTGAGGTGACCAAGGCGTAAGTTGGCCTCGGTGTCTTGTATACTTTCTAGCTTCTTGATGGTGTTGCGTTCGAGCTCAGCAAACTGGTCGATCAAAGGTTGGTCTGTTGAAAGCGACATCGCGGCATCAACAATTGGTCGGTAGCCCGTACAGCGACATAGGTTACCTGCCAGTGATTCCATGACGTCTTCTTTGCTCGCATCGGGTTTGTTCTTGCCTAGGGCAAACATCGACATGATGAAGCCCGGCGTGCAGTAACCACACTGTGAACCGTGAAAATCCACCACTGCTTTCTGCACTGGGTGCAAAGAGCGATCTCGATTTTGCAGATCTTCTACCGTGATCAGTTGTTTGCCATGCAGCGCTGAAACGAACGTAAGGCAAGAGTTCACCGAGCGGTATTGCAGTTGTCCATCAACCACTTCACCCAGAACTACCGTACATGCGCCACAGTCGCCCGACCCACAACCTTCTTTTGTACCCGTCTTATTTATCTTGGTACGAAGGTAGTTGAGCACTGTCATGTTAGGTGACAGATTGTCTTCACGTCTTATTTCCTGATTGAGCAAAAAAGTAATCAAGAGACCTCCTTGTATATCGACATATTTCCATGTGTATTCTTTTTGACTTCTAGGTCAATAATTATCCATCCTGACCCTGCGGTCAACTATTTATTTACAAAAATGCAACAATGAGGTGTTAGGGTGAATTGTATACAATTTATTTTGTTATCTATTTGTTTGTTTTATAAAGAGTTGGCGGTCTTTTAGTAAGTTTAATGGTGTGAATGTGTTTTTATCTATGTATACAAAAATTGTAGGAGTTTAAGGAGGTGAGCGAATCGGTGTTATTCAGTTCTATAGCCTCATTCAGGCAAGTAATAACAAGGTGAGCAAGGGAAGTTGTGGTGATTTTCTAACGATGGAAGAGGGTTTCAGGCATAAAAAAGAGAAGTAAACGCTGAGGCTTACTTCTCTTCTGTTTTGTTAACAAAAAGTTGTTAACAAAAGATTTGGCTATCTAGTTAGCAGAACTATGATTTGCTCTTGAGCAGATCAGAGAACACCACATGCAGATCGCTCGAAGCTGTGTTGCTGTCTAGGTTGAGCTTGGAGCGAATGTGGCTTAAATGCTCTCGCATTAGGTCAACGGCTTGCTCTTCATCGCCAGACTCTATCGCATCCAGTAATCCTTCATGTTCATCCAAAGAGCAGTTCGAGTGGCTACCGGTTTCGTACTGGGCAATAAGCAGAGAGGTTTGCGATACCAAGCTGCGTTGGAAAGCCAGCAGTGGCGCGTTCTCAGCCATTTCAGCCAGTTTGATGTGGAACTCACCAGATAAACGTAAGCCAGAACCATAGTCACCTTGGTCAAAGGCGCAGTTCTCTTTCGCGACCAGTTTTCTACACTCGTCGATTTGGGCTTTGGTTGCGTTCTTAACCGCCAGCTCAGTGATAGCAATTTCCATCACTTCACGTGCTTTAAAGATTTGTTTGGCTTCGTCTACTGTTGGGGCTGCAATCACAGCACCTCGGTTAGGACGGATCACCACAACTTGTTCTAAGGAGAGGCGCAGCAAGGCACGGCGGATAATAGTACGGCTAACGCCAAAGATTTCTGCTAGTGCTTCTTCGCTTAATTTGGTGGCTGGTGGCAGCCTTTGTTCTAGTATCGCGTCGAAGATATGGCAGTAAACAACATCGTCTTGAGTCTGGCCTGTTACTTTCGTTTTTACACCTTTGGAGACAGAGTTTTTGAGAACTGTCATAGAGATAAGGACCCTTGTTTAGTCGAGTTGGGTTGGTCGAGAATAATTCATGAGTATTACTCTATATTGTATACATTTATCTATACAATGCCACTGGATGAAAGTGCGATGCACGCTTATTTGTTAATGACTTATAACATTTAGTTTGCAGGGAACTGTGTGCAATCTAGAGCTTTAAGTCATTAGCCCTAAAACTAGACGTGATTATCGCCGCAGCTGTACGCCACGATCTGGCTAATTTCGCTGAGGCTACGACCTGATTGTTGTTGCCATTCGTTGAAAGCCTTACTCGCCGCGACTTGTGCTCGCTTGGTGTTACGACCGCTATCGACCACATCGGTACTGCGTAGGTGTGCTTCAACATCTGATGACAAGATGAAGGTGTCTTTACCCATTTGGCGCAGAGTGTAGGCACCAGTATTTCCGCCCAGTCGCTTGCCGTGTTTCTTCAGATAATCCCAAAGTTCTGTGATACGTTCTGATGGCCAGTCGGCAACCATTTGTGAGAACGAATCGGCCTCACGCTTGGCGTTGTGAATCATGGTGGCATTGGCTGGGATGGTCATCACCTTAGTCAGGTGGCGAATAATGCGCGGGTCTTGCGCTTTCTGCTCCCACATCTCGTTCGGCAGCATCAGCATCTTTTCGATGTCGAATTCAAAGAACACTTCTTCGAATTGCGGCCATTTCTTTCTCACCACATTCCACGAAATACCACATTGGAATACCTTTTCAGTAAAGGCGGCGAGCCAACGATCGTCTGTGATTTGTGATAGCTCAGCTTGTGAAAGGGGCGCACGAACAATCTTTTCGAGTTCTGCTGCTCCGCCTTTACGGTGAGCCGCACGTTGATAAATGGTGTCGAATTTTTCTTGGGTCATTGGAGGTTCCAAATTACATCTGTGTAGCCAATGCTTAATGATATGGGGTTGAATCTAGCAATTAAAACCAGTCTGCTGATCAAAACCAGCTAGCAGAGCTTTAATTCCATCTGATACAAGGGCCATATTTTACCATTGAACTCTTTCACGCTCGGCTCTTTGTCTACTACCTCAAAGCCCGCTTTGTCGTAGCAGCGTTTTGCGCCGTGGTTTTGCTTGAATACGGCTAAGGTGATGGTGGTGACATTCGGTATTTCTTTCGCAGCCTCTAAGGCCGTTTCAAGCATCGATTGTCCTAACCCTTTGCCTCGAAGGTTTGGGTGAATCGCGACTCGGCAGAAACGAAGTTCGTTGTCTGACATGCGTTGAAATTCCATAAAGCCAAGCAAGTTATTAGTGTTTGAGTCGGCGCTTGAATCGGCGTTCGGTTCTGAGTGTGACTTAGATGCAGAGAAGGTATATAACTCGACATGTGGCTCTTGAGATCGTTCGATGATTGAAGCCGCTTCCAACGGCCAACCAAATGTTCGCCCACCCCATAGAACGTAGTCTTCTAGGGATGTAAACCAAGTGACGATCTCTTCGGCGTCGGATGCTTTAAAGCGGTTTATTTCCATATCCTTCTCTCTTCCTTCTCGTGTATCTGTTTTCCTAAGCCGTTAAACTTCCGAGCCCAACTGCTCAAGAAAGCCACGCATGTAGTCGGTGCGCTTGTTGGCTTCTAACTTGGCGGATTCTGTGTTCATGGTTTCAGCTAACTTGAATAGCTTCACGTAGAAATGGTCGACACTGTAATTCTTGTCATCTAAGTCACGATGCTTGGCGAACGGGTCTTCGTGGTTATAAAGCTCTGCGTTAAAGCTTTGGCCAACGTATAGACAGCGAGCAATGCCAATTGCACCGAGAGAATCTAGGCGATCAGCATCTTGAACAATCTGTGCTTCCAAGGTTTCTGGTGTGATGTTGGCACTGTAACTGTGAGTGACAATGGCGTGATGGATCTCATCAAGGTAGGACGCGGGATACTCGATAGATTTGAGGAAAGAGATCGCCTTGTCTGCCGCCATTTGTGAGCTTTGGGCTCTGTCTGGGTGGTTCTTGGGAAAGGTGAAACAATCATGAAGGTAAGCGGCAGGCAGAACGACCTCAAGCTTAGCTTGTTCTTGAGTACATAAAGCCTTAGCAGCTTTGACGACGCGCTTGATGTGGCTGATATCATGCGCCGCATCTTGTGTCATTTCTTGTTGTGCAAAATCAAGCAGTTGGCTTTCAAATCTTTCAATCACGCGTTTCTTTCTCCATTATCAATATTGCTTCTCGATTTCCATCGTTTCATATCGACTGTAACAGTTTATAGCGCGATTTTTTATCTTTTATAAAAGGAATACCCACAAAAAAACCGACTCAGTGAGTCGGCTTAATATTGGTCTTTATTTGCTGTATCGGCTTTTAAGCTGCGGCCTGTTGCAGTTGCGCCAGCACATGATGCAGCGATGGGCTGATCGTGTGACCAAGCGCCTTTACTTCTTCGCAAGGTTCAACTAAATCTGGAATTTGGAAGCTGATCATGTTGGCTGCCATTGATGCACGAATACCGTTGTTTGAGTCTTCAAACGCTAGGCAGGTTTCAGGTGCAACACCTAAGCGTTCTGCCGCTAGCAGGTAGATCTCGGGGTGAGGCTTACCATTGGTGACTTCACAGCCTGTGCTTAACGAGGTGAAGTACGAATCTAGGCCAGCCAGCTCAAGCTTCTTCTTCGCGATATCAAGCTGAGTGGAGGTCGCCACCGCGATTGGAATGCCATTCGATTTTAGCCATTCAAGCAGCTCAATCACGCCATCTTTTACTGGGATTGCTTGGTGCTTAACAATCGCACTGTAGCGAGTGCGCCATTCATGGTTCAATGCTGGGTAATCTAACCCTTCGCCGTAGCCATTTCTAAAGATCTGTTCGATGGTTTTTGCGTTACAACCAATGATGCCTAGGTAAACATCCTGCAAAAACGGAACACCTTGCGCGTGACATGCTTCTTCAAAAACCTGCATACAAAGTCGCTCGGTGTCGAGCAGCAGTCCATCCATATCAAAAATAGCAGCTTGAAAATTCATATACGTGGTTCTTTCTGTGTTGTCGTCGTGAGGGCGAGTATTTTGACATAGTGTCTAGTGATAGGCGAGTCAGCGTTCAGTAAGAATGTATCCAATCGGCTCGGCAATATGCTTCTGAATGACTTTAAGTATGATTGATTGCGGGTTGAATAATATCGTTCAGTTATGAGCCTGATATTTTATAGGCCATCCAGATCTAACAGAAACAATTATGATTATTCCACATAACAAATCTAGCTTGTGAGTCTGGCTTCTTATTACATTTCATAAACTTACGGGCGTGTTAGCGTGACCATAATCTTATAAAAAACAATTACCGGGAGCCTGCAATCATAGTGTGACCAAGCAATAAGTAAATGGCTGAGCTTAGGGAGAAAATAACATTAGTCCACATTTTTAGCAGGGTTGCTTATGTTGTATTTTGAGTTTCTATTTTTATTAGTCGTCCTTTATATCGGGTCTCGGTATGGCGGTATTGGCTTAGGGGTTGTTTCTGGTATTGGTTTGGTTATTGAGGTGTTTGTCTTCAAGATGCCACCCACGTCTCCACCTGTCACCGTAATGCTGATCATCCTCGCAGTTGTTACTTGTGCTTCGATCCTCGAAGCGGCAGGTGGCTTGAAATACATGCTGCAAGTGGCGGAAAGGGTGCTAAGAAAGAACCCGAAACGCGTTACCTTGATTGCACCGTTCGTGACTTACTCGATGACATTCTTATTGGGTACAGGCCACGCGGTTTACTCAATTATGCCAATCATCGGCGATGTTGCGTTGAAGAATGGTATTCGTCCTGAGCGCCCGATGGCGGCTGCGTCTGTTGCGTCTCAGCTAGCTATCACGGCATCACCAATTTCTGCTGCTGTGGTCTATTACCTCGCGCAACTTTCTGATATCCAACACTCTATTACTCTGCTTTCGATTTTGATGGTGACGGTTCCTGCAACCTTGTTCGGCACACTTTTGCTTTCTCTGTATAGCTTGAAACGCGGTAAAGAACTGAACGACGATCCTGAATACCAAGCACGCCTAAAAGATCCTGAGTGGAAAAAGCGTATCGAAAGCACCACTGCGACCTCTTTGGATGAAGTACTGCCAACTTCGGCTCGTAATGCGGTATTGATTTTCCTATTGTCGATTGTCGTGATTGTAATCGTGGCGATGGTGCCTGAGATCAGAACCATCGTAGACGGCGACAAGCCAATCAAGATGTCGGTGATCATCCAAATGATGATGCTCTGTTTCGGCGGTATCATCTTGCTGGCAACCAAAACTGACCCGCGTGATGTGCCAAACGGTGTGGTATTCAAATCGGGTATGGTGGCAGCAATTGCTATCTTCGGTATCGCTTGGATGTCGGATACTTACTTCCAATACGCAATGCCTCAGTTCAAATCTGGCATCGTGGAAATGGTGACCAACTACCCATGGACGTTCGCACTAGCGCTATTCATCGTATCGGTTGTGGTGAACTCACAAGCAGCAACAGCACGTATGATGCTACCGGTTGGTCTTGGCTTAGGATTAGACCCAGCACTGCTTATCGGCTTGATGCCAGCGGTTTACGGCTACTTCTTCATCCCGAACTACCCATCAGACATCGCAACAGTGAACTTCGATGTGTCTGGCACTACCAAGATTGGTAAGTGGTACTTCAACCATTCATTTATGTCGGTTGGTTTGATCGGTGTCGTGGGCGCATGTTGTTTAGGCTACGCACTGGCACAGATTTTTATCGCTTAATTGTCGCTTAATTGTCGCTTAATCGACTAGCGAGATAAGAAACGAGAAACAGCGCCTATTGAGGCGCTGTTTTTGTTTTAACAGGTTTCGTTTATTAGCTTTCAGGAGAGCTATTAACGTGGCTCAAAAGCCAGCGACTGAATTGCTTCTTCAATCGTTAGGAAGTGGATCTTCATCAGGCACACTTCAGCTTTTTGAAACTCGTGGTTTCGAATCAGTTTAGTCACGCTTTCAACCGAATACTGCTCAGCTCGTTTAGCTAAACCCAGTTGGTTTGAGTTTGATTGTAGCGAGTAGCTGTCGCCAACTGAATCTATGAGGTAATCATCTTCGCCCAAGATCATATCTGAGCATTCCACCTGGAAATCTTGTTCTGACGCGACGTAAATAAGCTCATCGTCACCGGCGAGTTTTACTAAGGATGGCCAACAGATCATTACTGCCTCTAAATCATGCATATTGAAGTGTGTGTCTGGACTATAAACGCTTTCGAAGCTTTGGTCATGTGCTGTCCTAAGCGCTATTTACTCAAAGATCGCCCTAATGGTGCGAAGTAACCTTGCAGGGCTTGATATATCTCTTCTCGATGCGTCATATCAGGATACACGGGGTACATATCAGGCTTGGTTGTGCCATCGACCAGATAAGTGTTCTTGATATCGGAGCACGATTCAATCACGGACTCAAAAGCACGCGCCATCATCTCTGTGGGTAGTGAGAAGTAACGGGTAGACATCGCTTTGTCGGCAATCACGCTGCGAGCCACGTAATCGTGTTTGTCTAAGTTATTGTCGCTAAGCAAAGTGGCGTCAAACAGAGACATCAAACTCTCGTTTAATGGATGAGGTCGTACTTTTCTATCGTGCAACCAACAGTCACTGGCGAACAAGATTTGCTTGCGAGGACCGGAGGTGTCACCAATCTCAAACGCCTTTTCGGCGATGTAGTGGTCAAATGCATGCCAAAACTCGTGTGCGAGCGCGCCAGCTCCAGCGTTCTTGGCGAGGGCTAATTCTCTTTGGTTTGGGGCGTAGTGTGCTTGTACGCCTTTTCTGCCACCACTGCCAAACGCTAAGCCTAATGTGCCGCGAAGGCCAATTGCCTCTGGTGGCAAAGCCAAGATGTAAGCCAAGTCGGCTAGCGAGTCGAATATCAGATTTGCGGCCAACTCTTTTTCTTCTTTCGTGACCCAAGCCCCCACACGAATGCTGCCCATACCGAAGGTCTGTTTGATGTCCATAAAAGACACCTGATCGCCATGTCGGTAGTCTGGGCCTTCGCGCGTTTTATACTTAAAGTGAGTTAACTTCAAAAGGGTCCTTGGAAACAGACGTAAGAATGAATGAGGTGCTCAGCGAGATGCACTTGTGTGAGATGCATCTCTTGGAATTAAAGGACGTTAGCACTTTTGATAGCAAATTGCCGAACAAAATTAGTCTAGAATAAGTTCGAACGCTTCCCATGAGGTTGGGTTACCTTCGCGAGTGAGTGGAAAGAGTGGCTGTTGTGGTTTTGCATAGCTTAATCGGTGCAGTCTTTGAGTTACGTGGTAGCTATCAAGCCCTGATACCGTGACCAAATCCAACGCTTCTAAATCAAGGTAGCCATCCGGCATCACGGCGCGTTTGGGTGCGTGAATCGTTATAACTTCACCGATCAACATTTGCGTTTGATTGCTTTCGATTGTGATCTGTTCTTTGAACGCTAACCCTATCTTTAAACTGCTCTCCAAGACGAAGGGAGCGGGGAATTTGTCGTCATAATAGGCCGTTAAGCCGACCGCGTTGAATTCTGAGACTGGTTTAGGGTAGCGAGCCGAGGTTTGATGGGCCTTTTTAACAAAGTCAGCACCAATGCTGTTAACGGTGAAGTGCTTTGTTTCTAGAATGTTTTCTAGCGTATGACGGCGGCTTTTATCTGGGCGAACAATAAAACCAAGCAGCGCCGGATCAGACCCAAGATGAATGACAGAGCTTACTATCGCAAGGTTTTCAAACCCCTGCTTATCACAAGTGCCAATTAGGTTGGCGCTTTTAAATCCAGACAAGGAATTAACCAAACGAATGCGATGTCGCTGGTCCATTGTTTGGATATCT
This sequence comes from Vibrio sp. 1CM2L, assembly GCF_023161695.1. Taxonomy (NCBI): domain Bacteria; kingdom Pseudomonadati; phylum Pseudomonadota; class Gammaproteobacteria; order Vibrionales; family Vibrionaceae; genus Vibrio; species Vibrio sp. 1CM2L. The sequence continues at coordinate 1,103,287 of NZ_JALNTT010000001.1, forward strand.
TGTTTAGAAAGGGTCATGTCCTTCATATCTTCTCTTCTTCTCATTTATTGTTATCTTCGAGCATGCTCACTAACGGACTTATATGTACGAAGAATCCGCTTTTATCGATCAAAGAGCGCTTAGTTTGGCCGTGGGCAGTTTGTCTCTTTTATCTCTGCTACAGCACAATGAACGAGATCCTTTGCATAGATTTACGTACGTTGACGTCCCTTTACATCACAGGAGCTAAAGTAATGATGTCGTCTTTATGAGTGTTAACAAATGAAAACAGTCCGCAATATCATTTGGGCAATGATTGCCACAATGTCAGCCTTTTGGTTTGCGATGGAACCGCAATTATTCGCTTCAAGCGATGTCTTTGAATGGCGCTCAGCCATGATTCAGTACTCAGGTATTTTGTCTCTGATGTTAATGTCCATCACCATGATCTTGGCGATGCGTTTGCCTATGGTTGAGAATTGGCTGAAAGGTATGGATAAAGCATATCGAGTCCATAAATGGCTCGGTATCGGTGGTGTTGCATTGGGTGTGACACACTGGTTGTGGTACCAAATTCCTAAGTCATTGGTGGTGTCTGGCGTGTTAGATAAGCCTGTTCGACACGATGGTTCAGGGCCGCAAGCTGTTTTGACTGGATGGGAGTTATGGGTCAGTGAATTGCGCGGAATTGCTCAGAGTATTGGCGAATGGGGCTTCTACTTATTACTCATTTTACTTGTGGCGTCACTATGGGCGGCAGTGAAGTACAAACCGTTTAAATTGTCGCACCGTCTGATGTCGGTTGCGTACCTGTTTATCGCTTTTCACTCAGTAATACTGCTTAAACGAGCGTATTGGGGAGAGCCTATTTATTATCTAACTGTGGCATTTGCTTTGGTTGGGTCTATCGCAGCGATTTACAGTTTGTTGGGCTTGGTTGGGCGTCGTAATCGTCACTCAGCGACCATTACCTCGACTCGTTATTTTCCACAAGCTGAGGTGATGGAGCTTGTGTTAAAACCTGATGCATCTTGGCATGGTCATAACGCTGGGCAGTTTGCATACCTGCGTTTTGGTAATGAAGATCCTCATCCGTTTACCATTGTTTCTGGCAGTGAAGATTCAGAGCTACGCTTTTTGATCAAAGAGCTGGGTGATTTTACTAATGGCCTTTATGAACGAGTGAAAGCGGGCGATGCGGTTACGGTTGAAGGTCCCTATGGTCGACTTGATTTTGACCTATGCAAGCCACAAATTTGGATTGCTGGTGGCGTCGGGATTGCGTCGTTTTTTGCAACACTTGAAGCGCTCAAAACAGAACGAGATCATCCTCGTATTGAACTGTTTTATTGTACTCGCGGTGTTGATAAGCAATTAATCGATGAGTTGTGGCACCTTGCACACGCGGTTGGTGTGAAGTTGACCGTGATAGACACCTTACATTCACCTCGGCTGAACGCCGGAAGAATTGTCAATCAATGTGGCGACCTCAACGAATACGAGATGTATTTCTGCGGGCCGGAGTTGTTCTCTACATCACTGAAAAAAGAATTAGACACCTATCAATTTGATATTGAAAAGCACTACCACGAAGAGCTGTTTGTGATGCGTTAAAGCTAACTATTGGGGCTGTGATTGTTAAATTAGTCAATCGGCACCGTGCAAAAAGGCGTAAAGTCACTCAATTTGTTATTGCAGCGGTTTGCTATTGAGCGATACCATATAGGGCTATTTCTTTGGTAAAGATGTAATTATGTCAGATGAAAAACTCGCACTAGAGTGGATGCGCCAACAAGCTCATAAAGTTGACCCATACGTTATCGATCCATCGTTTGATGAATGCGTTGAGTTGCTTGATCCTGCCTTCAAGAAAGGCAAGAGTGTTGCTCAACTCAAGTATCTGTTATCAGAAGCAGATCGCCGAGCGGGCGCGGCAGAGCGTAAGCATGCAGCCTTAAAGTATGCCAAAGAAAAAAGCCCAAATGCTGGTCAGATTCTGCGTCTGCAAAGCAAACTTCAACAAGTCCAGTTGGCGTTGAAATTGGCGACTGGCGACAACAACATGACCATCTCTCAGTTCTGTTCAGAGTATGATGTGACCAAGCGTGACGGCAATACGGCATGGAATGAAAAGTTAGTTGAGCAAGGGAAGAGAAAGTAGCCATTAAAAAGCCTGAAAACTGATTTCAGGCTTGGTTGTCAATCCGCTTAATCAGAACCAATACCCACGCTAAGGTCGAATGTTATTGAAACTGACCTTTTGTGACCCATCGTCTAGGTTCTCCAACTTAACCACATCCCCTTGATAGTAATACGGTTCCATTGGCATCTCGCTATTGGTTGGCCTTGCGTAGTGAAGCACAGCGGGTTTACCTTCCTCTTGTCGAGCATATAAATAGCCAATCAGCGCATGCTCAAACTGGTGATAACCGTTGCCCCAATGGAAAGCTTTGGTGCGTTTTGGATCAAGCCCAACACCTCCGTATTTATGATCGACCCATACATCATGAAAGGTCGGTAGGGTGTATTGCAATACGTCTTTCATTGAACCATCGACTAGCGAAACCGTCATGGCTGCTTGATCAAGCTCCGCCCATTCCCATGATGAAGCCCAATTTGTATTTGGTCTGCTTTGCCATCCAGTTATCTCTTGTCCTTTCCACTCGCTCTGAAGTTCCTCGCCATAATATTGGGATACGCTGGCAAAGTCTTTCTGATATTGCGCCTGAGCGAGAGTGTATTTCATACCGTCTAAACCAAACTCCGACCATTCAGAGTTATTCAATGTTTGGCCTGTAAGGTAAGTCATCCAATAGGCTTTGATGGTGTGCCCAAAATCATTGTGATTGGCATTCGGCATCATCGCCGCTTTGTCGTGAATTGCACCGTAGAAGCGTTGTTCATCTTCAGAGTGGTATTGGTCAATCATGGTTTGCGTGAGCCAGTTTAAGTCATCAAGCCATTTTGTTTTGACGGGCTCTTTGAGCAGAGGTGCGACGAGCAACATGTAGCCGTTTATCTGATCAAGTTGCGCGACTAGCTCACGTCGTTTTGCACTGCCATCTTCACCGTCAGCAAGCACCCAAGCAAGACCACTGTTGTCGCTAAGTCGATATTTATCAAAGATAAAAGCTTGTTGTGCGATGAGTGCTTGTTCTACCTTTTTGTCTTGGGTCAAGTAGTAGTACATAGCAAGGCCAACCAGCGCGTACGCTTGATCTTGAGAGGTGCGCTGCTGCCAATCCTGGCCTGCTTTTCCCTCTTTTGTGTAGCCAATAAAGCCACCATTTTGCTTATCTTCTAGTTGATCAATGAGGTAGTAGGCACCTTGCTTGGCAAGCGCTAAAGCCTGTTTATCGCCAGTAAGGTGGTAGAGCACGCCATAGGCATAAGTTTGGCGTGACTTCATCCGCGTAAACTCTTTGCCAAAGTGCGGCGTGATCCAGCCTTTGTTCAGTTCAGGGCACACATCAGAAACATCGAGCAAGGTACCGTCATCACAACGGAAAGTCGGGAAGTTGCCTATCGGCTCTCCTTGAGCGCTAGACATCAACCAGTAAGGTGCAAGCCCTTCAGTAGCATGATTGAGCCACTCTTCTCCAGAAGGAAGAGGGGCGTTGGCAGATACGGCGTAGCTAGTAACACTGAGTAATGCGATCGTTGCTCGTAACATGATGTTTATCTTAACTATTTGAATTTCGTTGAATATAAACAATCACATCTGCACATTGTGATTCGGTGATCACAATCGACCAAATTATTGCGGAGTAGAGGAAGGTTTACAGATCATTGAGTCGTACCGGAATAGTCGAACTATAACTAGCATTATCCACAAATCGAATAATTCATAATGATTATAAGTCATTGGATGGGATTTGGTCTCGTTCGTATACTGGGCTCAAACAAAGGATGTTTTTTAAACAATTGAATGTTTCACCTTTACGAAGAGATATGCTCAACATGAAAAAACTTCTATTAGCTTCGCTACTTGCTATCAGCACAATGCCGGTCTATTCCCAGTCATTCGATGATACAGATGACATCCTTAATCGTGCATCACAGATTGAAAATCTCGAATACAAAATGATGGTGCAGCGCGCTACTCAAACAGCAATCCATTATATGCCGGCTGTGACTCAAATTGATTTTCTAAAAGCGACTCGTCGTGACCTTGATGGCGACTTCAACGATGTGGTTTATGTGAACGAACCTTTTGGCTCAGAAAAGGGGTTTCTCACCGCGAACGATACTACCGCTTATGCTTGGGCAACGATAACGTCGAAGAATGGCCCTGTGGTGATTGAGGTGCCCGCAGCAACAGACAAAGTGAACTACTTTGGCTCAATCGTTAACCAATGGGAGGTTCCTATTGCTGATGTTGGTTATAAAGGTGCTGACGAAGGCAAAGGAGGGAAGTATCTATTCTTGCCACCAGGTTACGACAATAAATTAGGTACGAAGCAGGATCTCGAAAGTAAGGGTTACCTTGTATTTGAAACGGATACGTACCTGTATGGCTTTTCATTCAGACCGTCATTAACCAATGGGGCGACAGATTTGGATGCGGGTAACTACGCGAAGCAAATCAAAATCTACAACTTAGCCGATGCAGAAAATCCACCCAAGACAGATTACTTGGATGCAACAGATGTCGCCTATGACAGCCTACCTTATTACAACGAGACGTTTTTTCAAGACATTAATGACGTCATCCAAGAGAACCCGGTCAGAACGCAAGACAAAGCAATGGCGTCGTTACTAAAAGACCTTGGTATTGAAAAAGGGAAAAAATTCGACCCAACAGCTGAGCAGAAAAAAGCGATGAGTGAAGGTGTGCTGATGGCCTATGCACACATGCAATCAAAGTTTGTTGAACCGGATCAAACGGTGAGTGCGCTATGGAGAGATGAAAACGGCAAACCTCTGTCGCAATGGTCCTTCTGGAATTTTGGCCCTCAAGCTCAGCTTGGTTTCCCATTTGTGGATGAAGATGAGGTGTTAGTTGATAAGCGTGCGGCGTCGTATTTCTACGTAACTTACTTGCCGAAGCAATTGGGCGGTTCAACCTTTTATCTAACGGGTTTACGCGATTCACAAGGTGAGATGTTAGATGGCAAAGCGACGTACAAGCTCAATGTACCAGCTGATACGCCTGTCGAGGACTTCTGGTCAGCGATTGTTTACAACATGGAAACCAAGAATTTTGTTAAAGGGGTCGATCGAGTAGGGCTATCGTCTCGAAACGCTGACACGATGAAAAAGAATCCAGATGGTTCGTATGATCTGTATTTCGGCCCTGAAGCACCAAAAGGGCAGGAGGAAAACTGGGTTCCTACAGGTGGTGAAGATTACTTCTTATTGTTCCGACTTTACCGTCCAACATCGAAGACTTTCTTTAAAAACTGGATGCTAGAAGACATGGAAAAAATCAGTGGCTAGCAAGCAATAGAGACTCAACCATCTCTGCAAGTAAATAGCTTAATGCGTGCCCCTAAGTGAAGCATACAAATTGGGGCCGGTTAGGCGATGAGAATCATTTTAGACAAGAGAAAATATTATGAAAAAATCGATTATTGCTACGTTGCTGATTACTTTAGGCTGTTCATCTGTGGCGCTCGCTGAGCCTAAATTTAGTGCGCAAGTACCAGATAGCATCATTACGCCAAATAAGGTCGAATCTGGCTATCTAGGTGAGCTCAACTATACCGATGGTGCACCGACATTAGAAACGCACGCTAAGGTTCAAGATTTTGTTCAAGTATCTAATGCTGTTCGTGTTTTTCTATCCGGTATTCCAGTTGCTTCAATACAAGGGCTATTGTTGGGGCATGAGAGTATCGGTATGAAGCCCAATCAAACAATCGCAATTTCTGAAGACAACTTAGACGCCAATAGTTTATGGCTAACTGCTAATACAACAACACCCTATGTCACTTCGGAAATTGATGTAAAAAATGGCCCGGTGATTCTAGAAGTTCCTACTCCGGTTATGGGTTTACTCGACAATGCTGCATTTAAGTACGTTGATCGAATTGGTGTCACTCACCCAGACAATGCAGCTAAATCAGGCAAGTATTTTATCCGCCACTCTTCGTGGAAAGGCGACGTTCCAGAAGGGTACATTGAGGTTGTCAGCGAAGGGTATCAGCATTGGCTATTGCTGCGTTTAGTGAGCTCACCAGAGAGTATGGAACAGAGTATTACAACATTAAAAAACACCACCAAGCTGTATTCGTATGGCAAAGAAGATAAGACAGAGTTCATGAATATTTCTGGCGTCGATTACAACACCATTCATGCTATGGACGAGACGTTCTACGATGAGGTCAATGCACTTATTCAATATGAACCTACCGCTATTTTTGATGCTGAATGGTTGTCGTTGGCTAAAGACATCGGAATAGAAAAAGGGCAAGAGTTTGTGCCAAACACGCGTATGCAGCAAATACTGTCGGAAGCCGCAAAAATAGCGACTGCTGAAGTACGCTCAAGCTATTTCCACCCTAAAGAAGAGATGTTTCGCTACGATGATAGACAGTGGTTCACGCCGTTAGTCTCAGGCCATGAATTTAAAGATGAAAATGGCGTAATTGACTCCGATATGCGAGCAACATTCCACTTCATGGCAACCGGGATTACACCAGATATGGTGACGAAAACCGTAGGAAAAGGATCGGATTATCTGTTGGCGACACGTGATGCCAACAAGGAAGTGTTGGATGGCAGTCAACACTACACGGTGACTTTGCCACCGAATGCGCCAGTAGAGCAGTTTTGGTCATTTATGATCTACGATAACCAGACTCGCTCTATGCTAGAAACCGACCAAAAATCTGCTGGCCTTGATGGTTTGAGTGAAGATATTAAGAAGAACAGCGATGGTTCTATCACTGTCCATTTTTCGCCCAACGCTCCCAAAGGAATGGAAAGTAATTGGGTCCAAACGACGGAAGGCAAAGGTTTTAATATCATCTTCCGCATGTATTCGCCGACAGAAAAGTGGTTTGATAATTCATGGAAACCAAGTGATTTTGTTAAGGTGAAATAGAAGGTATCGCAAGTTTGAATGCACCCTATAAATGGGTGCATCTTTTCATGTTAAGGTTATTCAGCGCTTAGCACTGTTATTGCTCAAAGATAGCTAGAGGATTTATGCGAAAAGACATGTCATATCAGTTGAATCGAGTCGACCTAAATTTGCTGGTGGCCTTTGATACATTGCTTAAAGAACGCAACGTAACCAATGCTGCAAAGGCGTTATTTGTGTCACAGTCGGCCATGAGTCGCAGCTTAAAACGGCTGAGAGAAACCTTTGATGATCCTCTCTTTATCAGAACATCTACGGGCCTAACACCAACATCAAAAGCACTAGAGTTAGGCCAAGAACTGCAACACATTCTGCCGCAGCTAAACGCGTTATTTCAGCGTAATCAATTTGATCCTCGAGAGTGCAACGATACGTTTTCGATCTCTTTACCGACCTTTCTGGGGAGCACCATTCTTCCTAATCTAGCCTTGGGATTATTTGAAGAAGCCCCGGATGTGAACTTGATAGAGATGGCTGCGAAAAGTAACCCTTATGACTTGCTCGACAAGGGTAAGTTAGATTTTGCGATTCATTATGCAAGCTCGTTAGATCAAAAATACCAAGCCACCAAAATAGGGACCATCTACCCCAAATTGTTTGTTAAAAAGGAGCACCCACTGGTTGGAACGACATCAACTTTAGATGAGATCATGCAATACCCAGTGCTTGCTATGAACGTCGAAGAAGACCACAAGCAAGCATTCAACACCCCTTTGCAACAGATCTTATTGGAGCTAGAAAGTGATAAACGCCCAAAGCTTCGAAGTACTCAAACTCATGTATTAATGGAAATCGCTTCTCGTTCTGATGCGGTGATTTTTGGTATGAACGCTTTAAATGCTTTGCCAGATTTCGATCATCGGTTTGTCGATATTTATGATTTTGTAGACAGCAAGCAATATCACGTAGACCTTTATTTATTGCAGCATCAACGTACATTTACATCCGCTTCGCATCAGTGGATAGCGTCTCGGTTTAATGAGCTGTTGAAGACCATACTCTGAAAAAACGCACTCTAGTGAAACGTTTCTAACTGCCTAATATTGAATGAGTCTCGATGCTATATCGAGACTCATTGTTATCTACTTATACAGGTTCGCCCGCCTCATCCTCTTCAACCACATCGGTTTCTAAGCTTGCCTCTGCCAACCATTTTTGTATTGATGGGCTGTTAAGTACACGTTGTTGATACTGCGATGCTTTCTTTGAAAGCTGGATGCCATAGGTTTCTACGCGCAATGCCACAGGTGTAAACATCGCATCGGCAATCGACCATTCACCAAACAACCATCCTTCAGGGTATTGTTCCATTTGCGCTGACCATATCGCATCAATACGAGCGATGTCTTTCAGTGCGTCTTCACTGACTGTGACCTTTCTTTTGGCGCGGCAGTTCATCGGCATTTCATTTCTGACGGCAAAAAAACCAGAGTGCATCTCGGCGGAAATGGCTCTTGCACGAGCGCGCTCTTTGGTGGATTTTGGCCATGCTGCTCCGTCTAAGTGGGCGTCGTTAACGTATTCGAGAATCGCCAATGAATCCCACACTGCAACGTCACCATCAACTAAGGTTGGAACCTTAGCCGTTGGTGTCACTTTCGCCAGAGTGTCGTAAAAATCAGAGGTGAAGAGTTTGAGCTTGATGACTTCTGCATTCAGGTTGTAGTTATCGAATATTAGCCATGCGCGCAGTGACCAAGTTGAGTAGTTCTGGTTTCCAATATAAAGCTGCATAGGGGCTTCCTTGCGTTTAGTGGGTATGCTTTGAGCCTTGGGGGCATGCATTTGAGCTTAGGGGATTGTATTACGGCGCACTAACGGATAATTTTGATGCAATACATTAATAAAAACGATGGGTGGTAATTTCAATATGGATATTGATGCTTTGCGAGGCTTTCTCGCGTTCGTAGAAACCAGTAGTTTCACACGTGCAGCGAAACAGATAAATCGCACCCAATCGGCATTCAGTGCGCAGATGCGTAAGTTGGAAGAAGAGCTCAACGTCACCCTTTTCAAAAAAGAAGGGCGTAACTTAATACTCACAGAAGCAGGTTTGGCGCTGCGTTCTCATGCCGAACAGTTGGTCGCCCTTCACAATACAGCCCTTAAGCAAGTAAAGCGTTACGAGGACAAACAACCTCTGCGACTTGGCTGCCCTGAAGACTACAACGACACTATTCTGCCAAAAGTGATTCGCCTGTTGCAGAAAGCAGAACCCACCTGTTCTATTCAAGTATTCAGCCTGCCCAGCATTACGCTCAGAGAGTGGTTAGATGATGGCAGGCTTGATGCCGCAATTGTCACCCGAGCGCCCGATAGTGAAGAAGGGTACTGGCTCACTCATGATATCGGAGTATGGATAAGCAGCCCTGATTATGTGTTCGATGAGTCTAAATCAGTCCCATTAGCTTTGTTTCAGACCGATTGTAAGTATCACGCAGCGGCAGTGAATGGCTTAACTAAGCAGGGCACGCCTTATCAGTTATTGGCGTGTAGCAATACGGCTTCTGCACAACGTGCAATCGTTAAAGCCGGATTAGCCATTGGCGCGATGGGTAAGCTCAGCGTCACTTCAGATTTGAAAATTCTTGACGATATGCCGCCGTTGCCTTCGGTCGATATTGTGTTGATCTTAGCGAGCAAACATCATCCAGTATTGGACAAAGAAGTGCTCAATCAACTTGTGGAGTTAGAGTCTGAGTAGCTTAGGTTCATCTTCCTGCTAAAGAATCCCCAAACTTTTCAGCTTTCGATAAATGGTATTGCGGCTGATGCCGAGTATTCGCGATGTCTTGCTGATGTTGCCTTGGTTCGCTTGATACGTTTGCAACAAGGTTTCTTCAACGGTACTTCTTAAATCGTTATTCGCTGTACCTTTGATGGTATTAGGAGTCGTCAGTTGATGGTGATTGTCTTGCGCTAACGACGTGAGATGTTGAGCAAGGTGGCTGGGTACATGCTCGAGTGTGAGTTGGGGTTCATCACTCGCCAGTAAAGCGGCGACCTTCAGTAGATTATCTAATTCGCGGATATTGCCCGGCCAAGCGTAAGCGCACAGTAAGCTCATCAAGTGCGGGCAGATTGTCTGTTCGTCTTCGGCGTATTTACGATGAATGTGCTCGATTAAGGTGTGCTTGTCTTGTCGGTGTTGTAGGCTTGGCAAGGTGAAGGCTAAGCCGTTTAGGCGATAATACAAGTCTTGTCTGAACTCTCCTGTCGCAACTAACTGTTCTAGGTTTTTATGAGTGGCAGCGATGATCTGACAATCGACTTGGTAGCTTTGATTTGAACCCACAGGGACGACGGACTTATCTTGTAGAACATGCAGCAAACGACACTGAGCCTCTAACGGCATGTCGGCGATCTCATCTAGAAACAGAATGCCCTTGTCCGCTTGGCGAATCTTACCTTGGAAACCTTTGTGGCTTGCGCCCGTAAACGCGCCCGGCGCGTAGCCAAACAGTTCGGATTCGATAAGATCTTTCGGTAGTGCTCCACAATTTACCGCCACCAACGGCGACGATTTACGTTGGCTTTGCTTGTGTAATGCTTTAACAAATTCGCCCTTACCAACCCCTGTTTCACCTAAGATCAACAAGCTGATCCCTTTATCGATAACCTTATTAGCTTGCTGCCAAGCGTGTTCAATTTGTTGCTCGCCATGGTGCAAATTACACGATGCCGAAATAGAGCGTGTGCGCTTGTTCGTTGTTTGTTTGAGGCGTTGTTTCTCAAACACAAAAGGCGTATCTAATGAGGTTCGGTTGAACAGGGTATCTATGCATTCGCCGACGATCGAGGTTTGATCCAACAATTGAGAAGCAACCTGATTGTGCGCGACTACCTCACCAGCTTCGTTCGCTATCACTATCCCTTGCCAACCACTGTGTAGTAAAGATTTCTCACACGCAAGATCGATTCGAGTGGTGCCTTGTGGGATGTGGCTCAGTAGCTGGTTCTCAACAAGCTGAACCATATTTTGAACCAGTAATTGGACGGAACTGTCGTGTTGTTGCTGCTCACTGGTGATGTCCAATACGCCAACCATTTGACCTTGGTGATCGAACACCGGGCTTGCTGAACAGCTGATAAATCGATGCTGGTGGATGAAGTGTTGTTCGCCAATGATGGATACTGGCTTGGCTTCAACAATGGCGGTGCCAATCGCGTTGGTGCCTTTCAGTTGTTCCTGCCAACAGGCTCCAGAGCTGAGTGCAATTGATGTCAGCTTCTCTTTAAACCGCTCCTGTCCCCAACTCGCCAGAATCACCCCTTCAATATCGGTCAGAATCAAACGACTGTCGGTACGGGCAAACATCTGATTGAACAAAGGCAGCGCATTACGTTCGACGATGTTGATTAAGTCAGAAGATTGATGTCGTCGCTGTTTAAGAATCGATTGAGGAAGGCGAATATCTTCGGGAAGTCGTCTCTGTTTTAGACCTGCTTCTGTACTGCGGTGCCAAGAAGACCAAAGCCAATCTGAGGTATTTGCTTGTTGAAGGTGCATGACTGTTCCATGTCGTAACAGTGAGGGTGTACCAATTTGGAACAGTTGAACACTGGAGTGGTTTCCATACGTCCGTTCAATGCCAACTCACTTTGGGTTGTAAACGTTTGGTAATCATAGTTTTACAATTTATTAACAACAGGTTTTGAAGTTCTGGCGTGTGATTTGCGTTGTTACTGTTGTGAAGAAAACACGAAGTATCAGTGTTTTAAACAGAAAGTATAAACATGGGCGTCTCGCCATGAGTTCTTTTCTCAAGGGGAGCCGCCACAAAAATAAGACAGCTCTAGCTCAATAACGAATATCAAATCGAAGAAGGATCTAACTATGATTTACGCACAGCCGGGTAGTGACAACGCAGTGGTGAACTTTAAAGCGCAATACGATAACTTTATCGGTGGCGAGTGGGTGAAGCCTGTCAGCGGCGAGTATTTTGATAACACTTCCCCAGTGAATGGTCAGGTGTATTGCCAAGTGGCACGCTCAACCGAGGCGGACATTAGCTTGGCACTGGATGCGGCGCATGCAGCTCGTGCGAGTTGGGCTGCGACTAGCGTGACTGAACGTTCGAACATTCTACTTAAAATTGCCGACCGCATTGAAGCGAATTTAGAAGAAATCGCGGTCGCGGAGACGTGGGAAAACGGCAAGCCTGTGCGTGAAACTTTAGCAGCAGACATTCCGTTAGTCGTTGACCACTTCCGTTACTTTGCGGGTTGTATCCGAGCGCAAGAAGGCAGTGCAGCAGAGCTCGATTCAAACACCGCGAGTTACCACTTCCCAGAACCAATCGGTGTGGTAGGTCAGATCATTCCTTGGAACTTCCCGATTTTAATGGCGGCTTGGAAATTGGCACCAGCGTTAGCTGCGGGCTGTTGTGTGGTGATGAAGCCAGCCGAGCAAACACCGACATCGATCTTGGTGATGATGGAGAAGATCGCCGATCTTCTACCAGCAGGCGTCGTCAACATCGTGAATGGTTTTGGTAGTGAAGCGGGTCAAGCATTAGCAACCAGTGATCGCTTGGCGAAACTGGCATTTACCGGTTCAACAGAAGTCGGCCATCATATTCTGAAATGTGCGGCTGAAAGCTTGATTCCATCAACGGTTGAGCTTGGCGGTAAGTCTCCAAATATCTACTTCCCAGACATCTTTAACCATGAAGATGAATACCTCGATAAGTGTGTTGAAGGTATGTTGCTGGCGTTCTTTAACCAAGGGGAAGTATGTACTTGTCCATCACGTGTGTTGATCCACGAATCGGTATACGACAAGTTCATCGCCAAGGTGGTCGAGCGTGCTCAAACTATTAAACAAGGTAACCCGCTAGATACTGATACTCAGGTGGGCGCACAAGCTTCTAAGGAGCAGTTCGATAAGATTCTGAGCTACCTAGAAATTGGTCGTCAAGAAGGCGCGAAAGTGTTGACAGGTGGCGAAATCGCGCAGCAATCTGATGATCTCGGTAATGGTTATTACATCCAGCCAACCATGTTGGAAGGGCACAACAAGATGCGTGTATTCCAAGAAGAGATCTTTGGCCCTGTAATCGCGGTGACGACGTTTAAAGACGAAGCAGAAGCGCTAGAGATCGCCAATGACACTGAATATGGCTTGGGTGCAGGCGTGTGGACGCGTGATGCAAACCTCGCGTATCGCATGGGTCGTAACATTGAAGCGGGGCGTATTTGGGTGAACTGTTACCACGCTTACCCAGCACATGCCGCGTTTGGTGGTTACAAAAAATCGGGTATTGGCCGTGAGACACACAAGATGATGCTCGACCACTACCAAAACACCAAGAATCTATTAATCAGCTACGATACGAATCCGTTAGGCTTCTTTTAATACAGGTTCGTTTAAAAAGTATGAGAATGAATCATAGGTACAAAGAATAACTAACAACGCAGTCGGCTTAATTAAGAACAAAAGCTAGAAACCAAAACGCCCAATTCAATCGAGTTGGGCGTTTTTATGTTTGAATTGGTCTAGCTTTTCGAAAAGAAGATCTCTGGCTTATGGTTCGGGCCATAGTTGCTTTCTAGTTGGGTAAGTTCTAATCCTTGTTTGCCTATCAAAGAGCCGACCAACTGGCGGTTAAACGGGTAGCTGTCGGGGTTGTTAATATACTCTTCAACATCAATCCATTTAGCTTCTGCGATTTCATCGGTGTCTTGAATCGCAATTTCTTGAGTTTGGGCAATAAGGTGGCAAATAAAGTAGAGGTTTGATTTACCGAATTGATACGGGTGTCTTGTCGCCATGCCAACCACAGACATGAACGTGGCTTCGATACCAGTCTCTTCCAAGGTTTCTCGAACCACAGACTCTTCAATGCCTTCACCCAACTCAATATGACCGCCCGGTAATTTGTAACCCGTCATGCCGTGCTCTTTGATCATCAGAACTTGGTTGTGTTCGTTAGTGATTAACGCGCCAGCGCCCAAGGTGTGGGTGGGGATGAAAGGCACAAACTCCACAATCTCGGATTTATGGATCAGCGTAATCTCGTCTTCTAAGCAGTTGTGAAACACAAAACCAAGCTCAGTTGCCACTGGAATAAGGTGCGAGAGTGAAATAGGCAGGCTAATCCAAATAATGCCTTTGTTATTCTGCTTTGAAAATTCGGTGATCTCGCTGAGTTCAGCATTGAATGAGTCAGTATCGTGAGGGGCGGTTGCTGGGTCGATGATGATGCCGTTAAATTTGTCGAGCGTAAATTCCACGGGTGATCCTTTATTATTTTGATTTATTGGGCGTCGAGAGTGGTTTGAGCTTATCGTATCTAAAGAGCTTATAACACCTTGAGAGCAAGGGCAGTAGTGAATCAAAAGTAGGCAATGCAGTTTATGTCGACTGGGTCGGGGTAAGTGGAGGGTGTTGCTAGAAACAAAAAACTGCGCTTGGAAGCCAAATCGCAGTTTTGATATGAGGTTTATTGCAGTTCGATTTTAGCGAATATAGTTCGCGTTAATACTCACGTACCAGTGTTGAAGCTTGCCATCAGATTTCTTGATCCACAAATCGTTGGTGTAGCTATCAATCTTGCCGTTAACCGTAAGGTTGAATGTGTTCTCGTCGAATTCGCCAAGCTTCACGAACTGATCCGTGGTAATCAGGAATGGATCCATGTCGTCTACACCAACCACATCTGAAATCACATAGTAGTGGTAAGTCAGCGGCTTGCTCGCATCATTCGGGTTGCTGCGATACGCAACAAGCTTGAAAGGTTCCGTTAATGGAACGTCGAGCGTTTGCTTGTCCATGGTCGCTGGAATCGGGATAAACAGCCAAGCGGTAAATAGACCGCTCAATAAAACCATCAGGAAGAAAAGAGTCTTAATTGCTTTCATAGCAACCTTCAAAATATGGGGGATGTTAATGGGGCTATGGTAACTAGGGAGAGTAAAGATGCAAGCTCTGTTATTACCCTATCTTATCTCAGCTTAATCTAGCGCAAAGAAAGCGGTTCGGTTAACTCGAAATGGAAACACGAGTGCTTAACTCATGATTATGGCTTAAGAGAATTCGTTATTTGAACCAATCTTTGTTTTTAACCAGTCTCTCGAAACAAGGCGAAGAACTGTCGCGAAATGACCTATATCTATAAAAACTAATACGATAAGAATAGCGCATGAATATTTTTTGAGCGTTTTCTTATGCATTTAAATCCACGGTTAAGTGGTGAATACCATTCTTATGTCGATCACTCATTTCGTATCGATTGCTCACTCGGCTCTAATCCATTTGGCGCACCAGAGATTCCTGAACATGTGGTCAAAGATATTATCTATGGGATTGATAAGTACTATTGCCACAGGGAGCTTTCAGAACTGACCTATCTAACTCGCCAGTTTATTGGGATTGAAGATTGTCGTATTACGTACACCACGGGCTCTCTTGGGGCGCTAGAACTTATCTTCAATAAACTTATCGATCACAACAATCGCACCATGATAGGCATTGGCCCTCAGTTTGTTGAAGCAGTATCTGAGTTCACTTTGGTGGATGGGAAGTACCAGTCCATCAACATGCTTGATTATCAAAACGAGTCGGATCTGTTTGGTGTGTTGGCCTCAAAAATAAGCAGTCAAAAGCCGGCCTTGGTGTATATCGATAATCCCAACAACCCAACGGGTCGAATCTACGACAGAGCTTATCTGGTCGAGATAGCGAGAGTATGTGAGCGTTCTGGCGCTATTTTGATTGTCGACGAGGCCTATGGCGAATATCTGACTCCTGAACAGTCTATGCTCGATCAAACCTTAGTCTTGGACAACTTAATAGTTTTGCGAACCTTTTCTAAGGGCTTAGGACTTGCAGGGATTCGACTCGGTTACTTAGCCAGCAGTGAAAACCTGACTTCTGCAATAGAAGCTGCGGTGAGTGTGTTTACGCCGACTTACCCTTCAATAAAAATCGCATCGGCGACCTTACCCAGTGCGAAGCACTTCTTAGAAATGAACCGCAGCAAAACCGAATACTTTAAGCAGCAAATGATCGGCTTGTTGTCTGAGCACAATATTGAGGTTGTTGGTACGTCAATATCAACACCCATTATGTTGCTGAAAAAGACAGGAACTCACCTTTCAAAGCTATTTGAGAATATCGGTATCAAGACGTGCTCCGGTGTTGATTTTGCAATTACGTGCGACGCGATGACTGAAGAGTATGTTCGAATACGAATTGTTGGAAATGATGTGGATTTAGAAGCGTTAAAGCAGCGTATTCAGCAGTTATAAAAGCAACCGTTATAAAATCATCAGGTATTAAAAAGCCCGCACCTTGTGTTTACAAAGTGCGGGCTAAATTCATCTGGCTACTTGTTCAGGTAAGCAGCGTGGAACTCAATGTGTTCATCAATAAAGCTAGAGATGAAGTAGTAGCTATGGTCGTAACCTGGCTGCATACGTAGCTCTAAATCGGCATTGGTTACCTTAGCGGCTTCGACTAATTGCTCAGGTTTAAGCTGCTCAATCAGGAAGTTATCGGCTTCGCCTTGGTCAACCAACATTGGCAGCTTAGTGCCTTTGGTTTTTAGAAGCTCAGACGCGTCGTAGTGTTTCCACTCTTCAATATCTAAGCCTAGGTATTGGTTGAAGGCTTTTTGTCCCCAAGGGCATTGCATTGGGTTGGTGATTGGGCTGAATGCCGAGATAGAACGGTAGCTATCTTCGTTTTTGATGCCAATCGTTAGAGCACCGTGTCCGCCCATGCTGTGACCAGAAATCGATTTTACAGATGTCACAGGGAAGAAAGATTCAATCAGTGCTGGGAGCTCTGTTACCACGTAGTCGTACATGTGGTAATGGCTGTCCCATGGCGCTTGAGTTGCATTCACGTAGAAGCCTGCACCTTGGCCGAGATCGTAATTTTCATCGTCGGCAACACCTTCGCCACGTGGGCTAGTGTCTGGTGCAACAATCGCGATGCCTTGCTCAGCCGCGGCTTTGAAAGCGCCGGCTTTTTGCATGAAGTTTTCATCGGTACAGGTTAAGCCTGACAACCAATACAAAACAGGAACTGGGTTTTCTTTGCTTGCGTTAGGCGGCAAGAAAATCGCAAAACGCATGTTGCAGTCAAGCGTTGCAGAAAAGTGGGTGTATTGTTTGTGCCAACCACCAGCAACCTTTGCTTGGCTAATGTTTTCGATTGTCATCTATTGTGCTCCGTTAGGTTGATGGTTTGGGGAGTAACGTGTCTATATCATTTAAAGTTTCACCACCCACCGGGCAGGAGGTGGTGAAGACAGTTTCGCTCTGATGTTTAAGTCAGAACTGTGGTCTCGACACCTAAGTATCGAGACCAAGGGGTGTTATTTATCCATGTGTAGAACAGTACGGATAGATTCACCTTTGTGCATTAGGTCGAATGCTTCGTTAACGTCTTGCAGACCCATCGTGTGAGTAATGAACTCTTGAAGACCAAATTCACCTGCCATGTAACGGTTAACGATTTCTGGAAGCTCAGAGCGGCCTTTAACACCACCGAAAGCAGAACCACGCCATACACGACCAGTTACTAGTTGGAATGGACGAGTAGCGATCTCTTGACCTGCACCCGCAACACCAATGATGACTGATTCGCCCCAACCTTTGTGGCAGCACTCAAGTGCTTGACGCATCACGTTTACGTTACCGATACACTCGAAAGAGTACTCAACACCACCGTCTGTCATCTCAACGATAACGTCTTGGATTGGCTTGTCGAATTTAGTTGGGTTGATGCAGTCAGTCGCGCCAAGCTGTTTTGCTAGCTCAAATTTGCTCTCGTTGATATCAACACCGATGATGCGGTTAGCACCAGCCATGCGAGCACCAATGATTGCAGAAAGACCGATACCGCCTAGGCCGAATACAGCAACGTTGTCGCCTTTTTCTACTTTAGCTGTGTTCAGTACCGCGCCCATACCTGTTGTTACACCACAACCTAGAAGACAAACTTCTTCAAGTGGTGCTTCTTTGCTTACTTTCGCTAGTGAGATTTCTGGAAGTACTGTGTACTCAGAGAAAGTAGAACAACCCATGTAATGGAAAATCGTTTCGCCATTAATAGAGAAGCGGCTTGTACCGTCTGGCATTAGGCCTTTACCTTGCGTTTCGCGAACCGCTTGGCATAGGTTAGTTTTACCAGATTTACAGAACTTACATTCGCCACATTCAGCTGTGTAAAGTGGGATAACGTGGTCGCCAATCTCAACACTTGTAACGCCTTCGCCGATCATCTCAACGATGCCGCCACCTTCGTGACCAAGAATTGAAGGGAAGATACCTTCTGGATCGTCACCTGATAATGTGAATGCGTCAGTGTGACAAACACCAGTAGCAACGATGCGAACTAGAACCTCACCAGCTTTAGGAAGTTGTACATCAACTTCTTCCATTTTTAGTGGCTCGCCAGCTGCCCATGCAACCATTGCTTTTGATTTGATATGCGTTTGACCAGGTTTAATTTCGATTGTCATTGGATGTTTCCTATATATGTCAGTACAGCGGATAACTGTGCAATTAAATTCAACCCGTTAAGCGTAGTTGAGCTTAATTGTTTCCGCTCTCTCGTTTTGTTGGAGCTAGTATAGGTGTGAGTACGAGTTTTGATAATCCCCCGAAATGGAAAATGATTATTACGTATTTGTAATAATAAGTATGGAACAATGAATTTTCTTATTGGCAACTATCTTAGCAAGAGCGACTCAGGTTTTGAGGATATGTGACTTATCCAAACGGTCTGAATACATTGTTTTTACTGATGTTTAGGTGGGGATTTTATGGCGATTTGTATATTAATCTTCGATTCGTATTGTTGATCTATCAGCTTTTGAGATGGATGATAACTTGTTGAATTTTAACGACTGAAGCAATGTCGCATAAGCGTTCGTTGTGCGACGTTTTGTAAGATATAAGAAACAATAGTGTCATTTTTCTCATCTAGTCTCCTCGCCAAATTTTGAGTTCTAACTTTTTGGGAAGAGAAAATGAAAAAGAGTACATTGACCGTACTGTCAGGCTTAATAGCAGCCACATTAGCTGGTTGTAATTCAAGTTCACCAAGTGACGACAGCGGCAATCTAGATAGCGCAGTGCAAGTGGCGTTCATGCCTGACATCCATTTCCATGATGTCTACGGTGATTTTCAAGACGGTTCGTTCGCGGGACTCTACAATTCGGATAGTGGCGAGTATGCGACAATTCGAACGATGGAGTCTCAGATGAACTCCACTCGTCTATTCAATGAAAACTACTTTGCGATGATAGCGGCGCTTGATGATGTGGTTGAGCGTGGCGTGAAATACGTAGCCTTGCCAGGTGACTTTAGTGACGACGGTCAGCCGATTCATATGCGTGGCTTGGTGAGCATTTTTGATCACTACCGCGACACGTACGGTCTTGAGTTTTTTGCAGCGCCAGGCAACCACGATCCAGGGCGTCCATTTACAATCCCTGCAGGTAAATCTGATTACCTAGGCGAAGGTGGTAAGAAGCAGCGCATCTACAGTCGCGGTAAAGAAGAGTGTGTTGGTTATGACGATGAGTGGACGACCATTCCCGGTGAAGGTGACAACTTAGCAACCATCTGTACTGAAGAAGTACGCGAATGGGGCTATGAAGAGATCATGAGTATCCTAGGTACTCACGGCTTCTACCCTCAGCAAGATTATCTCTACTTTGAGACGCCTTACAGCAGCGACCAAGCTCGAACTAATTACAGCTATGATTTAGCGAAAGAAGAAGCGGCTTTTGATAAGCGTATGTACGAGATCTGTTATGAAGGTACGGGTGGCAGTTACAAAGAAAGTGGTTATTCAAGCTGCTCTGAAGTGCCGGATACCAGTTATTTAGTAGAGCCTGTGAAAGGGCTTTGGTTGTTGGCGATCGACGCGAACGTTTATCGTCCGGTAGAAAACTCGTCTGATAGCTCTGTCGATGGAAACACGTTTGATGGTTCAAGCAGCGCTGGTTATAACATGATGCTGACTCACAAAGAACACGTGATCGATTGGATCTCTGATGTTGTAAAAGCAGCGAAAGAGCAGAACAAGACGCTGGTGTCTTTCTCGCACTTCCCAATGACCGACTTCTACAACGGCGCTTCTGAAGAGATTGAAGATCTGTTTGGTGAAGGAAGCCATCAATTGGCTCGTGAACCAGATGACAATACCAGCCGAGCATTAGCTGCGACGGGCTTAAATATCCACGTTGGTGGTCACATGCACTTTAACGATACAGGTAAGAAGAGCTTCAATATTGATGGTGTACAACACACACTTTTCAATATCCAAGCGCCATCGTTAGCGGGCTACATTCCAGCCTACAAGCTACTGAACATTCGCCCAGATAACCAAATCGAAGTTGAAACCGTAGTGATTGACCAAGTGGCTCGTTACAACGAGCTATTCAGTCACTACGAAGAAGAGCATGAATACCTAACGGCAAGCGCGGGCGATGACGAAGAAGCAAAAGCTAAGATTTGGAACAAAGAGATTCTGGATTCAGAGAGCTATTACGAACTCACTGACTGGCATATTCGCGAACTAACGCGCTTACGTTTCCTTCCGAGCGACTGGCCTTTAGAAATGCGTGAAATGATCATGCGAATGAACGGCGAAGAGATGATGATCATGTCTCAGTTAGAAACCAACTTCACGGTTTGTCAGCTAGCAAATGAACTGGGTTATGACGTAGGTACTTGTATTTCCAATGGTGTTGATGACTACGAACAGTTTCAACGAGATTGGGAGACAGCCAAAGTTGTCGCTGAAAAGTTGGCTTCTTTAGAAGGACTAGAATTAGCAGATTTCGCAGATTGGAGTGGTGAGCTACTAGCAACCGACTTCTACCGACTGCGTAATGCAGATGAACTGGCATTCCGTGATATCGGTGAAACACAGCTTCGCCAATACGAACTGCTAAGCCGAGAACTGGCAGAATTTGATGGTACCGTGGATTCTGAGCTAGGTGACCTTGGCCAATATACCGTTGGAGAGGTGTTCCGTTCTCGTTTTGGCAGCTTGTTCGTAATTCTTGAAAAATTTGCAACAGGCCAAGCGAGTGACCACTTCTTGATTGATATCGACCAACAAACTCTGACCGATCTGAAAGGTGAAGTTAAGCGTGATATTTTAAGAGACTCTACATCAGTAAATTAAGCGTTACGGCCTTGTTTTTAATAAACTAGGTGTCTAAATTACTTAATTGAAAAAGAGCCTGTTAGCCATGAGTTAGTAGGCTCTTTAATTTTGTATAATGATGGGTTATCCGAGATCTATTCTTTGAGCTTTTGGTTAAGATCTTTTAGGGTACGTCATAATAATTACTTACTGAAAATCGCATGAATTGGAAATAAAACTACAATATTCTGAGCGCCGTATTTTATTGTTGTGGACCCAAATATGCTTTTATCTCTCCCTCCTCCACTGATGCTATCATTTGCCATTGTGCTTGAAGTTGTCGCCACTTCTCTATTACCTAAAACGCAGCAGTTTACTTCTTTACCTGCGACTGTCGCTGTACTAGTTGGCTACGGTTGCGCTTTTTATCTGTTGTCTCTCACGGTTCAAACCATGTCATTGGGTGTTGCCTATGCGATTTGGTGTGGGGCAGGGATAGTGTTGGTCGCGGCGTTGTCTTGGTTGGTATACGGGCAAAAGCTAGACATCTACGCGATCATTGGCATCGCTTTGATTCTGTCTGGCGTGGTGATCATCAACCTGTTTTCAACGTCGGTGAGTCACTAAGAGTCTATTCCTACTTCTGAAACAACAAACTAATTGGAATCTAGAGTTGTTAACCTCCAACTTAAGATATTGAATATAAAATAGTAATTCTAATAAATGCATTTTGTGCATGTATTTTATGAAAACAGCTCACTTTACTCATAGATTGGTCGGTTTAGTATAGCCAGCAGAAACCAATGATTATAAATAATCATCGATACTGTCTGTTTATCAATAACTTAGGAGGTCATTGTGACTATTCCGACAACCGATATGATGGAAGCTTGGGCGGGATTTCAAGCTGGCGAGTGGCAAACATCCGTTAATGCACGTGATTTTATTCAGCGAAACTACACCCCTTATGAAGGTGATGAATCTTTTCTTGCGGACGTGTCGGAGTCGACGACACAGCTATGGGAATCGGTGCTAGAAGGTATTAAAGAAGAAAGCCGCACTCATGCCCCTGTCGATTTTGATACTGATATCGTTTCCACTATCACCTCACACGATGCAGGTTACATTGCAAAAAACCTCGAAAAAATCGTGGGTCTACAAACCGATAAACCACTGAAACGCGGCATCATCGCGAATGGTGGTATTCGAATGGTGAAAACGTCGTGCGAAGTGTACGGTCGTGAATTAGAGCCACAAATCGAAAAGATCTTCACTGAGTACCGCAAAACGCATAACCAAGTAGCGTTCGATCTTTATACCGATGAAATTAAAGCATGTCGCCGTTCTGGTATTATTACTGGTCTGCCAGATGCTTATGGTCGTGGACGCATTATTGGCGACTACCGCCGTCTTGCTTTGTACGGTATCGACTTCCTAAAATCAGACAAAAATGAGCAGTTCAAATCGACTCAGAAGATGCTTGAAACGGGTGGTGATTTAGATAAGACATTGCGTTTACGTGAAGAGCTTACTGATCAAATTCGTGCCCTTGATGAAATGCGAGAAATGGGTTTGAAGTACGGCATTGATATGTCTTCTCCTGCTCGTACTGCGCAAGAAGCAATCCAGTTTACCTATTTTGGCTACTTAGCTGCGGTTAAGTCTCAAAATGGTGCTGCGATGTCGCTAGGCCGCACGTCAACCTTCCTAGATGTTTACATCGAACGTGACCTTAAACTTGGTCTGATTGATGAGAAACAAGCGCAAGAGTTAATTGACCATTTCATCATGAAGCTTCGTATGGTTCGTTTCCTACGCACTCCTGAATACGATTCATTGTTCTCTGGCGACCCAATTTGGGCAACAGAAGCAATGGCTGGTATGGGTGTTGATGGTCGTACACTCGTTAGCAAAACGACTTTCCGTTACTTGCACACATTGCACACGATGGGCCCAGCACCAGAGCCGAATATGACGGTTCTATGGTCTGAACAACTGCCTATCGCGTTTAAACAATACGCGGCTAAAGTGTCTATCGAAACCTCATCACTTCAGTATGAGAACGACGATCTAATGCGTGCGGATTTTGATAACGACGATTACGCGATTGCGTGTTGTGTAAGCCCGCAGGTGGTTGGCCAACATATGCAGTTTTTTGGTGCTCGTGCAAACCTTGCTAAAGCGTTGCTTTACACCATTAACGGTGGTGTTGATGAAAAATCTAACATGCAGGTTGGTCCTCAAGTTGCTCGTATCGAAGATGAAGTTCTCGATTTTGACCGCTTAATGCCTCGCTTTGATGACATGATGGATTGGCTTGCAACGCAATACGTTACTGCGCTGAACGTGATCCATTACTCGCATGACCGTTACAGCTATGAAGCATCGTTAATGGCATTAATGGATCGCGATGTTCATCGCACAATGGCTTGTGGTATTGCAGGGCTGTCGGTTGTTGCTGATTCGTTAGCGGCTATCAAATACGCGAAAGTAACACCAGTACGTAACGAAGATGGCATCGCTGTCGACTTTGAGATTGAAGGCGAATATCCGAAATTCGGCAACAACGATTCACGTGTCGATGATATTGCTTGTGATTTGGTTGAACGTTTTATGAAGAAAATTCAGAAAATGAACACCTACCGTGAAGCGGTTCCAACTCAATCTATCCTTACGATTACTTCAAACGTTGTATATGGTAAAAAAACTGGTAATACGCCAGATGGTCGCCGCGCAGGTATGCCATTTGGCCCGGGCGCAAACCCAATGCACGGTCGTGATGAGAAAGGTGCGGTGGCTTCACTTTCTTCAGTTTCCAAACTGCCGTTCGAGTACGCTAAAGATGGTATTTCTTACACCTTCTCAATCGTACCAAATGCACTAGGTAAAGATGACCTAAGCCAAAAAGTGAACCTAGCAGCACTAATGGATGGTTACTTCCACCACGAGGAAAGTGCAGGATCGATTCGTGTTGAGGGTGGACAACATCTTAACGTGAACGTGCTTAACCGTGACATGTTGTTGGATGCCGTCGAACATCCAGAAAAATACCCACAGTTAACCATCCGAGTGTCGGGTTACGCTGTGCGATTCAACTCGCTAACACGTGAACAGCAACAGGATGTAATTAGCCGTACGTTTACTGCTAAGATCTAACCGTAAACTTCAAGTTATACGGTTCTAAAAAAGCGCGAGAATGACATCCGTCTCTCGCGCTTTTTTTGTACGTCAGTATGGCGGTAATGATGTTGTTGGACGTCGCGTTGTCTTGGCTAGTTTAGGGGCAAAACTCGAAAGTTTCGTGGTGATTGGAATTACTTTGATTCTGTCTGGTGGTTAGGGCCTCTAACTTATTTTTGCCCCTTTATGATTTAGAGTATAAGATCATACACATTCTGTTAATGAACTTTTGCCCTACAAAAAGTTATCCAAACTCAGCAAGTTCAGAAATTATGCACTCACAATGCATTCTAACTTTTTAACACCCTCACTAAGTTATTGATTTTCTGTTGAAGACTTAAACAAAAGACCGCATTATATCTATGCAAAGAGCGGCTTAGCGCGGTATAGAAAGTGTTATATTTATGAGGTAAGTTTTGAGTTCAATTAATCATCACTATGTCCCACAATTGTATTTACGAGGCTTTATTGCTGAGTCTGGTCGTATTCAAGTATTCGATAAAAAGTTGGAATCATTCAAGAAAGATAAGCAAACACCTCGAACAATATTATTCGAAAAACATAGAAATACAATCACACATCGAGGTGTGCGAACTGATGCACTAGAAAAGCTCTACGGGACAATTGAAGCACCATTGGGGCAATTTTTTGATTTAGTTCGCAAGAGCCTGTCGGAGAAAGAACTAATATCCAAAGAAGGCATTTATCTTCTAAAGGTATTTGTAGCGTTTCAATTTTGGCGAATGCCTTTGTTAGATCCCTTTGTAGAGCAGTACATTAAAACTCTAGACTTAACACGGTTTGGAGACAGAATTACACTGAATGGGGTCAATATTGGCGATTGTGATCAAATCAAAAACGCATTAGAAAATGACTCAGGGTTCAGGCATTACTTTCGTAGCTTTATGCTGCCTCTACTAACGTTTGATTTTAGGGTACATGATAGTGACTATGAATCATGGAAAGTCCATCATGTTTCGCCAGAATACGGAGGTTGGAACAACTTTTTAACGGGAGATAACCCGCTACTCTTTGACGATTTGACTCAGATGTTCGCATTTAAGTCTAAGTTTATTATGCCTTTATCGAATAATCAGTTGATCACCTTTTCGCCAGTTCAAAATCACGCTATGAACCTAGATCCGCTTTTTACAACTTACTTAGCAATGGCTACATATAATCAGTGTCATCGATATGTTGTAGGTACTAATAAAGATATATTGAGCAAATAAAGTTATTCTTGGGTTCAGAAGTGGAACCTTCAGATTTGAGGGCGGAGTTATTTACATACATATAACGATTGAGCAGTGCAATAAGGTTTGGTCGTGGAAATAACCGATTTGCTATACCTGAAGTTATTCATTAATTGCTGATGTTCGATTCTCCGAGACGGATAATTGTCCAGAACCTTCATTAGCTGAATTTTTACCCGTGGTACTTTCTAGTTTAAAAGTCCTCCTTTCCGACTCAGAACCGATCTCTATATGAGTTGTCGGGAGATTTTCTTTTACCCTCCCGACATCAAACGGATACATAGCTGATCTTCCTAGCGACTTACAACGTAAGAGGCTAGTTAAAAGGGAGAAAACAATATGTCCACCGTCTATGTCAGCATCGGAAGCAACATTAACCGCGAACATCACATCACAGAATCCCTCAAAGCATTGAATAGCCGCTTTGCACCTCTGCACATTTCTAATTTCTACGATTGTGAGCCTGTTGGTTTTGAAGGAGACAACTTCCTAAACCTAGTCGTAGGGTTTGAATGTGACCTTTCTATCGCTGAACTGGCTAAGGTTCTGCATCAAATAGAATTGGAGAATGATCGCAAGCGTGAAACTAAACAATACGCTTCGCGCACTATGGATATCGATATCCTTCTTTACGGTAACGAAGTGGGCACTATCGATGGAGTAGAGCTGCCGCGAGGTGAAATCACCGAGTACGCTTTTGTGCTTCGACCGTTAGTTGATGTTGCCGCGCAAGAACGTCATCCCACTCTAGATATCTCTTTTCAGCATCTCTGGAACAACTTCGATCAGCTGAGTCAGAAAACCGAACTTATACCTTTCAAGGTCAGCTTCACTTAGTCCCTACAACGGCTTTAAACAGAACGCTTGAGCTTTATTGATCTTTTCCTCTAACAGGCACGTAACTCACTCTACCTTCTAAGGATCGGAAACTGTTATGAATCACAATGCGATTATCACCATCACAAATCTCAGATTAAGAACCTTCATTGGCTTCAACGAAGAAGAAAAAACCAAGCAGCAAGACATCGTCATAAATGCAGAGATACATTACCCCGCAAACAACCTTTGCCTCTCTGATGATGTGGAAAACGCACTTAACTACAAAAATATCTGCAAAAAAATTATTGAACATGTTGAATCTGGACGGTTTCTGCTTTTAGAAAAGTTAACCAGTGACGTGCTCGGCATTTGTATCGACCACTCATGGGTCCGATACGCTCAAGTGAGAATTGACAAGCCTCATGCTCTACGTTTCGCCGATTCCGTCTCGCTCACCCTGAGCTATGAAGCAGAACTCGAAGATTAATTCATAAGGAGCGACTCATGCTAACCACAGAAGCTGAAAAAGTAAGAGAAGCTTTACTCGAAAAGGGACTAGAAACCCCAATGACATCGAGTGAAATGAACCCCGACCAGAAGTACAACCGCATCAAAGGACTTTTGATGGAAGTTGTCAGTACGCTTGGACTGGATTTAACCGATGACAGTCTTGCTGAAACACCTCATCGCATTGCAAAGATGTACGTTCACGAGATATTTTCAGGGCTCGACTACAATAACTTCCCAAAGATCAGTGTTATCGACAACAAAATGTCGGTTGATGAAATGGTCAAGGTATCGGATATAGACTTAACTTCTACGTGCGAACATCACTTCATTACCATCGATGGTTTAGCTCAAGTGGCTTATATCCCTGAATCCAAGATT
This sequence comes from Vibrio sp. 1CM2L, assembly GCF_023161695.1. Taxonomy (NCBI): domain Bacteria; kingdom Pseudomonadati; phylum Pseudomonadota; class Gammaproteobacteria; order Vibrionales; family Vibrionaceae; genus Vibrio; species Vibrio sp. 1CM2L. The sequence goes on from NZ_JALNTT010000001.1 coordinate 1,130,610, forward strand.
CTCGGGCTATCTAAAATAAACCGTATTGTTCGATTCTTCGCTCAGCGCCCGCAGGTTCAAGAACGCCTTACTCAACAAATCCTGGTCGCGATACAGGCTCTGGTTGAAACAGAAAATGTGGCTGTGACGATTAAAGCAACTCACTACTGCGTTAAATCGAGAGGCGTTATGGATGCAAACTCTGAAACCACAACCACCGCGCTTGGTGGCAGTTTCAAAACTAACCCTCAAACTAGAGCTGAGTTTTTACGATGAGTGAGACGATTCTAATAACTGGAGTGGGGAAGCGTTTAGGGTTCGCACTGGCGCAGCAACTTTTATCTGACGGATACAAAGTGATTGGCACTTACCGAAGCGACTATCCCCAGCTGCAATTACTGCGCGACCGCGGAGCCGACTTGCAACAGGTAGATTTTTATCAACAAAGCAGCCTAGAGGGCTTTCTGTATTATGTTGGTCAAGAATACAAGGCGCTCCGAGCCATCATCCATAACGCTTCCGACTGGCAACCGGAGAACAAAGAAAATCCCCGTGAAAACGCATTACAAATCATGAACCAGATGATGACGGTTCACGCTACCGTGCCTTATCTGGTTAATTTAACGCTCAAAGACCAACTAATGTCTGGCGATAAAACGTCGGACATCATCCACATCAGTGATTACGTCGCGGAAAAAGGCAGTAAAAAACACATCGCTTACGCGGCCAGTAAAGCTGCACTCAACAACCTGACGCTGTCGTTCTCAGCGATGTTGGCTCCCAAGGTGAAAGTAAATACTCTCTCTCCAGCCATGATCAAATTCAACGAACATGATGACGAGGCGTACAAGACTAAAGCTCTGAAAAAAGCACTGATTCCCGCCGAGGCAGGCTTTGAAGAAGTGATCGATGGAATTAAGTTTGTTTTGGCTAGCCACTATATGACAGGAAGGACTTTGCACCTTGATGGCGGCAGACATTTGAAGTGAAGTTCATGTGTTGAGAGCTTGAGGCAGGATAGTAAACGTAGCTATCTAAAACTGATTGATGACCGAGTGATGGTCTGCATGAGGAGAAAGCTTATGTCACCTCTGAGTGAACTGCATCAAGGTGGTTTCCCAATATGAAAATGTCCAGCCACTTGTCATGATTTTTTATAGCGAGTTAGATTAATAGCGACAAGCCCCGAAATTATAATGACAGTGCCAATTACATGGTAGCTCTCAATATCTTCACCTAAGATTATGTAACTCAACATGGCGGCAATTACAGGCATGAAATTCATTGATAGTGAGGTTTTCATCGCGCCAATCATGTCGATTGCCTTTTTCCAAAGATACGTTGAAATGATGGAAAGGAAGAATACGGCATAGACGATGAGTGGTATTGACTCAGTAGAAGGAATATATGATTCACTAGTAACGAGCATAAGGGGAAATAATAGCACTGAAGCAACAAATAGTTGGCAATACAATAGTGTCCAACCTGACATTATTATGGGGTTCTTGTTGAGAATAATACTATATAAGGAGTAAGAAAATGTTCCGACTAGCATCAGGATATCCCCATAATTAAACTCTAAGCCCTGTAAAACTTTCATGTCCCCCTTAATGAGTACATATATGACGCCGAGTAGTGATACTAACACCCCAATATATTGACCAATAGAGAGCCTGGTTTTTAGTATCACAATGCTCATTGCCAAGGTTACAGCTGGTATTAGAGAGTTAACTAATGACATATTGATGGGAGATGTATAGTGACCAGAGAAGTAAGTCATTGATTGACTTAATCCCATCCCGAAAAAGCCTAAATACAATAAGGTAAGGTGGTTTTTCTTAATGACATCAATATTCTGCTTGATTTGAGGTAGACAAATAGGTGTTAAGACTAAGAATGCAAACACGCATCGGTAGAACGCAAGAGTCGCAGGTTCTATTACACCTACAGCCATCTTGCTAACAACGTAGCTTCCTGCCCATATAGCAACAGTGAAAAATGAAATTAAGTAGCCAGTGTACATTTATTTAAGTTCGAATCATGATAGAAGTAGCCAGTGTACTAGTAATTAGGATGAATTACTGTTCGCATGTGTATATGTAGCCTACTCCAGACTAACCTTCCTCACACTCCAACACAGCCACAAACGCATCCAAATACTTCTCTATAGTCAAATCCGCAGATACGGGCGGTAGCTCTACAGTAATGCATGGCAGGTTTCTTTCCTGACACCATGTGCCGAATGAGCCTGGGGTCTCGTAATCCACGTCTTTGACGAGCGGTAGGTTGAACTGCTTGCCTAGCCAAGTGGCGAGTTCTGATTGAACGGGGTCGTCGACCATGGCGAGTGGTTCGTGGAATGAGATGACGAATTTAGGCTTACGCTGTTCGATGAGCTTGATGAGCGAATGAACTTCAGGTTCTAGTTGATTGGCTTGCCCGGTTTTGACTTTTACATCTCTGACTGGTGTGTGAGAACTCCAGCGATAGACGGTGCCGTTTGCTGTCCAATTTTGCGTTGGGAAGGCGCGGTTCAGATCGACTTGGTTTGCGTTGGCGCGAGTGCCTAATTGAGTGCCATCTGGGTTCATCGACAGAATCACATCGTGTCGCAAGTTGGCGGCTGGCAAGCTTCTCAGCGCACAAGATAATCCCGCAATAGAAGCGGTTTCATCACCGTGTGTGCCTGCTAAGATCAGCCCGCGAGACTCGCTTTCTATTTGCGCGGGGAAATAGAGCAAAGGCGCACCCAACACCGATTTCCCATATGACAGCGGCTTTATTGAAAACGCAGCTCTTTCCGTTCTTGGAATTAAACTCACCTTAATCTCCTGATTGATCAAGTACTATCAAGTATTCACTATTGGCTATATTAATCATTAACTAAGTCCATTAGATGAACCCCTTTAAATAAACCATAGCGTCAAAACTCGTCAACCGTCGCATTGTTAATTTTATTACTTGCTTCAAAGATAGGCTAGGAGAGCAAACAAACATGGATTTTAAAAAACATTCAACGGCTTTACTCATTTCATCTTTATTGACCCCTTTTATATCAGTAACTGCCGTTGCTGAAACCTTACCTGCCGGTGTTTCGCTGGCAAAAGACCAGCATTTAGTTCGCGCTAATGATGCAGAAGCGGCGACGCTTGACCCTGCGAAGGCAGAAGGCTTGCCGGAAATGCACATTCTACGTGACCTATTTGAGGGGTTAGTGATTCAAGACCGCGATGGCAACATCACCCCAGGTGTCGCGGAGTCTTGGGAAACCGAAGACAACCAGACGTTTGTATTCCATCTGCGTAAAGACGCGAAATGGTCGAATGGTGATCCGGTGACGGCCGATGATTTCGTGTATGCGATAAGACGCGCGGTCGACCCGAAGCTCGCTTCGCCGAATGTTTGGTATCTCAAGCTTACTCAAATCAACAACATTGCAGACGTAGCCGAAGGCAAGAAGCCCGTTGAAGAGTTAGGTATCTCTGCCGTAGATAAGCACACGGTGAAGTTCGAGCTTGATAGCAAAGTGCCATACTTTGTTGCGATGACGGGCCACACATCCATGATGCCCGTTCATAAGGCAACGCTAGAAAACAGCGATAAGCCGTGGAGTGACCCTAAGCAGTTTGTTGGCAATGGTGCGTTTGTTTTAGGCGAGTGGGTGGTGAACGAACGCATTGAACTGGAGAAGAATCCTAACTACTGGGACAGTTCAGATACGCACTTAACCCAAGTGACTTACATCCCGTTTGAGAACCAAAACGCTTCGATTAACCGTTATGCGGTGGGCGAGGTCGATATTACGTCTGATGTGCCGACACACATGGCGCAGCAGCTTAAAAGCAAATACCAAGATGCGTTTACCGCGGTGCCTCTGCTGTGTACTTATTACTACGCGTTCAATACCACGCGACCTCCATTTGATGACGCGCGAGTACGTAAAGCGGTGTCTTATTCGATGATGCGTGATGTCATCACTAATGGTGTCACTCAGGTGGGTAACCTACCGGCTTATACCTTTGCTCATGAATACACGGCAGGTTTTGATGCGACTCAGCCTGAATACAGCACATGGACTCAAGAGGAGCGTGACCAAAAGGCAAAAGAGCTGTTGAAAGAAGCGGGGTACGATGCAGCTAACCCATTGGATTTCAAATTGCTCTATAACACCAGTGAGTCGAATAAGTCGATTGCAGTGGCGATTGCTTCCATGCTCAAAGGCAACCTAGGTGCGCAAGTTGAGCTGGAAAACCAAGAGTGGAAGTCTTATTTGGTGTCTCGTCGCCAAGGTGATTTCGATGTGATGCGCGCTTCTTGGTGTGGTGATTATAATGAAGCATCGACCTTCTTGAGCTTATTGCGTTCTGAGTCTTCGGGTAACTTTGCGCGTTACAACAACGATAAATACGACTCTGCAATGGACAGCGCACTGTCAGCAACTAACGAGCAAGATCGCCAAGGTTTCTATGATCAAGCGGAGCAGTTACTGGCTGAAGATATGCCTATCGCACCCATTTATTACTACATGCAGGCTCGCCTAGTTCGACCAAGTGTTGGCGGCTTTGCGAAGAACAACGTGGAAGGGCGCATCTATTCTAAAGACCTCTACATCCAAGAATAGATAGGCTGGATGCGAGTTCTAGCATCTCGCATAATAATATGAAATAGAAGAAAAGGGACGTTGATCATAAATATCTGATCAACGTCCCTTCGTCATTAATCTGTAACGGTAACCGCAAAAAACTGAAACCTGATTGAAGTATTTTTCACTTTTATTTCAATCAGGTGAAGCCATGTTACCCCCTCTACGTGCCCTTGTTGCGTTCGAAGCTGTTGCCCGCCTCGGTTCTATTGGCGCTGCTGCGCGAGAGCTTTGTGTTACGCAAGCTGCGGTGAGTCAGCAGCTTAAAAGTTTAGAAATCTTTCTCGATACCACACTGTTTGAACGCAGCTCCAAAGGCGTAAAGTTGACGTCGGCTGCCCAACATTATCAACCGATTGTTGCGGGCTCATTGGCTCATCTGAAACTACAGACTCAAATCCTGTTTGGGGAAAAAGAAACCGACGTTTTGAGCCTGCGCGTTAATCACACCTTTTGCCATAACTGGCTGCTACCTCGCCTGCCATCTTTTTATCAAAAATACCCTTTTATCAGGCTCGATATTCAGCTGGTGGATTGGCCATCAACCAACCCTTGTCAGAATGTCGATATCGAGCTGACCAACGGCAAAGTCGAAAGCGAAGACACCCATTGTGAGCGACTGTTTCAAGAACACTGGCAGTTAGTGTGTAGCCCTCAATTCAAATCCGATCATCAAGAATTACTCAGCAAGCATGACTTTGCTGCTCTGCCGACGGTTCAGGTGAAAGGCTACCGAGAGAACTGGCTGCAATGGCTTGGGCATAACCAATTCGAGATGACCTTACCTAAGGTTCTGCTCGAAGTGAGTAACTCTCTGCATGCCTTAGAAGCGGTTAAACATGGCATTGGAATGTTGCTCGTACGCTCGCTCGCGGTGTCTGAATTGCTCAAGAAAGAAGACCTTGTGTTGGCAAACGAATCCTCGATGCCTGCCGAATCTGCCCACTATCTGATTACCAAACACAGTCGCAGCGCCAAGGTGAATTTCTTCTGCGATTGGCTCTATCACCAAATGGAAGACGGTGAACTGGAGTAAAGATTTTCTAATGGGTAGCCATAAAAAAAATGAAGGGCGCTCTTACTAACCTGTCACACAAACCCCTTAATTTAACCGCATACAAATAAGGACGAGGTCACCATGAGTGCTTTCTCAGAACCAATGAAAAACCGCTTAAAGGTACTGCTATTTACCGCACCGTTGTTGGTGCCACTGTTTACTTTTTGGCTCGTACCATTTGGTTATTCGATTTACATCAGCTTCACCGATTGGGATTACATCTCGCCAGATTATTCGTTCATCGGTTTAGAAAATTACGAGTATATGGTTGAGGACTACGAGTTCATCCAAGCGATGCTCAATACGTTTTGGTTCTCAGTCGGCGTGGTGATCCCCACCATTATTCTTGGTCTGGTGTTTGCCATGTTGCTGCACAAAAACTTTAAGGGTAGCCAGTTTTACCGTGCGGTGATCTTCTCACCTTGGATTACACCAACGGTGGCAGTTTCGATTGTGTGGTCTTGGGTATTTGAGACCAAATCGGGCTTGGCAAACCACTTATTGGAGTCTGCAGGGTTTAGCGCGATTCCATGGTTAGAGAACGGAAACACAGCCTTGATTGCGGTAATTATCGTTACGGTGTGGCAGGCGATTGGTTGGACGATGTTGTTTTACATCAGTGCGATCAACAAGATTCCAGAGTCACTGTATGAGGCTTCTTTGATCGATGGTTGCAGTAGCTTAACGCGCTTTTTGAAGATAACGCTGCCCCTGATTTCTCCAACCACATTCTTCTTAGTGGTGGTCAATATTATCACTGCAATGCAGGCGTTCGATCAGTTCCAGATCTTAACGCAGGGCGGGCCGGGTGGAGAGACTCGCACCTTGTTGTACTTGTTCTACCAACAAGCATTTGAGCGTTACGAAATGGGACCTGCAGCCGCGACATCGTTAGTGATATTCCTGATTACTGGATTGTTGGCACTTATTAATACCTACATCGGCAAGCGCTGGGTGTACTACTAGTCGATTTTTGAAAGGACAGAATTATGACCACGCAAGTATTGGATGCCAATCAAGTCTTAAATCAAAGAGCGGCTGAATCTAAAGTCACAGCCCAAGCGAAAGCAACCAAATCAAAGGTTGTGTCAAAGAAAAGCTCAGTCGATCGCCGTTCGTTTATCGCACTGGCTAAGCACCTTTTCTTAGCGACCTGCGGAACCATTATGGTGTTTCCGTTCTTATGGATGCTGTCAGGTTCGCTGAAAACCAATGATGAGATTTTTGCTAACCCGCTGGATTTGATTCCAGAGCAGTTCCGTTGGGAAACCTTTGTCGAAACTTTTCACAGTGCGCCGTTTGGCTTGTACATCTTCAACAGCTTTAGCGTGGCTTTGTTTACGACTCTATTGGTGATTGTGAATTCCGCGATGTTTGCATACGCGCTGACTCAGCTGAAGTTTCGTTCGAAGACAGTGCTCTATTTCATCGTGATGGGCTGTTACATGCTGCCAGGCGCAGTGACTTATATTCCGTCTTATATCACCTTGGCAAAGCTGGGTTTGTTGGATTCTCACATGGGCTTAGTCGCGTCGAACGCGGCGTCGGTTTTCGGTGTGTTCTATTTACGCCAAGTGTTTATCAAGGTGCATCCGTCGCTGATTGAAGCGGCACGAATTGATGGTGCAGGTGAGCTCAAGATCTTATGGGCAATCATCTTACCGCAATGCCGAGCAGCAGTCGCAACACTGTTCCTCATCACTTTTATTACCAATTACAACAGCTACATGTGGCCGAGTCTGGTGATTACGACTCAGGATTTAAACCTGATCGCGACTGGTATTCGTCACTACTTTATTGCCGAAGGTAACTATGGATTGAACTGGTCGCAAATCATGGCGGCGAGCACCATTGCAGTATTGCCTTTGTTAATTCTATTCGTCATTTGTCAAAAGACGATTCTTTCAGGTATCGCCGATAACGGCGTAAAAGAGTAAACGGAAATGAAATTAAAAACTCTCGCACTAGTGTGTGCTGGCGCAGCAAGCGCGTCTATGTTCTCTAGCAGTGTTCTTGCCGCAACCGAAGTTAACTTCTGGTATTCCGGTGGTACTAAGCCACAGCAAATGATGACTAAGCTCATCGAAGAGTTCAACGCGAGCCAAGATGAGTATGTGGTGAAGCCAGCATTGCAAGGCAACTACACGGAAACCTACCAGAAGCTGCAAGCAGGTCTAGCGTCTAGAACTGCGCCTGAACTAGTGCTGCTAGATTCAGGTCGTGCGGAAGCGATGCACGGACGTGGTTTGAGCCGTGACCTAACGCCGTTCATGGATGAAGAGTTTAACTTCTCTGATTTCATTGGCGCGTTTAAAGACCAAGTGACAGCAGACGATGGCACCATCATTGGCTTGCCTGCTTACGGTACGACTCAAGTGTTTTACTACAACAAGCAGGTATTGGCAGATAACGGCTTTACCGAGCAAGACCTAAACACATGGCAAGGCGTGGCTAAGGTCGCGGAGAAAGTTACTCAACGTGATGACAAAGGCAACGTGACCTTTTACGGCTGGGAGCCGATGTGGGGCCAAGACAACATGATTGACGCTGCTTTCTCTAACGGCGCGAAGATCATCAGTGATGATGGCAAAACAGTGTTAATCGATTCGGCTGAATGGGTTGAAGTGTGGGACAGTTTCCGTAAGTGGATCCACGACGATCAAATCATGCGTATTCACTACGGCGGTCAAGGTTGGGAATACTGGTACAAAACCATCGATGACGTAATGAAAGACAACGCGTTGGGTTACACAGGTTCATCGGGTGACCAAGGTGATTTGGACTTCACTAAGCTTTCAGCAACCACACAGCCAGGTTGGGGTTCAAACCCTTCTGCGCCACAAGCGGGTGCGCTGGTTTACGTGATGCCAAAAGGCACAGACGAAGCAGCAGCAAAAGGTGCGTTCGAATTCGTTGAGTTCTACACCAATGCGAAGAACACGGCGGCATGGTCAATGTTCACGGGTTACATCCCAGTGCGTAACAGCGTTTCTGAAGTACCAGAATACCAAGCGTTCACTAAAGATAACCCGCAAGCTCTGATTCCTTTGAAGCAAGCGGACACGGCGACCAAAGACTTCCTAGACCCTACTAACGGTAAGATCATGGACGCTCTGAAAGTGGCAGCGGATCAGATTCAAATCCAAAACGTGCCTGCTGACCAAGCGCTAAAACAAGCAGCTAAGAAAGCACAACGCGCACTAGACCGAGCGAATCGTTCTTAATCTGTAAAGTGGTTAACACTATCTTTGCATGCACAAAGGCCCACCTATTCGGGTGGGCCTCTTTTGACCCAGTCCTTCAATTAGGACGAACTTGGTGAAGACAATGACCCAATTTCAAGGTGAGCTGCCGTTTGGCAGAGTACGTATCCCCTTTGATGTGCCAGCAGGTTGTCACTGCGTAACCATTACTGGTACGACGGTGAAAAAAGGATTTTTGTACGCAGCGGCCTACGATGCCAACCAAGGATTTCGTGGCAAGGTGTTGTTTGAAAAAGCGCACAAGTCACTCACTATTCAACCGCAAAACTCTGGTCTAGGCGCGATTGACGGCGCGATTCCATCGGGCGAATGGTTCTTGGAGCTTTACAATCTCGAAGGTGAGTTTCGAACTGAACGTGCGATGCAGTATCAAGTCGATGTGCTTTGCTCTGAAGAGTTAGTTAATAGCGATGCCGAGTTAGAACTGAACCCAACGGTGACACGTGAGCACGATATCGAGTTTGATTACAGCCACATGTTGAGCTCTGATTCTCGCTGGTATCGTGGTGATTTACACGCCCACACTCAGCTTTCTGATGGTCACAATACCTTAGCTGCAGCGAAAGATATTGTGGAATCACAAGGGCTCGATTTCTTCTTCTTCACTGAGCACAACATCTGCCAGCCGAAGCTACCTATTTCCAAACAGTGCTTGTTCTTACCGGCGTTAGAAGTCACAACCGATCTCGGGCACTTCAATGTGCATGGCCCAGTTAAGTCTTTAGACCTTAGAGACATTGAACACAGCAGCCAAGCGACCATGGAAGCGGGATTGAGTTTAGCGAAAAGTGGACACAGTTCCCTTGGCATTAATCACCCGATGATGAAGCCGTGGCACTGGCATTACGATCAAGTGGATCTCAGCCAAGTGTCTACGTTTGAAGTGTGTTGTGACCCTACTTGGTCAACCTCGCCAAAAGCGACCGAAGAGGCGTTATTAGTTCTCAATGAAATGTGGAATTGTGGCCAGCGCATTACCGCGATTGGCGGCAGTGATTCACACCTTGAGCCACATGAACGTAATCCTAAAGCGGATGAGCCCTCTATCTATGGTGACCCATCCACATTCGTTTACAGCCATGGTTTGAGTGGCGAAGGCATCTTGTCTGGTCTGCGTAATGGACAAGTTTACCTAGAGCGTCGTTGCGGCTTGAAGTTTGATATCAACTTAAGTGATTTACTGCCGGGTAACGACTCCCAAGGCCAACCACTAACATACCGAATTGCGGTATCTGATTCAGAAAACCCTTACTACGCTGAGTGCGTGGTGGATGGTGGGATTGTCGACCGAGTGGCTTTGAGTGATGAGCTGCAAAGTATCCATATTGATGAGGGCTACCGTTGGTGCCGAGTGGATATTCGTCGCGGAGAGCTTTCTTCAGCGTTAATCAACAGCCCTCAATCCTTATCTGAGGAACGTGAGTTTGAAGGCTGCATCAACGCCGTATTCGACGGCAAACAACCAGAATTTAACCAACCCCTAGTGCGTACTTGGGGAGAACTAATGGAGCGAATGAGCCGTGATGAAGTTTAAGGCGATGTTATTTGATAAAGACGGCACATTGTTAGAGTTCCACAAGATGTGGCTTAACGTTTCTCGTGGTGCCTGTGAGCGAGTGAAATCTTACAGTGACCAACATCAGGGTAATCAAACTGTCACACCTGTTGAGTTACTCTTGGCCATCGGCGTGGAAGGTGATGTGGTTGATAACTATGGATTATTAGCCTCAAACCCAGTGGAAGACACCGCAACAGCGTGGTTCAACATGCTGCAACCGAATGTCTCGCTCACTGAATTCACTAAGGTGACCAAAGCCGCTTTCAATGATGAAGTGGAAGAAAACCCAAGCTGGATTGAAGCCCTACCGGGTGTGACTGAAAAGCTCGGTCTGTTCAAGCAGCAAGGCATGATTTTAGGCATCGCGACCGCAGATACCAAAGACTCAACGATTTATACGTTAGAGCAATCAGGTTTGAGCGAGATGTTCGATTATATCGGATATTCCGATGGCGATATCGAACCTAAGCCAGCGCCCGCATTACTTAACGCATTCTGTGAAAAGTGCGGCATTGAGCCACACGAAGTGATCATGTTTGGTGACACGGTTTCAGATATGGAATTTGGCCGTAACGCAGGCGCCAGCAATGTTGGCGTGCTGACAGGTACTGCTCAACACAGCGAGTTAGAGCCAGTAGCGGATCTGGTCATCGCATCGGTAGCCCATTTTGAGCTCAATCAACTGCAAGAACGTGGCTAAAACGTTTAACGACAGATTCCAAAGATAGTATTTAACGAATTGATTTAAGGACAGGTTATGGCTGAAGTCACACTGAGAGGGGTAGAGAAAACCTACCCAAATGGTTTTAAGGCCGTGCATGGTGTCGATCTTAATATTCGCGAAGGCGAGTTTATGGTGTTTGTTGGGCCGTCTGGCTGCGCAAAATCCACGACACTTCGTATGATTGCGGGTCTTGAAGATATCTCAGAAGGCGATGTCTACATTGGCGATAAACGTGTAAATGAGCTGCCACCCAAAGATCGCGGCATCTCAATGGTGTTTCAGAACTACGCACTTTATCCGCACATGTCGGTGTACGACAACATGGCTTTTGGCCTTAAACAACAGAAGCTGCCAAAGCATGAAATCAATGAACGTATTGAAGATGCTGCCAAGACTTTAGATATCGAACATCTGCTGAACAACAAGCCGGGTGAAATGTCTGGCGGTCAAAGGCAGCGTGTGGCTTTAGGTCGTGCGATGGTGCGAAAACCAGATGTATTCTTGTTTGATGAGCCGCTGTCTAACTTAGATGCAAAGCTGCGTGTTTCAACACGAGTCAGCATTGCGCAGCTGCACACTAATCTGAAACAAGAAGGGCAGAATGCCACCATGATCTACGTGACACACGATCAGGTGGAAGCCATGACCCTTGGCGACCGCATCTGCGTGTTGAATCAAGGTGAGATCATGCAAGTCGATACGCCGATGAATCTTTATCAGTACCCAGCAAACAAGTTTGTCGCGGGTTTTATTGGCTCGCCAGCGATGAACCTTATCAAGGTGAGAGTCGACGAGATTGACGGCGTGATGAACGTGGTATCGGAAAGTGGTGCACGTTGGACGCTACCACAAGATAAGCAAGCTATCGCTCGAGAGAAACTCGGTGAGTGGTTGTGGTTTGGCGTTCGTCCTGAGCACATTCAACTGGCTAATCACGATGCGCCGTTGTCAGAGGTGAATACTCAAACGCACAAGCTTGATGTGGTCGAGTCTATGGGCAATGAGTTGTATCTCTACTTCAAATTGGGTGCTGACAAGCTGGTGGCGCGAGTGCCTTTCGATGCAGATCGCACAGCAAACAGTGGTGAAGAAACGGGGCTGCATTTCAACACCAGCCAATGTCACTTATTCGATTTAGAAACCGAAGAGACGCTCGATCCTAAGAGCTGATTCTATTGCTCCTACGAGTTATTTTGTAAAAAGAAATCCCCATTCGTTGACTAGACGAATGGGGATTTTAGTTACTAGGGGGTAGTTACTTTATCAATAGTGATTACTCACATGAAATTCCGTTAAGAAACGCATAAGAATGCTGCGCCTTTGACTCCACTATCGTCACCTAGTTGAGCTTTTAATATTGGAGTCGAACAGTTGCCGCCAAATACATATTTTGACAATGCCTGAGGAAGATCGTCATAAATACCAGTCTCGTTCGACATACCACCACCGAGCACAATAGCGTATGGGTCAAAAACATTAATCACTTGAGAAAGTGCCCTTGCTAGCTGATCGATATAGTTGTGATAGTGAGTTTTTGCTGACTCAGACTCGTTACGCGCAGCCATGATTTGTTGACTTGTAAGCTCTGTTCTATATTGCGCGTTATATCGAGCCGCAAAGCCAGTGCCGGATAGAAATAACTCATTGCAAGCTGGGCTTTTGCAATAACATGGCTCTGGGGTGTAATCTGTTTCAGTGTTTAGGTAAGCCAGTTGATTATGTCCCCACTCTCCTGCAATGTTGTTCGGTCCTTTGACTAACTGTTTGTTATAGACAACACCACCTCCGCATCCTGTGCCAATAATGACACCGAAGGCTGATGTGTAACCTTTTGCTGCGCCGAATAGAGCTTCACTGAGTGCGAAACAATCTGCATCGTTGGCTAAGAAAACGTTCTTCCCTAAGCGTTGCTCTAGATCTTCCTTTAGCGACTGTCCGTTGATTATAAGAATGTTTGAATTCTTGATCTTGTTGGTCTTAGGGCAAATTGCTCCCGGTAGACCTATACCAATATTGATGTCTTCGGCGAATTGATTGTTCGCGGTTTCAATGATTTTGACGACATGACTTAGGAAAGCTGCATAATCATCCTTGATAGTTTCAAAACGCTGGTAATAAAGCTGTTCCCCATCGTCTTGAAAAATGGCGGCGGCAATTTTGGTTCCGCCAATATCTAAGCCTAAGTAATGCATAATACTGCTCTTGTTCATTAGTCATACGTTAAAGGTAAGGGTTGTGATGTTTTCTATTCAGTTGTAGCTGTCCCCAACCCATTGGCTCTCATTATAATGGTAATCCTATAGAACTTTGCCTATTAGACCTTTAATCGTGACTCCATTCTCAGAGATTTGACTTGCTTCAATTCAATTCTCGAAACTATGAACAAAGAAATCCCCATTCGTTGACTAGACGAATGGGGATTTTAGTTACTAGGGGGGAGTTACTTTATCAATAGTGAGCATTCACTAATTTATTGATTCTATTAGATAGCCTTTGGTTTTAAATAACCTTAGGTTTTAGATAGCCACCATAGTCGCGGCTTTCTTCATTGCTTCCTTGGTTGAACACTCAATCACGTTCGCGTTAGCAAAGCGGTGAGCGTCTTTCACTTGAATATCGTGAGCCAAGATAACCAGTCTTGCATTCGCTACATCTAGGTCGGTGATGCGGTTCTGAATACCGTTTTGACCTTGAGTTTCTACTTTAATCTTAAGGCCTGCGGCTAAGCCTGCTTTCTCTAGTGCTTTCGCTGCCATGAAGGTGTGTGCAACACCAGAAGGGCAACATGTTACTGCTACGATGTCGTACTCGCCTTCGCCTGCTACAGGAGCCGCTTGAGCTTGTACTGGTGCTTCAATCATATCTTCTTCTGTTTCTACCGCTACAGGTTTCCAGAAGCCTACGATAACGGCTGTGGTTAGCGAGCCAAGCGCAATACCGACGACGTACATTGGAATGTTGCTTGATACTGGCGCAGTGATTAGGCCGCCCCACGGTGCGTGCAGTAGAACGTCCGTCATGAAGCCAAACACACAACCAACGATACCACCGGCAACGATTGAAGGAAGTACGCGCATTGGGTCATTCGCTGCGAATGGGATAGCACCTTCAGAGATACCGATAGAACCCATGATTGCTGCCGCTTTACCTGCTTCTTGCTCTTGTTTAGAGAACTTGTTTTTGAATAGGAAAGTCGCCAGAGCCATGCCTAGAGGTGGAGTACAAATCGCGATGCCAACGCCGCCCATTAGCCAAGGTTGGGTGTCTACTTGAGTTTGAGCAAATAGGGTCGCTACTTTGTTGATAGGGCCGCCCATATCAAACGCCGTCATACCACCAAGGATTGTGCCCAGAACCATCTTAGATGCGCCAGCCATTGAAGCTAGGAACTCGTTCATTGAAGACATAAACAGTTTGATTGGCTCGCCGATGCCCCACAGTACGATACCTGCAGAGATTAACGTACCTAGAAGCGGGTAAATAAAGTACGCACCTAGCGCGGTCATGTTTGCAGAAAGAGGGATCTTCTTAAGTTGGAACACCACGCCACCGGCGATAAAGCCTGCCACGATACAGCCAAGGAAACCGCCGCCCATGTCAGCCATGATGCCAGAAGAGATCATCGCTGGCGCTAGTGCTGGTTTATCTGCAATGGAGTAACCAATAAAGCCGCCAAGAATGATTGGGAAAAGAACAAGGCCTTTGATACCGATATTAGAGATGTCTGCCAGCAAGCCGTCTGCTGGAACCGCACCTTTGCCTGATGCCATGACCGCTAACGCCAACAGAACACCACCGGCTACGATGAAAGGTAGCATGTGTGAGGTTCCGAAAAGCAGGTGGCCTTTCATGGTACTAAGGATTTTTTTAAAGTCGCTACTACTATTTTTATTATTGGTATTCGTAGCTTGAGTTGTTAGGGTGCTCATAATTTTCTACGCCTTATGAATTAACTAAAATATTAAGGATTTGTTGTTCGTCTTTTGCGTTATGGATATCTTGAATAAATTCATCGCTGAATTTTCCAAATAGTTCTTGTAGTACATAAATATGATGGTCAGCACCGTTATCGGGTGAGGCAATCATAAAAAACACGGTTGGATTGATGCCGTCTTCATCTCCATACTCAATACCTTGACGCTTAACACCGACAGCGATTGCTGGCTCAGTTACCGCCTTGCTTTTTGAATGTGGGTAAGCGATGCCGTCCATTGAGGTAATGCTTTGAGATTCACGAATTTCGATGTCTGCCAAGAAGGCTTCTTTATTACTGATTCGGTTGTTCTCAAATAACATTCCTGCCAATTCTTCAAACAGTTCTTTTTTATTATTCGCTTGAAGATTGTTATTAATTAAGTTGACGTTAGTTAGCTGTGTGATCATTTATTAACTCATTCACGATTGAAGTTCTTGAATTAAAATTAATGGATTAACCCGATTCGCGAAATAGCAAATAAAAGCCCTTCACTGTACATTTGTATCCAGCAAAATTAAGTGTGATTTGCATCATTCATCCAGTGTGAGATGGGTCATATTTGATGGTGTACTTCGGTGTTGAAATAACTTTCTGTAGGAAGAAAAAAGCTGTAGGAACAAAAATGCCCCGCAAAGCAGGGCATGATCAGTGTTTGTATCTACTCGATAGAACTAGCTGTAAGCTCGCGCCACGCGTCCAACGCAATCCAGTTTGTAACTCTCAGCGTAAGCGGGAATGAATACCGATTGGCCTTTCTCTATTACGCAGGTTTCACCACATTGATGAGTGAGCACCATGGACTCGTCGAGTGGTAGTAAGATCTCGGCGCCTTCGGTAGTGATCTGTCGTTGATGTGAGTTTTGCACGATAGAGAACTTAAAATCTTCGACTGGAATTTGGTATTCCATCACATCACCTTGCTCAATAGGGCTGAGCAGTAGCCTATCCGCAGGCTTTTCATTGAATTGAGTACAAGAGACTAATTCATTGATATCCATGTACTTAGGCGTCAACCCTGCGCGGAGTACATTGTCTGAATTCGCCATCACTTCTAAGCCCGTGCCTTTGATGTAAGCGTGGGGTGTCTCGGCATCTAGATACATGGCTTGCCCAGGCTTTAAGGTGATCACGTTCAATAGCAGCGGAGCAAACAAGCCTACATCCCCCGGATATTGCTGTTCCAACTCTGAAATCAACTGGAACACGGGTGCATCAGAAAGCTTGGCCTTCATCAGCAACATGGTCAGCGCCATGCCTTTTTGTTCACCTTGCAAAGACAATAAGCTCGCGAAGAAGCTGGCTAATCCATTGGGCGTTTGGTCGCCCGCGAGATCGTTAACCATCGAATGAAGCTCTGGAATGTCGAGATAATGGAAGTGCTCAAGGATCTCGTTGATCGACCTAAAGCCATTCATCGCGGTGTAGTCGGTTAATGCATACACCAGTTCTGGCTTGTGATTGGGATCCTTGTAGTTGCGGTTTCCAGCTGTCATCGGAATGCCTTGCTGCTCTTCAAGAGCATATCCAGATTCGGCTTGCTGCTTGTTAGGGTGAACTTGAACCGAGAGCGCTTTCTCAGCAGCTAACACCTTAAACAGATACGGAAGTTCACCAAAACGGCTCGCGACTTTCTCACTTAGAAACAGGTTTAGGTTCTTGGAAATAAGGTTCGACAATGTGGTTTGCTGACCATTGTCAGTGACTATCGAACAACCATTAGGGTGAGCACCCATCCAGATCTCCGCTTGCGGCTCACCAGACTGGTTATCAATACCAAACAGTTGGCTGAACGAAGAAGGGCTACCCCATGCGTAGTTTTGAATTACGTTGGTCATAGGGTAGAAAAAGCGTTGTACGAACGAGTCGTTCGCTAAAGAAAAATCAGACATCGAAATCACCATGAAGGGAAATATGGCTTGAGCTCTATTCGTTCCTAAAAACTATTAGTTACTAAAAACAGTAGGGTAGAGGGGCTCAAGCCATTGGAGTTGAAATGGCTTAAGCCGCTGCTGTCGTTAGCTTGGCTTTGCGTAGATTTTTAAGCGCGATACAAGTAACCGCAGTCACGCCCGCACCAGATGCCATGCACAGCAGTGCCAGCATTGGGTAATTCATTGCGCCTAGTAGAGCCACAACTGGGCCACCATGGGCAACGCTGTTGGTGATACCAAATGAGAACGCCATAACCGCTGCAGTCATTGAACCCAGTACGTTGGCAGGGATAACCGACATCGGATCTTGAGCTGCGAAAGGAATCGCGCCCTCAGATATACCCACTAAGCCCATTGCGCCCGCTGCTTTACCCGCTTCGATTTCAGATGATTCGAACAGGTCGAACTTACGGCCAAGTCTGGTTGCGATAGCCATGCCTAGTGGAGCCACAGGAATTGCACACGCCATCGCACCCATGAATTGAGTTTGACCGCTGGCGATCATGCCGACTGAGAATAGGAACGCCACCTTGTTGAAAGGGCCGCCCATATCGAAACCAGCCATGCCACCCAATACGATGCCAAGCAGAACCACGTTGCCTGTGCTCATGCTAGTAAGTAGGGCTGTAAGAGCATCCATCAGCCCTGCGATAGGTGCGCCGATAACAAAAATGAACAGGCCTGCGATGAATAGAGAACCAGTGATCGGAGCGATCATGATAGGCACAAGCGGTTGAACGAATTTGTGGTAGTTAAACGAAGTAATCCATTTAACGAAGTAACCCACCAATAGACCTGCGATGATTGCGCCAATGAAGCCTGTGCCTGCGTCAGCGCCATAGAAAGAGCCGTTGTTGGCAATCCAACCGCCAATTAAGCCTGGGGTTAGGGCTGGGCGGTCAGCAATCGCGTAAGCAATGTAGCCAGCCAAGATTGGGATCATCAGAGTGAAGGCAACTACACCCACTTCTAGGATTTGGTTCCACATGCTGCCAGCAGGAATCGCCATGCCAGATTCACTCGGCTCACCACCAATCGCTAGTGCGAGTGCTATCAAAAGACCGCCTGTCACCACGAATGGGATCATGTGAGATACGCCATTCATTAAGTAACGGTAAAGGTCTGAACGTGCTTGCGAGGCTTTCTCTGCAACAGATTGGTTGGTCGGTGCTTGTTCAGCTTGGTAGCTCGGTGCATTGAGCGCTTGCTGAATCAAGCCTTGAGCGTCTTTGATTGGCGCTTTTACGTTGGTGCTGATAACGCGTTTTCCTGCAAAACGAGCCATGTCGACCTGTTTGTCACAAGCCACCACAATCGCATCTGCACGTTCGATCTCTTCTTGAGTCGGGCTGTTTTTAACGCCAATAGAACCGTTGGTTTCGACCTTGATATCGTAGCCAAGAGCCACCGCGCCTTTTTCTAGTGCTTCGGCTGCTAAATACGTGTGTGCAACGCCAGCTGGACAGCCTGTCACACCAATGATGAAGCCTTGTTTCTCAACGTTGGTTACCGTTTCTGACGGCTCAGGTTTGGTAAGCAGTAGTTCTAATGCTTCTTGTTCAGATTGAGCATTCATGAAGCTTTCGATAAAGCCTTCTTCAATCAGTTTTGAAGAAAGTTCTGCCAGTACTTCGATGTGGTGATTATCGCCGCCATCAGGAGAGGCAATCATGAAGAACAGTTTTGATGGCTGGCCGTCATCGGCGCCGTACTCGATACCCTGTTGATGGACACCGATAACAACCGCGGGTTTGATCACCGCAGCGCTTTTCGCGTGTGGCAGAGCAATACCTTCTTCAAATCCGGTATTACCTTGTTCTTCACGAGCCTTAATGTCGGCAAGAAACTGTGCTTTGTCTGAGATTCTGCCTTGTGCGTAAAGCACGTCTATCAGCTCTTTAAATACGTCTTCTTTTGAATTAGCGCTAAGCGAAAGCTTAATCAAATCTTGATTGATCAATGTCGTGATCATAATGAACCCCTACTCTGTTTTTATTTTGTTAGGGGTATTCTGGAATCTACGACTTACCTTCTGTAGTGAAGAAAAAATGCATTTACTGGATGATTGTTGCGTTATAAGTGGAGTGTGATTTTGATCGGTCGAACGGGCGTTTTTAGGTCTGTGTTGACAAGGTTTGTCGTGCTTTGAAGCTTTTATTTATAAGGGTTACAGCGTGTTTTGTTATCTGGTAAATTACGTGCCTTATCGGTTTCGTCACTGGAGATTTATTTCCACGACTGGATTTTTGTAACCTAGATCTCAAATTGTGATTTTGCTCAATAGCGCTATGTTTCAGTTACAGGTATATCTATTTCCGTAGCCTTATTGCTGCCCATAAGAGTTCGAATAATGATATTTCATGACTTAATCTCGTCGGTGTTAAATGAGCGAGAACCGTTTCATAACATCTGGTTTGCTGGAGATTTCCACACACCTTCCGCTTGTAGCTATCAGGTGAACTTTCCACGTTTAGAGCTGGTGTTAGACGGAGAGTATGTCAATGAAATGGAGAGTCATGATCGCAAGATCACCAACGTTATTGCCAAAGCCGGAGACGCGATTTTCATCCCACCCAACTGCTGGAATAAACCTAACTGGGATACCGACTGCTCAGTGTTAAGTATGTTGTTTGGGCGTCGTCAGCTTGGCTTGAGTTTGGTGAGTAAGCGCAAAGGGGAAGAGAGCTTTTACGATATCCAAAAGCACAGTATTCAGACTCGATCAGGGTTTGCGATTGATAACATTTTGGAGGCGCTTAGCTCGTTAGCGAGAGAGAGTAACAAGCAGCCGATGGACGAGTTATTGCTGCAAGCTCTGCTTCAATACAGTAAGACGATGTTAAATGCGCCTGTCGAGAAATCTCACAGCCGAGTGCAGGATGTGTATCAAGGGATCTGTATCTACATTCAAGAGAATTTCCACCGTCAAATCACCCGAGACAGCATTGCCTCGCGCTTTAGCATTTCATCCAATCACTTGTCGCGAATGTTCCGTCAGCAAGGCCACATGACTCTGGCAGAATACATCACCCGTGTTCGAGTCGACCGCGCTAAGTTCATGCTAAAAAAGTACAACTTCAAGCTCAATGAAGTGGCACTACGTTGTGGCTTTAAGGATGTGAACTACTTTTGTCGAGTGTTTAAGAATCGCACAGGAAGAACGCCGACTGAATATCGTGGGTCAATCTAATATCCCTTCAAATTGCCATTTTTGACCAGAGCTATATGACCGAAATTTGTATGACTAGATCACCACGGTGAACCCTGTGTTGTGGTGATCAATTTGCTTTGTGTTTTCTTCTGCTGTTTATTTCTAAACCCTATTTCGAAACCTATCTTTAGGCAGGTTCTCTATTTATCCCGTTTCACTAAATAAACCCGATTAATAACATTAAGGGTTCGCTTTGCGTGTTACTTATTATTTTTCGCTACCTATTTATTGAATTAAACCTGTCAAAGTTGATGTATTAACGCGATGCATTTAATGAACGCTAAGTAAATTAAAAACCACTTATCGAGACGACAAAATCTTGTTGTTGTTGTCCGGTTTACTGATCTAAATGTTTTTAAGTTATTGATTTTAAATGCTTACTTCGTGTCGGGTTATTCTTTGTTTACTAAGTTGTAATTCATGCATCGAAATCAAATATTCAGGTTTATACGCCCCATCACAACCTTGACTTATAATACTACAAATTAAAAATTCTATAGATAATATGCTCTTCAGATATTCATCATAAAGAAGACTTATACATGGAACTCAATACTCTGATCGTAGGAATTTATTTCCTTTTCCTTATCGCAATAGGTTGGATGTTTAGAACGTTCACCAGTACAACCAGTGACTATTTCCGCGGGGGCGGTAACATGCTTTGGTGGATGGTTGGCGCGACTGCGTTTATGACTCAGTTTAGTGCTTGGACCTTCACTGGCGCAGCGGGTAAAGCGTATGCCGATGGTATGGCTGTCGCGGTTATCTTCTTAGCGAACGCATTTGGTTACCTGATGAACTACCTGTACTTCGCTCCGAAATTCCGTCAACTGCGTGTGGTAACGCCAATTGACGCGATTCGTATGCGTTTTGGTAGCTTCAACGAACAAGTATTTACTTGGTCTGGCATGCCGAACAGTATTGTTTCTGCAGGTATCTGGCTGAACGGTTTGGCGATCATCGCATCGGGCATCTTTGGCTTCGATATGACAACCACCATCATCCTGACGGGTCTAGTTGTACTGGTGATGTCGGTAACGGGCGGCTCTTGGGCGGTTATCGCGTCTGACTTCATGCAGATGGTTATCATCATGGCGGTAACCGTAACGTGTGCTGCTGTGGCTATCGTGCAAGGTGGCGGCGTTACTGAAATCATCAACGATTTCCCTGTAGCAGAAGGCGCGTCTTTCGTTTCTGGTAACAATCTAAACTACGTAAGCATCTTCGGAATCTGGGCATTCTTCATCTTCTTCAAGCAGTTCAGTATCACCAACAACATGTTGAACTCTTACCGTTACCTAGCGGCAAAAGATTCTAAGAACGCGAAAAAAGCGGCACTGTTGGCGTGTATTCTGATGACCATCGGTCCAATCATTTGGTTCATGCCACCTTGGTTTGTAGCAGGACAAGGGGTTGACCTGGCAGCACACTATCCAGATGCAGGTTCTAAAGCAGGCGACTTCGCTTACCTTTACTTCGTAGAGCAATACATGCCAGCAGGTATGGTAGGCCTTCTAATCGCAGCGATGTTTGCGGCAACTATGTCTTCTATGGACTCAGGCTTAAACCGTAACTCAGGTATCTTTGTAATCAACTTCTACCAACCGATTCTTCGTCCAAACGCGACAGAGAAAGAGCTGATGATTGTGTCTAAGTTGATGTCTACCTTCTTTGGTCTTGCCATTATCCTTATCGCGCTGTTCATCAACTCGCTTAAAGGCTTGAGCCTGTTCGACACCATGATGTACGTGGGCGCACTCATCGGCTTCCCAATGACCATTCCAGCATTCTGTGGTTTCTTCCTTAAGAAGACTCCGGACTGGGCAGGTTGGGGTACGCTAGTGGTTGGTGCGATTGTTTCTTACATCGTAGGCTTCGTGATTACGGCTGAAATGCTGCAGAACTTGTTCAACCTAGAGCCGTTAACGAGCCGTGAATGGTCTGACTTGAAAGTGGCAGTAGGTCTGATTGCGCACTTAGTATTTACTGCTGGCTTCTTCATTCTTTCGACTCTGTTCTACAAACCACTGGAAGCGTCTCGTCAGAAAGATGTTGATACTTTCTTCAACAACCTAGCGACGCCATTGGTTTCTGAATCAACAGCACAGAAGAAACTGGATAACAAACAACGTCACATGCTGGGCTCACTGATCGCAGTGTCTGGTGTGGCAGTGATGGCGATGTTTGCTCTACCGAACCCATTCTGGGGAAGAATGATGTTCGTACTGTGTGGTGGTATCGTGTTCATCGTTGGTCTGCTGCTGGTGAAAGCTGTAGACGACTCGGTTGAGGATGCGAAACAAGCGAAAAAAACAGCTTAAGTTAGCTAACCAGTTAAACAAGTAATTAAACATAAAACGGCTGAGCTCTCATGCTCAGCCGTTTTTTATTGTATGAGAAAACGAGCTTAAAGAGTTGGTTAGACAGTCTGTTTGAGCTAGAGGAATTTAGATAAGACGAGATGAGATATACATTAATAGAGCCTGAAGGTCGACACTGCTTCGGGTCTTTTGCAGACGCTCATTGACCTGATCGTGAAGCAGGTTTCGAGTTAGGTTGGTCGCCGCCACAATGTGCTCACGCTGTGGCTTGGTTGGCAGAACAAGAGCAATGGCTACATGCACTTCGCCGATACGTGATGCCCAGTCAATCGGGTCGTCACTGACGATAACCGCAATCGAGAGATCTTGAGTCGATTCAAACATCACATGCGGCAAGGCGATACCCGGTGACACGCAGGTTGAAGAGCGTTCCTCTCGCTTAATAAATGCCAGAATCAGTTCATCTGGGTCTTCTGGATAAACAAGGTGAGCGAGCCCTTTTAAGCACTCAAATTTGGTCAGTTGGGTTTGCGCCTTAGCGTGGTGCCATTTGATGTCACAAGGCGGGCATATCTGTGGCATTCGCTGGATTAAATCGCTAGAGAATTCATGGTTCACTTGCGAACCAACCATGTCGTAATGCTCTGCAATGACGTCTTTGAGAACGAAGCAGGCAAGCTCCGCATCAATACCAACCGCGGTTATCTGACACAAATCACCACGAAGTAAACCTACTTGCAGCATCGCGACGGATTTGGAGAGATCAGCGGTTCGATTTTGAGTGATGTTGATAATGCGGATGTTGCTTTTGAACTTCTTCGCTAAGCGAGTCAGCGGCTGCGCGACATGTGAGTTCGCGGCAGGATCGTTAACGAAGAAGGTGATCTGGTATTCGTTCATCAAAAGTTTAAGTTCGACAATGCTTAATAAAGACTTTATCGACACTCAACAACACCTCTTCCATTGCAACAAATACGGTTTTAGCTGGGTCAAATCGGCTTGGTTGTTCGATGTCGATATCAGAGACGATCAACACTTTGTCTGCGAGGGTAATATCTTGGGCGGTCAGTAAGTTTTCAATACCCATAGCGCCTTGCGTCTCAACCTTGATTGAAACGTTGAACTTAGGGGCTGTTTTATTTAGAGCATCAGCTGCCATATAAGTATGCGCAATGCCTGTAGGGCACGCAGTTACCGCTACAATTCTCATTATTATTCTCGGCTTAATCTCGTCCCTGTTACGTTACATAAGCTACCTTTCAGAAGCTACTTTGCAAAAGCTATCTTGCATGGGAACTCCAGTATGGAAAGCTCGCATGGGAGAGGGACGATATTGTTATGGGTTCTGTGGATTTTATGGATTGGCGTTTTTTATTCCAAGGTGAAAGTCACACTCTGAGTTCTTGGTTACAATAATCCAGTTAATGCACCTTTCGTCCTATATATTGAGTGCCTTCACACCGTTAATCTTTTCATCTTATTAACCTTATCACTTACGTAATTACTTCAGTCTGAAATCAGGCGAGGCAGAGCTGCATATGGATATCACCAACATTATCGAGCCCGAGATCATCTGCTTAGATTTACAAGCAGACTCAAAACAGGCGGTATTTGAAGAGCTTGTTGAACTGCTTGACCGCGCCGGTAAGCTCTCCAATAAACGTGAATTCCTTGATGACATCTGGAAGCGTGAAGCTATCGGTAATACTGGCTTTGACGATGGTATAGCCATTCCACACGCGAAAAGTACTGCCGTAGCTAAACCTGCTGTGGCGGTAGGTATCAGTCGCTCTGGCATCGATTATGGCGCAGACGGCGGCGAGCTGTCGGATGTGTTCTTTATGCTCGCTTCACCAGACAACCACGACGACCACCATATTGAGGTACTAGCTCAGATTTCGACCAGACTTATCGAAGATGGCTTTGTTACAAAATTAAAGGCGGTGGAGTCTGTCGAGAAAGCTCAAGAGCTGTTTCTTGAAGCCAATTCAGAATCGTTCGATAGCTACGCCTCTAGCCATCATGAAGTGTATGTCGAACCACTAAGCCCTTGGGCACAATCTCTTAATCGCCTCAAAGAACACTTATTATACGGCACCTCACACATGATTCCTTTCGTGGTTGCAGGTGGTGTGCTTTTGTCTTTGTCGGTGATGATGTCTGGTCATGGCGCAGTACCTGAAAGCGGTGTTTTGGCTGACATCGCGCAGATGGGCATTGCGGGGTTAACCCTGTTTACTGCGGTACTCGGTGGTTACATCGCCTACTCAATGGCTGACAAACCGGGTTTAGCGCCCGGCATGATTGGTTCTTGGGTCGCGGTCAATCAATACAACACCGGTTTCCTCGGCGCGATCGTGGTCGGCTTCTTCGCGGGCTTTGTGGTTAATCTACTCAAGAAGATCAAACTGCCAGACAGCATGATCTCGCTGAGCTCGATCTTCATCTATCCACTAGTCGGCACCTTTGTCACTTGTGGTGCGGTGATGTGGGTGATTGGCTCACCGATAGCTCAAGTGATGCTAGAGATGAACCAAATGCTGACTGGCATGGCAGGCTCAGGAAAAGTGGTATTGGGCAGTATTTTAGGCGCAATGACGGCCTTTGATATGGGTGGCCCGATCAATAAAGTAGCAACGCTGTTTGCCCAAACTCAGGTGAATACTCAACCATGGTTGATGGGCGGTGTTGGTATTGCGATTTGTACACCACCACTAGGCATGGCACTAGCGACTTTCTTATCGCCAAAGAAATTCAAAAGAGACGAACGTGAAGCAGGTAAAGCGGCGGGCATCATGGGCATGATTGGCATCAGTGAAGGCGCGATTCCTTTTGCTGCCGCCGATCCTGCTCGCGTTCTGCCTGCGGTTGTTGCTGGTGGCATTGTCGGTAACGTGGTTGGCTTTATGTTCCATGTAGTGAACCATGCACCATGGGGCGGATGGATCGTGTTGCCAGTGGTTGATGGCAAGATTGGCTATATCGTTGGCACACTAGCTGGGGCTCTAACAACAGCTCTTATCGTGATTCTTCTGAAGAAGAACGTGGTCGAAGGCGAAGCGAATTCTAATCAGTTCACGGGTTGCTCGGTAACGGAAGAAGGGCAAGCGGATGTATTGGCGATCACTTCTTGTCCATCTGGTGTTGCCCACACTTTCTTAGCGGCGAAGTCTTTAGAAAAGGCGGCGCATCATCTTGGGGTTCGGATTAAAGTCGAAACACAAGGTGCCAACGGGATAGGTAATCGCATCACACAAAAAGACATTGAAAGGGCGAGGTTGGTGATCTTTGCTCACGATGTGGCGATTAAAGAGGTTGAACGCTTTGCGAACGTGAAAACGTTAGATGTCAGTACCAAAGAGGCGATGCTTAATGCGCAGGCGTTGATCATGCGAAAGGTGTAACTCTTTAAACCGCAAAGTTTATCATCTATACAGTTAACTAGATCAAAACTAAAAAGACTCCGCTCAGACCGGTTAAGGTGAAAGCGGAGTCTTTTTGTATCGCTTTCTAATGTACTAGTTCAGCCCTCAAAAAGGGTGGTACTTAAATACGTCTTCAACCATTGAGTTGAGCAAATCGATATCGTCACAGGTTTTCGCGTAGGTACGCAGGCCTGCGATTTGAACCTGAACATGACGAGCAAGTTGAGTCGGTTCGCGCTCTTTGCTTATCTCACCCAATTCTTGTGATTCTGCAATCAGCTTGGCGAACTCACCTTCCATTATCTTGAGTGACTTCTTCGCTTCTGCTAACAATTCTGCGTGTTCATCAGTTAGCTCTGCGACCGTTTTAGCCAACATACACATGCCGTTTGGTGCGCTCTGTTTCGATTCGACCACGGCGCGTTTTACGAAGTTTTCCAGCGCTTTGATAGGCGATTCGGTTTCACTGCGGAAGCGGTTCAGGTTGAGGATGCCAAGTTCGGTATAGCGAGCAAGCGTCTCTTTAAACAAACCTTCTTTGCTGCCGAACGTCGCGTAGATGCTGCCCGGACGCATATCAATCACGTCTTGCAGGTTGCGCATAGAAGTCGCGTGAAAGCCCTTTTCCCAATACAGGTTCGTTGCTTTATCTACTACGTCTTGTCTATCGAACTTAGCGGTCTTAGCCATAACATCTACTTTATTAATCTGAACATATGTTCAATATTTTATGCTGAACGCCCGTTCTAGTAAAGGTGTGTTTGGCTGCTTTGCACAGGCTTAGAACATCAAAGAGTTAATAAAACATCCCGATCATCAGGAAATCATCTTAATCATCAATCACTTCTACGGTCTTGTGCTGAGCGCCGTAGTAGGTGCCTTCATCGATGGTGTACATCAATGTTGCGTCGCACTCTGGACAATCGAATTCCTCATTGGGTTCAATGGCCGCTTCTTCTACCCATTCCCAACCGATATGTTCTTCGCAAGCGGGACAATCCATACAATATCTCTCAGTTGTTGTCGCATATTTATTGCGAATCTCTACTTTAATAATTCGGCATTATACATATTTAGTTAACGAGGAATAGACAGTTAATCAGCGCAGAATAAGGACTTGGTTAGTTGTGAATCAATCGCTGGTGAGCGTTGAATCTATAGTTAGTTCTGAATATATCGTTTTCTCTGAGCACATAATTGGTGCAGACCTACCCCTTTTGGGTAGTTAAAATGTGTCATATTTCAGTCGCTTACGTCAATAAAATGTTGTTGCACGTATTTTTGGTATCGTTAGGTCGCTTAGCTAACAGTTTTATCGGTAAATCAATGTATTTTGTAAGGTTAAATGTTACCTTCATCGCATCGCGATCTGTGTGGTATGGTAATTGATGCACATTGATCAAGTTGAATAATTATACAGTCACAATTGAGGCGCATCTTATTAAGGATGTGCGAGTTAGATGACTGAAAAGATTTGTTAGCTGCTAGGGAAATGATTATGAAATTAACCGATATGTCTTTTAAGCAAAAAATCATCGCTTTGCTTATTTTACCGATCTTGGGATTTCTATGGCTTAGCGTTTCTGCTATTTCAAAAGGCGTAGAAACCACCAGTGAATTGTCTTCATTAAACCAACTTACCCGTTTGTCGGTTGTGTACAGTGAACTTGTGCATGAGTTACAAAAAGAGCGTGGAATGACGGCTGGGTTTATCGGCTCACAGGGCACTAAGTTTGTCAGTGAACTACGTGCACAAAGAGCCAGTGCAGATAATAGACGTAATCTGAAAACCGAATACTGGCAATCTGCTGAAATCGATTTACCGCAGATCACTCGGCTGAACACTGAAATAAGCCAAAGCCTAAATCAAATTACTTCTATTCGAAATCGAGTGGATTCTCAATCGATTCCTCTGTCTGAGGCTTTGGGTTACTACACCAAACTTAATGCAAAGCTGCTGAGCGTATCGGCGTTAATTGCTGAGCTTAGCTCTGATGCTGCCATCACCACTGAAACCATCGCTTACTACAACTTTTTACAAGGTAAAGAGCGAGCAGGTATAGAGCGTGCTGTCCTAAATAATACCTTCTCTAAAAATGAATTTGGCCCAGGCATGTTGGTTAAATTCATCTCTTTGGTGACTGAGCAAAATACCTACTTCTCAAACTTTGAGGTATTGAGCAACCCAGCTAACGTTCGTTTCTTTGAACAGCAATTGAATGATCGTTCGGTGGCAGAAGTAGAAAAGCTTCGTGGTTTGGCTGAATCTAAGATGAGCGGTTTTGATGTTGATCCTGTGTACTGGTTCTCGCAATCTACCGCTCGTATTGTTCAGCTAAAGAAAACAGAAAACCACCTAGCAGAGTCGCTTATCGCACTGACAGAGAAAAAAATGTCACAGGCGCAGTCTGCGATGATGATGAGTATTGCTCTGTTTGTGTTGATTACATTGTTCGCGACCTTCGTGAGCTATAAGGCGATCAGCGACCTGACGATGAGAGTAAAAGATCTTACAGTGATGCTGTCTAAGGTTCGTAATGACAACGACTTAACAGTTCGTGCTAAGTTCGTTGGCAACAGCGAGCTTGGACAGATCTCTTCGGCACTCAACGAAACGCTAGAGAAGTTTTCGAATGTCATCGATAACTTGTCTCAATCGAGTTTGACCTTGGCTTCTGCCGCTGAAGAAACATCACAAACCTGTCACTACAATTCGAAAACTCTTGTTCAACAACAAGACCAAATTGGTTTGGTTGCAACGGCGACAGAAGAGCTATCGGCTACGGTAAATGAAGTGGCCGCGAAAACTCAGCAGACAGCAAGCTCCGCTAAAATGGTCGATGAGCAGTCGCAAGAAGGTTTGAGCACAGTCCAAGACTCTTACCACTCGATCGAGAAACTGGCATCTGAGATTAATGACTTAGCTGAAAAGATCACGCATCTACATGAAAGCAGCAACAACATTAACAGTGTAATTGATGTGATTAAGTCGGTAGCAGAACAAACCAATTTACTTGCGTTGAACGCGGCAATTGAAGCGGCTCGTGCGGGTGAGCAAGGTCGCGGATTCGCGGTAGTGGCCGATGAAGTTCGCACGCTAGCACAGCGTACTCAGCAGTCGACAGCTGAAATTGAAGGCTTCATCAGCTCGCTACAGTCTGATGTGCAAACCGCGTTTAATGTGATTGATAACAGTCAGAAGATGTCGTCTAAAGCGGTTGAGGATTCAAAAGAAGTGGAACACACCTTACAAGGTATCTCAGCATCGGTAAGCGAGATCTTTAGCATGACTGAGCAGATCGCAACCGCTACCGAAGAGCAAGCGGTAGTGACTCAAGACATCGCGCAAAACGTGATGGCAGTAGAGCAGAAGTCGACAGAATCTACGACAGGTGCAACGCAAATAGCTGCAACAGCCAAAGAACAAGCTCAGCTAGCAGCTTCATTGAAAGATATTGCGAGTACGTTTAAGAGCTAACTAACCAAGCACTCCAATAAGAAGTAAAAAGCCCGTTAGTCTTCTACTCAATAGTAGGACTAACGGGCTTTTTGTATCTACTGTATTTTGGATACGAGGTTTAATCTTCGCTCACGAAAACATACATATCACCACGACAGCGGTTGATGCTGTATTCAATCGGAACGCCTTTTTTATCGTAAGCGGTTTGTTCGATAAGCAGTACAGGCACGGTTTCGTCGATATTGAGTTTTTCTAGGAACTCTTCAGTTGGCATTTTTGCAGACACACGACTTTGCGTTTTGGTTGGTGATATGTCTTGGCTGCGGAAGTAGTCGTAAAGCGACAATTGAATTTCGTCTGGGTCATGGATCAAATGAGCAGGGACGTAAGACTCTTCGATAGAGACAGCTTGTTCGTCGATGTAACGAACGCGCTTCAATAGAAAGACTTGATCGTTCTCGGCGATTTTGAGCATCTTGGCGATTTCTGAAGAGCAAGGAACCACGTCTTTCTTTATCCACAATGTGTCGGGTTTTTTGCCTTTTAAAACCACTTGTTGAGAGAAGCCTGTCGCTTCTTTACTTGAGTATTCAACAGTCTCGCTGATCATAGTACCCAAACCACGAGAGCGAACTATCACGCCTTCTTTATCTAAAATATCCAATGCTTTGCGAACTGTAATTCGAGAGACACCAAGCTTGTCGCTGAATTCACGTTCCGTTGGGATAAAGTCACCGCCCTTCAACATTTGTTGCTCGGTCGCGAGCTTTACTGAATCGGCAATTTTCAGATACAAAGGTGATTTATCTTTCTGTTCGATTCGCTCTTGAATCAAGGTAAGCAGTGGTTGATAAGCGCTCATAAAGGTCTGTTTTAGCTTTTATATTTAACCGAAGTATACCCGAAGTCTGAGTCCACACTTAATAGAAATGTGAAATCTGAGGGCGAAACAAAGATTCCACCACTCAGAGAGTCATTGAGTTAGCTTGAACGTTCAAACTGATAATTGGAGGCTTCCCCATTGTCGCTGCACGGTTCTGTAGAAATGGGTTTGACACGGAAGGTCAGTATCGTAGCCATGCTCACCAATACTGCACAGATCAAATAGGCGATCGAGTAACTGCCGTACCAATCCATCGATATTGCCGCAAGGATAGGGCCGATAAAGCCGCCAATCCCCCAAGCGGTATAAAGCACACCGTAGTTGGCACCAAAGTTTTTCAGGCCGTATAAGTCCGCCATAATTGAAGGGAATACCGCTAATAAAGTGCCGTACCCAATACCCGCTAACGCCGCGCCAACCATCAGTGCTGAGCTAGAGACAAACTGGCTAAACAGCAGCATATTGATGGTTTGTAGCCCCAGCGCGATCGCTAACGTTTTCAATGCACCAATCTTGTCGCTGAGAAGTCCAGAAACCAATCGGCCAGCCGAATTGAATATCGATAAAGTCACGATCAAATACGCGCCTTCTAAGATATTGGCTTGCTCTGCAGCGATAGAGGTGATGTTGGCGATGATCATCAAGCCAGCTGCCGCGCCGAATGCGTAGGTGAACCACAATAAATAGAACTGTTTGGTGGCGAGCATCTCTCTCCACATGTAATTTCGGCTGACCGTTGATGCAGGCGTTAATGCGTCAGGCTGTGATGAGCTGACTTTAGGCTCATAGCCCTTTGGCGGATTTTTGATAGAACAGGCCAGTGGAAAGGCGATAAGAATCAAACCTGCCCCAAGTATTTGAAGGCTTTGCTCTAGACCGTATTCTGAGATTAGATAGCTAGTAAGCGGTGCCAAGTAAATAGCAGCCAGCCCGAATGCAGTGGCGAGTAACCCATTGACCATGCCTTTTTGAGAAGAGTGAAACCACTTCATCGCGGTTGGATTCAAACACGCATAAGCGAATCCAATACCGGCACCAGTGACTAGACCAAAGCTCACATTAAGGTTCCAAGGCGTTAGGGAGAGGCTCGCCAAGATCATTCCCGCGCCAGCCATCAAAGAACCCACCATTAATACTTTTTGTGGGCCGATTTTATCTTGAATACGACCAGCAATGAGTAGCGCCAATGATAGGGTGATTATAGTGATGGTGTAGGGCATCGAGGCTTGAGTGTTGTTCCAACCGAGTTCTAGTAGCGAGTTCTTAAAAACGCTCCAGGTATAGAGCACGCCGATACAAAGGTTGATCCCACAGCTCGCAAGCAGAATCCTCGTCGCTTTGTTATTTGCATTGGAAGAACGGTTCATAACAGAAGAATGATTCATATTAGAAAGGCCAAAAAAGCTAGGTAAAAGAAAGACAGGCATAACAAAAAGGCCCAGTAATACTGAGCCTTGTGTCTACATGACTTAACAGGAATTAGTATTGGTTAAGGTAGTGAGTTATCTCGTCGACGCTTGGCGCGCAGTCGCCACCCACATGACTCACCACATAAGACGCAACTGCATTGCCAAGTAAGATCGCGTCAGGCAGTTCCCAGCCAGAAGCCAAGCCCGCTAACACGCCACCCGCATGGGTATCGCCTGCGCCAATAGTATCAACCACGGTCGCTTTAAATGGCGCAACGTTCCCGTAGCCATCTTGAGTAGCGAACAGAGCACCATCACTGTCGATACGCAGAATCAGTGGGCATCCATACTGGTTATGCCATTGTTCTACAAACGCATTTATATCTTGCATGCCGAGTACTTCGGCTTCTTGGCGATTTAAAGATATGGTCGGTTTCAGCTTGATTAGGCGATCAAATAATGGCTTTGGAATGTCTCCAATACGAGGGCCGAAATCGATGAATAGTTCAATACCGCTTGGCAGTGTTTCAAGCCAAGTAACGATTTGTTCTCCACAAGCTGAAGACAACTGGTATCCAGAAAGGTAGATGATCGCATTGTCTTGCAGCTTGAGTTGTTCAAGCGCTTGTTGATTCCAGTTGTTCTCAACGCCACTGACGGACAGGAAAGTACGTTCACCATCGGGTTCAACTAACGCTAAGCACCAACCATTGTCGCCACTTGGATCTTGCAGGCTACTTGCTAGGCCTTTCTCAGCCATCGCGGCAGTGATGATGTCCGCCCATTTACCTTGGCCAATTGGTAGAGCATTAATAGATTCAACGCCGAGCTTTTTTAAAGCAATCGCGATGTTGAGAGCACAACCACCAACGTGAATGCCTTTCTCTGTGAGTTCGACATCAGTGCCACGTTTCGGGAGAGCAGGTGTTTCTGTCACAATATCGACCACAGCAGCGCCGATTAGGCACAACTGTCGTTTGTTTTGTAGAGTTGGAATCAGTGTAACCAAAGCACTATGAGGCATACCCTTGCTCCTTAATCTCTCTTAAGCGTAGGAAGGTTTCAGCGTAACCCGCGAAGTCGAGTTGATTTTCGTCGTCTAGCTGTTTTTTCAGATCGATATCAATAGCTTGGATACCATTCAATGCGCCACAAATTGCTGTAGCCATTGCGCCTATCGTATCGGTATCACCACCTAAGTTTGCACATAGAATGGCACAACGATTTGGATCGGTTTGAGCCAGTTCGACCATCGCGATTGCTGCTGGTACAGACTCAATTGTGCTCACACCAGCGCCAACAAGGTTATAGATCTTTTCCATACGCTCTTCAACGCCGCTGTTTTCTGAAGCAACCATCAGAGCCAATTCAATGCGAGCCCCCATCGAAGCGCTGAAGGTGGTGATGTTCTTAGTTTGAGCTGCAACCGCAATCGCGGGTAGTTGATCTTTGATTGCGTTCCAACTGTGACCTTCAATCGCTTTAGATATCGACCATGCAATAGCTACAGCACCAGAAATCGCTACGTCTGATTTATGGGTTGGGCTTGAAGCTAATGCGACTTGGTCGATGAAGGTGTCTAGGCTAGTGGTTGGTACTAGGCAGCCCATTGGAGACACGCGCATTGCCGCACCATTGGTCACGCCGTTGTTTTCTAGTTCATCAATTGATGTCCCTTCCTTGATAGCGCGCATCGCGGCTTTTGAACTCGGGCCAAAAATATTCTTATTGAATGCATCAAAACCTTCAGCCCAACTTAATACGTTACGAGCAATAATCTCTGGTGAGATTTCGCCATCGCATTCAATGATAGCGTCTGCAAGAGCCAATGCCATTGAGGTGTCATCTGTGAACTGGCAAGCATCGAAATAACAAGCGGCGTTGTTTTCAGCTGGCCCCGGCAGGAAAGAGTCAATCCAACCAAAGTGTGCTTTTACTCGGCTTCTTGGCCAAAGCTCTGATGGCATTCCCATTGAATCACCCAGTGCTTGACCATAAAAAGTGCCTAAAATTCTGTCTTGTTTTGAAATGTTCATCTTACTTCACCAAAAATAGGTTATCTAAAAGCTGCTCAGTCAGAAACTAGGAGAGAGACTGAGCAGGTATAAAATTACGCTTGAGCTTTTTCTACTTGAGTCTGCTCTGATGGGTTTCCATCTGATTTGTTGTCGATTTTGATCTCTTTGATCTCGCCGTTTGGCTCACGGAAGAAGTACATAAAGATAACGAGGATGATGGCTATCATGATGGCGCCGAAGCCCCACATACCACCCCAGTCAAACGTTAGTCCGTTTTGTGGTTCGTCATAAGCGAACATCTTCTCCATCAACACGCCACCTAAGCGGTAACCCAGCAAGCTACCAATACCTTGGCAACCGAGTGTGATAAGGCCTTGCGCAGCGGTACGCATGTGAGCCGGTGCTTTTTTGTCGACATAGATGTAGGCCGTTACGAAGTAGAAGTCGTAGCTCACACCATGTAATAGGATGCCTGCGAATAGCAGTGAGTAGAGGTACCAAGTGTCTGCGCTACCATAAACGAAGAATCCGTAACGAACCGCGGCAGTAAATAGACCAAGAAGTAATACCTTCTTAATACCAAATCGTTTTGTGAAGAATGGTAGTGCCAGCATAAAGAAGATTTCAGAGAACTGACCCAGCGTCATCCAACCTGTCGCATTACTCATTCCGACTTCAGTTAGGTAGCCATTAGCGAAGATGTAGTAGAACGCTAGAGGCATGCTGAACATGAAAGAACAAACGAAGAATGCTAGGAAGTTTTTGTCTTTTAGCAGCACGATAGCGTCTAGGCCAAGCATCACTTTAAGGCTGAGCTTTCCGGTACTTTTCGGTGGTGTATCTGGCAATGTTAGCGCGAAGATACCCAGAGCCAAAGATGCTAAAGCGGTAAGAATAAGTGGGATATTGCTTGATGAAATATCACCATAGCCTAACCAACCTGGTAGGAAGCCGATAGCGATACCTGATGCAATCCAACCGATCGTACCCATTACACGAATGCGCGGAAAGTCACGCTCTACGTCTTCTACGTTAGAGAAAGCAATGCTGTTGGTCAGTGCAATCGTCGGCATGTAAGTTAACGAGTAAAGCAAAAGTAGTGGGAAGAAGGTGGCGAACTCGGTTTGCTGAGCCGCTAAGTACATCAAACCTGCACCTGCTATCAACATTACAGAAAGTACTTTCTGTGCAGCGAAGAATCGGTCGGTGATTGATCCAACTAAGATCGGTGAAATGATCGCGGCGATCGCGGTACATGCGTAAGACCATGCGATCTCAGTTGGTGTGAATCCATTGGTATTGAGTATTTGCCATAGGGGAACAAACCATGCTCCCCAGATAAACCATTCAATGAACATCATTGAAGACAGTTTGAAGTTATTCGATTTCATTATTATGTCCTTTAGTACTGTAGGGTACGCAAATGATGGTATTTCAAATGATAATACCAATACAATACCATTGAGGTTGTTTTGTGATCTAATTATCAGATGTATCAGCAATCGATCTACTTTATATGATCATAGATCATGCTGTTTTGAGCAGGGCTGGAGTTTGAAATACTGAGAGAGGGTTTATCTAAATGATTGTTTCTAATTACTTTGTCTGAAGGCTTAGTTAATTGGATTTGGCGATGAAGGCAGAGTTTGTAGATAAGAATATTAGGCATAAAAAAAGAGCAGCCAAAGCTGCTCTTCTTGGTATCTTTTTAGGTCTATGACCGAGTGATGAGCTACCCCATAAACCAAGACACGAAAATCAACGCGCCAAAACCGAATGTCGCCATTAGTGCCGTGTCGCCGCCGGCTGCTGTGTAGCTGCCTTCGGTTTGTAGGTGAGGGAAGTCAGGTCTGCGAACCTTAACCACCATTGCGAGTGGGCCCCAGATAGCTAGGAACACCAGCACCATGCCTGCGTAGTCCAACATGCTTACAAACTGGCTAGCGAACAGCTCTGCTAATACCAAAGGTAAGATGAAGGTCAGCGCATAAGCCAAGGCTTTGTTGTTGGTCACCGCGTCTTTGTTTTGGTCGTAAAGCGCCATCGACACGCCGAGGAAAGAAGTCACCAAGGCTAAAGCAGAGAACAGAGCGATCACCACTTTCAACCAAGCAGATTGGCCGCTGAATGCAGAGATCAACTCAGAGATATTGTGGAACTGGCTGATCGCCTCTGTACCAAGGTTGCCGATAATCGCGAACAACCAAGTTAGGTAGCAAATTAATGGAATCACTGAGCCTAGCAGAATCATGTTGCGGATCTGCTTTTGAGTCGCTTCACGGTTGTAGATAACCAGTGATGGGATCACCACCATAGAGGCAAAGCTAGTAAAGATAACTGCGCTGTACTGCACCACATCGTTGGCCGTGTATTGGCTGGTTTGAGTTAGGTAATCAAGGCGAATGTTGCTAAACAATGACGCGATAACGATAAATAACATCACGACCATTAAGATGAATAGTCCGCGATTCAGTTTGTCGATATAAGACTTGCCCGAGACGACAATAGCGCCCATCAATAGGCTGAAAATGGTATACGCAACGGATGCCGATACATCGATACCAACGTCGAGCAGTAGCTTATGAATGATGTCACCGACACCCAAGATATAAGCGATCAACATGCATACTAGCAGCAGGTAAAAGAGTGCATTGATAAAGTGTTTACCTTTGCTGCCCAGAGTGAGGTAAGCAACACTGCTCATGCCACTGTTGTCTTTGGTTTTAGTGCACGCTTCTGCCAGTAGGAGTGCAGAGTATGTGGTGCCAATAAAGATAAGTAGCATCAACACTGAGCTGATCATGAAGCCAAATTGAGCCAACACCATTGGGATAGCCAACATGCCAGCCCCTAATGCCGTTCCCGAAAGGATTAGGGAACTGCCGAATAATTTCATATTCAAGAAAAACAACCTCAAGCGATCCAATTAATTTTTGTTTGGATTGTAAATAATTGTTTCCAAGACTAACAAAATACTCAGTAAAGTTAGGGGTTAATTTCTAATAAATTTTGAATTTTTCTAAAAAAGTTAAGAAATGATTTGTGAGGGGTATGCTTGGTTGGATTAAGTATTCACTTGTTGGTTTGTTTTAGCGTTTTGATAACTTTTGTAAATTGATGGCCGCTCAATAATTTTGGGATCTGCGGTCGATTAAGTGGTGATTTAACCTAAGTGAAGTAGGGGCAAACCTTGCTTGTTTCATGAATCCTTGTTTGCCCTTTGCTAGATACTCTTGCTGCTCCTAGCTAGTAACCCCCAGCTCTATTTGATGAGTCGAAGCTCTTTTACTTTTTCTTGAATTAGGTTTTGAACCAACTGGGTAAGAAACTGGATACGTGGATGACTGGCGTCGCGTTTTAATGTCACCATGTCGACGTTAAAATCTGGGATTTCAATGGGTGGATCGCATAGTACTAAATCATCATCTATCAATTCAGAACGGCCTACCATCTCTGCCATCACGGCTAATACATTTCTTCCCGAAAGCATTCTTCGAATGGTCAAGAAACGCGTTGTACCAAGCACCACATTACGTTTTACACCGATATTTTCTAGCGTGATATCGACTTGACTCGTCAGTTCTTGGTTAGCCGTAATTATCATTTGCGGTGTCTTTAAATAGGTATCGAGCGGTATCGGGAGTGTGGTCTTCAACACCTTGTTATCAAAGGTACAAAGGTGCTTTTCTCGGTAAAGAAAGGTGGTATCCAAATGGCTTGGTAACTCCTGAAAAACACCAATACAGAGGTCCGTGTTTTGGTCTTCGAGTAACGTCACGCAGTTCGCACTATCGACAGGCTTGAGCAGGACTTTACTGAGCGGGGCGAGTTGCTGAAGAGTGTCGAAAATCTCAGGACCAAAAATCTGCTCTGCGTAATCACTGACACCAATGGTGAACTGTCCTGAGTAACTCTCTGGCTCAAATTGTTCCGCCGGTAAAATCTCTTGCGTGAAAATCGACAAAATCGTCTGAACCTTAGGGGCGATCTCATGGGCTCTCACCGTCGGTTGCATCTTATTGCCTTGCCTTTCAAAGAGAGGATCCCCCAATAATTCCCGAAGTCGTTTTAGGTTGTAACTGGTGGCTGGCTGTCCCAAGTGCAGCTCTTTTGAAGCTGCCGATACACTCTTTAAGCGAAAAAGCGCGTCAAAAGTGAGCAGTAGGTTGAGGTCGATTCCACGCCAATTAAGATCTTTCACAGCAATATTCTCATTTGGTAGAGATAACACTAAAGAATATAGGTTATCAAAATAGCTGATGACTTGAATTGATTTGTTCAATTTCATCGATGGGATACAGGAAAATATACTCGACTCAATTAGTAATTCCTAGCTAACAGAAAGGATAAATGAATGTTGAGCGAGACATTGAAAAGCTTCTTAAAACAACTGGGCGCATTGTCAATTAGGCGCTTCTCAACAAACAGTGAACACGTTCAGTGTCAGGATGTATTCGTTTGTCGTGAAGGGACGAGTCATGATAGTCATCGTTATATTGAAAGTGCGATTACCAATGGTGCAGTTGCCATCATTGCAACAAAACCTATATCGGCATCGGTACCAGTATTCGTAACGGGAAGCTATTACCAAAGCTTGCTGCTCATTAAGGCTTTTTATCAGTATCCGCATAAGAAAATTCGCCATATTGGTATTACGGGCACAAACGGAAAAACGACCGTTGCACATGGCTTGAATCAGGTTCTAAAGACCAATCGACAGAGCGCTTATATTGGAACACTCGGCGTTGAATATGCGGGTAACAAACAAGAATTGAGTAATACCACGCCAGACAGCGTGACATTATTGAACTTATTCAAAGATATGGCGGACGCGCAGGTCACTGATAATGTTATGGAGCTGAGCAGCCATGCGTTGGTGCAAGATAGAGCAGGGTTTGTGCCGCTGTCTGTTGGAGTGATTACCAATATTGGCCGCGACCACCTTGATTATCATAAAACACTGGATGGTTATGTTCAGGCTAAGCTGCAGATCCTGGATCGCATTCAACCCACTGGCACCGCTGTGATTAACCTTGATGATCCCCACGCCAATGTCGCGATAGAGCGAGCAAGCAGTCGAGTGAATGTCCTAACGTTCTCAATGAATAATTCAGATGCGGATCTTTATGTCGAAGATTTGAACGTTGAGCCATTTGGAGCCACCTTCAGCCTCAATAATCAAGGCAACAAAGAGCGCGTTTTCAGCCAACTGCCTTTTCTGTTTAACGTTGAAAATACCTTAGCAATGGCAGCAACATTGTTGGCACTGAATTGGTCGCTAGCTGATATCGCGAATGCCTTGAATAGCGTTGTTGCGCCGGATGGACGTTCAAAATATCTGTCGCTTGATAATGGCGCATTGGCTTTAGTTGATTACGCACATAACTTTGATGGTCTATCGGCTCTCTATCAAGGCATCCAATCCCAGTCGGCTAAGCGAGTGATTACTGTCGTTGGTGTGACTGGCGACCGGATACGAGATGCTGCTGATATTGGCAAACTATGCGCTACCCATTCTGATGTTGTTATTTTTACTTCCGATAATCCGTTGGGTGAGATGCAAGAGGATATTTTTCGTGCGTTAACTTCGCAAGTTAGCCCCACGCTTTGCTATGAGATTAGCGACCGCTATGAAGCCATTCAATTAGCCAAACAACTGAGTCGCTGCGGTGACCTTATCTTAGTGTGTGGTAAAGGCTCAGAAACGCACCAGTACATCACGACGAATCAAGTTGGTCGCCAACGCTATATTGGCGATGTTGCCGCACTGACTTTGGAGGAAGTGTTATGAGTCAGATTTCTATATTGAAGCTCAGTGTCTCCTCGTCATTAGCTGCGGTAGCAAAGGTTAAAAAGAAACTAAAAGAAAGGCTTCGCTGGGCGAGAGCGTTGACTTACTTATTGTTAGCGGGAATGAGTGCTCCAAGCTTCGCTGTGGTAACCCCGAACCCGCCTGAGTTGGCGGCCAAAGGTTATGTTTTGATGGATTTCCAATCGGGGAGCATCATTGCAGAGCAAAACTCACGTGCCATTTTAGCCCCTGCCAGTTTGACCAAATTAATGACGGCTTACGTCGTTGGACAAGAGATCAAAGCCGGTCGATTGACATGGCAGGATAAAGTCTCGGTCAGTGAAAACGCGTGGTCGGCAAAGTTCTCAGAGTCATCCAAGATGTTTATTCAGCCTGGAGATGAGATTTCAGTTTCAAATCTTATGAAAGGGGTGATCGTTCAATCGGGTAACGATGCTTCTGTCGCACTGGCAGAGCACATCGCGGGGAGTGAACAAGCCTTTGTTAGCCTAATGAATGGTTGGGCGAAGTCGCTTGGGCTGCAAGATACTAACTTTGTGAATGCGCATGGTTTAGATGGCGAAGGAATCCAAACTTCTCCGTTGGATATGGCGATTTTGATGAAGTCGATTATTCGAGATGTACCTGACGTTTATGCTTTATATCAAGAGCGTCGGTTTACTTGGAATAAGATTACTCAATACAACCGAAACAAGCTGCTTTGGGACAAGTCAAATAATGTCGATGGCGGAAAAACGGGCTATACCGAGAATGCGGGTTACAGCTTAGTCAGCTCGGCGACGGAAGGGAAGATGCGCTTGATATCGGTCGTTATGGGCACTACTAGTCCACAAGCGCGAACCTCTGCGTCAAAGAATCTATTGAGTTATGGGTTTCGTTTTTACGACACCAAACAAGTGATGCAAGAGGATCGAATAGAGTCTCAGGTGCGAGTTTGGAAGGGGAATACAGAACAAGTCGGTGCCAAGATCGCCGAAGATGCGTACCTCACCATGCCAAGAGGATTAGTCGATTCGCTGCAAAAATCTGTGATAATGATTGAACCGCTGCTCGCACCTATTAAGCAAGGGGATGAAGTGGGACAAGTTGTTTGGAAGAGTAACGGTAATACGGTGGCAAGTTTCGCTTTAGTGGCAGAGCAATCTGTAGAACAAGGATCTTGGATGGTACGACTTTGGGACAGCATTCAACTTTGGTTACGTGGTCTATTCTCTGACTTAGTAGGTCGGATTGAGGTAAGCGAATGAGTACTAGAACGGACATTACTCCAATGTGGCGCAATAGAGACTATATTCGCCTGCTGTCTGCTCAAATCATATCGTTAGTCGGCACAGGAATGAGCTCCATCTGCTTAGCCTTGCTCGCGTATGAGCTGTCGGGTGATGAAGCAGGGATGGTGCTGAGTATTGCATTTGCTTTGAAGATGTTGGCGTACATAGGACTCGCGCCAGTATTTGGTGCAATCGCACATAAGTTGCCGAAACGAAGGACTTTGTTCGCGCTGGATTTGATTAGGGCGCTGTTGTTTGTCTGTTTACCGTTTGTCACCGAAGTGTGGGAAGTCTATGTGTTGATGTTTCTCATCAATGCGTGTTCTGCGGGTTTTACTCCCCTGTTTCAATCAACGCTACCTTTGGTCTTAGTGGATAAAACGCAGTACGCGAAAGCATTGTCGTTCAGCCGAATGGCTTATGATCTCGAACAGATATTTAGCCCAATGCTAACGGCTCTATTGTTGAGCTTAATTGGTTTTAGACAGTTATTCATGCTCGATGCGGCAACTTTTCTGCTGTCTGGTGTGTTGATCTTACTGTGTACATTACCAAATTTGAAACGAGTGACAGAATCAGCGCATAAAACGAAAAAGACCAGCGCGGTGCAAGCGCTGCGTAATTACTTGAATAAACCTAAGTTGAGAGCTCTGTGGTTTGCGTATCTTGCCGCGGCCAGTGCTTCTGCGATGGTGCTAGTGAATACGGTTATCTACGTACACGAAGTGCTGCACGGTGACGAAACGCAAACCGCATTAGCAATGATGGTCGTTGGTTTGGGTTCCATGCTTATGGCACTGCGGTTACCCAAGTGGTTAGAGAGTCACTCGCCGCAACATTTTCATTGGATAGGGTTGCTGACGATTTGTGGCTCTTTTGCCGTTGGCAGTTTCACACCCGGTTGGGTTGGCTTTGGCGTCATGTGTTTAGCCATGGGGGTCGGAATGTCTTGTATTCAAACTTCCGCAGGCCTGTTGATCACCCAAGCGTGTGAGGGAGAAGATACTGCCCCGTATTTTGCTGCTCACTTCTCTTTAACGCATTTCTGGTGGTTTTTTACTTACTTGATCGCGGGGATAAGCGTGAAGCTGTTTGGTATGAGTGCCGGCTATTTAATTATGGGAGCTCTTTGTGTCATTAGCGGCTTAATGTATGCCTCAATCAAAGAGACGTTCAGCGAGAATAATGGCTAGTCATAAATGGAAAGCTTATCGCTAAAAGACATGTTCGAAGGGCGTTATCAGTTTGAAGCTAAACAAGATGAGAAAAATGCTTAACTGAGTGTTGACCTGACTACAACTTCATAGTTTATCTTATAGATAGAAATGAGGGAGAAGTGGATGTATCGCATATCTGAATTAGCGGAGCTCGTTGGCCTGAGCCGTTCAACGCTTTTGTACTATGGAAAGTTGGGTTTGATTGAAGCTCAACGTACCAGTAATGGTTATCGAAGTTATTCCGAACGCGACTTGCAGCGTGTGAAATTGTTGCAGCAGTTACAAGCGGGTGGCCTGACGTTGAAAGAGTGTCAGGCGTGTTTAGATGCAAAGGTTGACCGCTCCTTGTTACAAAACCGACTCGAGCAATTGGATGAAGAGCTCGCTCAGAAACAGCGGTCGAGAGATCTTTTATCGGCCTTGTTAGGCGAGAGTGGTTTGCAAGATTGGCATGAATCGATGGACAAGGTAGCGCCTGATGCACATCTCGATTGGTTAATTAAGCAAGGCTTTGATGAGAAGCAAGCACTGCGACTGAAATGGCTTTCAAAAGACATGAATGATCATGACCAGTACATGGCGGATTTTGAGGTGATCTTTGAGGGTTTACAGCGTTTAGGGCCAGGAACCGCGGAAGATACTTTAGCGGCGCTGGCACAAGTTCCGGTTTTTCCTAAACGTGTGCTTGAGATCGGTTGTGGTAAAGGTATTGCCACCTCTGTGTTAGCGGAAGCCTTAGTGGAACATCAAGTGGATGTGCAAATAACGGCGGTAGATAATGATCAACCGAGTTTAGATGTTCTGACTCAGCAAGCACAGGCTCTTGGCTTAGAAAGCAACGTCAAAACCGTGTGCGCGAGCATGATGGATCTACCGTTTGAAGCTAAGTCGTTTGACCTAATTTGGTCGGAAGGCAGCGCTTACATCATGGGTGTTGAAAAGGCACTAAAGCAGTGGCGAAATTTACTCAGTGATGACGGCATATTGGTCGTCAATGACTTGGTGTGGAATACCGAACAACCTAACGAATCGAGCAAAGCGTTTTGGCAAAAAGAGTACCCAGACATGACGACGGTTTCAGAACGAATTAAACAATCACAAGCAGCGGGTTATGAAGTTTTGGATCACTTTGCGATGAGTGATGCCGGTTGGCTTGCCTACTATCAGCCTTTTAAAAATCGAGTTGAAGCTCTGAAAGCGACGATGCCTAACTCAAAATCGCTGGTAGATTGCGACAATGAAGTTAAACAATTTTTCGATAGCAGCACACAAAAGAGCGGATTGGATCAACAGCCTTCTAAAGTTTCTGATAAACGTGACTTTGATTATCAGTTCTTTGTGCTCAAGAAATTAAAGTAAGTGAGTAACACCATGAAATTTAGACAATATAATTCAAACGAAATCGAAACAATCACTCAAGTTTTTACTCAGACCTTTACGGATTCAGAAGGTGAGAACGAAGGTAAAACCGTGGGAAAGCTTGCCAACGACCTTTTAACGACTACAGCTCCGACAGAGCTACTTTGCTTTGTTGCTGAAGACGATTCTAGTGAGTCGGATGCGGATAGCACGATTGTGGGCGCGATTATCTTTACGCCGCTTTCATTTGATGATGAAACCAAGGCATATTTGCTTTCGCCAGTGGCGGTGAGCACTCAGATGCAAAAGCGCGGAATTGGCCAGCAACTGATTAACTTTGGTTTGCAGGCTCTGAAAGAGCAGGGTGTTGAGCTTGCAGTGACGTACGGTGATCCTGATTACTATTCAAAAGTGGGCTTTGGGCAAATTACCGTTGAGCAGGTTCTAGCGCCCTTTGAATTGAGTTTCCCTCACGGTTGGTTAGCTCAATCGTTGACTGGTGGTGACATCAAAGTAACAAGTGGAAAGTCGAGCTGTGTTAAAGGCTTGGCTCACGCAGAATATTGGTAGCCGCTTGAAATAAAAATTGAGAAAAAGAGAAAGCCCATCAGGTGTTGCCTGTTGGGCTTTCTTGTTATGAGCAAAAGATATTTTTTTGGCTGTAATGTATAAACTGAACGACTGTTCAAATAATACTTGAACGATCGTTCTTGTTTGATCTATATTGTTTTCACACCAACGGAGAACATTCATTAATTGCTCCGTGATTGAATAACTTTAGAACCGTAAATTGATAGGGATAGAGCCATGAGCAACTTCAAAATTCACTCAGTAGAATCCGCGCCAGAGCAAAGCCAACCTATTCTTGAAGGCGCTAAAAAGCAGATGGGCAGAGTGCCGGGCTTGTTTGGTGTGTTGGCTGAATCTCCAAACACACTTAAGGCTTACACTCAGCTTCATCAGGCGTTTAGCGACTCATCTTTCGATGCGGAAGAGCTAACGGTTGTTTGGCAAACCATCAACGTTGAACACGAGTGTCACTACTGCGTTCCTGCACACACTGGTATTGCACATTCAATGAAGGTTGATCCTGCAATCACCGAAGCACTACGTAATCGCACAGCTTTACCCACTGAAAAGCTGCAAGCTCTACATGATTTTACGCTGAGCATGGTACGTAACCGCGGCAATGTATCTGAAAGTGAAATGGCAGCATTCTTCGACGCGGGCTACGGTCAACAACAAGTGCTAGAAGTGATTCTTGGCCTGTCTCAGAAAGTGATCAGTAACTACGTAAACCACGTTGCTAAAACGCCTGTAGACAAAGTATTTGAACAGTTCGCTTGGCAAGGTTAATCGCATTTAACTAACCATCGTATTTAAGCAATTCAAGATATGAGAATTATGAAAGCCCCGCTCAGTTGAGTGGGGCTTTGTTGTTTGGGTTGAATGTGGAATTAAC
Organism: Vibrio sp. 1CM2L; assembly: GCF_023161695.1. Classification (NCBI taxonomy): domain Bacteria; kingdom Pseudomonadati; phylum Pseudomonadota; class Gammaproteobacteria; order Vibrionales; family Vibrionaceae; genus Vibrio; species Vibrio sp. 1CM2L. The sequence continues at coordinate 1,175,588 of NZ_JALNTT010000001.1, forward strand.
AAGGTTACCTAACGTACGTGTTTAGCAATTATCTTCGCTAGTGTTACAACCCCTTCTTTCCACTCTTTGCTCTCTTCAATGTTAGCGACAGTGAAGCGCAGGCAGTGTTTATATTGGTCATTCGTCCCAAACACAGTACCGGGTAAAATCCCCAATTTATGCTTCAAACAATCTTGATAGACCGCGTAGCTATCGACTGGCTCAGGCAGTGTTATCCAGTTTAAAAAAGAGCCTTCCGGTTTTGATAGGTGGTAGCGCCCGACTAGGTGAGGGTAGCTATCTAGTGCGTGTATTAACAGGCTTTGAAATTGCTTTTGATTGGTCTGGTAAAGCCGCTTCATCTTAGACAAATGGCTGCGATATTTACCGGTAGTGAGAAATTGACCCACCGCGGATTGCATCAGGTTTGAGCTGCCCATGTTGTCGCATAAAAGGTACTTTTCGACCAAAGGTTGGTAGCGCCCAGACAGTAACCAACCGATTCGCAAGCGTGAGTCTAAGGTTTTAGACAATGAGTTGACGTAGATGACTCTATCTTGACCATCAAGCTCTTTGAGGCTAGCGATTGGTGTATCGAATGCCAAGCTACCGAACACATCGTCTTCGATAATTGGTAGAGATCCGGTGATCTCCAGTAACGCTTTTCGGTTCGTCAATGGCATCCGTGAGCCGGTTGGATTGGTAAAGTTTGGCGTTAGCAGTAAGGTTTTCACATCCCATTTGTCCAGTGCACTTTGTAGCGAAGGAATGTCGATTCCGTGGCTAACACTGCTTGGGATTTCAAGGGCTTGCAAGCCAAGCGACTCAAGTAATAGTAGATTACCAAAATAACAGGGCGACTCGACCGCCACAATGTCGCCGGGCTTGGTGAGCGCACGCAGAGCTAGACTGATCGCCTGTTGAGCACCATGAGTAATCGCAATCTCTTTCGATCCCGCAGGCACACCAAGATCATGGGTGATCTTTAACAATTGCTTTACTAATTGCTCGTCGCCGGGGGGGAGTTGGTAATAACCAGGAAGCTGAGTTTGTAAACGGCTATGGCGTCCAATTTCGGCATACAAGCTTCGAATAGCGGGGTTGTTAATGTTGGGATGAGCTGAGCCTGCCAATAGTTTCAGACGACCTTTTGGACGAGAGAGTACCGATTTGGTGACAGACAACAGATCGACTTGTTGAGGTTGGCTTGATGCATCCCAGCTGGTGGTGTTCGGTGCTTTCACGCGATAGCCAGATTTAGGTACTGAATAAACCCAGCCTGTCGCTTCCAGTTCTTGATAGGCGCGAATCACGGTATTTTTGCTTACGCCAAGCTGTTCGCTTAACTGGCGGATCGAGGGAAGGCGATCGTCTGGATGAAAGAGTCCTTTATCGATCTGAGCCTTAATATGTTGTTCGGTAGCAAGGTATTTATTGCCGATGAGTTCTGCTTCCACGTTTTTCTCCCTCGTTGCTCACTCTCAATCTGTAACCATTTAAAGTGTTATATCTGTATCTTTATTAGTTATCTGTACCCAACTAAGGTAACAGCATTGATGAAGAGTTGACCAGAGGTTTGTAATGCTGATTAAAATGATTCCGTTTGTGTTTGTAATATTGTGGTCGTCAGGCTTTGTCGGCGCACGTCTTGGTGTGGAATACGCGGAACCCGCAACATTACTCTCACTGAGGATGGTGGCCAACGTGGTGCTGTTCTTGGTTTTGATTGCAATCCTTAAGCGTCGTATCCCTCGTGGTCGAGCATTCTTCCATGCTTGTGTGGTCGGCATCTTGATTCATGGTTTCTACCTTGGTGGCACCTATCTGGCGATTGATATGGGTATGCCCGCTGGGTTGAGTTCTCTACTGGTTGGCTTACAACCGATTCTGACTGCATTGATTATGATCAGCTGTACTTCGCAGCGTTTTAATTTCGCGCAGTGGCTGGGCTTAGCGCTTGGTTTTGCGGGTATCAGTTTGGTGTTGATGGGCAATATTGAATGGCAGTCAGATGATCAAAAAGGTTTGGCAACGCTATTGTGTTTGGTTTCTTTGGTGGGTATTACCTGCGGCACTCTGTATCAGAAGCGCTTCTGTCAGGGGACCGATATGGTCGGCGGTGCGATGGTGCAATACTTGGCTTCGGCGGCGCTGTTTCTGCCGTTCGCAATGCGTTACGAAACGATGCAAGTGAACTGGACTGTAGAATTCACGCTAACTCTAATCTGGCTTGTGGTTGTTCTGTCTTGCGTTGCCATCCTCTTGCTGCTTTACATGGTAGAACACGGTGCATCTTCAAGTGTGGCCTCAGTGTTTTACTTAGTTCCACCGACGACAGCAATTCAAGCTTGGCTTATTTTCGGTGAGTCGTTCGACATCTACGGCGCAATGGGCTTCGCCTTGTCCGCCGCCGCGGTTTATTTGGTGGTGAGGAAGCCAGAATGGATTAAGGCTCGCAGACGAACAGTGTTAGAGCGGTAGTTTGTATACCAAAACTCACTCTACTTAAAGCTGATGACTAGAAACAAAAAAGAGCCTGAATATTCAGGCTCTTTCTGTATCAAATATTGGCTAGCGACTTTTGATTAGCGCTTCATCAAGCAAGCGTATGCCGTTGTAAACGGTGCTTCTTGGTATTGCTTAAGGCCAGTTTCTTTGAACTTCATCATTAGAGGGTTACGCTTAAGGCTCTCTTTGATGTCAGCAGGTGATACAACGGTTACGTCTAGGCCGTCGATCAGTTGAATCGCTGCTTCTAGTTTGAAACCAAAGCCACCGCCAGCAAATTTGCCTTTAGTTTGGCGTTGACGAATCACAACTTTGTCTACTTGGTAATCTTCCATTAACTTTGCAAAAGAGAATTGAAAGTCTTTCATATTCTGTGTGTCGTTTGCGTCGCTAATTGAAACTTTAGAAACTCGGCAATCAGGAATGTTAAATACACCATCTGATAGAGAAAGAAGACAGATGACTGCATCGTTACCTTTGATTTCAACACCACAAATTTTCATGTTCTTACCTACTTATTTTAGAGCCCTACATTATGGTGTTATTTCTAACACTTCTCCAGTATTTGCGCGTATCAGCAGCAAATAAGTCTAAATCAGAGTGTATTTTAGTCGCCGAAAGTTAACGTTTGATTGAAAAATCATCACACTAATTTGCGGTATCGTTTGCTATGAGATGAGGCTCACAAAAGCTTAGCGGGATTTCATATGTGTGCTGTATATTGCGCGCGCATCCCTATTTTAAGTGTGGTTATTAATCCCAATGAATATCAATAATCTTTCGATTAAGAGTAAAATCGCGATCCCGCTGTTGGTGATTGTGATTGTTTTTTCTACCGTTACTGTGCTCAACGTTATCAGATCAAATGCTCAAGCTGCGATTAATAACGAGCTCAATAATGTGGTTCAGCCAGTGCTAGATAACCTAGAAGATGGCTACCGAGATATCTACCAGATTATCGCTTCGGCACAAGGTCTGTTGCTTGCTAAAGACCAAGCGGCGATCGAGTACCAAAAGTTTGAATTTAAAGACAACGCTTACAAAGCGGTTCCCCGTTTTCAAAGTGTCGAAACCTTGTATCAAGCGGGCGTGTTGGATCCATCTTCACGTGGCGAGCTATCAAAGCTAGTTAACGCGATGAGCAAGTGGGTGGCATTGCACGAGCCAATGTTCGCTGACCCAGCAAACGCAGACCAATACAATATTGATTACTCGACAGCGCTCGATGCTGAGTTTGCGATCATTCGTACTCAACTGCGCGATATCCGAACTCTGATTGAACTGAAACAGAAAGAGCTTCGCCAGCAAGCGGATGACTCTATTGAATCGAGTAAGTTGATCATTGAAGTGGGTATGGCGGTTGCTGTTTTCGCTGCACTTTTCGCGATGTGGTTATCAAATCGCTTTATCGTTCAGCCGATCCAGAACGTAGAGAAAGCAATGAATGAGATCGCATCGGGTGACGGTAACTTATCTCAACGTATGAAGGTCGAAGGTCATGATGAGATCGCTCGTTTGAGTTCCGCTTTCAACCAGTTTGTTGGCAAGATCCATGTTACCGTCGAACAAGTTATTTTCACATCGAATGCGGTACGCGCTGAGATGGAAAACATTAAATCGTTAACGCAAAGTGTTGCTGAATTTTCATCGAACCAACAGCGTGAAAGTGAAGTAGTCGCGGCGGCGGTTCATGAGATGCAAGCAACCAGTGAAGTGGTGAGTGGTAATGCATTAGACGCAGCAACCGCAAGTAACGTTGCAAACCATGAAGTGGAATCGGCTGATACTACGCTTGGCTTAACTGTGACTTCGATTGAACGCCTTGCGCAAGATATCGAGAACGCGGGTGGTGTGGTTCAAGAACTGGACACTGACGTGAAGAACATCGCCTCAATCCTTGGTGTGATTAAAGGCATTGCAGAACAGACCAACCTACTTGCATTGAATGCGGCAATTGAAGCAGCACGTGCCGGTGAACAAGGTCGTGGCTTTGCGGTTGTGGCTGATGAAGTCCGTGCGCTTGCGAGCAAAACTCAAGACAGCACCGGCGAAATCCAATCAATGATTGAACGCTTAGAAGTGGGCGCGAAACACGCGGTTGGCGTGATGACTGAAAGCAAAGTGAGTGGCGAGAAAACTATTATTCAAGCAGGGACTGCGGCGTCTTCACTAAGTGAGATTCGCAACTCAATCGGTAAGATGAACGACATGAACACACAAATCGCTACGGCGGCTTCGCAACAGTCCCAAGTGTCTGAAGAGGTGAATAAGAATGTTCAACGCATCGCAGAAAGCACCATGCAAATGGTTGAGATGGCAAGCAGCGCAGAAAATGCATGTATGGCATTGGCTGAACAGTGTGAAGCGCTTGATAGCCTAGTGTCTCAGTTTGAAGTGTAATCTTCAAAATTAGACAGACGAATATGAGCTGATAATGGTTGCTCGTATTGAGTCCCATTAATCAGCGCTGAACGAAAAAAAGCCCGTACTCTATGAGTGCGGGCTTTCTTTTTGGCTAGGTGATCAGTTTTTAGACCAAATCAATCATTCAGTGTTAGCTTCTACGACCGTCTTTGTATGTGTAACGGTAGTCAACTTTTACGTTCGCTTGGTAATGGATATCGCCGTTCATGTTAGTGATTTTTTTCACTTCCATGTTCGCGTCATCAATCTTGAACGAATCGTATTGGGTTGTCTGTTGGAACTGTGGCAGTTCTCTTGAAAGCTCAAAAGGTGTTTTTGCGCTTAACTCATCCATAAGATTGGTGCCTGCATCGTATGCTTCGGCTTCACTAGCATATGTGTCAGATTTTAGCGTTGTTTCTTGAATTGTTGTTTTAGTTGCTGCAAACGCAGTGGTCTGAGTACAAGAGTTGATGCAAGTATGATTAACTTCTTCATAGGGATACCTTACTTTGTTGTACCAGTGTTTTAGAGATTCTCACCCTAGCAATAGGGGATGAGGTTAATGTTAGGACAAAAATATGGTTCGGTAAGGGAATGACTATAGGTGCCGAAGATTAATGCACAGCGCATATCAAGCAAGGTGACACTGATATCTAACTTCAATACACTGTATGGGTAACCAAAGTTCAGCATAAGGTAAAGGCATGGCCAATTGGGAAGGGGTAAGTGAGTTTGTTGCAGTGGCAGAGCGAGAAAGCTTTACTGGTGCGGCGCAGAAGCTCGCTACGTCAGTGGCTCAAATTAGTCGTAGAGTAGCAAACCTCGAAGAACGACTCGCAGTGAAATTGCTCAATCGAACGACTCGAAAGGTGTCTCTAACAGAGGCTGGGCAACTCTATTACCAACAATGTAAGTTGTTGGTTGAAGGTTTAGAAATTGCTGAGCTTGCGGTCACGCAGATGCAATCCACACCCAAAGGCTTACTGAAAGTCACCGCGCCTGTGACTTATGGCGAGCGCCAACTCGCCCCAATACTTCATCAATTCTTAAAGCTTCACCCACAAGTAGAGCTTGAGCTGATGCTGACCAATCAAAAGCTCGATCTGATCGATTCTGGTGTTGATGTGGCGATTCGTCTCGGCCGATTAGAAGACTCAAGCCTTGTGGCGAAGAAGCTGTCTCAACGCCAACTTTATGTATGTGCAAGCCCTGAATACATTGAACGTTATGGCGAGCCGCATACATTGTCTGAATTAAATAATCACCAATGTTTAGTCGGTGGATTTGAACACTGGCGCTTTAAAGAAAATGGTCGCCCTCGTTCAGTTCGGGTTAATGGACGCATTAAGTGCAACAGTGGTTTAGCCTTGTTAGACGCCGCTAAACAGAGCATTGGCTTGGTTCAACTGCCAGAATATTACGTGAGTGAAGACCTTGATTCTGGTGAGTTGATTGAGGTGCTGTCCGATTATCGAGATGACAAGGAAGGAATATGGGCGCTTTATCCTCAGAACCGTAACTTATCTTCTAAAGTTCGCCTGCTGGTGGACTTCCTGTCTGAGCAATTGGATTAGTTCTATGACCCAAAGCCACAACAATTCAACGGGTCAAGCCGAGCTGATCCTTAGCGTGTTCGACACCCTTGAGCAGCACTATGGCTATTTTGATTGGTGGCAAAAGGAAGACCCTTACGAGATAGTTCTAGGCGCTATTCTGGTTCAGAACACCAACTGGAAGAATGCAGAGAAAGCACTCATCAACTTAGGCGATAAGCTCGACCCAAGGTCAATCGCTGAGATGGATCTTGATGATCTTGCCCAAAAGATTCGTTCGAGTGGTTACTACAATCAAAAAGCCATTAAGTTGAAGGCCGTGACTGAGTGGTTTTCGAAGTACCAATACGATATGTCTGTGGTGCGAGAACAGGACAAAGATCAGCTCCGAAAAGAGCTATTGGAAGTCAAAGGGATCGGTGGCGAAACGGCTGACGCGATTCTGGTGTACGCGATAGGTAAACCGTCTTTTGTGATTGATGCGTACGCAAGAAGGATATTCACTCGTAATAGACTCGATGTACCTAAATCGTATGAAAAATTTCGAGCCTTGATGGAAAGCGTAATCCCTCTGGATACCAAAAGGTACGGCTACTATCATGGTTTGTTAGTCGAACATGGTCAGCAGTTTTGTAACCCTAAACCCAAGTGTCAAGATTGCCCGCTTAACGCCACCTGTCTAGAAGCTCAAACTAAAACTTAACTAGCTTAAGGTTCAATTTCTCCGATGGAATATAAAACCAACTCTTCTGGGTTGCTGCCTTCACCAAGTGTTCGAATGTCTTCGCCTTCTTGTTTGAGCTGAAGAATACACTTCATCGCTTTGTTCTGCTCTACACCAATAATAGTTTTCATCTCCGACGCCGATACGCCAAAGCGAGTGGCAATCAATAAATCGCGAACCTTCTTCTTATCTGAATTAAACATGCAGCGTTCCTCTACTCGAATCGATGATTTAGACCAACTCAATAAGTTTAACCAACTTCTGAAAATAGGTACTCAAAGCTTATGATAAATAGCGAGTGAAAGGGATAGGGGCGGGGACTTTTCTGTTGGTCTTAAAATTGAATAACTCAAAAAGTTCGGGCTTCAGAATAGAGATTCTGAAGCCCGACGTGTTTTAGGATTAATTAGCGTTTGATTACGGCTTACTAGACCGAAAATGTATTAGACGGTGAAGCGATCTACCAAGTGATACAGCTCATTTGCACGACTGTTGAGGTTTTGGCTACCTGTACGGTTTTGATTCGCGAGTTCTGCCGATTGTGAGCTTTGGTCAGAAATTACCACGATGCGTTGAGATATCTCTTGGCCGACTATATTCTGCTGTTCAGTCGCTGTAGCAATAAGCGAGTTCATGTCCATGATGGTATCAATCGACGCTTGGATCTTCGCCAGTGCTTCGGCTGCGGCATTCGCTTCTTCCACGGTTTGCGCACTTCGGGTTTGACTTGAATCCATCGCTTTCACAGCAGCATCTGAGGCGGCTTTAAGTTGCTCAATCATCTTATGAATGTCGCCAGTGCTCTCTTGAGTACGGCTTGCCAGTTTACGAACCTCATCGGCGACCACAGCAAACCCGCGCCCTTGTTCGCCCGCACGCGCAGCTTCAATCGCGGCATTCAACGCGAGTAGGTTAGTTTGCTCGGCAATGTCTTGAATGACCGCCAACGAAGAAGATATATTCTGCACATCGCCTTCTAAACGAGACACTACGGTGTTCGCTTCTGACACTTCACTCGCTAGGCCTGCCACCGAATCTGCAGCGGCGTTTACTATCTGTTGCGCTTCTTTGGCATTGCCCTCTGCAAGTTTAGCGGAATCCGCCGCTTGGCTAGCGTTGCTCGAGATCTCTTGCGCCGTTGTGGTCATCTCGGTCATCGCTGTTGCAACTTGTTCTGTCTCTTCACGTTGCCCTGTAGCAATTTCGTCGACCTGCGCAGCGCGAGAAGACATGCTAGATGTCTCGGCTACTACTTGTTGCCCGACATCACTTACGCTGCTAATGATGGTTTGCAGGCTTGCTACAAAGGCATTGAAGTTCTCGCTGAGCTTCGTGAACTCAGGCGCTTTGAAGGTTTCCATTCGAGCGGTCAAATCGGCTTCGCCACTCGCGAATGCGCTGATTGAACGATCAAACTGCTCGAGTGGTTGCATGATGGTGCGGTTGACAGCAACGGCAAACACAGCAACTACTAGGGCAATCAAACCACAGAAAATCGCGATAGCCGTCAAAGAGCTTTGTAACGCAGCATTCGAGCTCTCTTTCATCTCTGCGATGACCGCATCGATGTCGTCAGTATAGAAACCTGTGCCTAGCATCAAGTCCCACTGGGGAACGAATATCGAGTAGCTCAGTTTCGGTAGGGCTTCGGACTGACCAAGTTTTGGAAAGTAGTAGGTAGTGAACTCACCAAGCTTTGAGTTCTTGATCAGGTCACGAATAAGGTAGTTGCCTTTTTTGTCTTGCAGGTCGTAGTAGTTCTTACCAATACCATCGTTATTTTGCCCGACAACGACTCGCACACCTTTCGAGTCATAACCAAAAATATAGCCAGACTCGCCATATTCTAATGTTCTTAATGTCGGTAAGGCTTCTTCTAATGTTGCACCTTTATCCAAAAATGGGCTGATCGAAGAGTAGGCCATTTGTAGATACGCTTTGAGTTCCTTTTCTTTCATCGCCATCATATTGCTACGCGTCGATTCAACTTGCTGTGCGGTTAGCTCGGTGCTCTTCATATACGTCACGCTCATCATGCCAATTGCCATAAGTAGCAACGGAATGAAAGAGAGAATATAAAGGCGGTTTTTGATGGTTAGGGTCATGTCACGCTTCCTGTGTGATTATCTCATGCAATTTTCAACACATTATTAATGTGGTTTTAAAATGTAAATGGACTTGTTGTTGAATTGTTATCCAGAAATGTTTTTGTTTTATAAACATGATGGCGGTTAGATTTTTGATGTTAGAAGCCTTGCAACTAGGGGCTTAATGACGAAAAGAGTGGTTTGTTACGATGCTTTTGAATTTGCCGCTGCTTTGGTAGAATGCGACGCTTTGTAGCACCCTGCTATGTCTATTCGTTAAGTGAGAAAGATTCATGAACAAAAGCCATGTGACTATTGGTTTAACTAACCCAAAGAGCCCGACAAACGTTGGTGCTGTTATGCGCGCGGCTGGTTGTTACCAAGTCGACGAAGTTAAATACACAGGGCAACGCTACGAAAAAGCCGCTAAATTTCACACCGATACCAAGAGTGCTGCGCGTACTATCCCACTAACGGGTGTCGAGTCATTTTTGGATAACCTTGATTCAGAAACGAAAATTGTTTGTGTAGAACTCGCTGAAGGTGCAACACCACTCCCGCGTTTTAAACACCCAGAAAATGCCATCTATATCTTTGGCCCTGAAGACGGTTCTATTTCTCAAGATGTTGCTGACAGAGCAGATCACGTCGTGTACGTACCAACAGTTGGCTGCATGAACTTGGCTGCGACAGTTAACGTGCTGCTTTATGATCGCCTTGCTAAGTCAGATGAAATGGACGAAAGCAACGAGCTTATTAAGAAAAGCCGCGATAACCGTAATCACCTGCAAGTGAAGCAGGAGTAGATATCGTTCTAATCGTATCTGGTCTCTTAATATCCAATGCAGATTAAAGAAAACCCCTTATTCGTAGGAATAAGGGGTTTTTACTTGGTTGATCTCGGATCTTAGGTTTGGCTATTCAGCACATTTGGAAGCCATAATTTTTAATGGTTGTCCTGCCTCATCGAATTGTAAGCTCCATACATACTGCCCTGGGTTACGAATGGTAATAGCAGTATCTTGCCCGTAACCACCTTTAGTTAATGAGTTTAGTTGCCCTAGTTTTAGGTTGAGCCCATCCGCTGTAAACTGTGGTGACCAAGCTTTAGACGCGTATTGCATGCGATAGCTACCAGGCTTTTCAGTGGTAACGACTTGGTAAGTGTTTTCACCTTTATACTCAAACTCTCGTTTAGCTACGTGTTTCCAACCTGAATCAGCAAAGTTGCCAACCACATAAAGTGGGCTTGAAATTGGCCCTTCAGCGTTAATCGTTGGGTTGTTACATTTAGCCATGAAGCCTTGTCCAACTTCATTCCCTGTCGCCATTGTGGCCGCTATAGGACCTTTTTCACTTGGCTGTGTTATCGACAAGAAACGAGCTTCAAAAGGGTTTAGAACTATAGAGTAATGACCATCAATTGCTGATATCGATTGCTCAGATTCAATATCCGTCAGATCAGCTTTGGAGCCTGCTTTTTCTTTGGTTAGTTTTATGGTCTGCTCTTTGTTGGTAACGTTCACTGCGTAGATAACAGCATCGCCGTCATAGGCTTTGTGATCGACATATGCGATATCGTTGGCGATTAGGTTCGTACGTTTACCCTGTGATAGAGCAGGGTGCGTTTCCCTCAGTTTCATTAAATTTGTAACGTACTGCTTTAAGTCTTTTTCGTTGGTATTGAGTTGAGCTGTGACACCTTCTACTTTACCGCTAGTACGTGCTACGTGGTCATCGCACAAGCCATTAATAGCACAGTCATCAGTCCATACTTTATCTGAGAAACCTTCTAGCTGATCGCCTATTTCGTCCCCATAGTAGGTGGTTATTGGGCCTGTATAAGCCGCTTGGAATGAAAATGCCGCTTTATAACGCAGCCAATACTCTTTGTCTTGTGGAGAAGCGATATCTCCGCGCTGTAATAAGTCACCAAAGCGAACAAGGTCATGGTTACCAATCATTAAATTGGGTTTTGCATGGTCTGGGTATAACGAATGTAAAGACATGCCTTCTGCAAGCCATTCTCCACCTTTGTTCCCCACGCCTGCTTCGTTTACAGCAAAGGTTTCTGTGAGTCGGTAGCGCATTGGGAAATCAAACGCAGAACATAAAGCCGGTTCTTCATTTGAGCCATAACCCGTTTCTATTATGCGGTTCTCACCAGCCCAAATTTCCGCAACCATATAGCCCAGAGGGTTCACGGTTTTACCTTCGCTGTTTACATATTCGACTTGAGAAGAAGCAGTATCTACCGTTTCTCTGATTTGACTCCAAGCTTCTTTTGGCACTTGGTAAGCCTGATCTAAGCGCCAACCATCGATTTTGAGTTCTTTGATCCAATACTCTGCAACTTCTTGGTAGAAGGCTAGGCTCTCGGGGTATGAGACTGGATTATCCTCTCCTTGGGGCAGTTTACCTGTTGGTGACGGCACTACATTTTTTTTGTGGTGACCAAATACGCCATCAAAGAAGACGTAAAGCCCGCGAGCATGCGCTTCTTCAACTAAGGTTTTAGCTTCTTCCATCGTGCCGAATCTCGGATCGATATTGAAATAATCAGTGGAAAAATAACCGGTGGCATCCAGTCTATCAGCCCAATGGTCCTGGTTTTTGATAGGCTCTGAATTAAAGATTGGGGTTAGCCAAATACCATTCATTCCAAGAGACTCTATGTAATCAAGTGAGTCGATAATGCCTTGAATATCTCCTTTGTGGTGGCTAGTTCCGTACCCTGTCCCATGACCAATTGAGTCATCGCCATTAACAAAGCTCTCAACCATCACTTGATAGATCCTCAAGTCATTCACGTCGGCATTAGTATTCGTTTGGCATTGGTATGCCGTTAATTCTTGAACAGATTCAGGTGCAGATTGACAACCTGCAAGTAGGATGGCGGCAACGGCCAACGCGGTATTGGATAGAGAAAGTTTCACGTTAAGGTCCTTATTATTATGATTTAACTTATTATTCACCATCCTGATAATCTATAAATCCTCCGTTAAATAGTGGCAATAGGAGTAGGCGATAGGCTGAGAGACAGGAGTCACAATATGTGGTTAATTTCTTATACATATTATGATGAAGTGCTGATTTTTGAGGCGGAACGAGGTTTGTACAGCAAGATGTTTTTACGGGGTATGTAAACAACTTTGTTTGGAATAAGTCATTCTCTGCTTCTAGTGTTATCTATCCCGTACGCAATCGGATATTATCTTGAGTTCATTACTAGATAATTGAAGGGTTAGATAACACCATGGAAGACAAGCAATTACTTGCCGCGCTACAGCAACACCCTGTCCTCGATCTCTATCAGTTATTCCAAGAAATTGGTCAAAACCGCTCTCTGTATGCATTACTAGAAAGGTTATCTTTCCTTAAAGAACATCATCAACTGAGTACTCGTCTTAGCCCTTTTAAACCTCATATCGAAGGGTTGTTGGCTCAATTCGATAGCACTACACCAGATAGCGAGATCCTCAAGGCAGTCGCTCTTCAGTCTGAGATTCAGCAGCGAGGTCACAGCATGAGTCGTTACATCATGACATCAGATAATCATCGCCATTTTTCTCCAAATGCAGACTTAGTGATGTTTGGTGATTCGATCACCGAGTGGGCACCTTGGGCAGATATTTTCCGCAATATCTCGATGGTCAATCGCGGCTTGGCGGGCGATACCACAACAGGCATGTTACGCCGTATTGATACCACGTTGAATGTGAAGCCCAAGCTGGTTTGCTTTATGGCAGGGATAAACGATTTAGCTCAGGGTTATGATGTCGAGCATATCTACCAAAACTACATTGAGATGCTTAAGGTGTGGCAAGAAAATGATATTCGCATCTTGGTGCAATCAACGCTTTATGTGGGATCTAAACTGCAAGGTTTGAATCCGTCGGTTGAACTACTCAATACCAAAATAAGCGAGTACTGTGCACAGCAAGGCATTGCGTTCTTAGATGTGAATTCTGTATTGTCACCTAATCAGCTTTTGTCGAATGAATACTCATGTGATGACCTGCATTTGAATGCTAAAGCTTACCAAGTTTGGGCAGAGGTACTTCAACCTACGGTAGCTGAGCTACTAAAATAAACTCACGCAAAAAGCCAAGCCCTAGATTTGTTTCGTGAACCATAAGGACATCAATGTGAACCTAAGACAGTTGGAAGTCTTCTACGCCATTATGCAGACCGGAACTGTATCTGGAGCCGCGCGCAGTTTGCATGTGTCCCAGCCTAACGTGACCCGTATTTTGGCACATACCGAGCAACAACTCGGGTTTGGTTTATTCGAACGAGTTAAAGGTCGATTGGTACCAACGGTTGAAGCGAAAACCTTGCTACCGGAAGCAGAGAAGGTCTACCAACAACTAGGCCAATTTCGTTCTTTGACTAACAAAGTGAAGCAAGGCCATCAGCATTTGCGTATTGGCGCACCGCCGATTCTAGCCACCAAATTGCTGACTCCGGTGATCGCCCAAATGTCTCGTGAACAAGAGCTCTCTTTTGAATTGCTGACTGCCAATCGCGACGAACTGTGTGCAGGGTTGCTAAAACATGAGCTCGATATCGCTATCGCTTTTGGAGACGAAGCACCGCCAGCGATCTTAAGTGAAACGCTATTAACTGAATCACTTAAGGTTTTGGTTCCTTCCAATACGGTTGATCATTTACCTACAGAATTAACGCTAGATGATTTGATCCGTTATCCGTTGCCAATCATTGGGCTTGATAGCCGCGATCCACTAGGCCTCCTGTTACATCAAAGCCTTATTGCGCGAGATGAGCATTACTACCATCCGATATCTGTACGTGGGTATAGCGCGGCGGCGGAACTGGTCAAGCACCAAGCGGGGTTTGCGATTGTTGATCCGTGGACGGCAGAGCAATATCAAAATGACGACTCGGTTTGTGTGTTGCCGCTTCAACCAGACATCCAATTTTCGGTATCGATGCTTTGCGCAGAGCACACCCCTCAGTCGATTTCCGTTAAGCAATTTATCGCTTCATTGAAGAACCATACTCACCCTATAACCTAAGGTTATAGGCTCGCCATAAATAGGCATTCGGCAGCTTCGAAGTTCTTAATTAAAGTAAACTCATACAAGGACTTATTAATTAGGAATACTCATGTCGATCGCTCAACCTTACCTTCTTTTTCTTGGGGATGTTACCGACCCACTTGCCGCAAAAACAGCTTGTGGTATTCACCAATGGCGACCAGAAATTTGCCTAGGTCAGCTTCGTTTAACAGACGATACCGTTTCACTTGGCTTAACGGACATGACCTTGCAAGAGGCGCAAGCGCTAGGGGCGAAAACCCTAGTGATTGGCACAGCAAACCCAGGTGGCGTTATCCCTGATTCTTGGCAGTCAACCATAATGGAAGCTGCAGAAATGGGATTTCAGATTGCATCTGGCATGCACCAGCGCTTGAGTGAATTTTCACCGCTTGCTGACATGCAGCAACAAGGATTGACTAAGCTTCATGATGTACGCCATTTTGACGGTGTTCTTAATGTTGGTAACGGTAAGCCTCGTCAGGGTAAGCGCCTCCTTACTGTCGGAACAGATTGCTCAGTAGGCAAAATGTTCTCGGCATTAGCGATTGAAAAATCGCTTAAACAAGCGGGAACATCTGCTCAGTTTAAAGCGACAGGGCAGACCGGTATTTTGATTGAAGGTAGCGGTATTTCGATTGATGCTGTGGTTGCGGATTTTATTTCCGGCGCAGTTGAAGCGATTAGCCCTGATTTTACCGACCACGATTGGGACATCATTGAAGGGCAAGGCTCTTTGTTCAACCCTTCGTTTGCAGGCGTGAGTTTGGGTCTTTTACATGGCGCACAAGCGGATGCTTTGGTGCTGTGTCATGAAGTTGGGCGACCTCATATTCGTAACCTTCCTCATGCTCAATTGCCAAGCATAGAACAGACGATTGAAGCCAACTTGCAAGCGGTGCGACTGACCAATCCAGACGCGAAGCTGGTGGGTATCTGCTTGAACACGTCGGCGATTAGCATTGAAGATGCTGAGACATTGTGCCAAGAATGGACCACACTCTATCAAGTGCCGGTGACGGACCCAGTGCGCTTTGGTGTACAACACATTACTGATCATTTGAGACATTCACTTTAATGACTTCATCATTTCTACGTTTCTATTTGTTAAAGCGAACATCAACCGAGTGAAATTATGAAGATTACAGCAGAACCCATTACTATCGCGATGCAAACGCCTTTTCGCATCTCTCGTGGCAGTCGAACTGAGTGTCACGTTGTTCGTGTTTACATTGAACATGATGGCAAACGAGCTCAGGGCGAATGCACGCCTTACCCACGATACGGTGAGTCATCGGAGTCTGTGTTAGCGCAAATCCAACAAGCGTCTAGCGCACTTGAAGCTATGTTTGAACGAGGCGTTACCGATCCGGCAGAGCTAAGAGATCATCTTCAGTCTTTATTGACCGGAGGGGCAGCGCGAAATGCGGTTGATTGTGCGCTTTGGGAGCTTGAAGCCAAACAACATGACCTGGTCTTCCCAAATAGCCTGTTTGAGTTACCGAATCAAATCGTGACAGCAATGACAGTCTCCATTGGCACTCCAGAAGCCATGGCGACACAGGCTCGAGATTATGTCGCGAATGGGGCAAAACTCTTAAAAGTGAAGCTTGATGGCGAGCAAGTGGTAGAGCGTGTTCGCGCGGTACGAGAAGCTGCGGTAGATGTTCAAATTATTTTGGATGCAAATGAAGCGTGGACAGGATTGAATCTCGAAGAGTTGTTTAATCAACTGGCAGAATTTGATATTGCGATGATCGAGCAGCCGTTACCCCAACAGCACGATGCCTCACTGGCGCACATCAAGCACTCGATACCACTTTGTGCTGATGAAAGCTGTCATACCACTTCACAGCTCTCATCGCTGTTGGGTAAGTATGAAATGGTCAATATCAAACTCGATAAAACGGGCGGTTTGACTGAAGCATTGATACTTGCAGAAGAAGCCCAAAGACTCGGGTTTACTCTGATGTCGGGTTGTATGCTTGGTACATCGTTGGCGATGCGTGCAGCTCTGCCTATTGCGGTTCAATCTGAAGTCGTCGACCTCGATGGCCCAGTATTACTTGGTCAAGATGTAACACCAGCACTGACTTATCGAGATGGGATGATTGTTCTTTAAGTTCTTTAAGTTCTTTAAGTTCGTTGAGTCTCGGTTAGTCGATGGACATGACATGAATGAAATCGTATGAGTGAAAACTTGTGCGATTTTTTCGATCTCTAGACCTTAACTTATTAAATCATCGTAGGTTTTGACTGCTTGATGGAGAGTGCTATTCATATAATTTACGTGCGTATTGATAAAGTAATCACGTTTCTGTCGGTGCGGTCACTTTCTATTATCGCAAAACAGACAGCTCAAGCTTTATAAAATAATTGTTATGATATCTTATGTGAAATGTTAATGATTGCTCTTCATTTAATAGTTTCACTAAAGCTATTCGATGCAAGCCCAAGTAAGGCTCACGCCCTAACTGATTGAATCATTGACAGTTACTGTTGATTATTTGATGAAAAGAAGGTGGGGCGAGTGAGTAGTTATGTCTCCGAGGTTGTAGAAAATAAGGATAGTTTCGAGCGCCCGTTCTCGATCAAAATTCCACGTCGTAAGTGGTTTGGTTGGAAAGGTATTGAGCTGCGCTTGGTACTTGCGTTAGCCATGCTATCGATGACCACTATCTTCCTCTCAGTTATCTCCAGCTTTACCTTCGATGATTTAAACCAACGTCTTGTTGAGCTAAAGGATAGTGAAATCCCGGCCTTAGATAATGCCGCTCGCCTTAATGATATGGTGCGAGTGATTATCACAACATCTTCTCAGCTCGGTGACGCTGAATCCAATTTAGAGCGCAAACAGGCGATGCTCAAAATTGAAGAGGCTATATCAGTAATGAATAGCGTTATGGTTCAATTTCCTGATTATCACGCCTACTTTAAAGATCTTATCGCCCAAGTTAATAATAGTCTGAGCCTGTTGTATCAAAGTGAGATTGAGTCAGAACAACTCAATCAAGAACTTCGTAATTTGCTTGAAGGCTTTTATCCTCTATTGCAGCAAGCCAGTGACTCACTTGATAGCCTACCTGAGTCTGCCAAAGATCAAATCCAGTACACACAGCTCAAGTCTCTGCTTTATTACCAATTAGGCTTGGTCGAAAAGCTGTATAACGATTCCAGTTTTAATGAACTGGATTACACCAGTTACCGACTCGAGCAGGTAGGAGAAGAGTGGTGGAAGCTCTGGGTCAGTGGTGATTTAAGAAGTGACTTTCCTCAATTAGATCATCAACTCACGGTGATTTATAACCTCGCCTCAAGCGATAGCAGCTTGTATGGGATGAAAAACAAAGCGCTCGATCATCTTTATCAAGAGCAATACTTCCTAGAAAACAGCCGTGAGCATCTCAATCAGTTAACCGTACAGATCGAACGCAACACCAACCAAGTGAACAGTGATATTGACCTATCGATTCAGCAGGCGCAGCAATCTTTGCAATCTAATCAGCGCCTCTCTCTTTTTCTCTCTTTATTTAGTGTATTGGCTGCCGCTGCTATTTCATGGTTCTACGTGCGTAAGAGTATTTTGGAAAGGCTTTTACAGCTTAAAGACAATATGTTCGCGATTTCTACCGGCCATTTAGATACCGAAGTATCCATTCGTGGCAAAGACGAAGTGACGCAAATGGCTAAGTACCTGAAGGTGTTCCAAACCACGGCCAAAATCGTTAAGCAAACCAATCGCAAACTGGAGGCTGAGGTTGAAGAGCGCACCTTAGCCGAAGCTAAATTGCGAGTGACTCAAGATGAGCTAATCCAAGCCGGAAAACTGGCTGCGTTGGGACAACTCAGTGTCGGGATCACGCACGAGATCAATCAACCTCTGACGGCTGTGAATAGTCACGTTCGAAGCGCTCAGCTTTGGCTAGGTAAAAATAGACCAGATAGAGCCGAAGATAATCTTAAAAAGATCGAAGTCCTACTAGATAAGGTGGCGGCAATCACCCGTCACTTGAAAGCCTTTTCACGTAAGAGCGATGGCAAGATTGATAACGTAGAACTGGAGAAGGTGATTGGTGATGCAATTGACCTGTTTGAAACCAGACAAAGCTCAGTATCGATTCAGTATTCGCCCCAAAGCTACCAGATGGTTCGAGCCAACAGCATACGCTTGGAACAAGTGCTGGTGAACCTTATCAGTAATGCTCTGGATGCCGTTGAACATAGGGAGCAGCCCCAGCTCAGCATTTCAACGCAAGAGCACCTGAACACCATTCAGATTTCGGTCAAGGACAATGGACTAGGTATACCCGAAGAAGATATCCCGTATTTGTTTGACCCATTTTATACCCGAAAAACAACAGGCAAAGGACTAGGGCTCGGTTTGTCTATCGCATACAACATAATAAAAGACTTTGGCGGCTCGATTCACGTGGAATCGGTTGAACACCAAGGCACCACCTTTATCGTCACTCTACCAAAAGGCACAGGCTCATGATTTCAGAAAAACACATAGTTCTTATCGACGATGAAATAGATGTCGTCGAAGCCGTGAGCGAAATGTTAGAGCTAGAAGGGTTTAGTGTCAGCACCTTCACTGATCCCAACCTTGGCCTAAAGTCGCTTAAAGCGAACAGTCTGTCGGTTGTGTTGTGTGATGTGCGTATGCCGAAAGTGGACGGTTTGACGTTGTTGAGCTCAATCCAACACCGTGCCCCGAATGTACCCGTTTTATTGATGAGTGGCCATGGCGATATCCCAATGGCGATCGAAGCGATGAAGCTTGGTGCTTTCGACTTTCTGGAAAAACCGCTTAATTCGAGTGAGCTGGTGGAGAAGCTTGATTTGGCGATTACCCAATGTCAGCACAATTGCCCTTCAACCTCGGATGGCGATGAGCAAGAGGAGCTACCTATAGAGTCTGTGGTTATTGGCCAATCAAAAGCGATGGATACGATACGTAAGCAAGTACTCGCTTTAGCACATACTGGCGTCGATACCATTATCAATGGAGAAACGGGAACGGGTAAAGAGGTGATAGCTCGCGCTCTGCATCAATTTAGTCGTCGTAAGACTAAACCATTTGTCGCAATTAACTGTGGCGGCATGACAGAAAGCATTATTGAGAGTGAGTTGTTTGGCCATGAAGCGGGTTCGTTTACTAGCGCGAACAAGAAGCGTATTGGAAAAATAGAACAAGCCAATGGCGGGACTCTGTTTCTCGATGAAATTGAGAGCATGCCGATTGCGGTACAAATCAAATTGTTGCGCGTGATTCAAGAGCGAATGATTGAGCGTGTTGGTGGTAACGAGTTGATACCTGTCGACATCGTCGTGGTAGCCGCTAGTAAAGCTGATCTCGCGAGCTTGAGTGAGTCTGGAGAATTCAGAGCCGATCTCTTCTATCGCCTTAACATTGCGAGCTTAAACCTTCCTGCATTGCGTCAAAGAAAAGAAGACATTCAGGTGCTGTTTCGCCATTTTGTGATTCAAGCGAGTCATAAATACAAGACACGTCCTTCGACGATTTACCCGGAACAAATTCAGCAGCTATGCCGACATGAATGGCCGGGCAATGTGCGTGAACTGCGTAATGTCGCTGATCGATTTGTGTTGGGTATCGTCGGTGATGGCTTTGATCTTCAATCGCCAATTTGTGAAGCATCCGGAGAAGATTTCGCTTTTGAAAAGCAGATGGAGCAGTACGAACGAAATGTTCTGACGGAAGCGCTAATAGAAAGCGCGGGTAATATTAATGAGGTATCAAGTAAGCTGAATTTACCGCGTAAAACTCTTTATCGAAAAATGAAGAAACACCAATTGGATAAAGAGAGTTTCAAGGTCTAGCTGGTTCATTAATTCGCATAGTAAAAACACAAGACAACAATGACCCATTTATCATTTAGTCGAATGATTGACTGTTTCAAGTGATTGTAATAAAAGAGCTTTAACATCTGGCACAAAGCGTGCAATCCCTACATTGTGGCGTCAGTCCACATGAGGTTATTCGGTATTGAGTCAAAAACATATGACAGCTATCAACACTGAATGATCGAACAAAGGACATTAGAAAAATAATTGCTTGTTGCAAGGAGATACAAACATGAAGCAAATACTGAAAGGTTCGATTGCTCTGATACTCGGTATGAGTTCAATAACGGCATGGGCCGCTGCAGAACCAGCAAACTTAGGACCTCGTCCCCTCTTTTTAGTTAACAATATGGATGAGAGCCCTTTGAAAACAAAGCTGCTCAGTTGTAGCGAAGGACCTTTTCATCGTAGCGATTTTTCTATTGGGCATCGCGGAGCTGCTATGCAGTTTCCTGAGCACACTAAGGAATCCTATTTGGCGGCGATTCAAATGGGCGCTGGTGTCGTCGAATGTGATGTGACCTTCACCAAAGATAAGGCGTTGGTATGTCGTCACTCGCAAAGTGATCTGCACACCACGACCGATGTATTAGCGCATCCAGATCTTGCTAAGAAGTGCTCAACCCCGTTTATACCAGCTAATCCAGCGACAGGCGAAGATGCTAAGGTTGAGTGCCGTACTTCTGATTTCACGCTGGCTGAGTTTAAGACGCTCAAAGGTAAAATGGATGGGGCGAACCCAAAAGCCACCACGGTTGAAGAGTACATGAACGGGACTCCAGGTTGGAGAACCGATCTTTACAGCCAAAGTGGCACACTGATGACACACGCAGAAAGTGCAGCACTGTTTAAAGAGCACGGCGTGAAGGTCACTCCTGAATTGAAATCGGCAGCAGTCGACATGCCTTTCAATGGATTTAGCCAAGAGATGTATGCGCAGAAGTTGGTGGATGAACTGAAAGAAGCGGGTTTCAAGCCTTCTGAGGCTTACCTGCAGTCATTCAACTTGGATGATGTGAAGTACTGGATCAATGAAACGCCGAAGTTCGGCAAACAAGCGGTTTATCTTGATGACCGTGTTTACGAACAAGCGGACTTTGTCGCGTCTGTTGAGAACATGAAAGAACTGCACGATGCGGGTGTGAATATCATCGCACCACCTCTGTTTGCTCTGGTTGATTTAGACGAAAACAACGAACTGGTTGCGTCTAACTACGCCATGCTTGCTAAGGATGCAGACCTCGACATTATCGCTTGGACACTGGAACGTTCTGGCCCGCTAGCGCAAGGCGGTGGTTGGTATTACAAGAGTGTGAAAGATGGTATCAACAATGATGGCGATATGATGAAAATGCTTGATGTGCTGGCACAAGATGTTGGTGTGATGGGCGTATTCAGCGATTGGCCTGCAACGGTAACTTATTACGCAAACTGCATGGACAGCGACGCTTAGGTTCTTCTGAGTGCAGTGTTACACCTGCTAATTATAGCGTTTGTATAGAGAGCGCTTACTAAAGAATAACAAAAGAAAAAGCAGTGAACCAAAGAGCCTTCGGGCTCTTTTTTTACCACTGAAATCGACGGGACAGAAATGACCCAAATGATTGGTTTTGAGTTGGACACGAATGACTCAAAAGATATTAGTTAGTTTGGGGTTTGTTGTAAGTTGTTGAAATTAAATAAATAAAAACATGGCACAAAGGCTGCAATAGCGAAGGTGACTTTCAACAATAAGTAAAAGTAAGGTTTGAATATGAAAATCAGTGTTAAAGGACTGTTAATCGCTAGCTCATTACTACTTCCTTCAATGGCTATGGCAAGCGACTGCTCTAGTCGTGGTGTGTTAGACGATCGATACTGTGATGAAAACCAAGATTTGGTCGCCGATTCACCAAAGAATCCAGATGAGTGGAACGACCCAAGCACGCTTGTGTTTACCTACACGCCAGTAGAAGACCCAGCGCTATATAAAGATGCGTTTGCGGATTTCCAAGCTCACCTAAGTAAAATTACGGGTAAGCGAGTGATTTACTACACAGTTCACTCGAACTCTGCGCAAGTAGAAGCGATGCGTTCTGGTCGACTGCACGTTGCAGGTTTCTCTACCGGTCCAACAGGCTACGCGGTTAACCTAGCGGGTTACGTTCCAATTGCAGTAAAAGGCGATGAGTCTGGTTTCCAAGGCTACAACCTGATCACCATTGTGCGTAAAGACAGCGGTATTAATACAATGACTGATCTGAAAGGCAAAAAGGTTGCACACACTTCTGCATCTTCCAACTCTGGCAACCTAGCTCCACGTGCGTTATTCCCAGCGAAAGGCCTAGTGCCAGATGAGGATTATAAAGTGCTTTACTCAGGTAAGCATGACCAGTCTATTCTTGGTGTTTTCAATGGAGACTATGATGCAGCACCGGTGGCATCAGATGTTTACGATCGTATGGTCGCTGCAGGTCGTGTCGACGATTCTGAACTGAAGATCATCTACCGTAGCCCACGCTTCCCAACGTCTGCTTTTGGTTACGCGTACAACCTAAAACCAGAGCTTGTTGAGAAGATCAACGAAGCTTTCTTTAGCTACCGCTTTACTCCAGAGATGAGTGCATCATTTAAAGGTGCAGACCGCTTCTCACCAATCAGCTACAAAGAAGAGTGGGACGTGATTCGTGATATCGCACACGCGACAGGTACGGCTTACACCAAAGCTGGTCTTAAGAAGCTCGCTGAAAAAGATGCGGCTAAACGCGCAAAGAAAAAAGCAGCTGAGCTAGCAAAACAAGCAAACAACGGCTAGTTCTTGACTCAGTTGGAAGGCTAAGTTTTAGAAAGACTTAGTTCTTTAAATACTTACCTTAACTAAAAATCTATGCCCTCGCGGGTAGGGCATAGTTCATTCTAAAATTCGCACAAGGAAATGCAGTATGGCCGTAGCAAGCTATGAAGGAATAAAGATAAACAACCTTTTCCACGAATACGTGGCAGGCAAGCCAATCCTTAAAGGCATTAATATAGATATCGATGAGCCTGGCATCATCGCGATTATCGGCCCATCCGGTACAGGTAAAAGCACACTTCTACGCTGTATCAACCGCCTTAACGATCCAAGCCAAGGTGAAATCATTTTTGATGGCGCAGACCTGACTCAACTTAAAGGTCAAGCGCTACGCAAACAGCGTCGACATATCGGCATGGTGTTCCAAGAATATAACCTTGTCGAACGTTTAACGGTTATCGAGAACGTGTTGAGTGGCCGTTTGGGTTACATGACTGCTTGGAATGCATGGCGTCGTAACTACTCTGCGCAAGACCTCGCCAAAGCGTTTGAGCTACTTGAGTTTGTTGGTTTACAAGACTTTGCTAACCAACGTGCCGACAGCTTGTCGGGTGGACAAAGGCAGCGAGTTGGTATTGCTCGAGCAGTGATGCAAGACCCTTATATTCTTCTGGCTGACGAACCTACCTCATCACTCGATCCGAAAACCGCAGTTGAGATCATGGAGTTAATGGAGACATTTGCAGAACAGAAAAACATCCCTGTTTTGGTGAACATCCACGATGTGAACCTAGCCAAGCGTTACGCTAAACGTATCATCGGCATGTGTAACGGCAAGGTGCATTACGACGGCAGTCCTGAAGGTATTTCTGAAGAAGATCTAAAAATTATCTATGGGGGTGAATCATGGCTGGACTAACCCCAAGCTCATCGCCAAGCGTACCGTCAAACCAGTCGCCAGCGAAGCACGAAAACCCTTTCAAGGTGTCATGGACAAACCGTGCGATTATCACCGGTATAGTGGCTTATCTGTTTTACAGCTTCTCGACGCTAGGGCTTACCTTTGATCGTTTGATCATCGGTTTTGGTGAAAGTGAGCGGTTACTATCTCGAATGTTTCCGCCTGATTTTTCGCGAACCAGCTTACTGCTTAGTGGGTTAGCGGAAAGCTTACAGATTGCGATTATCTCAAGTTTCTTTGGCATCGCTATTTCACTGTTTCTAGGCTTGCTAGCCGCGAGAAATATGATGCCTTCAATCGTATCAACGCCCATTCGTGGATTTATTGCATTGTGTCGTTCTTTTCACCCAGTGATCATCGCCATCTTGTTTGTGAAAGCGGTGGGCTTTGGTGCTCTGGCTGGGATCTTGACCTTAGTATTCGCATCCATTGGCTTCATCGCCAAGCTGTTCGCTGAAGCTATCGAAGAGATCTCTTTTAAACCGGTTGAAGCGATTAAAGCAACTGGCGCGAGTTTCATTAGCGTGATTCTGTATGCGGTGATGCCTCAGGTATTCACGCGTTTTATTGGCTTTGCTAGCTACCAGTTAGATTCGAATCTACGTAACTCAACCATGGTTGGCATAGTAGGGGCTGGTGGCCTTGGCGGTACATTGTTCTCGGCATTCCAACGTTTTGACTACGACTTCGTCGCGGCTATTTTGATCACCATTATCGCACTGATTCTTGTCGGCGAATTCCTTTCCAACATTGTTAGGAGAATCTTCTAATGACAACTGCATCTATTGATAGAGAGTGGCAGCGTTTTACACCCAACGAACGTGTAGCTCGATTTGCTGTTTACCTTAGCCTTGTGTGCGCCATCGTGTGGTCTTGGCAGACGGTGGAAGTGATTCCTGAGTTCTTATACGACGCACCAGCACAGTTCGCAGATATGTTTGAGCGTATGGTGCCAATGGACTACGGTTTCTATCCTGAATCGATTCACGCTGCGATGATTGAGACGCTGCATATCGCAACGTTAGGTACCTTATTTACCTTGGTATTTGCAATTCCGTTGGCGTTACTGAATGCGCCAAACATTACCCCGAATAAAGCGTTGAACTGGGTTGCTCAATTCTTTCTGGTGTCTTCACGTTCTGTGAACTCATTGGTTTGGGCACTGTTGTTTATCGCACTATTTGGCCCCGGTGTTCTCGCAGGCATTATGGCAATTGCCATTCGTAGTATCGGCTTTGTAGGGAAGCTGTTAGCGGAAGCGATTGCTGAAGTGAACATGGGGCCTATCGAAGCTCTGCGCGCAACTGGCGCTTCTTGGATGAGCATCTTGCTTAAAGGGTATTGGCCACAAGTGATGCCAGCATTCTATTCAATTGTATTGTTCCGTTGGGATATCAATGTGCGTGAATCTGCTGTACTGGGGTTGGTGGGGGCTGGTGGTATTGGCGTGGTGCTAAACGATGCGCAAAACCTTTTTGAGTGGCAAAAAGTATCGATGGTATTGGTGAGTATTTTTGCTGTGGTTATTATCGCAGAAGCTGTAGTGATCCATATCCGTAACAAACTCATATAGAAAGTATGTTGTGTGAAAGTTAAGAGCTTATCTAGCATTTTGAAGCTCAAACGACCCTAGGTACTTCGGTCTACCTAGCGGTCGTTTTTTTATGCGGTGTCTTCCGTATCAAACGGACAACCCGCTTAAAAAATGCAGTGCTTAGCAAAATCGCCCGCTTCATTAGCCGTCCAGTCACCTTTAGGCTTCTCTTTCATATCCGCACACCAAGCTTCACTGCCCACTTCTGTACAAGCCATTAGTTGAGTGGCAAGGAAAAGTATCAATGCGATTTTCTTCATAATAAACATTCCGTTGTGGTCTAAATTTCTGTTTATAACTGTATCAAATACCACAAGTGATTGTTATAGCAGCTAAGAACTTAAGGGCGTTAAAAATGATGTGGGTTTGAGCTGAATGCGAGAAACGGTAAAGAAGGAAGGTTTGCTTGGCTTTAAGATCGAAAAAGCCAGCAACGTGTGCTGGCTTTGAAATTCTTAATAAGTTTCTATTAGTTATTTCGCTTTAACTACTTATCGAGTTAGACCAATTTCATCTCTTGGATGATGTCCGAAGCAATCTCTGGCTTCGTGCTTGTTGGTTTCTCGTGTAGGTCGGCTTTCAATTGTCCCTTACGGTTACTTAGGCCCGCTTCAAGTTTCTTAAGTGCTGCAGCGATAGCTGGGTACATAACATCGTCTGTCGATTTTGCTGTTACTCGTACACCTTCGTAGTTGGTGAATACTTCAACCTGATGTTGACCGTGTTCTTTTGTAATGATGATGTCGCAGCTGATCAGTGATGGAAAATGGTTTGATATCTTTTCGAACTTACCTTCGATGTCTTTACGTGAGTCGTCGTTAATTGATACGTGATGTGTTTGAACGTTTATTTTCATAAATCATACCTTTCCAATGACTGTGTCATTTAAACGTAGCAAACATCGGATAGATTAACCAACTGAGAATTAGCACATGTGTGATTGACTTCAGTGTTATCAAATATTCTCTTGTTACTCCCTTGAAAGTCCGATGAACTGATCGCATATTATGTTTCGTGTTTTAGAGACATGTTCAAAAAAACTCCATCCTTGATAATTTGCGCTAACCTACAGCGAATTCCCAGTGAATCTCTCTTTATCGGTTTTATAATTCCGAACTTGTCACTCCATTGATTTTCTTTCCAGCTCACGCATTTTTTTCTTCTTTGAATAAAAACTCAGCTTAAGTTACTAATTTATAGACACTCAACTGCCCACTCCATATTGAAGTGAAACTCTCCAGCTGTGAGTTGGGACTCGGGTATAGTAATACGTGCTCGAATATCGACTTCTTTATTTGATGCCAGTTGATCGACAGGAAATTCGACGCCCTGACGCCAATAATTAATGTCACCTTCATAACGAACCGGCGTTTCGACTTTGAATCGCACAAGTTCTGAAATACGAGATTCATCAATTGAGCCTAGGTCAATATGTTGCAGTTTGAGCAACAATCGAGAATCTTTGCGATTGGACTCCAGCTTGAGCGTGATGGCTCTGCCATCGTATTCTCGACCAAAACTCATCTCACCTTGGTTATTGATCACTTCTAAACCGCAGCGTTCTCTCACATGCTTTTTAAAGCTTAATGTAGAGTGATTATTGGATGCCAATGTACAGCTAGATAAGCTAAGTAGAACAAACGCGATAACAAAACGTGCCATGCTAGTTCACCATAACGCGGACAATAAAGTCCGTGACCGCTTGTTCAGTAACAGCCACATTACTGATGGTTTGCTTATCTTTGAGAGAGACCTGATAGCTTGAGCTCAGTACAATATCGGCATGATGATATTTGTATTCGACAATAAGATCGCACGTGACACGCTCAGTTTGCTTAATTTCGACGGTAGTCTCGGTGTAGTTAACGCGACTTTCGGTGTCGATTAACTCGATGCTCGACCAATCGATGTATTCAGAATTCGACAACGCATCAAAGATTCGGCGCTGGTGGTTGTCTGAGCCATCGACGCACATTTGATTGAAATGTTCGACTTCTTTCCTATCAAACCCGGTGCTCACGGCATAGGGCGCGATAAATAATATCGCCAAGAATAAAACTAGAGTTTTCATAGTGCCTCTGGGTCAGTAAGCCCTCATGATTAAAGGGCTTACCGTGGGAGAGATGATGGGTTAGTTACACTCAATCTTCCATTTTGTTTTTACTTCGTAATCATCACTAGCATCGAGATTGCTTTCATCAACCGCAACACGAGCGAAAAGATTCATATTGTTATCTTCACGAATTTGATCCCGAGTGATGTCTACACCCGATTCCCAACTAACTGCAGATTGGTCTAGCTCTGTTGTCCCCGTTGACTGGAAAAACACATCGCCTTTTTGAATTTGGCCGTTAAACGATTCGATTTTGATCTCTTCTGCTCGAACTTTGATTCCGTTTCTGTTGCTGACTAACTTTACAGTCGCGTGAGATTCATTGTAACTTTCGCCAAAAGCCAAGTCGGCTTGGTCTTCTGTTGCTTCTATCCCACATTGAGACTCGACAGATGCTGAGAATACAACATCACCTGTTTTGTCATCTTGATGGTCAGGTGGTATGGCAAACGCCGAACCAGTGGAAAATACAGACATGGCAGCTAGGCCAAGTAGTGGTTTTCTATTAAGCATTTTTACTCCGAAAAAGTGGTATTGCTTTGTTTCATCTTCAGCAGGCGATATTTCTCTGCTTCGATTTGTAATAGCTTTAGCTCATGTTCCGCTTGAGCTAGCTCTTCTAAACGTTCTCGCTCACGGAGCTCGAACTCGTAGAGTCGACGACAGTCAACTCGATCCTCACCACCAAATTGGAATGTCACAGCCGCGTATACGCCTGCCTCATCCTGATTTTGGTAGTAATAATTGTTGTAATAGCTGTCGCTATCTTCATTGCCGGTTGATCCGTAGGTTCCGAACTGAACGGTTTTACCTGTGGAAATCGCTTGCTCACATGAAGCCCCTTTAGAAGTTCGAACTCGGTCGGTACCGGATGGGTTAGATACGCTCGGTATCGGGTTTGCAGAAACGGGCAGCGTGAGAGCAGTGCTGCTCAGTGAGGCGATAGCCAGTGCAACGACAGTCAATAAAGCTCTGCGCAGCGTTGTTATGGTTTTTTGCATCGTTAGTACCATTTGAATTGGCTTAATAGCGCTTAAATTTAAGATTGGTGCATACTTCGTAGCTGTTCGGGGAATCCGTCACCATGCGCGTACAAATCTTCTTCTTGGTTGTTTGAGCAGCTGGCGTCTTAACATTGATATCCAGCTCTATCTCTTGGTTTGCATCCAATTGGATCTTGTTTGGAAACTCTTTGTCATC
Source organism: Vibrio sp. 1CM2L (assembly GCF_023161695.1). NCBI lineage: Bacteria > Pseudomonadati > Pseudomonadota > Gammaproteobacteria > Vibrionales > Vibrionaceae > Vibrio > Vibrio sp. 1CM2L. Next base: position 1,204,414 of record NZ_JALNTT010000001.1, read on the forward strand.
AATTCGCAGGTAGTAATCCGCTTGTTTGGTGTAACGGTTTACCAATAAAAACCTGACCTGTGTTTTGTCGGAGTAGGTCTGAAATTCGGTATTTTTCCACTTGTGCACATTTGCGTTTGCTAAGGAACTGCTCAGCAACAACGCGGCAGCAATGATGTAAATAGCCTTCATGAGAACCTCAAAATGATGATCGAGGTCTCATTTTAGGTTTGTTCAAAGGCAGGACTTACCATTTTGCGCCACTGACATAAGGCTGACAGTACGGTAAAAATGACTGAGATTTTTTAGGTTGAAACTGAAGAGCAGCGAAACTAGACGGGCTGAGATGAGGAGAAAATGGCAAAGTAACTATTTATGATTTCATCACTCAGTATCACAATTACCAATATAAGACGCTGCAGTTTATTGAGGTGTTTGTTAGTACGGGATACTCTAACAACCATCTTCTATTTGGATCCGTTATCATGAAAATGCCTGTTAAATTCGCTGCAATTGCAGCTTCCTTTTCTTTCGCTTTTAATGCTTTTGCTGCGCCTGTTGAGTTTCAGAAAATTCCAGAGATCATGCAGCAATTTGATACTGCAGAGCTGTATGTTAAGAAGTCGGTGACGTTAGGCCGTTTGCCTGCTGAATCTGAAATTGGCGTTGATTTTCCTACCTACGTTTCAGATGGAAAGGGTGGTTACAGCTTAGAAACCAATAATGTAATGACGGACGATGTGGTTATTGCAAGCATGCCGAAAGCGATTGTTGATGATGTTTTCAACCAATGGTTGGTTCCAAAGGATACGTGGATCAGCAGCTATGGTTCACTGCCAACATCGACCACAGAATTTAAGCCGTTTAAGCGCATTAAAACCATCAAAGCGATTAAGATCGATGCTGAGATGTTAGAGCTAATGGGCAGTGAAGATGGCAAAACTGCGGTGATTAAAGTGAGCTGGGATGAAAAGGGTATGAAGGTTTATAAGGATGGCTACTTAGCGGATTATGAGTACGGGATTGCCCCTCATGAAATGCAAGAGAACTACGAGCTAGCCCCTAAGTAACTCTGTTCTATTGCAGAAAAGCGCCTAGCTTATTAGTGGGCGCTTTTTTGTTGCTCACCAAAATATGACGAAAATCACACTTTTCTGACAATTCATGACTCGTTGTGCTAGTATGCGCCGCTTGTCTTTGTAATTGATAAAAAACGCATTACTAAAACAGACTTTTCTGTTTACCTGCTTGTAATGACCTCATTCAGTTTGGCCTGACTTGGCTGAACATCTGCATTTTGCTCGGACGCAAAGAGAGTAGCACTCACTACTTCACTATGTACATTTGAGAGCACCATCTATCAAAGGCCTTTTTGATACAGCCTAAATTAGCGCGAACTTAGTTCAGCGTGAAGGGTTTCGTTTTTCCAAAAATCCCTCTCGGCGGCTAAGTGAACCTTAGTTGCTGACAAATAAGGAGTCTATATGACGACTACGGTATCCACATCCGTACCTACATCTCAAGCTGGTAACACAGCGCCGACAGAGAAAGAAGTAAACCACCCGTTTCTCTCTTTGGTTATCATGGTGATCGTTGCTGCAATCGCAACTTACTTCATCCCTGCTGGTGAATTCGAGCGAGTGGTCATGAATGGCCGCACGGTTATCGACCCAGACAGCTACACACAATTGACCAGCAACCCAACAACATTAGCCTCTTTTTTCGAATCATTTTTTAAAGGCTTCAAATCCGCTTCTGGCGTGATGGGCGTTGTGGTATTTGTGGGTGGTGCTTTTGGCATTATCAAACACATGGGTCTGTTAGACGCATCCGTTGTTGCGCTAACCACTAAGTTAAAGAAGCAGGGCTTGTACGTGATTGCACCTGTGATCATGACGGCGATCTTCTTCAACGTTACCTTCACCGGTATGCGTGAACTTGATGTCATCTTTATCTCTTTGATGATCCCGATCTGTATCAAGCTTGGCTATGACGCGATTACGGCACTTGGTGTTGTTTTACTGGCAAGTTGTGCAGGTTTCGCCGCCGCTTTGGCTAACCCATTCTTTACGGGTATCGCACACACTATCGCTGAACTGCCTATGTATTCAGGTATGTGGTACCGCTTTATTGTTGGCATGTTCATGTTGCTAACGGGTGCGTGGTATGTGCTTAACTACGCGCGCAAAGTTAAGCAAGACCCAACCAAAGGCTTGTTGCACGGTACGGGTTATCACTACGAATCTAACGTTGAAGCGAAAACACTGACCACACGTGAAAAGCTTGCGGGCATCGCGTTCTTGGGCGTGTTCGTATACATGATCTTCGGCACGTTGACGATGGGTTTCGGCTTCACTGAGATTGCAGGTGCATTCGTGGCGATGGCGATCATTCCGGGTTTGGTGGCGGGTTTATCTCCGAACAAGATTTGTGAGTATTGGACCAAAGGTGTTAGCGACGTATTGGTGGCGGTACTGATCATCTTTTTCGCTCGTTCAGTGCTAACTATTATGGAAGACGCGAAGATTGTTGATTCAATTATCTTCTATCTTGCACAGATCATTTCTGGTAGCTCTAAACTTGTGGCAGCAGCAGGGATCTACTTCTCGCAGGCTGCGATCAACCTATTCATTCCGTCTGGCAGTGGCCAAGCGGTGATTACCATGCCAATCATTATTCCGTTGGCTGATATTGGTGAAGTGACTCGTCAAGTGGCGGCACTGGCTTCTCAATTGGGTGATGGTATTTCTAACTATATTTACCCAACCAATGGTGGCTTGTTGGCGGTATTGGCTATAGCAAAAGTACCTTACACCAAGTGGGTTCGTTTCTTCCTACCGCTGTTTTTGTTCTGGTCGGTGGGCGCTTTGGTTTCCGTTGTGATTGCTCAAATGATCGAACTAGGTCCTTTCTAAGGTTTCTGTTTAACCGAATACATGGACAGTTAAGGCTTAACTGAAGCCGTGTAAGTAAATAAGAAGGCAGCGAGTTCGCTGCCTTTTTTTCGTTTAAAGAAAAGCCATCCCAACGTTAAAGGTTACTCTTCAAATTGGTAAGAAGAGGGCACCACAATCACGCCTTGTTTTGATATGTGGAAGCGTTTCGCATCGGCAAGGCTATCAACACCGATCTGGGTTCCGTCAGGCACCTTAACGTTTTTATCGATGATGCAGTTTTGTATGTGGCAATTTTTTCCAATCTCAACATCTTCAAACAAAATACTATCAATCACAATCGCGGCATTACTGACTTTCACTTTAGGGAAGAAGATAGAGTTTTGCGCCGAGCCGCCTTCAATTACAACGCCATTTGCTATCATCGAGTTGATGAATATTCCTTGGTTACCTTCAACCGAAGCAATGGTTCGTGCGGGTGGCAACTGCGGTTCGTAAGTACGAATTGCCCAATCAGGTTGATATAAATCGATTGGCGAAGCTGGCTTTAACAGGTCCATGTTGGATTGGTAATAAGAATCGATAGTACCAACATCTCTCCAGTACGCATCTTGGGTCACACGGCCTTCTTCATCCCCAAACTTGTATGCGTAAACACTGTTGTTGTCGACCAATTTCGGAATGATGTCTTTACCAAAATCGTGGCTTGAGTTCGGATCTTCGGCGTCCGCCAGTAGTGCTTGTGTTAGTACCTCTTTATCAAAGACGTAAATACCCATTGAAGCCATGCTTCGAGTCGGCCTACCAGGTACACATGCAGGGTAACGCGGCTTTTCGGTAAAGTTATTGATCTCTAGAGATTCATCTATCTCCATCACACCAAACTCTTTGGCTTCATCAATTGAAACCTCCATGCACGCCACGGTTAGGTCGGCCTCTTTCTTTTTGTGCTGCTTGAGCATTGGTGCGTAATCCATGCGATAGATATGGTCACCGGATAGCACCACCACATGCTTGGCTTCACTACGAGAAAGCAGATACAAGTTTTGATAAATTGCATCGGCAGTGCCGCTGTACCAGCTATCACCGGTTCGCATTTGTGGGGGAACATTGGTGATGTATTCGCCGAGCTCGGGGTTAAGCACCGACCAACCATCTCTTAAATGTTTTTGCAAAGAGTGAGACTTGTACTGAGTCAGCACCAAAATTTGGCGTAGCCCGGAGTGTAAGCAGTTCGCGAGAGTGAAATCGATGATTCGATATTTGCCACCAAAGGGTACCGCAGGTTTTGCACGGTTATCAGTGAGAGGGGAAAGCCGAGAGCCAACACCGCCGGCCAGAACGATTGTTAGAGTGTCTTGCATGATCAGAACCTCAATGTATTTATGATTATGAACATAGACTTGCAAGCACTAAGCCAAATGTAACTCATTGAATATTATACGAGGCGAGATTGATTCTTGTTGCTCTGCACCAAAATGAAGCGTTCGAGATATTGGCTTGCTCTATTTTGATCCAAAGAGAGCTGAGCAAAGTGACGGGATTGAATTAACAAAATGATGCACGGAAAAGTTGCATTACAAAACTGTCAATAAAATGAAGGAATAAAGTGATCGGGTCGATATAAATTTACATAAATAATCACAACTTTTCACAAATTGATTTCCATCAATAAAGTAGGGTTATTCTATGCTACCTTGCACGCAAAATAAGAAATGATTACTCATTCACCAATGAAATGAAGCCCTCAAAAGGAAATTATAATGAAAAAAACAGTATGTGGTATTGCAGTTATTGCGGCTCTTATGTCAACCAATGTTCTTGCTCATAAAGAAGGTGATTTCATCATCCGTGCAGGTGCGGCAACGGTATCTCCGAACGACAGTAGCGGCGCTGTACTTAATAACCCTGACCTAGAATTCTCGGTTGATTCTGATACTCAGCTTGGCCTGACTTTCGGTTACATGTTCACTGACAACATCAGTTTTGAAGTATTGGCAGCAAGCCCATTTTCTCACAGCATTTCTGTTAACGGTTTAGGTAAAATTGCAGACACGAAACACCTTCCACCAACGTTCATGGTTCAATACTACTTCGGTCAAGCGAACAGTGACTTCCGTCCATACGTGGGTGCTGGCCTTAACTACACAGTGTTCTTTGATGAAGGATTGAATGCTAACGGAAAAAATGCAGGCCTAACGGATGTTTCTTTGGATGACTCTTGGGGACTTGCTGCGAACATCGGTATCGATTACATGATCAATGAAGATTGGTTCCTAAACGCATCGGTTTGGTATGCTGACATCGGTACTACAGCTAAATACTCTGATATCAATGGGAACAACTACTCAACAGACGTTGATATCGACCCATGGGTATTCATGATTGGTGGTGGTTACAACTTCTAATCTCCCTATTCAGTTTACTAAAGGCGCTCAAGCATCAGCCAGCTTGGGCGCTTTTTTTTGCTTGCTTGTTAATGAAATACCTAATCCAACTTATTATCGCTATGGGTAAGGGAAACTCATTGTCGTCATTTATTGTTAATAAAAGGGAAAGATAAGTGTCATAACAGCCCTCTATGATCGCGATTCAAATTATGGAGGATATATGAATCGTAAATTTAATAAGCTGACATTATTACTGCCTATCGCGGTAAGTTCTGCTCTAGTAGGCTGTTCTCAACCAACATCACCAACGACTGCTACGCCATCTCAAACATCACTTGATGCTTTTAGCCTTCAATGCCAATCCATCGAGCAGCCAAGCGCTTCCAATGCTGAGGTAACTGGAATCAGCCTAGTTGGTCGTTCAATTGCCGACGCCCCGTTTGATACTTCTGCAGCCGAAATCGTCAGCTACGATTCATGTACCGACAAGCTTTATGTTGTGAACGCTCAAGCTCAAAAAGTTGATGTGTTATCAATGAACTCGGCTAGCGAACCAAGACCTGAGGGCTCTATTGATCTTCAATCAGCGGCTGCAGCTTCTGGTATTGATATTGGTGCAGCGAACAGTGTGTCGATTCATCAAGGATTAGTTGCTGTCGCGATTGAAAATACTGACAAGCAACAAAACGGCATCATTGCACTTTATCGTTCAGACACGTTAGAGCTGATCACTACTTATACGGCTGGTGCATTACCGGACATGGTGAGCTTCTCGAAAGATGGTCGCTACATTGCCTCTGCAAATGAAGGTGAGCCGAATGCGGATTACAGCATTGATCCTGAAGGTTCAGTAACGCTGGTGGATTTAACCAAGGGCCCGTTGCAAGCGACAGTCACTCAAATTGATTTTAAGGCATTTAATCAAGGTCAGCCTCGTCATGCAGAGTTGACCGACAAGGTTAGAATCTCTGCGCCGAATGCAACAGTTGCTCAAGATCTTGAACCGGAATACCTAACGTTTGCGGATAACGGAAAACTCTACGTTGCCCTTCAAGAGAACAACGCGTTGGCAGCGATTGATGTGGCGAGTGCACAAGTGGATGCGATTCTTGGACTAGGCGGAAAGCCTTGGGATAACGCTAAGCTAGATGCGTCAAACAAAGACAAAAATATCGGTAATCTACAAAGCTACGCGATGTTAGAAGGTCTCTACATGCCAGATAGCATCACTAGCTACAGTGTTGAGGGCAACACCTACATTGTGACTGCGAACGAAGGTGATGGTCGTGAATATGGCATCAAGACCACGCAAAAAATGTGTGATGAGAAAGGTTTTGAGTGGGACGGTGACGATTATCAAGGCACCGAAAACTACACTACAGAAAAAGACTTTTGTATCGCTTATGTCGATGAAGTGCGCGGCAAGAAGTTAGATGTTGACGCTAACCACCCATTAGCTGGCGCATTGAAAGACAACAAGCAACTTGCACGTCTTAAAGTGATTAAGCCACAAGGGACACTCGCTGCTGACCAAAAGGTTCAAGCATTCGGCAGCCGTTCTTTCTCTATCTGGGATGAGTCAGGCGAGTTAGTGTTTGATAGCGGCGATGATTTTGCTCGAATCGTACTTGAGCAAGATCCTGCAAACTTCAACAGCACCAATGATAACAACCAAAGCGGTGACGATCGTAGTGATGATAAAGGCGTAGAACCTGAAGCGATCGAAGTGGCTGAGATCAACGGTAAGCACTATGCCTTTATTGGACTTGAGCGCCAAGGTGGCATCATGGTTTACGACGTAACGCAGCCTAAGAGTGCAAGTTTCATCAGTTACTTGAACAACCGAGACTTTACACAACCAGTATGTACTAAGGTTGATGAAGACGGTGATTGCGACAACGATACTTACAACGCTAAAGCGGGTGACTTAGGCCCAGAATCAATCAAGTATTTCACTCGCTCTGGTAACCACTTTATTGCGGTTGGCAACGAAGTGAGTGGTAGCACATCAGTTTACCGCGTTGAGTTCTAATCTCGCTTATCGCTAACAATTAGATTGAATCAAAACAAAAGCGCCACTACTTATTCAGTAGTGGCGCTTTTTGGTTCATCGCTTATTTAGTAGCGATAGCAAAGGCCTATGGCTGTTGCTTAGTTGGTGCTAGAGCAATCTCACGGATACATACGTTCTGTGGTTGTTGGTAAGCGAATGATACAGCGCGAGCGATATCGTCAGCTGCCAATACGCCGCCCATGTCTTCTTTCCAAGAGTCGTAACCGTCTTTGATCTCTTGAGATGTTGTGTGAGACAGAAGTTCTGTTTCTACAGCACCCGGTGCGATAGTGGTAACACGAACATTTGAAGCCGCTACTTCTTCACGAACGTTCTCAGAAATAGCGTGTACCGCGAATTTAGTACCACAGTAAGCCGCGTGGCTTGGGAATGTTTTCTTACCTGCGATAGAGCTGATGTTGATGATAGTACCTGTGTTGCGTTCCATCATCGGAGCAAGTACAGACTGCATGCCGTTTAGAAGACCAATCACGTTCACATCGAACATTGTCTTCCACTCTTGTGCGTCTTGAGTATCGATTTGACCAAGAAGCATTGCGCCAGCGTTGTTGATAAGCGCATCGACAGGGCCAAACTTCTCTTCACCTTGTGCGATAGCTGCATCAAAAGATGCTTTGTCTGTTACGTCTACTTTCACAGATAGAGAGTTTGGTAGGTTCAGCGCTTCAAGGCGGTCAATACGACGAGCTAAAAGTAGCAGAGGGTGACCTTCATCGCTTAGACGACGAGCGATTGCTTCACCAATACCAGAGCTTGCACCTGTAATTACGATTAGTTTTTTCATTTTATTTCCTCTGTACTTTTATTGCGTCGGTTGGTTACGACGTGTTGTTTAAGTGCATTCGAATCAAGTGCTTGTTGCCTTGCTTCGTTGCGATGGAGGTATATTAAGGAAAATAGCATTGTTGATATATAGCGCTTTACTTGAAACACTGTTGCTGTGGTGCAACAATAAAACGTCTATCTCATCACTTCATTAGTAAGCTGGCGACTATGCTCAATCAAATTAACCTGTCTGATATTCGCTCCTTCGTGCTTATCGCTCGTTTAGGTAATTTCACCAAAGCGGCTGAGGAGTTGGATGTGTCTCGTTCCCACGTATCACGCCAAGTGAGTAGCCTAGAAAAGCAGATGGGTGTGACACTGTTTATCCGCACCACTCGAACCTTGAGGCTGACTCACGCAGGGCAAGATCTGTACGCAAGATGTGAACAAGCCTTAGATAATATAGACCAAGCTCTGATTGCTGCTGTGGATGATGTCGAAGAAGTACGTGGCGACATAAAAGTAAACTGTGTTGGCGGTTATTTGGGTGAGGTGATCATCGCGGATCTAGTCAATGAGTTTATGCAGCTCTACCCAGACATCAGCATCAGCCTTGATTTCAGTAGTAACCGAGTCGATTTGATTGAAGACGCGTTTGATATCGCTTTTCGTATGGGAAGCCTTGAAGATGCGGGCTTTATCGCGAGAAAGCTTTTGGACATCGAGATGGGAACACTTGCGAGCCCTGAGTATTTTGCTCGCAAAGGAAAGCCAAACCATCCTAAAGATCTCATTCACCATGACTGCTTAACGGGGTCTGTGCGTAAGTGGAGCTTTCAATCGCTAGACGACACCAAGAAAACGGTCGATGTGCATGTGACGGGCAGACTGCAATGTAAAAATGGCCGAGTGTTGGTACAAGGCGCGAAATCGGGCAACGGAATTATTCGTGTACCAACCATCTATTGCTTACAAGAACTGAACGACGGGCAATTGCTGCAAGTGTTTGAAGAATGGGTGGTGCCGAAAGTGGACTTTTCAGCGATCTATCATCGAGACCGCTATCAACCGAGCCGAATTCGAACCTTTATTGATTTTGTGAAAGGCCGTTTTGAGCAAATGCCAGTCAGCTAAATGGCGCGTGCTGCCTACCTTCCTCCTTCTTTTGGCAATAGTTGGACGGGCTTGGGCTTACATCTCGTCGATTTCGTTTTGTAGGTTTTCCAGTTGGTCTAGAATCAACAAGAACTTCTCGCCGAACGGCGTCACTTGGTATTCAACTCTTGGTGGGAGTTCGTTGAACATCTGCTTATCCAAAATCCCAAACTCAACATTTCGCTTCAAGCATTCATTCAAAACCTTGGTCGATAACCCTTCGACCGAGCGCACCATTTCACCGGGGCGATTAATGCCATTTGCCAGTAATTGGTAAACCGTTAGCGACCATTTACAGCCGTAGATGGTTTCTACCATACGAGCTGAGCGCTCTGGTGCAGATTTTCTTGAAAAAAAGTTTTCCTGATTTTTCATAAAGATGTACCAATAAGTACCTACCTAACCGATTTGTACTTACTATTCATAGTGTTAGTTCAAAGCCTAAGATTACCACGTTCACATGACTTAGGAGATAACAAAATGAACTTCACTAAAAATGGTATTGCAGTCGTAATTGGTGGCACAAGTGGTATGGGCTTTGAAACCGCGAAGCAGTTAGTCGCTCAAAACATCCATGTGTTGGTGGTCGGCAATAACCCAACTAAGTTAGATAAAGCGGTGTCAGAACTTCAATCACTAGGCCACGCTTCTGGTTGGCAAGCTAACCTTTATGATGATGCAAGTGTGTCTCGCCTTATTGCGCATTTAGAGTCGCTCGAAGAAGGTATTGGTTACCTTGTTAATGCTGCAGGTTACTTCAACCCTAAAGCGTTTATTGAGCACCAAGAATCTGATTACGAGCAATACATGCAGCTTAATAAAGCAACCTTCTTCATTACTCAAGCGATAAGTAAGTTGATGATTCAGAGCGGCGGCGGCAGTGTGGTTAACGTTGGTTCTATGTGGGGTAAGCAAGCAATTAAAGCGACGCCATCTTCTGCCTATTCAATGGCTAAAGCTGGCCTGCACGCATTAACACAACACATGGCAATGGAACTGGCTGAGCATAACATTCGCGTGAATGCAGTGTCTCCGGCTGTGGTTAAAACACCGATTTACGAATCTTTCATTAAACCGGAAGAAGTGGATCAGGCGCTAGAAGGCTTTAATGCGTTCCACCCAATTGGTCGAGTCGGTTTGCCGAAAGACATCGCCAATAGCATCTCTTTCTTACTGTCAGACAGTGCAGATTGGGTAACGGGTGCAATCTGGGATGTTGATGGCGGTGTGATCGCTGGCCGCAATTAATCAGGATTCTTTTTAGGTGGCTGTCGCGCAGGCAAAATGGCAGCGAGATGGCCTCCTTGATGAGTATTCGCGTAGAATAGAAACGAGAAAGACAACAATAATAATTAAAACGATAACAAGAGTAAGGTCGCCATTATGTTCAACATGGACTTTTCAAAAAAGCTGGTTATTGAAACCGAATCATTAGACTGGATTGCAAGCCCTGCCAAAGGGGTATGGCGCAAGCCGCTTGAAAGAGAAGATAAAGAATCAGGTCACACGACCAGCGTGGTGAAGTACGATCCTGAATCTTCGTTTTCTGAGCACCCACACCCACAAGGTGAAGAGATCTTCGTATTAGATGGCGTGTTCTCTGATGAAACTGGAGATTTCCCTGCCGGCACTTATATCCGTAATCCCCCGGGCAGTGCGCATTCTCCATCAAGCAAAAATGGCTGCACGATCTTGGTGAAGCTCAACCAGTTTGACGCGAGGGACTTAACTCAAGTTCGCATTAATACTCTAGAAACAGAGTGGCTTCCGGGTATTGGTGGTTTACAAGTGATGCCACTGCATGAATTCGAGCACGAGCATGTCGCTTTAGTGAAGTGGCCTGTTGGCGAACGTTTTCAGCCACATCGTCATTTTGGTGGTGAAGAGATCTTTGTGTTGTCTGGCACCTTTAAAGATGAACATGGTGAGTATCCAAAACACACATGGATGCGTAGCCCTCATATGAGCGAGCATTTCCCTTATGTGGAAGAAGAGACGGTTATCCTAGTGAAAACGGGTCATTTACCACTGATATGATGATTATTTCGATGAACAAAACAGAAAGCCGCTTCGTTTAAGTAAGCGGCTTTTTAACGTTTATCTCTATGTGTCTATGATTTTTCGTACCTAATGAACGGGGAAACTAGTAAGCGACACCAATACGTTGGCGTGGGAACTTGCCCGCTTCTAGTTCATCAATCATCGCGATAGCATAGTCGCTGACGGATATTTTGCTGTTGCCATCTTCGTCGGTGAGCAGTTGGTCGCCACCGGTACGGTAGGTTGATAGTTTCTCGCCCGGGAAGATTTCTGCTGCTGGGCTAATGAACGTCCAGTTAACCTCGCTGTTAGACTGTTTGAACACTTCAAGAGCTTCGCCTTGTGCTAGCGCTTCGTTTTTATGCTCTGCTGGAAAGTCCGGAACGGTAACTAACGGTACGTTTGGCGCTACTTCTAATGAACCCGCACCACCTACCCAAAGTAGACGTTCGATACCAATGCTTGGCAGTGTATCAAGCAGCTTAATTGCTGTGCTTTTTACGATGTCGTGATTACCTAGGGCACGTCCGCCAATCGAAGCAATAACCGCATCAACGCCTGAGAAAGACGTCGCTAGACTGGCTGCTTCATCTTGTAAATCAAATGAACGAACCTCAACATCGCTGATTTCTACACGGCTTGCATCTCTTACAACAGCAACAACCTCGTGTCCGCGAGCTTTAGCTTCTTGAGCGATGTGACTACCAATCCAACCTGATGCGCCTAATACTGCAATTTTCATAATGTAACTCCAATTATCTGATTTATTGAGTCTGTTTCTCGACAGCTATTGCAGTCTAATAGCTCACTAGGTTGCGATAAATATCGTAAAATGATGTAGATTGTATCTATATAGTTAACTAATAGGCTTGGTTCAGTGGATAAGGGAAAGTGTGATGGATAGATTGACGGCGATGCGTAGCTTTGTTGAAGTCGCAAATTGTGCCAGTTTCACTCAAGCAGCAGAGCATTTGGATATGAGCCGTTTACAGGTTTCACGCCATGTTCAAGAGATCGAAGGGTGGCTAAAACAGCGGTTGTTGCACAGAACCACTCGTAAGGTGAGTTTGACCGTGGCAGGAGAGGTTGCCTTACAGCGCTGCGAGAAAATCCTCCATGAAACGGCAGAGTTAGAAGTTACTTCACTCAATCAAACCGATGCTCTTTCCGGAACTATTCGCATAGCTGCTCCGATTGGTTTGACTCAACACATGTTGTTGGATGTGGTTGAACAGTTCACAGAGCTTCATCCCAATATCACGGTAGAACTTTTTGCTTCTGACCGTTTTGCTCAGTTGGTGGATGACAGAATCGATATTGCGCTGCGTTATACCGACCAACCTGACGATAGCTTGATTGCTCGTAAGCTAATGGAAATTGATTCGGTGGTGTGTGCATCGCAAGCTTATTTAGACAAACATGGTCAACCTAAAACAGTCGAAGCGCTTCGACAGCACAATTGTTTTCGCCATTTGAGTGTCTCTAAGTGGGATTTCGTTAAGGATAATCAGCATTTTTCGGTTGAGGTGTCTGGCACTATCAAAGCTAATGATGTTGGGGTATTAACCCGCGCCGCGCAACATGGAAAAGGGATAGTTCGTTTGCCCTGTGATTTAGCCAACCCACTGATTGCGGATGGCAAATTGAAACGAATTTTGGATGATTTTGTTTCACCGAGTAGTGTGCTTTGGGCTGTGTATTTGTCTCGTAGTTATCAGCTGCCTGTTGTTCGTCAGTTCATTGATTTTGCAGCAGAAGCTTGGTCTAGCGATATCAAGTCTGGCGATGTTTGAAGTGGCATAAATGCTTACCCACATAAATCTACAACCCATAAATACAAAAATCCGATATCAAAGGTGATATCGGATTTGAACTCAATAATTCAGAGTTCCAGCACGCTCTCCTCTCACGAAGTCTTTACATGTAATGATGTACGGATAATCGGGTATTCATCACCTTTTCGTTTACGTCTGGTAAAGGCTGATACAAGCTTCTAGTAATGTCGGATAATACTTGGTCGTAAACTTGTGACACGACGCTAGAAATATCACTGGTTAATTCGTACATGCTATCTGCTGGTTGGGTCGCTTCAGTACTTGATGCGATCTCGGTAAGTGCATGCATCGCACGTGTACAAATGGGTGATCCACTGCTGATAGGGCAGATAATCGATAATTGGTTAAGTTTGCGGTGCGTTTGAGATGCGTAGAATTTGAATCTCGCATACTCCTCAGGCTTCTCCATATCAGGTATGCACATACGTAACTTGGTCAGGATTTCCATGCAGTCTAAGATCTGTTGCCAATTCATGTGATACTCACGGCTCATGTCTTCTCGCTCAGACTGAATCAGCCAGATGATCATCACTTCATCCATCAAGAACATGCTATGGCGAATTGTTTTGCCATGAATCGATTGGTTACGCACCAAGCTGCGGTTTTGCCAGTCACTGTGCATGGCAATGAGCTTAAGGTGATAGATGCGATACATAGGGCGGCTATCAAACGACACATGGGACTGAAGCAGCTCAGAGACTTCAAGTATGTTGTCGTAAATCTCGTTCACTTTGCGAATCGACTCACTAGACAATTTATATGCTAGAGCGTAATGCGTTGCTGCGCGGTGTTTGCGTGATAACAACAATAATTCTCTAAGCAGAACTAAGGTTTCAAACCGGTGTGATAGCGCTGTTTGTCTCTTCCTTGAGAAATGAAACAGGGCCGCAAGTACTAATAAGGATAAACCCACTGAAATAACTACAAACATATTCAACTCCTAATATTTGTATACCTACTTAGTGGTAGTGCAGACGCCGTGCCAAAATAAATAAGTGTTATATTTCAGTTGTTTACGATTTTTCTGTAATTATGGATGATCAATGATGGTGCATGACTTCACCATTCGAGTGAATATTTCTCATATTTTGCAGGATTTTTTGAGAGGTCAGTCGTGGGCGATGAGATGGATCTTAGATTTCAGTGTAGGAAATGAAGAAGGCCTCACCCTTTATATACTTTTAACTAGAAAAAGCAGTAAGAGTGAGGCCTTTCAATGTTCATTTCTGAGTTTCGTTAGCTTAAGAGCTAAGCGTTTAGCACTAAACGTTAAGCAAGCTTAAGGTCGAACTCAGTGCGGTACATCACCATATCTTCAATGGTCAGTACTGGCATGTTGTGTAGTTTACCGAAAGCAACGATCTCTGGCGCTTTTGCCATTGTGCCGTCTGGGTTGGTTACTTCACATAGTACGCCAGCTGATTGAAGACCAGCCATTTGCATAAGATCCACAGTACCTTCTGTGTGACCACGGCGAGCAAGTACACCACCTTTACGCGCGCGTAACGGGAATACGTGGCCAGGGCGAGCAAGGTCAGTAGGCTTAGCTGTTGGGTTGGCAGCTGTCTTGATCGTTGTTACACGGTCAGCGGCAGAAACACCTGTTGTTACGCCAACTTTTGCTTCGATAGTGACGGTGAACGCAGTTTGGTTTGCGCTGTTGTTATCAACAACCATAGGTGGAAGTTCAAGTTGGTTTGCTTGCTCGTCAGTTAGACACAGGCACACAATGCCGCTGCATTCGCGGATCATAAGCGCCATTTGAGCATTCGTCAGGTGTTCTACTGAGTAGATGATGTCGCCTTCGTTCTCACGATCTTCATCGTCAAGTAGAAGTACGCCACGACCTTCGCGTAGAGCTTGCAGTGCGTTTTCAACGCGAGTGATTGGTTCGCCAAATTCGGCAAGTAGTGAAGACTGATTCATGGTTAAACTCCTAAAATATCACCAGAATCAGGGCTGTATGAGGGATCTCAACCGAGCACGACAAAGCCTACTCATTACAAGTCGACTTTAGCTCATTATGGTTTTATCCAAAACGAAATGCACCCGTCTGAGTTGGAGGCATCAACCCAATAGATAGGTGCGCCTTTCCAACTTAAACGAGTGTGTTTCCATTCTCTCTCATCCGGACTATAACCGTCGGCTCTGGCATCTCACCAGATCTGCTGACCTCGACGAATCGAGCGCTCGCGGGCTTATCTTTAGATTTTGCTAAGGACATACCGCCGGTGGGGAATTTCGCCCCGCCCTGAGAATAAAAATTAATAATTTGTTTTGCTTTGAAAGCAGACCAGATGGTAATCCTTTCGATAGTGGATTTAAAGGACTGACAGCAAAGTTTTTCAGATTCTGGCCTTATAATCAGGTAAGTGTTCACTTTATCGGCAGACCTTGGCGTATGGTGTTTAGTCGGGCGTTAGCTATGTTTAGTGGGTTTTGATGTCTATATGTGCACAAGTGGATGGTCTGCATTATTGGTGATGACGTGACAGTTCATCAGCTCAATACTCAAGAGGCCCTTTAATCGATTATTGTTACACCATGACGGCTTACTGACCGTTTTGACATAAAATTGATATTGGCGATGCTAAGCTGCGATAGCATCCGACCACTTTATCTCAAAGATCTTAGCCATGACTTCTCTGTTCTCTAACAAATCCAAAGGCTTATTACTGCTCGTTTTAAGCTTGTATTCTCTAGTACCCTTTTTGATCTTTGGATCTGACTTCGACCTTGGAAGCGCGGTTCTGCCTTTCTACGGTGCCTTTATGACGTTTGTGACTTACTCGGCAGGTAATCAAGGGTTCTTGGGCACGCTCGCTGTTTTGTCTTTAGTCTTGCTCACGATGAAGTTTTCTAAAGCTAAGTTAGTCAGCCTTTGTCTGCAGCTCGGCCTGTTGTTGGTGCTCAGCTTTGCAGCGAAGACCTTCTTAAAGCATTCAACAGAGAGCCCGCGTCCTTATTCTGAGTATTTGGTAACGCAGGAAGTGATTGAAATGCCAGAGCTGTTTTATGAGCTGCCTTTGGTAGAAAAAAATGCCGCGATTGAATCTGTGCAAGATAAGGTCAGCGAGTGGCGCACTCGTCATTGGCATGGCGAAACAGATTACTCTTTCCCATCTGGACACATGATCTTTGTCGGTGTGTGTTTGGCATTCTTTGGCGGATTGTTCCTAGAGGCGAAACGCTTTTACCTAGTCGGCGGTTTGTTGGTTTGGGCTGGTGGTGTCGCCTATAGCCGTGTTTGGCTTGGTATGCATCGACCTGAAGACTTGGCGGCGTCTATCGCCTTTGCGGGTTTAATTTATTTATTGGTGCCACTGATTCCAACGCAAAAGATAGAACCTTTATTGCCCAAGTTTTTAAGAGAAGCTTAAGGTTTTAAGAGGGGCTTAAGGTTTTAAAAGCGGCCTAAGCTTTTAAGAAGTGCATAATTCTATATTTAACAAGCAGAGATTCTGGCTACTGATTGAGCCCGAGTTCTGCTTGTTTCTTTTTGGTAAGCCCCAAAGACACAATTCGGTGTGACTCCGTGAGGTAGTATCTCAGCTCCTCATCCCTTTCTGATGTGCTCTCAAAAAGCTGAATCCATTTCATGCCACGCGAAGCAAAGTAGGGGGCGGGTTTATAGCCCGGCTCTTCTTTGAGAAAGTCGAAATTCCGATCGGACGCCTTGAAGATAAACGCAGGCTCATCTTTCGGTCCCCAGCCACCAATCGCAAACACCTTGCCACCCACTTTCCACACGTGAGAGTTATTCCACTGCATCACATAACTGGTTGCAGGCAGTGACTCGCAGAATGCATTGAATTCATCGTAAGTCATAGAACGTCCTTTTATCTATTGGGTGTTTGATCTGTGGTTTTTAAGATGTCTTTCTTCTTGTTTTTATCGCTAATAACTAGCCAGCTAACCCCTGCCAGATTGCTGTAAAGCCACTGATAGAACATAGCAGTAATGAACCAATGCGTATCTTCTCTTTAGGGATGCTTTGTGTCGTCATCAATGCCACTTTATAACCCAACCAAGCCGCAGGCAGCAAAGGGATGGTAATGATCAAATGGTGCATGGTGAAGAAGCCAATCGGGATCTGTACCAGTAACGAGATGATCGAACTAAACACGAAAAACGCAGAAAGGTTACCACGAAGCTGATTGGCATCTTGGTGTTGCAGTAGTAGTGCCATCGGAGGACCACCAATACCCGAACTGGTGCCAAAGAACCCAGAGAAGAACCCCGCAATACCCATCTTAGTTGGGGTTGGTTCGAGTCTAAAGGGCAGTAAGCTAACAATCACGGCAAATACTACCAATAAGCCCAACCATAGTGATAACACGCTCGTTGAAACCATCACCAACAAAGCACCACCTGCCAGTGACCCCGGAATACGGCCCAGCAATGCGATTTTTAATCCGCCAATCGAGATATTCGCTCGATGTTTAAAAGCGTTGAATAACGAGATAAACAGACCAATTAAACAGATAGGCGCAGGTACATAATCTGGAGAGACCAAAAACAGCAGTGGGGCTGCAACAATGGCCAAACCAAAGCCGATTGCGGTTTGCACAAACGAGCCGACAAAAATGAGTGCCATTGCGATAAGGACAGTCTGATCTATGTATTCCATAAGCCTGCGGATTAGTTTTAAAGGAGCGGGTGGATACTATAAATGAAAACCAAAACAATAGTCTTATTATTCAGTGAGGTTTATGCCAGTTTCGCTAGTTATAATTTCTATTATCGCGACCAACAAAAAAGCGAGTGAGTATCTCAGGATGCTTCCTTTCAATACTCACTCGCTTTATTGGAACGACTTGTTGTTTACGCTAGTGGGGGAGTCAGCATAAAACGTTAAGCCATTGCCAATTTCAGTCGCTCAATCGGCTTGTCATTGATTGGTAAATGGATAAGCGCTGCCGCAAATGCAAGTACCACGGTTGACCACCAGATTGGCTCGTAAGAACCGTAGTAATCGTAAATACGACCGCCAACCCAAGCGCCTAAGAAGCTACCCACTTGGTGAGTAAAGAACACCAAGCCGTACAACGTTGATAGGTAACGGGCACCGAAGATCTGACGAACTAAGCCAGAAGTTAGCGGAACCGTACCCAACCAACAAAAACCAATCGCTGCACCGAAGATAGCCGCGGTTGACTCAGTAACAGGCAAAGTGACAAAAGCTCCGATAACTACGGTACGCACTAAGTACAGTGCCGACATTACATGACGCTTGCTGAACTTATCGCCCATCACACCCCAGAAGTAAGACCCGAAGATGTTGAAGATGCCAACGTAAGCCAGTGCCATCGCCGCGCTGCTAGCGGGTAGGTCTTTGTCTGCTAAATAGCTCGGTAAGTGTGTTGCGATAAACATTACGTGGAAACCGCACACGAAGAAGCCCGCGTGAATCAACCAGTAACCTTTGTGAGCAAACGCTTCAGACAGTGCTTCTTTGAGTGTTTGGTTCTCTTCAGCTTGCGCTTGTTTGTTTGAGGCAGCTTTAGGCGCTCGCATGAACAGCGCAAAAGAGATCATCAAACAACACAGTACGCCAAACACTTGCATCGCACTTTGCCAATCAAACTCGTTCAGCATGTATTGTGCGCCCGGAATCACCGCAAACATACCAAATGAACCTGCAGCCGTGGTTAAGCCAAACGCCTTAGCCGCGTGCTCTGCCGGTACCACTTTCGCCACTGCGCCAAGCACGATCACATAACTTGTTGCACTTAAGCCAAGGCCAACGAGTGCACCCAATGAAACGTAAAGCATGCTCGATTCGGTAGAAATTGAGGTAAGAAGTAAACCCAAACCGTAAGCACATGCACCAGCGATAATGATGCGTCTTGCTCCCCATTTGTCAGCTGCCATACCAACAAAAGGTTGGAACACGCCGAACAATAGGTTTTGTAGCGCAATCGCAAAGCTGAAAAACTCGCGACCTGTACCGAAATGTTCTGAAATTGGCATCATGAAAATGCCGAATGATTGTCTGATCCCTAGACTGATAATAAGTGTGCCTATCCCAAGCCATACCAGTAAAGGAAAACGGAAAATGCTCATTCTAATACTCTTAAATTAATGGTGGTGATGTGAGTGGTCTTGCGCTGACATGTGTTGGTCAGTCATCTCATGGTGATGTTCGTGCCCAGAATGCTCATGCGCTGACTGCTGGTGGCAGCCACTGCTCACGGCATGCTGAGCCAAGAGATCAATCAATGGCTGACTGTGATGCACAATAACCAAACTAATGACAAGAAATAGCGTCATTCTGGCCAATTGGGCAAAAAGAGATTGTGAAAACATACGGTGTTGACATGCGCTCAATGTTGTAAGAAGTCGCGCATCATAGTGATGAGTAGGTTATGTATCAAATGACCATTTGTGATGTGGTCTATGCGTTTTATGCATAGATTATCGCTTGATTGGAATTGGGACAAAACGTGTTCAATAAATAAGAAAACTTGAAGCTCGTTGGTTAATACAAACAACTATCTAATTAAGAATGAAAGCCTAAATTCAGGTTTATAACTATATGTTTAATAGAAGTTTTCACAAAGCTGTAAAAACTAATATACAAACTAATCACTAAGCAACATTGCTCGTTCACTCGACTTATCTGTCAAACATCGTAAATTTGGGCATAAATCGTTTCAAGACTACTGAAACGCGATGTTAAAAGATTCAGGGAGAGTCATTCACATGGATAAAGATCATAACCTTCGCGAAAACTTACTGGCACTGATCTTAGGTAGCGCACTGGTTTCACTCGGCGTTATCTTTTTCAACCAAGTCGGTTTACTCACCGGAGGCACGGCTGGTCTAGCGATCTTCATTACCAAAGTAACAGATTTGAGCTTTGGCCAAGTATTCTTCGCACTTAACTTACCTTTCTATATTTTGTCGGTTGCTCGTATGGGCTGGCGCTTCACCATCAATACGTTTATCGCTGTTTCGATTGTTTCGTTCGCTGTGGATCACTTGTATCACGTGATTCAAATTGCCGAAATTCATGCATTGTATGCAGCTTTACTTGGTGGTGGCTTGATTGGTACCGGCATGCTGGTGATTTTCCGTCACAAGATGAGCTTAGGTGGCTTCAACATTCTGGCGTTGTTCTTACAAGAACGTTTTGGAATTCGAGC
This sequence comes from Vibrio sp. 1CM2L, assembly GCF_023161695.1. NCBI lineage: Bacteria > Pseudomonadati > Pseudomonadota > Gammaproteobacteria > Vibrionales > Vibrionaceae > Vibrio > Vibrio sp. 1CM2L. Next base: position 1,224,694 of record NZ_JALNTT010000001.1, read on the forward strand.
GGGTAAGGTTCAGATGGCATTAGACTGCACGATTGTTGTGCTTTCTCTGTTCATTGTTGATGTGTCATTGGTTCTTCTGTCTGTACTTGGTGCGATAGTCACCAACTTGATTCTAGCGATGAATCATAAACCGGGGCGCTATCAACCTGTGGTAAAAGCGGAAGCAGCATAGTCCGGTTCGATCAAGCACTCGATTCGCTTAAGCTCTAGATTTGCTTAAGCAAAGCGTGATTTGCAGATTATGAAAACAACAAAGCCAGCATCAACTGCTGGCTTTGTTCTATTGAAATAACGGATTCGATGTAGCGATTAACACTTGCCGCAGCTGGCGTTCGGCTTAAGCTCGCAATCAATCACATTGCCTTGTTGATCAAGGGACAAGTTACAACACTCTTCAAACAGGTTCTTAAGATCACCACGGCTTTTTTGCACGCGGGATTTAACCGTTGAGTAGCTGACGTTCTGCGCTTCTGCGATCTCTTTCTGGCTTTGGCCTTTAATGTCGACCGCAAGCAGTAGCGATGAGCTTTGTTCTGGCAATGCCTGAATAAAAGGTTCAATACACAATGAAAGCTTCTGCTTAAATTCAGAGTCGTGGTCTAAATCGGTAAACCACAGATCTTCAGCATCAATTTGGCTATCACGTTGTTGGCGTGCATGCTTACGGTAGAAGTCGATAATGGTGTTGTTGGCTAACTGGAACAGCCAAGCCTTAACACTGCTCGCATCTTGTACCTTATCTAAGTTCTGATAGGTCTTAATCAAGATATCTTGGAGCAAGTCGTCTACATCCGCAGAGTTGTTGACCTTTGAATGCAGGAATGACTTTAATGCTTGCTGATACTCGGCCCAGACTTGTTCGAGCTTCAAAGGTGCCCCGTTCAAATGTGCATCAGTTGCACTGTTCATTTACGCAACACTCGTCTTGTAAGAAATCAATCACACCTTCTAGGCATTCATACTCCGCCACGCAGAATAGAGTTCTTCCTTCTCGTCTTTGGCTGATTAGGCCCGCAGACGCCAAGCTTGATATGTGGTGAGACAAGGTAGAACCGGGAATGCCTAGCTCTTCTTGTAGGCCGCCAACTGCAATGCCTTGGTAGCCAGCTTTAACGACACTCTTATAAATGGTTAGGCGAATAGGGTGCCCCAACTCTTTAAGTGCTTTCGCAACGACTTCTAAGTTCATATTAACTCCTCAAGATTTAATTTCGATGTTAGTCGAAATGTATGTCGAATTCAAATTTAAAAACGGTGTCTGTGTAAGTCATTGAAAAACTGTGTTTTCGAAAATCATTTCGATTTTTGTCGAAATAAAGCTTGATCTGGAGCTGTTTATTTCTATAATTCGAGAATATTCGAAATTAAGGGTTGGTTACTTTTCTCATAGAGCCCAACCTTCAATCCAGTTTGGAGTTAATTATGAGCAATGAAATGTTAACAATGCTAAAAGACGCCCTTGATATGTTCGCTTTCTTAGCAGTAGAGCTAATTATCCTTTTCTTAGCGATCAGCTACATTGTTGGGATTCTTCAAGAGTTCCTTACACCAGAAAAGATTCAATCTATCCTGAGCTCACGTAATGGTAAGGGGTATGTGGTTGCTGCACTATTGGGTGCAATTACACCTTTCTGTTCATGTTCGACCATTCCTTTCCTAAAAGGATTGCTGCGTGCAAGAGCGGGTTTCGGTCCAATGATGGTGTTCCTATTCGGTAGCCCACTATTGAACCCAGTGATTATTGGTTTGTTCGTGATTACGTTCGGCTGGCAAGTCGCGGTGTTCTACTTCCTTGTAGCAATGACGGTGTCTGTAGTGGCTGGTTACGCACTTGAGAAGTTTGGCTTTGAGCGTTACGTAAAACCTGAAGCGTATGAATCAACAGGTTCAGCTTCAAGCTGTGGCACTAGCTGTGGTGACTCTGCTCCTAAGAAAGCAGCACCGGCTAAAGCGGAATCTTCATGTGGTACAAGTGCATGTGGCGAACCTGCACCCGTAATGGCGAAAGAGACATCTTGCTGCGATTCTAAAAAAGAAGAGCCACAAGTAACGGTTTCATGTTGTTCAGCGGATGGAAGCGCAACAGCTGAAATCGTAGAGAAGAAAGAACCTAGCCGTTGGATGAGAATTTGGTTCTCAACTTGGAAAGATTTCAAACAAGTTTTCCCTTACCTAATGATGGGTATCGCGATTGGTTCATTCATCTACGGCTTCATTCCTACAGACCTTATTGCACAGTACGCTGGTGAAGGTATGTGGTATGCGATTCCAGTAGCAGCCGTGATTGGTATTCCACTGTACATTCGTGCTGAAGCGGTAATCCCACTAAGCGCAGCTTTAGTACAGAAAGGTATGGCGTTGGGTTCAGTTATGGCATTGATCATTGGTAGTGCAGGTGCAAGTTTAACGGAAGTTATCCTGCTTAAATCAATCTTCAAGAACCAAATGATTGCAGCATTCCTATTCGTTATTCTAAGCATGGCGATGGGTGCGGGCTTCCTATACAGCTTCATCTTTGGTTAATCAGGCTTGATTGTGAGATAACACCATCGATACCAAGAGATAGATAATAAAAAGAGCTCACTTAGTTGAGCTCTTTTTTTGTTTAACTGCTTATCAAATAGGAATATCAGACTGGGTTTGGTAGCGCGGCAGAAGTACCGTGTGCAGCGAAAGCGTTGGTAGCTAACACATCGCAGTGGTGTCGATTAATTGCATCGCCGTAGTTGTTGGTTATGCCGGGAAACTGAAAACGATACATTGGAATACCATATCGGCGCTCTCTTTGTTGGCCGATTCTATCTTTGCTCGTCCATAATAGTCGGTTCTTAGCCGTGTAAGTCATACCGTGCATTTTATTGAAATACGCTTCATGACTGCGCATTTGCTCGTACAGTTCGATAATGCGTTGTCGAGAGAAGTTCAATGTCGTGCTTGGTTTAAACTGCGTGCCCCAACCCGTTAATACCTTTTCCATGAAATCTCTTGTCACCAGTCCTGGACCAGTAAGTAATCCCGCACCTTTGCTTCCGCCGGAAGTATTCGCATTCCCTACTAAAGTGCCGTGTCGGCCGGGCATGTAGGTGGTGTAATATTGAGTAGAAGGGGATAAGCGAGGCATTCTCGCCTTGAAAGCCAATGAACGTTCGTCTTCAGCAAAAACACATACGATTTGTTTGACGTTTTTGCCCAGTAATTTGTAATCCTTGAATGCGTTCATCCCGCCGGGCACGGGGTCACACGCAAAGATGTTGACGGGAATATGGCTAAGCTTGGGATCTTTGAGCATTCGGTTCGCCAATTCAAAGCAACTCACACCACCACGGCTCCAACCTACGATGTTAACTTGGCTAATGGGCTTGGTTTGGCGTTCAATCGCTATGTTCTGTTGGCGAGCCGCGATACCTTGTTTTAGATCGGCTGCCAGTGCTTGTGAGTCTTTCAACCAATCCTGATATTTTTGGTTGGTTGCGAAAGGCCAAGCTGATGTTTCTGGGCGAGATTCACTGAGCAGGCCTTTAGCTCGCTTCATGTAGTCATTCTTATCTTGTTGGCTTCCGCGCAAGATATTCAGCACATGGCGCATGTTGCTGTCGATACCTTTGCCTAGCAACGTTCCCTTAACTCCGGAGTACGTGTCATCTTTGCCTTGCTTCAACCATTCGTTTTGATTCCCACTGCCAACGCCATCCACTTGGATGTAGTCAATCATGTCTCTGCCAGTCGTATTCTTCGCTAACGTAGAAATCAACTCGCCTGACACGTAGTTTTTATGATTGTTGTCTTCTGAGTTTGATCCTGTGCCACAGAAGAATACGGTAAAAATTGACATATATTCCCTTAAAATAATTCACCGAAATTATCGGAAGTATAACTGTAGAATCATAAGCTTGGAGCGGAATCTCCATTAATTGGTAAAGGTCAGACCAACAACGGGCAGAAATGGAACGAAGCGCAAGTTTTATAAATCTCATGCTTTGTGGTTTTTTGGAGGTGTTGAGATGGGTTACGACCGTCAAGAAATATCAATCTAAGTGTCACAATACTCATCGTTATTTTGTCTAGTATCAAACAGCAGGCTGATTTTGCCCTAGCGCTAAAATCTAATGCCTACACTTTGTATAGATACGTGCTGTCTAAGGGTTACGACCTAAGGTGCAGGTAATTTATAACAGATCGCTTTCGAGCTTAGATTAAGGTTGATAGGAGGGAGTATGTTCGCAATACACAGGGAGTATGAGTTACAGAATCAGCAGCATTTTCATGCACACATTCAGGTAAAGCCAACAGGGAATCTAGAGTTTGAAATTTTAGAGTCTCATGAACATCACGATACGGATTTTAGTCATTTATCGTTTGAGACTGAACAAGGGAACACCAAAGTGATTGGGCGAGATGAAAGTGGTCAACAGACGGATTGGCAACTTTTACTGGCAGAGGAAGATGCAAAAGAACTTAATCACTTGGTGGTTTTGGTGTCTGAGCAGTATGAGACGTTAATGCGAGACCTGATGTGACGAGGCAAGTTTGCAATAAGTTGAGCAAAGCAAATATCGGTAACCCAAAAATCAAAAGCCCGAAGAATAACCGGGCTTTGCTAATTATGGGTGTGTCTCATCGGGCTAGAAACCGCGAATATCCAGCTCATTATTGATCAACACAACACACTGAGAAGCAAACAGCATGTTCGGGCCTAAGCTGATCTTTTCTGTTCCTAAGCGCTTTAAACTGTTGTAGCTTTTCTTCGGCATTGGGATGTGGTCAGTCAGAAGGAAACATGGGTTTTCAGCAATCTCTGCATCACGGATAAAGTCACCCTTCTTATCCATCATGTATAGCTGGTGGTCTTCAGCCAGTTCTTTCACTAATTTTTCAAAGCTCATAGTGCGAACGACGATCCCCGGTTCAACCTGACGAGTCTGCTCTTTGGTCATACCTTGAGAAGCATCAACCGCTCTTACTACCGCTGATAACAATGCCGATTCATGAAAGCCGCCAATGTTGGTGATCTCATTTGAATCGAAAGTGATCGTACGTGAGAAGTCTTTAGTACTTTCTAATACAAGGTGCACGGTGACATTCTCACGATGAGATTGAGCAACGAAGATCGTGTTCATAAGAGTATGAGCCAGAATCTCAGTATGAGCGTCTTGCCCAACACCTTCTAAGATAAGTTTGCTCTCTGTAGGGGCTGCGCGAGCGCGTAATACAAATGAACGCATGGAATGTACCTTGTCAGTATGTGATAAAGCGAAACGGACTTTATCAACATGAATTGATGAATAACCAAAATTGTGGCGGTATGTAACTCTTTTCTATTAATGAAGTCAAATGGAGTTGCACTTAGCAACAACCCGCGAACTTTGAGTATTAAATAGAGAATGACCACATTACAAGACGGTAAGGGTTGAAGCGAACCAATGTTCACATAGATAGTATGCGCAAATTATTAGGTGGCTTGCAGAAGGAAGTAGTCGATGAAGTTACAAAAGATCAATAAAGAAGAATATAGAAAGAAGATGAACTTGTTGTTGGTCTCATTAGTTGGGTCACTTGCATTGTTTGCTATCGTATTCGGCACCATTCTGATTGAATTGTTTGGCTCGGCGACTTCAATTACTGGTGAATCGACAGGGAACTTTCATTTGAACGTACTTGGGGTGATCTTATCTGTCGCTTTGAATGCGTTTATCGCAAGCCGAGTGAAAGGGCATGAGTATTTCAAAGAAGCGCTTTATGTTTGGAACCTGAAACAAATCCACAATCAAATCTATCGTAAGCTCAAGCGCATTCAGCCAAAAGCGGAACAAGGCGACCGAGACGCGCTGACCATTCTTTACTTCTATTACACTACGCAAAAACAGGTATACGACCTAGACAACAATACGTTGACGATAAAAACGGTTCAGCAGTCGCTAGATAACATCGTAGAACTGAGTGATAAATGGAGTATTGAACTAGATATAGAGGCTTTTTCGAAAGATCTAGTCGCGAAATTTTAAGTGATATGCCTGTAATTGTATGAGCTTTGACCTGTGAAAGAGGCTTTTGACGTAAAAGTAGACACTTAAGCAACTTTTTTGAATTTTTATCAAAAAAGGGGTTGCCATGTTTTCGATGATCTCTATAATGCCGCCTCACTGACACGGCAGACGCCACAAGGCTTCAGCGGTAATCAGTAAGACGGAAAGTTCGAAAAAATTAATTTTAAAAAGTGTTTGACACTTAAGATTAAATCGCTAGAATTCACGTCCGCTTTCAAGAGTTTCTTTGTAAAAAGAAAGTTTCGATAAGCAAAGCTCTTTAACAATTTAAACCTATCAATCTGTGTGGGCACTCGTTGATGAATATCAAAACGTTTTATCGTTAGATAAAACAGATTCTTCGGAATCAAAATTGATTTCAATGAACTGAGTGACCAATACGTTTAACTACTTGTAGTTATTCGGCACAGTCAATTCATTATCATTCTGTTGGAATGGTAATAGCTTTAGAATTACATGTTCATGTTTACATGAATATTAGTTTTGAAGTCAGTATTCGTTGAGTCACACCTATTAATTTAGGTAATCAAAACTTTAAATTGAAGAGTTTGATCATGGCTCAGATTGAACGCTGGCGGCAGGCCTAACACATGCAAGTCGAGCGGAAACGACACTAACAATCCTTCGGGTGCGTTAATGGGCGTCGAGCGGCGGACGGGTGAGTAATGCCTAGGAAATTGCCTTGATGTGGGGGATAACCATTGGAAACGATGGCTAATACCGCATAATGCCTACGGGCCAAAGAGGGGGACCTTCGGGCCTCTCGCGTCAAGATATGCCTAGGTGGGATTAGCTAGTTGGTGAGGTAATGGCTCACCAAGGCGACGATCCCTAGCTGGTCTGAGAGGATGATCAGCCACACTGGAACTGAGACACGGTCCAGACTCCTACGGGAGGCAGCAGTGGGGAATATTGCACAATGGGCGAAAGCCTGATGCAGCCATGCCGCGTGTATGAAGAAGGCCTTCGGGTTGTAAAGTACTTTCAGTTGTGAGGAAGGGGGTAGCGTTAATAGCGCTATCTCTTGACGTTAGCAACAGAAGAAGCACCGGCTAACTCCGTGCCAGCAGCCGCGGTAATACGGAGGGTGCGAGCGT